>JAIYDN010000008.1 GCA_027487485.1 Planctomycetaceae bacterium | reverse complement strand
TTTTCGGTGGTTGAAAAGATGATTCAAGAACCGATTATTGAACCACGGAACACACGGAACACACTGAATTCAGGACGTAAGAAAGGCTCGGCTCCCTTTCCGTGTGTTCGGTGTTTTCGGTAGTTGAACGCACGAGTCATCAACCGACTTCGAGCCATCTGAAGGGCAATGCCGTAACTGCGTCCAGAGCGACTTGTTACGGCCTACGGCGACTTGTTACTGCCTATGCCTATTCAACTTGATGGCCGGATTGGGCGGAATCGAGTCCGACCGTGGCCTCGGGGCTTCCGTCTAACGATGCTAGATAAGCAACCAGGTCTCGCAATTCACGTTGATTCAAATACTTCATCAAATCTGCGGGCATGGAGGACGATCCTTTGCGTCGGGCCTCGATCGATTCTTTTTCGATGGTCACGAGGGCGCCTTGGGCGTCCATCAGGACAATTTGTTCGTCATCTTCGGACTTGATGATTCCAGAAACCGTGTTGCCCTCGGTATCCAAAATCACAGCGGTTTCGAATCCTTGCGCAATGGTGGTGTTGGGGGCGACGATGGCTTCTAACAAATACGCTCGACTTTTCTGAGTGCCCAGTGAACCAAGAGCTGGCCCAACTTCGCCGCCGATTTGACCGACCTTGTGACAGCGAACACACGACAGGTTGCTACGTGTGAAGAACAAGTTGCGACCTCGATTGACATCTCCGCCGTCGGTGCTATCGACATAGTATTCTTGCGGAGTCTGTTCGCGAGCCGCCTCTTTCTTGGCTGTGTTCTCCTCCCATCGCTTTAGCACATCTCCTTGCAATTTCCCAGCAACACTTTCTGCAACGTTCAATCGGCAGTCGCTTGGAAGGGTGCCATCCAAGTAAGCTATGGCCCCTTGGGATAATAGTCGTTTCGCTTGAGGCAGTTGGAGTGTGCCCAATTGGTCCCATGCAAATTGGCGTTCGCGCGGAGTCGTCGACTCGATCGATTTCGCTAAGTTGGAAATTGCCTTTTCGGGGGAAGCGACCACTTGCAATCCAAGTCCAGCGATTCGCACATCGGCATCCGAATCCTGAATCGCCATAGCGATCAATTCAGGAATCGCTTTGGGTTCGAGGCCTGCTAGCGCTCGAATGGCCGCAGCTCGCCTAGCCCCGGGTGCTTTGGAATCTTTGGCTGTTGTTTGAAGCAATTGAGAGATCTCCGTGATGCCCATCGACGCGCCGATCTCAAGAAACTTGTCTCGGATTTTGGCAGGTGCAGCGGAAAGCAGTTCAATTCGGTCTCGGATCGCTTGGGTCGCGATATCACCATCTCGGTCTGCTAGTGGAAGATGGCGATTCATGACTCGATCGCGAAGTCCAGGCTTGCTCCACGAGGCGAGCATTTCTAAAGCTTCCAATCGCATGGCTTCGCTGCCGCCGGAGCTTGCGGCAAAATTGGCAAGCTTGATGGCATCTTGCTTTCGACCAAGTCGGAAGCCCGCGTTTAAGACTCGGTGAACCACTGCATCCTCTGCATTGCTTGCCAACGGCAGGTCAGCCACCGAAGCGAGCTGAACATGTAGCTTTGGAACGTCGTGGATGGCTCGGACTGCTTCCTTAATGACTGAAGTGGAAGCGTCACCTAAAAACTCGGCGATGATTGGATTGGCTTGCTTTCGAAGAGCAACGACGGCGGCTAAACGAACCGCTTCGCTGGAGTTGGTTTTTAGTGACTGCAGTTTTGCGGAATCCTGAACACCGACAAGTCCCATGATGCCGGCATGACGCAAGATTGGATCTTGGTTATTGTTATCGGCCAGCACCTTCACGATGTCAGTCAGGCCAACATCCAATTGCAGTTTGCCTAACGCCATGCAGCTTGCAGCTTTGACGATGCTTGATTCGTGCGACGCCAAGGTCACCAAATCGGAGGCCAGAGTTTTCAGTCCTGCGTCGGCGGCCATTTCAATTGCCCGGGCAACGACCCACGGATCCGAATCGTTGAAGCAGACTTTGATTGCATTAACGGAAGTGGAATCGTTATTATTGCCTCGAAGGATTTGACCTAATCCCCAAACTGCATGGAGTCGCTTCAGCATGGACGGCGTCGAAGGCTTGGAGGCTTCGATCAGGATGGTGCGTTCTTGACGCGAGGCCAGCTCCCATTGCGCTTCCAATCGCACTCGACGGTCTATATGTCCCAGAAGTTCACCCAATTGGTTGGGGCTTAAATTCTTGACCCCTGCATTCAAGATGGCCTTGGTCGCTTTGACGTCTTGCGAGGCTTGAGCTCGAGTGTCCGCGAAACGATAGAGTCTTCCTTTGTTCTCCCCGTTCCATCCGTTCACCCAATCGCTCACATAGAGTCCACCATCTGGCGAAAAGTCGGCATCCGTTCCAAGGATGTTCCAGATAAACTCTTCATTCGTTTCGAGTTCAAAGAAAGCTCCGTTTGGCTTTACCTTGATCATCCGGATACCGCTGTTGGAAGCTTGGCCGCGAAAGTCGACCAGAAAGAAAGCGTTTTTAAATCGATTCGGTTCATCGTCAGGAGCTGTTAAACCAGTGCCGGGATAGCAAGTTAAACCCGAAGGCCCATCGCTGACGTTAGCAATCGGTGGGACCGTGTATGCCGGAGTCGCATCGTTGAATGGGAACCAAATCTTCTCGCGATTAAAGGGGCCCCGATCAGAGATGTACTGGTACATCATTCGCCAGCCCGAGTCTCCGCCACGAACCACATTCACCCAACGGGCTTTGTCGCCCGAATCGGAGTTATTATCGCCGGTGAACAAATTTCCAAAATCGTCAAAGGCCAGTTCTTGTGGATTGCGAAGACCGGTTGCGAACACTTCCAGCTTTGAACCATCCAACTCGCAACGAAAGACCGCCCCACTTTCGGGATCAGCCAATATGCCGTCGGGAGTTTCGATGTGGTATCCGCGGTCTCCGATAGAAAAATAGAGTCGTCCATCCGGCCCAAGAATCAAGCCGTGCATATCATGGCCACGAAAAGCAACTCGGACACCATAACCATCGGAGAGCACAACACGATCATCCGCGACGCCATCTTCGTTCTTATCCACCAAAGCCCATAGTTTAGGAATGTTGGTGTAATAAACAGTGTTGTTGCGGATGAGTGCTCCGGCGCCCGTTCCTTCTTCGATCGAATTGAAGCCAGAGGCGAAGACGGTTGCCTTGTCAGCGACGAAGTCTCCATCGGTATCGACAAGTAGCCGGAGTAAGTCATCTTGAGTTTCGTATTCTCGAGCTTTATCCCCGAGCAATTCGCGGTGGTACCGGATTCGATCCGCGACCGTCATTGCAGCCAAATCCGCCGTAAGCCATGCTTCATCATGTCCGCGATTGTCGGTCACGCCGTTGTTCTGCCGATACGACTCGCAAACGATGATCCGTCCTTGATTGTCAAAAGCAAAGGCAACTGGGTTGCCAAGCATGGGCTCTGCCGCGAAAAGCTCACAAGTCATCCCATCAGGTTTTTTAAAGGATCCAATCGCTGCTGAGGCTTCCGCGGAAGCAGGTTGTAGCTTTGGAATTTCCGCAATGGGTTTTTCCTTGGCTGAAGAGCTGGTTTTGCTTGGAGTGTTTTCATCGTCCGCCGCAAGAAGAGAGGACGAAACATTCCAGGTCGAGCTACCGTACAAAAGGCCAACCAAAAGCAAAACCATCGGGTTGGAAAGGTAATGGCGTGAATACAAGAATGAGGTTGGTTTTTGTGGTTTCATGAACTCTAAAATCTAAATATGAATGTCGTATCTTCCAATCGGGACACTTGACCAGGAAAAAGTGTCTTCCTGAATCCTCGTGGGTTCTGGCCCGTTTTTAACAGGGAAACCAAATCCCGCATAGCGTCCGCAGGCCAAATTGAATTTATTGAATCATGCTGGCAATGGATTACGAGCACCATTGGTGCGCAAAATTAAACCAGCTTAACGGTCGAAACAAAGGTTCTAAAACGAGTGCCGCCCTGGGACGGATGTTGGGGCAAGTCTCGTGATGCGGATTTTTCCTAAGACGCCGGTCAGGTTGCATTTTTGGGACAGTAGGAATTCGTTTAATTCCGTCCTGCTGTGATGTCGAATGACAGAGTTGTACGTAAATGCAGACTGACTTGAGTTCGTCTGCAAAGATTCCACGGGCATGGACGCCTACGTATTGTCGCACCGAAGTGGTGGCAATACTCATTCTCCCTTCAAGGTGTCCTGTCATGAGATCTAAGTCGGTCCTGCTTCTCGTCGTTGCTTTGGGATGTGGTGTTGTTGCATCCGTTGCCGTAAGTCAAGTTGTGCTCAATCAGAATGATCGTCAGGAAGTACAGACGGTTAGCATTTTGGTTGCTTCCAAGGATTTATCGGCTGCACTGAAGGTTCCCATGGATGGTTTTCGCGTGGAGCAATGGCCAGCGGATCGTGTTCCATTGGGTGCTATTTCCGATCCCAAAATGGTCGAGAATAAGTTCTTGAAGCAACGACTTTATGTTGGTGAACCGTTCCTTGAAGCGAAGCTTTCTGCCAAGGGAAAAGAGTTCAGCGTACCTGTTGGATTCAGGATTTTTGATATTCCAGTGAAAGACGAATCGGGTGGCAGCGGCTATATCGGCCCAGGCGATCGAGTGGATGTTTTCGGATATTTTGCCACGAATGGTCGAACTCAGTCAGCCAAGAGCGTTAAAGTCATTGAGAACCTTGAGGTTGTCATGATTGATGGGGTTGCGGTCGTTGACATGGAAGCGACATCGCAGAAAAAACCGAGCACCATCCAGCTCCTTGTGAAGGACTCTCAGTATATCGTTTTGGATACGGCTGCTAACTTGGGTAAGTTGAGATTGGCACTTTGCCCTCCACAACAAGCCAGCAGTACGCCCGCTCGCGAGGATAATGGCGAAGAGTTCATGGAATGGCTCAAGCAATCTGAAACATCGGAAGTGAATGTCAATTTGCCCATTGCTGAGTCCGTTCACCTACCCACGGGACGCAAAGCAAGTACAGACTCCCATGAGATGACAATTGTCTCGGCGACGAAGTCCACGCGATATAAGATGGTAGACGGCCAAATGGTAGTCCAAAAAAGTGCGGATACTGATTTCGATGGTTCGCCATCAATGGAAGGCAATCCTGGGGCGGGCTATTCGCCATACAGTTCTCCGTTGAAGGCGAACTCAGCCACGGGCACAAATTCCAAGTCACCCCTTAGCACCGGTTCCCCCCCTTCGGCGGATCTCGACACAGCCCCGCAGCCAGACTTGACGTGGGATCCGAATGCCGGGGTTTGGCAATCTGGGGGCTTTAAGGCAACCTACCCCAGTGGCAAGTAATCTTTCGGTAGTAGTAATGCCGAATACAACGATCGAGTCGTCGCGCGTTTTTAACAAAGCCTTCGACGACTCAAATTGTACGGGAGCTGTCAGGGACGACATATCTTCCAATCAATAAAGCGAAGTACGGCCCGCCGGGTCGCACATTGTCCGCCGAATGTTCACAGGGAAGTGAATTGAGATGGGTTTTAAACGGAAGAACTTTGCAGCGGCGCTAGTGGCATCTATTCTAAGCCTCTCGGCTTGGAGTTCAGAGTCAACGGCAGCCGACGAATTATTGATACCTAACGGTAGGCTAGCCATCACCAAAGAGCAGCAATCGCTCCAAATGGTGGTAACCACTTCACAGTACTTGACCTTCCCGCAGCCAATCCCGCTTGCGACAGTTCAAAACGATGCTGCAATTCAAGTGCAAGCAACGGGAAAGAACGAAGTTTTAGTCTCCGCCATCGCGACCGGCGTGTCCCAAATCGACCTGAAAGGGGAGGATGGAACCGTCTATAACGTGCAGGTCGTAGTGACTGGGGATGCGAGAGAGTTGCAAGCAATTCTATCTCAAGAATTTCCGACAGCGACGCTTCAGGTCCGACCAATTCAGCAAGCAGTCATCATCTCGGGGCAAGTTACTTCGGATGATCACGTCGCTCAAGCGGTTACCATTGCCGAGCAGTATTACCCTACCGTCATCAATCGTATTGAGGTGATTGGTGTTCATACCATCATGCTTCAGACGCAGGTAATGGAAGTCTCCCGCACCAAGTTACGAGAGTGCGGAATCGACTGGAGCCTCGGCTTCGGAAACGACTTTGTTTCCAGTTCTGTGAGCGGAATTGGAGGCACAGGAGCGGTCCCCAATTTAACAAGCGCAGGGAGTGAAACGTTGAAGTTTGGAATTGTCGACAACGGCAATCAATTCTTCGGCTTGTTGCGTTTGCTGCGACAAAACAATTTGGCCAAGGTGATGGCGGATCCGACCGTTGTAGCTATCGACGGGCGGCCGGCCAGTTTCAACTCGGGTGGTGAATTTCCAATTCTTGTGCCTGCAGGGCTTGGCCAAGTCGCGATTGAGTTCCGTGAGTTTGGAACGCGTCTCGATTTCGTTGCTAAGGTTCGTGGCGACAGCCGTATATGGTTGGAAGTCAGGCCAACGATTAGCGAGATTGATCCAGGTAGAAGCGTGTTGATCAATGGTACCAGTGTTCCAGGTATTCGCAGCCGTTTCGTCGACACAGCGGTGGAGCTGAAAGCGGGACAGACGTTGGCTTTAGCTGGTCTGTTGCAAGTTAGAACGGAAAGTCAATCAGTTGGTATCCCAGGCCTTGCTGATCTTCCCTACTTGGGGGCGGTTTTCCGAAGCAATCGCGAAGTACAAAACGAGGTGGAGCTTCTCATTTTGGTGACTCCTAATTTTGCGAGCCCGATGGATTGCAATGAAGTTCCGGTTGGTGGGCCTGGCTTTAACAGCGCCAGTCCACTCGATAAAGAACTGTATCTCAAGGGGTACATCGAAGTGCCAGCCACGTGCGGTCCTAATGAAGAGGCGTGTGCACCAACTGTTGAATCGACGCCTGAGTATTACAGTCAAGCGTACTCGCCCACGGGCGCTCCAAGCCAAACCAGCACCCCACTTCCGACGATGGGAAATGGGCAAGAAAAACCTTATTCAGCCAACGCGTCCACTGCCTTACGTAACGAAAGTACTCGTCCTAATCCAGTGAGGAGATAACTTACAAGTTGTTTCTTCCTAATGCGGCACCATCTTCGACAAGTCTCAGAACCGACCGAATTGAAACCAAATGAGCAACGTACTTAGATTAGCAATCGTCGACCCTAATGATCAATCCCGAGAGGGGCTCAAATCCATGCTTCTTGGTATGGACGTGGTGTGGCTCGATGCGGAATGTTCTCGCTATGAATTCTTTTCGGATGTCGTAGAGCAATCGAAACCGGATGCCGCCATTATATCGATGGACGGCGGAGTGGATCGGGCGCTAGTACTGATGGAAAAACTTCGGCACCAATCGCCGGAATGCTCCATCCTTGCGTTATCCAAGAGCACCGAGGGGCAGTTAATATTAAAGACCATCCGAGCGGGCGCTAAAGAATTTTTGCCAATGCCCGTCGAGGTCGAAGAGCTACACGGCGCCTTGGAGCGTACTCTTCAGGCGAAATTCGGCGGAAGCGACGGCAAGACTCGTGGATGTAAGATGATTGCTATTGCCGGTGCCACAGGTGGCGTGGGTTGCACGTCGGTTGCGGTGAACATCGGCTGCAACCTTGCCTCCAATGCAGAGAACTCCGTCGCGCTCGTGGATCTTGATTTGGCTTTGGGGGATGCGGATGTTTTCCTAGACTCGATTCCTGATTACAGCCTAGTGGACGTTACCGAGAATGTCTCGAGACTTGACTTCCATTTGCTGCGTAAATCATTGACGAAACATTCGTCCGGTCTGTATTTGTTACCCCGGCCGGTTCAGCTACAAGACTTGGATTTGATCACCCCTGATAGCTTACGCAAAGTAATAGGGTTGCTGCGTGCTTCTTTTTCACATGTTGTCATCGATTTGTCCAAGTCCTTTTCCCAAGTGGATCTGACCGCGCTTGAGCTTTCCAACGAGATCGTTTTGATCGTTCAGTTGGATTTGCCCTGCTTGCGAAACATGGTGCGACTATTGATGAGCCTTCAACAAATGGAGTCCATTCGTGAAAAGGTAAAGGTTGTCGTCAATCGTGTAGGACTTGAGAGTGGGCAGATCAGCCTTAAGAAGGCGAAAGAAACGATCGGTAGGGAAGTTTTCTTTCAAATTCCTAACGATTATCGCACCATGGTGGAAATGCGAAACAATGGGCAGCCTTTGATCGAACAAGCTCCGAAAGCAGCGATAACTCTGGCCGTCCAACAGCTGACTGACTTGCTGAATGGTGCTGAAATCGTTCAAAGTGAGAGCGGTGAGAAAACCGCAGTCGACAAAGGGATTGCAAACAATTGGCTTAATTTTTGGCCAGGAAAAGCGGGCGCTAAGGTCAAAACCAAGTAATTCACTTGAGTCTTGGCACGACTGCTTGCATCCAATGCCTTGGGCTGTTTAACTATAGGCCTAGTCCTAAACGTAAAGCGCTACCGCGAATCTCCCAAGTCATTTTCAACGAACTCTATGCCAATCCCAGTCACTTGCCCTGGATGTCTAACGCGGTTCACTGTCAGCGATAAATACGCGGGCAAAACTGGTCCTTGCCCCAAGTGCAAAAAGCAATTGGTGGTTCCTGATAAGTCTCAGGAAGTCGTCATTCACGCTCCCGAAACGGCGGGGCCGAAGGACACCAAGGGTGTTGCGGTTCTGAAGCCGCTCAAGCGAGCGGAATTCAAGCTGTCGAAGACCGAGCTGATTGTGGCTGGTGTCATATCGCTCTTTTCGATCGGCTTCGCGATTTACGCTCGGTTTAGCTTTTCTGAAATTCCATCGTGGATTCCATCCCTTGGAGTTCTCGTGTTGGCGTTTCCTTTAGCATGGATCGGCTATACCTTTTTTCATGACGATGAGCTGGCAGAATACTCGGGGAAAGAGAGGCTTTCGCGGGTTGGAGCATGCGCCGCTGTATTTGCCTTCAGCTGGGGCCTTTACTGGTTCCTAGCAATCTATTTGGGAAACAAGTCGCTCGCTCAAGTGGATGCAGTTCAGTTCGCAGTTTTCGTAGTTCTTATGTTTATTGTTGGTACGTTAGGTTCCATGCTTTCCATGGAACTTGAGCTAGGGCAGTCCTTGCTTCATTATTCCATGTTTTTCACGACCACTTTCCTTTTGGCGCTAGTGATGGGGATTTCGATGGCCGAACCGTTATCCGATTCCGAATCGAGTTCTCCTTACCCCTTCAAGAAGCCAAACAATTTGAAACTGCCAAATCCAGCAGCCGGCAAGAAATAGCGATCGATCGCTGCGCCAAAGAATATTTGCAATCCGAGTCGAATAATCCAGCTAGGGTTTATTGCCGGTTTGCAAGGTCTGGTTTAATCTAGGGCGCTAGACGGAGCGGTAGCGTTAAGGCTTTTGGGGAAGATTGATCGCCCTACCTGATTTGCCCCGCATCTGTCTTGCTATTCCAAACAGCTATATTGACCTAAAGCAGAGAAGTAACATGTCGACTCATAGACGTATCAGTGTGATTGATGATGGTTCAGGCGTTAGTGTCGTTCGATTTGTCGACAAGAAAATTGTGGATTCTGGCAGCATTGAGCAGCTCGGTGAGGAGCTGAACTCGTTGGTGACCGTGGAGAAGCGGAACATGATCCTTCTCAATTTTGATGGTGTGGAATTTATGTCCAGCGCCGCGCTTAATAAGCTTATTTCTCTAAACAGCAAAGTCAAAGCGGCAGCTGGCCGGTTGAAAATCTGCGGTTTGCGTGCCGAAATCAAAGAAGTTTTTACTATTACGCGACTGGACCGAGTTTTCGATTTGCGTAAAACCGAAGCTGATGCAATCGCCGCATTCAAACTTTAGCAACTTGGGGGTTGAGCACATGATGCCTACTTCTCAGCATTGGCAATTCGATCAGCGTGTAGCCAACGATTTGGATGTTGGACATGCAGCGATCGAAGATTTAATGAATGCTCTCAGTATGTGCGGATGGGAAGGGGCGGATCTTTTTCGAATCCAGATGGCGGTGGAGGAAGCTGTTGTCAATGCGATTGAACATGGAAATAAGCGTGACCCAAGCAAATTAGTCCATATCGTTTTTCAGGTTACCCCCGAAAAGGTAACCATGATGATTCAGGACGAAGGTGAGGGATTTGACCATCGCAATGTTGCCGATCCCACCGAGGATGAGTTGGTGGATAAGCCTCGCGGTCGCGGTGTCATGCTGATGCGTGAGTTAATGAGTGAAGCAATTTACAACGAAGCCGGGAATCAAGTCACCATGGTCAAGGTGCGTTCGAAGGCTGAGTCCGACCCGATCGAATCCTAGCCAGCGTCGCTTCGAAAAGAAACTCTTGATGAGATTGGCAATTTCTTTCGCGGGAAGCGTTTCATGGGGCTCTGTTTTGACCTCATGAGTTCCTTGAAGGCAACCTTCGTGAGCTGATCACGTCCCAGGCGTACCATTCTAGGTACAGCAGAATAATAGGGCAGATGTAGTTCGCAAACTGAATAAGTTGCGAGATGCCGTCCATGCTTGGCAACAAGCTTTTGGTCCCTTGCGACAAAGCAAAAAACATTCCGGTGTTCAGTGCCAGCAGAAAACTGCTGACCAAGATGACGCCAAAAACATAAATGACCAGTCTCAATACCGCTCGGTTTTCGGTTCGCAGATCGCTCGAGCTTGTTGGTGTGTTCACGGTAGAGTCCTCGAGAAATCATGGAGCCTTTGTTCGACATCCAGGTTGGAAACTCGGAGTAGGCCGTCGATGGAAAAGTCTTCCAGGGTAAAACTCGCCACGATGGTCCCAATCTGAATTGCCCGAAGAATTGTATTGCGTTCAATGTTTTCCTGGTTGGCTAAGTATCCCATCATTCCGCCAGCGAAGGAATCCCCGGCGCCGGTCGGATCGACAACATTCTCGCACGGAAACGCTGGGAATGGCACCACGGATTGTTTGTCTAAAAAAATGCTGCCGTGTTCCCCTTTTTTGATAATGACCATGCTTGGGCCTTGGGTAAGGAGCCACTTCCCTGCCCCAACCAGGTTGTGAATCCCACTTAATTGCCGAACTTCGCTGTCGTTGATCAACAAGCAATCGATTTGCTTCAGCAAGGTCTGTAGATCATTTCGCGTTGTTTCAATCCAGGCGTCTACGGTATCCGCAACCACCCATCTCGGTTTGGTGCATTGTGCCAGTGTTTTAAGTTGAACCGCTGGGCAAGCGGCCCCCAAAAAGACATCCCGGCTGTCGCGAAACCCGTCCGGGAGGACTGGATCGAACTGATCAAAACCATTCATTTCGAAAGCTAGGGTTTCGCGATCCTGTAAATCTTGGGTATATCTTCCGTGCCAAAAATAGGTGTCTAAAAAGGGGTGAACTAACAGTCCTTGAAGATCTATTCCTCGCGACTCCAGCAAATCCGAGTATGCAACCGGCCAATCTTTTCCTACCATGCCTACCAATCGAACGTTGGTGAACAGGCTGGCGGCGATGGAGAAAAAGGTCGCACTTCCGCCCAGAATGCGATCGCGACGCGACGTCGGGGTTTCAATCGTATCAAAAGCCACGGTGCCGACGGCTAGTAGTGTCATGGGGAATCACAGAGCACGCAACGGTGCCAAAAAACGACTGAAATGAATGAATTTGAATGCTTGAGCCCGAAGAATTTCAACCGCCATGGTTTCTCCGAAATGGTCATCTTCAAACCATCTTAACAGGATTCTATAGACCAAAACCAGCTTTGCCACCTCCCATCGAACACAAGATCCCGATGGCCGAAGGGTTGGGGTACAGTCTTGTGTACGAGAACCGCCCCAGTCGCCCCAGTTCGGCCTACGCAGAGGAAGGCGTACTATTGCTTCATGGTCTAGGCTCTTCCCATGCCGGAACCTACATGACTTCGATGACAGAACAGTTGCTGCATCATGGGGCAAGAGTGTTTCGGGCGGACCTTCCTGGCGCTGGTCCGTCGGGGCGATTTACTCCGCTTCCGCCGCATGGGGCTTGTTTTGAAGAGGTCTGGCGCATGCTTTTGGAGCTTCGCGACAAATTGGAAATACGAAAATGGCGAATCGCAGGGATATCGCTCGGGGCCAATATTCTTTTGCGTTTGCTGGCTACCAAGCACCCTTGGATTGATTCTGGCGATGGAACCAACGAACTTTCCATCGTTCGCTCCGTGTCGGTCGCGCCGCCTATTCGGTTGTCAGATTGCTCGAGTCATATGGAACGTGGCGTTCATCAACTGTACGCCAAGTACTTCATGGGGTCATTGAAGAAACAGGCCGCTTTCCGAGCATCGATTTGGCCGCAGTGGGCTCAGCAGATGAAAAAGGCGTCCTTCGAAACCATTCGCAAGTTCGACGAAAGCGTAACAGCACCGATGGCAGGCTACCGTAATGCCGAAGAGTATTACGCCGCAGGCTCCTCAGCGGCTTGGTTGGATCAAATCCAGGTGCCAACCACCATCTTGATCGATCAGCACGATCCAATCGTCCCAGCTTGGATGTTTGAAAACGCAATTTTGTCCAATTCCACTTCGCTCCGCATTTCTCAGAATGGAGGTCATGTTGGTTATCTCCAAAGGACCAAATCGAACCCAGATGCCCTGGCGGGAGGAAAGCCCCATTTTTTTGAGCGATGGGCTGATGCTTGGGTTGTTAAGGAATTGCTTCAATAGCCTCAAAAGTTTCTTGGAAAAAAATGGCAGCGAGAGGTAAAGTTTGATTGCTTTAGCGAGTGCAACGATTATCATGAGAAGGAGTCTCGAAATCATATCTACGGAAATCATCATGAAACGCACCATTCTTTCGTTCATCATCGCCGCATCCTGCGTGTCGGTTTCGAATGCCCAAATCAATGATTTGCCTCCTGCTGGCGGTAATGTTGGAACAAGTTCGGCAGCGGTCACGGAGATCGCAACACCTTTGTCCGAATCCTATGTAACACAGTGGGTTCAAGCAGACGAATTCAAAAACGTTCGCGGGTCGGTTGTCAGCTTGGTCGGCATGGAAGCGGTTCCAATGCCACGAGCAAGGGTCTCCCTGATTCAAGCGGGCGAAGTGGTCTTTTCCGACGACACAGACATCGCCGGCGAATTTTTGCTCGAGGGTGTAACCCCCGGCGTCTACTCTTTCATCGCAGAGATGAACGGTGGAATCGCAATTTACTCACTGACGGTTCTTGATTCCGTTGCGGGCAAGCATCTGCCTAATTTCATGGAAGCCCGATTGATGTCGACCAACGGCGGTCGAGTTTTCGAAGTTCTCCAGGGGCAATCGCTTCCTTCTTCAACTTTGTATGCGATTCCTACTCAGGATCCTTTGCAAGCTGTTCGCAAGCAATCCGGTTCACACCAAATCGCTTTGGACGCATCCGGGTCGATTCGTGGAAAGCTCGGCAAGCCGATGACCAACATCGACATGAGCGGCGTGACGGCTTTTGTTTTCAAAGACGGAATCGAAATTAGTCGTTTGCGAGTTTCCAGCGACGGTTCTTTCGTGATTCGCGATTTGAAGCCAGGAAGTTATGGTTTTGTTGCTGCTGGTTCCCAAGGGGTTTCGGCAACAGGTTTTTGTGCGATCGCTCCGGGGCTCGCCATGGTAAACAAAGACGGCGAACGATTTGTGAATCGGATGGCGGCTGCAGCTTCGCTGAACCTCGAGTTGGGTGATGCTAGCGGGACAACTCCACCAGTTCCACCTACAGAACCAGTACCAGCAGACGAAGTTTTCTTTGCTGGACCACCAATGGGTGCACCAGGAATGGGTGGCGGATTTGGTGGCGGCGGATCATTTGGTGGTGGCGGTAGCGGCGGCGGCGGATTCGGCGGCCTCGGTGCCATCGCCGGTATCGGTGGTTTAGTTGCGGGTATTGCGGCTCTGTCAGACGACAACAACAGCGCCCCGGTTCAAAGCCCAATCGCTCCCTGATCGGTGAGTGAATTCCAATCAGATTGATTAAAAGAAAACCCTGGGCATATCAGCTCAGGGTTTTTTATTGGACCACAACGCAAATGACGACTTGCAGTATTCGTTGGTCGCTTGCTTCAAAAAAAGCAGGCTTGCCGCTATGTTTCAGCGTGATGGGTTAGTAGTTTGACCAAACGCATTCTGTTTTCTTTGGCTTGGACTTGAGCGAGCTTGCCTTGTTGTCGATCATGATGTCAACCCGGTTCCAACCGAACTTGTTCGCTGCGGCATCGTAAAGCGAATTCGGATATCCGCTCAGAAGAAACTTACCGGTGAGGCCGCCTAGGCACTCCAATAGCTCCGAATGCTGGTCGTTGGTCATTTCAAAGGAGTAAGCATCTTTCGAGCTTCTGGTTTCGGTAAGGTAGGGTGGGTCGCAATAGAAGAATGATTTTGGATCGTCCTCTTGCCGGATCAGCTTGACGGCATCTTCACAGAAGATGACAACCCTCTTTAGTCGCTCGTGGGCAACAGGTAGTCCTTCCACGGCGGAAAGCCAAGAAGAAACTTGTTCGTTCATGCCTCGTCGCGTTCGTGTCTTTGACATGGTCGCGAAAGCATTTCCGAGACCCTGCCGCGATTGCCTATACCGAATGAAAAACGCACATGCCCGATCGACTGGATTCTCAGAGGTCGGTTTGAGCGATTCTTCCCATTCAGGTTTTCCAAACGGAGTCAGGTTCATTCGGCGTTCGAAGTCGATGAAATGCGTGTCCGACTGCAAGATTTTCCAGAAGTTAACCAGCTCACCAAAAACGTCATTGATGACTTCCGAATGGCCCGCGATGAGTGAATCAGGTTTTCGAAAGAAGACCGCCCCGCCGCCGAAATAAGGCTCGATGTAGTGCGTGTGCTCGGGCATCATCTCAATGATGCGGGCCGCAAGATAAGTTTTGCCGCCGTGCCACTTGATGGGTGCTGCGATCTCGTCTGGTTTTTCGCTTTTATTCATTTCGGTCCCAAAGAAATGTTCACACATCAACAGAAACACAAAATGTAGCCGCGGAAAAAAATGAGCCAAGGTGGTTGCGTCTCGCTAGACAGGCTTTCACCTGAATGTCCAACGCGAACCATGAGCTAAACCTATAAGCGAAATGGGCCGTGACATTCGTTGCCTCTATGAAATCGGGGGGCAATCAGCGATACTTAGGCTTTGGTTTTGGTTGTCCGACGACCCTGTTTTTGCAACGCACGGAGCATCGCTTATGGCGGTCGATGAATTTCAGATTTTAGACAACCTCAACCCAGCTCAATTGGCGGCGGTCACTCATGTCGATGGTCCGTTGTTGACTCTCGCAGGGCCGGGCAGCGGAAAAACACGCGTGGTGACTCATCGAATCGCCTACCTGCTTCAGCAGGGGATTTCGCCGTATTCGATCTTGGCACTAACGTTTACTAACAAAGCTGCCCAGGAGATGAAGTCTAGACTGTCTCGCATCAGCGAAGACGCTCCGGTCTGGATGGGGACGTTTCATGGATACTGTGCTCGATTTCTGCGCCGTTATGGCCGTATGGTAGGGATCGCTGAAAACTTCTCCATCTTCGATATGGACGACGCGAAAAAGGCGATGCAGCACGCGATTGAAGCCGCACAGGTTTCTATGACTCACTTGAATTTCAACGAAATAACCAAGGGCATTAGCGAGCTCAAGAATCGGGTCATTACCCCTGAAATGATGGAGGGACATCCGGGAACTGCCAACCATAAAGTACTTTCCAAGATTTATCCGGAATACCAAAAGCTTTTGCTTCAAAACAACGCAGTCGATTTCGACGATCTGTTGATGCATACCGCTTCAATCCTACGATCCAATCCGGAGCTTCGAAGCGATCTGGATGCAAAGCACCGTTATATCTTGGTCGATGAGTACCAGGATACAAACCTTGCTCAGTACTTGATCGTTCGATCGATGTCGGTGGAGTATCCCAATTTGAATGTAACCGGCGATCCCGACCAGTCAATTTATGGCTGGCGAGGGGCCGACATCTCCAACATTCTCAATTTTGAGCGCGACTACCCAATGGTCGTCACGGTACGGCTAGAACAAAACTACCGTAGCACGCCTCAGATACTGTCCGCAGCGGACTCTTTGATCGCTTGCAACTCCAGACGCAAGGCGAAACGCCTGATCCCATCGCGTGAGTCGGGAGCTCCGATCCGGTGGTACACCTACAGCTCCGCGCGAGATGAGGCGGACAACATCGCGGACCAGATTGCGACGGCGGTGATCAACGGAGCGAAACCCAAAGAATTTGCAATTCTGTATCGAACCAATGCGCATTCGCGATTGTTGGAAGCAGCATTGCTTCGACGCAAGTTAAATTACCAATTGATTGGTGGCTTTCGATTTTACCATCGCGAAGAAATTAAGGACTTGTTGGCCTACCTTCGATTGGTCCACAACCCGACTGATGACATTTCGTTCGAGCGAGTTGTGAACGTGCCGAACCGTGGTTTAGGTGACAAATCGATTGCCAAAGTGACCGAGCTCGCCAGAGCAAAAAACATTCCTATGCTGGTGGCGCTTCGAGCTGCCATTGAGCATGGATTGCTCAGCAATAAGGCCGCCAAAGGCGCACGTGAGTTTCTGTCGGTCTACGAATCGATTGTCGAGCTGTCTTCGGGACCACTGGCGATGTTGCTCAAGCATCTCGTTCAGACAACGGACTACGTGAAGTATTTGGCTAACAAAAAGTCCGAAGCACCGGATGAAAGTATTCAAGGCAACATTAACGAACTGATTGCTGACGCAGCAGAAGTGGATCGGCAAGATACCGACGGCAACGCTATCGAACGATTTCTTGAACAGGTTACTTTGCTGAGCGATGTTGACGGGATCGTGGATGCGGATAGCAAAGTGACCTTGATGACTCTTCACTCGGCGAAAGGCTTGGAATTCGACCACGTTTTTATCATCGCCGTCGAACAGGAGGTTTTGCCTCACATTCGGTCGTTGTACGATCCTTCGCAATTGGAAGAAGAGCGGCGTCTGTTCTTTGTTGGAATCACGCGAGCAAGGAACCGACTGCAATTGAGTACCGCTCGAACTCGAGGCTTCAACAATTCCAAGATGTCGTCCCCCAGCTCTTTTTTGTTTGAGCTTCCTCGTGCGGAGATGGAGATCGTTGACAAAAGTGATTCCTATGGATTCGGCGATGATTTTTCCTCGGAAGAGCATGGTGGTTCTTTCGAAGAAGAATGGGAAGCAAAGAGCTTTCTTCATCAGGGAAAGAAAAATAAAATAGTAGCACCCAAAGGAATCAAAGCGGATGCAGCAAAGCCCCGATCTTCTTCCAAGGAAGAGGAATGGGAGGTCTCTCAAGAGATATCGAGTCCCAACGATCCAGATGATGTGGTGTTCCAGGACTTTAGCGAAATACAGGAGGTTTCGCCCGATGACGACGCGCCGCAAGGACTGGATGCGATCTCGAAGAAGCTTGCACGGCTAAGCAAGCAGTTGCCGGGTGAAGGCCTAAAGACTGCCGCTCAAATCGCTGCAGCGACGACGATCAACGGTATCCCTGTCGATCGTTTTCAAGAAGGGAGTCTTGTGATCCATGCGACGTATGGCCAAGGCACCATCCGATCTGTCGAGGGCAAGGGATTGCGGCGGATGGCCAGAATTGTATTCGCAGAAGGAGAGAGCAAGTCTTTCCAGCTGAGCAAATCGAAATTAGAACTTCAGTAAGACAATCACTCGCAATTAGGTTGATTTCATGGTTTTAACTGCGCGCCGGTTCCCTTTTTCCCGGTCTTTCGTCTCGTGTGTTGCACGCCCGCTCGGGCACCCTTTGGCTGTGTTGTCTGCTTTCATCATTTGCTATGCGTTGATTGGTCCTGCAGTTCTTTTGGGACAGACTTCATCCCCTTCGGATTGGGATATCGGATTGTCGATTGGAAGCAAGATCCATGAACAAAAGCTACATGCGCATATGAAGTTTCTGGCGGACGACTTGCTCGAAGGTCGCGGTCCTGGTTCCAAAGGGGACGAGATTGCGCAGCTGTACTTGGAAACTCAATTTCAAAGCCAAGGGCTGAAGCCTCTTAAATCGCTGCAGTCGTATCGGCAGACGTTTCCCATGTTGGGCCTAACCACGAAGCCTAGCAAGGGATGGAGTCTTTCTAAAAAAGGAAACGCTAGTCAGGTTAGCGGCATGGACTTCAAGTACTTCGATGACTTTATTGCTGTCGCTGGTAAGCCAGCTTCGGAGATTGCAGTGGAGCAAGCAGAAATCGTCTTCGTGGGTTATGGGATACAAGCCCCGGAATACCAATGGGACGATTTTAAGGGGATGGACATGTCCGGCAAGGTTTTGTTGATGATGAACAATGATCCCGAGAGCGATCCTAAAATGTTTGCAGGAACGCGCAGGCTTTACTATGGAAGATGGGACTACAAATACGAAAGTGCAGCTAGGCAAAAGGCTGCTGGTGCAATCATTATTCACACGACACCGTCGGCCGGTTATCCCTTTACCGTGATTCAGACATCTTGGACGGGCGAGCAATTTGAATTGCGCGATGGGGATGCAAACCGAATCGATATGAAAGCATGGATGACCAATGATGCATCTTCCAGGCTGGTCCAGCAAGCCGGTTTCGATCTCGACGAACTCCGCAAGAAAGCCGAATCGAAGGACTTTCGGCCAATCCCACTTGGCATCTACCTCACGACCAAGATCGAATGTGAAGTGCGGGAAAAGGAAACGGCAAACGTAATCGCTGTCTTGCCGGGAAGCGATCCGATCCTCGCCGAGGAGAGTGTTGTGTTCATGGCTCACCACGATCATATCGGGCTTGCGATGGATCGAGACATTCGAGGCGACATTATCTACAACGGAGCCATCGACAATGCTTCGGGAACAGCCGCGTTGTTATCCATTGCGTCTGCTGTCTGCGAGAGTGGCATCCGCCCGAAACGTTCTCTGATTTTTGCGGCAGTCGGGGCGGAAGAACAAGGTTTATTGGGCTCCAAATACTATGCCTTGCATCCCCCAGTGCCCAACGGCAAGCAATCGGCGGTGGTCAATATTGATGGATTGAATTTCCTCGGACGAACCAAGGATGTGAATGTGATCGGATTCGGTAAGAGCTCGTTAGATTCTTTGGTGGAGCGAATGGCCAAGTACCAGAATCGAGTGGTCGTCCCAGACCGGGAGCCCAGCAAGGGGTACTACTACCGCAGCGATCAATTCTCGCTTGCCAAGGTGGGGGTGCCAGGCGTTTATCTTCACACAGGCCATGCTTTCTTGGACCGTCCGGAAGGTTGGGGAAAAGAGCAGCTCGATCTTTGGACCGAAAAACACTACCACCAACGATCCGACGAATACGACCCTAGCTGGGATTTGTCAGGTGCAGTCGAAGATGTGCAACTTCTTTTCCAAGTGGGCTGGATTGCAGCGAATACAGCAGGCATGCAAACTTGGACGCCGGGCGATGAGTTTGAGGCGGCTCGGGCCAACGCTGTTTCCAACAGCAAGTAGTTTCACCGAAGTAAAACGTTTTTGGGCTAGAGATTGCGAAATGCGATAGCTTTTTGGTCGTCGTGCCTTTTTTTTACCGCGGCGACCAAACAGACTGTCCCTTGGAAGGTTTCCGCAACTGGATATTGCGTTGATTGACGAAGACATGCCCGTCGTCCAGTTCGTACTTGAGGTATACGGTTACGATCTGTCCTTTGGGGCTAGCGTCTTTCCATGGCAAGCTTAAGTGAAAGCCCTGAGCCGATCCGATCGGGTTCAGCGATTCCTGAAGCTCTTCTTTCGTTATCTCCCAGCCAGCGATACGAGCGTGGGATTCGTTGGAATTGCCATCCTTCGTTTCAAGGCCATCCTCTTCGACGATCACGGTCAGAGAACCTAGTTGGTTAATCACTTGTCCTGCTTCATTCAGAGGGGTAACCACCAAGTACAAACCGTCGTCGCCGGGGTTCGCATCAAAATTATGTCCGCGACACATGGTGGGGTGAAACGCGATGTCTACGATTTTTTCATCCAAGATTGTTTCTTGCTTCGTCGGCTCCACGGGGACATTCGCTGACGCCCATTGAACGGCGCTTCCCTCGGGCATTCGGATCTTTCCTTGTTGAGCGCGACCTTGTGGGTTTCCATGGAGATTGCTCGCGGCTGGTGGAAGCAGTGCTGGCGGCTTGCTGGTGTTCTCGGAGTTTGTATTGTTGGGAGCAAGAATTTCAGGTGACGGGGGAGTGATCAGAGTCGAGCTGGGTGTTTTGGATTGGGAGGTTCCAACTGGTATCGCAATGGTCGAAGGTTTAGCTGGGCCTCGGCCGGCAAACATCATTGCCGGCATGTCAACCTGTTCGACAAGCTGATCGTCTGCGATCGAAGGGGTCTTGGTCTTGCGTCCCTTTCGGAGATCCAGAGCTTGTGGGTCAGGAAAGGGAAGTACGGGTGCCTCTTCGACTTGGTTCTTCGTCGTGTTCGCGTCCGCGGGGGCAGGCAATTCCATGGGTGGAGGGGACGCAGGTTCGAGCGGTTTCGGAGATGGGCTTCGGCTTGGTGGGGCAGCCGGAGTTCTGCTGACCTCGGGAGGCGTTTCCACGATTTCCGGCTCCGGCGAAAGCTCTAGGATCGATTCCATCTTCGAGGGTGAGCTGTTTTTCGTTGTGTTGGGAGGGACGACGTCTTCAAGGATGGATTCGCCAGGTAGCGAATAGGGCTCTGGCTTCGTTCGCATCTTGGGCGGAGTTTTTAGGCTGTTTCTATTCGAGGACTGGATCGATTCCGGCTCGGCCTTTAATTCACGGAGCTTCGCTTCTAGGGTGGCGTTGATACGTCGTTGTTCATCGTTCTCACGTTCAAGCGATTGGTAGGCTGCGTCGTATTCATAAACGCGATCCTCAAGAACTCGGACTTCGCTTGCCATGTTCTCGACATACAGTTCGGTGTATGCCCGTTGACGGCAACCAACCAAGGAAATGCATGCAATGATCCCTGCCAGCCACGAAGCGGCTGGATAAACCGAGAATGCCTTGGAGTGGATTGGGATGTTTTCGGGGATCATGAGATCTTGGAATGGGGTTGGTGATTTTCCGAACTGTTTGGGATTAAGAAAATTCCAAAATGGAGTCAAGTCGAATTGAGGTTGAGGCGCAGGAAGTGAGCAAAAGAGGAAAAAAACTTCCAAGAAATTAGTAACGTTTGCGAATTCCTCTTTGTCCGTGGCCCTCAAGTCTGGTCGGTTTTCATGGGAATGGATTGCACAGGGCAATCTGAATGACGACACGATGCGATGAATGGGAGCGGCAGGGCGGGCATTTCCGCGTCTGTTTCATCTACGTTTTGGGGGAAAGAACCATGCTTAAGAAAATTGTTTTAGGATCGGCGATCGTTTTAGGTGCTGGTGGACTGCTTCTTGGCACTTCCGCCTCTAGCTATATGAAGACGGGTTATCACTCGTTGCGAGACAAAATCAAGGAGCAAATTCCTTTGGATGTCGAAATCAAAAGAGCGCGCGACATGATCGTCGACTTGAAGCCAGAGATCGCTGGAAATTTGAAGGTGATCGCTCGGGAAGAAGTCGAAGTGGCGCGGTTGCAACGGGAAGTGGAAGCCAAGAAGGCTTCACTTTCGAAGTCGAAGAATGCCATTCTCAAGCTGAAAGAGGATGCGCAAAGTGGCGTTACCTACGTTACCTACAACGGCAAAAAGTTCGACATGGAGCAAGTTCATAAAGACTTGAGCGACCGGTTCAAGAGTTATCAGACTCAAGAAGCCACGGCAGACAAGCTGGAAAAGGTCCTGTCGGCACGCGAACGGAACTTGGAAGGTGCACGTCGGAAGCTTGATGAAATGCTTGCTGCGAAACGTCAGCTCGAAGTAGAAGTGGAGAATCTTCAGGCTCGTTTGACGATGGTGGAAGTTGCTAAGACAAGCAATCAATTCAGCGTCAACGACAGCCAAGTCAGTTCGGTGCGTCAGACAGTTGCTGACATTGGAACTAGGATCGATGTGGAAGAGCGATTGACCGATGTCATGGACGAATCCTCTGGCATTCCTGTTCTTAGCGAAGAAGCTCCAGCAGACTTGATTGAGCAGATCACAAGCTACTTTGACGAAAAGTCCACGTCTGTCGTCGGTTCCTTGGTCGACAATCGATAATTGTCCACCGCATGGATTGCGATTCGAAACGATATCGGTCCGACCTAAAAAGTCGGGCCGATTTTATAAATACTTGATTTCAATTTGGCAGAGTCGAAACGAGAGGAAACGTGTATGATCAATCATCTCGCTAGGCTTGTTCCTCATTCTCCCCCTTCCATCATGATGTCTCCTCCCAAAATCCTATGGATCGATGGTGTAGGGAGCTATGCGATTTGCGACCAGGTGGAAGTGTCTATTGGCCAAGCGTTCCCGGGAAACTCGGTCGATCTCGCGATACGTGGCGATCTCAGTCGACGAGCCGCCATCATTCGGCGTCATGGAGAGGACCATCTGATTCAGCCTCTGCAAACGGTCATGGTTAACGGACGCGAAATCGATCGCGCCGTCGTTCTAAGCGATGGTTGCAGGATATCTTTGGGGGCTAGAATCGAGCTCCTGTACATTCGCCCAACTCAGCTTAGCGGAACAGCCAGGCTGGAATTGACAGGTAACGTGCGCTGGCAACCTCTTTTGTCGGCAGCGTTATTGATGGGCGAGTCCTGTGTGTTGGGGCCAGAGTCCAATTGCCATGTCGTTTGCCCGGACTGGACAAGCAAGGTTGTTTTGTTTCGCAATGGGACGCAATGGATGTGTCGAGCGGCACCGCAAGCCAATATTCAGTTGAACGGCAAATCAATCAGCGCCCCTTTTCCTCTGGTTCAGGGCCAAAGAATAACTGGTGATGAAATTTCGATGACCCTCGAATAATGGCACCAAGCTTTTTAGGGCAGAAACGAAAGTCATCTCGTAGTAAACTAAGTGTCGACCTGATTGCAGATGTTGGCTGGAAAGCCGATAGCCGCGAGGATGGCGACGGAGAATAAAGATGTTTGCAAAGCTTCGACGCCCAACAATTCAACAACCTATCGTTTCCGCCATGGAGGAGCCCGTCTCCCCCTTGGAGGAAGCGGCCCCAGCAATGTCAAAACCCATCGGTGTTTCGATGAAATTCCAATACGGCAGTGGTGATACGCCTCTCGACGGATACAAGATTAAACGCGGCGTTGGCTCGGGCGGGTTCGGTGAAGTTTACTTCGCCGAAAGCGACTCGGGGAAAGAAGTTGCCCTCAAACGCATTCAAAAGAATCTTGAAGTAGAAGTGCGCGGCGTTCGCCATTGTTTGAATCTTCGTCATCCTAATCTCGTAGCTATCTACGACATTAAGTTCGACAAGCTGGAGCAAGGCTGGATTGTCATGGAGTTCATCGACGGAGATTCTCTGCGCGATCGTATGGATCGATTTCCGCAAGGGATGTCCGTAGCAGAAACCATGCAGTGGTTCTCGCAGCTCGCGGCTGGGGTGGCTTACTTGCACGATCAAGGGATCGTCCACCGTGATCTGAAGCCGGCCAATGTCTTTATTGATGGCGGGTTGATCAAAATCGGTGACTATGGACTGTCGAAATACATCAGTGCGTCACGACGTGGTGGTCAAACGGAAAGCGTTGGTACCTTCCATTACATGGCCCCGGAGATCGGCAAGGGGGAATATGGTAAGGAGATCGACATCTATTCCCTTGGTATCATCCTTTACGAATTGCTGACAGGCGTTGTGCCTTTCGATGGGGAAAGCAGTCAAGAAATCATTCTGAAGCATTTGACGGCAGATCCTGACTTGTCGCAAGTTTCGGAACCATTCGCATCCGTGATTCACAAAGCGTTGGCAAAAAATCCTGCTTCGCGATTTCGTGATTGTCGCGATATGTTGCGAGCCCTGGGTTGGGAGCTTGACCATAGCGGGTTAGCAGTGAAGAAAACAGATGCCAGCTATGTTAGCATGCCACCTGTGATGCAACCGAATACAAACGCGTCAGCTCGAGCGATTCCTGTAGCGCGACCACTAGGAAATCTCGACCCTACCACGGCGGGAAATCCAGGTTTCCAACGAGTCCATTCCCGCGAAGCTCAGTCCGGGGCTACGAACAATCCGTGGAAGTATCGCTATGGCTTTGCTGGAGACGTGCAGGGTGATGGGTTGTATCGAGAACCGATCGCGCGAGCCGTCCACAAAGGATTCCATGACCTTCAAAAAACCTACCTAGATCTACCTCCGGGCGGGCGCGGTGCAGTGTTGGTTGTCGGTATCATCTTCTTAGTGATTAACTCGGGCATGATTGCTCCGCTGTTGTTCTTGCTGTGTGGGCTTTATGCATGTTACTACGTCGTCTGGTACATGTTTGTGGGGTCGCACCTACCTATCCGAACTGCCTCCAAGCCGATGGCTGGAAATGTTCGTCCGGTTCAGCAGCCTCGCCCAGTTTATGCTCCTCAACCAACTGCCCATTACCCGAACGCGCCGCCAGCACCTCCGAAGCCCGCACCCGTGCCGTATAAAGTCGCGCTGCGCAATTGGCAAGAAGAAAAAAGGGCTGAGCTAAAGCAGCGTGGATTTTGGTCACGAAGTCATGACAAAACACGTAGTTGGGCATTCGCCGGGATTGTCACTTTGGTTTTGGCTGTGGGTGGATCCATCCTGACGGTAGCCCGCGATCAAGGCGCGGCCAACTCGATCCTTCAGGGCCATTGGCCTAGCTCCGGAATCGCGATGGTAAGTGGGATTGCATGGACATCGATCATGTCGTTGCTGACCACTTGGACTGTTCTGCATTTGTCCAAGCGTTGGGAGCAGCGGCCTGAGGATTCGATCGTTCAGCGCTTTGTGCAGCTCGCATTCGGAGTGGGGCTGGGAGTTGTTAGCTTTTACCTTAGCGATTTTTTAATGGTTCCATGGAACGAGATATCGGGTGAGGGGTCGGTTCAGTTTGTTTCCACGGACATGAATTGGAATCGAGGCTGGCAAGGATTTTACGACTCCAATTCGACTCCGCTGCTCGCTGGCCACATTGCTTTCTTTGGGGCATTGATGTGGATTGTACGCTGGTGGAGGCAGTCGGATATTCTCCGCAAGAGTCGCTTCAGCGTTTGGGCAATCGTATGGAGTATTGGAATGGCAGCCTTGGTGCAAGGACTTTTCTACTTTCCTTCCCCTTGGTGCTTGGTGTTCGCAGGCGTAACTTCCTTCACGTTGCAAATGGCGTCCCCTTGGATCGATTACAACCATTCATCGAAAGTTGCTTAGGTTCATCATGTTTCAATTCAAATCCAAAAGGAATGCCCTGCGAAATGGTGCTGCGATCGCGATTTCTCTTTGCCTATCGCAGCTTGCTGTTTGCCAAGAATCTACAGAAGACGTTCCAAGTGCTCGTCCACCACAGCTTCCTTCGGAGTTCTCTGAAAGTATAAAAGATGTCCTTCAAGACGTTCAGGAAATCGTAAAAGACGCTCAAGATGCGGTTGAGGAAAGCGGGACAGTGGAAGTCGTTGGCGCTGAGATTGATGCCAGCATGTCGTTGGAGTCGATTTCCGAAACGCCGACGAAATCTACGGATGCAACGGATACCGCAGTGACAGATTTGGAGTCCCTAGACCCTTCTTCGATTAAGATCCTTAACGAGAACACACCCGACTGGGTGAAAGAAGGTTTGGTGTTGGGAGAGGATCATCGATTGGCCGTGAGCAGTTCTTTGTTCCCCGACCGCGAGCAGTGCATTGGAGATTTAAAGTCGCGACTGATGAACGAAGTCCGATCGTATCTTGACAAGCATGTTTTAGAATTGACCAGTGCTTCTCAGCTACCAGAATTGACCGAAGAGTATGTAGAATCCAATTGGTTGGTCGCCGATCGCGAGTTCGATAACATTCAAGATCGTCCATCTGGGACTTATCACCAATTATGGAAAGAGCTTCGAATATCATCGGAACAGCTTGAAGTTGTCCGAGGCTGGGAAAAGAGCCGCGTTCGAGAGAAACGCACCAAGCAAGTAGGCGTATTGGGTGGTTTGGGGATAGCAACAATCACCTTGTTTTCTGGACTGATTGGGGTGTTGGCTCGACGGGAAAAAGCTAAACTCAAGAAATGAGTGAATCGCTAGAACCCAACGCATCCCGATTTCCAGAGAAGCTCTTAGTCGATAGCATTCGTGGCGGCGACACGCAGGCATGGCAGCAATTGATCGACCGATTCGAAGGTCGTTTGCTGGCCTTCGTGAGCTCGCGACTGATGGACCGATCGCATGCGGAAGACATTGTTCAAGAGACCTTTGTCGGCTTTTTGAACAGCCTTCCTAACTTCGACTGCCAGCGTCCGTTGGAAGGGTATCTTTTTTCGATCGCCGCATACAAGCTGACCGACCATTTGCGTCGCGAGGGTCGGCGTCACACCACATCGTTTCACAGCCCTTCCGATTCTAGCGATGGGGCACAGCAAGTCCCAGCTCCGTTTCGCCCTGTGAGCAGCATGGCTCGGTCGGTCGAGCGACGCGACACGGAAGAACTTGCACTTGTCGAGGCGTTGCGGGATCAGATCGAGAAATGGCAGTCGAAAAACGATTGGCAAAAACTAAAGTGTATCGAGCTACTGTTCGTATCTGGCATTGGCAATAAAGAGGCGGCGGAGATTCTAGGCATCTCGGAGCAGCAAGTGGCCAATTACAAATCGGACTTTGTTTTGCGTACCAAAACCTTGATCAGTCGTATTGCAAATCGTGAATCGTTTCCTGAACTCAGTTAGCGAAATGGTCCGAACTGTTCTCAGAGAGAAGATCCCGGTCGGAAGTGGATCATATAGACTGAATTGATTGTTTTCAGTCAGATGCAATACTGGGTTCGGCATCCCATGAATCTCTCGAGTCTAAACAACGGTTGAGAACCTTGCTTCGGGTGTTTCTAATAAGCAGAAAGGTTCCGTTTCGCTACCTCCGATGATGTTGAGTCCACCTTGATCGTTAGTCAGGTACAAGCGAATTCTGTCTTGCCCTCGCCCAGGTGTTGTTTGGTTGACAGCCGAGTTTGTTGTTACGTACCCTCGATATCCCGCAACTTCGACGCCTCCGCCCAGCGCGACCTTCATACTTCTCAGAAAAGTGGCGTTGTTTCCGAGAACACAAGTTAAAAACGAAATTCTGCGCACACCAGCACGCGTCAGAGCTTGCCCGATCTGTCTAAACGAAGAGTTCACTAACTGATCTGGAGGGTCGAGTGGCACTCGTTGCACGCAATGCTCGACTTGCCTTTCTATCCAACCTTCCGCGTTCGCGGAGAGAATACGCTGAGTTAATGTGAAGTCCGACCCAGTACCGAGCTGAGCATTTGCACCAGAAGCATTACCGTTTCCGTGCCCAATCGAATAGATCACCTCTCCCCCACCCCCCGCTAAAGTGGCTGCTCTCTCTAATGCAGCAACGACACTTACCCTAGTCACGGTTGGTACAACGACCATCCCTCTCGCTTCTGTCGCACGCAGTCCTCGAGTCCACGAAGCTCGCCGACAAAACTGCTGAGCCCATACGTTAGCGTCGGTACCGTGAGTTACAATGATTCTCGCCATACTCACCTCTTACAAAAAAAGTGTGATTGTCTATCTTGAGCCCGCAGAATACCGACGATAACAAATTTTTGTGGTGCCGTGTGGCATTCTTTGTTTCTTCCTCAGAATCAGTGGGGAAAAAATCTTGATACAGCTCCGTTTTAACGCGTTGGCTTTTTTGCATTACTCAAAAAGCAAGTCGGCAAGCTCGAAAGAAGTCAGGGGAACCCTCGCGAGCTAAAGATAACCCACAGATTCTGCGGATGAGGCTAAAGTTGCCGGGGAACTAACTTAGGAGGTCATGCACGACGTTTCCATGTACGTCCGTGAGCCGGAAATCACGCCCCGCATTTCGGTAGGTGAGACGCTCGTGATCAATGCCTAACAAGTGCAGGATAGTCGCATGAAAATCGTGAACATGGACTCGGTTTTCAGCAACCTTGGCACCGATCTCATCGGTTATTCCGTAGCTGATCCCCCCTTTGACTCCTGCCCCCGCCATCCAAGATGAAAAGCATGCACAGTGATGGCCGCGCCCCTTTTCTCCTTCCACACCAGGGGTGCGACCGAAAACCGTAGTCCAAACCAAGAGCGTGTCCTCCGACATACCAGTGCGTTTGAGATCCTTCAACAAGCCCGCCACAGGTTGGTCAATGGTTCGAGCGTGATCGGCATGTTCTGCCATGTTCCCATGCTGATCCCAGTTGTGGCTGGAACTGCCATCGATTAATTCGATGAACCGAACCCCACGCTCGGCTAATCTTCGTGCTACAAGGCACTTCCAACCGAAGCCTTCGGACTTCCCATCCTTACCGCATCCTGTTGATGCCAACAAAAAACAGGCTTGGCGACAAGCCACAACCAAGAAACTAGGCTATCCCCCTAGTGAGTGTTCCGATTGTCTCCCTACTTTTTATCTTCCAAGTTGGAAAGCTTCTTTTTTGTCAGGCTATACGCAGAGAACTTGTCGTCGGAGAATTCAACTTTCGAGTATGCAGCTTTCGCAGGTTCGGAGAGAGCACATTTTTGGGCGATCAGACCAACAATCAACCAGTCTGCATCCTTCATTTGATTTCCCTGGAGCGTAACCAAGAGCCTAAGATCGTCAGCTGCTTCGCGGAGCAAACCAACTTCGGCTTCTGCACAAGCGAGTGTGTGGAGGTCTGCCAAAGACCCTTTGGTGCGCAACATATCCTGAACTGTTTTCAACTCGACGCCATCAACACCATCAACAAACATCGACGACCAGAAAAATGAATTCCAGAAATCAACGCGATTGAAGAGCTTGGCAGCAGCGTGAACCTTTGCCAATCCGCCTTCATAATCATCTTGATACATCAGAATTTTACTTTCCATCCTTGCCGTCAGTTCTTCCGGTAGAATGTCTCTCCATTCGGCAAGAAGCTCATGCCCCTTTTCGAAATCCTTTTGTTCGATCACCGTAAAGAAATAGCGATTCATTTCTCCATAAAACGCAGGGTTTTCTTCCAGAAATGGAGCCACTTCTCGGCAGTAATCCATAGGCGACCGTTCTGAAAGTTGATCGAATAGGCATCGTTGATATTGCAGCTTCTTGCTCTTTGATTTTTCTTGCGAAATCCAGTTTTGAAACTCGGCTAACACCTCTTCGATAGCCCCGGTTGAACGCATCATTTTTGTAAATCGCTCGAACTGCTCAGGAGTCTTGGTTCGGCTGGACTTCCAAATGATTTTTGCTGGACTTCCGGACTCAGCAACCAAGATTCGAGCTTCCGGCAACAGCCTCACGATCCACTCAATCCATTTGTAGGCATCGGCGGTCTCTCCTCTTTTCATGCAATCTTCTGCGTGCATCAGGATTCTCTCAAAGTTCTTTCCTGCCAAAAGAATCTTGTACTTTCCTTCAACCTTCAGGACTGCAATCGAATCCGTCAAACCATTAATCTGCACAACGCATTGGTAACCATTCTCGTCATTACCAGTCACTCGTATTTGCGGTCGAAAGAGGTCAAGCACTCGATTGCGTGCAATTGCTTGAGGTCTGACTCTCTGTTGGATTCCAGATAAGGCGTTTCCAAAGATGCCGAAGTCATTGTTGTACCCCTCTGTACTGATGAGAATATCGCCCCATGATTCTGGTCTAACTCCATCGGTTGCCAATCGTAAAAGCAACTCCGTTGTCACATCGACAGGCGAAGCCGTAGGGTCTTTCGGGACGGGCACTACTTGCAAGGATGCGATAGCCTTCGAGTTTGCGGTTGCGTCTTCAATCCCAACGGCTGCCAGAAGCCCAATCAAGCGACTGGCGTCTTTGTAACGTTGCTTGTCTGTAAGACATCCCCTGGCGTAATTGAAGACGAATACTAAAGTGTCCTTGTCCCCTTTGAGCCGATCACGAATTGCCTCCACTTCTTTCCATCGACCGTTGACTGAATTCTCAAGACAGCGAACGCCAAGGATCTCTCGTTCGTAACCAAGCTTCTTAAGTTCCAAAGCAGCATCTTCATATCGCTCATTTTTGATAAGGCAATGTATTAGGAAATTGACCATATCCTCGGTGATCGCATTGACTTGCTCGACGCTGCGTATCAAGTCAATACACTGCTGGTTGCGTTCAGGGTCGTCAATCAGTAAGCCTGTCTCGTCGCGAAGCATGCAATAGGTAAGAAAATGAGCAGATCGCAGATGGCCAGGCTCAAGCTCAAGCGCTCGACGAAAACTCTCTTGTGCGAGGGTTTGATTCATGCCCGGGTAGAACTCACGCCCTAGTTCGTCAACAATCCAAGTCCAACCTTTTGCGGAGTGCGACCAAGCATTCTCAGGAAAGCGTTGGGTCGCCTCGTCGGCAACAGAACGAGCTTCATCAACCATCGCGCATTGAAGTAACGCATCAATGTACTTTTCGAGGGTCGCTTGCGATTGCTCTAAGTCCCACTGCCTCCTGAGTGCTGCGATGCTTTCGAGACTGATTTCCTGAGGAATCGCCGCAAGATCATTGGCATAAATGGCTGCATTCCACAAACCGGATATATCTTCGAACGAGGAAGTGACCAAGGATAACTTTTCAAGTTCGTCGACACTAAGGATTCCCGCGTCAACTTCCAATTTCATTTCAACCAAGATCTTGTTGGCGGATTCTTTCTTGATGCGGCGCAGGATGGTGACACAACCAATTTTCTCTTGTTGCTCGCCTTCTTTGCAGTCTAGCTGAATTCTTTCAGAAGCCTCGACGGTCGTGTTTTTCTGTCGAACAAACGGAACCAACACTTGGGCTGGTAACTTTCGATCGACCTTCATGTTCGATTCAGATCTCATCAAAAAGGCTTGCGGAAGCTCTTCGAAAAGTTTAGAGATAAACACATCCAGCCGCGATCGCGATTCATCTACAGGCACGAGATCGATGCCGGTCGTATTCGTCGTCTTGCGAAATGAAAGCGATTCGTTCCATGGGTCATCCATGGACAGGATGGAGTACTTTGCATTTGGTAGGCTCTGCGAAAGCTGCTTGTTGATTTCGCTTTCGGATTCGACCTTGTCGGTGGTCAGAAAGTAATTCTTGATTAATGCAGCGAAGTAACCAGAATGCTGGTCTTCCGACTTGATGGTGCATTGTTTCGATTCGACCGTTACGAACCTCGACTCTACCAACGAGTTTTGAGCCTTGCTGAGAACCGGAATCTGAGTTAGATCCTCTGAGTTATTGGAAGCGATCAAGACATTCTTTCCCTGCAAGTAAACCGGCATCGATTCTGGTCCGGCCCCAAGAAACGTGCAATCAATCCATAGACTTTCCCCCCCAAGTTTTGCATGCACGATGGCATGGTCAAATCCGCTCAAGGACGGAAAAGCGGGGTTGGGCGAACGATAGGACCAGGAATTCACCAACGCGACATTGGCTTCAATCCCTAACTGTCGCAGCAGTCCAACAAGCATCGTGGATTGGTCTTTGCAGTCACCAAACCGCCGCGTCAAAAGTTGCAATGGACGCGCTGGCACGATAGAGGCTTCGCCGAGCGAGACGCTTGTATAACGAATGTTGGTCTGTATCCACTTTTTGCACGTGTCGATTCGCTCACGTTCCGATAAACCGTCCCCTAGATTCAAATCTTGGACCAATGCTCCAAAATCGACTCCTTCCAGGCGTTGATCAACCAATGCAGAATACTCGCTCGCGATATCCTTCCAGTGAATCCCCGTGGATACAACCAACGCTGAAACTTGCACAACATCCAAAGGTACCGAACGCTCTATTGTTTCTGCGTCGATCAATTTTGGGTCCGAAATCTCTAGTCGCCAGAATCGCAACCCGTCTTTCGCTGTTTCTTGAATGGGCCTAGCGTCTCCTAAAAAACCAACCTTCAAGGGCAACGTTTCTGGAGCTTCAATCGTGACTGAAAAAAATTGAGTCGGAACAAAACTATCCAACGAGTACGATCGCGATGTTCCCGAACGAAAAAAGGGCATTCGATCGGTGGTTGTCACTGTCTGTTCGACTATTCCACCCTCTTGTAAACCAGGCAAGACCGTCCGAACAACCATCTTGTCGGTTAGTACCGTTCGGTCTTCCGACTGAGCCGAAGCAACGGTCGAATCGTCTTCAGCGAGCTCGTAAACTTTTCCGTTGCGATCGAATACGCGTGCCTTGATCACAGGCTGGTTTTGGTACCAAGGTGAGTAAACTTCTTCCAAAGTTCCCTGATCGCCGATACTCTTCAATCGGCTTTGCCAAACCTCGCGCCGAAACTCTTCACATGTTCCGTCTGGGCTAAACTTAAGATAAACCTCTGACAGCAACGTTTCTAACCCATACTTGTTGTCAACGGCTGGCAATTTGAAACCAAGCTTCAGTTCTTCGAAGGTATGTTCAAACCGCTTCGGGAATGGCGAGTCTGCAAAAGCTGATTCTGCAAAAAACAGAATTGCCATAGAAAACAGAAGAATTCGCGCAGCGTAGTAAAGTGATTTTGACATGATTTCTTTAATTTGTAGGAACAGAACTGCTCACGAATTGTAGTCCATTGAAACAGTCCGCTGTGAGTGCTTCCAGGAATTTGAACCACGGAGGCTAATCCGTTTCTGTATTGCATAGAAACAGACCATTTAGTATAGCGTTGGCAATGCGCGGGATTCGATAGCTGGCCACTTTAGCTTCCTTGGTTTTCCCGTCCAGATTGGACCTTATCAGCCAGAAAACACTGTTCGAAAGCAAGCCTGGAATGCCACAAACTCTAGATGCGACGTACCAAAACAAAGAGTACTACGAACAGCTTTACCGTCAGCGGGAAGATCCATGGGATTATTATTCTGCTGCTGAACAAGCGAAATACAACCGCATGATCGAAATGGCAAAGCGGTTTCAGCCTTCCCCATTGCGAGTCCTGGACGCGGGATGTAGCCTGGGATGCCTTACGGAAAAACTGGCGGACTACGCTCCTGACGTATACGCATTTGATATCGCCGATTCGGCGGTTCAAAGAACTCAAGAACGATGTGATCGATTAACGTCCAAGACAAATTTCCATGTCGAATTGGGGGACGCCGTTCATCCAAATTACCCAAATTCCTACTTCGATGTCATCTTCCTCGGGGACGTCATTGGAAATTTGCCCGACGAACAGGATCAACACCTCGCGATTCGAAACACGTTGGCGTTGCTCCAACCGGATGGAGTTTTAATTCTGACCGACTGCATGAAATGCTATCGCCAAAAAACCTATGTGGCGATGGTCGAAGCGATGGGGGGCCAAGTGCTGGAAAGAATTTATCATCACGATCGATACTGGATCAAGTTTCGAAGTCTCGTGAAGCAATTCGGCAAGCCCGAACAGATTCGTTCCTTGCTTGGCAACGAAGGCGTTCATCGCGCGTTCACTCGACTGGGAAGTTTACGAGGACCGTCTGGTTCGAAACACTTTGGGTTGGTGGTGAAGCAAACTGCCAGTCAATCTGCCTGACAATATGCAGCGCAAACGACGCGTGCAGATCATCTAGTCGATTTTGTACCTTCGAAGCTTTTGACGAAGGGTGGAACGATGAAGCCCGAGCTGTGCGGCGATCGTTGCACGGTTGTTCTGATACACTCGCATCATCGATTCTAAAAGAGGACGTTCAACAGCTTCCAGGAATTCCTCATACATGTCCCCAAATACATCACTTTGGCTTCCGCTGCTGACCCGGAGTCCTTGATGCTCCAAATACTTTAGGTGAGCGACCATCCATCGTTCGATCTCTTGCCCCAATGCGGACGTTGCGACCTCATTTACGGAACGATGACTTGGAACAGCTTCTTGCAAATCGGAAACTTGAATCCGACCGCCGCGCGACAAAACCAGCGTCCTCGCGATGGCAGACCGCAGCTCCCTGATGTTTCCAGGCCAGGCTTGCGATTCAAGCCACTCTTCAGCTTCCGGCGAAAAGGACATTTGGCCATCTTGGCTTTGCCTTTGCAACCAATCTCTCGCAATGGGAACAATATCTTCCCGTCGCGATTGAAGCGATTTTAGTTCGATGACAAAAACACAAAGCCTCTGCCTCAGCTCCTCAAGAAATTCCCCTTCGGCAACCAATTCCTTCAAATCGCGTTCGGTCGAAGTGATTACGCGTGCGGCGCAGGTTCTTGTTTGGGAATCACCTATGGGCGTGTAACACCCCTTTTCGAGAACTCGCAGCAACTGAGTTTGTAAAGTCAGTGGCAAGTCCGCGACTTCCTCGATAAATAGAACCCCCTGGCCAGCGAGTTCCAATGCACCAGAACGAGCTTGAAATGAATTTTTAGTGATATGGGAGGAACTGCCAAGCAATTCCAAGCTCAGCGCGATCGGAGAAATGGCGCTGGGCACGTACACTAAAAACGGGTTGTTGGATCGCAAACTATGACGATGAATGGCCGAGGCAACAGCCTCTTTGCCGATTCCAGTAGGACCTTCAACGTGCACCGACATGTCCCCTTTGGATGCCACGGCAATCTGTTTGTAGACATTTTGCATGGCGGGCGAAGTTCCCAAGAGGCTACCGAAGTGAAGCTCGGGCGAGCTTGTCTCGGCCGGTGCCTGGACGCTCGATTGCATGGCTCGTTCGATCGTTCGCAAGGCTACGTCCAGATCAAATGGCTTGGTCAAATACTCGACGATTCCAGAATCAATGGCTTGGATCGCGCTGGAAAGATCACCAAAAGCTGTCATCATCACAACAGGAACCTTCGGTTGCAAACGGTGAATTGCTGCGGTGGCTTCGAAGCCGTCCATTCCCGGCATTCGCATATCCAGCAACACAGCATCAAGAGCCGTCGCTACCGACAAGGAACGAATCGCGGCCTCTGCATTTGGGAAGCTCTTGCATTCGTACCCTCGTTGCTCGATCCCTTTCTTTAAAGCCCAGCAAATCGCCTGTTCGTCATCGATCACCCAGATCACTTTTTGCATTGGTTTACTCCCACGATATCGGCCGAACATCCATCATGAATCGAGTGGTACTGTCGCGTCTTTCCCAGCTGAGCGTTCCCTGCTGCCCCTCTGCAACTTGCTTGCTCATGGCTAACCCCAATCCAACACCCTCCCGTTTCGTCGTAAAAAAAGGTTCGAACATAGAATCTGCAACACTCTGTGTCGGCCCCTGTCCGTCATCGATCACAGTCCACCGAAGCATCGGTATGTCCCCGATTAAAACCTTCTGCATCAGGAAACAAACCTTCCCACCTGGGCCTGCAGCCTCAATCGCATTCAAGACCAGATTGATCAAGGCGCTTACAACCGACGCTCCACGACCAACCGAAACTCGATCGCAATCGAATTCATGCGAACTCGTTCCATCAGAAGGCTGGGGACTAATCTCGAAATCTACGTTTTGATGCATTGCAATAGGCCGAGTCAATTGAACTACGGCATCCACAATTTGCATGGCCGATAACGCTGGTTCTGACCGGTCTGTTTTCGTAGTACTGATGGTCAACAGACGCTGAATCGTCTCTTCGGCAAGTTGCATCTGTTTGAGTGCGATTGGAAGTCCTTCTTCAAAATCGCCAGTCGATTGGCATGTTTGAATGGCCAGTCTTGCTCCCGTCAACCGATTGCGGAGCTCATGCGAAAGTCCGCTCGCCATTAGATTGATCAAACGCGTTCGTTCGGCTTTCACAATCTGCCCCATGGATCGCTCCAACTGCACACTCATCGTATTCACCGATTGATGCAGTGAATGAATTGCATCGACAGGCCCTTGCGGCGTCTCCAATCGAAAAGTGCCATCGGCGATGGATCGAACATGAGCATCTAGCGACTCGATTCGCGAGCCGATACGATTGGCAACCATCGCGGCAACCAAGGCAATGGCCAATGAGGCAAAGATGCCGGTCGCTAGCGGCAAAACAAACGCCTGCACCGAAGTAGCCTGCGAATCCAAAGCATTTTCCAGCAACACCAAAAAACGCGAACGCTTTACCGAACTCGATTCTGGAATTGAGAGAAAAATCGCGTTGTAGTTGCCTTCCGAAGCGAGCTGGATTTGTTGAAGACCGGGCCCCTGCTTCGCAAGATTCGTCACACGGTTAGGCGGCATTGAGCTCGGGAAGCGACTAGATGCAGCCTGGATCGATAAGACTTCGGAACCCTCGGAATCCGTATAGGTAGCTACCATTAGCCCTGACAGATCTTGAATCTGAGTCAAAACAGATGGTGTTAACGGGTAGGCTGCGTTGGTGCAGAGGTCGCCGGTCGAGAGCAAACGCTTCAAAGACGTACGCCTCGAAGCGGTATCGGACGCCCACTTAGAAACGAACATGACCCCCAACGCGGTCACTGCGATTGCAATGACCATGGGAAACAAAAATTGAAAACGAAGTGAGCGTTTCGTCAAACTAATGGTACTTGACCCATTAACGAACATTCAGTTCTTGCGGCATAAGCGCCCAGATCTTAGGCTGCCCCGATTTGCTTTGAAACGCATCGCGAAGCAGGGATAGGGTGGTATTGAAACGGAAGCCTCGATGTCCCATTAGGCCAATCAGCTTGGATTCCCATTCGGCAAATGCACCTTCTTTAAATGCGCCGTTCAACCCAATATCAATATCTCCGTCCCCGGAATCGTCGAGCATACGGAACAGATCAAATCCGCTTGCGGGTTCCGGCTTCGAAAGGATTTTGAACTTTTCGATTCCGGATTTCTTTGCAACGACAGCGATGCAGTCGTCCACACCACCCAGCTCGTCCACCAATCCATGCATCTTGGCTTGCTCACCCGACCATACACGTCCACCGGCAAGTGTTTGAAGCTTCTCAACAGGGATGTTTCGCGACTTGCTGGCAATGGACAGGAACCGATGATAAACATCGTCGATAAATCGTTGCATGTTAGCAATCTCCGCATCGGACCAGGCTCGATCGATTGCGTTCGAAGAGGCCGACTCATCCAAAGACACCGATTCCACATGCACACCAACTCGGCGGAGCATTGTCCCAAGACTCAGTTTCAGCGAGAACACACCAATGGAGCCAGTGATGGTGCCCCGTTCGGCGTAGATGGGTTGCCCGATGCAAGTGATCCAATATCCTCCGGAGGCTGCCATTTCTCCCATAGAAAAGACGACCGGCTTCTTTTTGGCCAATTGGTCCAAGGCTTGGCGAATCGCTTCGCTTGCAGTCGCACTTCCGCCGGGCGAATTGATGCGTACGACGACACCTTTGACCCGATCTTCTTGAGTGAGTTCCTCGATCGCCTTGACGGTAGGTCCGGAGATGATTTCACCTGGCGACGCTTGCTTGCCATCCATGATCGAGCCGCTCAAATGCAAAACGGCAATCGAATCTTCCTTGACGCGTTGAGCTTCCTTGGGGCCGGCCATTGCCTTGCTCATCAATTCAAAAAACGAGATATCTCGTTTGGGTTTTGCTTTTGGCGTCGTCCATTCGATGTCCTTTCCTGCAGACTCTTGAACCGTGGTTCGCATCGAGCCATACGGAGCAAGCTTGGTTACAAGCCCGGCAGCTAATGCCTCGGCAGGGAGAAGCATGCGTTTCTTTTGCAAGTCTCTGATGGCGGCCGTGGTCAAACCGCGTCCTTTTGCAATTCGCGAGATCTGGGCACCGTTGATCGATTCCAGCATCGCTAGATAGTGGTTCTTCAGATGTTCGCTCATGACGGGGTTGGTGTAAGGTTCTACAGCACCCTTAAAGTCTCCTGCCCTTACGATCGATGCTTTGACCCCGACCAAATCCATGGCGTCACGATAGAACATGGTTTCAAGAGCGGAGGAAGGCATATCAACGCCGCCGAAGTCGGCCATCACAATCTCATCGCAACTGGATGCGATCGACAAGTGAACGTTGCTGGCGTTCTCCAGCCATGCAATGAGCTTTTTGCCTTTTGCCTTCAGCTTCTCAAGCCGCCGTGCAAGCTCGTCCAACTGGGCTGAATTAAAACCAATATCAGAATCGGACAGATCAAAAAGAACGTGGCTTAGGTTGGGTTCGTTGGCCATTTCATCGATGTAATCGCACAATCGATAGAACGACTTGCTTTTCCCAACACCACCTCCCAGCAGCAAACTGGTTGGATCGAACGAGGCCGCTTGAGCCAAATCATCGTACGATCCGCTCAATGCGATCGCTCGAAGCTGCTTCTTAGGTGGCAGTTTTTCTTTGGCCGGCTTCTTGGCAGGTTCTTGTTTGGCTTCCGGGGCTTTTTCTTCGGGAGACTTTGCGGCTTCCGGGGTTTGCGCCTCGACTGGCTTAATGACAGTCTCGGAGGAGGGCTGGGCAGCCGGCTGGGGTGAGGGCTGTTCCAGCTGGGCCTTGGCGGAACCAAGCCCGAGGGAAATGGTCAGCAGGCCAACTGCGGCCAATGAATAACGCAAATTACGTGCAAAGTGGTTTAGCATATGGTTGATTGCCATTCGTTTCGGCTGAAGTGAAATCGTTATCTATTCAGTTCAAGAGGATAAACCATTATAGGCACAAAGTTCCGCTTTAGGTGAGCAGAAACAGTCTCAACAGAAACGACCTGATGGATTAAACTCAAGGATCGCTCAGTGAAGTGGATGTTTCATCGGGCAGTCTAAGGGTGTTTCCTAAGGGCCACGGTTGCTTTCTAAGGGTTAGCCCACTTCACGCATGTTCAGGAGAGACAATTGATTGTTACGATCGATGGCCCCGCGGGGGCTGGAAAGAGCTCCGTAGCAAAACGACTGGCGAAGCAACTCGGCTTCGATTTTCTGGACACAGGTGCAATGTACCGATGTGTTACTTTGGCCTGCCTACGCCGCGGTATTTCGCTGGACCAAGTCGAATCTGTAGCCGAACTGGCCCGCGATTTGAAAATCAATTTGGGTCCACATTGCGTGGAACTTGACGGAGAAAACGTGACCGAGGCTATCCGAACGCCGAAAGTCACCAAATCGATCCAAGCCATTGCGGATAACGTTCAGGTCAGGTCCATTCTGGTAAATGCTCAAAGAAACTGGGGACAAGGCAAGGACGCTGTCACGGAAGGAAGAGACCAAGGGACTGTCGCGTTTCCTATGGCGGAATGCAAGATTTTCTTAACCGCTGGTCCCGAGGAGAGGGCTCGACGGCGGGTCGCTCAGCTCCTGGAACTGGGGGTGGATGTTAGCTTCGAAGAGGTGCTGGAGCTTCAAAATCAAAGGGATTCCCAAGACACACAGCGGCCCGAGGGGGGCTTACGGCCGGCGGTGGATTCCATCATGGTTTGTACCGACGGCATGTCCGAAGATGAAGTCTTGGACAAGCTCGTGCAGATCGTCGACCAACGAAGATCAGTCCTGCTTGGATTGAATCGCAACGAGCCTTTATCCAACAGCCAATAACTGATCCAGCCACAATGACTCCTTCGAACAACACCCCCTCGCGGATCGCAAAACAGCTCTTCTATCGATTTGTTCGAATCACATCTCGAATGATCGCGGCCGTTGGTTTTGGTTTTCGCGCCGAGGGGAGACATTACTTGGATGTGGAGGGGGGCGGAATGTTGCTGTCCACGCATCAATCCGTTCTGGATCCGGTTCTGATTGGCTTGATTTCGAATCGGCGTTTGAACTACCTGGCCAGGAAAACACTTTTTAAGAACTCTGTTTTTGGTTTCCTAATCCGTGTTCTAGACGCCATCGAGATTGATCGCGAAAAAGGAGGGCTTGCCGGATTGCGCGAGATGCTGAAACGCCTCCAGGCAGGGGAACTGGTTTTGCTTTTTCCCGAAGGCACGAGAACCGAAGACGGAAATGTGAGGGAACTCAAGCCAGGCTTTATTCCAGTAGCTCGCCGATCCAACGTGCCACTCATTCCTATTGCAATCGTTGGCGCTTTCGATTGTTTACCTCGCGGCACGAAGTTACCGCTCAGGAAGCCAATCGCCGTGGCTGTCGGCGAGCCCCTGCAGAGCGCCGTCTATGCAACCATGTCCGATACGGAAATCATTGAGGAAGTTTCTCGACGTTTGAACGGACTGAATCTTCGAGCTCGGGAACTGATCGGCCGAAAGTAAAGTTTCAGCGACGAACTTCAAATTGTAGTAGAGAGAAATAAAAAAACCCGGAAGAGATCTTCCGGGTTTTCTAGAATCATGTTGGACGGCCGTCTCCGCTGAGACGTTGGGATTGGCTTAGAATGCACCACCACCGCCGAAACCACCGCCACCGCCGCCGCCGCCGCCGCCACCTCCAAGTCCGCCACCACCGCCGCCAGCGGTTCCACCCGTGAAGGTGTTGAATGTGTCGACCGCGATAATGTCAGAGAAGAACGGAGCAGCTGTGATACGCACATAACGACGATCGCCGGAAATAACAGACAAGGCCTGGAATTGCGCACCGGCAGGAATCGTCACGATAATCGGCCGATAACCAACCACTCCACGTCCGATGAACGGGAACCCGTTGCCATTGCCATTACCATTGCTTCCACCACCGTTATTGCTTCGGCTGTATGCATATGCAGCTAGCAAGTTATTGAAGTTGCCATCATTTGCATTTGCTGCAGCATTTGCTGCACCCGCGTCTGCGGCTCCTGCATCGGCTGCTTGGGCTAACACAGCTCCACCCATCTTGGCTTTTCGGTCCTGCAACTTGGCTAGCTGAGCCTCGTAAATCGGAGTCGTTCTGTGGCCGTTTTTCACAACCGTAATCACTACGGAATCTTGAGTTACGGGGATCTGCTGTTGAACATACTTTTGATCCTTCGTACCGTAATCGGTCATGATGTTAACGGTCACGGTACCACCGGTGATGTTGCCCCACACCCGACGCAGAAGAATCTTATATTCTCCCGAGTAGCCGTTGGCACAGACGTAAGTCTCCGAATAGCCATCTTTGCCTGGCTTATCGAGCGACGATCCGTCGGACAACAACAATCCGCCGCTGGAAGTACGTGGATTCGACTTGTCGCAGATCGTGCCCGTAGGCTCTTCCACGGCAATGTCCACGTCGGCGTCCCCGGTCCAAACGGCTCGGACGACGATATCACGTAGCTGTGCGGTCTTCATTTCCTTTTCGAACGCATGAGCTTTCATGGTTTCTTTCGCACTGCTCATACGAATGTAAGACGCCTTCGCAGCCAGCATTGCTTTCTCGATCAATGGTAGCTGATCGTCAGTCCAAGCTTGGCTGAGGATTCCTGTGCAAGCCCATTGAATCGAGCTTTGGTCTTCCAGTTCCAAGCTGAGCTCCAAGCCTGCTTCCAGTGGTTCTTTCAGCAATGGGTTTGATCGATGAACATCTCGGTAAATCGTCAAAGCATCTCGCTTCAGGCCTTGGCCGGCAAGATACTTCGCAATCTTGATCGCTGCGTCCGCATCACCACCGAAGTCGATGCTTGAGAGCAAAACGCGTCGGATCTCAGAACCAGGATATTCACAACCTTCCATCGCGGTGCTCAGGGCTGTGTACATCCAACCAGCTGGCAATGTTTTTCGCATAGCGTCGCTGATGGTATCGATCACTTCTTGAAAGTGCTTTCGAACTGCCGCATCATCTTTTGCAACAGCTGCCTTTTTCGCCAATTGCATTTTCTGAACAACCCACTTGGACAATTCAGCTTCTGCAGCTGGGCGATCAAGTCCTTCGGCCGAAACTAGTTTGGCAACGAGTTCTTCGGCAGATGATTCGGTTGCAGCTTGGGCAACTGGTTTTGGTTGTTTAGCAGGTTGATCTGGGACGTCCATCATGCCGCCCATACCACCACCTCCCATACCACCCATGCCGCCGCCCATACCTCCCATGCCACCGCCCATACCGCCTCCCATGCCACCACCCATTCCGCCGCCCATTCCGCCGCCCATGCCACCCATGCCGCCACCCATTTGGATGATCGGAACTACTAGGTCACCTACTGGGTAAACTCGAACGACGTTTGCAGATGTCTGCTTGCTGGTAATTCGCATGACTTCGTCTTCGATGACGTAGGTCAATTGCAATGGTTCCAAAATCAGCTTGAGAGCGGATCGGAAAGAGACTTCTGGAAGTTCCAAAGAGACTGGTTCATCAACGGTCAAGCTTTCTTCTTCAAGAGCCTTTTCATCGATAACGATTGGAATGTTGTAGGTGTCGCGGAAGTACTTCACAACACCGGACAACGGAAGTTGATTGAAGCTGATTTCGCCTCTTTCATCTAGCGACTTGAAAATCTTTCGCTCTGCACCGTTGCCACCCGACAAGTCGATGGAGCCGTAGCGTTCCAAACGACGAGCGCTGAGTGCTTGCCAAACTTCGGCTGGTGGATAGCGAATGGGTGGCTCATCCACGAACGGAACAAACACCAACTCATTGATATACAGACTGTCGACAAACGCACGACGTCGCTTGCTGATCACATCTTCCATCAACTGGACATTCGACGCGACGTTCGATTCAACGTTGGTCACGACATCAATCACCGAACCGCGATCGATCGCAGTCACTTGAGGTGCAATCGAAGTATTGGCTTCACTGAAAAGCTGTTGAGCCATCAGCGATGTGTATCGTTCTACCAATTGCTGAACAGTTGCTTGTCGACGTTCCGATTCTGCAATCAGCCGCTTGGTGGCCGACTGAGCGGACTGAACCGCTTCGGTACGAGCGATTTGCTCGCGAAGCGTTGCCTCGGACCGAGCTGCCATCTGAATGGCACTTGCAACTTGCGAAGACAAGCGTGCACGACCTGAAGCATCCAATTCGGAGGCCCTTAAAAGCTGACCTTGCAAAGCCTTGAGGGTTTCTTTCGTGGCCGCAGGATCTTTGCTACGACGCGCCTCGGTCAACTGAGCTTTTACTTCACGTTCCAAAGCTTCTGCTGCAACCCGACGCATTCCTTCGTCCTCTTCCAACAATTGCGATGCGTTGCTCAGCTCGCTAAATGGGTTGTCGGAACCGCCAGCCGAACCTGCACCATTCAAAGGCATCGCAGGGCTCGCTGGCTTGACAGCTTCCCGCGATCCAGGTGCTGGTGCTGTCGGGAATGGGCTAGCAGGGGCAGGATCATCGCCGAAAGGAGTATCTTCGGCTGGCATTGCTTCTTCAGGTGTGTCTGCCGATGGAGCTTCTTCTCCAAACGGATCGTCACCTTCGCCAGCACCTGTTGGTGGTTGTTCGAATGGATCGTTACCAATTTGAGCGGAAACGAACTTAACAATCGAGCCTCGTGAGCCCTTTTCGCTCTTCACCGGCTTGGACGTTTTCGGAGTCTTTTGTGCAGCCTCCAAAATGTTCTTTGCGGACAAACTATTTGGGGATCGATGGAGCGCTTCGTTGGCAATGTTGATAGCGGCATCGATATCGCCAGAGTTCAACGCAAATCGTGCATCCTTCACCAATTGCTCGGCGGAATTGGCGAGCATCACGCCCACTTCTCGCAGAGCATCGGAACCAGGCAACGGCATCAACAAGCCAGCGTTAGGAACCGATTTTTCAAAAACCTGACCTAGGAATGCAAGATCTGGATTGGAGGGCTCGCTGACCACATCCCATGTCATCGATTCTTTTTCGCCAAGCACCGATCCACTCAGAGTCACTTTGCCCGATACGGATTTGTCCTTGAGTCGTCCGATCAGGATTGAGTCCCGGTCCAAACGCATCGGAGGAAGCTTTCCAGGAAGAACGGACTCAACCCCTGTAGGCCAATTTGCGGTCGTTGGCCAGAAAACAGGACCAACCGCAGCCTTTGCCAATTCGTTTCCGATTTGCTGGCAGGTCGCCGAGATGTTTTGACGAACCAAAACGCGGCCACCCGTTTGGCTAGAAAATATAGCTAGTAGTTCACAATCCGTTTTTGGCCCAATGGCTAGCGAATGGATGGTTGTTCGCGACTCGCGGAACGAATCAACCAAGTTTTCGAATTCGTTAGTGTTCAACAGATTGGACAGGTGACATCCGTCACCAATGTAAACAATGTTGGTATCCTTTTCGTCACCCAACTCGCGGCGAGCAGCTCGCAATGCACCTGCAAGATCAGTCGTCCCCAAGGGAACTCGCAATTCCAACTTCTTAAATCCGTCGGTGATCGAGTCGCTCGATGGCTTGGAAGCATTGGTCAAGACAATCGGCTCGACATCGCATGCTAGCAAGCTTACCGTCGCATCGTCCGGCAGAGACTCCACAATTGCTTGAGCAACATCGATGGAATCGGTTCTGAAGTCGCCCGATTGCGATGCGGACGTATCCACAACGATGGCAACTCGAACGTTTGGCGACGCGGTCAGTTCCTTGTTCGGAACCAAACTGAGCGCAAAAAGCGTCTGGTCTTCGCTTGCGAAAGTGACCATTCTTTGGCTTGCACTCTCTCCCGCTTCGGACAGACTGCAAGTCCCAATCAAAATACCAGCCGAGAAGAGCGATGCGGCAAGCGTGGCTTTGCCGAAACATGCAGTCGCTATCCTTCTTGGAAACGATGAAACACACTGAATCTTCATTGCTATTCGCTCCGATTTGGCTCGAACGTGGCGGCGGAAAAGAGACATAAACGAACCATTTAAGGGTGCTTGACTTGGAAACCGATCCCGGACATCTACTTTTCCGAGGAGTCTATCAATCGTATTTCTGTGCAAGGGAATTCGCCAATAAAAACTTGGCAATTCAACGATTATAGACGCCTTCGGTCCAGTTATGACCCGTACGAACCACTCTAGAAGCAAATTGCAGGCCAGACGCCATATTTTTTCAAGTTCATGCAAATTGAGTCTGTCGCCGCAGGGGTGTAGCTGAAAAACAATGCCAAATCCCTCGGTGTTGACATGTGAAACCAACTTCAGCGGCTGCTAGCACTCATCCATTTCGGCAGGTTTTAGGCGTTTTGCGACACGCAGCTTGCCGGGATCGAGGCAAAATTGAACACGCACCATCGGAAAATTCGTTAAATTTTCCCCAATCCGCTCAATCCCACCTGGGCCTTTTCCGATGTACCGAAAGGGTCATTTCGTTGAATACGGCATGGGATGGAGCTTTGGATATGTTTTGCTCTTCAAAAATCGAGTCGCAATCGCAGTGGATGCGAGCATTCGCAGTGTTTTTTACATTGTTGATGGTTGCTGCCCCTTGTGCCGGACAAGATGACTCTGACGATTCCGAAGATTCCAAGTCCGCCGAGTCTGCCAAGACAACAAGTGTTTTCTCTCGGATGTTCGGTCCTAGCACGAAAAAACCATCGCCGACTGCTTCGAAACCCAAAGTTCCGGCGACCACCACTGCAGCCAAAGGGAACCGCGGGGGCTTTATGGTTCCGCTCAAGTCCTTCACAAAAGCTTTTCGAGCGCCCAGTGAAGCTGAAATTGCAGAGAGCATGGATGTTGAAGATGTGATGCCCAAATCGCCTCCTCGGTTGCCTCGCGAGCCTTTTCGCAACCTAACAAGGGCACAGGAATCCAGGGCACAAGAACGTCGCGATCGCGCAACTAACGACTTATCGGTTGAAGTGGAAGAACCCTCCCTTTTTCCAATTCAATCCAATTCCGGTCGAGCTCCCATCGTTGGTGGCGAACCAGCGCTGAAACCACTCGCCAGGCCGAAAAGCGATTCACAGCCCGCCATGATCAAGGCACCGGCGGTACGAGCCAAACCGGAAAATCACATTACACAATCTGACGTAACGGCCAAAACCCAGAGCGAGTCGGTAAAGCTCGAATCAAGTTCGACGTCTCGTCGAACAGCATCGAATGCTGTGATTTCAGAGTCGCCCAGTCCGATCGTTTCAGACAAGCCTAGCCTTCACGAGGCTGTTGCTAAAAGAAGCCAATCAGCAGCAAGCAATGTGAAGGAGAAGGCCTTAGCGACTGCTTCCTCGGCAGCTTCGAAGGCAAAGAACTTGCTTGACCTAGGTGACTCGAATTCCGCTGCTACGATTGCAAAACCATTGGCTCCCGACGTGAGCACTTTGAACACACAAGACGATTCCAATGCGACGGCCAGTACCACGGCCAAACCGACCGCTCCATCCGCGCAGGAGCCAGCCCCGTCTGAGGCAATGGAGAACGATGAACTGCCGAAGATTAATCGCTCTACCAACGTGGCCTCGGAAGTGAAACGACGCAGCACAGAACAACGTGGTACCGAACCACGTAACGAGGATCGGCCCGCGGCTGGTTCTGCATCTTCTTCTATGCTTCGCCATGAAATGTCGGTTCCCAGCGTCAAGGTCAATGTGAACGGACCCTCTGCTCTTTTGGTCAATCAAGAAGCCAGCTATGACGTTGTGGCCAAGAACGATGGTCGCAGTCCACTTAATGGCTTGGCTGTTCGGGTTGCTGTTCCAACTCATGTTTCCGTTGGACAGTTTTCTGCTTCGGCGGGTACAGCTCAATTGGACAACGATCAAGATGGGAACGCCATTGTTTGGCAATTGGACCAGCTAGAAGCGGGCGAGTCCAAGAATCTTCGATTGATCCTTCAGTCTCCTAAGCCTGAGCACTTCGCGCTAGGTTTGGAATGGACGTTGATGCCTCAGTTGGCAGAGCTACCTTTGCAAGTACAACAACCTCAGTTGGCCGTTGCGATTGAAGGGCCGTCCGAAGTCGAATTCGGTAAGCCACAGACATATCGCATTCGAGTTAAGAACCCAGGCAACGCAGATGTCAAAGCGGTTTCGATCGCGCTGACCGCAGAACCTTATGGAAGCAATCAATCCGATATTGGCGACGTGGCAGCAGGAGCGGAGCGCGTGGTGGAAGTTGAGATGACTTTTCAACAATCGGGCACATTGCCAGTGGTTGCGTCTGCATTCAGCACGATTTCGCAGCTAAAAGCTCAAAGCGCTGTGGATGTTCAAGTTCGCCAATCCGAATTGGTAGCGACCTGGTTTGGACCTTCGGAGTTCTATCAAGGCAGCCCTACGGACTACGAACTGGAGTTAACGAATACGGGCACCATTGCCGCCGTCGGTGTGGAATGCAAAATCAAACTGCCTCCAGGTTCCGAAAGTGTCACTCTTCCTCCAGGCTCTACACGCTCCGGGGAATTCGTAAAGTGGGACATCAAGCGAATCGAACCTCAACAAAAACTGAGCATTCCATTGCGAATGACTTTGACCAAGCTTGGCGAAAACGCGATTGAGTTTGATGCAAAATGCAGCTCGAGCAACGACGTGAACGCAACGATTCTTACCAGTATTGATTCGATCGCAGACCTGCACCTTGCGGTGACCGACCCTGTTGCACCTGCACCTGTTGGCCAGCCCGTTGTTTATGAAATTGTCATCACCAATCGCGGTAAGAAAGCGGCCTCAGAGGTCGAAGTGGTCGCACAGTTTTCAGAAGGTGTCGAACCGATTCGATTGGAGGGTGGTGCCGGACGGATTGTACCAGGACAGGCGATTTTCAATCCTGTCGCAACGATCAAACCCAGCGAGAAACTCACTTTGAAAGTTGTCGCAGAGGCTTCGAAATCGGGAGTGCATCGATTCCGAACCGAAGTGAAATGCGTGGGTAGCGATGCTGATCTTTTGGAAGAAGAATCGACCCGTTTTCTGGCAACCAACAACAAGTCCGATCGACGCTAAGCTGAGATTTCGTTTGCACTAAGATGCGAAAAAACATTCCAGTAATCAAGACGCCAACGTCCTGAGACTTTGGAAAGCCTAGTAATCGATGTGTTCACGACTTCCCCAAGCTTGGATTCGATGTCGTAATCATCGAGCAAGGCTTCGATCAATCGCAACTTGAAATCCGCATGAATCACCATCGCAACTCGGTCGCTTGGGCCGTGTGTTTGTGACTCGGTTTCAAGCCAATACTTCACTCGCTGTGCACGATGGTTTGCTTCTTCGCGAGTTTCATAGTGATCGAGATCAAACCACCCGGTCTCTTCAATACGTTCATCTAAATGCCAGTCCGAATAGCGCTTCGATAGAGTATCGCGTCCCATGCCACGCTCCGCAATGCGTGGATTGGGTAGATAACCCCGATGGCACCCTCCCTGTTCGTAAATATCTTGACGTACAACCGGCCTTAACCCAGTCAACTCCGCGACAGGCCGAGTCGTTTCAAGAGATCGCAAGAAAGGACTGCAGTAAAGAGTCGTTGGCTCCAATGCCCGAACTGCCGATGCCAGCTTTTTGGCTTGGACGACACCTAGCTCGGTAATGTTCGGATCGGAAACTCGGAGATGGTCCGGCAACGCATTATTCTCCGATTGAGCATGCCGGATTAAAATCAAACCTGGAAGATGATGCATGAAGATTTTTCGATGGTTGATCGCGAGCGTTGTGGAGACATAAAAAAACAAAGCCAAGCAATGTACTTGGCCTTCGGCTCTTCGTCAAAAGCCCATCCCAGGTTATTTTTGTTGGCTAACTTGAGCCGTGGGCGCTAGCCTCGACAGTGATCTCCTTCTTGGGATATCCTTCTTGGAATCAGTACCGCGGCTAGCGCCCACGGCTCATGGGGAATAATCCGGGCTAGCGACCTTGGTCGAGTAGAAATAATCTGTTGTTAAAGATACCCTATTCGCAAAACGTTATCACTCGTGCAAGGGACGCCAAATCCATGAGGGCAAATCTGCCTGAATTAGTTCGAAAAAGAGCTTGGGAACCAAAAACGCTGAGCATGCGGTGCGACGCTCATCTCGATGTGGCTCCGGAATTCGCATTCGGTAGACATCGTGGGCCTGCTCCTTGTTTTGCACATCATGCGGCAGTGCTGATCGGGCTGGTCCCAAATGCAAATGGCTCATGGAGCATCCCATTGACCGTTCGCGCAAAAAACCTTGCTGATCACGCTGGGCAGATTTCCCTACCTGGAGGCCGCTCCGAGGCGGGTGAAACGACTTGGCAAACGGCAACTCGCGAGTTCAGCGAGGAGCTTGGATGCAGCTTAGACTACATCCTTCCCGTAGCGCAACTGCATCCCGTTTTTGTCTATGCTAGTCGCCATGTGGTCCTTCCCATGGTCGCCGTATGCACAAGACAAATCGAATTCACGCCGAATCCAGACGAAGTTGCCGAATTGATTTTTCTGCCGCTGGAAGATCTGATCGACGATCAGGCAATCCGAATCGGAACCATGCAACGTGGCACCACTCATTTTGAAGTCCCAGGGTTCTGGGTCGACGAGCACTTTGTCTGGGGTGCGACCGCCATGATCCTTGCCGAACTACGATCAATCGTTCGGGAAATACACCACGGAAACGATCACTAAAACGATCACTCAAGAAAGAAAAAGCAATGGATCTCCAGCTAGCCAACCGCATCGTTTTGGTCACAGGGGGTGCGAAAGGAATTGGCGAGGCATGCACCAAAACGCTGGCGAAGGAGAATGCGGTCGTGTGTATTCTTGGCCGCAATCCTGCCGAAGCAAGCTCATTGTGCGATTGGGCTCGCGACCAATCCTTGCAAGTGGAAAGCTATGCCTGCGAGCTGACCGCCCCCGAGAGCATTCGCGACGCTGTGCAGCAATTGCTCGACAAGCACGGACGCATTGATGGCGTCGTCAACAACGCCGGCGTCAATGATGGAGTTGGTCTTCGCGACAGTGTTGAGGCGTTTCGTTCCTCCCTCGAGAAGAATTTGGTCCCCGCTTTTGTTCTCGTTCAAGCTTGTTTAGATTCGCTCATCAAAACCAAGGGAGCCATCGTCAATATCAGCAGCAAATGTGCCTCGACCGGACAGGGTGGAACCAGTGGATATGTCGCGTCCAAAGGTGGCTTGAACAGCCTAACTCGCGAATGGGCCCTCGATTTGGCCAAGTATGGAATTCGCGTGAATTGCGTTGTGCCCGCCGAAGTCATGACCCCGATGTACGCGCGATGGATTGAAAGCCGCCCCAACCCGGGCGAGACACTTCAACGCATCGAAAAGTCCATTCCTCTCGAAAACCGCATGACCAAAGCAGAAGAAATCGCCGAAACGGTCGCATTTCTCCTTTCGTCTTGCAGTTCCCACACGACAGGACAAATCATATTTGTTGACGGGGGCTACACGCACTTCGACCGCGCATACCAGGCCTAGCGACTAGAAATCCGTAAAGCAGCTAGCGCTTGCGGCTCATGCAAAACCGGTAAAGCGACAAACGACCTCCAACCAAACATGTGAATTGCCAAAGACTTGGCATTTCGCAAAATCCAGTTCAGAAGTACGATTTTGTTAGCGTTTGTCCCACGATTTATCTACGAGATTAAGAAAATGGCCAAAAAGAAAAAAGCTGCTACGAAGTCCAGTTCCAAGTCCAGTTCGAAAAAACCGGGCCGAATTGTTATGCGGACCGGTGAAGCCTTGGTGGAAGCCGAACCAGCATGGTCTGCTGCGGAACCTGAAGTGGTGATTGGAGAATTGGATGGTCCTGTTGGTTACGCAATCGCTCAGATGATCGGAAACCAAGCCAAAGGCCACTCCAAGATTTTCGCTATCCTGAATTGTGACGTTCAAGTGAAGCCGGCAACCGTCATGGTCAGCAAGGTCACGGTCAATTCCGAAAAATACACCAACATCCTTATGGGAACCGTCCAAGCGGGAATTGCCCACGGTGTTCTAGACGCGGTTCGCGCTGGCCACATCCCGAAATCGAAAGCCAACGATCTGGGTATCATCGTCTCTGTCTGGTTGGACCCATCGATTGTGGACGCCAAGTACGATCCAGAGGTTCTGTTCCGTACCAATCGCGAAGCGACAACCAAGGCGATCGCTAAGGCCATGAATCATGAGCCGTCCATCGATTTCTTGCTGGCCAATCAAGATTCGATCCCGCACTTCTTTCATCAACTCGCGTTAGACGGCAAGCTATAAATTGCCAAGCTTGAGTTACCTTCAGGCCGTTTTGGCTTACGTTTTGTGGGGCATCTTCCCTTTGTATTGGAAGCTGCTCCCTCGCGAAAATTCATTCGAAATCATTTGTCATAGGATTGCCTGGTCCTTGCTGACGCTGGTTATCTGCATCAGCATCGTTCGACAATGGAAAGATGTTGGTGAAGTCCTTCGAGACAAAAAACGATTGGGGCTCTGTTGCATCGCAGCCTGTTTGATTAGCACCAACTGGTTTGTATTTATTTGGGCCGTTCAGCAGAAGTACGTCATCGAGAGCAGCTTGGGATACTTCATCAATCCCATGTTCAACGTCGTGTTAGGAGTCATTCTTTTTAAGGAACGTCTCCACCCCTTGCAGTGGCTGGCTGTCGCAATCGCAGCCACTGGGTTGCTGGTAATGACCGCTGGGAACGATGGCTTTCCTTGGCTTGCGGTAACCTTAGCAATTAGCTTTGCACTTTATGCCGCAGTGAAAAAGAAGACGACCCTTCCTGCTATCGCCGGCCTTGGAATGGAAACGGCGATCTTGCTCCCAATCGCCTTATCGGCCATCGCCTATTTTTCCTACACGAGCCCTCAAGCTTCCAATCGCACATCGACGGAATGGGGCTTGCTTCTATTTGGTGGACCAATCACGACAATCCCCTTGGTTTTGTTCGCTGCGGCGGCCAAAAAAGTTCCGATGGCGGCTATGGGAATGCTCCAATACATCGCCCCAAGCTTACAGTTTGCTTTTGGTGTGTTTTTGTTTCACGAGGTCGTTTCCCCCCAACGTCTCATTGGTTTTGGCATCGTTTGGTTAGCTTTAGTTGTATTTACTGGGTATTTGATCGCTTCCGCTCGGTACCAAAAGAAGTTAACGTAACGACTTCGTTAGAAATCGATGAATTCACGTCCTTGGGTCGAGTTCGAATCGCATGAGCCAGCCGTCACTTTGGGATCGCCTTTTTCGCAAGAAGTCCATTCAACAACTCCATGATGAGTCGAGCCAGCGGGACGCCGATGGTCATTCTCTCAAACGAAGCCTCGGAGTGGTCGACCTGACCTGTTTCGGTATCGCAGCCGTCGTGGGGGCAGGAATCTTTTCGACGCTTGGCAAGGCTGCCGCCGATGGCGGGCCTGCCGTTGCAATTTTGTTTCTATTGACCGCCATTGCGTGCTTGTTCTCCGCTTTGTGCTATTCGGAATTCGCGTCTCGAATCCCGGTTAGCGGAAGTGCATACACCTACTCTTATGTCGTGTTCGGTGAGCTGGTTGCTTGGCTCATTGGCTGGAACTTGCTGATGGAGTATGCCATCGGCAACAGCGTCGTTGCCTTTTCCTGGTCGGATTATTTTTCCAATCTGCTGAACGGTTTTGGGATGCCACTGCCGGATTGGTTGCAGACCGATTATTACTCCTGCGCGGAAGCGTTGCGCAATCAAAATCTTCTCGAAGAGGACGCCGCGAAGCAAGCGGCTCGCTCCAAGCTCATCGAAATATGGAACGGAGCCCCCGAACTGGCTGGACTGAGAATCATTCTTGACCTCCCAGCATTGATGCTCAACTTCATTGTGACCTTCTTGGTTTACGTGGGAATTCAGGAGTCAAAGATTGTCAGCAATGCCATGGTTGCGTTGAAGCTATCTGTCGTCATCGGCGTGATTTTAATCGGCGCGTTTTACGTTAAACCGGATAATTGGGTTCCCTTCGCACCCAATGGCGCAACCGGCGTTTTGCTGGGTATCTCCTCGGTCTTCTTTACTTACATTGGCTTTGATGCAATATCAACGACAGCCGAAGAGTGCAAGAATCCCAAACGAGACTTGCCGCGAGCAACCATGCTCACATTAGCTATTTGCACGTGCCTTTACGTCGCATTGTCTTTTGTCATCACTGGAATGGTCAGTTACAAGGAACTGCGAGTCGACGATCCACTAGCGATTGTGTTTTCGAAAAACAATCTGAATTGGCTTTCCGGTGTTGTGTCCCTCAGTGCGGTGGTGGCCATGGCAAGCGTGTTTCTAGTGTTTCAGCTAGGACAGCCGCGTATCTTTCTGAGTATGGCCCGTGATGGATTGATCCCCAACCGCTTTGCATCGATCCATCCAAGATTCAAGACCCCATCGTTTGCGACCATCATCACAGGAATCGCTGTTGCGCTGCCAACCTTATTCTTGAATTCCCAGTTGGTCACCGACCTGTCATCCTTGGGAACCTTGTTCGCATTCGTTTTGGTATCCGGTGGAATCTTAGCCATTAGTCCCAACGATAAATCGCATGGCGACGGGGACAAATCGGGCTTTCGCGTCCCGTATATCAATGGCAAATACATCGTTACCGGGCTCTTTACTACCTACAACGGCTTTATGCGGAGCATGCCATCCAACCATGATCTTACGCGTGACTGGAGCTGGGAGAAATTCCCTTATCTGACCTTCTACATCGTGTTCTTGGTCATGAGTATCCTGACATGGCGAAAGAATTGGTCCATCATCCCGGTCTTGGGGGTTATCACCAACCTCTACCTGATCGCTGGGATCGGCCATTGGAATTGGCTTCGTTTTGGAGTTTGGTGCGCCATCGGATTGGTTGTTTACTACCTGTATGGTCTTCGACGCAGCCGAGTCACAAGCTAAAGACTCTTATATCATGCGTTTGCTGATCGACGGGTACAACTTGATGTTTCAAAGCGTCGTCGTGAACTCCAAAAAGGATGGCAAAAACGCGCTTAGGATTGCCCGAGGCAGATTGATGGAACAACTAATTGCGTTGCTGGAACCGGAGGAACGCAATCAAACCACGATTGTCTTCGATGCCAACAACGCTCCACCCGGCTTGCCAGAACGCTTGAGCCAACAAGGGATCCAGTTGATCTTCGCACGCGACTGGGCATCGGCCGACGAACTCATTCAATTCGAAATCCGGAAGCATCCAACCCCCAAACGATTGACGGTGGTTTCCTCCGACCATGCGATCCACAAAAAGGCAATCGCTCGTGGCGCCCGTGTGCTGGACAGCGATCATTGGTTGGAGGAAAGACAGCAGCTTCTATCGGACCGCATTCAACAATCTCAAAATCCAGAACCGTCGCCGCTCGAAGAAAAACAACGCCGATTATCCGAACAAGAGCGAGATCAATGGCTTCGCGATTTCGGACTGTAATCTATGCGTTGCTTAGACCTCCACATCAACAGACGTGCCTAACGGCCGTGGTCTAAGATTAGCTCTGTCTTTGCGTCCTTTCGAGTACGAGTACCGTTTCACTGAGTACGAGTACGAGTACGAGTACGAGGAAATCCGAGCCGATGCACGAACTATAATTGGAATTCAAAAGATCGTGCAAAGTCACTTTGCTAGGATCGAACAGCAGCCTCATTTGTCGGCAACGGCTGGGGGCTCTTCTTGGGCCAAAGAGCCACGACATTGGCAATTAGCACTAACGCTCCGCCTAAGACCAGCGGGAAGGAAAGCTCTTCATTTGGAAACGCAAAGGATGATGAAATGCTGCCCAAAAAGCTTGGCAAGAACAACGCCGCCATCGATGCGAAAACCGGTTCCGTGCTGTAAATGACCGATGCTTGGACCGCCGTCACATGCGGTTGATATCGATTCATTCCCAGGAATGCGAGCACGGAACAGAAGAACGCGAGAAAGACGAACAACCCAAGGAACATCGGAGAAAAAAAGAGCCCTTCCGAAAACATAGGAAGACTTTCCTGCTGATTTGCAACGCTATTGTTTGGTTCGATTCGGTAGTGTTGCAAGCACAGAAATGTAACGGCTGCTGCCACAGCAACCGTCAGAAACATACTGGGCGTGATGGCCGTGGTGTTTAGACGCTTTCCGTAATAGTCCACCAGCAACAACTGCCCAGTGAACAAAACAGAACCTAAAGTCGTCAGCGTATCCCCCGTTGTCCATTTGCTCATCGCGTCCGATGCGATACTCAATTGCCATTGGCCAAGTTGGATCAGCCCTGTCAAAAGGGAAACGCCCAGCAAAGCAATGAGTCCTCCAATCCAAACATTGGATGTTGGTATACGCCGCAAAACTAGGGCAGAAAAAAGAGGGGTGAAGACGGCAGTCAAGCTAGTCAAAAAACCACTTCGCGACGCCGGAATTGTAGCTAGCCCCAAAACCTGCAACATCAACCCAAAGTAAAAGAACAGCCCTACGACTGCCCCGGCTCGCCATTCCGCAATAGAAGCATTCAAGACCAGCTTACGACCCAAAATGCATAGCAACAAGAAAGCCACCGTGAACCGCATTGCTATCATTCCGGCAGTGAATGCCACACGAAGCCCGGAATCGATTTGCGAGCTTTCTAAACCAGCCGCATGCTCCATCTGGAGATTCATCGATTTAATGATAGGAAACGAAAGCCCCCACAGGGCGTTCACGACGATCAACGCACCGATAGCAACAAAAAGCTGCCAGCGGACTTGAAACTTGTTTTCTAGATTTGAATCTACCGACATACGATTGCTATTTCCATAGTGCAACGACAAGGACTACGATCAGGCTGTTAACGGACAGCATTGTAGTTGCATTGGTTCTCGCGGTAACCTGACAATGCTGGCATTTTGGATCTATAAGGGGTATATCACATGACACGTGTCAACAATGCATTTCAATCGTCCACAAGCACTCCGACAAGCTCCGCAGCCAATTCCCTTCAAGGGAATGGATTGAACGATATTGATTTGAATCAATTCTTAAACTTGATGATTACCGATTTGCAAAACCAAGATCCATTGAATCCAACGGACAATGCTGCGCTTCTACAACAAGTAGGCGAACTGCGCAGTATCAGCTCGAGCGACCAATTGGTCAGTACGCTGAAATCATTCTCCAATACCCAAGAACTGACCACCGCCAGCAGTCTAATTGGGAAGACTGTAAAGGGTTTGGATACTCAGGCAAGTGAGATAGACGGGGAGGTTACGAGCGTTTCCATCAAGATTGACGAAAAAGATCGTACGAAGCGCCAGGTCCAGGTTCATGTCGGAGACAAAATTGTCGATATCAAAAATGTTCGCGAGATTGTCGAAAAGACCGTTGAGGCAAGTTAGTATGCTTGCATAAAGATGGCTCAAGTCGCCTTCTTGCGAACAAGGGAATGTTTTCTCAACTGGTTCGCAAAGGCAGATAGCAAATGGGCTTAGCTTCGTCACTTAGTACTGCGTTGACCGGAATGAATGCTGCGGAAGCGCAGATTGATGTTCTGGGCAATAACTTAGCCAACTCCCAAACAGTTGGATTCAAGTCGTCGGAAGTTGTTTTTGCATCCCAGTTTTTGCAAACCCTTTCTTTGGGTGCATCTCCAACCCTGGATAACGGTGGAACCAACCCTAGGCAGACAGGCCTTGGGGTGTCGGTTGCTGCCATCAATCCAAACTTTCGCCAAGGGACTGTGGAAATTAGTTCCTCCCCCTCTGATCTCGCAATTCAAGGGGATGGCTTCTTCCAGGTTCAAGGCGGGCAGGGAGAAAAGCTCTACACTCGGAACGGAATCTTCAAGCTTAATAGCCAAAACGAATTGGTCACTTCAACGGGTAACCGACTGCTAGGATTTGGAATCGACGAGCAGTTTAATCTGCAGACAACGCAAGTTGCTCCGATGAAAATCCCTCTTGGTAGCGAGGCGGTTGCTAAGTCAACTTCAGACGTTACCCTTCAAGGGACATTGACAGCACAAGGAGACATTGCAGACGTTGCCGGCGTTATTCAAAGCCGTGTTCTGGGCAACGATACCGTCCCAAGGCCTGCCAGCACCAATATCGAAGTTCTGGGTTCAACTCCACCTACGCTGACTGGCGTCAACGTCACCCATTCCCAGGGTGGTGGGGGAACTCACGCGGCAGGTGCCGTTTACCAGTACCGATTCACGTACGTCGATACGTCGGGAAAAGAAAGCATGCCTACCGCAGCGCTCAACGTTACAGTACCGGGTGCCAACGGCAGCATCTCGCTCAATCTTCCTGCTGCCAACACCCAGTATTCGCAAATGCGAGTTTACCGAACGGCACCTGGCGGAAATGATTTCTTTCAAGTTGGCAGTGGCGCTGCTGGCTCAACGTTTGTGGACAACAATCCAGCTACCTCAACGACGGCTTTGAATTCAACTGGGCTGGTTGGCAACTATTCTTATATGGTGACCTACTACAAAGCAGGTGAACCTGAATCCCGTCCATCGCCACTGCTCGGACCTCAAAACGTTGCAAACGGGCGAGTCATATTATCTGACTTCCCGACTCCGCCGGTACCAGCCAATACCGCTGATTTCCCAGCATACGATCAGATTCGCATTTATCGAAACCTTTCGAACGATCCAAACACGTTTTACCTAGTGGACACCGTTGCGCCCGGAGTCGCTTACACCGACAGCAGAACTGACGCTGAGATTAGCAACCTTTCGACTGTTGGCAACAAAAAGGTGGATTTGGACGGTCCCAGGATTTCAAGCAATACGAAACTGGTTGATGTAACCACTCGCGATGGCTTGGAGTATAGCAACCCTTTTGTAGAAGGAGAGCTTACCTTTAAGGCTCGAAAAGGTGCCAGATTGCTTCAGGAACAATCTTTCACCATCACCCAGCAGTCGACCATTCAAGACCTTACCAATTTCATGAAGGAATCGCTCGGGATCGTAAGTGACAGTGGAGACGCGAACAATCCAGTCGCCGCCTCCAAAAACTTAATTACCGGCGAATCGGGAACCTTGTTGCCTAACAGCTACTTCAGCGACGGAGCAATCCGGTTTGTAAGCAACACAGGAAAAGATAATGAAGTATCGATCGATTTGACGAGCTTTCGAATTCGAGACACTAACGGCACTGTCACCAATCCGAACTTAAACTTCGGATCTGTTCAAGACGCCAAGGGGCAAAGCGCCGTTACCGACTTTATTGCTTACGATTCTCTCGGTCTGCCGATTCGGATGCGTTTGACGGCAACTCTGGAAGAGCGGAACGATCAACAAACGATCTATCGCTGGTACGCCGACAGTGCCGATAACTCCGTGCGAGGTTCGAAACAGATCGCTGTAGGAACAGGCCTCATTCGATTCGACGGGAATGGAAACTTTGTTTCATCCACCAATTCGCGAGTGGCAGTCGATCGGTTCGGATTACCAAGTACCAAGCCTTTGCAATTCAACTTGGACTTCAACAACCTTTCGGGCTTGGCTGCCGAACGAGCTTCGTTGGCTGCATCCCGTCAAGACGGCTCGCCGCCGGGAGTTCTAACCAGCTACGTCATCGGTGAAGACGGAACGGTTCGAGGAGTGTTCTCCAACGGTATCTCGCGAGACTTGGGTCAAATTCGACTCGCACGCTTCTCCAACCCAGGTGGTTTGGAACAACGTGGTCAGAACCTGTTTGCTCAAGGGATCAACACCGGCTTGCCCATCGAAGGCAGACCTTCCGAAAATGGTCTTGGTACTATTTCCGCAGGTGCTTTGGAGCTTTCCAATACAGACGTCGGTGGTGACTTGGTGACGCTGGTATTGGCGAGCACTCAATACCGAAGTAACGCACGAGTTATCACTGCAACGCAACAGCTGTTCGACGAACTGCTCAATCTGCGACGATAAGACGGTAACCGGTAGAAGACGATAACCGGTAGCGTGCTACTGACCTTCTAACGATGCGTGAATGGCTGCAACTAAGCCTGCGGCCTTGGTCCAAGTTTCTTCTTCTTCGGCGGCTGGATCACTATCCGCCACAATGCCGCCTCCAACTTGGAATTGCCACCATCCGCGCGAGGCTGTCAACGTTCGGATAAGTATGTTCCAGTCCATACTTCCGTCGCTCCCGAAGTACCCCATCGAACCGCAGTAGGGGCCGCGTACCGTCGGTTCCAGCTCTGCAATGATCTCCATCGCACGGATCTTGGGTGCACCCGTGATGCTTCCCCCTGGAAACGTAGCTCCCACCAAGTCCGATAGGCTTGCATCGTTCCGAAGCCGAGCTCGAATGGCGCTCACTAAATGCAAGACATAGGGATAGGCTTCTAAATCGCAAAGCTGAGTGACCTGCAAGGATTCCGCATCGCACACTCGCGACAAGTCGTTTCGTAACAGATCAACAATCATGATGTTCTCGGAACGATCTTTAGCGCTGTGCTTCAGTTCGACACCAATTGCGCGATCGAGCTCCTCCTGGCCACTGCGTCGACGAGTTCCCTTGATAGGACGCGTCTCAATCCAACGATCCTTTACATGCAAGAACCGTTCCGGCGAAGCACTCACAATCTGAGCCGAGCCGAAATCAAAAAAACCAGCGAATGGAGCCGCATTCACTTTGCGCAGTTTCCGATACAGGCTTCGAGAGTCACAGCGGGCAGGGCACAACAACCTCTGCGCCAAATTCACTTGAAAGATGTCACCGGCAAAAATGTATTCGCGAGCCTTGCTGACCGCATCGCGAAACCCCTGTCCATCAAAATTGCCAAGCCAACCACCCCCTAACCTTGTTTCAAACTGCGGCGCAGTCAGCCCATGCGCCATCGCATGCGGACGAAACGCGGTGAATGGCACATCTCGACGCATTGCTTTTTCTGATTCTTGGCTGGATTCGTTCGGAGCCAATAACTGCTCCAAGAAAAAACGACACCGCTTTTTTGCCAGATCCATTCGCAAGGCTTCATCGGTACTTTCCGCGAACCCTTGCGAGATAATCCACCCTTGGTCCGTGTCATGATCCCACGCGAAAACAACGTCATAAAGCCCCAGCACGGCTAGTGGCAAACCAAACTCATTGTGCTTTGCAGACGCAATGCGCTCGAAACAGCGGCCGAGCTCATACCCCATAAAGCCCGCTGCTCCACCTTGAAACGGAGGTAAGCCCGGTACTGTCACCGACTTGTACCGGCTCATCCAATCTTCCAGTTTCGCGAGCGGATCGGCAACCACGCGGTCGACCGAAAGCACTTCGATAGGATCGACGGCGAAAAAACTGAATCGAGTTTGCAAATCCCCGGATAACGCGCTATCCAGCCATAAACAGTAAGGAAAATGTCCGATGCGGTCAAAGACCTCGAGCGGTCCGAGCCAAGACGGCAGCAATTCAACGTGAGGAGCAGTAGGAAAATCAATCATTCAACAGGTTATTCGGATAGATTGGGTTTGCCGATCTTCTTTCGGATGATCCACTATTGTGTCGCCGATCGGCACCTTCAAATTGTAGATTTTCGGTCAATCCGGCTTTGAAGAATCGCCTACGACCACCTCGACTTTTCAATTCATGGCTATAATCCTAGCGTAAAGTCTTTTCCCCGCACCCCTCGCAACGAAATGTTCTATCGATGAATTTAGATTGGGATACCCTTATTTCAATTATTCGCAAGCATGAAAGGTTTGTTCTCACAAGCCATATTCGGCCTGATTGTGATGCGCTAGGTAGCGAACTTGGAATGGTTGGCATCCTGCAGGCTATGGGGAAGAAAGTCACAATCGTCAACGGGCACCAAACTCCACCCATCCTTGGCTTCCTGGACCCTTCCCAAAGTATCCAAGTGATTAGTGAGCATATAGATGCCGAGGACGTGGAAGGGGACTGCTTAATCATCTTGGACACCAGTGCATGGGCGCAGTTGGGGCCAATGGCCGACGTATTGCGTCGATGGACTGGCACAAAAATCGTCATCGATCACCATGTCGGTGAAGACGACTTAGGCGCCCAGTTTTTCAAAGACACCAGTGCGGAAGCGACCGGCCATTTGGTGGCTCTGCTTGCTCAAAAAGCCGGGGTTAAAATCACGAAACCGATGGCAATGGCCCTTTATGCAGCCATCGCAACCGACACCGGATGGTTCCGATTCGCTTCCACCACCAGCGACACCTATCGTATTATTGCTGAACTGGTGGATTGCGGCGCTTCGCCCTCAGCTATTTATGGCGACCTTTACGAACGCGACACCGTCGGACGCGTGCGGCTACGAGGTCGAATCCTGTCGCGCGTTCAAACAGAAATGAACGGCCAACTGATACACACCTTCGTCAAGAAAGAGGACTTCACCGAATCAGGAGCTCTACCTAGCGACACCGAAGATGCGATCAACTTAGCCCTGGCAATCGAAGGAACTAAGGTCGCGTTCATCATGATCGAACAACTTCGGGGTGGCTTTAAGATCAGCTTCCGATCCCGTTGCCACGTCGATTGCAACGAACTGGCTCGACAATTCGGCGGCGGAGGGCATCGCGCTGCGGCTGGTGCCTTCGTCGAAGCCGAGTTTGGTGAGCTCCAGAATCGCGTCCTTCAAGCTCTGCGAGCCGCTTTGGCGAACAAACCTGTCCATGCTTGATCTTATTCGCCTTTCGGTAGCCATTCTCCCCTTGGCCGCTTACTTCCAAGTATTGGGCCTGATACGTTTGCGATCACGCCCAACACTTCTCAGCGGTGCTACCGATTTTTTTCTTTTGGCAATGGCAATGATGGGGCTTGTCGCTATCGGGCCTATCGAGCTCTTTTTCCCAAGAGCCGCGTATGCCATTTTGGGACCTTGGGTTTGGGGTGTCCTGTTCGCACTTTATTTCTTTGTGATCATGCTGATTGCCTTGAACTCCAAGTTCAAATTGATCGTCTACGGCCAGGATTCGGAAGAACTCAAGAAAACCGTTCAAGATGCTTTATCGCTCGAACAGATGGAAGCATCTTGGGGGAAAGACATGTTGGAAGTTCCATCGCTGGGCCTGCGAGCAAGCATCGAAAAAGCGGGGGGGGGCAAGACCGCTTCACTCGAAGCTATCGGCCGATCTCAAAACCCAATGGGATGGTATACCATGGAAAAGCTGATAGCAAATAACCTAAAACCAAACGCTACGACTCAAAAGGCCGAAGCATTTCGCTGGCTTGCACTTAGCCTTATTCTTTTCGGAATCAGCGCTGCCATGGTCGCACAAGATTTGCCTCGCCTGAAAAAGGAATTGGCAATCCTGTTTGAACCAGACTAAGACTTGAACTTGGCGGCGATCCCCAAACCATCACCCACTTGAGCTTGGCAAAGCAAATCGCCGAACACAAGCAGCCAGGTCACCAATTTCGGGTCAGCCTGAAAACAGCAATCTAGCTTTTGGCGAACATCTACCAACCCACACGTCCCTCGCTTCAAACGCTTCCTGCGGCAATAAATGATCGGCCAAACCGTTGCCCAAATGCCTCGAAAAGGCGACGTAAGATTCATGTCCCGCCCGCCCAGTACGGCTTGATGCAACGGCTCCAAGGACGGTACCGATTCACACCAAGCCGCCCAATCTCCTTGCGGGATTGCGCTGCCGGTAGATTGCTTTCGAAGTTTTTGAAATCGTTCGTCAGCCGCTTGAATCGATAGAATTGCATTTTCTTCGGTCACCTTCCAGTCAGGTCGCGCGACCTGAATCGGCTCTTCCACAGAGTGAACCATTGTGGATTGTCCATCGATCGAAAAAGTCCAAACGCCATCCACCCATTGATTGGCTTTCCAAGAGGCTGTGGTCTTTAGTTCCATCATTGCCTTCGCGGACGATTCCATCGTGAAGCCCACAGGAGCGTTTGCCCCTTGCCGAGCAACGCGACGCTGCCAGCTGACAAAGTCACCACTCAAAATGCGCATGGTCACTTGCGTGGACCAATCGTGAATCCCCATGGCGCAAGCCCACGCTTTCGCATCGCTCACATCGGGCGCGACCGTCTGCTGAATGGTGAATTCATCCGTGCTGTCCAATAGCCAATCAAGCTGAGTTGCGGGAATCAAAGTCAGCAACCACTTCAAATCATTTTCACAGCCATACTTCCAAAGCGATTCCATCGACGACTCAAGCGAGTCAGCTTTTTCGCGAATCGTGGTCAAACTGCACAAAGTATCGATCCAGTCCAAATGCTTCTTCGTGCTCAGTCGAGCTTGTTGGATGACTGGGTCGTTCATCCCCATTAAGGCCTGTAACCAGCCTGAGTTGGCGTAATCTTGCTCGGACGGTGATAGTGTTTTGGACATGCAGACTTTTCAGGAAGAGGAATCGAGGCAAAGTTGTGGCGTCAAGTTCAGCTACAAATATCGTTGCAACCCGCATTGTAGTGCCACACCTGAACGAAAAGCGATGCCAAACGTCCGTTTCGTTATCTTTACCGACTCTCTTGCCCAAAAACAGCTCAAGGAACCACGGAGTACTCGGAACACACAGAAATCAGGACGTCATCCCCCTCGGCTGTTCTTCCGTGTGTTCCGTGTTTTCGGTGGTAAAAGAAACCACCCAAGACAGAACCGATTTTTGAACCACGGAACACACCGAACACACTGAAATCAGAGCGTCAGAAACATCGGCTGTTTTTCTGTGTGTTCCGTGTATTCGGTGGTCAAAGAAACCATCCAGCAAGAACTGATTTTAGAACCACGGAACACACTGAACACACGGAAATCAGTGCGTCAGAAACCATGTTTTTTTTCAGTGTGTTCTGTGGCGATTAATTAGCCGGGCGTTCGCCAATCACGACTTCTATCGATTGAGTTTCTTCGTCACGATGAATCAATAACTTGATTTTGCTTCCAACAGGGGACTTACTGATCTCAAAGATCAAGTCCTCGACACCTTTGACTGGCTTTTCATTGAACTGAATAATATGATCGCCAAGCTGCAAGCCGGCCACTGCCGCTGGCGAATCTTCCGAAACAATGCGTCGCACCACAGCTCCCCGCACTGGTTCTTTCGCTTTCTCTTTCGCGAGATCAAATTCGACTTCGTCGGGTTCGCTTCCGATTGCAAGTGCAAGCTGCTCGGCTTGCTCACGCTTCCATTCAGTGACGCGAACCAACTCGACACCCAGCCAACCACGACTCATGCGACCAGACTCTAAAATCTGTTCAAAGACAACCTTGGCAATGCTGCTTGGGATCGAAAAACTGACCCCACGGTACGCCTCGCCAATGATCGCCGTATTGATGCCAACCAATTCACCGCGGCTGTTCACTAATGGCCCGCCGCTATTGCCAGGATTGACGGCGACGTCACTTTGCATCAAATCGCTATAACGAGCCGAGATGTGCCGATCCTTTCTTGGAATTCGCTGCTCGTCATAGCTTGTGCCAGTCAAGTCCAATCGATGTTTCCCGCTAAGGATTCCAAAGGTGATCGATCCGGATAGACCAAAGGGACTTCCAACGGCCCAAACGGGCGCCCCGACCTCCATCTGTTCGCTATCCCCCCAAACAATCGGAAACAGTCCATCCGCTTCAATCTTCAGAACTGCTAAATCACGCACGGAATCGAATCCGATCAGTTCCGCTTTGCACACCCGTTCGTCCGGCAACGCGACCTGGATCCTGCCTTTCGTACTCAATCGGCTCCCTTCATCATTGATTACATGGTAGTTCGTCAAGATGTGTCCTCGAGCGTCGACAAGGACGCCGCTCCCTTGGCCAACCATCGAACGTCGAAAAGGAAAAAAATTGGGAACACCCGTATCGGATCCCTCGGGGGAATCATTTTCGGAATCAATACGATCCAACGTGACATGCACGACACTTGGACATACACGTCGAGCCACTGTTTGCGACAACAGTGCAAGATTGTCATTGGAAACCGTTTTTAGCTGCTCCCCGGCGACATCGTATTCTGCTCGCAACTGACCTCGGTGCCAGGAATACCTGGAAAACTCCAGCGTGGAAGGGAGCAAAAAACGCAGGAAGGTTAAAAGGACCAGAACTGCGGTCAAGCTAAGAAGGGTCGACAGGAGCAGCGACGAAGGTGTCGGCTGCTTGTGGCTCTTCTCGTGCCCATCTTCAGAATCGTCCATCTCGGGCTGGCGATCGTCTATTGGACTCACCCCAGATTGACTCATCCGCGTTTGGTTTTCCAAGCTCTTGGTCTCAACGGCATCGGAAAGTTTTTCTCGTTCCGATTCTCCGTCGTTCTTGAATGGATGGATTCCCGGTTGAGCGGCCGCGTCCGAAAAATTCTCGTTCATCGAAGCAGACCTATTCTTTTCTCTATCCCTGGCAGATTCATAGAACAAAACCTCGCATGAGCTGCATGAACTTACCTCAACCTGACCTTATTGTAGCCGGTTTTCAAGCCAATTAACCATCAACCTTTCCCAATTTCAAGTCGCTAAGAATCTTGGGTAGGCTACTGATTGGTTTCCAACTAGAGACTAGAATCTAGCATCACTGGGGCGGAAGAACTGGTATCTCGCTCCAAACTCATGCCCTTCGTTGAGCTATTTTAGTGCACGCGACAGACGCAATTGACTTGAATGCATTTGTAACGACTCCAGAGAACGTGCGGTTTGAATATCGAATCGCTGGACCGTTCCGACGACTCCCTGCGCTTATTCTTGATTTTGCAGTACGAGGGATTTTGTTTTGGATCTTGCTGATCCTGATGGCCTTGCTTGGATTTGTGGTGCGATTCTCTGGCGGAATTGCAATCTTGCTCTTTTTGATCTCATGGTTCGCCTTAGATTGGTTTTACGGCCTGCTATTTGAAACCTTTTGGAACGGACAAACACCCGGCAAGTGGCTGACCAAAGTGCGAGTCATCTCCGTCGATGGACGACCCATCAACGCTTACCAAGCGACCATTCGCAACTTTCTACGACTAGCGGATTTTGCCCCCATGGTTTCTTTGGAACTGTTCAGCCCAGACGCACCCCCGATGTACGTGATTCCAACGTTTTTGGTATCTCTTCTTTGCATGACCATGACCAAGCGTTTTCAACGACTGGGCGATTTAGCAGCGGGTACCATGGTGGTGGTCACTCAGAGATCCTGGGTGCCGCCTCATATTAAGTTCGACGACCCACGCGTCGAGTCACTCAGTGGGCACATTCCAGCCAACTTTCGTATGACGACAACCCTTGCGAAAGCGATCGCTTTGTTTGTTGAGCGAAGGGCAAGGATACCAAATGTTCGTCGTCAAGAACTTGCTGCTTACATCGCAGCGCCTCTTTTGCGGCAATTCAACTTTCGCGACGACACCAGCCCCGATCTACTGCTGTGCGCTTTGTACTATCGAGAGTTTATCGCGAAAGATGCTTTTCTCGATTCGCAATCGTTTGCTTCACCACCACCTAATGCGCCCGAACATCGCTCGCCAACAACGGACAGCAAAGCGTCGGCAGCCACAATATCTGCATCGCCGGTTGCGGCGCCTTCAATAGCTGCACCACCAATAGCGGCACCACCGCCCGTGCTTGAACCAACGCCTCGATCTGCTAGCGATAGCGGCCCCCCTGGGAAAGTGTCACCATGAAGATCTCTGTCCTCCTAGAACAGCGCAGACTTGGTTGGAACGAACTGGACAAAATGTGCTCGTCGCTGGAAGGGATTCGCTTTCCATTTCAGCGCAACGGCAGCTTGGTCGCGAGATTCTCCTCGCTCTATCGCGCAGCCTGCACTGATTTGTCGATGGCAGAACAGTACCAATTGCCACCTGCCACGGTCGAGTACCTACATCGTCTGGTTGGACGCGCTCACGGCCTGCTGTATCGTTCCAGCCGTTCCTCTATCGAACGATGGGTTTATTACTGCACAGTGATCACACCGCAGAGCATTTTCAGGGACGTGTGCGTCAAGGTCGCATTCATTGTTTTCTTTGGGCTATTTACCCTCTCGGCACTATTGGCTTGGTCCGAAGGGACTTTTCCAGGTTATGCGGAAAGGATTTTAGGTTCTGAACAAATCGAACAGATGGAAAACAGCTTCAATCGCCCGCTGGCTGGCAATTTTGACCAATACGTAGCGATGTCGGGCTTTTACATCCAACACAACACCAGCATTGGCTTACAGTGCTTTGCATTGGGGCCGCTTATTTTGCCATCCCTTTGCGCCTTGGGATACAACGGAGTCGTCTTGGGCGCCTCCTTCGGCTATATGACACGATCCGATGTTGAACAGGGGGATGTCTTTTTCCAGTTCGTTACTGCCCACGGGGTTTTTGAACTAACGGCGATCGCATTGTCGGCAGCCGCTGGCCTACGTTTGGGCCTCGGTATTTTTTCCACTTCAGGTCTGCTTCGCATGGAGTCCTTTCGGTTGAACGCAGAACGCGCGCTGCCAATTGTTCTTGCATCCATCGCTATGTTTTTCATGGCTGCATTTACGGAAGGATTCGTTTCCCCGTCTCCCTTGCCTTATTTCGCAAAAGCCTCCGTTGCCATCTTCAGCTCCGGTCTTTTGATGTACTACTTTGTTGTCTTGGGGTACCCGACACCTCCAATCCAACTTGCCTTGAAGCACCATGAGGATAATCCTTGGCGTGAAATCGGAGGCGTTCATGCAGCTCGATAAAACGGCGGTCACCATTTCGCAAAGAAGCGGCACGGATTTAATCGACCTAAGTCTGCTGGTCTTTCAACGCTACTGGACTTCGATTTTTTGCTTGGCTTTCTTGGGTGCCTTTCCATTTGCTGTCGCCAATTTCATCTTGCTTTGGCCTCTGACTCAATACGATCAATTGGTCATGTCTTCACGTGAGCTTGGCGAGGCAGCGGCGTTCCAAACTCGCTACTTAGTCATCATGACTGCCGCTATTCTGATCCAAGCACCTCTCGCGCTAAGCGGTGTCACTTACTTTATTGGCCAAGCCGTGTTTGGTGACAAACCGACGCTTGGAAATGTACTGACCGCGATCTGGTCGAAGCTCGGGGCAATTACCGTGATTCAAGGTTTTTTGCGCATGTCAATTTTGGTTTTTGTCCCTCTTGCATTTTTGTTCCAATCGCCAGTATTCCGACCTGAGGTCGAAATTCCGCTGTACTTGCTGTGCCTTTGTTCTTACGTTTTCGTGGTTCGAGGTTTCCGACCGTTCGCTTTGGAAATCCTATTGTTGGAGCGCTGCCCTATTTATATCAACAAAAATGACAAAAGCCGGATCGCCTACCGAAAACGCTCGTCCTGGCTGCACTCCGGAATGGCCTTTGAATTGTTTGGCATGCACATGGGTGTCACCATCGTAGAAATCCTCACAACGCTTTCGATCTCGCTGAGCACCCTATTCTTGATCGGTGTGCTAACCGGGATATGGTCTTGGGGGCCATGGATGGACTTGATTTTCTTCCCATTCATTCTTTGGGGAATCGCAACTTGGGGGACCATCATTCGATTTCTAAACTACATGAACTCTCGCATCCATACCGAAGGTTGGGAGATTGAATTGAAATTGAAAGCGGAATCCCAACGATTGTTAGAGGTCGCCTCATGATTCATTTGGCTACCCAAAGCGACTCTCTCAAAGCAAGCTCGACATCCACCCGCGTTTCACGGTGGATAACAATGGTTTTGGCTTGTTTTACCGTTATGACAATTTTTGCCAGCACTGCTTCTTGTGCGGATGATCGCGAAGTCATTCAACGATCCACCAACTCCATTTGGTACGATACAGAACAAGGATCGATCAAGCCATCGGGAACTGCAAAAAAAGCCCTGGACGTGTCGGACCGACATGACGCAGTCGCCTCGCCCGATCTTCCCTACGACTGGTCATGGCTCGATTGGTTTACTACCGATCTGAGCGATTTTTTTACGTGGATTTTCTCGGGCTGGAAAATCGTATTGATCCTCTTTTTCCTGATTCTGATCTTCACGATCGCTTACATCATTTGGCAGTACACCGACTTCGGAGCTCGGTATTCTCCGACTCGCAGAAAAACCACGAAAGCTGCTCTCGAACGGGAAGCGGTGAAGATTCAAGATCTCCCTTTTGAAATCGAGCAAAGCCTTTTGGGGTTGCTCGGCCAAGCCGAAAGGCATCGAGCGGCAGGCGACTATTCACGAGCTATTGCCTATCTCTATAGCCACGTTTTGGTCACTCTGGATGAAGCCCGATGCATACGATTGGCGAAAGGGAAAACCAATCGAATGTACATGCGGGAGCTGAAGGATCGTGAAGCCATTCGCGGTTTTGCAAACCAACTTGTCACGGTTTTCGAGTTTACATTTTTCGGAAAGCACCAACTCGATGCACCAACCTTTGACTCCATCTGGAACCAGTTAGCAACGTTTGAAAGCGAGCTGAAGCGAATCGAAAAACAAAGCACAGCTTCAACATCGCTGCCGACTGCTTTAGGAGGTGCTTCATGAATCCGATGCGCTCAAAAACGGTTCGTCATCGCATCTCCGTCATTCTCCTCCTCGCGTTCGCATTCGCATGTCAGGGTTGCAACAAACTTTCTCGCGAGTACGGGATAAGCGAGGGGACGGAAGCAAGGCAAAGCCCTGCCGCCATCTCAGTATTCCGAAATCTATGCGACTCCGAGGGGTGCGACACCAAAGAAGTACGTTCCCTTTCTCCTCGAGCTAAGGATCGACTCAAGGCGATCGTATGGAGCCCCAATCACTTTGGCGCACATCGCTCTGAAACCTTCGAATGGATGAACCAATGGCTTGCTTCCGGCGACCGCACTTTGGTTTATGTCGGACGCGACTTTTCCGCTATGGAAGACTATTGGCGTCAATGCTCGGAGAAACTACTACTGGAAGAAACCAATCAAGAAGAACGCTGGAGCTGCTTGGAACAGATCGCAATCGCACAACGTGAATTGGATCAATTGCGATCTTCAGTCCGCCAGAACGTTGCAACCCCTTGGTTTCTTTTCGACTACACGAACTCCGTCGAGAAACAAGTGAAATCTGTCTCTGGCCCTTGGGCGGATTCCATCGACATAAGTAAGTCGAGAATCTTCTTACGAGGTGTCCCGGTTGGGATGAATCTTCGTTCCTACTCGGATCTGAAAAAAGTATTTGATCGAGAGCCGGCTCCTATTTCGGCAACCACAACCACGAACACCGGATCTCCAGCCAACGCCCCGAATACGATCGCGCCGCCCGCGAATACACCGGCCACTCCTGAGTTTGAATTTGAATGGAGCAAACAAGATGCAGATATGCTTACGGCAATCAAAATGTTTCCTGAAAGCGATCGCCCTCGTTTAGACTTTTTGCTTGCGACACAGGAACGCGAACCTTTGATCGCAGAGATCACCAGTTCGAAATGGGGCAATTCCCGGGTCATTGTCTTGGCCAACTCTTCCATGATTTCCAATCTAGGTTTGATCAACGACCAAAATCGCACTTTAGCTCGACGGCTCATTGCAAAACTACCTAAAAAAAGCGTTGGCTTCGTATCGGGAACGCTTGATCCTATCGTGCGAAAGGATGATTTGGCCGAACAGCAAAAAGGGTTCGAGATGCTTACCATTTGGCCCCTCAATGTAGTGACCCTTCACGCAGTGTTTTTAGGCATGCTTGCACTGATTGCATTGTTCCCGATTTTCGGTCGGCCTAAACTTTTGCCAAGAAAGTCGCATCGCGATTTTGGACTTCACGTGGATGCTGTCGGTGCAATGCTGCTCAAGTCAAAAGATCGATTCTACGCGCTTGCCACCATTGCCGACTATTTCCGGCAAGTGCGCAAAGAACCGACTTCGCCATGGGCAAATGTCGATCCGGTAGCGCAGCAGGATCCAACCTCCCCATTTGCAAAGCAAGCCAGCCCGTTTGCAAAGCAAGCCAGCAATCCGCTCAACGCCGCTAACTCAGATCAATCCGCTTGAGCCGCAGCTCTGCAGAAGATTGGGATGATGCCGGAAAATCCAAGGGTGACGGATTGATAGCAAAAAAGCCATGCTTCCACCTTGATTGGCTGGAGCTTTTCTTTTCGGTCGCCGATGTCCAGCGAAGTGGTCGTGTTCATGAAGAGACATCCATTGTCGCTTCAACCTGTTTCAACCATCAAGGGTGTACGAATCTTGATTCGTCCTTCAACTATGTGGCGAGCTTTTTTTTGTGCGGTTGGTATCGTTCTCATCATTATGGGAATCGAGTGCCTTTTGATTGATAGCGCAGTTTTGGTTGCCGGGGTTATTGACGATCCAGCGCAGCAAAGCATGCAACAATCTGGCGGCTTTTTCTCTTCACCCGGTCAATCCGGAGTCGAACGAGTGTTCCGGCCGTCAGAATGGTTCCCGTGGTCACTACTTGCTAGCGGTTCCATTGTGTTGCTTTACTCAATATCGCTGAAGCGAACGGCGTAAACTCATAGGCTGTAGCGAGGGATCAAACGCTTTTTCTTGTCCAGTGGACTGATCCCCACAGCCATGAGTAGGAGAAATTGGTAGAATTTGGGAGAGCGTTGATCGCGGTGAGCGACACGCGGAAATTTTAAAAGCTCCTAAGAAAGGCCGATTTCAATGTCTTTGGTTCGTAGTCTGCGCATTCCAGCGATTTTCGCTGCATCATGTTTTCTCTGTGGAATGCCTTCTTTCGCGGTTGCGGATGATTGGCCTACGTTTCGCGGTTCGGACCGAAAAGCGGTTTCAGAAGATCCAAAACTGCTTACCGCTTGGCCGAAGGCTGGCCCCAAATTGGTTTGGGAGGTCAAAGGTGCTGGCCGTGGGTACGCAAGTGTTACTATCGCTGGAGACAAGCTTTTTACTCTGGGAGACGCCCTGTCCACCAAAAGCGATGAAGAAGAGTACTTGACCGCCTACGATCGAAAGTCTGGCAAGCAGCTTTGGGCAACAAGAACTGGCCCTGCTTGGAAAGAAATGAACGAGGAGTGGCACAACTCGCGAAGCACGCCAACCGTCGATGGCAACATGGTTTATGTGATTGCTCCGAAGGGAGTTCTGGTCGCTTGCAATACTCAAGATGGAAAAGAAGTTTGGCGTAAAAACCTTGTGGATGATCTCGGTGGCAAGAAAGATGATCCATGGGGCTACAGCGAGTCGGTATTGATCGATGGCGACAAACTGGTTTGCACGCCAGGTGGCGAACAGGCCACTATGGTCGCCTTGAACAAAATGACTGGGGAGCTTCTTTGGAAGACAGTACGACCAGGCGATCGCGGGGCCGGTCACGCATCGATCGTTATCTCAGAGATCGGTTCCAATCGAGTTTACGTACAAACAACGGGTAGCGGAGCGCTGGGTGTTTCGCCCGAAGATGGAAAGCTTCTATGGTCCTACCCCATCGACAAAACAACTGCCGTTATCCCAACACCAATCGTTCGCGATGATCTTGTGTTCATGCCCGTGGGGTACGCTCGTGGCGGCGCCTTGCTGCGACAAAAAGATGAGGGGAACGGTAGCGTCTCCGTCGAAGAAGTTTATGGACTTAACACAAAGCTTGCGAACAAACATGGTGGGGTCGTTCTGATCGGTGACCATATCTATGGTGATTCCGATGATAAAGGACAAGTTTTTTGTGCAGAACTTTTGACCGGGAAAATCCTTTGGAAAGGGCGTGGTCCAGGCGAAGGCTCCACCGTTGTGATCGGTGCTGGCAAGAATTTGATTTGCCAGTTCCAAAACGGTGAAGTCGCTCTCGTCAAAGCCGACCCATCCAAGTTTACCGTCGTCAGCCAGTTCAAGATTCCAGGCAGTGGCAAACGACCCAGCTGGGCTCACCCCGCCATTGTCGACGGAAAGCTCTACATCCGATCCTTGGATGATATCCTCTGCTACGATATCTCCAAATAGTTTGGATCGACAACGTCCTGCAACCATTTCGCTCTCAACAGAAAAGTAATCGAACGTGGCTTGGAAAACTGTTTGCCCAACCCAAGAACTCGTCGAGGGAGCTGCGATCGAAATGGTATGCGGGCAGGATGTCATTGCAGTCTACCGGCATGCAAACGCCCTTTACGCCATAGACGGCGTTTGCATGCACCAGGGAGGGCCCTTGGCAAAAGGCAAAATCGCCAACGGAACAGTCACCTGCCCTTGGCATGGTTGGCAATACGATCTTGCTACTGGCAACAATAGCACGACCTGCAAACCGATGTTAAAAAGCTACAAAATCCGTGAAGGCAATGGGGTAATTGAGATTGACTTGCCTGGCTAACGGTGTCTAGCATCCCCAGCAGGCCCCGTGGAAGGGTATTTCATTTTGAACTCACGGTCAGGGAGGACCGAAGTGCAAACCATCAAAACAGCTTTTGTCGTAGTGTTGCTGCTTTTCGTACTTTACAGCGGGTACATCGCCCTGAACGGAACCGACACTCCGTTGAAGCCGGAGTATGAAGATCTGATTGGAATGGAGACATTACCCGATGTATCCGGTCCTGGCAGTACGCTTTCCCCCTTTCCGGCGAACGGCCCTTCAAGCCCCTCCGGAGTATCCAACGGCTTCGAGGCCTTCAATAGCACGCCAGCCCCTTCGTTTGGCTCGTCCAACTCCGCCACCAATGCCTTTCCTTCTCCCACGTTAACGCCAGCCCCTTCAAGCGTACCAACCAATGCGTTGGAGCTTTCTGGAAGCCCTACCAAGGAAAACAACTCCGTTCCTCCTTCGACCTTATTGGTCGCAACGGAAACGCCCAACACAATTCCGAGCACCCCAAAATCAGACGGGAATTTGGCTTCGCCGGCACGGGATTTGGCTTCGCCGGCACTGCCGAACTCGATACCGCTCCTGCCACCATTGCCCGAAAGCAGCGTGAAGCCGCAACCTGAGGAATCCGATTCCTCGCCTATTTCCACCAGCACGCCAACATTCGGGCTCAATAATCCCTCAAGCGTTCCTGCCGACTTAGTATCCGGATCAAACACCCCCAAAATTCCGATGGGTGACAACGCAAGTTCATCATCGCCCTTGGATTTGGGCCCCCCAACCCCCCAGGGAGGGATTAAGTCCACCGCCGTTTCCAAGGCCTATGAAAATGCAAAAGACTTGGCGATGGAACAGATCAATCGAGGAGAACTCAAGGATGGTCTTGCAACCCTTTCCACGTTTTACAACGCTCCGGAACTGACCGATGAACAAAGACAAGATCTTCTAGACCTGTTGGATGCGTTGGCTCGCGAAGTGGTCTATTCCAGACGTCACATGCTCGACAGTGTATACATTGTCGCCCCGGGCGAGACTCTCAGCGACATCTCAAAAAGGTATGACGTTCCTGGCGAGATCATCGCTCGAATTAACGCGATCGAATCGACCAAAGAACTGCCAAGCGGCGCGCGACTCAAGGTAGTGCCGGGGCCCTTCCGAGCCGAGGTTGACTTGACTCGTGGTGAGCTTACCGTGTTTTTAGGAGACCTGTATGCAGGTCGCTATCCAGTGACCTTGGGAAATGAGCCCGCTCCAAAACCAGGTCTCTTTCAAGTCATCGATAAACAGACGAACAAGAACTATTACGGCAACGGAGTGCAAATACTGGCCAACGACCCTCGCAACCCATATGGTGGTTGGTGGATCGATTTGGGCCAAGACGTGTGCATCCACGGATCGTCGGAAGGACCATCCGATGGCAAACTCGGGTGCATCAGCTTGTCACCAATGGATGCAAGCGACCTGTTCGGAATGCTAGGACGCGGTTCGCCAGTTACTATCAAGAGATAGCAGTAACGCTTCGCCCGAGGTGATACCCCGCGGTGACATCTGAGCGAATGATATTCATTGCACTTGTTCGCCTTTACGACTGAATTTGTCATTTCTGGTAGCTTCCCGACCGCTACTCACTTTTCGAGTTCGGCTCCGTAGACTCTTGGTATAGCGATTGTGCAAGAATGTATGCACTTACGGACGGAGGGACTTGATATCGAATGCTTTGCCCTTTGCGGACTCGTGTTCTGAGGTGAGTCGAGCTGATATCGATTTGGGGAGCGGCCACTTGAAGACGTTGCGCTGCTGACAATCGATCTGCGGACATGAACGGCTGAAGATGTTCCCAGGCAGGTTCCCCGAAACCACCTCGGCTGATAACACAGGGGGTAATCAACTGAAAGAGCTGCTTGGGTTGATGCCATTTTGCAATGTCCTTTAGTACGTCAGCACCCATCAACAAAAAAAGCTCCGTTTGGGCTTCATCCTTGCGCAATAGTTCTTCTTGAATGGACCGAACGGAATCCAGCGTGTAGCTAACACCCCCTCGATCGATTTCACGAGTGTCCAATTCAAAATAGGGGTTGCCACCGATCGCAAGCTTGACCATTTCGATCCGGTCGCGATTGCTTGCAGTTTTTTGATTTGTTTTTAATGGTGAAATGTTCGCGACCAGGAATCGTACTTGGTCCAGTTGAAGGGATTCGCGACATAATTCGGCGAGCATCAAATGGCCGTGATGGATGGGGTCGAACGACCCACCAAACAATCCAATTTTACGCTTCATGATTTTAAGGTTCCTAAGTTGTTTTCGAGCGTGACAGAACCGCGACTCGCAGATCGCATACGTTCGTCCAGGTTGGGCCGGTGATAATCAGGCCTTGGGTTTGTTCGAAGAATCGGTAGGCATCGCAACGCTGGATGTAGTCTGCGGGGTTCAGCCCGAGCTTGTTCATGTTTTCGATCACCATTCGGTTGATCATAGCACCTGCTGCGTCGGTTGGCCCATCTTCCCCGTCGGTACCGCCGGAGATAAAAGTAAAGTCTTGATGTAGATCCCAAGCTGGGTTTTGTTGCAAATGAAGCAAGACCGAAAGAGCGAGCTGTTGGTTTCTACCTCCGATGCCTCGTGTTTCTATCGATGGCAAAGCGACAGTTGGTTCCCCGCCTGAAATAAGGCAATCGATATGCTCCTGCGTGGACGTAGCGACAATTTGAGATGCTATTTTTTCGCCTAGAGTTTGAACATCTCCTTCGCTCTTCGGCGCGGCATGCATCCAATATCGATATCCTAGCTCGACTGCTTTTTGGCCGGCTGCGTCCACTGCGGTTGCGTTGTTCGCTAAAAGAACATGTTCGAGTTCGCATCGAGGGTTGGTTTTGCTCTGAAGGCGATTCTGATGCATTGCTTTTAGGAGCAATGTACGGATGTTGGCAAATTGGTTCGGGAAGAAAGAATCCAGTACTTTCAGCGCGTACGCAGCGTCTGGTTCGGGAGTAAGCACGGTTGGGCCCGAAGCAATGATCTCAAGGGGATCCCCAAGCACATCGGAAAGAATGCAAGTGATCAAGTGCTTGGCGTTGCAAGCCCGCGCAAGTCCACCTCCCTTGACGTTGCTTAGGCATCGTCGGACCGAATTGAGTTGCTCGATGTTGGCTCCGCTGTCGGAAAGAGCCTTGGTCAGTTCTACTTTTTCGAGAAGAGAAAGGCCATCGATAGGCGAGCATAGCAGTGCCGATCCACCGCCGCTGATCAAGGCGATGACGCAATCGTTCCGTTGAGCGTTCGATACTAGCTTCAGGATCTCGTTGGTTCCCGATACAACCTTTTCGGTAGGTTGGTTCATCCCCGGAGGTCGTGCCTGGCATAAGGTGATTCCACCTGGAAGTTCTGTATGCCACGGAGTCGTTCGTTCGGGGATATTGAACCATCCAGCTAGACTTGGAAACGGGCGTCCCGATTTTTGAAGCATGCGCAACAAACCAAACAACATACCGTCGCAAGCTTTGCCAGCACCTACAAGAATCAGCCGCGAACAGCCTTTTAAGTCCCAGTTTTTCTCACCCAGCGTAAGCCAACGGCCATCCCACGAGGATTGTGATTCCACGACACGATCAGCACGTACAGCATCAACACCGTAACGCCAAATATCGAGTGCATCACGGGAAACTTGGTCCGAGAAGGTCGCAGAACCCATAAGGTTTTTGGGAAATTGTGGAGTAGATCGATTGGGGATGGCATTCTATAGGCTGCCCCGGATTATTCATGCTGCGATGCTGCAGGCTGAAGATTGGCTAACTCCAGCAAGTTTCCCAAGATATTCGAATCATGTTCGAACTTCCATGGGACAATTGGGCAATATCTTGACTCTTGCATAAAGCGATCCAAATGAAAAATCGACTTGCATTCACCTGCTTCACGTTGCTGTCGTGTTGTATCCCGTTCGTAGGCTGCAACATAAAGAACTATTCGGCAAGTCGCGATTTCCAGAAAACGATCCCTTTCGATTCGCAAATGGAAGTTGAGGTTAGTTCGTTTTGCGGCGATATCGTGATTACGAAAAGTGAACTGCCGGAGATTTCGATTGTGGCCCATATGAAAGCATATGGATCTAGCCAAAAGGAAGCGGAAGGTATCCTGGACTCGTTGATCCCGTCGATTGAATCGAATGAAAAGTCCACTCAAATTGTTGCCCAGCAACAAAAAGAGCGTTCGATGTTCGTCTCGAATTCAGTTGACTTTGAAGTAAGGGTGCCATCCGGATGCAATCTGCGACTCACTTCCAGCAACGGCCGAATCTCCAGTGCGGATAGCCAAGCATCCGTTAGCGCCAATACCTCCAACGGTGACGTATCGATCTCCAATGCCCTAGGCAGTGTCGAATTGAATTCGAGCAACGGCGAAATCGAAGTGAAACAATGTGATGGAAACTTGCAGGCTAGAACAAGCAACGGAAGGATTGATATAACTGGATGTAACCTGCAAGGTGATTGCAAAGCCATCACAACCAACGGGGAGATCGAGGCGACTCTTCCTGCATCAACGAACTTGAAGGTTAAGGCTACGACAACCAATGGGACTGTCCAATTCCCGGCATCCAACCTGAAGACAACAAGAAAATCTGAAAACGCGATTGAAGGCACATGGGGCGCCGATCTTGAAGGTCAATCCAGCTTGGGCGTTTCGCTAACTTTGGAATCTTCCAATGGAGACATTGTGATTAAAGAGACAGTCCCTTCCATCTAGCGTTTGCTCCATTCGAAACAAAGCATCTGTCGTTCGAGCATCTCACTCACGATCGTCGAAATGGACCTGGACTGTTCCTCAAGACCAACTTGAGCCGCAGTTACGATGCTCCACGAGCTTGCTTTCGAGCAGACCAAGTGATTATTTTTCGATGCCTTGTTCCGTGTTCGGTGCTCAAAATTCTCTGAGAAAGGGGGATGTTTTTGGGAAAAATTAAACAAGGAGGGGCATGTTGCAAGAGACGTCGGATGTACTGCCGGGGGGCGAAAAGTACAGAAATCACCGTTAATGTTGGTACGAACTGTTGCAACCAGTCCCTAAATTCTACCCAGTCTTCTTGAATTACCATCGATTCCGGATATTCTCAGATACTATTAACTGCCGGATGATGCAGTGTTTTGTACCGACTCGGAGGAACGTCATGAGAAAAAACTTGAAGAATTTACTGTCTGGAACTTCGATGGTTGCCTTGCTTTTGGCTGGCGCTAGCACTGCGTCTGCCGGATGGGGAAGCAGCGGCGGTAGCAGTGGTGGCTATGCAGCTGGTTATGGCTCGAGCGGCGGATACGCTTCCGCATACGGCTCCAGCGGTGGAAGCAGCGGCGGCTACGGATCAAGCGGCGGAGTGTACGGTGGATCTTCTGGCGGGTCCTCCGGCGGTTCTTCGGGTGGCGGGCATGTTGGCCCATTGCGTCGTTTGCATACCAAGATTCATGACCACATGAGCGCCAAAGTAGCAGCACGAGCAACTCATTACGGTTCTTCTGGCGGATCCTCTGGCGGTTCTTCCGGTGGCTCTTCGGGCGGATCTTCGGGTGGCGTTTATCGTCGTGTAGGTCACGGCAGCTCCGGCGGACATTTCGCTCGTCATGGTGGCTCTTCAGGCGGATCTTCCGGTGGTTCCTACATCGGTGGATCTTCGGGCGGTTCCTCGGGTGGATCTTCGGGCGGAAGCTATTCGTCACCTGTCTACGGCGGTAGCTCGGGCTCGTCGCACTATGGAACGTATGACAGCTACGTACCATCCGAAACTTACCACGCACCTGGTACCATCATGAGCGCTCCAGCCGAAGGTACCGTTGTCCCAAGCACTCCCGCTGCTCCAGGCGCAGCAGGTACACCAAGCGCAAATCGTTCTTCCTCGCAATCTGCAGGCAAGTTGGCTTCAAGCGGACTGATTCAGCCCACCGAAGTTCATTTGTCGGTCAAGCTTCCTGAAGCGGCTGTTGTTTACGTGAATGGCAACAAGACCAGCTCGACTGGCGACGTTCGTCATTTCGTGAGCAACAACCTTCGAGAAAACGAAGCCTACCGCTTTGAATTGAAGGCAATCCTGACCAAAGAGGATGGCTCCGAAGTGGTTCAAAACAAGACGGTTGTGGTTAACAGCGGCAACGGCGAAGAAATCGTCTTCGATATGCTGAAGGCCGATGATCCAGTCGAGACGGTTTTGACCTTGAACGTGCCTGAGGATGCTCAAGTCACTCTGGCACAAAACCCAACAAAGAGCGAAGGTGCATCCCGCATCTATCGCACGAAGCAATTGGTAGAAGGCCAAGCTTGGGACGACTACAAGATCGTCGTTACTCATAAGGGCAAAACCAAGGAAAAGACCATCCGTTTGATCGGTGGCGACAAGTTGGAAATCACCTTCAACTTTGAAGATGACCAAGTCCTCAACAAAGTGGCCTCCAATTAGTCATGACGGTCCAACATGCGTTCCGTTGGCATATTGCCAACGGAACGTCCGGTGCCAGCAATTTTCAGCGACGCAAAAAAAGAACATGCGTTGCTGTCAATCATCTAGGAACCTACGCTAGGTTCATGCGGCGGATTAGCGATATCTTTGCGCTTTATTGAGCCGCTGGCGCTAGCCGCGTTGAGCTTGATTGCATTAGGATAGTGGTCACAGCTAGTGTCTTTTATTGTTGCGCTATTCTGCCTTTCACAACCCGACGCACGTTGTTAAACGTCTAAAGCAATAATCCATGACGCGGCTCGTCACGAAAATGGCTTGTCGGCGAGAGCCAATTCTAAGTACTTCACAATCTCCGCACCTCCACCTTCCCAGACCTGAGCAGCTAGACTGCTTAATTGGTCAAGGTCCACTCGGGTCGAGTTGGCTTTTATGATGCGACGCATGTCGCCTGCATCATATTCTCGTTTGTCGATGTTGCGATGAGGAGAAATTAATGCGGCGTATTTGGATACGATCGCCGCTTCGATCGTGGGGATACGGTTGCCAGATTCTGGATCAATCAGCACATGATTCAGCAAGATCGTTTTCTGAAACTCGCTCCATGGCAGCATCACATCAATCACGGGCTTCGGGTTTCCGGATTCATCAGGATCTCCCGGATCCATGAATCGAACGACTTGTGAAAGCGATCGCTTCTCTAGCATCGGCCATCGCTCTGCAATCGCCTTCACGGCCTTCTCTTTTTGGCTGTAGGGAACCATGATGTCGACATCTTGCGTCGCTCGAGGCATGGGCATATACCCCACATAACCGTGCAGCCCAATCAATACTCAGTTGGTTACATTGGCCGTGACAATGCAATCGATCACTTCCTGCGGCGTCACATCCACCGCATTTTTTCGATGTGTCTGGCGATAGTAACTGGTTAACCGAGTTGAAGTACGTATCCCGTAGGCATGCCCTGATGGAGATTTTTGATTGGTGTCGTCGACTCCTGCAAACCCATCTTCCTTGATCATCATTGCATCGCGGATGGAGTTGTCATTGGGCTGAGTCATAAAAAACGAATCCGTTCTAAGTCCAACGCAGGCCGGCTAGAAACAATCGTCAAAAGGAGGCAGCAGCTAAGCTTTGGCTAAAAATCCAAGCGGTCGGCACATAGAACGAAACTACCAAATGTATTTGTCCAGGCTGTATTCAGGTGTGCGCCAATAGATGTCTCAATTATAGCATCAAAATGTCGCGAAAGTAACTTGGGTGTGACCAAACGGTAACGAAGGGCCCACCTGCAGTTGCCCTACTCCATCGGGGCGTTTTCTTGCTTCTCCAGCTCCTTGAGTAGGTGTTCGTTATCCAACCCCATCAAGGAATTCTCATTTCCGGTTTCCAAATGGAGCGGCTTTGCCTCGATCAGCAGCGGCTTCATCAGGTCTAGTTCGTTACCCTGATAGTATGCCCAGGCTAGTTCCGTCAGTTTGTTAGCGCGATTTCGGGGGTCGTTAGCAAGTGTCGTGTCCAACATTGTCTTTAGCTTCGAACTCAGTTCCCTCGCTTCTTCATTTTGCCCCAACTTGAAAAGTGTCTCCGCAAGGCCAATGCCTGCTTGAAGGGATCCGGTTTTTTCGTAGTACTCCCGAACCCAAGGCAAGGCCTCTTGGTCCTTCTCAACGGCAAGATATTCGTTCGCAAGGTTACCAAGATACTCCACAGTGTTGGGATGAGCGGAACCGTATGTTTTGCGACATTGCTCAACCGCCTTCAAGTGCAATTTTATGCTCTCGTCGTGTCTGCCGGTTAAGCCCAAAAGCATCGCGAGATTGTTCATGGCGCGAATCGTGCTTGGGTGAGCTTCACCGTTGAGTCGTCCGCCTACTTCAATTGCTTCTTGATATAGAGGTTCTGCAAATTCGTACTTCTGCGCTAGCTGATAACTATTGGCCAAGTTATTGATCGCGGATAGGGTGGTCGGATGTTCGTTTCCAAGAAGATCTCGTAAACCCTCAACGGCCTTTTGGTCCAAGTTTAAGGATTCCTGGATTTGCCCTTTCTCGTACAGTATCGAGGCAAGGTTGAGCATGGATGTATAGGTTTCTTCGTGGTGCGGACCGCGGAGAGTTTCACGCAATTTGAGTTCCTTTTGGGAAAGCTGAGCGGCTTCTTCGAGCTTCATTTGCTTTTTCAGGCATATGGCTAAATCATTCATGGAAGCCAAAATTCCTCTATCATCGAACGCAAGCAATCTTTGTCGATCGGCCAAGTTCTTGCGATACAACGGTTCCGCTTCATCAAAACGACCTGCGTCATCCAAGCCGCCAGCGAAAGTTCCAACTGCGACAAGAGTCAATTCGTCATCTTCGCCTAACGAGTCTCGGCATTCCCGCATCACCGTCTCAAAAAGTGCCAACGACTCCGAAATCTTTCCCTGATCTGCAACAAGGCAAGCGTATTCATGTTTGGCCTCTAGTGTCTCGCGGTTCATCGCCCCAAGGTGCTCAACCCGAAGGGTATAAGCACGCTTCGCCGGCTCCTCGGCCGAGTCCAACAATCCAATGGAACGTAATGAAAAGGAAATGGTGGCAAACATCTTTGCCTGGAACAAGGGCTGACCTGTGTATTGGGTTTCAATGGCTTTCATGGCTGGTTCGAATATGCTCTCGTCGAGCGCTTTGTTGGCTAGATCGGTAAAATTGACCTTCAAGCACGCTAATTCGAATGCGTCGAGCAATCTTTTTGTTTCGGACTCATCTAACTTCTCATCCAATAACTCTTTGGCATACGAACTTTGGAGTGCGGTTCGCAACTTTTTGCCCATCTTGGCGGAATTGATTTCGGAGAGTTGGGCTTGTTGGAATTTGCTTATCTTTTCCAGTTCGTTTCCGCGTGCAAACAATTGTTCGCTTCGTGTCTTCTCTTCTGTCTCGGCATGCAATGCCCTTTCCAAGTTCGATTCTGCTATTTTTCTTTGTTCCATTTCTTGTTTCGCCGCCTCCGTCGACTTGATCGAGGCCTCATTCGCGCGATTGCGTTCTGCAATGGCTCGAGCCATACCGATGGCTGTGCCTACAAACCCAAGGATCAATAGCAGCATCATGAATGAAGCGGTTACGACTGCAGTCTTGTTCTTTCGAACAAACTTCTGCAGGATGTATACCTTGGAAGGGGGCCGAGCGAGAAGTGGTTCGCTATTCAGGTAGCGAGTCACGTCTTGCGCGAAGTCGTTGGCTGTCTCATACCGTCGCGTTCGATCTTTTTCCAACGCTTTCATCACGACCCAATCGAGATCACCTTTGAGAATGCCACGAAGTTTATCAGGAGAGATCCGACGTTGGTCACTAATGTCAGTGATCGCGTCGCCGCAAGTACTCAGCCGAGTGGATGGGCGCGGTGGCTCTTTAGTACGTATGGCTTCCAGTACTTTGAAGATAGCCAAATTCTCAAAGGTCCCTTTGTCGATGGGAGTGCTGCCAGTTAGGAGCTCAAATAACAACACACCCAGGGCATACACGTCGGTTCGTGTGTCGATATCCATGGAGTTCATCTCGGCTTGCTCGGGACTCATGTACTGTAGAGTCCCAACCACTTGTCCAAACTCGGTAAACATGGTCTTGTCGGTGAGGCGGCTTTGCATTTGAGTCGCTTTGGCAAGCCCAAAGTCGATCACTTTCGGAACGGGCTTTCCGTCGAAAAGAGTCACTAAGATGTTCGAGGGCTTAAGGTCCCGGTGAATAATCCCCTTTTGATGCGCGTGCTGGACGGCATGACAAACTGGAATGAACAGCTTTAGTCGTTCTTCAAGACTGAGTTTGTTTTGGTCGCAATATTTTGTAATCGGGATACCTTGGACAAGTTCCATCACGAAGTAAGGCAGCCCCGTTTCTGTTTGCCCACCATCGAGCATCTTGGCGATGTTTTGATGTTCCATCATGGCTAAAGCCTGCCGCTCAGCCTCAAAACGAGCAACAATCTGTTCGGTGTCATGCCCTGCTTTAATCAGCTTCAATGCGACACGACGAATGACGGGCCGCTGTTGTTCGGCCATCCATACAGCCCCCATTCCGCCTTCAGCAATCTTTTGAAGGAGTTTGTAATTGCCGATCATCTCGGAACGCTTGTGGGACAGTGTCTCGGGGGCGATCGTGGATGCCAAAGGTTTTGATAGCGGCTGTTTAGGTTGCCCACCTAAGTCGATCGTGAAATCCCCAACCTCGGGACCTGCAGCCAGCCCCTCGCTGCGCGACATGCTACTAGACGGTTGCTTCGAAGCCAAGATCTCAAGCAAGTCCATGGCTTCTGGCCTGATCCAGTTTTCCGAAAGAAGAACGCTTCGATAGGATTGCGATCGATCGCGATTCCATTTAGCGAACGACTCCAGAAACTGCTCGCGGTTGATGAGTCCGCATTGCAGCGCCAACATGCCAAGCAGTAAATCATTCTCGGTATTTCGAAGGGGTGGAGGCAACTTCTGGTTGCCGTTTCCAGCCATCGATTGTTGTTTTATCTGTTCGGCCATCACCAGGGCGGGAAAGACATCTCGAATCTCGCTAGCGTTTTCTGGGTAGCGTTGAAGGTAATCTTCCAGGTCGGGTGATTCGCCAGTTCGCAACCGATCGAGAATCTCGTCGATGATTTGGTCGAGCGAAGCGAGGTGGGAGTCTTCTGATCTTGTCACTGCGGTATCTTCTTTTACTTTTTTTGAGCCGCTGGCGCTAGCCGCGTCGAGTTTCATTGGGCTGGATATGTGGTCGCGGCTAGCGCCTGCGGTTCAAGTCATTGCTTCCGATCGATTGGAGAAATCGTATCCCAGATTCGAACTGAGAAGTCACCTGAGCCGGAAACCAATTGAGTGCCATCGGGGCTGAAATCAACCGAGTGAACATAGTCCGAGTGGCCATGCAACTCTGCAACTTGGCTGTGCGTCGCTATGTCCCAAATACGAATCAGTCCATCCGAAGAACCGGCCGCCAATCGTGACCCATCCGGATGGAAGGAAACCGAATAGACAGGCGATCCATGCCCAAGTGTGGCTATCAATTGGTATGTATTGGCGTCCCACAGTTTCACCTGGCCGTCTAGGCCTGCCGTGGCTACTGTTACGCCATCTTTGGAAAGGTCGATTCGATAAATGGCTCCTCGATGTCCTGTCATTTTCGCTAGCTGACGGCCACTTTGTTTTTCCCATATAAGTACATTGCCGTCGTAACCTGCTGAAAACCATCTTTGCGAATCGGGATGGGAAACAACTTCAGAACATGTTTCGGAGTATCGCGATCTATACTCGCCCGCGACATGGCCTGCAAAAGCGTTATTCTGTGAACCCGTGGCAACGTCAAAAGATCGAACCGTGCCGTCGGTGGAGCCAGCCAGCACCATTTCGCCACTACTATCGAAGGCTGCTCGAAAGTCTTCGGTATCGGCTAAGCATGACCATTGCTGAGAAAGCTTGTTGGATTGAAGATCCCATAAAAATACTTCGCCGCTGCCGCCTGCTATGCCCGACGCAACCAAAAAATTGCCGTCCGGAGAGAATTGAACCGATCGAAAGCCGATTGGTTCCACTGACGATGGTGCAAAAACGTTCGTACACTGCTGCGTTTTGGTATCCCAAAGTCGAATCGTTCCGTCCCATGCTGCAGATGCAATACGGGTTCCATCCTTGGAGAAGGTTGCATCGTAGACATAATTACTATGCCCCCTCAAGATACCGTTGTGCTCAATAACATTGGATCGCCAAATCGACGATTGGGTATAGTCATTAATAAGCTCATCGCGACATAAGATGGCAGAATCATCGTCAGAATAGTAGAGTTCGCGAGCGCTTGCTGGACGCTGCAAAGTCGTAATAAGCTTTCCGGTCTCGCTATCCCACACACGACTGCTCAATTCATCTCCGCTGGTAATGATGCGTTTGCCATCGTGGCGGAAGTTGCCCGCGCGAACAGGAGCCCTGTGTCCACGAAGGACGAATTTCTCTTTCGATGATTCTAGATCCCACACGCGAGCGGTAGAGTCCTGGGACACACTTAATCCGGTCTTACCATCTGGGGATATCCTCACGTTCCAAATTCCATTGGTATGCCCTTCCAATTCGCTGATCGCGGCAGTGGACAGATCCCAGTTCTGTAATGTTACAAATGGAAATCGACCACCTATCAGCACTCGATTTTCATCCTGCGACCAATCCCCTTTCCAGTATCGCAAGCTTTCACCCATGACCCTGCTTTCGAGCAACATAGCACCCGATGTGCTGTCTCGCACTTGAAATTTGTTTTGATGTACGGCAAGAAACTTGTTTCCACTCGGGCTAAAACCAAGGCCTACCCCATCAAGCTCAACGACAACTTCTCTTTTGCTCACGTCGATCAAAGAAAATTTGTCTGCCTTGTTGATGAGAAACCGATCTCCCGATGCATTGAAGTCGCGGAAATACTCCGTATCGGGATTTCCCCATTTGCTATCGCTATCGACCCATCCACCATCGCTAAAATTCCAAGCATAAAACCTGCCTTCCTGTCTAATGCCGATCAAGAGAAGCGGTCTTGATGGGTGGAAAAGCAAATCGGATACTTGACCGCTAGCTTGATTGGATGCGATGATTTTTTGAGCGGCTAGATCCCAAATGAGGGTACGGTTGTCTTTGAGAACTACGGCCAAGTATTTCGCATCGGGACCGAAACGAACAAAGGAAATCGGCACATCGTGTTTCAAAACGCGTGCTGTTCCTGTCGAAGCGGGGTCACGCAAGCTCACTTCGTTTGCATTTTGGACGATCGCTTGTTGCAGCGTCTTTGGGCAGATTTGACTGCCACTCCCAAACGTGACCGACAGTTCTTGGAGCTGACTTTGTAAATGTCTCCACTCCCAGTTCCGATACTCTTCTGGTGCGGATTCCAGGGAGCTTTTCATGAGCGAGCGGTTATCCACTTGCTGGGAGGAAATGGTCGCGGATATGTTGGTTCGGTAGCGTTCCCAACGCTCCGCGCGTTCCCTGCTTTCCGCTTCGGTTCGGGACATCATTTCGCGATGGTTCGACTCGATAAGCTCGGAGTTGGTTTTGTCGAGCGCTGAGTTCAAAGCCCTAAGTTTTGAATTGTTTTGTCCGACGACTATCGCGATCAGAAAGCTTCCAAGAATGGTCATTAATCCAATGGCAAGCATTGCTGTAGAAAGTGCTTGGTGATTCTTGAGCCACCGCCTGAGCCGCGAGTAGAAGGGCTCTGCGTACGAAGATACCGATTCGTCATCCAACCATCGCTCGATATCTGCTCGCAGGAGGCCTGCTGAGGCGTAACGATGGTCGTAATCCATAGATAGAGCTTTAGAACAAATCGCATCGATCGGTTTTGGCACTTGCGGGAAAACGGAGCGGCAATTGACGATTCCGACAGTGGTTACTTGTTGCGTGATTTCAGCGAGCGTGCCCGTGCAAGGTGGAACGTTGGTAAGGATCTCGTAGAGGATTGCACCGAGGCCGTAAACATCGGAACGAACGCCGATTTTCCCTAGCTGACCAAGGATCTGTTCAGGCGGTGCATAGCCGGGTGTTCCGATCGACGACCCGAAACGTGTTGCGTCATCGGACAGGCTTGGCATCATGGGGGTTTCTTGATTGACCTGGACATCAAGACCACGCTGGGGATCCGCGTCAGAATTATCTAGATCGGGCCCTGATAGACCTGTTGCTTTCGCCAGGCCCCAATCCACAACCAGCGTTTCACCATATCGCCCCAGCATCACGTTGCTGGGTTTCAAGTCCCGGTGCAAGACACCTCGTGAGTGCGCGTAGTCGATCGCTTCGCAGACGACTAAGAATCTGCGGATGAGGTGTCGCAACTGAGGGCCATCGAATGCAATTTTGCCAGATTGTACACCCCCATGAAATTTACGAATGTGCTCGCGAAGATTGTCACCCCTGATCAATCGCATCGCATAATAGGGGCGTCCATCGGGGGAGGCACCTAATGCATACACGGGTACGATCCCGGGATGCTCCAGTCCGCCGGTCACCTCAGCCTCAAGAATGAATTTACTTCGAAGGCCGTGATCATCCGCGCGATCCGGGCGAATCTCCTTGACCGCAACCTCGCGATGAAGATCTTGGTCCAATGCCACCGAGACGATTCCTAACCCGCCGCGGTCGAGCGGTCGAAGGATTTGGAAGCGATCGGCCCCGTGCGAATGAAAATGGAGCCACTTTGAGCTTGAATTGGATGTCTGCAGCGTCGAATACTGGGTTGTCCTTAGACGCTCTGCAAGGTTCAGTGCGGGAATCAGTTCTCGGAGATCATCTTCTAACTCAGGATACAGTCCGACGAAGTGCTCGACCGAGGGTTGCAAGCCACTGCGTTGCATCAACAAAATTTCATCGACAATGCCATCTAGTCGTTCATCATCCAACGCTCGTTCATCGGCACCGTCCTCCTGGGTCATAAGTCGCTCCAGCTCAAATCGCATTCATGTAGTAGCTTCCGCAATTGCTTGAGAGCGCGAAAATAGCGTTGTCGGAATGCGGCATCGGTGATCCCCAGCAACTCAGCCGCCTCGGCTGTCTTGAGTTGACTTACATGGCGACAGACGATCGCATCGCGTCCGTCTGGGTCGAGCTTTTCGATGGCCTGACTCACCAAGCCCGCGACTTCTTCTTTGCGAATGACAGAACTTGGACTGCTTACTTGAGATACCAAATGAGCCGCTAGGACAATCGACGAATTGGAAGAAGAAAAGCGATGCAGTGGAATCTCGCGTCGCACGTCGCGAATCTGCGTGAACATGTGATGACGTTCGAGTTCCGCCACCTTCTGCTTGGTCATAAAACACATCCAGTGGTACAGCGTTACCGCTCGTTCTTCTGAAAACTCGGCGATCCGCTTCGATAGCTCAATATGCACTTCTTGGATGACATCTGAGACGTCAATCCGCGTATACAGGCGAGGGTCTAACTGCTTGGCAACCAATCTTCTAAGCTTTGGAGAATATCGATCGAACAGGACTCCAAAAGCAGCGGCGTCTCCCATGGTAGCAAGCCGAAGTAAACTCTCGTCAGTTGGATCCATATTACGATTCGTCGGTGGGACTTGCTGGGGGATGCCGCTCTTGTGACCAAGAGGAAGGAAGTGCAAATCTAACAGCAAGGAACTCGTGAAGCACACGCACCATGGCTGTCAACTCAGATGATACCACACACTGCGACCTAATATAGCTGGTTGCAGTTGCTGTTGCCAAGCGATTCCGTTTCATCGTTCTTCAAGCCTTCGCTTAGCTGTTGCTTATTTCGAAATCTTTTCAGAAATTTCGGTCACACTCTTGTTTGATGCGCAGATATAGCCTTTGCGTTTTACTCTCGTTCCAAGGCTCCGCCTTGGAACGCACTGCCTTAGAGGCTCCGCCTCGCGTTAGGCATGCATTTACAACTCAGGAGGCAGGAGCCTCCGGTGCATTGCGTCCCCAAGGACGAGTCCGCCGGCCAATCCTATCTGGCACGCCGTGCCGTAACTGCGTCCAAAGCGACTTGTTACGGCCTACACCGACTTGTTACGGTCTATCAGCTTCCACCCCATTGAGGAATCGCGAGGCGAATGAAACTTTAGCGAAAGGCCGAATCTTTCGGAAAAATTTCGTCACAAAAGAGGTTGGTGCGCAGATGTGTAAAGTATGGGGGAATCTGATCCGCATTTTCTCAATGCAGTAGATTTCGGGACAGCCCGCTTAAGAGTGACTTTTTAAACACCAAGTTCGGTCGTCTCTGCCCCATCATTACCTCGAATTCATTTGGGTGAGCACTATGGGACAGCGTTTCAAAAAAGTCATCAAAGCCCGGACTAAGCAAAGCATTCGCCGCGATGTGCGTCAATACTGCTTTGAGGCGCTTGAGAAACGAGAAGTAATGACGGCCGGTCTTGAACCGGTCGTTTTCATTCCTGGATTCGGCGGGACTTTTTCCGCAGGCGAAACTCCAGCCGAGGTGAACGCCTGGCTCACGAATCGAGGTTTGCCACCAACCTCGCTGGCTTTAGAACCATTTGGCGGGGTGTACCAAAACATCGTCCAGTCGCTGCAGAACGTCCTCTACTCAGACACTGATTCGGGTACGAACCGACCGCTGTATGTGGTCAACTGGGATTGGAGACTTCCTGCCGCACCCACAGACACCAATTCTGCTTCCTCGCCGAATGGTATTCTGGGTGACGTTTCGGAAGCTGGAATTACGGATGCCGTGTTCCAGACCGGCCTGGACTACCTTGGAAATGTCCTTGCTGATATTCGCACTCGGTTTGGAAACGAGGCCAAAATTGACGTCATAGCTCACAGTACCGGTGGACTCATCGCCCGCAGCTACATCCAAAGCGCGGCCTATGGTCTGGGTGGTCTGCCCAAGATCGATGATTTGGTTCTCGTAGGGGTGCCGAATGAAGGGGCCACTGATCCGTTCAATCTTGCAGGGAACGACTGGAGCTCCAAGGCCGCTGCTCGTGCTGCGGCTCAGATGGTCGATCGGGCTTACGATTCTTATCTGACTGGAACGTTGATTGATGGACCGGGCGACTCGAAGATGGGCATTAGCGAAGTCCAACGTGTTGGTTGGCAAGCGAGTGGCGTGGCTGCTGGCACTTTTACTCTGACGTTCAACGGCAACACAACCACCCCAATCGCGGCAAGTGCGTCACCTGCCACCGTCCAAGCTGCCCTGCAAGCGTTGGCCAGTGTTGGTACCGGCAATGCACGCGTTGAACTTTTGCCCGTACAGGCTGGCACGCAAAACCGAGTTTTCCAGATTACATTCGTTGGAGCACGCGGAGGAGTAAGTCAACCCCAAGCTACGATTAACGTGGCTGGTATCACCGGCACGACTGTAACGTCAGTGGCGACCACCTACCATGAGGGTGGCGATGCAGTGCTGGCGCCACAAGTTTTTGACGAACGATACGTTGCATCGCTGGCTAATCTGCTTCCTACCTACGAATCCATCGATACCAACAACGACGGTATCTTCGAAAGGCTCTCGCCCACTAACCCAGCTGGAAATGGTCGAGTCAACACGTTGCTAAACGACTTGAACTTTGTTCCAGTCAACGGCGTCAAGAACGCTTGGCTCAATCAAGTCGGCAAAACCAATGTCGTCTATAGTACCGAAGGCACCACGCGCGATAGGTTGGTCGCTCGCACAGGCCCTTCCCCAAGCGGCTTCCTAACCGACGAGATTTTGTCGTTTCAGAATTTTATTGGTCGTCGTCCGAGTGCGAGTGAAATTTGGTACGAAGACATTGCATCGGGGCATGGGGGAGATGGCACCGTCTCTACGTTCTCATCAGTTGATCCGTTCCTTGGTGACTCGCGAATCGGCTCCAAGCTGAACTTGATTCCCATCACCGGTGCGGCAGCAGGTGTGACGTCGGTCGGGCATACGGAGCTCGTGATCAATCCGTTTGCGCAAACTCAGATTCTGAAAGCGGTTGGCGCGACAGACTTTACCAATAGCAACTTGGAGACAAACCTTACCGTATCCAAAGCGGATTCGGTCGCTAAAGCACTTTCGCTTGGGCTGCTGCGACCCGCCGATGCTTTTGCCGAAGCTGCAACTCGATTCCAAGACGTTTTGGCTACGACCAAAGCGCGCGACGTGCTCGATACGTTGGTGGCTTATACCTCGACCAAGCTTGGAACCCTATTGCCCGTAGATAGCCTATGGCAGTCGCGTGTGGTGACCCCGCTCACGAATCTTCTGACATCCAATCCCGACGCAACGTTGCCTCAAATTGTTTCAGCTCTGAATACTGCACTTCCTGGTGCGTTTGCGTTGGTAGCGGATTCGGGAACGGAGAAAGCCATCAGCTTCAACTTTAACGCAGCCAGTTTCGTCGGGGGAGTGCCAACGGCAACCGGGGCATTGAACCTGGGAAGCGGCTTTGGTTCGCTGGGCGTCAACGGAAACTACACACTCACCGGCAACTTGACCTTATCAGGTATTCTCGGACTGGACATGCTTCAAGGAGATGATTACGCCAACGGCCTTTTCGTTCGCGATCTCAATTTGGTGATGGGAGCATCGGGCTCGATCCCGAATCTCAATGCCAACGTAACCCTCGGAACTCTCAACGCAGCGATCGAAAACGGCAGCTTTAGTCTGGCTGCAAACGCCGCTGTTACCATCAAGAACCCAACCGGCGAAAATCATGTCACGTTCCAACAGATCGTAAACGGTCTGCCTCAGTTCACGAACATGGTTTCGATCACTCCAACGGCTGCGTTGGATCTGAAGCTTCCGTTGAACATTACGAACACGGCCACTCAATTCAATCTGGCCACTTTCGGCAGACCGGTCATCACCGCCTCGTCGCAAAACCTGTTTGCTGGCACGCCCGACGTGATTGTGGACATTGATCTGGGCTCTGCTCTGCAAGACCAAGTCTTGACGTTGCTCGCATCGCTCGATTCAGCGGCCGACAATGTTTCCAACACTAATGCTCTTAATCAAGAGATTCCGGGCATCGGCCGATCCCTCAACGGCATCCTCAACGAACCCGGCAGCACCACGCAACGTCGCTGGGGCGATCTCATTAAACTCGAAAAGGCTGCTGAGGAATACTTTGGAAGCTTCGATCCAACCAGCCTAGTCTACAATCCAGCGAACGTTGGAAAGAAGCCAACCGCGTTCGGGCTCAAGAATGCCCTGGCCGCGAAGATCGATGAGGTGACCAAGTCGCTGTTCAAGAAGGGAACGGCTGGCGAATCACCGATCTCGATCAAGGGAGGGGTCGATTTGGCAACCAACAGGTTGCTGTTTGACTTGGTAGTGGACGGCAATTTCACCAAGGCAGTGGATTTGAAGCTCGATACGCTAGGTTCCCAATGGAATAACATCGGCGTCAATTTCAACGCAAATGCCAAAGTCAATGTCGCCACCACGGTCGACCTAGCGATGCAGTTCGGAGTGGGACTCAGCCAAGCCACTGGAGTCGATCCGTTCTTCACCCTCAATCGATTCAATCTCAATTCGGCTATTGCAGGAAACGGTTCGACGCTCGGTTTCTCGATCGGAAATGGAACAGTTGGTGGCACGATCACGGCGACCAAACTGCTGGTGAATGCGGGAGCCACGATCGCAATTGCCAACACAACCCTGCCGATCAGGGATCGAATCACAGTGACACCGCGAGGTTCTTTGGATCTTGACTTTGCGTTCAATGCCAGTCTGTACGGTGCTAACTTGGTCGTCGGTTCATCGACGTTGCCAAGCGTCCAAGTAGTTGACACGAATCTGTTCGACACATCCGCCCCCAGCTTTACGCTGAACGTGGCCCCTCTGCTACTGAATTTGTCCTCCGAAGCTTTGGTCAATGGCCTGTTAGGGCTTGCCACTTGGCTCAACAACGCCACTGGCAGCAGTGCCCTTTCGACCAAAATTCCACTGCTTAACAAGACCGTTGGCGAGCTTCTCTCGACACAAGCCGAACCGCGAACATTCGATCGCTCGCAAATTATTTCGATCACGGGCCCAGCAACATCAGGCGGCTTCAAACGCTTTACCACTCAGCTCAACTTGGGTGGTAAATCGGCAGCATCGGTCGGCATCAAGCCCGAGGACAAGATGCGCTTCTTGGCTACCAGCGGCGAGTTCTATGAAGGGACGATCGATAGCGTGGTTGGTGAAGTTGTCACGATCCGATATGCCGAAACGCGGTCTGATTCGCCGAACGTGGCTACCCCATCGCTCACCTTCCAAGTCGGCGGCACTTTGGGGGATAACCTGAAAGCAGCGCTGGTCAACTACAACAAACCCGGCGTCGTTGCACCTTCGTTAGCGCAACTGTTCAACGAACTGGCCGAACCGCTGGGAATCTCGTTCACGGGGCTTGGAGCGGTTTCTTACGACAACACGACCAAGTTGATGACGTTGATCCCAACGTTTTCTCCGAGACCTATTCAATATGTGACCAAGCTCGATTTTGGTAACCAAATCGCAGGGCTTGAGTTCAATGCTTCCGGCAACTTCTTGGTAAACGCGGCCCCGACCATTCGACTGCCAATCGTCATCGATCTGAATCCGAACCCGGTACTGCCTGCGTCTCCCATTCCGTTAGGGGATCGCGTGATGATCATCGACGATGTAACTCCAGAGATAAGCGTCGCGATCTCCGCCCAATTGGATGATCCGCAAGCGCGCGCCAATCTTGGCTTCTTTAGTGTCGTGCTAGGTGAAGATCCAGCGGTAGTCACCGCTAACAATGGAGTGAAGTTCGATACGGTCTTTGGAATCAACATTAAGGACCCAGGGACGGCGGGCAACGCCAATCAGCGTGCCACCCTCACCGAGCTGACGACTCCTGCAAACTTACTAACCTCGTTCCAACCGGCCTTCTTCGGTTCGTTCGACATCGATGGATTGTCGATCAGGCCCGAAGTTGCAGGCGCCGCAATTCCAGGCCAAGTCACCATCTTCTCCACAAATGTCACCAATCCAATAGTGACAACGACGCGAGCTCCTGCCCAATTCGCGTCGCTCGCCGAACTCGGCACGCTCTTCAACAAGATCTATATTGACAACACGATCGGCACGACCGAATCGCTGACACCTGAAGCAATCGCGACGATGTTTGTCCAGTTGGGCACCTCGGTCCAGAACATCGCAAGCAAGCTGGATGTTCCAGAGGGGATTCCGTTCGTCAAGGACGCGATCAGCGGCATCATTGACTTTAGCAAGACGACGCAGAACTTTGCGCGTCAGTTGTACTTCAATCCTAAGCTGGTCGGCACGAATGATATTTCGGTCACCAATGGCCGACTATCGAGCGACGCAACCTTTGCGATTCGCATCGAGGGGAGCGAGCCCTCGTTTATCACGATTCCAGCTGCAAGCACCTCGACCAACACGTCGATCGATGACTTGTACGCCGATATCAATGCGGCTCTCGTTGCGCAAGGCTTCGGTTCCAAGCTCATCGCGGAGCGTCAGTTGCCTTATTCTGGTGCACAGATCAGTTCGCTAACCAAGGTAACTGCTGCGATTCCGAACTTCGTTCAAACGTTGCCAGCTGGTTTCGAACGCTGGGTTGCAGCCTTACCCGCTAACGTTAACCTCTACAACCTGGGGCTTCGCGTTGGCGATGTGATCGAGTATCGGGACACTTCGGGGCGATATCAAAAGGCCAGTGTCGATCAGATGACGCTCAATACGCTGACGTTCAGGATCCTCCCCGATTCGTTGACGACTCCTACCAATTTACCGGATGTTACGTCCAATCGCTCGATCGCCTTGTTTGGAACCACCAATGCGAACAAGTTGGCTATTCGAACGACCGACCCGACGGCAGGAATTTCGCTTGAATTGAGCACGGTCCAAGTGACTGCAGCAAATGACTTGCCAACGCAACTGACGACCGACTTGAACTTGAGCATCGCGATCGATAGTACAACCGTCGTGGTGCCGATCACAGCAGCGTCCACACAAAACAACGGCCAGCCAAGCGATATGCTGGCCAGCGTGAATGCAGCCTTTGCGAACACGAATTTTGGTGGCGGAAAGCTTAATCAAAAGCTTCGGGCACGACTCGAAGGGACGTTACTTCGCATTTTCGCGATCGACAGCGCTACGCAATCGGTCACCATCCATGGTGGCACGATCCTTGGCTTCACTGCGGGCCAAACCAAAGATGCCAACACCGCTCGAACTGAATTAGGCCTGGGCGATTCGACCGTACAAACGGGTAATGTCATTGGCTTCCGCGATGGAATGCTGGCCAGTCCATCGTTCCGCGCCAACACGGTTCAGGACTTAGTGCATGTGATCAATGGTATGATCCAAGCTCAGTTTGCAGGCCAGACTTTAGCAACTGCTTCGCTCAATTACATACCAGCCGACGTTGCGACCAATACAACTCGTTCGGTTCAGTTCAATATCAATCTCGGGACTCAGTTCACCAAGTCGGTTGACTTGAACTTTGACGCAGGTTTGAACGTTGGCTTTGCGCAGTTAAGCGTAGCGGGCGGAGCGGCGGCGAGTTTCACCGCCAACGCGGGTGTGAACCTGACTGTGGGGGTCGATCTCGATCCGATTGGTTCGGGAACTGTGTCTGCTTCAACCTTACTCAGCACGCTGAACCAGGGTCGCGGAGCTCAGTTCAAAGTGGGTATGTTTGGATCTGCCGTCAACTCGAGCGGCAAGAACAGTCCTGCAACCGACCTGACCCTCAGTATTGCTGTTAATCAGTTTGGCGGCACTGTGACCAATGTTAGCGTCACCGTTCCCGCAGCAAAAGTTGGTGATAACACCAGTCTTAGCGACTTAGCTCAAGATCTAACCGATGCGCTGAAAGCTCTCTCGATTGCAGGCTTGCCCGTTGTCAACGACATTCCCCCCATCGAAGTTCAAGCAACCACCGACGGCAGGCTCTATTTGTTGGCGAACGCTAGCAACATCAATGGACTAACGATCAACAGTGCATCCTCACCGTTTCTCGGATTTGCAACAAATCCAAATCAAAGGAGCAGCATTTCGGATTTGAATATTAGGCTGCGGAACGGACAGTCATTCAATGTCGATCTGGACACCAAGCCCGCTGGAATCGCCCCATTTTTCGCAGAAACGCTTGGAGATATTAAATCACGAATCGAAGATGCTGTGGGCGGTTCAGACGTACTAGAAGTCCTGTTCGTGGAGGACAGGATTCAGTTAAAGGACAAGACGACTCGATCGGGCAACAACACATTCCGAGTATCCGCCGTCGGAGATAACAATGGTGTCAGCCCGATCGGCACGCTTTTAGGCATCATAGGCGAGGCCATTACCGCCGATGATGATCCGAACACACCTGCCAATGATGCCAAAGATGGAACGATCATCGATGGGGCGCCCCTAATGCGACGGCTGACGACGGAACAGTTCTATGTACTTGCATCGGGTAGCAGCGCCTACGCGAACGTTGTTATCAACTCGACCGATATCAACTTGATTGCGTCGCTGGGGATTCTTGATTTGGGCATCAAGAACGGTGTGCTCAACTTCACCGCCAATGCATCGGTCAGTCTGGTGGACATCGATGATCCGGAGACTCTAGCCAACGAAGCGCTTGATGGCAAACTTCGCCTCGGTGATTTCTCATTGGCGGGTTTGAAGACAGCCATTACGCCAAGCTTTACCTACGGTGGAACTGCAAATCTACCCATCGACGGCACCGCTTTGGTCTTCTTGCCAACTGCATTTCAACAAGGGGGAGCCACCCCGATGAGTATCGGCATGACCCTGAGCGGCAGCGGGTTCAACAAACCGACGTTGACCTACGGCGTAACGAATTTCCAAGCTGCGCTGGAGAGCTTCAAGAACTTTTCGTTCGCTGATTTGGTAGGTGTCATTCAACGCGTCGTCGAGTTGTTGCAAAGCAGCGACATCTCGGGACTCAATACTCCGATCCCCGTCATTAATAAAACCCCCAATGACATTCTCGATATTGTTGGAGGATTGTCGAAGGCGGCCGAAGAACTGCTCAAGGCTCCTGACTTAACGCTGCTCAACGCCAAGATTTTGGAACTGGAAGCTATCTTCACGCGACTTGCAGGAACTCCGTCGCAAAACGATGCTGTGAGGGACCAGATTGCTGGCGTCAAGTCGGCCGCTAATCCGAACCATGCCTATCAAGTCAGCTTGGCCCAAGCCCCGACGCCTAACGGTGTGACTCCGGCGGATATTCCACTAGATGCATCGGCTGCCGATGTCTTCGATGAACTGACTCGAGTTTTCGGGGCGGGGGTCGTAAAGAGTGTAACGGGTTCCAAGAGCGGACCTTACACGGTTACGTTTGAAGCATCGCGAGGAAACGTAGATGACCTCAAGGGAACTAGCCGTACAGGCTTGACCGTTCAGTCGCGAACACTCACGCAAGGCGTTGTTGGTACAACTTCCGAAGTCCAGCAGTTGACCTTTGTGTCGACAGGTCAATTGGTAGCCGCTGCGACTCGTTTACGAAACACGGTAGCCAGTATCCCCGTCACAACCCCAGGGCAAGTCGCACTGCTTGCCAAGGTCGGCGAGATCCAAGATTCAATCGCCTCGCGCAGCAGTCTAGGCAAGATCATCGGCGACGCCATCAAAAAGCAATTGAACTTGCCAGCGAATGCGTTCAATCTGACCATCGATTTCCAAGATGCAGATGCGGTTGCGGCTGGCTTCCAAGCTACCGCCATCGTCAAGATCGATATCGACAAGACAGTGACTAAGTCGTATGGATTCGATTTCAATTTGCCCGACCTGGGGCCGATCGATGTTACCACAGGTGGTGATATCGCCGTAACGGTCGGAGGACATCTCGATCTCGATTTTGGATTCCGGTTCGGAACCTTCACTCCGTATTTGCTTAGCACAACCGGTGTTCAGTTGACAACCGCCATCGACTCGACCGTCAGCGCTCAAGCGGGCATTGCGGGCATCAGTGGTGGTTTGAGCGGCAAGCTGCAGTTGAAGGGCTCGAAGTTGCAAAACGTTCCTGCTAACGCAACAAGTGGTTCGACATTCACGCTCGCGGATGCTCCGACCGACAATCTGGTCGTGGTTACGCGCAGTGGTGCCATCAGCGGAGCAACGAATCCAGGTTCTATCGAGATCACAAGTGCGGTGGCTCATGGACTCCGCGATGGACAGTCGGTTACCATCGATGGCGTATTAGGCAACACGAGCGCCAACGGTAGCTACTTTGTCAAAGTTCTTTCTACCACGACCTTTGCACTCTTCACAGACAAAGCGTTAACACAAGCCAAATCAGGCAATGCGCCTTACGCGAGCGGTGGAACTTGGACCGTTGTATTGACGCGTGGAACGACGATCACTTCAGCGAACGTGGATTACACGATCAACACCGCCAATCCCCCGGTCATCACCTTCAAGAATCCAGTCGTTGCGTCAACTCGGGTAGAGTATTCGTTGGCGTCGGGGACTAGTTCGCTGACCTCTGGGACGAATCAAAACATTGCATCTGGCCAGTCGGCCTTCACTCTGGCTACAACACCGGTCGACACATCGGTTCAAGTTGTTCGCAGCGGCAGCTTGAGTGGGGCTACGAACGCGAATCCGATCGTGATTACCACCACCCTGCCTCACGGATTGCGTGATTCCCAACAGGTTGTGATCGAGGGAGTTCTTGGAAACACCAATGCCAACGGCACCTATTTTGTGGATGTCTTGACGCCCACCACGTTTAGCCTTTTTACCGATGTCGGTTTGACTGGTCGGAGAGAAGGAAATGGAGCCTATACATCGGGCGGAACCTGGGAAACAACACTGACACGCGGCGCTACGACGACACCTGCCGACGTCGATTATTCCGTGAGCAGCGCCAACCCACCAGTCATCACCTTCAAAAACCCAACCACCTCCACGACGCGAGTCGAGTATACGCCTATTGCAAGTGCCCCTGCGAGTGCTACTTTCACGATCGATCCATTCCTGACGAACCTTGGCAAGACCGCCGATGGCAACACGATCGGCGGGATTCCATTCTCGCAAGTCTTTGCGACATCGACTCCGACTGCGAACAAATTCGACTTCACTCTCAACGGCATCGCAACGGCTTCGCTCAGCGGTAACTTTGCGGGTGTCAACGTTCCTAACGCCGTTGCGGTCGTTGTTAGCCTCAATCAGCCAACGGAAGTCGATGTCAACTTCGATGGGGTCAAGAACTACATCGCCTCATTGACCGATCCATCCAAGTTGAGCCTGACACAGCTGATCAGTGGCGTGAAAGCTATTTTGTCGATGATCGAATCGGGCTTGAAGACCGATTTGCTTGAAAAACTGCCATTGATTGGAAGTGGCGTTGACATGACAGGTAGCTTCGTTGGGAAGCTGCGTACGATGATCAATCAATTGGATTCGGTAGTCAGCTCAGCGAATGGATCGATCGATGCGGTCCGGGCTTCGGTGCAACAATCGATCTTCAGCTCGATCGGTCCTGCTGGTTTGAACATCCTGAAACTCAACCCGCTCTTCCATGACGACCCCACTGTTGGCAACGACGTCGAGGTCGCCGATCAACGCGATGTCGAGGTTTCCATCCCGACGTTGGCAACTCCGATTGCAGAGGCTGAATTCGGAATCAACCTTCGGATTGCAGGTAGTGATACCATTGACGCAAGCTTCGATCTCGGAGTCGATGCGGTTGCGTTCGAATTGGCGACTCAAGGAGGCGTGCAGCTCCGCTTCGGTTACGATTTTAGTTTTGGGTTTGGTGTTAGTCTTCAAAACGGTTTCTACTTCCAACTAAAACCAAATGCGACCTACACCGATGGCATTCCAGCTGCGGGTTCAACCGAGTTGGGCGTGTCGTTGGACGTGATCCTGAAGCCAGGAACGAGCCTCTCTGGAAAGCTGTTTATCCTGAATGTCTCGGCCACGAGCAACCCGATCGAAGACTACAACCGCGACGGGATACTTAACAATGGCGTCGATGCGCCGGTTCTCAATGAAGCCATCGATGGATTCGATTACAACCGCGACGGGGATACCAACGATGTTCTGACAGAGACGGATGCGGACAATAACGGTCGGTTATCGAAGGGAACAGGGCTATCGGGCAATCTCTTCGTCGACATTGTTAATCCAGACGGCGACGCCAGAAATCGTTTGTCGTTTGCTGAGATAAGACAGAATTCACCCAAAACACTCTTCAACGCGGGGATCACCACCGAAGCGTATGCCGATCTGCGGCTGAGGGCGGATGTAAGCTCGTCCAGCTTGCCAAACATCACCGCGGATCTAACTTTGGACTGGGCTCTCGGACTGACAACGCGCGATGGAATGATCGGTGGTGGATTGCCCGACATAGCGATTCGGGACGTCAATCTCGATATGGGCAGCTTTTTGACCACGGTCGTTCGCCCTGTGTTTGAGTCTCTCAAGACCTACTTGGGCCCAATTCGTCCGTTGATTGACTTTTTAGCTTCGCCTGTGCCAGGTTTAAACGATCTATCGCAATTGTTGAGCGGTCCCGAAATTACGTTCGTCTCGCTTGGCATGATTGGTGCATCCGCCAACGAGAAGACTAGGAACGCGGCTCGCAAGGCCCAGCAAGTGATCGGCTTGATGCAAGAAATTTTCAAGTTCATGGATTCATTCGACGAAGCCGTGCGCGATGGGGATTCGATCGTTATTAACTTCGGAACCTACTATGTAACCGGCAAGCCGACTGCGCTCACAGGTATCGCTACCACGGGTACGGGCCTGGAACGCATCCTACCTTCCAGTGCGAAGGCCGGTAGCCGCGTTCGTGTGTTCAGTAATGGCAGCGAGATGTCGTCCAACACCTACAAGGTTGTTCGTTACAAAGATGCTGGCGTTAACAAGACCAAGATTGTCTTCAATACCATACCTACAGGCACGATCACTGCTGCGTACACAACGACCGACCCGGTCAATCCTAGCACAGGTGCGTTGGTCGGCACGCCAACCGACTTGACCAACAAGAACACGCCGGTTCAAGTCAAAACCAACTCGCTGGATGGAGCAATCTCGAGCAACCCCAACGATCCGAATTCAATCGGCAACAAAGTTGGAAGCTCGGGCAAAGCCGGAGCCGGAAAAACCAAATCGTTGCTCGGCAAATTGTCTGGTGCAGCGGACTCGAATGGCAAGGGAGGATTTGGAATCAAGATCCCGCTGATTACCGAGCCTTCGAACATCTTCAAGCTGTTCACTGGCGAGAAGGCTGACATCGTACAGTGGAGTATTCCGAAGCTGGATCTGAATGTTCCGTTTAGCATGCGGTTTGGGCCCATTCCGTTCCCACCAGTTCCCTTGTATGCAACGTTCAACGCGAAGCTAAATGCTTTCGCGGATTTCTCGGTGGGCTTTGACACACGTGGTATCGCCAAGACCGGCAACTTCGTTGATGGCTTCTATTTCGGCGACCTCGCCAACGTCACCAGCGGAAGGGACATCGACGAGTTCGGCATTAGTCTAGAGGCATCCGTCGGAGCGGTGCTTGATTTGTACTTCGTCCAAGCGGGGATCGAAGGTGGCGTGAGAGCAGACCTTGGGTTCAATTGGAACGACCTCGATAAAGACGGCAAGATTTATCTCGATGAACTGAGAGACTTGTTCTATTTGCGGCCAACGCCCGACAACGGTGCGCCGAATGGATCATGTATATTCGATGCCCATGGTTCGATCACTGCGTTCATTCGAGCGTACTACGATGTTTGGCTGTTCGGCGGCGATAGTTTCACGATCGCCGAATTCAAACTCTTTGAGTTCAATCACTCATGCGTTGCACCAGGGCTGGCTGAAGTATCCTCGGATGGAACACTCAAGCTTTACGCCGGCGAGAACGCAGGCCCACGCGGTACTCTCTATGGCACGGACGAAAACGAAGAGTTCGGTGTGAGGCAGTTCAAGGACGATCAGAATCGTGATGCGATTCAGGTTACGTTCAAGTACAAGAATCGCGATGGTGACGACGACACTACTGTTCGAACTTACACCGGCGTGAATCGCATTTTGTTTACCGGCGGAAGCGGTAATGACAAGATCACCGTGGATGAAAGTGTCACTGTACCAGTCATGCTTTATGGTGGGGCAGGGCACGACACGCTGACTGGGGGTTCAGGAGACGATGTGCTGGTTGGCGGCGATGGCGACGACACGATCGCTGGCGGAGCAGGGAGAGATCGCTACGTTTTCGCCAACAATTGGGGAACGGATTCGATCACGGAAGCAAGTGGTGGAACCACTCCTGCGGAACTCGGCGACTTGTTTGACTTCAGTGGTGTGACGTCGGGACTTGGTGTTTCGCTGGCAGGCTCGATTTCCGTTACCAGTGGATCCAATCGTGCTCTTGGGGTTCAAGGCATCGAAACAATCGTAGGCGGGTCGGGAAGTGATTCGTTAACCGTAAGTGGTCTGGTCGGAAGCAATACGGTCAACACATGGTCGATCACCGGAACGAACCGAGGCAGTATTAACGGAGCCTTCCACTTCCAAGCAATCGAGAACTTGACGGGTGGCGCTCAAGAAGACCGATTCATCTTGGATCCAACCGATTTCATCGCGGGGGTGATCGATGGAGCAGGCGGCTTGGATGCGTTGGACTACTCGGCATTCGGTGCTTCTTCGGTCGTAACGATCAACCGCGAAATGAAAACTGCCAACCGCATTGGTGGTCGTTTTGAAAATATCGATCTCGTGCGTGGCGGTTCGAGCGGAAATGACTTGTTGGTAGGTCGCAATGTGAATGCCGACTGGACGATATCGGGCCTTAACGGTGGTAGCATTCTTGACTCGGGATCGAGTGTTCCCTTTGCTTTCGAGAGCTTTGAGAACCTAACGGGCGGCAACAGCAACGACCGATTTATCGTTCCAGCATCTGGACGATTGACCGGAAATCTGATTGGAACGGTCACGCCAGGCCGGGTCGACTCCGACAGTCTCGACATGTCTGGGCAGACCGCTTCTTTACGAGTGAATGTCAATGCAACAAATGCTGGGGCAGCTTTACGCGGCTTGACAGGTCTTATCGGTTTCACATCGATCGAGAATGTTGCAACAGGTTCCGGCGACGACGTTTTTGCCATGACTCCGGGGGTGGGGCTAACAGGCTTGACCGACGGCGGAGCGGGTGCACGAGATTTCATCGACTATTCCACTTGGTCATCGTCGATCAATGTTAATTTGAATACAGGCGCAAACAATATTGGCACGATTGCGGGTATTGAAGACGTTACGGGCGGGTCGGCTGCAGATACGATCACGGGCAGTAGTGTTTCCAATCGCATCCTTGGTATGAACGGTGCGGACATCATTTCCGGCATGGATGGGGATGATGTCTTGATTGGTGATTCGGCTGAAGTCACCGCCAATAACTTCGTCATCTCGTCGATTCGTTTGCTTTCTACCTTTGCGGGCAACGATTCAATCACGGCTGGCAACGGGAACAATTACATCCTTGCAGGTTTAGGTAACGATACGGTTGTCGCTGGTGAAGGAAACAACTTTGTTTCCGGCGACTTGGCATTGCTGTCGATCAGCGGTGGGTTGGTGACTTCGATGCAAGGCCTGATCAGCAATGCTGACGGCAACGACATGATCACACTCGGCGGCGGTAATGACAATGTTATTGCTGGCAATGGCAACGATACCGTTGTAACCGGCAATGGTAGAAACATTGTCGTCGGCGATCGGGGAACCATTCAGTTCTCCAACGGAATTCCAATCCGCGTTGAAAGTTTCGGCTCGGTGTTGAGCGGCGTCGATTCGATCACTACCGGATCTGGCGATGACGTGGTTGTTGCGGGTGGAAAATCCGATGTGATCCAGGCTGGTGCGGGCAATAACTATATTCTTGCGGATGATGGCTCGATCGTTTTCGTCAACGGTGCACCGGTCTCGTCACAGCTTGCTCCATCCAATACGGATGGTAACGATTCGGTGGTCACGCTGGGGGGATCGGATTTTATCTACACCGGCGAAGGAGACAATGTGGTTAGCGCAGGGGCTGGCAACGACGAAGTGTGGGGAGGCAGCGGACTCGATCGACTCAACGGCGAAGACGGCGACGACTTCTTGGTCGGGCTTCGCGGGGACGACATCCTGGATGGTGGCAACGGCAATGACGTAATGTTTGGCGGATCAGCGGTTGGAATCAGAACCAACTATCGCCAAAACACAACCGATTTCGTTCTTCCGCCCAATTACGCAGAAACCGAAGCACTTTACTCTTCCGGCATTACTGCGTTCGGACGAGCTGAGGTTGCGGCCGACAGGTACGTTCCATTGATTCGAATCACACCTGCCATCACTGGTGGACTGACGGTCGATGGGGTGGATCAAGATGGCCGTGATAGTCTCAGTGGCGGCGATGGAAACGACGTGATGTTTGGCGGAACGGATGTCGATGTGCTTGCAGGGGGAGCTGGCGTCGACTATCTCGACGCGGGGGCTGGGAACGACGTTCAACTCGATGGTGGCGACGGAGACGATGTTGTACGTGGCGGTGCCGGAGACGATGTGATCAAAGGTGGTAGCGGAATCGACAACTTGTACGGCGACGATGGCGATGACACGATGTTTGGCGAAGCCGGAGATTCTACTGGCCGACAAGCGGGACAACGTCTCTACGGCGGCGCGGGCCGCGACACCATGTATGCCTTCGCACCAACTGTCACCAATTTTAGCCAATTCAATGCTCAGTTGCTTTTGGCCGGTGATCAGATTTTTGGTGGCGACGACGGCGACTACATTCACGGAAACATCCGCAGAGAAGTACTCAGCGGGGATGCCGGTAACGAGTTCATCGTCGGGGATGAGTTTGTGGGAGCGACCTATCTGCCGCATAACTTGGCAGGGGTTTTTGCGTCGCCGGGTGTGCTGACCACGGCGGACAAAAACGGCGCAGCCGACGTTCTCATTGGTGGCAGCGGTGAAGACCAACTTTACGGCGGCGGTGGTGACGACACCATTTGGGGCGGCAGTGGCACCGACCTGATCGATGGTCAAGCGGGTTCCGATAAACAGTACGGTGGAAGCGGTATCGATCTGTTCATCTTCCGGACAGATGAACCCGCGATCTCGGATACCATCGATGGTCACTACGGGAATACGACCCTCAGCGATATTGCAGATGACAATGCGACCGACATTCTCGTGATCAACGGAACGACTGGTAACGACACGATTCTGATCGGCCAACGCAATGGAAACGCTTCCGTTTTGGTGGGGAACAACGCTATTCCAGTCGTCATGACCGACGCCAATGGCAAGCCGCTGATCGAACAATTCCGTATCGCTGGCTTAGCTGGAAACGATACGATTGGATTCTATAGCAACGAAGCCATCCAATCGGGCGCATTGACTGGTGTTACCCTACCTAACGGCTTCACGTCTTTTGACACATCCAGTTTGTCGGCGCGTTCGCGAGACAACGTCGGTGTCTTCGACGGCAACAGCGGAAATGACATTTTGCTTGGTTCGGCTGGGCGTGATCAGCTTGACGGTGGAATCGGAAGCGACCGATTGTTTGGTTTTGCGGGTGATGACCGTCTATGGGGTGACATTGCCAACGGTTCGACAGCGGATAACGACGAACTGTACGCTGGCCAGGGGAACGATGATTTGATTGGTGGTATGGGAAGGAACAAGCTCTATGCATGGAGCTTTGACCCATCGACCGTTCGTTCGACCGCAAGCGGGATCGACGACCAATTTGGTATTTTTGTAGACCCACAAGGTAATCTCTTTGCAAACGACGGCGATCTCAACGACGACGGTTCGCTCGATCTGGATGACAATCTAACTAGTGGCGCTAAACGGTTACCGTACTCACTCGAGGTGACCGGTCTGAACCGAATGCTCGGTAGCGAGGGCAATGACAATTTGTACGGCGGAACAGTCGTAGACTTCATGTACGGAAACGGTGGTAATGACGTACTATACCGAAGCAACGGCACCACGATGGAATCGATGGACGGTGGTATTGCAGGCGATGAATGGAAACAATACGCACGTGAATCGGATCAAGTCTGGTACATTGGCGGTTCCAACGCAGCCGATCAAATCGATGTGAACTTTGTCACCGAGCCGGGGCTTTTGACCGATCACCATTTGGTGACGCGTCTAACGAACAACAATGGTAACTTTAGCTTTGCTGCTCAAGTTCGTCTCGACTTTGATGCAACGGACGGCGACGGGAACAAGATCTGGAGCAGCGAAGGGGTTCAGTTTAGACTCGATCAATTGCTTTCTGACACAGACGAAGATGCGCGTGCAGGTTCGCTGACCAAGATCACCAACGCCGACGCGAAAGCCACTCAAGAAACGGCATTGCTATCGAGTCTCATTCCACCCGAAGGAGACTTCTTGGTGATCCTGATCGATGCTTTGGGTGGCAACGACATCATCACCGTTGGCCCCACAGTGCAAAAAACGGTATGGATTGACGCAGGAGCAGGGGACGATGTCGTCGATGTGCGCAGCGGAAACTCAATCTTGGTCGACAAGTCGGAGCGTGCAGTTAGTGCAAACGGCACGATCAGCCGCAATGACATCGCCACTCAGTCATTTGAGTTGATGCGACCCGTGAACTCGGTGCTAAAGGCGTTCGACGGCACGACCGTGTCAGCGAACGGCTTGGAGTTTAACGGCTTGACAATCGACAGCCCGACAGATGTGGATTGGTATTCATTCTCGTTGGCAACGAATGCCTTTTCGAGTGCGATAATACAATTGGCCAGTGCCTCCCCCATCGATGGTTTGGCACTAGAACTGTACGAGCGAGGCTCCAACGGCCTGCCGGTCGGCAGCAAGCTCAATCCACAATCACCGCCAGTTGGAACGTCCAGCACTATTTCGCTCGCAAATCTAGTGACCGGAAAAACGTATCTTCTTCGAGTATCCAGTCCGAACATAGTGCCAACGATCTACGACCTTCGTTTCAACTTGACGGGGACCAACAATGCGAATGAACTTGCTGCGATACCGAAGGTTAATCTTTCGTTACGCAAGGACTCGGAACGTCGCGATGTGATCTTGGGCGGAGCTGGGAACGATATTCTACGCGGCGGTGCAGGGGAAGACTGGATTTTTGGTGGCGATGGCAACGACGTATTGACCGGTGGCAAGGATCGCGGCGCAAGCGATTTGCTGTTCGGTGGCACTGGGGACGATACGTTCCAAATCATTCCCGATGCCTTGCCGTTGCTAGCCAACCAAAGCAATACGGTCTTCAATCCGGCAACGCAGACTTATGTCACCACTCAGAACGACCGCATGGATGGCGGTCAAGGGAGCGATCGCGTTGTCTACCTTGGCGGGGACACAGATCGACGCGGCTTCGATGTTCCGGATTACGCAACGCTACGCTACAACACTGGACTTCATAGATATGAATTCATGAGCTTCGTTTGGGACATCGGTACTCAAGCGTATCGCACGACCACGACGGGAGGACGTGTAAGTTACGAACAGGAATACCTCTTCTATCAGACGAACAATATTGAAGAGACACAGTTCAATACTCAAGCTGGAAACGACGTCGTTCGCACCGACAGTCAATTCATCGTTTCGCCGATTTCTGGTACGACATCTCCTGAGTTCAACGAAGAATGGGGACTTGATCTCGGGGATTTCGAACAGGGGGCCAGCGAGACATCGTTAGTGATATTGGGTGGCGATGGTAACGATTTTCTTTTTGGTGGACCGATTGCCGACACGATCCGCGGTGGGGCTGGAGACGATTACATCGTTGGCTCAACAGGTAACGATAAACTTTATGGGGACGGTGGAGCTGATCAAGTTTTTGGTCTGCAACCAACAACGGGTGCCTCAACAGCATTCCCGTACAATCCACCCCGACCATCCAACTTCCCTTCGGGCGGCTTTGCGTTGGAACGATTCGAGTATGCATTGGCGAAGCCCTATTTGGATGTAAGTGAACCGGTTTCCCCGGATCAGGGACTTTATGGCGCCCAGCCCAACGAAATTCTTTCGTCTCTTCGACCCATTGGGGACTTCAATCTCGATGGAAGTTCCGATTTCATTGCTACCGGTGCGACCCGTAGCTTTTTGATATTTGGCCCGACGAGTCAAACAAAATTTGAGAATGTCGCAGATGTTGCAGACATCATTATCGATCACGCCGCATTGGGAACACCATCGAATGAATTTGGGGACTTCAATGCCGACGGCGCGGCCGACCTTGTTTTCTCCAAGCTTGTTGGGAACGATTATTCGTTTACTGTGGTTATGGGTGGCAAGACCGGCAAGACAGCGATGCCATGGCCGCGAGAATGGAATCAATCCTTTGTTGATACTTTCCTTTCCACGACCGGTACCGATCGAAACGCGCGAAAGATCACGCTGCCACGTAGCCTTTTCTCACCCGTAGGGGGCATTTCTGTTTTAGTTCAAGACATGACTGGAGATCGTCGTGAGGATTTGGTTGTCAGTTCGGATTCGACCTTTGGAGCAGAGACCATTGTTTCTGGACGCTCGCAATTGGGCTATGTTTTCTCCGGAAGCGACATTAGCGCTTTTACGGCGACGACTCCTTATCCGGCAATGACGGCGATCGACTCCATTGCGTCAATCGAGTTTGCTCAGCCTGCGACGATTGCTCAATCTCTGACGCGCCGCTACAGCTTCAACGAGACGTCTGGCAATACGTTTGCCGATTCCATGGGGGGCACAAGTGCAACGCTAGAGGATCCAATACCTGCCACGGTCAATTCATCGCTCAATGGTTCGACGGTCCGTTTAACTGGGGGTACGAAAGCAGATTCAGAATACATTAAGCTTCCTGACAATCTATTGTCTGGTCTAAGCTCTGCAACCATAGAAATCTGGGCAACTCGACATAGCTTTGGCAACGGTCTTATAACGAGAATTTTTGATTTTGGAACGAGCCAGAGTGATTCACTTTATGCATTTTGGCGAAGCAATGGTGGCAACAATCTGGGGGGCGTTGGATTTGGCCTGGGTGGCAATAATACCCTTCTGCCAAATCTACAGCTTGGTGTTGAATATCACTTTGCATTCATCATTCAGGACGGCGGGGCTCCGAACAATAATACACGCATCACCGTCTACTTGAATGGTGTCCAGACAGGTGTGTTCGACACGACGAACACTCTAGCAAACATAACTCAAACAAATAATTGGTTAGGTAGGTCAAAGGGGAGCGACGATACAGCCAACGCGTCGTACAACGAGTTCCGTTTGTACAATCGCGTCTTAACATCTGGTGAAATCTCCAGCAGCTTTGTGGCAGGGCCCGATGTTGCCTTTACAGTTCCTTCCAATCCCATTTCTATCCAAACCATTGGAGCCGGGGATGTAAACGGAGATGGACTTGATGACTTGTTGCTTGGCAATCCCAACGCTTCTGTGCAAGTTCATAGTGTGAACCCGGCCGTATTTACCGCAACTTCCCCCCCCAATTTTTCAGCGGGACAAACTTCTACGTTACAGATTTCTCTGAATTCTTTGACCGTCCAGTATCTCGTTCGAGTCGACTCCAAAACCGGCAGCGTCCTAACCAACACCATTAATGAGATCAATCGACAAATCGATCTGTCGAGTCTGCGAGGTCAGGTTGTTGCTCGTCCCAATTCGGATAATACACGAGTCGAGATCGTGACTGTTCGCGGTGGAAGCGATGTCAAGCTAACCGTTGTCGAGACGGTCAATGGATTGGCAACCGGTTTGCAGATAGGATTTACTCCTATCATCACGACAGCCCCAGTCGTTCAAGAAACGGGACTATCGATTCCCATCGGTCCCAACGCAGGAAGTCAAGTTCGTCGTTCCTTGGCATTTAATGCGATTGGTCAGATTTTCGATATTGATGTAAATCTAACATTGACGCATACGTATACCGGGGATTTGTCGGCTTTCCTTGTTGGCCCCGATGGGACACGGGTGGAGTTGTTCAGTCGTGTTGGAGGGTCTGGAGACAACTTCACCGGTACCATCTTCGACGCCCAAGCGGCACAATCCATTGCATCGGGTAGTCCGCCATTCACGGGTCGATTCCGACCTACAGGCTCGCTGGGTAGCTTGGCTGGCAAGTCTCCCAGCGGGACTTGGACTCTAGAGATTAATGACCTCGCGGATGCTGACAGCGGCTTTCTGCAATCGTGGGGACTTGTCTTTACAACCGTGAGTACACCGTCTGTCTCGGGTACGGAGTCTTTGCTACCATCGCTTTCACAAACGGTACCCATCATTTCGCAACTGCAGCAGATAGGTGGCGGCAATAACCTGCGTATTACTGTACAAACCAATAACTTCCAATCGTTCGAACCAGTTGCGTTGGGAGACTTGAACAAAGATGGTTTGGCTGATGTGGGGTTCATCGGCCCGAATGGTCTGCAGGTATACCATGGCTCGACAACCATCAGAAGTATTTTTCAGACTCCCGATCTGACCATTTGGGGAAGCGATCTTTCTGCAACCGCTGGGGACTATAACGGCAATGGACTTAATGACATCTCACTTACGGGGCGCATACCCACAAGCATTCCTCTTGGAAACCTGTTTGATGACGCCAAGACAGCAACGATTCCAACGGCGTTGTTTACGGATACTTTCAATGCGACTGCTGACACCAGCGACCTAGGAGTTGCCCGGGTTCAGGGGGGCGGGCCTGCTAAGTTTTCTATCAACGGGTCTGTCAATTTTGACTTTACCAACCTGGGCTGGGCCGACAACAGCTATGGTACGGCAGCAAACGATGCGACCTTTAACAATTCCAGTGACCAAGCTAGCACCCGAGGGATACAAACGCGGGGAAGACCGATTCAGGGAAATGCGGAAATCGAAGAAGGCATTGGCATGCATGCCAATCAAGCTGTAACTTTTGATTTGAATGAAATTCGGACGGCAAGCGGCCTTGCACCTAAGGACGTGTTGCGCTTCGTATCGGAACGCGCTGGGATCAATGACAGTAGTTTCAACAACCCATTTGCCTCGCTCAATGTTGTTGTGTTGTTCAGCTCTACTGCTGGCGTACTTGCAGGCTATGTCAATGGCGAGCAAGTTCAGGTAGCTTCAGGAACTAGTTCTTCTTTCATCGGATCATTGCCATCACAATTGACATCCGTTAGTTCTTATGATGCGTTTCGTTCCTTCGACATCACTATTCCTACCTCAGCTAGGTTCCTGACACTTGCCGTCACTCAGGGCAGCACCAACATCAACTACAACGATCACGGTGTCTTCTCGGGCGCGCGGTTGGAGATCGGTTCTGCTAAACGTAACGTGGAACCTCGATCGACAGTTCTCTTTTCAGATGTGGGAAGCCAAAGTTCGGGCACAGGGATGAGCTTTGCCCAAGCCGATCGCACTATACCTGTTTCGGGTGTAGATCGACCTATTTCCGGGCTTGCCATTGATGGGACTCAGAATGCACTGGTACTGCCTACATCGGTTTACAATGGTTTGGGAAACAGCACGACTTCGCTATGGTTTAGCACCTTAAAGCCTGACACAACGATCTTGCTCAACGGCCTCCGGGCAGGTACCCCGAACGCGATCGATGAATTCCAAATCTCGATCAGGAATAGTGACGCTAGAGGAGTTTTTGATGGTTACTACGTTTGGATTACGATTCGGGATCAAGCGAGATCTGTTCGCATTCCTTACATTGCAGATGGACTTTTGCATCACTTAGCCGTTACGACGCAGGATGCGGAGGATACTGCATCCATTTACTTGGACGGCGTCTTGATGGGCACAGTCAGCATTCCGGTTGTACCAATTGCGATTGACGCTGGCGGTTTAATGCTCGGACCCGACCAAGGAAGTGTAGGCGGTAGCTTTTATAGTCCCACCGCGTTCACAGGAACGATTGCCGATTTCAGCGTGTACAGTCGTGCCTTGTCTGCTGCTGAGATAGCCGCAGTTCGCGATAGGGGAGTGTCGATTGCGGACACTGGACTGCATGCTTGGTACCAGTTTGCAGAGGCGGACGGTTTAGACGTTTTGGATACCACCGGCAGAAACGTCCCTGGAAACCTGAGAACACTCGGCATTATTCCCTTGGGTAATCTATTCGATGATCCAGACAAAGGCGATCTTGACGGCGCTGTCTACACCGATACATTTCGAGCCTCGGCGAGTACAGAGGATTTGGGTATTAACAAGGTGATACAAGGTGGAGCCCCAACTTTGTTTTTGGATGCAGGCGATCAAGTTCAAGTCAACTTGGTTAACACTGGGTGGCAAAGTACTTCTTATTCCCTTCCGACTAACGATGCAATCACACAGGTTACAACCGAATTCGCAATCAGTACGGTCCGGACCCCAGGGTTTAACATCGCCTCCACAAAAGTGGAGGATGGGATTGGAATGCACGCTAATGGTGTGCTTACTTTTGACCTGACCGAGTTGCGTGATAAGGGTTACTTTGTACAGAACCAAATCAATCAGTTTTTTGTAGATCGAGCTGGAGTAAATGATGGCTACAACGGTTCCGTAAGAACCCTAGTGATTGTTAGTAACGAGAACGGAGTTATAGCGGGATACATCAATGGACAACAAGTGTCGATGCAACTTGCAAATGGAGCTTGGTCGTTTACAGGAATCATTCCAGCCGCACAGACTAACGCAACAACTCCGGTCGGATTCAGTATTCCATTGCCTGCAACAGCTCGCTACTTGAGCCTGATTGCTACTTCTGCAGGGGACGGAAATGGCCAGGATACGGCTGTCTTCTCAGGCGCAAGGCTCGAATTCATGGGTTACAACTTCATAAGCAGATTGGCGAAACTTCCCAGTCGAGTCAAGTTTTTTGACGAACGATTAACACCTCAAAGCCCTTCTAACATAGATGTCAATAATGATGGGATCAGCGATCTTGTTGTGTCGGCAGGTTACAATACGGTAAACGATGGCGTTCGAGGCGCAGGGCGGGTTTACGTTATTCCGGGGGCCGCATCCCCTGCCAACTTACCAAGCGTCTTTGATGTTTTGGAAAACACATCGGTTCCTGGAAGTGGATCGTTTGTCAAAGATCGTGGGACTGGCGCAAGTGAAATCTTTGACAACGGAGGGGTGCCCTTTACGATTCCAATGGGGCAATCAGAACGTTGGTTCCGATTTACTACTCTGGGGGATGGCAAGGCAGGCAATGCGATCCGGCTTAACGGCGCGTTTGTCACGGATTTGATTGACGACAAAGGCCGCGTTTTGCTCACGGACAGGTCTGCCATCGATATGCGCACGTTGGCTGCCGGAACCTACTTCTTGAAAGTAAAAAATGCGACCTCAATTCCGTTAGGGAACTTGTTTGATGATGCAAATACATCCTCGCTTGGGAATGCGATAACATCGGATACCTTAAGGGCTTCTGCGGATGCGGCGGACTTGGGGGTTGATCAAGTTCTTCAGGGAGGGTCTGGACCGCTTTTCCTAAATTCAGCTAACAATGTTCGCGTCGATCTTACCAACACCGGTTGGCAGAACGCGTCGTGGTCCCCTCCGACCAACGACACCATGAGCGATCGTGTCAACGAGCCTGTCATCAGTACTGTTCGTCTAGTTAGTTTCGGTAATGCTACGACCAAGGCCGAGGATGGAATTGGATTGCATGCCAACGGACTACTGACATTTGACCTGAATGAAATCCGGACGGCAGGAGGAATGGCTCCTAACCAATCCTACCAATTTGTCATAGATCGAGCTGGTATGAATGACAGCGGTTCGGGGTCCGTCCGAACAGCAGTGATCGTGAGCAATGATAGCGGCATCATTGCGGGGTACATCAACGGGCAACGGATTGCGATGAGTGATTTGAATGGCGTATGGTCCTTTACGGGTACGATACCTGCTCCAGAGACCCGATCCACATCTCTTGATCAATACAATGTGACTGTACCCTCGGATGCACGCTACCTGACACTGATATCGACCTCGGCAGGTGATGATATTGGTTCGGACCAAGCTGTATTTTCAGGTGCACGGCTTGTGTTTGCCGGGGTAAGCAACTTTTCCGGCTCGAACGCATTTACCATCTCTATGGATGCACCGATTGCGGGTCAAACACATGAGACTTTGTCATGGATTGATCGAGACGTCATCTATGGTGGCGACGGCGATGACATGATCGCAGGCAATTTTGGAATTGACCGCCTATTCGGTGAAAGCGGCTCGGATACGTTTACGGGTGAGCCGATTGAGGTTCGGGACCGAGATGTGGCTGACTTGCCATTAATCACAACAGCGGTTACCGAAACGAGCTACGGTGCAACAGTTCCCGTTTTAGACCCGATCGTCAAGTTCAATGACAACACTCTTAGCTTAGCAGTCGCGGATGCAACTGGAGCATCAACGCTTGTCACGAGCGACAGGTCCTTGGACTTTGACGGTGTGAATGACCGAATTCGAATTCCCGCTTTCGGTTTAAGTAACATTTCGACCGAAATCACTATCGAATACTGGCAAAAGGTAGATAACGATGAAGATCAACAAAGCGCATTCATAGCAATTCCCGATGTCGCCACGAATCGAATCAATGCGCATGTTCCATGGTCCGATGGAAACATCTATTGGGACTTCGGAAATATTAGCTTGACAGGTAGGCTTACCTATACTCCACCGACGAGAATCGTTGGAACGTGGACACACTTCGCGTTTGTGAGCAGCGCTGCGAACGGTGGGTTCATGAAGATCTACGTCAATGGGGAAGAGAAAGCAACCAAGAATAGTTCGAGTTCGTTCACGTCGACAGACGCAGAGCTATGGCTGGGCGGCTTTGAGGGAAAGATGAATGATTTCAGGGTCTGGAACACCGCCCTACCCGCTTCCGAAATCGCATCACGCTATAACGCGCCTCTTACGGATGCATTCGTTGCCAGCCGTCCGGACTTGATCGCATACTTCAAGTTCGATGAAGGAATTGGTGGGATTGCCAACAATGTCGCGAATCCGAATCTGATCGGAGTTCTTGGTACAAGCAGTTCGAATTCCAAGCCACAGTACTCTTCGGATGCGAATTTTACTTCCACGCGAGTCGCTCTACGTGATTTTACTGCGACGCAACTGGCCAACGTGCAATCGATCCAAGCTGATGGGAACGTTACAGATCTTTCCGGTGTTGAGCAACTGGTCAATCTCACGTCACTCAATCTGGCAAGGCCATCAGCTGCGGCTGGAATCGACAACGCCGACTTGGCTAACTTGGTTCCACGTCGTTTGACTACAGGACCTCAGGCGGGTGAATTGGTTGGGAACCCAAACCTCACAAGCTTGACGTTGACCAATCAAAGCTCTGTCACGGATATCACCGCACTTGGTTCATTGCCAAAGCTACAGTCCTTGCGACTGGAGGGAACCGGGGTTAACGCGATGGGGGCTTCAACATCATCGACTATTACTAAGCTACCAGATCTTACTTATCTCACACTCCCTTCGACCGCAGGTTTGCTACAGGGAATCAATCTCGTTTATGAAGAAGGAAGTCAAGTTAGCATCTCGCCCACGATTAGGAGGTCGTCTGTTTATTTTCCGAATTCCTTCGGGGGTGCGCCAAGTATTGCCTTAGGCAATATCCCTGATATTTCAAGCCTTACCAATAACTTTTCTGTCGCTGCATGGGTAGACTACGAAAGTCCCACATCGTTAGGGAGCATTACTCGTTATTCAACAATTCTCTCTGCTGGAAATTTTGAGCTGGCAATATACTTCGACCAAAATCGTCGTCCATTTACGACTCATTACACGGATATTTTTCTTGTTTTTAAAACCTACGGGTCGACAGGGGCGGAGATCAAGCGATACCAACAGTATCTTGGGACAGAGCTGAGTGGCTGGAATCATTTTGCTATATCGATGTTGACGGATAACTCCGTGCAATTTTTCCGTAATGGAGGTTTGTTGGGAGCCCAATCACATTCTTTGCCGGCAGAAGCCCGCACTGGTTTTAACGTTTCAATTGGCAGTAATCAGCTGGGGTATGTTAACGGAGTTGGGGTTTGGAAAGCGGCCCTCAATTCTAGCCAGATAAACTCAATTCGCCTTGGAGACACTTGGAACTTTCGGGATAACCAAGTTGCATACTGGTTAATGAATGAAGGAGCTGGCAACACAATCTCGACCTATGGCTCTACAACACTGGTTGGAACACTGTCTGGAGCAAGCTGGTCGACATCTTTCCCATCGGCAATAATATCTTTCCCTTGGTTCTTTTCGAGTGGCTCTACGGTCCTATCGATGGGCGTCGGAGCAACGTTTGGCCCGGTCGCGTCATCCGATAACGGTGTATTTACCGCCAACTTTGCGGGACAGTTCTTTCCACTCTTCCTCCGAAACGACGCCCCAAGCATTTACAAAACTCCCAATTTGGGACTTGCGAACTCCGGGGCTGGTGTCCGCGAAGGACAGACGATTTCGTTTGTGTCTAATGCGTCCGCTGGCCTATTTGATGTTCGTGTAGATGGGGCAACCGTCGACCAATTGATCATTGCAGACCCAAGCAGCGTGGACCTTGCAGCAATGAACGTTCAGATCGCGATCGAAAAACCAGATGGCACATCGGTTGAACTAACTCAACGTTCGCTTCAGTTTGGAAATGCAGGCACGACCAACATTAGCCTGCCTCGCGAAACGCTTCACCAAGCGACGAATCTTACCAGTGCGTTTTGGCTAAGAACCACCAAGACCGGCTTGCAAACACTGATCAACGCGGCGAATGCAACCCGTCTCGATGAATTCAATCTATCACTGAGTACATTGAATACTTGGACCGTCCAGGTCCACAACCAACCAGCGCTGTCCTGGACAACGGCCGCCTTAGTGGATCGGTTCTATCACGTCGCAATCGTTCGCGATCTCGAGCGCGGAGTTGTCGAACTGTTCTTGGACGGGGTCTCGCAAGGGACGCGTTCTTTGACCGGAACTCAGTTGCCCCTCAACATAGACCGAAATGGCTTGATCCTGGGGCAAGATCAAGCGGCTGTCGGTGGCAGCTTCCAAAATGCTTTCGTTGGGTTCATGGACGACTTCTTGGTGTTTGGCCGTGCCCTGGATACGGCTCAGATCAGCGCGATCCGCAACAATGTCGTCTCGGAAACGAGCAGTGATCTACGGTTGCGGCTGAAGCTGAATGAACTCTCGGGCAGCACCGCTCGCGACAGCAGCGTCTACGGGTTCGACGGCTTGGTCACATCTCCGATTTGGTCATCGACAGTACCTTCGATCTTCCCAGTTCAATACACGGTACCTGATAACGGAATCTACAAGCTGCTAGTTCGAGCCGTCGACAAAGATGGGGCAGGGGCGAATGCCGAGAGAAGCTTTACTGTTGTGAATCAGAATCCGACGATTACGAATCTCAACCAAGGCAACTTACCCCTTGCGATCAACAAAGAGATCACCTTCAGCGCCACCAATGTCGCTGATGCAGGCGTGAATGACACGGAAACCTATCTTTGGGAAGTGTCTGCAAATAATGGACAAGCAATTCTATCTTCGGACCAGTTTAACTTTAGCTTTACTCCTAAGTATTCCGGTGTCTATTCGGTCACGTTAACGGCAACCGATAACGATGGCGGTTCGACTTCATTCTCGCAGACGATCACGGTTAATCCTGTCGCGGTCATTTCCGGGCCTTCGACGGTTCCCCAAGCAGGCTCCGTCGTAACCTTTAACTCGAGCAGTTCAAGTCCCCTCGCACCCGCTGGCGGGTTGATCGGTACTTCCTTTGCCGTGAATCGTACCTATCAGTGGACGATTCAATTGGGAACTACCACCATCGCAACCGGAACCTCGGAAAACGTTAACTTTGTGCCGGTATCCGCAGGGAATTACACAGCAACCCTGATAGTTACAGATGTCTTCCGAAATAACGGCGTGACAACCCATTCCCTGAGTCATACCACCAGTACAACAATCAACATTGCTGCGGCTGGAGTGGTTACCATCGAAAGTGAAAATGACATCACGGCTCCCGACTTTGACGGTGTCAATGATCGGATCGCGATCAGTTCGTCAGCTCTTGCAGCACTTACGAACAACTTTACTTTCGCTGCTTGGATCAAGCCGGATCTAGCGACTGGATTCGGCAGGATTATAGGTGGACAGACTTGGCGATTCGGGCGAAATGGCACCGAACTTGAACTGGTCATGCTGGGTCAGGCGAATCGACTGAGCTCCGGCGCTGCGCTCCAACGTGGAGTTTGGACGCACGTAGCTTTCGTCCGTCAAAGTGATAATTCCGTCGAGTTCTTTGTCAACGGACGATCGCTCGGAGTGGTGTCTGGAACCGCTTCTTCCGTCAATGTCGATCCGAATTTCATGATCGGCAGCTTTGGCGCTGCCAATCCGTTTGATGGGATGATCCGGGATGTCGGTGTCTGGCCTATTGCCTTAACAACTTCCACTCTCGATCGAATCCGCTCGGGCGATATCTCGGGAACAAGTCCCATTGGGTTCTGGCGGCTCAATGAAGGCGTAGGTTCCACTGTAGGAAGCTCGGGAACCGCAGTCCTCAACGGCACGTTCCAGAACGGTCTTGGATGGGCCAATCACATTAGCGAAGTCGAAGGGGATGTTGTGACATTCACCCTTGGGAATCTACCTGCGGTTCATGAATTGGGCATGAGAAATGTGGTGTGGTCTGTTACACCCAACACGTTTAGCATTATCCCAACCAACGACCCACAAATGTTGAGTATTCGTGTCAATGCAGACGGTCAGTATCAGGTAACCGCGACGATCACCGATAGTTACACTAGTCCTTCTGGGCAATTTGCGAACGTTAGCTTCGTACGCAATGCTAATGCTCTTTACTCTACGGTAGCCAATGCGCCCGCCGTGATCGTTGCGGATGATGTTATTGGCTCTGAGAACTTGCCTGTCACGATTGTGGCACTTGTGACCGATCCAAGTATCACGGATACGCATACGTTCTCGATCGTGTGGAGCGATGGGTCTGCCAACTCGACTGGCAATGTGGTTGCTGGCTTAGTCTCGGTCACGAAGACGTTTACTCAAGATGGAGCTTACACTGGGACACTCACCGTGACCGACAACCAAGGTGCTTCGCGTGTCCAACCAATCTCCATCGTGATCGCCAATACGGCTCCTACCGCGAATGACGATATGATTCCTTTGCCCGCGATTGTCGCACCGGCGACTGCAGGGAATTCGGCTTCAACAGCCTATACGGTTTCCAATACAGACCTTGTGGCTGGTATTGCTGCGGTAGTAACAGGCGGGCCGCTAAATACCGCCGAAGGAGCTTCAACGAACACGTTGACCTTGACCGACGGCACATTTGGTATCGCTCGAACGGTTGGTACGTATCCCGACGCAGTCCTGGCCAGCAACAATCGCCAGTGGACATACAATCTCGATACCGTTAACAGTCCGTCAGGTTATGACATCAGCTCGATCGATACGTACACCGGTTGGCGGGACACAGGTCGCGACAACCAAAACTATGTTCTCAGGTATTCGACGGTGGACAACCCGACTGTGTTCATCACATTGACCACCGTCAATTTTGTTCCCGCCGCGAACACACCATCGAGCTCGCGCGTCAACGTGAGTGGTGGTAGCGGTATTTTAGCCACACGAGTTGCTGCTGTTCGATTCGAGTTTACTTCGGTTGAAAGTGGTTACGTTGGTTACCGCGAAATCGACGTATTTGGTGTCCCAAGCTTGGGCGAGAATAACTCGGTAGTCATTCCGGCTGTTCGATTTACCAGCAACGATACTGACCCAAGTCCTGTCGATCAATCAAGCCTGATCGTGTCGAGTGTTCAAGCCGTATCGACCATGGGTGCCACGCTAACCCGAAATGCAGACGGTAGCATCTCCTACAATCCGAACACATCTAGTTCGATCAACGCGTTGCGTGCTGGTCTAACTGCAACAGATTCCTTTACCTACGTCGTCTCCGATTCGTCGGGAGCTTCCAGTACGGCTACAATGTCGATCGTGGTTCCTGGACTCAATGACTTGCCGATTGCGATTGCGGATAGCAACGCCGTTTCAGAAGATGCAACGGCTACTGTTCTCAATTTCGACGGAGTTAACGATCAGATTGATTTGGGATTGGTGCCGTCTCTTACATCGCTACGCAACAATCTAACCATTGCGGCTTGGGTTAGACCAGACGTGCTGACTGGCACACGCCGCATTTTTTCCGGCGGCAACTGGGGCTTTGGACTGAACGGCGCAGGGCTCCGGTTTACGACTTACGGAATCGCTGACTACGACATTACTGCATCATCGCTTTCAATTGGGCAGTGGAACCACGTTTCGGCCACGATGAAGTCCGATAATTCGGTGGAGTTCTTTGTTAACGGGGTCAGCATCGGATCCGTCTCGGGTACTTCTCCAGCCAACACAACATCCGGCAACTTCACGATTGGCAGCGCGTCGTTCGGTGAGCACTTCGATGGAATGATGTCGGACGTTGGTGTATGGAGTGGCGTTTTGACCCCGACCCAACTAATTCAGATCCGTTTCGGGAACATTGCAGGTACAAACGCAATTGGTTACTGGCGGCTCAATGAAGGATCAGGGACAACAGTCAGAAGCTCCGGCCCAAGCTCGATTGACGGTACGCTGTTGAACGGCCTCTCTTGGACAGTACAGATCACTGGCAACCTACAGATCACTGGCAACCTATTGTCGAACGACTCCGATGTTGACAGTGGCACTATCCTTGCGGTGGTCTCGGTTAACGGCGGAGCGACTACTATTGTCGCTGGTCTGTACGGCTCTCTGTTATGGAATGCCAACGGGACATACACGTACACGTTGAACAACAGTTTGCCTGCCATACAGCAGTTGGCGGTTGGCCAAACGCTCACGGAGTCGTTCGCGTATACCCTCTCGGATGGCGTTGCAACGGTTCCATCGTCCCTGACGATTACGATCAACGGCGTCAATGACGCGCCGAATGCGGTTACCAATACCAATACCGTCACCGCTGACTCGGTGATCAGAATCGCGTCGGGCAACTATGACGATGCGATTCTTGCTGACACACCAGTCGCTTTCTGGCGTCTAAGCGAGGCCGAGGGGACTGTGGCTGCCAACCGAATGGCTCCAAGCACTCCTGATGGCACGATCAACGGAACTATTGAATATTCAGCTGCCGGGTTGCTTGCGAATGCCCTAGACACTGGGCTATTGTTCAATGGAACTCAATCCATATCAGTAGCCACATCGACGCTGATCAATAGCTATTCAGGCAGTGCAACCGCCAAAACGATTGAACTTTGGTTCAACGCGCCCAATGTTCAGCCACGTCAAGTTCTGTATGAACAAGGTGGGACAACGAACGGCCTTAATCTTTACATTGATGCTGGGCAGTTGTACTTCGGAACCTGGAATGCAAATATTTTTGGCCCGGAGGTGAAGGCCAGTATAGCTGGCAACACGACCTACCATGTTGTGGCGGTTTTTGGAGCGAGCAGAGCAACGCTTTATGTCAACGGCGTCGAAGTCGCAGCCGATAACACTTCTTTCAGCGGCATTGCTTCTCACGGGCCAGCCATGATGGGTGGTGCAAGTACAACCCGCTTCCATAACTCGACTGTGACAACACCCAGCAGCCACAACTTTACTGGCACACTGGACGAAGTTTCCTTGTACAACACGGCACTGACTGCGGCGCAAGTTGGTCGGCATTACGCTGCCACCGGATTGTTGGTCGGTGACACCGATGTCGATTCAGGTGACACGCGAGTCGTTACAGCGGTGAACGGAGTTTCCGCAAACGTTGGTAAGCAATTCACGCTTACTTCGGGTGCTTTACTGACAGTGCAACCGGACGGCTCGTACGACTACGATCCGAATGGAGCCTACGATTACTTGAATGTTGGTGGTACAGGAACCGATAGCTTCACCTACACCATCACCGATTCAGCAGGTGCTACTTCGACCGCAACGGTTACAGTGACGGTTCAAGGCAGAAACGACGCTCCGCTTGGGGTGACACTGACTGGCAATCGAGTGACGACGTCCAACGTTGTCGGTAACTTGAACACGCTTGATATCGATTTAGCCGATAGCCATACCTATACCATTGTGGCCGAAGGACCATTGTTGCCTGTTGGATTGAGCACCTTTGCGATCCAAGGTTCTCAATTGGTCATTAACGACCGAACAGGATTGACTGTCGGTGAAACACGGCTGGTGACCATTGAGGTGACTGACGCCGCTGGTTCTAAACTGCTTCAAACGTTCCCGGTCACCGTTAGCAACGTCGCGGAGACGGTTGGGATCGTTCGCACAGAAGTCACTGCGAGCACGGTCAAGTTCCAGTTCAACTCACTTCTCGATCTATCGGTTCTGAATGTCTACGACGGGGTGGATACCAATATCGACGCGACCGACATCACGATCGTGGGTGCATCGACAGGGCCGGTGAAGGGCTCGATCTTGTGGGACGCGGCTTCGAAGACGCTTACTTTCATCAAGTCCGGAACGCCACTGGCTTCGGATTCGTACACTGCAACTCTCTTCAGTCGGGCGGATGGATTCAAGAATGCAACGGGCGAATTGCTCGATGGCAACAACGATGGACTGCCAGGCGGCCACTTTGTCACCACCTTTGGCGTGGTCAGCTCGACCGCTCGCGTGGTCTCGCTTCCTGATTTTTCTCGGGGAGCGACCAGTACGGAAGGCCAGAACGTGAACTTGTCGTTCGACAATGGTAACCCTGGCATTCCGGTTACCATCAGCGATGGTGCCGGAGTCCTAGCCATGGACTTCGACATCACGTACAACCCGTCGATGCTGAACCTGTCGAGCACCTTCTTTGGTGTGCTTCCAGCGGGGTGGTCGACGACGGTGAATTTGGTTTCAACGGGGCGAATGCGATTGTCCTTGTCCGGCACGACGCCACTGCCAGCCGGTCCACAGATCGTAACCCGATTGCTTGCTAGTGTGCCAGCCAATACTCCCTACGGTGCCTCGGACATGGTCCGTGTTGAGAACCTGAACGTTTACACTGAGACGGGTGGAGGCACACCAATCCCAACGATTGCGGATGCAGGCTTGCATAAAGCAGTCTTCGTCGGCGACACGAACGGCGATGGTTTGTACACGGCTCAAGATGCAGGCTGGGTTGCGGGGGTTGTGGTCGGGGCCTACACCGGCTTCGATGCCTATAGCTGGACTGATCCTTCGATCGTGGCCAACGTCAATCAGAATGCTGGCTTGGATGGGCTCGATTCGTCCTGGATCGCACGCAAGGGACTTTCGCCCTCATCGCAACCCGAGATTCCTAACTTGCCAGCGGGTGGCTTGATCATTCCTGCCGGAGTGGACCCGACGATTGCAGCCGATCTCTTGGTACCAACACGTCGCGGAGCAACCGCCAACGTTCCGATTCGCATTACAGATAATGCCGCGGGATTGTTTGGGGTGGACGTGTTCATCGATTACAACACCAACCTTTTGGACCTTGCAGATGGTTTCAATGCCGCCGGAGTGAACTTTGCCGGCATGTTCTTGACCGAGGGTGGTTGGACTGTCGAATCGTTTGTTGAAGACACAACCGGCAAGCTTCGAATTGCCCTGTATCGAGCTACGCCATCGACCTCCACCGCGGGAGTAATCGCGAATGTTCCGTTTGTCGTCAAACCTGATGCAGCCTTTGGAGTCACGCCGTTGATCGTTTCGGGCAACACGAATGTGCCACCGTTCACTTTCAGCTTTGTGAACGGATCGATCAACGTTATCAACAGTGACCCAACCGACATCACCCTCAACCAGAACACTGTTTTGGAGAACACACCAACAGCTGCGGACATGTTGTTCGGCCAGATGGGAACGGTCGATCTTGATCCGGTTGATTCGTACGTTTATGACTTGGTCACTGGCACTGGCGATTCGGACAATGCGAAGTTCATCATTGTGGGAGACAAGATCTTTATTAGGCAAGGTCAAGTGCTGGACTTCGAAGCCAAGCCCACGTACTCCGTTCGAGTGCGATCGACCGACTCGGGCGGGCTATCGACCACGAAGCCATTGATCTTGAATGTCACCGATGTGAACGAGTCGGTGATAATGACTCGAACGAATGCAACCGTGTCGGGTAATGTCCAATCAACGTTCACCAACTCAGGAACCTGGGTTGATCCCGAGTCGAGTAATGCCAGCGTTGTTTTGACTGCATCGCATGGTGCGGTAGTGAAGAACAGCAATGGGACTTGGGCGTGGTCTTACTCGCCACCCGATGTTGTTGCCAACCAAGTGGTGACCATCACCGCCAACGATGGAATCAACGCAAGTAGCGTAACGTTTGCGATCAACGCTGTAGCGGTCACGCCAACCCTGACGATCACGTCTGGCAACCGTACTTACAACCGAACCGCCTACGCCGCGACAGCGACATTATCGGGCAGTGCTACACCAGTTCCAACTATCACGTACACGTACTTCAGCGATGCGGCTGGAACCAATGCAATTGCCGCTCCGGTGAATGCGGGTACGTACTACGTCCGAGCCTCCGTGGCAGCCAACTCGAACAACAACGCGGCTCAGTCGGCTTTGACCGCTTTCACGATGCAACGTGCAACTTTGGTTGCGACCGTTACCGTCAACAATAAGCCGTTTGATAACACGACTGCAGCAACCATTGCGACCCGTTCTTTGAGCGGTGTGATTGGTCCTGATGTGGTAACGCTAACGGGCGGCACTGCAACGTTCGCGGATATCGGAGTCGGGAACAACAAGACAGTCAACGTGACTGGGCTGGTTCTTGGTGGTGCT
>JAIYDN010000050.1 GCA_027487485.1 Planctomycetaceae bacterium | reverse complement strand
CTACCAGGCCTCGTAGCCTCGTCCACTACCCGGCCTCGTAGCCTCGTCCACTACCCGGCCTCGTAGCCTCGTCCACTACCCGGCCTCGTAGCCTCGTCCACTACCGTGGCCTTCGATTATTTGTCCGGGTCCTTGTTACTTGCCGACTGTTTCGGCAGGTTCTTGAGGAGCAGGTTCGCGGCGACGTTCTGGAACTGCGGGTTCCAATTCGGTGATGCGATTCACCTTGCCAGTTTCTTTGTTCAGAATGAATCCGTCGTACAAGTCTCCAATCGCAGTCCGAGATTCATATCGCAATGTATCACCATCAATGTGGATGATTTGATACAGTTGAGTGTCTTCACCGACTCGTTTCATGAACGGTTTTGGATTGATGTTGTACATTTTGGGTCCGCTCACCGATACGACGTAAATCGTGCCAGAAAAAGTGTCTACATTCTGGACTCCGGTTGGGACATTCCCGATCGTGACGGGTTCGGCCACGGGTGTTTCAAGTCCTGTGCGGCCATAAGTATGATCATGACCCTGCAATACTAGATCGACGCGGTACTTGTCTAGTACCGGCTTCCAGAGGCTACGAAGCTTGGCATTGTCACGATCTTTGCCAGTTGAGAAAATCGGATGGTGGAAAGTGCAGATCACCCAGCGCTTCTTGTTGTTCTTGAGCACCTCATCGAGCCACGGCACTTGTTGTTCCAGTTTCTCATTACTATTCAGAACGACGATCAGAGTGTCTTGGTATTCGACTGTGTAGCAAGTTTCTTCGAGTCCTTCCGGGCCGGACGTTGGCAAGACAAATTGAGGTCTCCAGTGATGAGTCACGGCCGATTTCGAACCGTCCTCTGCCTTTTGCATTTCATGATTCCCGACGGCTGGAACGCTTGGAATCATGGCGTTGATCCAAGACCCAGCACCGAACCATTCGCCCCATTCTCCATCCGACTGGGCTCGGTTCACCAAGTCGCCAGCATGTATGATGAACTTCGCCTTGGGTGCGTCGGAGTGGGCTTCGCGAATCACTCGTGACCACATCGATCTCAAATCGTTTTGGGCATCGCCGAAGTAGATAAACGAGAAAGGTTCTGCACTCGCACTTTCGGTGGAGAAATGGAACCATTCGCTCCAATTGGTTTTGTCTCCAACACGGTAGGCATACTTGGTTCCAGGCTTGAGTCCCTTGAACTGAACACTATGGAAATGTGCCGTGTTGAGATCGGTCTTTAGGGCCGTCGTGGTTGCATGATAGGTTTCGGACAAGACGGCAAAGTCGGGACCGCCGCCTGCGATCGCGAGCTCAGCGTATCCGTCAACGACTTCTACCGATGTTCGCCAAGTGACGGCTTGAGAAGTTTTCGGATCGCCGCACCATGTCAGTATGATTCGATCGGGCAGAATTTTGGGAGCGTACATCTCGTCTGCCCTGAGCGCTCGAACGGGATGCTCGTGGTCTCCATCGTGTGCAGAAAGATGGGATTGGAATTTCGTTGCGAGTAAGATGGCAACAATGTATCCACATGTTGAGCAAAGTGATGAACGATTCATGGTTGTTTTAAAGCCGGGTGGAGGTTCTGGCAGTCGGATCGAATAAGGACACGCATTTCTCCACGAGATTTTATCGAGAGTCTCTCAAAGCGATATCGCAGCAGGATGAATTTTCGATGAACTAGCGTGGACATCCTAGGACGGTTGTTCTTCGATTGTTCATGTTTGCTTCATCAAAAAAAAACACACTGCGGCAACATTGTAAACTCTGCGTTCGATTCCGGGTCGTAGTGTCATTTCAGCCCATTGATCGCACCCGTCCCCAAATTAGAAATCTAAGATGGTGATCGGTTTTTGGTTGGAACGCGGCAAAAATCAAAACGAATTTGGCACCAGCATCAGGATTAGGCATATATGGCAAAGTTGTTTTGGCCGCTGGCATTTCCCGTGCTTCTACTAGCACCACCTTCTTGTTTTGGGCAGTCCTCGAAGATCGTTTTTCAAAACGGAATCGATGGTTACCAGGGGACTGTTGATACCGAAATTTGGGCGTTGGCCCCAACGACCTTGCTGGAAAGCAATCCCAATGCATCTTCGGATGCTAATAATGATGGGGGTGAGAGTCAAGTTCTTATTCGATTCGACGATATCGTTGGAAGTACACCCCGATCGGTTCCGTTGCGTTCCCGCATTGTTTCGGCGCGACTTTTGGTCAGCGCCTTTGATCAGGGAAGCACGGTGAATTTGCATCGCATGTTGGTTCCATTTTCTAAGTCAGCCACCTGGAGTTCCGTGATCGATGGCGTCTCTGCCGATGGATTAGAAGCTTCTCGTCAAAAGGATAGTTTTACGTTCGGCAAGATTGCCGCAAACACTTCGATTGTGGTCTTCGATGTGACCGACACCGTCCAGGCATGGGTGTCGGGTCAGGCGAATCACGGTTGGGTTTTTCTGAACACTGGCGGAAACGGTTGGGACTTTTATTCCAGCGAGTTTGATGATCTTCAGCAACGTCCCAAGTTAGTTGTGGAGTACGAAGCTCCGCCTGCCTCTCCGATTGCACTTACCACTCAAGGAATTATCGAGCGATGAATTTACGACGCAACGCAAGTTGGCTCATGGATCCGTCCCATTTCGCCCGTTCGAATCGCCGCGACTTTTTGTACGTGGGTTGGTTGGGTGGGGCGGGGCTCACGCTAGGAAATATGTTGCGGCTGGAATCGCAAGCGAAAGCTGCGGGCATTGCAACCGATACGAAAGGTCGCGAGCCAAAAGCGAAGTCGGTCATCCATATTTACTTGCAGGGCGGCTTTCCCCATATGGATAGCTTCGACCCCAAGCCAGATGCGCCACCCGAGTATCGTGGCATTCTTGATCCGATTGCAACGTCGGTTCCGGGAGTGTACTTCAGTTCGCACATGAAGGCGACTGCGAAGGTTGCCGACAAACTCACCGTGGTTCGCAGTATGACGCACACGGAAGTGGATCACAGTCGCGGTGAGCATAGTATGTTCACGGGATATCGTCCCAGTCCCGCATTGACTTATCCGAGCGTAGGATCGGTCGTGGCTCACGAACTTGGTCCACGCGATGCGATGCCAGCCTATGTGTGCGTCCCGAATCAAGGGAGCCAGTTCCTTGGTAGCGGTTACCTGAGCAACGCTTGCGGACCGTTTGCACTTGGATCGGACCCAGCGCGATCCAACTTTTCGGTTCGCGATTTGAATTTGCCAAAAGGGATCGACGAAAAGCGATTTGGTCGCCGCAAGGCATGGAAAGATCTGGTAGACGGTCACTTTGCAGGCTTGGAACGGGATGATGCCATCACCACGATGGATTCTTTCTATCAACGAGCCTACGATCTATTGGCTTCCCCAGAGGCCAAAGATGCATTCAGCCTCAAGAAGGAGAGCGACGCCACGAAAGAGCTCTATGGTATGAATCCTTGGGGGCCGATTCTTCGCCCCTCGGCAGGAGCTCGCCTGCTGATTGCGAGACGATTGGTGGAAGCAGGTGCTAGATTTGTTACGGTCACTTACGGCGCATGGGACACGCATGCTTTTCATTATCGCGGGATTGAAACGCAGATGCCGGATTTGGATCTTGCTTTTGCGGGCTTGATCAGTGATTTGGATCAGCGTGGATTGCTCGATTCGACTTTGGTGTTGATCACCAGCGAGTTTGGTCGGACGCCGAAGATCAATGCAGGTGGCGGCCGAGATCACTGGCCACGTGTCTTCAGCATTGTGATGGCGGGCGGCGGTGTTCGTAGAGGGCACATTTATGGAGCTTCGGATGCGTTGGCTGCAGAACCAGCCGACAATCCATTGAGTGTCGAAGACTATGTCACCACCGTATATCACCTGTTGGGGATCGATGCAGCAAAATCGCTGATGTCTCCCGGCGATCGGCCTCAACCGATCGTGACCAATGGAACGGTAGCTCGTGGACTTTTAGCATGATGAATCGAATTGCCAATGGAGAGCGATTCCCTCGCCTGGTTGTTGGGTTGGGGAAGCTGCTTCTCCTAATGAATATCGTGACGCTATCGGTCTACGCTGCGAACCCATCCTTGGAGGGGCTACTGGCACCGATTGTGTCCCGAGGTAACGAGTGTGCTGTCATTGCGCGGGGTGCTTCGCTGAAAGAAACCTGCGAAGTCCTATTTTACGATACCAGCATTCGATGCGTTCGGGTCGAGGCGCTCAGCGATGACGAGGTACGGATGGTTCTGGAGGTAAGTCCGGAATGCCCGCTGGGTGCTCACGGGCTACGTTTGCGAAATCCCGATGGAATCTCCGAGCTTCGGACCGTTTGGGTCAGCCCATTTTCAATCGAGCCCGAGCTTGAATCCAAAGTACCGCAGCCGATCCAACTTTCGCAAGGAACATCAGCCGTCCCTTTGAGCAGAACCATTTCAGGGACTTTGAGTGGTGATGATGTCGACACGTTTCAAATCACAGCGAAGAAGGGCATGCGGATTTCAGCTGAAGCAGTGGGGGTGCGTCTGGGGGTTAATCTCTTGGATACAAAGTTGGTACTGAGGGATCCGAACGGCCAACTTGTGTTGCAAGTCGACGATACGCCGCTTCTGAATCAAGATCCTTCCTTCTCGACGATCGCAGCCTATGATGGAGATTATCAGATTGAAATCACTTCTGTGAACGCAAACGCGGATGCAGACAGCCCGTACGCTTTGCATGTGGGCACCTTTCCAAGACCGGATGGGGTGTTTCCATTAGGTGGGTCTTGCGATACCGATTTGCAACTTATCTTTTGGCAACGCGACCAGTCGGAGGGAAGTTTGATTCGCCAGCCATTTCGCTTCGCAAAAAAAAGTGGAATCCATTCGATTGAACTGGAAGTGGATGGTCAAGTTTGCCCAAGCTCGTTTCCTTTTTGTTTGAACGAATTCTTGCCACGCTTGAGTGGCGAAAGCACTGTGGTTGCAGCTGGGGCCGTGGTTGCACCTGGAGCTTGGGATGGATGCATTCGCGAGCTTGGGCAAGTCGATCGGCATGAATTTCAAGTGGAAACAAGTTGCGATCTGGTTGCGGAGGTTTTCGCAACTCGAGTCGGTAGTCTTTTGGATTCGGTGCTTGAAGTAACAGATGATCAAGGGAAAGTCATCGCGAGTGGTGACGATTTTGACAGTCAAGACTCGCGAATTGTTTTTCGAGCCGAACCCAAAACAAAGTACTGCGTTCGTGTTTGGGATAAACGCCAAAAGTTCGGGGTCGAATATGGATATTATCTTGAAATCGCTCCGTTGCGTGCTGCGTTAACGACCTTCCTTCCTCGGCGTGACAAACTCTCGCAACTGAACCAATCCATTGCCATCCCGCGTGGCAATCGTTCTCTTGTCTTTTTGGGGGTACAGCGAGAACGATTCGATGCACCTGTGGAAGTCACCTTGCAAGGATTGCCTCAAGGGGTTGGGGTTCAAATGCAATCAGTTCCAAAGGATCGTTTTTTGGTCCCGGTGGTTGTGTCGGCAAGCGAATCTGCTGCTGCCGCTGGCGCATTGGTTCAAGTTCAGGGTGTGGCTGCGGTTGGTGAAGGGACTATTGAAGGTGGATTTCGCCAAACAATAGACCTAGTGAACGGTCCCGCAGATGCGATTTTCCAACCAATCACGGTGGATCGAATGGCGGTTGCCATAGCAAATCCGGTTCCGTTCAAGATCGAAGTTCAGCAACCGAAGCAGTCTTTGGTGGTGGATGGTGAATTGACTTTGTCCTTTGAAATCGATCGTGACAAGGACTTTCGATCTGCGGTCGAGGTGGTGGTTCCATTGCTTCCAGATTGGGTGGAATGCGCCGCGAAAACGATGGTTGCCCCCGACCAATCTAACGGGACGATTGTTTTGAGAACTCATCAGAATGCGAGTCCAGGTGACTGGCCTCTTGTTTTAGAAGCCAATGTAGGATTGGGAGATGCGCCGACCGACGGGAATATTGGAGCGGCTGGGGCCTTGGTTGCTCGCCCTACATCTGTCAACATGCACCGCGTCGCTAGCTCGCTTCGTACACTCGCTATCGTTGAATCACCGTTGCGGGGCGAGATTGCTCCGTTGTCGGTGGAGTGCGGTAGCAGTGTGCAGTTCGAGTGCCGCTTTGTCGTGGATGAGTCTGTTCCTGACACGTTGACCGCGAGTATCGAAGGGCTGCCGAATCGCGTTACAGTCCCTTCGGTGGTGGTTCAGCGAACGGATGGAGTTGCCAAGTTCACCATGACCTTAGCGGAAGATGCCCCAACGGGAAGCTTTGGAAACGTTTATTGCCGATTTGCTGGCCAGAAGGATGGCGAGCAGGTCGCCTTTTGTGCTGCAAGAAATACCAAACTGATTGTTGCGGCCAAAGGGCAATCGCAAAAAGATGAGACCGGGCGACCATTAAGCCCGCTCGAAGCCCTTCGTCGAAGAACTGGAAAGTAGGGTCAAATGCAAAAACATATCAAGGTCGTAATGAACGTTCTGTTGTATTCCTTGGCATTGCTTTGGGGAATCGTTGTGCTTGCCGATTTCCACACGGGTGCATCGGTTACCGCGGAACCAGCTCGAAATTTGCCAGGCGTTCCAAAGCTAGAACGCATTCAAGTGGAGCCAAGTCAAATCGTATTAAATTCCGCTCGGGATCAGCAATCGATTGTGGTGACTGCATTCTACGATGATGGCAGTACACGCGACGTAACAGCGGACAGCAAGCTGGACTTAGGCCAACCAGACCCCAGTTCAAAAGACTCGATTTTTGCCCACGTCGCTGAGACTTTGCTGCCGCGACGTGACGGCAAAGGACACTTGAAAGTTGAGTTTCTTGGTGTCGAAGATAAGGTGGAAGTCGAAGTGAAGGGTGCATCCGTTCAGCCAATGGTGAGCTTTCGGAACGAGGTGTTGCCAGCGTTAACGAAAGCTGGATGCAACACGGGTAAATGCCACGGTTCTGCGTCAGGCAAAGATGGGTTTCGATTGAGCTTGTACGGGTTTGATCCACAAGGAGATCATTATCGTTTGACTCGAGAGATCAGTGGTCGGCGTATTCAATTGTCGAAGCCTGAATCTTGTTTGCTAGTTCAAAAAGCGACCGGGAACGTTCCGCATACAGGTGGTCAATGCATGGAAGAGGGGACGCTGCTCTACGAAACCTTGGTCCAATGGCTTTACGAAGGAGCCAAAGAGGATCCAGCGAATGCGGTTGTGCCAACCGGTATTTCTGTCCTGCCGAAGAATGCAGTGTTCACCAAGCCTGAAGGGCAACAGAAGCTAGTCGTGATGGCGACGTTCAGCGATGGTTCGCAAAAGGACGTGACTCCTTTGGCTGTTTTTCTCAGTAACAACGATTCTGCGGCGAGTGTTTCGGTGGATGGATTGGTTCAGGCGAACGGACCTGGCGCGGCCTTCATTCTTGCCCGCTTTGACAAGTTCACGCAAGGTGCGTCTATGGTGGTTCGCCCTGGGACTCCTTTTGTCTATCCGGAGTTGGAATCGAAAGGGGGAATCGATTCCTTGGTCGATCAGCGGTTGAAGTTCATGCATTTGAAGCCTTCGGAGCTGGCTAGCGACGAACAATTCCTTCGCCGAGTCACCATCGATTTGATTGGACAATTGCCGACCGAAAAAGAATTTAACGATTTCATGGCTGATACGTCTGTGGACAAACGCGAGCGATGTATTGACCGCCTTTTGGAGAGACCAGAGTTTCGTGATATCTGGGTCATGAAATGGGCAGAGTTGCTTCAGATTCGAACGAACAATGGGGTGAGTTCGAAAGCGCTTAAGCTTTATGACCAATGGTTGCGCGAGTCCGTGCATGCGGGTGCAACCATCGATACGATTGTTCGCAATCTGCTTCCTGCGAGTGGTGGATCGCTGGAAAATCCAGCAACGAACTATTACCAAACCGAGACGACGCCTCAGTTGCTTGCGGAGAATATTGCACAAGTTTTCTTGGGGACTCGCATTCAATGTGCACAGTGCCATAACCATCCATTCGATCGATGGACCATGGATGATTACTATGGATTTTCTGCCTTTTTCAGTCAAGTTGGCTATAAGCAAGCAGAAGATCCGCGTGAGCTTACCATCTACAATGCGGCCGAAGGGGAGATGCTTCATCCAACTGGGAATCGAAGCGTTCCACCTAAGTTTTTGGGTGAGAATACGCCGCCCATTCAACAAGGGCAAGATTATCGAGCTGTGCTTGCAGAGTGGCTGGCTTCGCACAAGAACGAAGCATTTGCTAAGAACCTGTCCAACATCATATGGGCTCATTTTTTTGGCATCGGAATTGTCGATCCTGTGGACGATATGCGAGTTAGCAATCCGCCTTCCAACCCGCAGCTTCTCGAGCACTTGGCGGATCGATTGGTAGTTCATCAATTTGAGATCAAAGGCTTGATTCGAGAAATTTGCAATTCGAGAACGTATCAGACGTCGACCAGACGCAACGAATCGAACCGATGGGATGAACGTGAGTTCTCGCACCAGAAGATTCGGCGGTTGCGAGCGGAAGTGTTGCTCGATTGTATCACTCAGGTCACTCAGACAAGCGATCGGCTACCGGGACTGCCTGCGGGTTCTCGCGCGGTTCAAGTGGCAGACGGGGCAGCGGCAAACTATTTCTTGACAACGTTCGGCCGATCCAATCGCTCAACGCCTTGTACTTGCGAGGTGAAGACTTCGCCGACATTATCGCAAGCCTTGCATCTGTTGAATGGAGAAACTTCTGGAGGTAAGGTTGCGGAAGGAGCTGTTGTGGCGGAGTTGCTTGCTGAAGGGAAATCGTCTCAGCAAGTGATGAAGAGTTTGTACATCCGTTGCTTAGGCCGACTTCCGAGTGATCAGGAGACAAAGTCGGCAACGGAGATGTTGTCTACCTATCCCGATCCGAAGACAGGCCTGGAAGATTTGTTTTGGGCCATTTTGAACTCGAACGAGTTTGTATTCAATCACTAGGCTTCTTGAGCCGCAGGCGCTAGCCGCGATACCCATTCCATGCAAAAAATATTTGTCGCGGCTAGCGCCCGCGGTTCAAGGAAAAGACCACCAACGCGATTTATGTCCTACCATCTTCGACTCACTGTACTTGGAATTTTGCTTTTCGCCTGGCCAGTGTTCGCTCATGCACAAAGCATGGCAGAATCCATGACCGAATCTGGCGATCAGGAGCGGGTGACTTTTGATGCAGTTCAGGCTGTTTTCCGAAAGCATTGCGCTAGCTGCCATAATGAAGACCAACCTAGAGGTGATTTGGTCCTGACGTCGCTCGATAAACTACTGGCGGGTTCCAGCTCTGGTTTTGTTGTCGTGCCGGGCAAGGTGGGTGAGAGCCCGCTGTATACGTTGACGGCTCATTTGGACAACCCCAAAATGCCTCCCAACAAGCCTCGTATCCCGCAACGAGAATTGAATCTAATTGAACGTTGGATCAACACCGGATTGGTGGACGAAGCGAAGCAATCAGGGAAAGGGGTGCAAGAAGAGGCGGATCGGAGTGCAATGACCGAGAAGGTGGCGACTGATTCGCCCGAGGGGACTCCATCCAAGGTTGATGATAAAGAATCCGATACTGTCTTGCGCTCATATTCTACCTTGAAGCCATTGATGCAACCGACGCCTATTCGCGCGATTGCGATGCACCCCAATCAATCCATTTTGGCCGTTGGAACATTTGGACAAGTGGCGTTCGCGCAAGCAGAGACGGGAGAATTCTTACCCGATGCGTTGGAGCTTGCGAATCTTGATGTCACCGTCTTAAAATTCTCTTCCGATGGAAAGGTGCTTTGGATCGCCGCTGGAGTTCCGGGCGAGTCCGGCGAAATACGCAGATGGGATTGGGAAAAGAAGGCATGGTTGCCCTCTTTGGGCAGCGAGCAAGATACGATCCTTGCGATGGATCTTTCAAGCGATGGGAAAAGGCTGGCAATTGGAACACCCTTAAAGACGGTTAAGACTTTTGATGTGGATTCCAATCAACTGCTTCATACTCAAAAGAAGCATACGGATTGGGTTCTTTCGGTTTCCTACAGCCCCGATGGTCTGTTGCTGGCGACGGGGGATCGGTTCGGAGGAATCCAGATTTGGGAATCGGAAACGGGCGCAGAGTTTGCGACCCTTCGGGGTCATACCGGTGGCGTCACTGGAATGGCTTGGTCTCAGGATGGTAACCAGCTTACGTCCGGCAGTTTGGATGGAACCGTTCGTGTGTGGGACATGCACAGCTTTGAGACAAAAGAGAACTGGGTCGCTCACAAGGAGGGCGTTCTCGCTTTGGTGAAAGACCGCAACGGCCTGATGTTGACGGGGGGACGCGATCGAACGATACGCCAATGGGGAAGTGATAGTTCCAAGCCCGTTTGGGAATTCAAGACCGACACTGATCCATTGACATTGGTAAGCTCGAGTTTCGGATTGAACGAGATCGGTTTAGCCTCGGATTCCACCGGAAACATTCACAGGATGACAGCGATGGAAAAAGGTACGAACGATATGGCCGTACGAAGTTTTTCGCTGCCCATGCAGTCGCAACCGCGGCGTTTCGCTGACATTGCACCGAAGGCTCCCGAGCGTGTGTTGATGGCATCGCTGCGAAAAGGGGCGGTAGAAGCATCAGAGCTCGCAAAAAGTTCCAGCGATGTTGTTCAAAAGATCGCCAGTGACGAACTGAAAGCAAGCTCCAGCGGGCCAAAAGACCATGGGGATAGGGAATCGGATTTGGAAGAAACCAAACGTGCCGTTGCGAGTCTCGAAGCCTCTTTAAAAGAGACTTACAAAACGGCAGCAAGTCTGGAGGAATCTTTAGCAAGGCTCAAGCAGTTGGTCATCTTGCAGGAAGCAAGAATCAAGCAAGAAGAGTTGAGAAGTAAGCAGTAAAACGCCCGCATTGGCAAGAGAGAAGTGATTTCGATGAGAAGTTTCGTTAGGTGTTGTTTGCTTCTGAGTATTTTTGTTTTTGGGAGCGTTGATGTTTGGGCCGTTGATCCCATAGCTGCTCCGCTGGATTGGCCAATGTGGCGAGGGCCTCGCAGCGATGGCTTGAGTCTGGAGTCAGTGCCACCACTCGAATGGTCATCTACCAAGAACATAGCGTGGAAGACCGAGATACCCGGTGATGGTCGTTCGTCGCCGATCGTGGCTGGGGACAGTGTTTTTCTTACGACTTCGATCGCCGAAACTCAGAGCCGAAGGCTGCTTCGCATCGATCGTGAATCAGGCAAGGTGGATTGGAATGTTGAGATCCACGTTGGACCAACGGAGCAGCAGCATAAGTTCAATACTAGTGCTTCGAGCACGCCCGCTACAGACGGAATGAGAGTCTACTGCACCTTCGTCGACAACGAAAACATGATTGTAGCTGCGGTCGATTGGCATGGCGATGTTGTCTGGAAAACCAGTCCCGGTAGCTTTATGTCTAAGCATGGCTTTGCCGCATCGCCGGTAATTTGCGATGAGGGATTGCTTGTGAATGGCCATCAAGACGGTCAGGCTTTTGTCGTATTGTTGGACCCAACCCAAGGTGAGGAGATATGGCGATACAAGCCGGACGTTGATTTGCGGTCGTTTTCGACACCTGTGGTTACGGAAATCGACGGCACTAGGCAGATCATTCTCACGGGAGCGAAGCAGACATTGGGGCTAGATCCAAAGACGGGAACCAAGATTTGGTGGGTTGATGGCCCGACCGAGAAAGTGGTATGCACCCCATCGATAGGCCTAGGCCATATATTCTCGTTCGGCGGTTCTCCCGATGTGCGTGCGATCGCGATCAAGCAAGGAGGAGCTGGGGACCTGACCAATACCAACATCGTTTGGACCATTGAGCGTGGTATGCCCTATGTTCCAACACCTCTACTGAACAAAGAATACTTGCACATCATCGATGACATGGGAATCTATACTTGCCTCAATCCATTGACCGGTAAATCGCTGAAAACGATCCGCAAGGGAGGTAACACTTACAGTTCACCCGTGGGAACGTCGGATCGCATTTATCTGTTTGATGATACAGGGCTTTGCACTGTGATTGCGAATGGTCCGAACTTTGAGGTGTTGGCAAAGAATTCGCTCGAGGAGCTAGTGCAAACCACGCCGGCAATTGCGGACAACAGCGTGTATGTTCGCAGTGAGAAGCACCTTTGGCGAATTTCCAATTAGCAGCTACCCTAGCGGGTCGTCGAGAATAATTTTCAGGCGATCGCTGAGCACAGTAGGAAATCGATCCAACCAGCTTCGTTCGATCAACCCAACGTCGATCATGTCGCGAATGTGGACGCGATCTTTATCGCGAAACGAATTGAGCTTCATTCGAACCAGGGTCTCGAACAAGACGGTATTGAACTCATTGGCCCGCGTTTGCGGTTCCAAATCGGGGTTCGGATCGAATTCCCCTGGCTTGACCATTTCTTTGGCAATCACCACATGCACGGCTTCACGAGCCGACTCTTCAGGTCTTTCAATAAAGATATCGCCGCCCGTCGTTTCGCGATGGCAGAAGCCGTTCAGCGTCATGGCTTGAATCATGTCGGGAAGATTTTCACGGCGAAGCAGTACATCCACGTCCTTGGTAGTTCGGACCGCCCCCTCATCGATTTGAGCGACCCAGGCGCGGACTGCGTGACCGCCAACAATGGCGTAGGGGATCTTGGCGTCCTCCAAAATGCGTACTATCTTCCGTAATCGCTCGTTCACTCGCTCCACGGCTCGCTCCATTCTGTCCCAAAGTGCTTCGCCTGTAATCGTAAATTCGAGCATCGGCTTGATTCCGTTATGCGTCCTAAATTGCTGTGTCGGTTGTTTGTGAAACCCCATTGTAACGCGAGCAGCAAGGCGGAATCCATTTGCTGCCACCCGCATGGCAGTCAGAAAAACTGGCGATCAGAAAATGGGCTACCCAAAAATCTTCTTGCATCTTCCTTGACCTCGAATTTGGGTGAGTGTATTATCACGCCAACACACCGACACTGTCGGGGGAAGATCTTGGTGGTTTTGAGTGCAATCCTGATGCGGTGCACAGAAAGGAGCCAATGCGATGCAGCTTTCGATCGATCCGGATAACGGCATCCCTATTTACGAACAGCTGATACGGCAGATCAAGTATGCCGTTGCGGAAGGGATTTTGATGCCGGGACAGGTGATTCCCAGCGTACGGGATATGGCGAAGCAGCTTACGGTCAATCCCAACACGGTCCAACGGGCTTACTTCCAACTTCAAAGCGAAGAGATCCTTCAGTCGCTTCGCGGACGCGGTGTCGCGGTCTGTGAGGGAGCGAAAAAGCAATGTGTTGTAGATCGCCAGCAGATTCTTGCGGAGCGACTTTCTGCGGTTCTTGACGAAGCTATCCGTGGCGGTCTGGATGAAGATCGCTTGCGAACCATGTTTGAAAAAGCACTCAAAAACGCCATCCGATCAGGAGAAAAGCAATCATGAGCGAAATGATACGTGTCAATAACGTTTGCAAACGATTTGGAAAACGAACGGTTTTGAAGAACGTCTCGTTCCAAGTTCCCTCGGGAGTTGTGTTCGCCTTGCTTGGCGAAAACGGAGCTGGCAAATCAACCTTGATCAAGAGCATGCTGGGCTATAACAAGCTTGACAGCGGCAACATCGCCGTCTGCGGACTCGATCCCGTCAATCAACCTTTGGAGATACGCCGCAAGGTCGGGTACGTATCCGATGCGCCAGGTCTTTACGAATGGATGACGGTCGCACAGGCTGGCTGGTATGCATCCGGTTTTTACCCACAAGGGTTTTTGAAGACATACGGTGAACGCATCAGCGACTTTCAGTTGCCGCACGATGCCAAGATTCGTGACCTTTCGAAAGGGATGCGAGCCAAGGTTGCCCTCTCCCTAGCCATGGCCTTCGATCCGGAGTTGTTGATTTTGGACGAGCCGACGTCGGGCCTGGACCCGTTGGTCCGCCGCTCCTTCTTAGAAAGCATGATCGATCGGGCGGCCGCTGGCCAAACGGTGTTTTTGAGCTCGCATCAGATTCAGGAGGTGGAACGCGTTGCCGACTGGGTAGCGATTCTGCACCAAGGATCATTACAAATTGTTGCGCCGCTCGAAGAACTCAAGAGCAGCATTTCGATCTTGGACTTTTCCCAACGCGATCCGCTGCTGGCAATGCCTGCCGAACTCGATCAGGTCGAAGTATTGCACAAGTTGCAGGTTGGCCGAAGCTTTCACTTGATGGTTCGAGGGCTGACGCCGGAAATTGTTTCTTCCCTATCGCAGAATGCAAACCTGTTTGAAGTCAAATCGATCCGACCCAATCTCGAAGAACTCTATCTGGGCTTCACACAACCTTTTGAACCGCGGTTGAGCGACGACGGTCTGGGCCAACTATCGAAGAACGCGAAGAACTCGGAGGTGGCATAATGGAATTCTCGCAAATCACCAAGCCTTCTCTTTGGGGAGCCCTAGTTTGGAAGGACTTTCAGCAGGTCAAGCAGACCTTTGCTGCCGTGTTGATTGGGCTTTTCTTTGCCCAACTGGTTTTGATGGTGGCGGCGAACGGCACGGTCGAGGAGTTTACCAAGCAGGGATTTCTTCAAGGTACAATCATCTGTGCTTCGATTGCACCCATTCTTTTAGCGATTGGTTGCAGCGGCATGCTGGTGGGTCAAGAACGGCAGTCGGGAACATGGGCTTGGTCCAGCAGCCTGCCTGTTGCATGGCAAACGGCCTTGCTCAGTAAGTTGTCGATATCGCTTCTCGGCACCTTGGTCGCGACCATTCCGCTGACCATCGTTCCATTAGCGCTTTGGTACGGAGGCCAGTTTACGCCAAAGGTGGATTCTATCGCCACCGTTTATAGCTTTGGGCTCTCGTTCTTGGTATTTCTGGAAGTGACGGTGTTTTGCTATTTGACAACGCTTCTGATGCGTGAAACTCTTACGGCACTCGCAGCAGCAGGAATGGGGCTGTTGGCTCTCCATTTGATTTTGGGGCTAACAGATATAGGGGACCTTTGGCGGGTCGAGTTCAGTTTCGTTTACGCTTTGATCATCAACTTGGTAGTTGGAACGATCGTCATGGTGGCCACTTTTGCCTGGCGTTGGCGAATAGGGCAGCAAGCAACGTTTTTCTCTCCAAGGGGATCCATTGCAATTGGCCCGCCGAGCAAGATGGCGTTCCTGGTTTTTGCCCAGCCGGCTCCAAGCGAATGGCGAGTCATGCTGTCCCATTCATTTGCGAATTCCTTTTGGCTTCGTGGATGTTGTCTTGTCGGGTGCGTATTGGTGACATTGATGACTAATGATGGATCTGCATCGCTTGCTGGTGTAATTGCGATTTTGATCTTGGGGGTCAGCGTCTTCGACGGGGATCAAACTCTGAATCGGTTTCGGTTTCTCGCCGATCGCGGCATTACACCTTGGAAGCTAGCTGTAAGTCGAATGATTATGGTGTTGCCGTGGGTAATTTTGGTCATGCTGTTTGGCATGATCGCGCCGAATTTGCCGAACATATTGAAAGGGAGCGTACAAGAATTAGTTTGGGGATTGCTTGTGGTAGCCTCTACAGGAACATTGGCATTCTTGGTGGGTGCGTTAGCGTCACTTTGCTTTCGCAAATCGGTGGTGGCGATCACCGTCGCTATGGTCGGGAGCATCGTGGCCGTAGCCGCAACCGTTTTGTTCTTTGCTGCCATAGAATCATCTATGAGCTATGCGGTGCCTCAGCTTACTATGAAACTATCGAAACTATTGGTGCTAGGAGTTCCTTTCTCCGTGCTGGTTTTGGTAGTCTCCATCTTATTGCTGTGCAGACAATGGATTGTGTTGGAGTCAGTCAAGCTTGCCAGGCATTTCGCTTGGATAGTACCTGTTGCACTGCTGTTGCCCGTCACGATCGCAAGCACCTTCGGTTTCTTGACGGTTCCTGTCGTGAAATGGCAAGGCGATAAGACGGACAGGTCCGTCTACCAGGATGCGTACCGACAGATGAGGAATGCGGATACAAAACCAGCATCGTCCGCAGAGGCGTTTGTCCCAATAGAAATGAACCCGCCCTGGCTCGATTTGAGCAAACCGTGGCTTAGCAGTTCGATTGGTAATCTTAGAAATTTGGCCTATGCCAGAAATGGTACGTTCGAGCAGATTGCTCAAACTTCGACTGGCGTCGTAAATGAAATCCAAGAGGAACTTGAGCTTGCAGGTGCGGATTCCAGTCAATTGGCCATGGATGTGCTCAAGTCCAGAGTACCGGACATTGACGAAGCCATTAGCAAGTCTCAAAGCTCGCAATATTTCGATCCTTTGTTAGATAACAAGATAGCGCGAGTTGCTGCGATGGCAACCTTAGCCTTGCGAGGGAACGAGCCTGAGTTGTCGCTCGCCTTATGGAAGTCGAATCGAGAATTCCAGGAAATGGCAGCAGGAGCGACTGATACCAGCTTACTTCGCACCTATGCGTCGAGAAGTGTTTCGATGTTCTTGCTAAATCAACTAAGTGATTCAGAAGTAGAGAAACTCGGTGGTCGCGAAGTTGTGGCCAGCCTAATACCATCGGAGTGTGATGAACGGGCGGCAACCATTTCCGAAACACGTTCGACCGTTTCCATGCAACGATTGGTCGTGTGGGGATACACGAACCAAGATGGAACTACAGTGAACTATCCGCAATGGAATATCGTCAATCTCTACCCGCCGCTGCGTTGGTTTGCTGAGCGCGAACTGGCATTAGAACTAGACAGAGTCCTACAAATCAATAGTGCACTCTATAAAAACTATATCACCTACATAGTACGCGCTCCGCTCGTTGCGCGGTTTGGTGAACCTTGATGCAAAAGATGCGTGTGGCGAATATGGCCGAGACTTGTTCCCTTTGAGCTGCAGACGCTCGTTTCGATATTGCTCATCTCTCGACTCAATCGAGGGATCAAATTCCCTTCTGTTGAAAGAGAACGATATGATGTTCTGTGTTTCGCCCCGTTTCGGGGCGTTGGGGCATAGGTGCAGAATTGTCAATAACAAGCCTCCGGTTCAATGACTTGTTTCGCCCTTTTAAGCAAGGCATGGGATGGCTACCGAAACCAAGATTCCAATCAAAACACAGTGCAAAACCCCTCACCCCCAACCCCTCTCCCCTAAAAGGGGCGAGGGGAGCAAAGCCAAAAGAAGTGGGTGACTTCAAGGGCGATAGCCGCGTTTCGAATTACCAGCAAAAAAATGCTGTTTCGCGACCAGCATACCTTACGTGTTATTGACGTTTTCAGCCAATTTATTCGTGGCCTTCGGCTTCTTCTACGACTAGAAGTTGATCGAGCTTGGGTCTCAGGATGATTTGCGTCTTTCCATTCGGCCATGTGACGGTCATGCGATCTATTGTGTCGGCTACTCCTAAGCCGAAGGTAACTGGAAGTTCCGTTTGCGATAAGTAGCCACGCGTCGGACTGACCCGCCGTGTTTGGACGATATCGCGAGAAAGAACTTCCACGGTGGCACCGATCGCGTCGCGATTGGAGCTCTTTCCTACAAGCTTCACTCGTAACCAATGGTGCCCAATCGTTTGGTCATTGCGTAGTAATCGAGGTTTCTGGCCGCATCCCACCAGCAGCAAATCCAAGTCGCCATCGCCATCGATGTCACCGTACGATGAACCACGTCCGACCATCGGCTTCTGGAATTCGGGCCCAGTTTCTACCTCGCGGCATTTGATGAATTCGGTGTTGAATTCGGCCCCTGCGTTCCAAAACAATTGCGGTGCTTGCTCATACTTTTGACTGGCTTGAACCTTGGCAATGTCTTCTTCCAGGTGCCCGTTGACTTGGAAGATGTCCAGTCGGCCATCCAGATCGAAGTCCAAGAACAAAACGCCAAAGGTCAGTTCTAAGCGTGTCGCGGGGCCAAAGCCGTTCGCAATCGCGTCGTCATAAAACTGTAGATTCCGAGATCTCGCTACGTACAGCGCAGACATCTCGTTAGCAAAGTTGCCGATCGCGATTCCGACCGAACTGTCATTCCGGAATGCAGCCGAATCGATACCCATCGCGCCACGAGCCGACCCGGTTGCATCAAACGCAATACCAGCGGTTGTACCGGTTTCTTCGAACTTCCCATTGCCAAGATTTCTGAAAAGAAAGTTTTGGACGGTATCGTTCGCGACCGCACAATCCAGGAATCCATCGCCATCGTAGTCTTCGAAAACAAGCCCAAGCGATTTACCCATGGGAACGTTCGTTGCAGGATTCGCAACCTGGATGCCTGCTTCGTTGGAGACATCGGTGAACGTTCCGTTTCCTTCGTTGCGAAACAAGGATGGAAAGGTACCGCCGAAGGGCTGAGGGCGTCCGTACGCTCGTTCCTTGCCTCCGACGAGTCGAAATTCTTGTGCGGCATCTAACTCTCGCGACCATTCCACATAATGGCAAACCATCAGGTCCAAATCGCCATCACGATCGTAGTCAAAGAAGCCACTGGAAGTGCTCCAAGCGTTCGCATCCCCACCGACTTTTGCCTGCTCCGTTACATCTACAAACTTGTTATCGACGTTTCGAAATAGCTTGTCCGGCCCAAGACAAGACACAAACAAATCGACTCGACCATCGTTGTCGTAATCCCCGCAGGCCACGCCCATTCCATAAACTGAAACGTCCAATCCTACGTCCTTTGTGACGTTGGTGAAATTCCCCTTTCCGTCGTTAGAAAACAGGCCCAAGGTGCTGATGGACGTTGATTCGGGTTGGTTGTGAGGCCAAGGGCACGAATTGATCAGCAGGATATCTTGATCGCCGTCGGAATCGTAATCCCAAAAGGCGCAGCCGCTGCCCATCGTTTCAGGAAGTAGCTTTTCACCCGTTGCACCATTGATGTGTTGAAACTGGATACCCGCCGATTCGGTAATGTCGGACCAGGAAATGACAGGGACGGTTACCTTAGGGAGCACACGAACTCCGGGTACCGATACTTCAGCCTCCACCACTTCGGCCTGTTCTTTCTTGCCAGAAAGGAACCAGTATGCAGCAAAGACCAGGATACCGATCACCGCGAAGACGGCCGTCGAGCCCAAGAAGGCTCTACCGATGACGGCATCATCTTCTTCGCGTTCCAATTGTGGGTCGTCGCTTTTATTCGTTTGGTTTGACATCGGCTAGGAATTCAGGAGTGTGTTGCAAAGGATAGATGACGAGTTGTTCGGCGGCACTATTGGCCCAAGGATACTTCTTGCGCCCTGCACCTACGGCCAAGCCCTGTGCATTGTCATCCTGCTTGTAACGAAGGTGAAGTGTTTTGTGCTTCTTCTCCAGTTCGGATTCACCAAGAGCGGCGTAGATCAGACCCAGGTTGTAGTGCGAGGTGGCATTTTCGGAATCGATATCCAACGTTCGCAAGAATTGCTTGGCAGCATCGCGAAGCAAGGTGTCACGCTGTTCCTTTTGCGAGTCCAATCGCAATTGTTCGGCTCGGTCAAACAACGTTCGCCCCAGGGTGTTCAAGACTTCCAAGTCGCGGCTGAAGTCAAAGCCACGCGCAAGTCGTTCGCTGGTGGTATCATCCACGATCGAACGGAAGTTTGCTTCGGCTTCCACGAGACGACCTTGTTCGCGATTGGCCAGTCCGCTGAACCAAGCCATCGACCATTCTGGTGCGGCAGGTTCCTTGAAGTTGGCTGCTCTTTGCACGGCTTCCACGGCTTCATCGATTCTTCCTTCCCGTAAGAAGACGCGAGCCAAGTTGAGTGGCCCGTCGAATCGGTTCAGCTTTTCGACTTCCAAGAACGCTTGTTCGGCTTGTTTGAGTTCCGCTTTGCCCTCTAAGAAAAGACCGATTCCGTAATCATTCCAGCGTTGCCAAGCAGGTATCTTCGATTCTTGCTTTGCAAGCTCGGTTGCAAGGCCCTCTACCGGGAAGGTGACGGAGTCCATGGCTAAGGTCAAAATGGGTAGTTCATTCTTGTAGACTTTCGCCCCATCGGCAGTTTCGATGGTTGTTCCGGGGAAATCGTTGTCCCCTTGTCGGCGTTGCTTGTGCACGATCTCCATGTACTCGTGATCGAACTTGCGGTACTGCAATTTGACGGTTGCCGTAATCGATTCGGTCACGTCATCGGGAACGACGAATCCGTAGTGCACCACTTGTCCCGAACCGGGCGGAATCTGATGGTTGTAAAGGGGTGTGAAGATATCTTGAGGGTTACGTCGATTGATGCGGTTTCCTTCTTTGTCCAACATGAACACATTGATGAAGTGAGATCGACGATCGACTTCTCCCTTGGCGTCCATCGAACCGCTTTTTCCGATCGTTCGATCGCCGCTTTGAAGAGTCACTTCTAACCATACTTCATTGGAATCGACAGTGCCCTGAGTGAATTCGTGTCCAACCTTCAAGGTACGAACGACCGACTCGAGCAAGTAGCTTTCGCCTCGTTTCAAGGCGGGAACTTCGGGGCGAATTGGTCCTAACAGTTTGTCGTCGACCCCCCCGCCTTCTTTCACGCCGAAGATATCCACTCGCATGGTTCCTTCAAGGAACTTTTTGTGCTTCTCTTCGACTTCGGAAAGAAACCCACGCAAGTAAGGAAGTCCAACGTTGCCAGCGGCGAACATGTGGTCATGGATCGCAAATTTGCCGTTGGTTGCTTCGTAGGGCTTTGCCCCGAAGTCGTTGGATTCTTCCAGTTGCATGTGGCACCCTGCGCACGCTTTTTGTGCTTTGTCCGGATAGTAGAAGCTACGCGAGCCATGGCCAGAAACTCCGCTTAGCAACCAAGAGTCATAGTGGTTTTGCCCCCGGAGAAAGTCTTTGTAATGATTTAGAGCGAAAGGTAGATGCACCTTGTGGCAAGTTGAACAGAATTCGGAAGACTTGTGGAAGTCTTTGAGGAACGTCTTCTTATGAAATTCAGGCTTGGCCTTGATCAGTTGTTGATTCACCCATTGCAAGGCTGGATTGTCGCTAAAGGCAAATGGATAATGCAGCGGTTCTTCGATAGTAAAGTCGGCATTTCCTTTGGTCGAGTTAACGTTGGTAATCGCATGGCAGACCGTGCAGGTGATACCCGCTTGCGATGTTGGATGTTTGACGTCATCAAAATGCGGGTCGTCGAAAGCACCACTGAAGAACGGAACAGGGTCGTGGCATCCAGCACACCAGCGAGAAGCCTTGACGTTACCGTCCCGTTTGAGCGAAACCTCGCGGGTTTCGCGGACACTTGCCAAGTAGGCGGGATTGTTGAACGAGCTGAAATGGTGGGCGCTGTGAAACCAGCTCTTGTAGGCATCCGGATGGCATTTCAGGCAGTACTCGTCATTGTCCAAAACCTTGGCGGAAATAAAGCCACCGTTCGAGGTCCGTGCAAGCGATGGTTCGAAATACTTAAGACCATCCACGGAGCCGACTTTGTTCCATTCGCGGGGGTCGGAAACGTGCAGCGACACCATAATGGCAACCGAAGCGATTGCAAATGCTCCGTAGGCAATACCCAGCCGCCACTTGATCTTTTGGCCCACCAATCGATGCAACCAGTAAAGCCAAATCGCAACGATTGGGCTTAATACGTGCAGCCAATAGATCGTTGAACGCGTCATCGCATGCTTCAGGTCGAAGACATCGCCGACACGAACCAAAAGCAGGCCGGTGCCCAGAACAATCAAGCTGATGGCGAACAATGCATAGCCCACCCGAATCGCACGCTTGTTCTTCCGTTTGCGAGAAGCAAAAAGGTGGATGAAGCCGAACACTAGGAATGGAACTAGAAAGACCAAGCCGATGGCGATGTGCCCCAGGAACATGGCCATATAAAACTGATTCTGGTACGAATCACCACGTTGCCATTCCAAGAAAGTGATCGTCGCTAAGTACAACGAATTCGCCCCAAGGACCGACAGCAAGGCGAACAGCACATACAGCAGCTTTTTCAGTTTTGGACCGATGGCCGGTACATACTTCTTTCGTGCTGGTTTGTCTGGGACGTAGTTTTCGTTCACTTTTTCACCGTGTCAACAAGGGTTGTCGCACCGCTCTTGGGCAGGGCATAGATTGTTTTCTGATGTGGATCGGCAACCAAAAGTTGGTCGCCTGCCAGCCACAATCCAACCGGATTTTTGAGCGGTTCGCCAACAAACATTTTCTCAGGCTTTCCGCCAGCCTTCATTTTCCAAAGCGTCTTGGCATAGCCGTCGCAAAAGTACGCGGTCTCTTCGCTATCAAGGACCAATTGATGTGTGAACTCGAACATGGCTTCTTCTACGAGCACTTCGGCTTTGCGGTTTTCGTCAATTCGGACCAACGGTTGCTTGGAATTGGATAGGACCCAAACGCGGTCCTTCCCATCGATTGCTAGACCTCGAGGGGCTTGGACCTTCGCAAATTCAGTTGCCTTGCCCCCAGCCGAGGGGACTTCAAAAATCTTATGTTGCTCCAGATCGGCGACCAGCAAGTTTCCTTTGGAATTGAAGGCGATCGCCATGGGGATGCCGATACCACCGGTCGTGAGTGGTTGTGGTTTGCCCGAGTCGTCGAAGCGGTAAACTTCGCGAGTCGAGGAATCGCCAGCGTACAAGGTTCCGTTGGCATCCACCGCAACGCATCGCACGGCATTCAGCGGGGTGCGAAAGTTTTTGGAGGCCTGGAAGTAGACCGAGGGAACTCCGTCTTGGATTTTCCAAATTCCAGGCAGATTTCGATCCGCAACATACATGGAGCCATCCGTAGCTGCTGCAACAGCCAGCGGATATTCCATGTTTTGGGAGCTTGCGCAGCGCTGAAGAGCGAGCGTCAATAACAGTCCGATCAGTGCGTTGACTATGCCTGTGCGATTCATGTTCTTCGTCGATCTGCTTATGGTTTCAATTGAAGTTTGTTGGAAATGATGTTGGCTGTTCATTTGGACCGTGGACGCTAGCCGCGGAATGAAATGCTTCCAAAATGGGTTTCGCGGCTAGCGCCCGCGGGTCAGTCTGATCATGGTTCTTGTCTCGGGTTCTATTCAGTGTTTGCAGTCCCTTGCGAGTCACGAATTTGGTTCCAGAAGGTGCCAAACTCCAGGTTTCTTGTTTGGTACTTCTCTAGGAACTCGGAATGCTTGGGGGAGGACGGGAAAGATTCGTTCGGTGCGTACGGGTATTGCGACATCGCGCGAAACGGCAGCGGTTCTACGGTCTGTCCATGGATTGTATTCAAGTCCGCATCTTTGTCCCATCCAACGTTGTAGATAATAAAGTCCCTGACCCAACCATCCGGAATTGGTTCCGTTTCTGACGAAAACTCCAAGGTTAACGCGTCCCCGGCTCCCATCACCACTTGAATATCATCCTGGTCCGTAATCAGATCCTTCACGTCGCCAAAGCGAGTGAAATTGCCCAGCATGGGTGGCCAAATCGACTCCGTTGTGACACGGTTATGTTCGTAGCGTTTCGGTGCGTTCCCTGGTTGCGGCACAAGCTCTGAAAAACCACGGTATGCCAAGTCTGCCGAAAGCACTGGAAGCTTTGTGATTCGATACCGATTTGGAACTTCCATCGCGGTATGACTTAGCGAACCTGCGGGCCCGCGTGTCCAAAACACCTCGTCCCAACAGAGTTCCATGTTGGTGACAACACGAACGCGATGGTCTTCGGACAAAAACTTGCCAGTCAAGTCGATAGCGATTGTTTTGGTCTTGCCGCCTGGGAAGCCAGCATAGGGAATGACTTCGGTCCACTTGCCTTCGGAGTCGGGTACTTGAATGGACGGTGGATGCAATTTTGGCTTCAAGCTGTTTTCGGACATCGACAAATTGAGCGAAGTGCACGTTGGAAAAACCCAGCCGGTCATGAACAAAGTTACCGATTCTCCTTGTTCTTTCTTCTCGTTCAGATCAAGCTCCAGCCAATGGTCCTCCACGAGCCCTTGATTAAACCCCTCGTTCCAGCTCTTTGTGTATTTCTGATCACGAACCAGTACCGTCTGAGTGACATCCTTGCCGGTTTGATCAATCACTTTCGCGGGCTTGATTCGATCCTCGACGGTGTGAACTCGGAATTCGGCCAACTCTGCTGGGCCCACTTTCTCATTAGTGAAAACATCGACTTCTTTAGGATGGTCGATCGCCATCAATTCAATGGAATCAAAGTAGGCCGCTTCCCAAAGTTCTTCGGTCAACTGAAGACGATAGCGGCCGTCTTGAGGCACAATGTTTTTGCCATCCAACTTCAGGTATTCCCACTCGCGCGTCGGAGCCGCGACACCTTGGGCAAATTGCAGTCCGATGGGTGCAGCCCAAAGGCAGTCTGTGCAGAACTCGAACTCTTTTCCGTTCCAAGCATACAAATAAGGGCAGGATCCACCTAAGTTTTGTTGATCAAAGATCGTCGATCGATTGCTCGGGTTCAGCACGTTGTTCGGAATTCCGTTGGTCCACAAAACTCTCAAGATTTCCGCACCGGTTTTTTTCCCGATACCGAACCGTGTTCGTGTATTGCGAACGATTTTTGCTTGATACAAACCGTTGGATTTCAATTCAATCAAGCTGCCAACACCATACATGTTGCAGCGCGCACGAAGATTTTGTTGGCCATCTTCATCGGCTCGTAAAACTAGCTCGAGATGTTGGTTGCTGTTGCCGTCCCGATTTTCGAGGCCATGCAGCTTCCCGTCTTTCCCGAGGCAAATGAGATCGTCATCGCCATCGTCGTCAGCATCCACGGCGATGGTGGAAACAATAGCTTGGCCCAGCTGAACTGCCTTGGTGTCTTGAACTAGCTTTCCATCTTCTCCGCCGCGAAATAGCTCTAGGCCGGCTGGTCCCCAAACAACGGTATCGGAATAGCCATCGTTATCGATGTCGGTAACGAGAAGTCCCGTGGCCGGTTGCTTCGAAAGTTCGACGGTCGAATCAGGAAGCCAACTGCGACGTCCGATAGATTTCATCGTGGTGATGCGAGTACCTTGTTTGCCGCACGCAACAATATCCCAGCAAGCGTCATGATTGACATCGATGACTTCCGTCGCGCGGCAAGCCCCAGCCAGTTTTCCTTGCCAGTTTTGATCGCGAACTTGATAGCGTCCGTGCAAATTGTTCGTTAGAAGTACGGGATGGTCGATTGATTCTGTTCCTAGCAAAAAATCATTAAGAACGTTTCGATCCAGGTCCAAAGCAAGTATCGAATCGACAAGCGTTGTTGCGGGCGGAAGACTCGAAAAGGAAGTAAAGTCTGCGAAAGTCCAATCGCCCCGATTCGACCAAAGGGACAATCCGGAATCACATGAAATGACAAGATCGAGATCCGAATCATGGTCGAAGTCAATCGAGGCAAGGGCCCGCACGCCACGCAAGGCCGCCATGCCGTCTGACAACGGAACAAGGGTCAGGCTTCGAGCTCCTGTCTCTTTGTCCAGATCGTTTCGCAACAATCGAACTCCTTCTGCACCGTAGGCAACTACATCGACATCGGTATCCACCAGCATGGCATTGGGATTCGTGACTGCATCGGGAGCTGCCGTCGTGGGCAATGCCGATACTGGAAATTGATCTTTGCGTAACTGAAAGTCCCTGTCCAAATCCACTAGCACTAATCCATTGCATTCGATGTCGAGCTCGAACTTTGCGAGTTGCTTGTTCGAGAGTGATTTTTCGGAATCCACCGACGCAGTGTTCGACCAACTCCATACGGTAAGCTGTTTGTTGGTCGCGGTGAACAGATCAAATCGACTGTCGAGATCAAAATCCTCCGAGGCAATGGCGGTTATTTTGGCATTCAAGTTTTCGATGTTGAATCTCTTCGTTTCTTCCAATTTCTGCTCTGTTTTCGCAATCGGACGAGCTGTCAATGGGAGCACGCCTTGCTGGAAGTTCAATTGGACATACTCGAGCTCGTGAGGCTTTAGCAATTGCCGATCATTTGCGAAAGAAGGATCGGGATTGACTGTGTGGAAGAGCCCTCGAGCTCCCCTCTTCACACCCGGCCAATTTGCATTTTCTGCATCGGCAATGACTTTTTCGATCAAAGCAGGTAGCTCGCTGTTAGTGCGAGCGATGATCGGTTGAAGCAGTTCTTTTAGCCGACTCATTTCTGCTAAAACTTTTTTGTCTTCGTTTTGCGCCAATGATTCGACATAAGCGACTGAAAAAACGATGCTATTGGGGTACTTGCTTGTCGCTTTCTCCAGTAAGGACCGAACTTCTTGCTTGGAGTCCGTCTGATAGTCCATTGAAAGCGCATCATACGTTTGATAGAGGATGGCGTCCGTCGCATTGTCATTCTTCGCAGCTTTACGCCATGATTGGATTGCCAATTCACGTTGGAACGTCAATTCACGTTCGGATCGGACCGCGTAATACCTAGCCTCCAATTCATCTGCATCGGGTAAGTTAGGGGTTAGTCGGCGGAGTTTCGCGATGGTTGCTTCGATTTCTTTGCAAATTGATTCATAGGTGTCTGGGTTCTCCACTTGCTGCGTCTTTTTAAGACGCAGCAACAGAGTGACCAGTAAGTTTCTTGGCCCAAGCGTATCGTTAGGAAAGGCCTTGGACAGCTTTGCAAAACCTTCGGAAGCTTCCACAAGTTCCTTAGTGTCCTTGTCCTCGCCACCCTTGTTTTCAAGCAATGCGATCGAACGATCTTTCAGTGCTATCTGCTCTTGAGTGATGGTGGAGGTTTTGGGAGTGCACCCTGAGCTGATGGTCAGGCTCCAAACGACGATCCAGCAAACCATCCATGTTAGGACCTTTCGTGAAGGCAAGCTGAAAACAGAGTGATCTTCCATATCGTTTTTGGTTGTCTTCGGATGAATTGAGTTGTTTGGAGTCTGCACTTGCTGTCTCTTTCCCGCAGAGCATTGGTCATGGGGGGCTTGGAAGCCCTAATGGTACACTTTTTTCAAGTTACTCACTCAGAGATTGTGTATTCTCTGCAGCCTGGCAGGCTGCTTGACCGCCGGAAGCAAAAGACCATCTAGAATCCAATATCGCAATGACCATTTGGAGCTTAACGAGAGTGAAAGCTCGCCGTGGCCTAATTCCATTTCGATAATTTTTCTTGCGCATGATTCAAGAGTTTCTAAACAGAGACGTGCCAACAAAAATAAAGACGATTCACCGGAGATAAACAGACAGGGAATGTCTGCACAAGAGACTGATTCCAAGATCGAAATTCATGCAAGGGCGTTGCTGTTGATAACGATCACCTTGAGCATTTCGTGTAGCTAGACGCTCGTTGGCTCAATCGGAGTTTTACGACACCGGCATTTACGCTATGTCGCGCGGAGGTGGCAGTACAAGATCAATCTGCGGAGCGATTGGAGGATAGAGATCCCCCGAAGAAAATCGACTGAAAGGACCGATCTTGAGTACATAGCCAGTTCCTTGCAAACAACCGAACTGATCCATGTTGCTCGGCAAGAATGGGGCCGTAGGCGATAGAGGAAGATTCCCTTTGCACTGTCCGAAAGAGCAAGGTGAAAGGGGACTTGGTTGCGGAAGGTCACCCAGGTCCGAGGCTATCTCGAAATGGGAGGATAGTTTGTGTTGGTGCGCAAGATGATCTCCGCAGCTTCCCCAGACGCAATTCGTCGAGAGCACGGTCCAGACCAAGGCCAAAAAACAACACGCGACGGATCGCATCCCGATTTCCTGTCGACACGAATAAAACACCAAGAACCTCAAAATTATAGCTCAATCTACGTTGGAACAAGTCCCCAGGATGGAAGTACGGTTAGTTTTTCGGAAGGGAATGCCTCCGCTCAAGCGTTAAATCATGCGGGAGAGTGGCATAGGCTTCCAGCCTGTGAAAAAAGAGAACTATCCACAGGCTGGAAGCCTATGCCACATATTTCAACGAAAGCAAATCGTCGGGCTCGCTAGAATTCCTTGAAATCATTGGCGGCTGGGAAAAAGAACTCAGGGAGCCTTAGATTGAAAGCGACATTCTGAGCTCATGGAAAGATGGCATCAAAGCTTCCTTATTTCATTTCCCTTGGATTTTTCCCTTGAAAGACAGATAGGACATCATGACGAGAAACTGGTCGCCGTGGTTATTGACTACAAATGCACTGCTGACGTTTGGTTTTATGGGCGCCGTAAGCTCTAAGCTGGAAGCCGATGAGCTCGCGCGTCGCATCTCGCTGGGCGTTCAAGCTCAGGGGGTAACGGATGAAGCCCAGAAGCGATTGGAACTTCGAACCAAACGCGGAGTCGAAATCATGGCGGTCATTCCTAATTCGACGGCGGAGGCTGCTGGGGTAAAGAGCGGAGATGTTTTGTTGGCGTTTGACAACAAGAGCTTTGCTGGCTTGCCACAGTTTATGGCTCAGGTGGGAGCTCTACGTTCAGGGACCGAAATTGAGATTCGTTTGAATCGCGATGGTAAAGAGCAAACGTTGAAGGTATTACCCAAGCCTTTAGCATTCGAAACCTCGCCCGATTTTGAAATCGAATATGGATCCGTGACGACGCCTGTAGGTAGACTGCGGACGGTTCTGACCCTTCCTAAAGCGGGTCAAGACTTACCTTCGGTCGTGTTGCTTTCCGGGTTAGGAAACGCGTTTGTTGAGCACCCTTTGGCGGATCCAACGGGCATGAAGGCCATCGCACATGAGCTGACCAAAAAAGGCTTTGCGGTTCTTCGCGTGGATAAACCAGGGTGTGGCGACAGCCAAGGTGGGCCATCGTCCGATGCAGATTTTAACTCCGTGGTGGATGGGTATGTAGCTGGCGTTAAACTGCTGAAGCAACACCCTCGCTTGGCAAAAGATCGAATCGCTTTGTTTGGCATGAGTATGGGGGGCGTGCAAGCGCCTTTGGTGGCGGCTCAAGAGCCAGTTCATTCCATCGGAATCTTTGGAGCCATGTCCAGCGATTGGCAGGAGTTCTTGAAGGCCACCACCCAACGCCAAATGGAGAAGGGCGGTGCGAATGCGGCCCAGATCGAAGAGGCATTAGCTGGTCAAACCGAGGGATGGAAATACTTGATCGAGGAAGGGCTCAGTCCCGATGATATTGCCAACGAGTATCCGGACCTTGCCGCTTGGACGGAACAAACCTTTGCGGAGGGCAAATCGTTTTCGGGCGTTTCTTACAAGTTCTTTCAGCAACTTGGCAAAGCCAACGTGTTGGATGCCTGGAAAAAGTTCAATGGCCCAGTGCTTTCGCTTTGGGGGGACCAAGATGTCGTTACCCTGGAAGCGGACCATAAACTTGTCGCGGAGATCGCAAACTCCAAGAAACCTGGACTGGGGGAATTTCAGGTCCTCAATGGGGTCGACCATAATTTGCGGAGTGCATCCGATGCCGGGACGCCAACCGCACCTCCGCCCGTTTCGGGGGTGGTGATCGATGCAATCGCCAATTGGTTGAGCTCGACGCTGACGAAGTAATGTCGGTGGTAGATCAAAATTCGTTTCAATCGTATGATGGGTTGTTTGAAGGTTGAAGCTTTGGCGGGTACGGAAAAGATCTTGTGCTCGCCACCACGCTTCCATTCGCTCGGTTCTTTTTGACCCTTCCAACCCATCTAACGCAACACCAACATGTCGACTGCACCTGCCCTGTCCAAGCCTGCTGCTGAAGTTCAAGACCCCTACTTTCAAAGCCTGTTTGCTGAGCGTATTGGCGGTATCCAGTACGGCAAGGTGAACGAAATCTACAAGTTCGAGAAGATCAAGCGAGCCAAACGGAAGGCACTGGCCGACTATCCTAACCGAAGCTTGTTGGACTTCGGCATCGGCGAAAATGATTCGATGGCCGACGAAAAAGTGCGGAATCAAATGTCCTTGGAGGTCAACAAGCCAGAAAATCGTGGCTACATGGACAATGGCCCGGCCGAATACAAACAGGCCGTCAGCCGCTTCATGGATCGTGAATTCCAAGTCAAGCTGGATCCGTTGACAGAAATCAACCATTGCATCGGCAGCAAAACGGCTTTGTCGATGCTTCCAGCCTGCTTTATCAACCCAGGGGACATCACGATGATGACTGTTCCCGGATACCCCGTCGCTGGTACTCATACCAAGTACTATGGCGGAACGGTGCATCGCTTGCCTTTGCTGGCCGAGAACAATTTCTTCCCCGATTTCAGCAAAATCACCGCAGACATTTGGGCCAAAACCAAAATGCTGGTCCTGAACTATCCAAACAGTCCAACGGGACAGGTCGCTACCCGGGATTTTTATTCCCGTATGATTGAACTTGCCCATCAGCATCAGTTCATCATCGTTCAAGATGCGGCTCATATCTTGCTCAGTTTCCGTGATCAGCCGCTCAGCTTCCTTCAAGTGCCAGGTGCGATGGACGTTGGGGTGGAAGTGCATTCGATGAGCAAAGGTTTCGACATGATCGGTTGGCGAATTGGCTGGGTTTGCGGGAACGCCAAAATCGTGCAAGCCTTTGCGGATGTCAAAGACAATTGCGACAGCGGACAGTTTGGAGCAATTCAAAAGTCGGCGATAACCGCACTCGATTCACCTGACATTCCCAAGCGAATCAACGCAAAGTACCGAAGAAGGTTGCAGAAGTTAGTAACTTGCCTCAAGGCTTGCGGTTTTACTTGTGAAGTGCCCGGCGGCAGCTATTTCTTGTACACGAAAGCACCCAAGGGAGTTCCTGGCGGACCACAATTCGCCAACGCCGAAGAAGCCTCCCAGTACTTCATCACTCAGCATTCGATGGTGACGGTGCCTTGGGATGATGCGGGCAGTTTCTTGCGATTTTCGGTTACTTACGAAGCACAGGATGAAGCAGCGGAAGATGCGATGATGGCCGAAGCGCAAAAGCGAATCGGCTCCTTATCGCTAACCTTTTAACGGCAATGACCATTACCCGCGTTCTTCAACCTCATGTTTGCTGCGTCGGAAATCCTGTTGCGGGAAATCCAACGCAGTTCGTTATGTACCGGGCGGCTCAAGCAGCCGGCGTTGACTGGCGTTTTTTTACATCGCAAGTCAGTACCGATCTGTTTGAGACCGCGTTTCGCGGCATTCAAGCTCTTGGTCTTGATGGAGTCGCTGTATTCGATCCGTTTCAATCGGCCGCGATTCCGCTGCTGGACAGCGTTACCGAATCCGCACTCGCGTTGGGTAAGGTCAATGTCGCTAGGTCCGATGGAAATTCTTGGCTGGGGGACAATACATTAGGGGCTGCCATCTCAAAATTGGTCCAAACCAGTTTACCCACGACGTCATCCTCAGCCGGCCCGGATGCTTCTTCTGCACCATCGGACGCTGACGCTGAGTCAAAAAGTTTCATTGCCGTGATTGATTCGACCGCGACAGCAAAAGCGATTCAACTCGCAAACCAATTCGATAAATCTCGAGTGCTTTCGGTTTGCACGGAAACGCAAAACGCCTCGATCGATTCTTCGAGCGAATCGACTGCCAAACAGTCCTTGGAGTCATTCTCAGGGGTAGAGCACGTCAATGACCTCTATCAGCCAGTAGATCTGATTGCCGATAGCGGTCGGCCGATCCAATTTCTGATTCTTGAAACTGCCCCGACCCAACTTCAGTTACGAAAACTTACTTCCCTCACCTGGGCTTCCAACGCAAAGTGCATGATGGTGAATCCCACCGCCGAACGACCGAACCGTTTGCTGAAGGGCTTTCTGGCAGAAGCTTCCATCGAACTTTTCGAGCCTGTGGAGCTGATGGCTTACCAAGCTGCTGCGGACTTTCATTTCTGGACAGGTGTCGAACCGTCAGTCGACTTGATTCGCGATTCGCTAGAAGAATATCTTCAGTGGTAATCGCGACTGTCGGCCGTACCAAGTCGGTGTAGGCCGTAACAAGTCGGTGTAGGCCGTAACAAGTCGCTTTGGACGCCGTTACGGCATGGCGTGCTAGATGGGATTGATTTGTTCGATCGGGCAATGGGATTCGGACGGGGGTTGCCGTAACTTCGCTATCGCTTGTTACGGCCTACGGGACTTGTTCGTCGAGTTTATCTCGGCGGGGCGCACAACTGAACGCTGTCAAAAGACGTTGCTGTCGAAAAATGTGGGGCGAAAGATGATAAGCGGAAGCAAGGTTCGAAAATTTTTCGCCCCTCATTTTTCGAAAGACTATCTTCTGGATTTTTCGTTCGACCTGTCCTGTTTTCGAAGCGTCGTTCGAGCCAACAACAAAAGTAGAGTGTCCCCAAAAGTTACTGGTTCTCGCTTTCTGTCTCCGAAGTTTATCTGCCAATTCAAAAACCTTGTCTCGGTTTTCCTGTCGGTCACTTCATTCCTCCAGGGAAAGACTTTTCGGAACGAAAAAGTAACACATCCCGAGGATGCCAACGACCAAAAGCAAAGTTCCTAAAGCAAGTGTCCCGAATGAGTCCAATCGTTGGCCTTCTATCATAGCGACGCTCGGGTCCGCTATTGAATACTCGACTTCCACACCATTCTCGGCTGACCCTACTCTGTTTGGTTCGTACCTACTAAAGACTGAAAAATCGACTTTTTGGTTTTTCAGTTCATACGTTATTCCGTCAACAGTATAGGAAACATCGATACGGTAGTACGTCCTCCTCCTTCGGCCTGAAAACGACCGGTCTGTTGACCACCGTCCTGGTGACCACCAACTTGTTGACCGGCCTGTTTTCTCAGAGTAGGCATTGGTAACGACACCCTGCGTTGTTCCAGTTCCCTGGGCCCATATCTTTTCTTTGCCTTGTTCTCCAAAACCTGAAACTAAAAAGATTGGACCGCAAACAATCGCTGCCACGCAAGCCAAAAACCACCACGAGTCAAACGAAGATAAATCGAACTTAGGCCATTTTGATGACGCAGATTTCTGCGCGCTTTGCTTTGTCAACGAGGTCGCGGATCTTCCCTCCTCAGTTTCATTTGAAGGAACCAATGCCTGGGATTCGGTTCGGATTTTGTCCGGTCGAACCGAAGCGAGTGCATGTCCAAATGCTTCTGAGTACTTTGAAGTTGTTTGAATGAGAAAAACAGACTTGCATCCAGAGCATTTTCCTTTCTTTCCAATCGTCGACTTTGCAACACGATGAGGGCGCTGGCAATGCGGACAAGAGACAATTTCTTTCACGGTCAAATGACACCTAGGTTATTGGCTCAAAATACGTCTTTACTATAAGTTGGCGACTACCATATGTAGCCCGTAAAGGTAATGTGCTGGATACTGTCAGCGTAGCACATTGGATGGCACCGATTGGACGTGGACGGCACCGATTGGACTTTGTTTTCGAAAAATGGGGTGCGAAAGATGATAAGCGGAAGCAAGTTTCGAAAATTTTTCGCCCCCCATTTTTCGACAGACTCTTTTAATCGCGAAGTAGTTTGAGGACACACCACTTTTGAGCTTTGCAACATGTTCGATGGGGCAATGGGATTCGAACGGGGCTTGCCGTAACTGCGCTAGCGCTTTTTACGGCCTACGGCATACGGATTCACGATGAAAACGCATATCGCGACTGGCGACTGCGGTTCAGGTTGATTCCAATGGTAAAATCTGTCTAAAAGACATCTGGCCTTTCAAGCACCAAGGGCAAGGATCGAGAGTGACCGTATGGAACCAAACTGTCTGGATCGTCGCAACTGGTTGATTGGCTCAGCAGCAGCAACCGCTAGCGCTGGTTTTGCCCGCTTCGCTCAAAGCGAATCGAACCCATCAATAGAACCCAAATCCGTTGCGGCCATTGTGACAACTTACTTCAAGGGTTCGCACGCCGATGTTCTCCTTGGCAAAATCCTTGAAGGGTGGAAGCAGGATGGTGGCCAAGGGCCTGCATTGAAATTGGCTTCGATCTATATCGAACAAGTTGGCGATCGAGATATCGGTCTTGGCACAGCAAAAAAGCACAACGTTCCAGTTTTCGATACCATCGAAAAGGCATTAACTGTAGGAAGCGACCATATTCCGGTTGATGGTGTCATCAGCATTGGGGAGCATGGGAACTACCCGACGAGTGATCTTGGGCAAGTTTTGTACCCACGCCGACGCTTCTTGGAAGAGATCACAGACGCTTTCAAAAAGTATGATCGGGTCGTTCCTGTTTTCAATGATAAGCATCTTGGGCCGCAATGGGTCGATGCCAAGTGGATGTACGATCGGGCGATGGAATTGAAGGTACCCTTCATGGCAGGTTCTTCGCTGGTCATGACGTATCGCGACCCTGACTTGACACTGCCCATGCACTGCGAGATCGAAGCCGCGGTCGGTATCGGCTATTCGCATTTGGATATCTACGGTTTCCATTCGCTCGATTGCTTCCAATGTCTCGTTGAAAGACGCCGTGGGGCCGAGACCGGGGTGAAGTGGGTACAATGCCTGCAAGGGGATGCGGTTTGGAAGGTGTTGGATGACGGGTTGATTTCCAAAGAGACATTTGATGTCGCTCTTGCGCAGGTCTGCGACAATCCAGATCTTGCCCGTTCTGCGAAGGACCCGACCTTGTTTTTATTCCAGTATGCCGATGGGCTCCTGGGGGCCGTGTTTATGTTGCCGGGGATCGCAAACGGGATCTCTGTGGCGACTAAGCGAGCAGGAGAACGAACTCCCAGGGGAACGCGATTCGAGGAGCGAACGGAACCCTACTATCCACACTTTGCTTACTTGCTGAAGGGAATTGAAAGCATGTGCCACACTGGGCGACCAAGTTACCCCGTTGAACGCACTTTGCTTAGCGGTGGTATCTTGGATCGAGCCTTAACTTCCTTGTCGCAAAAGCAAGTCAAGCTGGAAACTCCCGAGCTCGCCATTAGATACCAGCCTGTTGATTATCCTCATGCTCCTAACCCGAATCTGGAAGCTCCCCCGGAAGACCATTAGGGCCCAACGCTGAAGGCTCGATGGGCTCATGCCCGGTTTTCGGGGAGAAGAAGGTTGGGGGGAAAGTGGCCATCCAATTTTTAAGGAAGTTGACTGTTTCCCTCTATTGCCTGTTGTTAAAAAAGTCGTCAGGAGCCTTTGTTTGCGGCGACGTCTGTTTTGTATCCTTCTCCCAAGCTACAATTCGAATCAAGTTTATGCTTCTGACACACTATTAAAGGCTGATTTCATGACTGAGCAAGCTCCTGAGCCCTCTGCAAAAAAGCGTTCTTTGGTTTCCATTCCATTCCTTTTGTTTGCAGTAGCCTTGCTTATTGGCGGTTATTTTGGAGGGCCATGGTTGATGACTCAAGTGTTCTTCCTTCAAGAGCAATCCAAAGTCGCACAAGGAAGTGTTTCTTTTGATGTTCCAAAAGAGCGTCCGACTCTGGCTGGCGCGGAAAGCAGTGGTGGCGGTGGTGGATCTTCGAGCGAGGGTAGCCAGGGCGAAGAAGAAGATATGGAGGCACGGATAGAGGCACTCTTCGCGAAAAGGGATACCGACATGAACAACAAGATCGAGGGAGATGAAATCTCCGAGCGTCTTAAGGGACGCATGGATGAGTTGGACACCGACAAAGACGGTGCCATCTCGAAAGATGAGTTTATGGAAGGAATGAAGAAAATGGGATCTGAACCAAGTTCGGACGAGAAATAGTGGTTTGTTTTTAATTCTCCATTTCACTGATGTGATCGCCGCGACCTGGAAGTTGTTCGATGTCGCGGCATTTTTTTCTGTCTCTAGTCAGCCAAAAAAAAAAGGCATGTTCTAAGAACATGCCTTTTCTTTGTATCTTGGAGACACCCAGAACTACTTGAGTTCTGCAGTTGCGCCAGCTTCGGTGAGTTCCTTCTTGATCTTTTCGGCATCTTCCTTCGAAGCGCCTTCTTTGATCTTGGCAGGAACGCCTTCAACCAACTTCTTGGCGTCCATCAGCGAAAGACCTGTCAAGTTCTTAACGACCTTGACCACGTCTAGCTTCTTGTCGCCGAACGATGTCATGATAACATCGAATTCGGTTTGAACGACAGCAGCTGCTGCAGGACCGGCGTCAGATGGGGCTGCCATCATAACTGCTCCGCCCGAAGCGGCTTCGATGCCGTGGACTTCCTTTAGGTAATCACTCAATTCTTTGGCTTGCTTGAGAGTCAAACCGACGATCTTCTCGCCTAGGGTCTTGATCTCTTCCGCGAAAGCGGTTGCTGACTCGGACATAATCTACCATCCTCATGCTTAAAAACGGAAACAACTAAAAACGACCGGCGAGAAAGTTTTTAAAACCGGCTGTTCGACACGTACAATTCTTCTGTTTGTCAACAAACAAAATTTTTAACTCGTAAAACCACCGAGAACTACTCGGCAGCTTCTGGTTCTTCTTGATTTTCGATCATCTTCTTGACCTGACCAGCGATCTTTCGAGCTGGACCGACCAACTGACCCGAGAGCGTAGCACCCGGCGACAAAATCTGACCGACCAACATCGAGATCTGTTCTTGGCGGCTTGGCCACTTGCTAACCTTCTTCACTTGGTCAGCAGACATTGCCTCGCCATCCATCACCCCACCCTTGATCTCCAGCTTGGGAAATTTCCCAGAGTTGATCAATTTGGTGATCGCCTTCACCAGGGATACGAAGTCTTCGCAGCCCCAGATCACGGCCATGCTTCCCGACATATCGTCGAAAGCCGGACGTAGCGATGTTCCTTCGGTTGCTCTCGCAGCCATGGTTCGCTTAACGACCATGACTTTGATGCCGCTTTCCCGAAGCGTCTTGCGAATGTTGTAATTCTCTTCACCAGTCATTCCAACGATGTTGGCAACGATGGCGTCTTGAACCCCTTCCATTCGATTCGCGATATCGCGCGAAACGAGCTTTTTAACCAACTTGCTCATAGCAATCTCTCCTTACGCAGATACGCGAATGCTAGGGGACATCGTCGCACAAATTGCGATCGACTTGATATACGTTCCTCGAACGGTGTTTGGCTTCAATGCCTGCACGTACGAAATGAATGCTGCTGTGTTTTCAACCAACTTGGTCGCGTCGAAGCTCATCTTGCCAACCACGGCATGAATGTTCGCACCCTTGTCGTTTCGGAATTCGACTTTACCAGCCTTGTACTCCTTGACAACACGAGCAACATCCGTGGTTACGGTGCCTGCACGTGGTGATGGCATCAAGCCGCGAGGACCCAGAACCTTACCAAGAGGACCAACCATACCCATCATGTCAGGGGTGGCAATACAAACGTCGAAGTCCAGAAACCCGTCCTTGATTCTCTTAGACAAGTCGTCCGCACCTACAACATCAGCACCGGCTTCTTCCGCAGCCTTTGCCAAGTCTCCGCGGGCGAACACGACAACGCGTTGAATACGGCCGATACCATGAGGCAAAACCACCGAGCCTCGGACCAGTTGGTCCGCTTGAGCTGGATCAATACCTAGGTTCATGTGAATTTCAATTGTTTGGTCGAACTTGCGACCCGAGAACTTCTTCAGAAGTTCTACTGCTTGCTGCAAGGGCAGCGGGTCTTTGCCCGGTGCCTTGGCGAGCATTGCTTTCATAGCTTTCGTTGGCTTGACCATCGTTAACGCCTGCTCCCCTCGTTTAACCTACAACCTCGATACCCATACTGCGAGCGGTGCCCTCGATCATGCGACGAGCATGTTCAAGATCGCGAGCGTTCAAGTCGTCCATCTTCTTCTTGCAGATGTCTTCAACTTGAGCGGCGGTCACCTTGCCTACTTTTGTCTTGTGTGGCTCGCCCGATCCACTCGCAACTCCAGCAGCCATCTTTAGCAGTGCTGACGCTGGAGGACTCTTGGTAACGAACTCAAAACTACGGTCGGAATAAACCGTTACCACAACCGGAATTGGGGTGCCGTTAAACTCCTTAGTGCGATCATTAAACTGGGAAACAAATTGTCCCAAGTTGATACCGAATTTACCTAGCGAAGTACCAACTGGAGGAGCAGGCGTGGCCTTGCCTCCAGGTACTTGAAACTTCGCTTGTCCTACGACTTGCTTGGCCATTGTAAGTGAACCTTGTGTCCGCTTTTGTCACCGATATAAAAGTTTGAGAACCAAAACCCTATTGGAACTCTTGTGAATACTCTTCTAACCCTCAAAGAACACCCGTTGAAGAAACGAACAAGCATTTCGCTGACCGTTTCCTTGACTGAGCAATCTCAGAGAGATTCAATCTGCCAGTGGTCTAGCTCAACAGGTGTGCTGCGACCAAAGATACTAATGATCACCGTCACTCGACCATTGGCTTCGTCAATTCGATCGACATCGCCTTCGAGACTCTGGAAGTTTCCTTCCTTCACTCGAATACGATCACCAGGACGGAACGGTATCGTTGTCTTTGGAACTTGCTCTTCATCCGCATCCGGGTAAGCCATCTTCAAAATCCGCTCGACATCTGCATCAGACATCGGCGTCGGCTTACCACCCGAACCCGTAAAATCGCCCACGCCACCGGTTTCACGTACCAAGAACCAAGTATCATCGTTGATGATCATTCGAATCACCAGATAACCTGGGTAAAGCTTCCGCTTTACAACCCGTCGTTTACCAGCCCGCGTGAATTCCACGACATCTTCTGTCGGCACCAGAATCTCACCAAAGGATGACGCTAAACTGGAAAGCCGAATTCGCTTTTCCAGTGACTCGCGAATCGTATCTTCGCGGTTGAACTGAACCTTCAAGATATACCAGCGCATGTCTCCAGCGTCGGCAGATTCAGTTGTAGCTTGTTCGAAAATATTCACTCGAAAACCTAGCGCCAGTCCTGTCGAACAGCCAAACCAACCCCGTCTCGCTCTTCTTAAAGAGTCCCGACCGAATTGCTAGCCATTCTCCCGGCTTGTTAAGACACCGCAATTATGCCAGCATCTGTAATTCCGAAACCAAAACAAAATAACAATCTTGCAACACCTGCAAAGCAAGTATCGCCAAATCAACTAACCCCAATGAAATCAAAAATCGCTTGCCAGATCAAATCGTATGCAAACAACAAGATTGCCAAAAAGGCCATCGTGAATATACACACCATCGACGCTCTGTAAAGCTCTGTTTTCGAAGGCCATGAAACCTTTGTCATTTCAGCTTCGACGCTGATCAAAAAGTCTGCAAATTTAGGCCAGTTTACCACTCGAAACCCAAACCACATTCCCAAAGCGATCATCCCAGCAGGTACCAGAATCTGGACCGTTCGGAAGGATGCCCAAGTATTCACGCCGTATACGCCCGACCCGATCACTTCATACAATTGCCATCCACCTAGCCAAAACGCTAGCCAAATGGCCAAGCAGGTCAACTGACGAACGATTCGCCCTTGCCTTGACTTGTAAAGCGAACCCGCGAACAGCTCACTCAGGAGCGATCGGCCAGATCCAGAATCTTCGGATACGGTTGCCATACGATTGATGTGAATGTGAAATCGAAAAGGAATAAAAAACAGGGACGGAGGGAATCGAACCCGCAACCCCCGGTTTTGGAAACCGGTGCTCTGCCAATTGAGCTACATCCCTAAAAAAGAAGCGTCACACTCGTTTGGTGCGACGCACTTCTTGGGCTTTTTTGCCTGGGTTTCGCTGGAAAGCACACGGCTATCCAGCGAATTCTTATCGCAAAACCAGAACGCAATCGAATGCGTTCGGTCCCGACAATCTACTCGATGATCTTAACAACAACGCCGGAACCAACCGTCTTGCCACCTTCACGGATAGCAAAACGAACGCCTTCGTCAATTGCAACGGTCTTTTGCAGTTCAACAACCAAGCGAACGTTGTCGCCAGGCATGCACATTTCTGCATCGGACAGGTTGGCTGTACCAGTAACGTCCGTGGTTCGGAAGTAGAACTGAGGGCGATAGCCGGAGAAGAATGGTGTGTGGCGTCCGCCTTCGTCTTTGCTCAAGCAATATACTTCAGCGTCAAACTTCTTGTGAGGCGTGATCGAGTTTGGCTTGGCCAAAACTTGACCTCGCTCGATGTCTTCACGTCGAACACCACGAAGTAGGCAACCAACGTTATCGCCAGCCTTGCCTTCCTTCATTTCGCGACGGAACTGCTCAACACCCGTAACGGTGGTCTTCTTCTTTTCTTCCATCAAACCGATGATTTCGACTTCTTCACCGACCTTGATAACACCACGCTCGATTCGACCTGTTGCAACAGTTCCGCGACCTTCGATCGAGAACACGTCTTCAACAGCCATCAAGAACGGCTTGTCTTCTTCGCGGGTAGGTTGTGGAATGAATGCATCGATAGCTGCAATCAGATTGGTGATGCAAGCACTTGCTGTTGGGTCTGCAGGCTTGTCATAAGCATTCTTTGCATTGCCACGAACGATTGGGGTTTCTTCGCCTGGGAAGCCGTACTTGCTCAATAGCTCACGGATTTCCAACTCGACCAATTCCAACAACTCTTCGTCGTCCACCAAATCGCACTTGTTCAAGAAAACAACGATCGCTGGCACACCAACTTGGCGAGCTAGTAGAACGTGTTCCTTGGTCTGAGGCATTGGGCCGTCAGCTGCACTAACAACAAGGATCGCACCGTCCATTTGAGCGGCTCCGGTGATCATGTTCTTAATAAAGTCGGCGTGACCTGGGCAGTCGATGTGAGCATAGTGCCGTGTTTCCGACTCATACTCTACGTGCGATGCCGCGATCGTTACCGTCTTCGTAGCATCCCGAACTGTACCACCCTTCGCAATATCTGCGTAGGACTTTGGCTTTGCCAAACCCTTTGCAGCTTGAACTGCCAACAACGCACCGGTTGTTGTCGTCTTACCGTGGTCAATGTGACCGATGGTGCCTACGTTGCAGTGGGGTTTCTTGCGTTCAAATACCTCTTTGGCCATTTTTGCTCACAACACCTAAACAAATAGAAAACTTGAAACTACGCCGTGAGGTCTTTGCCCACGAGCAAACAAAGGATAAACCGACGATCCCTCATACGACCACATCACCGCCGACGATCCATGTCAACTGCTTTGTATCCGCCTTCGTCACCTAACCTCTTTCGAGGAAAGGCAGACGATAGAGCTGCTGATGGGACTTGAACCCATGACCTCTTCCTTACCAAGGAAGTGCTCTACCAACTGAGCTACAGCAGCGTGCGAGGGAAAGCGGGTGAAGGGAATCGAACCCTCGTATTCAGCTTGGAAGGCTGCTGCTCTACCATTGAGCTACACCCGCGGACGGTCGGTACCAACAAAAAAATAATGGGAGGTGTAGGATTCGAACCTACGTAGGCGTAAGCCAACGGATTTACAGTCCGTCCCCTTTAGCCACTCGGGCAACCTCCCTTTTTTGCTGCTAACGATCAAATTATGAGAGCCGGCGAAGGGACTTGAACCCCCGACCAGCTGATTACAAATCAGCTGCTCTACCACTGAGCTACACCGGCAAAGTACCGAAGCACTTCCTCCAACCAAACAACTAGGACTGTTTTCCACGTCGTCTGACCAAGAGTCGCACTAGTGTACAGATGGACCATTCCACTGCAAGACGACTTTCGAAGCGTTTCGCAATAGATTCAGTGACGCAAACCCTTTGTCAGTGGTTCGGAACCTGCCAAACCCCCTATTCTTGGCTGGATATCTTGTCCTCTTGGAATATCTTCACATCCGGACGGGTGGATTCCAGCTCTCCAGCTCGAAGATGCAGCAGAACCACGTTTTTCTCCTTTTTCTGCCGGGCTTCCGGCATAATCCGCAGTCCTCCCAGGGGTTGATCCGTCGAGCCGATGGCAATCATCTCCCCTTTTTCCAGCGGATATGCTTGCAAAACGCTGCTAAAAACACCTCCCAAGTACAATTCGTCCCCCAATTTTTGGTCGGTCCACATGGAGTCGTCGGCTCGTAAAACATTCGGTGCCGCAAAAATTGGGTCGCGATCCCATTCTTGCCTCCATTTTTTCCCATCAGCGCTTATCTCCAGTTTTGTTTCGCTCGGTCCGCTCGCATCGCAAGTTCCTAGCCAACCGGTTACCAATCTTCCCTCTCCGTCGCGTCCAATCAAACCCACGTTCCGAATCGCGAAACCCATATTGTTTTTCAAGGTCGCCTGGGAAAAATCCGGCGAAAACACAGCATCCACGCTCCCTTTCATGTCCAGCATTTCTTCCGACTGAAGCAAACCCGTCGTGTTGGACAAAATGGAAAAGCCAGGCATGCCTGATCCCGTTTCGCCCGAAAACCAATACTCGATCTTGTTCGCCGATCCTTGCGGCCTTCGCGAGCGTGAGGCGCCGGAACTGGATGCTAAAGGCAATACGACTCCAGTTTCGTCTTCAAACGTAGCGCTGTAGCTGGTGGAAAGGGACGTGTACAACGCGGTAAATTTGGACAAAACACCTCGCGAATGCCCTGCATGGCACTCCAAAAAACCCTGCGAAGTCTGGCTTCGCGAAAATCCAACGTCTAGTTGCACGGATCTAGCAACCACAAACGCGCCGACCAAGGCGATCACCGGTGCGGCCACCCAAGCCAACTCGACTCGTCCAAACAATCGAAACACCAGCCAGTTTAAGGGCACCAGGACAAACAAATACCCCGCCAACAATCGAATGATCGTGCTGATCTTTGGTACTTGAATCCCCGAAGATTCTTGAAGAACCATTCGGGACGATTTCAGCACCAACGCCTCCGGGTTCCATGCCCCTAAGCTAGAGCGTTTCGTTTCCGTAGCCTTGCGTTCGTCTGACGTATCCTCCGTAGCAACTGCGTCCGCGGACTGCGATGTGTTTTTCTTTGGTTTCTGTTCAGCAGTGGTTGCGTCCAAATCGCGAGCCCATAAACGCAGTCGTGTGGAATGGACTGGGTTCTGCTCTGTGTTTTGCATCTTCCCTGCATATTGTGTGTCTGCTTCCTCACCCGAAGTGACATCCCGATACGGCTTCCTTAAAATCGCGTTGTGAATCAAGGAGCTATACGAGGGCCATCTGGTGAAAGCAGCATCCGACATGGGGAACGTGGTCATCACGATCCTTCCTCGACCCACCATTTTTTCCGCAATCAATCCCTTGAACCATCGTTGCTCGCCATCGGTTTGGAATGGAACCCAATCCGCTCCTTCGTTGAGCTCGCCTCGCAAAATCGCAATCGGCCCAGCCGGCTCAAACAGGACTCGCTTGCCCGTCGTTTGCGGAATGCTCCAGCCTTCATTCAAACTCCCGATTTCTTCGTCGGAAAGCGGGCTGCTGGACGTATTGATGACCGGTGCCAGCGGTTTCAAGAAACTGGTCTCTACGCCAGCAATACAATCCGGGCCATTCAAGATGATGGTTCCGCCAAAGTACAGCCAATCCATGACCGCCGACTGCTGTTCCGGAGTCATAATCGAAAGGCTGGAATCGTTGATGACCAAATGCGAAATGGAGGTCATCGCATACAAGCGATCCGGAAATTGCGAGGCAACTTGATCTTCATTCATATCGATGACCAAGTGCGGCGCAATTCGCTCATTCGAAAACCTGGTTCGGGAGCTCCAGACAATACAATCCAGATTCTTCCAAAATGCATACCGCGCAGGATCCCGACTTAAAAGGACCAAGTTGTATTGGTATCCGTCGAGCGTTTTCCCTGACGACAATCGTTCGTTGAGCGTCGTGCCGACCGTTCGCTGAGTGAGCCTGAGCATCGCTTTGGAGGTGGCGGTCGAGTCTTCTTGCGATTGGCCTGTGGTTGCCACTTCGGGCTGCAAGAACATCATGCGAATGTTCTTGTCTTGTTTTTTTGCCAGCGAGAGATTTCGGTTGAATTCAACGGGTGGCTGACCCGGTGCGAACGGAGCCGCTCCCCCCTCTCGATTTTGTATCATCAAGCTAGCGGTCAGAGATTCGTCTTCCAGATTCGCCCGCAGTTTGACGTTGGCCTGATACCAATGCCCCGGTTTCACGAAGTTCGCTTGGTCCGTATCCCCCGCGATTGCAGCACCTGCCGGCATCGCCTGCAGCTCTTGAGCAAGGATTCGTTGCTTTTTCTTGGCTTCTTCTTTTTCCTTGTCCAGCTCCGCTTGAGTCTTCGGAGCCGAAGTCTGCGAACACCCTCGACAACCCACCAACTGCATCAGAAGCACAAGCAGCAGCAAGCATTTGGTCACGTTGCGCATGAAAATCACCGGAGCTGTTTTCTGTTGTTAGATCGTGTTTTAGATCGAGCCGAACTTAGTTGTTGCCAAACATGCAACCGCCAGTCGCACATTGTGACCTTCCACAATTGCCTGGATCCCTTTCGATCGCCTTAGGCCGGCCGCCACCGTTAATGACGGGCGAACCAATCACGCTTAGCAACTTAGAGAGCTTCTTGGAACCGCACTCAGGACAATCCGGCTTGGAATCGGGGCGGGCGACAAGGACTTCAACGTTCTGGTTGCAGTCCTTGCATTCGTATTCGTAGATTGGCATGCTATGGCTCCCTTCAAGTGTCTTTGCGTTCATCAAGCGATCGCCTACTAGTGTGGAACATCCGCGGGCCTTTGGCAAGTAAGCCCAATCCGAACGTTGAGCGGAGGAGAATTTCTATGTTGGAAGCAAAAAACGACAAATGAAGATTCAGCAAAAATCCTCAGTAAGTTGATGGAAAACGGAACTGGGGCCAGATATCGTACTCAACACAATACAGACGATACGAACGCACGGGTTCCCTCTTTTCCATCAAGCCGCTGAAGTGTTTGCTCAAATGCACATGATCGGCTATTTCAAACAGTACCTGACCCAGGGTGTGCATACAACGACGTTTTCGTGGCAAAAAAATCCGCCACCGGTGCCGCTACCCATCAATCCCTATGAAGCTAAAGTCGGTGCCGTTGCAGACAATAGGCCATCTAGAAAAAGCTCTCTCGAAATTTTCACGTGGATTTCGTGCGTCTGTGCATTAGGGCAGGCTTTGAATACTTGCGGTAGGTTCGTATTCAGTGTTGTTGTATTTTGTGTAGCAGATGCATTGCGAGGATCAAAGCCTTCGCAAATACGTGGCGATTCGTTTTGGTTAGGTGTTGTCGAATTGACATACGCATTTTTAATTCTGGGTGTTCCGTGCTCTTTTCTAGCAGTTTTGCTGAACAAGAGGAGACGCCCGCTGGCTGTGTTTTTTCTTGTGTGCAATTTGATTAATTTGGTAATCTATTGCTTGCTCTACTACGTCGCGTATCAAATATTTTCTAAGTTGCCGGTGTGACGAATTGGAGATCAAGACGCGCAATTTGGAAATTGGTCGAGATGAGGATTTACGGTTCAATGATAGGACTGTTCGGAGTTGATTCGCAGATCGATTGAGTAGTCAAAACTCACCAGCGCTCTGCCCCGCTTCGGGGAGAGCGGGACGGGGAATGAGGGGCTGATTCGAAACATGAAACTCTCCGATCCAGCGACTTGTTTCGTTCATTTCAGCAATGCAAAGTATGCCGACTGCATTTGAAATCCCAATGAAATCACGGCTCAAACCCCTCACCCCCAGCCCCTCTCCCCTAAGAGGGGCGAGGGGAGCAAAATCAAAAAATGTGGGTAAAGACCGAACTCTGGCGAGTCCGGCTACCATTGCTAACCCCAATTTTTTATCTGGACCGAGCACTTGATTTGAATATTGGCTGAACTTGAATTCCTGAACATTTGTGCCATCTCGATCAGCGACGACGCGATCTCCATAGCCGTTAGCCTTGCTGGAGATCGACTGAAGGAACGTGAGTTTTCTCTATTTCAACAATTTCGAAAGCCGCATAATGTCTTTGCCTGTTTCGTCCATGAGATAAAGAAGTCCCGAGTCTTCGATTCGATAGCGAGTTGCTTTTTCGAGTGCCTTGATGAACTTCGATTCTTGATCCATCAGAGCAGGTGGGCCCGCTCGGCGTGTCGTCGCGAGTGGCCCGAATTCGATCTTCTCTCCCTCGATCTTGGCTTTGCCGTTGTATCGATTGACGGCGGTACTTCCTGAAACTGAACCATCCTTGCCAACTTCCAGCGTTGACTGGGCGTTATCGATCACGCCGCCACCAGCGATATCTTCGACCAACCAATTCCCGGTCAATTCTTCCTTGGATCCCTCCGCCTGGGCATTTGCTGCCTCCGTCCAAACTTCCTTCCAGTCTTCTTTCATATTCACTACCACCCATCCTCGTGTTGGAGCCTCTGCCAATGCCTCTACTAACTTGCCTGAACTCTTCGGAGCCTTATCGTAGGCATACTCACGATCACCATCGGTATGATGCACAATCAAGCCGCAACTGGGGCGTGGATTGTTGATCGTGGTATACTCCATCATCGCCTTGTCGCCATCGCTATTCCCGAAGCAAAAAATAGGTCGACGGCCAATAAACTGATGGATCCCTGCCGGCTTGCCTTCTTTATCATCGACGAACAACTGATCCAAAGTCTTCACCAGAACAGGTTGCCCGTCACGCATTTCGAATTTGGTCCGAGCTGTCGAGCCAACCACATGCTCTGGCGGAATACCATAGACTCGTTCAGACCAGACTCGCATGAAGTCGGCACCGCCGCCAGATACGATGAACGTTTTGAAGCCGTTGGCTCGGAGGTGGCTTAGAACTTCTTGCATCGGCTTGTAAGTTAGTTGGTCGTAAGGCCTTCCCAATTTTGGATGTTTGGCCGTTTTGAACCATGCTTCTACGCTGGCTTTGAATTCATCGGTTGTCATTCCTGCATGAGTCAGCGCCATGATCTTCATCAAGCCATCATGGTGTGGACCTGCCAGTAACTTTGCAAAATCCCCTTGATTCGCCGCTTGTACCATGGGGTCCGAAGCAAGTTGCGAATCTGCAGCCGAACGTTGCTTAATGACATCAAGAGCATATGCCAATTGGAAGGGTACAGGATTCTCTGGCCATAGAGTTCCGTCGTTATCAAACACCGCAATGCGTTCTGAAATGGGAACAAAGTCTGCAGAATCTTCCGATGTGACTCGTTGGACGAAGGAAAGGATCGCATTCTTCGACGCAGATTCATTCCAAGAAGGGAGTGGATCGGCAGGTTGAGTTCCGTTGGCCGAAACGAAAGCAGACACCAACGCGAATGCAGCCGTGAAAGCAAAAAATTTTGCTGTAGCGTTCAAGAAAGTTCTAGCGTCCATCTTCTTTTTGGTCCTTTGTTTTACGTCTCGGCGTTGAGACAGGGAACGATATGTGATTCGCTTGAGATGAGAAGGCTATCGTCCATCGATTTTACCATGGATTGCAGAAGCCAGTAGGCCGTAGGCCGTAACAAGCGCTAGCGCAGTTACGGCAGGCCCCGTTCGAACCGAATTGCCCCAATCGAGCAAGTCAAACCTACCTAGCACGCCAAGCCGTAACGGCGTCCAAAGCGACTTGTTACGGCCTACGGCAACAATGTCGAACAGTTGTCCTCAACTGTTCAGAAGCTTGCAAAGGCGTCCCATCCCAGTTCCCGTGTGGAGGCACTAAACGCCAGATTCCGTTTCTACCGTAGGCCGTAACAAGCGCTAGCGCAGTTACGGCATCCCCGATCGAACCGAATTGCCCCAATCAAGCAAGCCCAACCTACCGAGAACGCCATGCCGTAACGGCGTCCAAAGCGACTTGTTACGGCCTACGGTAGAGCTTTTTAAGGAACTAGTTGCTTCAGGGACTTTTCTATCGGGTAGAATATGTGTGGTTGCATGTTTTAGTGCCCGCGTTCTCGTAATTTCTACTCCGATCCCACGAAATGGTTGCTCCCGCTGCTGGATTTCGCCTCTGGCTAACCGCGTTTTTGTACGCTTGCCTCACCGTAGCCCGGCTTTCGGCGGGCGAGCCGACTGAACTCGCGCGTACTGGGGCGGCAAATTCCGAGGACGAGGCCGCGATCATTCGCAAAAGCCTTCAGGCCCAGTACGAATCCCTGTGGAATGGCATGTCGGACGACGCTCGTGCTGGATATCGTCACTTGGTGGAGAACGTCTATCTACCCGCTGATTTTGACGAAGATGTTCTGAACGGTCTCGATCGTGCAGAGCATGCATGGGGCTTGGCAGACGTTCCTCGCGATCCTGGCTCGCGAGGCGATACCTGGACCGCTTACGGATTGGCGCCAAGGCCCGACAATCCGGATCTTCCGTTACAGTATGTCAAGAACGCCGCTCAGCAGTACGCGATGAACTGCTTTGCGTGCCATGGCGGCAACCTGCACGGAACGACCTATCCAGGTGCGCCCAACACTATCTACGCGTTAGAATCGCTGACGGAACAAGTCCGGAAAGTGAAGATCGCCATCAACAAGCCGATGACTCATATGGATATTGGGTCGCTGTTCATGCCTTTAGGCAAGACTGTTGGTTCGAGCAACGCAGTGATGTTTGGGGTGGCTTTGATGAATTACCGTGACGCGGACCTCAACGTTCACGCCAATCGCTCCCCGGCTGCCATGATTCATCATGACATGGATGCTCCGCCTTGGTGGAACTTTCATCGTAAGCACCATATTTACATTGATGGCTTTGCAGAAAAAGGGCATCGCGGCTTGATGCAATTCATGTTGGTTCGCGAAAATGGTCCCGAGCAGTTCAAGCAATGGGAAAACGACTTCCGGCAAGTTTACGCATTTCTGTCCGAACTCCGGCCGCCAAAGTATCCACTCCCTATCGACCAAGAAACGGCCCTGCGAGGTAAAGCAGTGTTCTCAGCAAACTGTGCATCCTGTCATGGTTCGTATGGATCGGATTCGCAGTATCCTGAATTGCGTATCCCTATCGAGGAAATCGGGACCGATCGCGTACGGCTAGACTCGCTTACTGCCCAACATCGCGACGCTTATGGACAAAGTTGGTTCGCCAACAGCGGCACCCAAGATACTGTGACGGAAGTAGACGGATACGTTGCACCGCCGCTGGATGGTATCTGGGCATCCGCCCCTTATCTCCACAACGGCAGCGTGCCAACACTTTGGCACTTACTTCGGCCTCAGCAAAGACCCGAAATCTGGCGTCGAATAGCTCTGCGTTTGGATACGGAACGTATGGGGCTCGAAGTTAAGTCGGTGGATTCAATTCCCAGGCGTTTGAAACCTGCGGAGCGTCGATGGTACTTTGACACCAAGCAGTTTGGAAAGTCCTCTCAGGGGCACGACTTTCCCAATGATCTCACGGAGGCAGAGCGTGACGATCTTTTGGAGTATTTGAAAACTCTTTAAGGGAAACGGTGCCCGCTTAGGCAGTTTTGCTGGGAAGTTCAATCGTAATCGTAGCCCCGGTTGGAACTAAGTCACTTCTATCCGAATTCCCAACCGCGATCGTGCCGTGGTGGGCAGTGATGATGCGCTGGCATATTGCCATCCCCAAGCCTGTTCCTTTGGTCTTTGTCGTATAAAACGGGTCAAAGATGTGAGTGCATTGTTCTTCATTAAGTCCTGGCCCTTGGTCGGTGACGTTCACTTGAACATACAGTCCTGACGTTCTTTGCACCTGTCTGGTAGCCACCACGATTTGGCTGTCATTAGGTGCCACGGCGAGCGAGTTTTCGAAGATGTTTCTGAATACTTGAACCAGTCGATTTGGATCGCAAAAGACCTCGGCGACCGACTCAAAATGCATTGCGATTTTGACGTTCGTTTCTCGCCAAATCGGCTCCAAGTGGTTCCAAGCTTCCAAGCACAATTTGTAGATGCTTTGATATGACCGATCCAGCTGAATGGGCGCCGCGTAGTTTCGAACTTCTTCGTGTAGAGTCTGCAGTTCTACCAGTGCCGATCGGGAACGCCGCACCAAATCTTGTTGTTCTGGAGCTGATTCTAAATCCAGGTCCAACATGTCCAAGCACGCTCGGGATCTTTGCAAGGCGTTTCGGCTTTCGTGAGCGATGCCAGTCATCATTTGGCCAATCGCAGCTAGTCGCTCGCTTTGAATCAGCTGCATCTGGGCCTGGCGTAAGTCATCTTCGACTTGTCGGCGTTCGGTCATGTCACGAAGGATGCCCGTGTATAGAACTTGGGCTCCGATTTTGACTTCGCTAACCGCAAGATCCACAGGAATCATCGAACCGTTTTTACGTTTGCCCATCACTTGGCGACCGATTCCGATAATGCTTGCCTCTCGCGTGGAATGGTATCGATGAAGGTAACCATCGTGTGCGGATCGATCTGGCTCGGGCATCAGCATCGAAACGTTTTGGCCGATCACTTCCGCGGGAAGAAAGCCGAACATTTTTTGAAATGCATGATTCACGTGCAGCACCACCCCTTGGGAGTTGATGGTCACAATCGCATCGACAGCCGTATCCAAGATCGCAGCCAAAATAGCTGAATCTTGAAGTCCCCGCGAATGGTCGTCAAACTCATTTTCTTGGTTCAACATGGTGATTCTCGTGATCGAGGGGTAATAACCAACCGGGCTTCATTTCGTCCAGCATTTCACGAATGATCGTTCGCTCGTCCGGTTCAATTCGGACCCCTTTTGGGAGCTCGCCGTTCGCCGTCAAAATCCCATGCATTCGGTTTTGGATGTAGACCATGACTGCTTCTGGCAATCCATCGAAATGCGACGACAAAATCAAGTAGCTGCAAGGGTATCGCATCAGGCGCTTCTTCAGGTCGAGCTGGTAAAAAGAGCGACCTTGGGAGTCGATCGGTCCGCGCTGGCTAAATTCCTGGGTGAAGGTAGAAGTACCTTTCACTTCGGATTCTAAAGCAAACTCGTCTGCAAACAGCAACCCTGCTACGAGCGCCTCGCCGACGCTCGCGATCCGACGCCCTGTGGACTCCGTGCGAAAAGTCTTGTCGCGGCCAAGCGCCTCGTTCATGGCTTGATCAAGGTAGATGGCTTGGCGAGTTTCGTAATTGGCCCGAGTGATCAGATTATGCAATCGAGTCTGATGCTCCAGCACCATCAAGGCGACGATGTCGCTGGACTCTTGCAAGTAAGCATCGCTTTGAACATTTGCGGGTAGCTTTTCCGAATTGAGACTGAATTCTGTATCCACTTTTTGAGGGTCTTGGCGATCGAGGGCAAATGCATTGCCCAAATGCGTCATATTGCCGTGTGTCCCCGTGACATACCAGCCTCCCCAGCGTTGTTGAAAAGGACTTCGGTAATCCGTGACGTAGGAAGTCGAGCCCGAACGAGGCCGACCTGATTTGTCCGAGTAAATGGAACGCACTAAAACGCCTGGCACCCGTTCCGTACGCGAAGTCGCATGACACGACAGGCATTGGCCTCGGTCGCGTATGATTTGGAACGTTTCTCGCTCGCGCTCCAAGGTGTAAAACACGCATCCCAACAGAGAATCGATGGCTGTTAGTTCCACGACGTTGCTGCCCTGGACAACTCCCAAGTAAACCGAATCATTGAAGTAAATTGCTCGCGGAGTGCTTGGTCCAATATGCGAAAGTTGCAAGCTGGTTTTGGAAAAGACCAAGCATTGCGACGAGACAGGGATGTCTAACGCTTGCAAAACCGACGGAAGATAGTCTCCTTTGGAATCGGCGACCAACACCTTTTCGCCCGAGTTCATCTGCTGAAGCAGCTTGGCAACAGGGTCATAGGACTGGGAATCGTAATAAGATATCGGTGCATTCTCAAATTCATCCTCGGACCAAGCCGTATTTACCCAGCCTGCGAACCACAGCACACAAGCCAGTGTGCGGGCCAAGAAACCAAGAGCGTGAGAGAATGGTGCAGTCACTTTTTGACCTCATCATTCAGCATTCGCATTGCAGGACTTTCCAGGTCGTCGTATTGACCATTGCGTATACACAGCAAACAAGCAATGAGCGCAGATCCGCCGAGAAGCAACGCGACGGGCAAAGCTACGTAAAGTACACTCATGGTGAGCCAAGTTTCTTGGGGAAAGTGAATGTTGATGTTATTTCAATACTTGCTGCGCACCATCATGGCCATTGCCAGTACCGTGAGCCCGCTGATAGGCATCAATATTGCCGCAATCAGCGGGTGTATCAGGCCAGTGATTGCCAAAGTGATGGTGATGGAATTGTAAATCAAGGAAGCGATGAAGCAGCGTTTGATTCCGAGCACAACGCTTTTCGATGTGTCTAAGAGGCCAACGACCGACGATAACCTTTGGTTCGCAAGGTAAATGGGTGCAGCATGCAGCGACTGCTCGCTGCCCCCTCGAATTGCGATTCCAACATCGGCAACTGCCAGTGCGGCCGCGTCGTTCACGCCATCTCCCACCATGACACAAGGCCCCGTGGTCTGCTCTTTGCAATCGACTATGGCTTTCATTTTTTGTTCAGGCGTTTGCTCCCCTAGGGCGGTTTCTAAGAGAACTCCTTCCGATTGCAGTTCCTTCGCCATGCGATCGACCATTTCTTGCCGATCACCAGAAAGGATAGCTAGTTTCCATCCTCGTTTTGAAATGGAACGCAAGGTGGAGACGGTGTCTGCCCGGAGGGGATCGCCCAGACCAAACATTCCAACTACCGAACCATCCACTGCCAACCAAACGCTGTTTCGGCCACGAGAGAGTATCTCGGATTCCAAGCCGCGCCATGGTTCAGCAACCTCGATACCGTTTTCTAGTATCCATCTCTGTGAGCCGATGCACAGGGTATGCCCAGCAATGGTGCCACGTATTCCTCGTCCCATGGCTACATGCACATCAACAACCTTGGTTTCTGCCGCAGTTTCTGTTGGAAGCCCGATTGCATTTGCTGCGTTCTGACGCGTGGCAAAGTCAACGATCGCTAAAGCCACTGGATGCCGCAATGCACTTTCCAATCGCGCTGCATGAGCCAAGTTTTCGCGGTCTCCATGCCACTCGAGTACCGTCATGCGACCGTGCGTTAAGGTCCCTGTTTTATCGAGCCACATTTTGCCGGGTGTTGCAAGTTTCTCCAAACAATTCCCATCCCGAATCCAAATCTGTCTCTTCGCAGCGCGACCCAGCGATACCGTCAGGACCAACGGTGCGGCCAACGCAAGCGCACAAGGGCAAGCGATTGTCAGCAGTGCCATCGTGTGCTGAGTTGCCGTGTTGCTTCCGGCCACCGTAAACCAAAAGAGCCAAGTGCAAACAGCAAGACCAATCACGACCAGGACAAACCATTGCCCAACTCGATCCGCGGCCATAATCCATGGGGTGCGATGGGTCGTTGCGTCCCTTACCAGTTCCATTAACCGGCCCATGCGAGTTGCGTCCCCGACCGCAGTCACCTGAACGGTGAGTGGGCTGCTGAGATTGGTCGTTCCGTTGAGAACGACGTCTCCGGCTCGGACTGGCATCGGCTTGCTTTCGCCATTGAGCGAGGACATGTCGATGGAGCTCAGTTGCGTTTGGTCATCTTCTGCCATTCCCCGGACCAAACCATCTGCGGGAATCGGCTCCCCTGGTTGGATATAGATTCGATCACCCACTTTCAGCCGACTGGATGGTAGAGTTGTCCAGCTACCGTCGGGTTCGATCCGGTTCGCGACCACGGAATTCAATCTCAGAAGCTTTGCTACGGATAAACTGGACTGATACGTTGCCCGAAATTGGATAAAACGTCCAACACGAAGCAGCAGTATCAGTGAGGCAAGGGAATCAAAATAAACGTGTCCCTGCCCAGAAATGGTACCAACCAACGAACCTACTGCCCCCATCACCAAGGATAACGCGATGGGGACATCCACGTGAGGCGTTCGGGTTCGAATCGATTGCCATGCGGTTTGGAAAAAAATGCGCCCAGGAAAAACCGTTGCCAGGATGGCTAAGGATGTCCCGATCCAACGAAGAAAAGTTGCTTGAGTGGAAGTCATGCCCGTGGACTCACCGGCATACAGTGCGACCCCGATCCACATGGCGTTGGCTGCAAGAAACGCAGCGGTCGCGATACCTGTCCAATGCCAACGCTGTTTCTCTAAAAACCCTCGCTCATCCTCTTCGTTCGCGATCCAAGGCGAAAGCGCATAACCGATTCGAGATAAGCGATGTGAAACAGATGCTGGGTTTGTTTGGCTTGGGTCGTAGATGAGTTCGATGGTGGAATCGCTCATTCGTACCTGGGCACTTTTGAGCCCGTGAATGGTAGGTTGAACTCGTTCGATCAGCCAAGTGCAGGCGCCGCAATGAACTCCGTCGATCGCAAGGCGAACTGAGCATAAGCCATCGGGGTAATGATGGATCGCTACGCCAGCCGCTTCCAAATTGTTCAAGATCGCAATGCGGTCGTTTCTGGCTACCGACAAAGAAGGCTTCGCGTCCCTCCGCAGTGCATAGAAGTCCTCTAGCCCAAGCTCATGAATCATTGCATAGGCGCCCATGCACCCGTTGCAACAGAATACGCGAGACTCATTGTCGGCTGCAAAAGTCGGTTGCCCACAATGCGCACAAGGACGAAGTCCCAGCTTGGCTACGTTCTCGTTATCAAGGGTTTCCTGCATCATTGCCTCCCAGGTACCCAACAGTCCCGTACGGGTCAACACCGGCCCCAGCAGTAACAGGTACAACACTCGGTGCTCTCGGCATCAGTGAACCGCGTGACGGAGTTCCCACACAGCAAGGTAGCCCCGCATTCATCGCATCTCGAATCTGCTGGATCGAGGGCTTGCTGGGAGTCGTTGCGATGGAGCTTAGATCAATCTGACTTCGGTGCATCAAAGTGTAAAATCCAAAAGCTATTATGCATATCGCGGCAAGTGGCTGAATCAGAAACCGCCACTGAGGTCCCACCAGGCTCCAGCTCCAAGCTGCGGCGGTCAGCAGCGGCAAAGTCCCCACCCAAAAGGCAACCATCATGGCAACAGTCATGGTCGGTGAAGGAGCTGCTGCGGAGGCTAAAACAAAAATGTATAGCCAGCCACATGGCAAGAACGTGCTGGAGAAGCCCCACAAGAAAGACGAAAGCCAAGCAGGTCCTGACGCGTACCGTTTGCGGAGCGACACGATGGATCGCGTCCAACTCAACACCCAAGCGGAATGGGTCACCGGTTTCGTTGCGTTGCCAATCGATTCGAACAATCGCACCATTCCCATCACAATCAAGATGATTCCGACACCCCATCCGATCCAATGCGATCGAGCGAAATCGCCGACTGCTAACTGAAAGGTGAAGGTGAAGGCGGCGACAAGCATTCCCATCAACAGGTAGGTGGACAATCGTCCCAAGTGATAGGCGGACAGACGAACCGCCCGTTGTACGGCAGGGCGTTCACCACTGGTTTGGCCCATCGCCAGCATGGCAAAGGGACTGCACATGCCGACGCAATGCAAAGATCCAACCAGCGATGAGAAAAGTGTTGCGGCCAGCAACTCCAATGCGTTCACTCGGAATCTCCTTGCCAATCGAACGACTTTTCGAACCAGCATTTTTCTTGATTCGCAGTCAGCATGTCGATCTCCAAATTCCACATGCCTGGCTTGGAAACGTCAACTTTCGCTAGGTAAAGACCAGGTTGGGTTTCCTCAAGCGGTGCTGTCCATTGCGTGGCAACTCGGGTGTAGTGAAACAGGGTTACCGAGCCTGTGCAGCCCGAGACGGGATTTCCGGCAGCGTCTTTCAGGACGATTTCGACTACATCCTTACTTGGCTGAGCGCGAGCGATTTCGATCGCCCAACCTTGCTTGTTCCAAGCTTCCTTCAACGATTGGCGTTGATCCCACGCCACCGCTCGCTCGCCAAATCCAGGAATCGATCGAAAGGATGGGTCCCCCGCCGCCATTGATATGGCGATGGCAGCAATTGCGATATCGAGAGAGAAAAAGCCAACGATCAAGAGCACCCAAAAGCGTCTAGATTTGCGTTCTTGTTTTACGGAATTCGTCGTGTTCATGGGTACACTTTGATCACTACTGGGGGCCTAGTAATCGAACTTGGATATCGCGAGCGGCTCCTGCCGTGTCGGCAATTTCAATTCGTGTGTCGTAAAGACCTGAGCCCTTGGTGACTTGAAGCGGGAACTGAACATCCACAGGTACCAGGACTGATTCGCCTGGTTTTAGCGTCAGCGGTGCTTCATTGCTCCAACGAGCGACAACCGCTTCGTCCTTGGTTTTGATGGAGTACTGTTGGTCGGTTTGGCTTCGGTTCACCAAACGAATGCGGAAGTTGTTTTGCACATGCTGATCTTGGAAGACCGTAAACGGTGCACCTGGCATTCGTACAACGCGCGCGTCGAAAGCAAACTTGTACGACAACACGAACAAGAACAGCAAGAAAGCGATACCGATAATGGTCGGATAAATCAGAGTTCTCGCTCGGATCCACTTGGAAGGAACGCCCGCCATGGCATCTTGGCTCGAGTAGCGAATCAACCCCGTGGGCTTTCCGATTTTGACCATGATATCATCGCAAGCGTCGATGCACTGAGTGCAGTGAATGCATTCAAGCTGAAGGCCATCGCGAATGTCGATGCCCGTCGGACAAACGGCCGTACATCGCCCACATTCAATGCAGTCTCCTGTTTTCACCCCAAGCGTATCTAGCGTAAGTTGGTTGTCTCGCTTGCCGCGTTTTCGTGGTTCTCCGCGTTGGATATCGTAGGTGACGATAACGGATTTGCGGTCCAGCATGACCGACTGGAAGCGTCCATAGGGACAAGCAATCATGCAGAATTGCTCTCGAAAATACATGAAATTGAATAGAAGCCCGATCGTCGCTCCCCCCATGACCAAAAAGGCGACAGGGTGTTGAGTTGGCGACGATTGCATCCACTGAGCTAATCGGTCGGTTCCAACGAAGTAACTTAGGAAGGTGTGGGCAAGAAACAAGGAACAGCCCAGGTAGGCTAAAAACTTTGCCACCGAACGGATGCCCCCTAACTGACTTCGAGATTTGCCACCCTTGCCAAGCGTGCCATCAAAAAAGCGATCGATAGGACGAAATAGGAACTCAAGATAAACCGTCTGGGGGCACGCCCAGCCACACCAAACGCGTCCCGCGAGAGCTGTCACCAACATGATCGAAAAGAAGGCCATCAAGGCCAAGCAAGCGACCAGAGGAGTATCGGTTGGGTAGAACGTGTAACCAAGAAAAGTAAACTGGCGACTTGCAATATCGATTAAAACGTAAGGTTTGCCGTTCAGTCGCAAATGAGGTAAGGTCACAAAGAACGCGATCAAGCCGTAGGCTAACCATCGCCGACGTTGCCAATAAAATCCCTTGGCTAGCGACGGACTGAGCCAATTGCGGCTGCCATCGCGCCGCAAGGTCGGCAACACTTGTTCGGGGGCGTTAAGAATGGAGCTTTCATGCTTGGGCGATTGTGGATCCTGCAGTTCCTTGCAACATCCACCATTTGCTTGACAGCGACCGCAGGACTTCTTTTCGTTTGAAACAACTGGCAGCGTGTCTTTCATAGTTGTAGCTATACCTTACTCGATTGGCCACGCAGCAATGGGGCTACCATCGGGCGCTTTGGGGGAGGCAGGTTTCGAACCTCGCAAGCTTGCGACGTAAACGGAAACCAAAATAATGTCGTTCTTGTGGGAAAAGCGGGTAGCCCAGGCTGGCATCGCGCCCGCTCCAACACCTTCGTTGAGAACCTTAATGATGTCCGGCAAGGCTTTGATATGCTTGTAATTGTCATCGCATAGATTGGGCCCGACGTTACCGCCGCCGTCCGAGCCGTGACAAGAGACGCAATTGGCTTTGAAAATAGATTGGCCGACGCCAACCCATTTCGGATCTTTCAAGTACTTGATCATGGTGGCTTGATCGGCCGCCAAGTCACCGATTTCCGCATATTGCTTCTTCGTATTTTCCGTCAGGCTTGCTTGGTACATTTCGTCCACGGATCGTCCCGGGGCACCAATGTGGAAGTACAACAAGTAAAATGGCGCCACGGCCATGGTGATGACAAAAACCCACTTCCACCAACTGGGCAGTGGATTGTCATATTCTTGGATGCCGTCGTAGCTGTGCAGAACCTTAACTTCCGTTGAATTACCCTGATCCATTACTGTCTATCTCCGTTACCGTATAGGTTTGATTCTGTGTGTTCGATGTTGGTTTTCTGAGAATTTGCCGTTCGAGGAACAGGAATGAGGTCGTCAAGTGGAATGCGTCCAAAGGATCGCGACGCATCTTTGCGAAGCATGAACGCACCGATACAAATGGCAAGGAAACTCATTCCAAAGAGGACCAAGGCTATTTCGTCGTAATCCGAATAATCTAGTTTACTGATGATTTCTTTTAACATGGGTTTTCCCTAAGTGAGCCGCAGTATTGTTTCATTGAGCCGCAGGCGCTAGCCGCGTTTCGGCTTCCTGGCAAAATCTGTGTGTCGCATCGGCAGTCTTAACGACTGGCCACTGTGGGTTTAGTTTCCGGGACTGCGTCTGCCGCTGGAACCGCTTCGGTGGGCGGCGTTTCCGTCGCTGGAGCTTCGGCTGGTTTTTCCGCAGGCGTCGCTGTCGGAGGAACTGCAAACAAATCGATCCCGAGCCTTTGCACATAAGCTATGAGTGCGATGGCCGTCGAGTCTTTGATCAAATGCCCGTTGTACGAGACAGGTCCCCCTTGGGCGATGATCTCTGCTGCAAAAACTTCGGCTTGCTTTTGAGCCATCGATTCAGCATCCGTGAGCTCCTTGTCATAGGGGGCACCTAAGAATGCGGCTGCATCCACCCGCTTTTGGATCTCCTTAAAATTGAGCTTCTGTTCTAGCAGGTGCTTGTAGCTTGGCATCACCGATCCTGTTACGAACTTGGACGGGTTCTCAAAGTGAGTCCAATGCCAGAAGCTACTTTGCTTCTTGACACCTTCTCGAGCGAGATCGGGTCCGATTCGTCGCGATCCCCACTGGAATGGCCGATCGTAAATGAATTCACCGGCCTTGCTGTACTCACCATATCGCTGAGTCTCCGCAATCATGGGGCGAATCATCTGGGAATGGCAGTTGTAGCATCCTTCCGAAACATAGATGTCTCGACCAGCAAGCTCCAAGGGCGTGTAAGGTTTGACGCTGGCAATTGTCGGAATGTTGCTTCGGATCAAGAACATCGGAATGATCTCGAACAGACTTGCCACGATGACCGCTAAGGTCGTTAGCAAAGTAAATCGAAGAGGAAATCGTTCCCAGCGGCGGTGCCAATCCATGGCCGAGACTTTATCTAATCGTACTGCAGTATCGAGTACTGGAGTGCCCGCCAACGGGCTTTGGGGAATCGGCGAATCTTCGTAGAACCGGCTCAACCGGGGCGCGGTGTACACAGGTTCGTCATACTTGCTGGGTCGACCCAACCAAGTCATGGTAGCATTCAGTGCCAGCATCAAAATGCCAGCCACATACAATGTTCCACCTAGTATCCGGGCCCACCAAAATGGAACGCTCGACTGGACGGATTCAATGAATTCTGGGTACTGCAATCGGCCAAGGTCGTCCATGGCCCGCCACATGAGCCCTTGAGTGATGCCCGCCATGTAAATCGGAACGATGTACAGCAGGATTCCAATCGTGCCGATCCAGAAATGCCATTCTGCTAGTTTCTTGCTCCAGAGCTTGGTTTGAAAAAGTCTAGGCAACAACCAGTAGATCATTCCGAACGTCATAAAGCAGTTCCAGCCCAAAGCGCCGGAGTGAACGTGGGCGATGGTCCAGTCGGTATAGTGAGACAAGGCGTTGATGCTCTTGACTGATAACAAAGGTCCTTCAAAGGTAGACATCCCGTAGAAGGTTAGTCCTACCACGTAAAACTTAAGGACGGGTTCGGAGGTGACCTTGTTCCAGGCGCCTCGCAGGGTCAATAGTCCATTGATCATCCCGCCCCAAGAGGGCATCCACAGCATGACGCTGAATAGCATACCAAACGTGCTGGCCCATTCAGGGAGTGCCGTGTAGTGCAAATGGTGCGGGCCGGCCCAAATGTAAATGAACACCAACGACCAAAAGTGAATGATGCTAAGCTTGTAGCTGAATACTGGACGCTCGGCCGCCTTGGGCAAGAAGTAATACATCAGTCCAAGGAAAGGAGTTGTTAAGAAAAACGCGACAGCGTTGTGGCCGTACCACCATTGCATTAGAGCATCTTGGACACCAGCATAGATTGAATAGCTTTTTCCTAACCCAATCGGTACGACAAGATTGTTGAATACGTGCAGTACGGTAACAGTCACGATGGTGGCAATGTAAAACCAAAGTGCGACATACATATGTCGTTCACGACGGTTCCATAGCGTCATCAAGAAGTTGCCACCGAAGAACCCAAGCCACACGACGGCGATCGCAAGGTCGATAGGCCATTCCAGTTCTGCATACTCTTTGCTTTGAGTGATACCTAACGGCAAAGTTACCGCGGCCGCAACAATGATCAGCTGCCAACCCCAGAAGTGAAGACGCCCAAGCAGGTCGCTCCACATGCGACATTTGCAAAGACGCTGCGTGCTGTAATACACCGCCGCGAAGATCGCGTTCCCGCCGAAGGCGAAAATGGCGGCGTTGGTGTGAAGCGGCCGAAGTCGCGCGAAGCTGAGCATCGAAGCCACTTGGCTTTCCAGTCCACCCACCAGTCCCGGCATCACCAACAGAAAGGCAACCAGCAAGCCAGCGATTGTCGCAATCAAACCCCAAGCGATCGTCGCAATCATAAACAACCGAACTATCCCATCGTCATAACTAAACGACTCCATGGTTTCCGAGTTGGGGGCAGGGTTTTTCGAGTCGTGCGTCGGCAAACGGTCAAGAGACAGATCACTCATCTTGATGCAATCTTGTGGTTTCAATAAGGAAGGGTTCGGGGATAAAAAACCTTGGGAAGGGGAGTCGAATCCAATCTTACAGATCCAATCCCTTCTCGCTCGTCTTACTTCGCAACAGTTGTGCCAACGTCAGTCAGAAACTGCAAGACCAAACCAGTTGATCGAGCAGTTCCGCATTGATGAACTTTAGGTGGGCGTGGGGATTTTCTAACCAATCGCCAGTTTGCTCGGGTCCGGATTTCTCCGGAGAGGCGTTTTTTCGTGCAAAAACGAGTCAGTTTGTCGCAGCTGGGATCCTTGTTTATAATGGTGCGTTGCAAAAGCGAGCGAGGTGAGACAAAAGCGCGACAGTGTGCCTGAATGGCTCACGCGGGAACGTACGAATGGGGGGCCTTACAACCATGGTCACCATTTCATTTTGCGGCCCTTTTGTTTTTCTTGAAACGCGCCAGCGTGATTGCAACTCTTTTGGGACTTCTTGGCGAGCCATCTCGTCTTGGCACGCAGCATGCATTTCAGTGGACTCGAATTGATTAAGCCAAAAGACTTGAGAGACGCACGTGCCATGATCGCCATTCCCTTGACCGAACCACTTGATCTCCTTTTGGTAGATGATGAGCCGGATTTTCTAGAACCGGCTTGTCGTTTCTTCCAACGGCAGGGATATCGAGTGGTGGCGGCTGCCAATGCGGAACAGGCGATTTCGGTCCAGGCCAAGCAACATTTTCACTTAGCCGTGATCGACCAGAACATGCCTGGGATGAATGGCTTAGATTTGTTGGTTCGGCTGCGTCAAGAAGACGAGGAGCTGAAGGTGATTGTGCTGACGGGCAACGGCAACGTCGGCTCGGCGGTCGAGGCCATGAAGCGCGGGGCAGTGGACTACATTGCCAAGCCCTTTGGTTTGGACGAGCTTGATGCGTTAATCCGCAAGACGGCACGCAACGAATCGCTGGAAAGAGAAAATCGTCACTTAAAAAAGCAGCTCGCCCAAACTAATTCTCTGAAGCCCATTGTCGGGCAATCTCCTGGGATCACGGAAGTGAAAAGATTGATTGACCGGATTGCTCCATGCGATAAACCTGTACTTATCTTGGGCGAAAGTGGCACAGGGAAAGAACTTGTCGCTCGAGCGATCCACGCCCAAAGCTTGGTAGCGGACCGTCCCTTGGTGGTGATCAATTGCGCTGCATTGCCCGAAGCTCTGTTGGAGAGTGAACTGTTTGGTCATGAAAAAGGGGCGTTTACAGGTGCCTCGGAAGCAAAGCCTGGTTTGTTTGAAATCGCGGACGGTGGAACACTTTTTATCGACGAGTTTGGCGAACTGGCGGGCGGGCTTCAAGCGAAACTGCTCCGTGTGCTCGAGGATGGTTCGATGCGTCGGATTGGGTCGGTGAAGGAGCGACGAGTCAAGGTGCGATTGATCGCGGCCACCAATCGAGATCTTGTGAGCGAGGTGGCTGCGGGCCGTTTTCGAGAGGATCTCTATTATCGTGTGAATGTTCTGTCGATTACGATCCCGCCCCTGCGTGAACGAATCCAAGATATACCGCTCCTGGTAAAACATGTCCTGGGCGATGCGTGGAAGATTGGGGAAGGGGTGGCAGAGCTTTTTCAACGCTGCAATTGGCCTGGGAACATTCGCCAATTGGTAAATGCACTGGAGCGAGCCAAGATCCTCGCGGATGGTGATACGATTGACCTTCAGAATTTGCCGCCCGATTTGAGGCAGGTTTCTATTCCTCCAGGCGATTCGTTGCAAGATTCCAGTCCTAACATCGGCGACGCGGTTCCGATGGCTTCGATCTCGCAACTTCATATCAAAGAAGTCTTGAAGCGCAATCAAGGAAACAAAGCAAAAGCCGCTCGAGAACTAGGGATCGCCCGACGGAGCCTCTACCGTATTCTTGATAAAATGAATGCTTCGGATTGAGGACTTCGGTTACACTGGTTCGCATGAGCAAGCGATACGACAATAATTCTTCACCCACCGAACTTTTGCCCGGCGACGTCGAGTACGAAATGGGTACTCCGATCCCTGGTGTGATCCTGGAAAAGGAAAAGTGGGTTCAAACCGCAATCAAACGCTTGCCGGAGGATGGGCAACTGGATCTGGCTGCTGTATTTGGCAGGTCTGCTCCTTTGGCATTGGATATCGGCTGCGGAAACGGTCGGTTTGCTCTTTCGTCCGCAGTGCGTCGACAAGATTGGGACCATCTTGCGATCGACATTTTGCCTGCTGTGATTCGTTATGGGACTCGACGAGGCAATCAGCGAGGGTTGTCCAACCTCCGTTTTGCCGTGTGTGATGGATGGCGTTTTCTAGCCAATTATCTGCCGGCTGAGGCGTGTGATGAGATTCATATCTACCATCCGCAACCTTTCTCCGATCCCAACTTCTCTAGCAAGCGAATGATGACCCCTGGATTCTTGGCGTTGTTGCATGCTCGACTGAAGCCCGAAGGCTGCGTTTTCGTGCAGACAGATCGCAAGGAATATTGGGATTACATTCGTTCGATCATGGGGGCAGTATTCGCTTGGACCGAAATTGAAGGACCTTGGCCGGACGATGAATTCGGTCGATCGCGGCGGGAAGTGTTATCGGTTGAGCAAGGTTTAACGATTTTTCGTGGCGTCGGCAAGAAGCGACCGGACCTGTCCGAAGATCAGCTCCAAGCCATTTTGAAGGAATTGCCAGAACCCAAGTTCGAACTCGAGCATCGGGATTCTCGCAGCAAGCGCCCTTTGCGCAAGCGGCCCCACCGGCACGCTAAACGCAAGCCGAAGCCGCCGAATCCCAAAATGGGCTAATGAGTTTTGGTTTTCATGCTAAAATCTCGGACTTCCGACAGGAGCGATAGGTCGCCCCATCGTACGAATTCCACTCTCAGATCAACATGACGATTGAAACGCGGGTAGTTTCCCCCGGGCCAAACGAGAAAACCGTGCGAACCATCGAAGGTGCCGTCCTGCAAGTCCCCAAGGGTTGGGAACTATTGCCCCCCGGCGATGCGGGACTGACGCGACGTGTCAAAGCCTCCGGGCCAACTTGGACTGTCCAAGAAAAAAAGGGCCGCAAGGTTTTTTCCCGAGGGGTATGGGCTTCTGGATTAGCGATCTCGGAAATTCGTGCACAGTTGGAGGTGGAGCGATCCACAGAGGCTTATGCTAAACGCAAAGTCGCCGACGCCGGACGACGTGAGAAAAAGCAAGCGGCCTATGTGGAGGATTTTGGTGCAGCTGTTTTGCAGTTTTTGGATTTCGATCCGATCTATGGCGATCTTGCTCACAAGCTGGCTGCCGCGGTCGCACACCATGCTACGCCTGTAGGAAGCGGAACGGTTGCAAGAACGGAGCGAATTCCGATCGAGCAACGTGCCGAGGCGGCTGTGATTGCTTGGATGCGGCATCAAACCACCGCATACGACAATCTGAAAATTGAACGAATCAAAGGGCAACGGCGTGAAGTTCGACGCATGCTTGCCGACCAGTCCAGGCAATTGCTCAACGATTATCGCCGCGGACAAACTGTGGACTCAAGCCGTTGTCCTTTACGAAAAGCGTTAACATAGAATCCATGTATCATCAAACCATTGTAAAGCCGAATGCTGAAGAGGTCGCTTTGGCCGCGACGGAGTGGCTCATTGAGACGATACGCGAGAGCATTGCCGCACGCGGTCAGTGCAGTATCGCGCTCTCAGGCGGCTCGACGCCAAAGCGTCTCTACCAAATGATTGCGGAAAGCGAAACCAACAAGCTCGATTGGTCCTTGGTGACTTTGGTATGGGGTGACGAACGCAACGTGCCTCATGACCATGTTGACAGCAACTATCGGATGGTGCGTGAAGCTTGGCTGGATCGATTGGATCCAAAGGATCATGCTCAGAACATGCCCAAGGTATTTCCTGTTGTGATCGATCTGAAAGCTCCTGATCGAGCGGCTTTGCAATACGAGAAGCAGCTTCGAGAGGTTTTGGAGAACGAAGGGGACAAAGATGATATTCCAACCATCGATATTGTTTTGCTGGGCTTAGGGGACGACGCACACACGGCTTCACTGTTCCCTGAGACGGAAGCACTCAAGGAAAGCGACCACTTATTTGTCGCCAATTTTGTTCCCAAGTTTTCCGCCTATCGACTGACTCTTACGGCTCCGATTATCAATGCAGCACGGAATGTTGCGTTCCTTGTTTGCGGAGCGTCGAAACGTCCGGCTGTGGATGTGGTCTTGCATGGGCCTCGCCATCCCGACGAATATCCTGCTCAATTGATCGAACCTAAACTTGGACGGCTATGGTGGTTCCTTGATTCCGCCGCCGCTGCCGAAGTCCTAAAGTAACTAGAAACAACTATCTATGTCCGATGATGTGTCTGCCAACTCGCCTAACGAATCCCTAAGCCCTTCTTTCGGTGGTCTCCGTGTTGCCGCGCTGGAAAGCCGGCGCCGCGACGATTTTGCTCGATTGATAGAACGATTCGGCGGACAGGCGTTTGTGAGTCCGTCGATGCGCGAATTGCCCATCGATAAGAATAAGGATGCCGTTGATTTCGCCTACCGCGTGATTACTGGCGAAATCGGTGCGGTCATTTTTCTGACTGGTGTTGGGTTCAAGCAATTGCTTGCGGCCATTGAACCGCATATGGACAAGCAGCGATTTCTGGATGCTCTTTCGGATATTCCTACGTTGGCTCGTGGACCTAAACCGGTGGCTGCGATGCGCGAGGTGGGATTGCAACCTACCCATCGCGCCCCCGAGCCCAACACCTGGCGCGAGGTGCTTCAGACCGTGGATCTGCACATGCCCGTTTCGAACGTGGTGGTGGGTTTGCAAGAGTACGGGGTTACCAATCATTCGCTGGTTGGTGGCTTGGAGGCTCGCGGTGCAAGAGTTGCCACGGTTAGGGTCTACCAATGGGATTTGCCCGAGGATACGAAACCTCTGGAAGAGAACATACAAGCGATCGTGCGGGGCGAACGGGACTGTTTGTTGTTCACCAGTGCCCATCAAGCCGTGAATATGCTGCGCATTGCAAAGCAGATGGATTGTGAATCAGCGCTGCGATCTGCTCTTAAGAGTATGGTGGTCGCTTCGATCGGTCCCACCACGTCGGAAATGCTGAACCACTTGGAACTTCCGATCGACCTGGAACCGGAGCACTCCAAAATGGGCCACTTGGTTCAAGCCTCCGCAGACAAGAGCAATCGAATTCTCAAAGCAAAACGCTTTCATATAAACTCGGTGGGGGCCGTACGTTCTGCGGACGACAAAGCTCCCCAGGATTCGATGGCGAAGTCTTTGGGAGACAGTTGCTTCTTAAAGGCATGTTACCGCCAGCCATCGGACGTTACGCCTGTGTGGCTGATGCGGCAAGCAGGGCGGTATATGGCCGAGTATCGAGCAGTCCGCGAGAAAGTTTCGTTCTTGGAACTGTGCAAAAATCCGAACTTGTGCGCCGAAGTGATGGTGACGGCGGTCGAAAAGCTTGGAGTGGATGCGGCTATCATTTTTTCCGACATCCTTCCAATCTTGGAACCCATGGGTTTCCATCTGGAGTTCACGGCCGGCGATGGCCCCGCGATTCATAACCCCATTCGATCTCCAAAAGACATCGATCGAGTCATGCCGCTCACCTCCATCGAAGCCTTGCAGTTTGTACCTGATACCGTGCGCGCGACCCGAGCTAGCTTGCCAAGCAAGATACCGGTGATCGGCTTTTCCGGTTCGCCATTCACTCTGGCAAGTTACATGATCGAGGGTGGAGGCTCACGCAATTTTATTCATACCAAAACGCTCATGTATACGGATCCGGTCGCATGGAAAGAGCTCATGAATAAGCTCGTCGATTCGATCGCCTTGTACTTGAATTCCCAGATTGAAGCGGGGGCACAATGTGTGCAGTTGTTTGATTCTTGGGCCGGTTGCTTGTCACCCAATGAGTATCGCACGCGCATCTTGCCGCACATGCATCAGCTGCTGGATTCGATTGTGCCCGGCGTTCCTGTCATCAACTTTGCAACAGGAAACCCGATGCTGACGTCGCTCCTACGAGGCGACCAACGGACTGTCGTAGGTTTGGATTGGCGAGTTCCCTTGGATGTGGGTTGGGACATGGCCGGAAGCGACCGAGCGGTACAAGGTAATTTGGATCCTATCGTTTTGTTTTCCGACCTGGATACGATCCGCGATTCCGTGCACTATGTTCTGACGCAAGCGGCCGGAAAGCCTGGACATATCTTCAATCTTGGTCACGGGATTTTGCCCGGCACTCCCGTCGATAATGTGATTGCTCTGGTCGATATGGTTCACGAGTTAAGCGATCGACGTAACTAGAAAAGAACGAGCCTTCGTCCAACATGCTATTTCAAAACGTCTCCCTTTTGTCGGTTGGCTATGTTTTACCACCGTTGGTACTTACGTCGACCGATATCGAGAATCGCTTGGAGCAAGTTTATTCTCGCTTGAAGCTGCCTCAAGGACGCTTGGAAGGTATGAGCGGGATTCGAGAGCGACGTTTGTGGGAACCAAAAACACGCATTAGCGATATGAGCGCATTGAGTTGCCAGCGAGCTCTCGAAGCAGCGTCTGTTGCAGCCGACGACGTGCAATGTTTGATTCATGCAAGTGTATGTAGGGAGTTTCTGGAGCCGGCCACCGCATGCCGAGTGCATCATTTGGTCGGATTGCCAGAAAATGCCTGGGTCTACGATGTTTCCAATGCGTGCCTGGGTGTGATGAATGGGGCCGTGCAGATAGCTCAATTGATTGAAAGTGGCGTCATTCAAGCCGGGCTCGTGGTAGGGACCGAAGATTGCCGTGGCTTGTTGGAAGCAACCATCGATCAATTGACGCATGATGCGAATCTAACTCGCCAATCGATCAAGCCTGCATTTGCTTCCTTGACGATCGGTTCAGGGAGCTGTGCCTGGCTTCTCGGCGATTCGCGAGTCTTCGGGGGGCGAGGCAATGGACTAGGGGCGCCCGTTCGCGGAGCCGTTGCTATCGCAAGAACCAAGCACCATGCTCTTTGCCAAAGTGATACCGACACGGTAGGAAGCAGCATGCAACCTATCATGAATACGGATTCAGAATTGTTGCTGGAAGCAGGGGTGGCGACGGGGGCGACCGCGTTTGAATTGTTGCTGAAGGAGCTTGCATGGAACCGAGAGGAAATCGATTCGACCGTTTGCCATCAAGTGGGATCGGCGCATCGAAAAAGAATGCTGGAAACGCTTGCGATGCCAGTAGAGAAAGATTTTTCGACTTTTGAAGTGTTTGGCAACACGGGGTCGGTTGCGTTACCTACCGCATTGGGGACAGGGCTACAGCAAGACTATTTTCAACCAGGCACCAAGACCGCATTGCTTGGTATTGGGTCCGGCTTGAATTCCATCATGATGGGCCTGGAGTTCGGTCGAGTCGCAGTTCGTGGCTAGTGCCCACGGTCTTAACTAGTGCTCGAGGTGTTAATTCGGGGCCTGCCGCAAAACTCCTTCGGGGGACGCTTGCCAGATCTTTCCTGTTTCCAATTCCATGGCGGTAAGCCAGTAGCCACCATAGCAATAGGTGTCGATGCAAATCAAATGAGGTACCTCGAAAATCTCACCTTGGCGGTTGTGCGTGTGGCCAACAACAGCCCGTTTGCCTGAGATATGAGGGTCAGGAAGGATTTCTGTAATCTTCACCCAGCGAAGCATCTCTTTCGGTTGCTCTTCGAGAGGCAGCTGGGCGTCGTAATTGGCATGAACGACAAAGTGGGTGTCGGTCTCAAAGAAGCTCGGCATTCGCTTCATCAGATCGATATGGGACTTAGGAACGCAATTGAGGTCCCCGTTAAAGCCATAGGATTCCATGGTCTCCACGCCGCCATGATTCAACCAGCCGTAGGGTTCCATTCTTCGCTCCAGGACGGCAAGCATCATTTCCTCGTGATTGCCCTGCAGTGGAACTAGGTTCAGTTGCTGCTCAAGCTCCAGCAATCGATCGAGTACACCTTTGGCATCGGGCCCTCGATCGACGTAATCGCCTACGGTCACAAGAGTGTCGGACGATTGTGGCTGAATAGCATCAAGAAGGGCGTTGAACGCTGCCAGGCAACCGTGGATATCACCGAAAACGATGGTGCGGGACATAGAAAAACAAATAGGAGCCAACTTCGAAAACTGATTCACGTCTGCTTAAGGATACGTAGATAGAGCAGAATCGACTACTGCAAATCGGAACGAGAAAAACGCTGAATGTCAATAAAAAAAGGCTGCAAATTTCTTTGCAGCCCTTCGAGGGATTCTCGCACCAAGCGTCGAATCACCACTGATTATTTTGTGCCGTTTGGCAAGGTCGAACTAGTTGCTAGCTCGAACTAGTTGCATCCGCAGCTTGGAGCAGCTTCGCATCCGCAGCTTGGAGCTGGTGCACATCGCTTCATCGAAGCTAGCTTGCCCTTTAGGCCACCGATCATGTCTTTGAAGCAATGCTTGCGAGCTGGCTTGCAGCATGTTGGTGCTGGCTCTTCGCAGCATGTTGGAGCTGGTTCGCAGCAGCTTGGAGCTGGCTTGCAGCAAGCGAACTTAGCCTTGATTCGGCTCATCATGTCCTTGAGGCAATGCTTGCGAGCTGGTTTGCAGCATGGTGCTGGCTCTTCGCAGCATGTTGGAGCTGCATCGCAGCATACTGGTGCTGGAGCTGCACAAGGTGCAGGAGCTGCACAAGGAGCTGGTGCTGGTGCTGCACAAGGTGCTGGAGCATCGCATGCTACAGGTGCATCGCAGCATGTTGGTGCTGGTTCGCAGCACTTGGAGCTGTGTAGCTTGCTGTGCATGGTTGCAAGCATACCCTTGAGCTTCGAGCCCAATTGCAACTTTGGACGGCAGGCAGGAGCTGGTTCGCAGCATGTTGGAGCTGGAGCTTCACAACAAACAGGTGCTGGTTCACAACAAGCATCCTTTTTGTGGAACAGGCCAGCATTGGCGGTGGACGAGACGGCTGCACAAGCAACGACTGACAAAGTAACGATAAATCGACGCATTTCACTAACTCCCAAAAAACAAAAAGTTTCGTAAACCGCGCCGTTAACATCCTGGTTACGAAACCATGAAGGGTTCCTCCAGTGCCACCAATCCATGATGACTATTGACGCGAAATGTGATGCCCAAGCATTGACATCTCTTCGGTGAAAAGCCAACCTAGACCGAAGATTTTGCCCAGAACTTTAAGTCAAAGGGCTTCCAACGCAACGACCTTGGCGATTCTTCGGGTTGTAGCGTTGACCGATGTCTCGAAAGGAAATCCAATGACGATGGCAAAATCAACACAAATACGTTTCTTGCGAATTTCATGCAATCAATAATGCGAATCCCGGGTGTCATGCTGGTTGGAACGGACACCGAAGTTGGCAAAACTTTTGTTGCCTGCCGATTGATCGAACAATGGGTAAGTCAGTGCGCGCGCGTGGGTGCTTACAAGCCGGTCGCCAGCGGGGCGTTATCGCAAGAGGGCTCCGACGCAAACTTGCTTTGGCTCGCCAGTGGAAGGCTCGGTACGCTCAAGCAAGTTAATCCTCAATCGTTTGTGGCGCCGTTAGCCCCACCGATGGCCGCCGAGCTTGAAGGCCGCGAGGTAGACGACGATCGCATCGTCGCTGGCGCAGTCGCTTGGGAAAGTGAATGCGATTTTCTTGTCGTAGAAGGAGCGGGGGGGCTGATGTCACCCATCAGTTGGAAAATGACAAACGCCAGTTTAGCTCAGAAACTACAGCTCCCGTTAATCCTGGTGGCTTCCAACAAACTAGGGGTTGTTAGCCAGGTCCTGACAACTTTGACTGCTGCACGCGCGTTACAGTTGCGGATTAAGTATGTGGTCCTAAACGAATCAAGGGCTGCTTCGTCAACCTTGGAGCCTTCGGTGGATTCGCCTTACGGAGCTGACTTTTCGGTAGGATCAAACTATCGTTTGCTAAAGAAATTTTTAGACGAACAATGGCCTGATCCCCCAAAGATCATTCGTTTAGCCTTTGGCCAGTCCAAGATGGATGCTCCAATTCGAATCGAAGAACTCATTGGCAATGCTCCAACCTAAAATACCGCGCGTGCACGCCCCCGCGTCTTCAGCATGAGCCGCGGGCGCTAGCCGCGTTCCTAGTTCTACATCCAAAACGATTTCCGCAGCGATAGCCCACGGATCGGATTGAATAATCCTGTCCTGGGACAGCAACAAAACTGGGTCTCAATAAAGTCTAACGACTGCGAGGTACCGTGATTCGACTTACGCGTGGTTCTTCACCTGGATCGGAAGGGTTGGAACTGGATCGTAAAGAAACGCGGACAGGAAGCATCTGCTGATAAGCGATTGGCACTACGGCTTCCGTGCGATCAAGTTCCTTGGTCTCAGAAGCATGACCAATTTCTATCCTGTTTGCGTCGCGCTGCGTGGCTGTTAACGGTTCGGGCGCGTCGATCGTCGTTGGCTCTGCAACGTGCGGTGAACGCAAGCGTAGTCCATTGGGTTGAGTTCGGCGGGCGCTTGTTAGCTGAACTGACTTGGGTTGAGCCGGATCATTAAAGGCAGTTGGATCGTCCTTGAAAGGATCGACAAGGACGTCTGGGAGAGTCGGTACGGCAGGCGTCGCTGAAGGTAGCTTCGGTGGTTCTGCGCTTTCGACAGGGGACGCCACTGGTTGACTCAAGGTCGGCGGTGGTGTTGGCGGTGTCCTGGGTTCGAAAGGAGCACGTACCAAAGCAGGCTCTTGGATCGGTTTCTTGGTTTCTTGAAGACTCGGTTTCGTCGGCTCTTGGATCAATGCCTTGGGACGTTGATCTCCAACCGCTCCCGATGTTCCGGGCGTGCTGTTTCGGACCTGAACGGGAGGGTGGTTTTGTACATAAGGTGGGAGTGCGGGCATGTAGACAGGCTCGGACGAGCAGGTTTCGCAGCCGCAGGTTGGTTGGGCAGCGTGTCGGATGGGCAAATTGCGATTTCTCTCACTTTGGTGGAAGCACGCATCGCACTGGCCAGATTTCACCTTTCGCCGAGAAGCTTCAAAACGATCACCTGCTTCGTCTAGTTTCTTCAGAAATTTCTCGGCAAACGATAGGCCGCAATCTGGCTTACAAGTGTTGCAAGCATTCGTAATTCGTTGCGGATGTGAGTGAGTGTTTGTTTCGCAGCCGCAACTTGGCTCGGAGGAGCGGCTGATCTTAGCATCGCACTGGTCGCAGGGTTGTGCCCCGAGGCCAGCGGTTTGAGTGATCATGGCAAAACTGACGCCTGCACTGACAGACAGTCCGAGAAGGACTCGAGAAAAGGCGGCCCGATTCATGGTTTGGTACGGCTTGATGGCGATAGGCATCGGGGCTAAATCCTTTTGCAATGCGTTGAATCGATTCCATTCGGCGGCATCGTTAGAAATGCGCGTTCGAACAGCTTAACTTCTCGAAAAGGTTTATCGAACCGTTACAGTCCGAACCCCCAGAGCTTTCGCCAAATCCCGCAGACTCAACCCTATCTACCTGCCTTACCCATTTCACTCTACGTTCGGTGCCACCCACCGTCTGCTTTTGGTGCCACCCACCGTCTGCTCATGCTGCATCAAGCAAGTAGTCCGGAACAAGAATGTAGGCCGTAGCAAGCGATAGCGCAGTTACGGCAGGCTCCTTCAGAACCCAACTGCCCCACCGAGCGAGCCAAACCGACCAACGACGCCAATGCCGCAACCGCTGCCAAGGCAAAGTGATGCGGACCGCCGCGACTGCCGACACACGAAGAATGCCACACTACCCACTTGAAAAAGTACCCTTGAAGGGGCAACAGCCTTCGCTTTCATCGTCGGTTTTGATTCGCGTATTCTGCCCCGGCCGTTCGTGCGCCGTTTGCTCAACATGAAGTGGCGTTTTCTTTGGCAACGGGAGCCAATTGGCAATTAATTCCACACGTCGTCACTTGCCGACTTTTACGAGTCGCACAGAGGGATACTTTTTGAGGCCCCCGATGAGAGAGGCCTAGCAGCAACGCACAAGCAGGTCCTAACGCGCGAAGCAAGTACGAACTTTTTTCTGCCCGGGCTGGAACTTGCGAGTCCCCAAGATCGCTTCTTCTTGCATGCGATCTGGTGAGCCTGGCCCACGACTCTTGCCAAAGTACTTCTTAAAATTCCACACCAAGTCACACCACATACCATCGGCAATTCCCAATTTCGCCAATAAGGGTGCATAATCCGCAACACGATCTGCTTGGATCGTCCCACTCTTGTCCGCCCGTCCCTGGTTACCTGTCCAGTACAAAAGGGCCAAGTAGTCAGTTAAGCTCATATCCAGAAAGCCCTTATCGCTCGCTCGAACCCCTTCTTTGTTCAAGACGGGCCCCGTAGCCCTGGGATTCAAAGTCAACGGGGCTAGCCATGCATCCCTCGCGATTCGCGGGCCGCGTCGCTTGCTGACTTCCTTGCGGCGTTTGGCCAACTGCTCAGGAGTGTTATTCTTCAGGATCTTCGCAGCGTCTTCTCGGTTAATGGTTTGCATGGGTGCTGCTGCCGACTCGATCGTCTCCCCGGCTTCCGCTTGGATGCGATCGTAAGCAGACGTGAACTTAGAATCTGCCGGCGATTGCGCCATAGCAGCCCGAACGGGATTCAAATCCACATACATGCAACAAGCCAGCAACGCTGCCTCATCAAGAAGCCGCTGAGCCTTGAAACGGCCCTCCCAAAAGCTACCAGTGCATTCATCTTGCCTATTCGCAAGCCTAGCAATAGGTTCCGAAAGAGCACGCATAAACCAAGAAACATCCGATAAACGCAAACGAACTAAGGCCATCCGTTCCGAGTCGTTTACTAGCATATCCAAGTCATGTGTGGTAGGGTCCCCTAGTTGCTCGTCAATCCGTTTTCCAGGAAAAATCTGCAACCACCGCAGGGCCACCTGCCGGTCAGACCAAGCGGCAACCACATCAGGCCTGCTTCGGAGGACCACGTGTAGGTGATTAGATAAAATCGCGTAGCTTAAAATATCCAAGCCGAACACCGAAGCCAATTTCTCGATCCGCACCCGAATCCATTCCTTTCGGTGGGAATAGTCGGCACCAGAAACGGCATCAACGCCGCTCAAATAAGCCCGCCGCACGCATCTCTGGGTGCAATGAAGGATGGCAATCTCTTGAGGACGATAAATGGCGGAACGTAATGGTCTTGGCATAAGTGTATCTCCTAATACTCGGATAATAACAAACAACTCCAACTACTGCAAGTAGGTGGGTGGCACCGATTAGGGCGGGTTGGGGCTTCGTTCACGGATTTTTCCGACGTAGACTCGAACGACTCGCTTTTGATACCCTCCTGACGCGTGAAAGCATTGTCATTCCAATGGAGGTAACCAATAGGCAGTCATGAGTACCATCCCTCAATCTAGCCCGGCAGCGTCGTCTACACTCGCTAACGCAAGCACCAAATCCGTCACAGAAGCATCGTACGACGCTATCCCCTATTGCAGCTTTCCAGTTCCGGCAAGCCATCCGGATCGAATGTTCAATGTCGCCCGGCTCTTTGGACTCGATCCTGTCCTTCCAGAAAGCGCCCGAGTTCTTGAGCTCGGATGCGCCGGTGGCGGGAACCTCATTCCGCTAGCTAACCGTTTCCCAAAAGCCTCTTTCGTGGGGGTGGAACTCTCTAAAGTTCAATGCGATAACGCTATCTCTGCCGCAAATTACATTGGCCTCAAAAATCTCGAAATTCGACACGCTAGCATTACGGACATCAACGCCGATCTTGGCAAATTCGATTACGTCATTTGCCACGGCGTTTTCTCCTGGGTCCCTGATTTTGTTCGTGACGCGATCCTCCATGTCTCGTCAGCCAATCTATCGGAACGTGGGGTTGCCTTCATCAGCTACAACACACTGCCCGGCTGGCACTTTCGTGGCATGTTGCGAAGTATGATGCTTCAGCATGTCGAAGGACTCGAAGATCCACAAGCCAAAACAAGTCAGGCTCGGACCCTTTTGAAATTTCTCGCCGAAGCCAACGAAGGGAGCAATTCTATGCACGCGGCTTTCTACCGAAGCGAAGCCGTTGCCTTTGACAAGCACCCCGATCAGTACGTTTATCATGAGTACCTCGAAGCTTTCAACAAAGCGTACTACTTCAAAGAGTTTGTTTCCGAAGCTCAAAAGCACTCACTACAGTTTCTTGGCGAGTCCGATCTTCCATCCAATTGGATTGGCAACCTCAACGAGAAAGCCAAAGCCAAACTCGAAAAGGTAAACGATCTGGTTCTTCGCAGTCACTACATGGACTGTATCAACAACCGGACATTTCGCGAGAGCCTCTTGGTTCACTCCGATGCAAAAATCGACCGAAACGTTTCGGCCGATCTGTTAGCTTCTGCTCGCTTTTCAGGCAGTTTCAAAGAGACAGTACCTTCTGAAAATCCGAATTCAACCGCGGACAGCACACAGAAGTGCTACAAGCTCGCATCAGGCCGAGTTCTTACCACTTCCGAACGCTCGACGCAACTCGCTGCGGAATTTCTGGATCAAGTGTACCCGTGTTCGTTACCAATCGCCGATCTGCACCGGCAAATCGAAGATCAATTGGAAAAGGAATCCATGCCTTCCAAAATTGAATTGAAACAACTTGCCGCGTCCATGATCCAATGGTCTTTATCTGGTTGGATTCAGTTTCGATTTTTGGATGACCGTATGAAGAGCAGTGGATTTCAAAAGCCCAAGACAACGGCTTGGGCAAGAAGCCAAGCTCGAGCCGGGGACCTTGTCACCAACCAAAACCACAATGTCGTTCGAATCAGCGGCGAGGACCGCCTGGTGCTTCCCATGCTCGACGGAACTCGCGATATGGAGTCTCTCGCGAACGAAATGGAACTGCTGGTGCGATCGGGAGCTATCGACTTGGTTCTTACAGACGAGAACAAAAATCTTAAGGGGAAAGAACTCCATCGGCATGCAGCAAGGCAGATTGTTGAACGTCTCGCGGCCAACTCCTTCCTGCTGCCCGAGACCAATTAGGTTGCCCGAGCCCCCTCGGTTCTGCAACGCTTGCAACGATCGTATCGAATGCGCACCCGGATAGGATGCTGGTAGCGCAAATTCCGCCCGGAATCGATGCGGGTGCATTGGAGCGACCTACGCTACTTTCGGGTTCGCGGTCGTGCGCCTCCCAATGCCAGAATGTTTGGCAAATTGCACCAACCGACTTTGCTGCACCATGCCTCCCGAGAATGCCGCGTCTGCTCCGATACGCATTTGCAATATGCTTGCCGACCGTACTTGCTTCGCGCACGCTCTTTGGTGCCGTTTCCAAACGCCCCTGCAACCAAAAACCTTTGCGATTACGGTCGTATCCATCGCATTGCTGTGCTTGCTTTGCGTGGCTGCATTGAACTGGTTGGTAAACCCGTACCGCCAATACTCATCGCATCTATTTGCTCCCTTAGTTCAAGATTCCCGAAGCGAAAAAGTAGCCTTGTTCGAACTGCAATGTTCGACAACCGAAGGCCTGATCTTAGGCTCCTCGCGGACGATGAAATTCGAACCAAGCTACCTTCATGCCCGAACCAACCTTCGCTACTTCAATTTCGGAGTTAATCACGGGCGTCCCGAGGACTTCTTAGCGATCGTACAGCTCTACAAAAACTCCACGGGACACTTTCCTAAATCAGTTCTGATCGGGGTGGATGTCGCATCCCTTAACGATGTAGTGCCTAGCGACGCTCGACTGATCGCAGAACCGAAGCTTTATTCCTGCATTCGAAGCAAACTACCCTGGACAGAAGAATACGATCGCGTGAGCCAGTTGTTCAGCTATCAACAATTCGTATCAAGCCTCAAGTCGATCAAGAGATCCATCATCTCTCCTACTTCCGACGATGCGGCTACCCCGTCGGAAGTCTACGATCCGGATGGAGTGATCCAATATCTGCAACGCCAGGGCGAACGGTTGAAAGGGAAATATGACTTTGAAAAAGCCATTCAACACGACCGAAAGGAACTGATGACCGTTCTAGGTAGTATGACCAGGCTTTCATCAAGACGGCTTGGATACTTGCAGGAGGTCGTCTCGCAGTGCGAACAACAAGGCTGTCAAGTAACGTTGTTTCTGACCGTTCATCACCCGCACCTTCGAAAAACACTCTCTTGCAAAACCGAATTGGAGCACTTCGAGCACGAAGCCAAAACAGCTCTTCAAAGAATTGCTGACGAACATCAGGCTCGGTTTGTGGACCTGAGCTCCTTAGACACATTTGGTGGCGATCCCAATGAGTTCGTTGACGGTATCCATCCTTTGGAACCCAACACGCGATTAATGATCGATCGCCTTTTCCCGAAATCATCGGAGGCACAATATGCTATTCAATAGCTACGTGTTTATCCTGCTATTTCTGCCGGTGGTTCTTGCTGCTTGGTGGTTGCTTGCGCGTTGGCCGCAAATGCGACTTGGCTTCTTGGTAGTAAGCAGTTACGTATTCTACGGCTGGTGGCACTGGGAATTCACGCTCCTTTTGTTAGCGTCTACTTTGGTGGACTACTACGTTGGGATCGGCATAGATCGATCTCGAACGACAAACGCGAAACGTTGGCTTTTGAGCCTCTCCCTAGTAAGCAATCTAGGGATGCTCGCCTACTTCAAATATTGCGGGTTCTTTGCAGAATCGATGAACCAACTTTTGGATGCCTTACGATTTGGGACCCTGATGAATGTGCCTGAAATCATCCTCCCAGTCGGAATCAGCTTTTACACATTCCAGACGCTTACTTATTCGATCGATCTTTACCGTGGCCAAGTGAAGCCTGCGCGTAGCTTCCTGCATTTCGCAGCTTACGTTTCGATGTTCCCGCAGCTTATTGCTGGTCCCATCGTTCGCTACAGTGACGTGGAAAACCAAATGCAGGAACTCGGCCAATCGCCCGACTGGAATCAGCAATGCCAAGGTCTTTGGTTCTTCGTCGTAGGAATGAGTCAAAAAATTCTCATCGCCGACTCCGTGGCCAAGGTAGCAACCCCTCTGCTTGCCACCCCAGAAACGCTTCAGTTCGTTACGGGGTGGGCGGCTTTACTCGCCTACAGCATGCAACTCTATTTTGACTTTGCTGGTTACAGCAACATGGCGATTGGTTTGGGAATGATGCTTGGATTCTCGTTTCCACAGAACTTTGATTCGCCGTACCAAGCAACAAGCATTCAGAATTTCTGGCGCCGATGGCATATGACCTTGTCCTCTTTCCTTCGGGATTATCTGTACATTCCTTTAGGGGGCAATCGATTCGGAAAGTTCATTTCGTACCGCAACCTGATCGTCGTCATGTTTTTGGGGGGCTTCTGGCACGGCGCCGGCTGGACGTTTATCCTTTGGGGTTTGTTGCATGGATGCCTTTTGGTCCTGAACGGACTGTATCGCGAACATATCGGGATCGCATTTCCAAAGCCGATTGCGATTGCTCTCACCTTTTTATGCGTGATACTGGGTTGGGTTCTGTTTCGATCGACGGATCTCAACATGGCAATGCAATGGTATCGAGCCATCTTCGGATTGAATGGCATCGAACGGGATTTCTCCGTAGGCACACTGGCGACCCTCGGGGTTGTTACAACCGTTCTCGCTTCCCTGTTCTGTTGGTTTGCACCCAACACATGGAACTACCGGCCAAAGTTTTCGCTTGGCACAGCGATCGTCTTGAGTCTCGTTTTCGTCCTTTGTGTCATGCGATTTGATGCCGAGAGTCCGTTTCTTTACTTCCAGTTTTAGTGAATCTGAATGTTACGAGTTGAATGCATTCGCGAGCCTAGTTCCCTTGATTCGATCAAGAACGATTGGAATCGTTTGTCGATGGGAATGACAATGCGTCGACCTAGCTGGCTGTTGTCATGGTGGGAAGCCTATCAGGAATCGTATCGTCTGTGCGTTCTCGTAGCTCGATCCGAAGACAACCAAGTTCGCGGTATAATGCTTTTGGCAGAGACCAAGAATCTCCTTACCGGTTCCACTCTTGTCTTCATGGGGAGTGGCAAGGTGTGTTCCGATGACCAAGGAATCCTGTGCGAGCGAGGCTACGGGATGGCGACGGCTGACGCATTTGCAAACTGGTTAACGAACTCCTCCGAGTGCAGGCCATGGGACAATTTAAATCTCGATGGTATTCGCAGCACCGATCGCGTCATGCAGCGCTTTGGCCAGACACTGTGCACGAAAACTCAGGGCATCATCACCTATCGACCGAGCCCTTATTGCTGGAAAGCATCGCTCGAGGGGGGGATGGAATCCTACTTTTCACGGCTCTCGAAACGAGCTCGAAAAATCCTCAAGAACGCTTCCGCGGAATTTGCTTCCGGCCGAAGCCAATTTCATGTCGCCGAATCGCTTGATGAAGCCCAGCTTCTATTACCGCAAATATCTCGTATTCATCAATTGCGATGGAAGGAACGAGGCATTGACGGGTGCTTCACCGAAAAGAAGTTCACGACCTTTCTGGAAAAAGCCACCGCAGCCTTATGGGATGACCCATGCACTTTACATCCAGACACGTCAGCCGATCTCGATTTGTCTTTGGGCAATCGAGTTCACATGGCCACCCTCCAAATCAGCGGCCAAACCGCTGCCGGGGCAATTTGCTTTCGTGATCGCAATTCACTGAGCGTCTACTTAACAGGCATGAATCCCGAATTTGCCGATTCCAAACCAGGCTGGCAGCTACTCTATGGCTGTATTCGGCATGCGATCTCGCTCCAATGCGACTCGATCGATTTTCTTCGCGGCGATGAAGAGTACAAAGGGCGATTAGGTGCAATACCGTCCATGCAGCAACGCTGGGTGGTCCCCTCGCGCCGCTGGCTCTCCAAACTGCGAGTCGCAACGTATCTCGCGGCATCGGAAGTGAAATCATGGTGGCAATCCCCCACGATCGCAACTGCGACTACTTCGGCGAGCACATCGGCGACGACAACTGCAAATTCTGCTGAGCTGACCTAAAGCGAACGGCAGGCAAGAAACCTAGCCGTTGAGTCTGAAGATGCACGAATCAAGAGCAACCATAGGGTACTACGGTTGCACTGGGCCCGGTTGCGGAGGGGCTGGTTGAGGCGGAACAGGTTGAGGCTGGCCGCCACCAAACAAGCCCCCAGCACCAAAGCCTGGGATTGGTAGTCCTTGGAAGTTTGGCAACTGAGGCATGTTCTGCTGTACCCCTTGCTGCATTTGCTGCATACCTTGTTGAAATGGACCAAGCTGCTGCGATAGAGGCCCGAGAAGTTTGTTGAGCCCCTTATCGATTTGCTTCTGAGCCACCCCTTGAAGCGCGGATGTCGCCAACTGCTGCCCAAGGGACGTGAAACTGCTCAAGTCCATCTGCGGACGCTGAATGTTTCCTCGAACGGGAATTTGAATTTGCTGGCCGGCCAAGGATTGCAACAATGGCGTCTTCTCCACCCAATCTTTCAAAATGGGGACAGCGGCAATCAGTTCCAATTGACCATCAATCCCCACGGACCCCGAGGTATTGATCACAACATCCCCTGCTTGTATCTGCATGTTTCGGTGAGCAACACGACCGTCTTGGACGTCAAAGTTGATTTTCTGCTCTGGCAATTGAAGCCAGCTTGTAGGCTGCCCTCCACCGTCCGCTGCACCTGCGCCTTTTCGAAGAGCCCGAACTTGATTGACCAACATCAGAAGCTGATCGGCTAACGGTCCCGGCCCCACGTTTGCGCCGTGCACCATCAATTGGCCCTTCACGGTCTGACGTTTCCAATCGGTAGGTACAATTGCCGCTTCGTCGATTTGCAAACTCAAGTTGCCGTTCACACTGGTCACATCTGCGAGCAACGGGGCGACATACTTGAGCCATCCTTGACACATTTGCTGAGTGATAGCAACGTTGTCGATAACCTTCTCGGGACTTTGAGTGATCACGATTGGATTGCCGGCAATGTCCCCGTCCAAGTTCCATCGCAGAACTCCTTGCGATACTGGTATCTCAGCCCGTGACAGAAAGCGTCCGTTTTCGATTTTCAAGGGAACATCCGCCGATCCAACTGCGATCCCAACCACATTCGCTTCGTCCCAACCGATCTGCGATTTGGCCTGCAGGGAATCAGCCCAACTTCCGCTGGTGCTTGACGTCCAAGTTACTTCGAGAGGCTGAGTCTTTTGACCCTTCACGGCCAGGTAGTCGCCTGTCCACGGTTTCAATCGCTGTGCGACTCGAGCTGCGTCGTAGGTAATGCTGCCACGGGAAACGATCTTGGATTGCTGATCTTGAGTGGTCATCACGGTTTGACCACCGTACGCAATCCATTCGGTTAGGAGTTGCGAATTCGAAACGTCCAACTTACCAGAACTGATTTCGTAACTTCCGTCGACGATCATTTTGGCTTGCGGTTCTTCCCAAAGAACCGTGCTGCCCGTGTTCCCAGTCGATCGGGCACCGCCGGTGCTGACAAGCTGGGTGGCAGCTCCATTGGCTACCGCCTGAGTCGCGCGAATATTTTTCGCATCGGTGACCATTTTCCAAACCAATTTCTTGGGATCGACTTCCCAGCCAATCTGGCCGACCACGTCCCCTTCCAGCGAGATTGGATTGCTGGCTGCTGTGGGCGATTCGAAACGTATCGCTGACATCAACTTCGTTGGGTCAATGCGATAGCCTGCGTTTCCTTTTCGAGCCAATTCACGATCTGCAACCGCCTCGTCACGAGCCTGAAGCGCGAACGAGCTTGCTTGGACGAGAAGATTATCCACTTGCAAACGAGTGACATTCTGGGAATCGACACGACCATTGAAGTTTCCGACCATGCGAGGCTCTTGGAAGGTCGTTTCGCCGCTACGGACGATGAATGGTTCGGTAACAAAGTTGGCCTGAGTCACTTCAATATGGCTCAGATCCAAAACCCCACGAGCGTCGAGTTCGCATTTTCCACCAAGCACCACTCCAGGATCTACCCCTGCAAACAATTGCCCGCGCCGTTGCCAACCACCTAAATCCCCAACCAGTTTCAATTGAATGCCAGCGGGCGGAAGTTGCGCCATTCCTGAGGTGGCGGACATCAACGAAATAGGCTCCATCACTTGAGCCGATAGCAGTTCACCTGCCGCTTGGAATGTTGCTTGACATCGATCCACTTGAATGATTCGTCCTTGGTCGACACGAGCGATGATAGAAAAATCACCGTCCCATGCGGGCTCATCCAACTGACCATATTGATTCACAATTTTCACTGGGGTCGTCGTTAACTTGCCTGTAGCAGTCAGCCGATTTCCACCATCTTGTTTCCAATTGACGAGACAATCCGCCGAGCCACTCAAGCTTTCCACGGGCAGCTCAAACCATTGAGATAATCGTTGCTCCATTTTGGCCAAGTCGAATCGCCCAGACAACTGTCCATCTTGAAGATCTCCCGAACCCTCGATCTTACAGAATTCCGCCGTGCAATCCGCCTTGAAACTCGGTTGGCCTAACGAATTCGCCTCCACATCCACCGAAGCCGCGAGCGCTTGGTCCCATTGCATGCTCGTACCATTGACGTTTGCTTTGAGGCCTCCCAAAGTCAGTCGGTAATTGCTGGATGGAGGCGTCGCACCCGCTGCAGCCAAAGGCACGGACGATCTCTTTTGTGTAGCCGTCACTGTCGCGTTGCCAGCAAGCAATTGAACTTGGTCCTGCATCTTGATCATGTCGGGAGCGGCTTGAATGAGTCTGGACAGGTCAAGATTCCCTTGCACATTCAGATCCGCATCGCGCAACCATGGTTGTGCTACTGTTGGGGTTTCCAATGGCCATGGCAAATCTGCGTTCGCTGCCAAGCCGCCGACATCGCACTGCAGGATGGCATCGGTGGTTTGAAGCCGATCCTGGTTCAATCGAAAACTTCCGCTTAGCTTGATCTGCTGAAGGCCAGCGCCGCGCGAACCTACGAGTTCAGGCGCAATGATTCGCAAAGAATCGATCTGAGCCGTCTGGACACGAGCGATGATGTTGTTGTTGCTGTTCAATTCAATGTCCGCTTGGATCGTCGCCAAACCAAGCAAGCGCTCGATCGGTATATCAGGCATTCGTCGCTTCACCAGACTGAACCATTGCATGGGCAAACCATTGGTTGCGATGTTCATCTTCATGGGAACAAGCCCATTCACTCCGCTGGCTCCAGCAGCTCCATCGGTCGGCTGAGTCCGAATGGTAAATTGTCCACCCAGTAGTACTTCACCTGGCAATGCTGCTGTTTGTTGAACCAAACCTACTAAGGTGACTGGCGGAACCGGTTGTTCCAAGGTCGGAAACGGAACATCCGCTTCGGAAACCTTCAAGTCCCATGCCGTGAGATCAACACTATCCCGAGCATGCACGATCGCATCCGCAATTCTTATCCTTCCCAGCGGTAATTGGCTGGATGCAGCACCTGGAGCAGCAGCTGATTCCTCAGCAGTTTTAGGATCGACGGTCAGAAATGGGCGAAGCGCTTCTTCAATGTTCGTGGTTCCGGGCTGAACATCCACCGTGGCTTCGGCACCACGAATCGTAATCGTGCGAAGGTTCATGTAATTAGTCGCAAGCCTCACCAAGTTCAGCTCGGTCTCAATCTCTGCCACCTTCACCAACTCGGCCCCTTTGTCATCGATCAAGCGAAGTCCATGCACCTTGATCGGGCTAAGCCATCCACCTTCGATGGCCTCGAGATCGACTCGCATGGGTGCAATCCCGGCATTCCGATTGATGGTGGAAACCACGAACTCTCGGTTGTGCAGCGCAAAAGGAACACCGATTCCCACGGCCAACACTAGGCCGACAAGACCTCCAAGCAGCAAGTATCGCTTCTTGAATCTTCGGGTGCGAGCAGGTTTCGAGAATCCTGTTTCATCTTTTGCTTTTCTGGGCATTTCCGATTCGTCCTTCCATGGAGATTTCGGGGTCGTTCAATCGATCGCCGGGAGTCTAGAAAAGAAGGGTGCGCCAGGTCGAGAGAGAAACTACTCGCTAATGCCAAATCGCCCATAGATCTCAGGGTCCATGGGAAGCGTTTCTTCGCTCGGTTCAAACACAGGCTTTGCTGGTATTGGATGGAATCGAGGCCAAGGTGGCTGATTTGCGTCTTCCTTCTTGCGTTGAATCCAAGCATGCATGGCTGCTTTATGGCCCTGATGCCTCGCTCTTTGCACAGCAATCCAATCTGAAGATTTTTGCTTGCTTTCACAAAACCAGACCTTTACCCCATCGGGAACAATCTTGCGCGGATTGAGTCGATCGACCCATTGGCCTGCAAAATCAGTTGGAGCACAAACCTCAGATGCTTGAACTGTGCGGTTGGAAATGCTCATGCTCTTCGGAGCTGGTTGGATCGAAACACACCCCAAATGGGTGATGCAGAATGCAAAACACAGCAAGCCATACGAGATAATGCTCGTCGCTCGTTGGTGAATGCAGGTTCGAAACACAGTATTTTGCTCGCAATCCATGGAAAATGTCCTTCAATGACACCATGGATAGGTATCGAACAAATGGACTGCGTTGATTGAGTCGATTTTGACGGTTAGAGCAAATAGGAGCGACTTGAAAGGGTCAAGGGCCTGTTGGAAAGCGTGCCCCGGAAGAAATTCGGCCCTGTCAGGTGTTCGGCCCTGTTAGAATCGCGGCTCAGCTAGAAGTGCCGTCAGCGCATAAAAAAAACCGTCGAGGTTAAGCTCAACGGTTTTGTGTTTGTTGCTTGGAGCAGATTCTCGACAGAAGCCGAGTGCTCTAGCAGAGCAACGATTATTACGAAGGAGACTTTGTGGAAGTCTTCTTAGCAGCCTTCTTCTTGGCTACCTTCTTCTTGGTTGCAGCCTTCTTAGGTGCTGCTGCCTTCTTTGCAGCCTTCTTCTTGGCAACCTTCTTCTTCGTCGCTACAGCTTTTTTCTTGGCCACGGATACATCCTCCGAAATGCGAAAACTTTAGTTGCCTCAGGTGTCCCTCATCAGAAGCAGTAGATGAGAGATCTGAATTGACAACCGGTACTAAAAACCCTTCGTTGAAATCGATTCGATTGTTGACTTCATGTCCTGTGCTCGACGTATCGAACACCCAACCGAATCTTTCTCTTCAAAGGAACAACATCCAATGCGACTATTTGTATAAAAGTCGAAAGTTATTGCAACATCTTTTCGACAATTTTTCCACATAAATGAAACCAATTTTCCACCATGTTGTGTTGGTAACTCGCGCCACAAGCATCGATCAACGATGTGATCGAGTTGGCATGACGATGTCTTGAAATCGATGCGCGATGCGACTCGCAAAGCATGTTCACGAAGCCCAAAGCAGGATGCGTTCAAGCATGTTTTGAGGACAAGTTTTTGATGAATGATCGGCATGTTTGCAAGACGTTACTCAAGCACATCGAGAGCAAGCCAAACACAAAACACCAATGAATTGATTGATCGATATCGAATCACGTTTGCATGACTGGGTGTCCGACAGCACGAACGAAGCATGCGAGAATCACGCATCGCACACGCTTCACACAAGTACTTGGAAGATGCTATTTCTCGCGCTCATGAGCACCTCGCGATGATGGTCTTCGATGATCAAAATCGAGCTGCAAAGAGGGGCCAATCGAATCGCTTTGAAGGCTCCAAAACAGCATCATCGATGCGCAGAAATTTTTGAAATTTTTTTTCGCCGCACTACCAAAAACGGCTTCCGTTGTTCGATTGCAGCGCTTGAAAGTTGCTCAGCGCCATCGATGCAAAGAAGATTGCGTTGAAGGTCATGTGCTGACTTTGGAACCAAAGCGCTGCAAGCACACCAACAATTGCACCCAATGTTTGCGCTTCGATGAGGCCATTGGTGCGACGAAAAATGCCGATCACATGCTGCGCGATCTGCCCACCATCGAGCGGGTAGATCGGAATCAAGTTGATTACCGCCCACCAGATACTGGATGTCACCATGAAGTGAATCGATGCAGTGGTCAACGGGTTGCGAGGCCTACTGACTTGAATCTCCAACAAATCTGCCAACCACAAGAATTCACTTACGAAAACTCCGCACAACGTTGCGGACACACCCACTACCGCTGCCAATAGCAACTGAATCAAGGGGCCAGCAGCGGACACAATGATCTGATCCATGTGAGTCAGGCTACGCTTTCTTCCTTGGCGTCCCCAAATCATCCCTGCGCCTGGTATGGCAAGTCCACCCATTTGATACAGCACAATCTCGGATTCGATTCCGAAGTAGCGAAACGCAAGCGCGTGCCCCAATTCATGCACAAGGATGGATGTGAACGTAACACCCACCCAAACCAAGAGCAGTAACCACAATTGCACATCAATCCCTTCCTGTGCGTAACGAAATTGGAAGTTCATCGCCAAGTTGTATCCCAGAGCTGCACTCACAGCCCAAAACAACCATGTCACACGCACCGGAAATCCAAAGAGCTGGAATCGCCAGTCGTACTGACTCTGTTGTGGTTCACCTAAAAACATGATCCGTTCTTTCTCAATCTTAAATTTTTTTGTCGACTCTTCGTACTTTTTGCTGTCCTAGCAGCCCATCATTGATTTGCAGATTCCATAATTGGCCGATGCTTCGATGGAGGAACTCCTGGAAGATTCTTCTCGCTTTTCCAAAAGTCTACCGCAATCTTCGTCGCGCACTCGAGGGATGCACCATCGATGATGAGCGGCGGAATAAACGCAATTCGATCGCGTCGCGCGCCTGTCAGGTGAGTCAACATGCCACACTCTTTCATTTGACTCACCCAGCAGCGTGCAACCTCGGGAGCGATCCCGACTTCGCTTGGCATACCAGAAAGATCTATCACCGTCGCAAGCCCAAGACCATCCACCTTAAGGAACTCGGGCAGGTCCGCACGCAACCTATCACGAAAGCGTTCGCCTTTCACACCAACATCCCGCATTAATCTTTCATCGTTCAACAAACGAAGTGATTCTAGAGCAACTCGACAGCCAAGCGGATTGGCAGCGAAGGTTTCGGATTCGATTCCTTCCACCAAGGCATCCATCTTGCTTGCCTGTCCAATGACAGCCGCCATGCTGATAACACCACCGCCTAAAGATTTCCCAAGAACGGTGAAGTCTGCATCCCAACCATCAACATGGGATACGAGCAACTTTCCCAAACGACCAAGCCCCATCTGTATTTCGTCACTGATGATTTGGATCTGGTACTCGCGAAGCACAGTTGCAAGTCTTCGATGGAAGTTATCGCATGCAAAATAGTATCCTCGGGACCCGATCACTGGCTCAACGATCATGGCAGATGTTTCGTGAGCATGCGATTCAAGCCAACGCCTCGTGGCCACTAAACTTGCATCACATTGCTCGCATGCTTCTTTGCTCGTAGTTCCACAGCAAGGGAAAGGAATGACACCAACAAAAGGATCGCTGCCCATCGCATCCTGCTGCGGCTTTCCCCATCCAACGCCCAACTGTCTTCTTAGCGCATCGCTTGCACGTGTGTCACTGACATGAGCAGTCGCCAAGGATCGGCCATGGTAAGCCAAATCAAACCGTATCAGAATTCCTGGACGGTTCGCATAAGCAAGCTTCCAAGCCACTTCTACGGCTCTAGCTCCTGAATTAGCAAACCAAACCTTCGCAACGGTATCTGCTGTGGGGCTGTGTTTGGATTTTTGCCACAAGTCCGCCAGCGCCCGTTCGAGCTCTTGCCGAACAAGTGTGTTCGCATTGGTACAAAAGGTGAGTTCCTTCACTTGCGAAACCACCGCACGTACAAGCTCGGGATGCGAATGCCCCAAATTGGATGCCGAATAACCGCTGATGAAGTCCATGTACGACTTGCCGTCAGTATCCCAAAGGGTAAGCCCTTCTCCTTTTGCAAAGACGATTCCGTCCAACGGGTCGTACGATCGAAAAGTGCCTACAGGCCGGCAAGAATGAGCAGACTCCATCATGTGGCTCGTTTGGATCGCACTTTCTCCATCAAGCTTGGAATGATCTCGCTTGGCACAAACCGTTCCAGCGAACGCCCGTTGCCCTGAGTGGCAATCTGTTTTATGAGTGTGCTTGAAACGTGAGCGTAAACCTCGTCCGCCATCAGAAAGACCGTTTCGATCTCTGCGTCCAATTGGCGATTCGCCATCATCATCGTGAATTCGGTCGCAATATCCGTCAACGGACGAACGCCGCGAACCATGACTTTGGCTCCGATGGCTCGAACAAAATCCACCGCCAAACCATCGAACGCCTCCACATGCACGTGAGGCAGATGGTTCGTAACGCGTTGCAACAGGGCAATTCGCTCTTCCGTAGAAAACAACGATTCCTTGGCGGAGTTGACGCCGACGCCGATCACCAACGAAGCGTACAGTTTGGCACTCCGCTCAATAATGTGCAGGTGCCCTAAAGTAACCGGATCAAACGATCCAGTGTAAACAGCCTTGCTGGGACTCAAGTCGCTTCGCACAATCATTCCTCTTATTATGAAAACTGAGCCAGGGTTGTCTTTTTGCAGAAAAACAAAAACGTAAACAGATAGAACAGAAGCATGAACAAGCCAAACAGTCCCGCGACTCCCAAGCCAACCCACATTCCAATTTCAATATACTGACCGATATCAACCGGAGGCGGATTAGGTTGATTTTGCATTTGTTCGGCAATTTGCTTCTTCAGTGGCTCCGTCATCATCAGCCCGACGACAACGCCGTAAACGGTTTCCACCAGCTTGAAGACGATCATGAATGCGGCGGTGAAGCGGATCATATTCGCGCCGCTACGTTTTTGCTTCAATCCCCACACACCGCCGATCACTTCGACCAACGACACGGCACCATTGACCAAAGCGAACAAAACCGCAACCACAATCGCACCCGGAAAGATGCTGTTGGGATCAAACGTCCCTTTTTGCGGTATGAATGTCGAAACCGCGAGTTGCCCTATGGTCATCAGAAACTGCAACAACCCCAACGACCCAAGGATGATAAAAAAGATGCAGGCGATTTTCGCATACCCTCGCAACGGCATCTTCACACCGGGATTCGAATCGATCGAGTAACCTGTGGGCGAGTAGGGATTCAAACTTGGATCTTGGCTCATCGCTTTTTCTTTGCTTTCTAGGTAGGTCGATAACTGCGAACGCCCTGAAGAAGTCGTTCGATATCGCTAAGGTTATTGTAAGCGTGTGTTGCAACTCGCAGGCGTCCATGACGCACACTCAATACGACCCCATCCTGAAGAAGACGAGTGCGTACTTGGGCTGGATCTTGGCCTTCTAAAGTGAAGGTAATGATTCCGCTTAGGTCGTTGTCTTGGTTCGGGAACTGCCTAGCGCGATAAACGCTGGCACCCAAGGATCGCAACCCTTGCTCAATTATGGCAGCATTCTCCAGTACCGCTACGGCAACAGGATTGTTTCTCAGATGACAGCCATGGTCCAGCAGCATCCGAAGACTCTTTCCAAGCCCGATCTGCCCAACATGATTTGCAGACCCACCTTCGTACCGCGACGCGTCCGACTTGAGCACCATCTCGCTTGTGCTGAAATGATGTGCCGAGCGAATTGATCCCCAGCCTTGCATCGCCGGCTCCAAAAGATCCAGATTCCCTTCGCGAATATAAAGCAGACCAGCCCCCTCCGGCCCAAGCATCCATTTGTGCCCATCCGCTGCCATAAAATCGATCGGGATCGTCTGCACATCGAGGGAAAAAACACCCAGCCCCTGAATCGCATCTACAAACAACATCGCCCCCGCGGAGTGGACCATGTCGCAAAGCTTCGTCAAATCGATCCGATAGCCGGAGAAATAACCAACCCAGCTCACCGAAACAATTCGGGTGGTGCTGTCCACCATTCGACGAATCGCGTCGATATCAACAACGCCAGACTCCGGCACGGAAACCCTCCGAACCTCGACTCCACGTCGTTCGAGCGCTAGCCATGGAAGCAAATTGCTCGAAAATTCATTTTCAAGCACAACCACACTGTCCTTGCCCCCAGGCCGAGTGTTCCATCGATATCCGCTTGAAACCACATTGATTCCGAAAGTAGTGTTGGGAATAAGTGCGACTTCTTGTGGGGTGCAATTCAACAACTCCCCCGCGTCCTTTCGGAGCTCCGAAGCGGCTTTTGCCCATTCCGGCCAATAGACATCCCCATGAAGCAGGGACTGCTGGGTCCATTTTTGAATAGCCTCGGCTGCCGATTTTGGAATCGGTCCGACGGCCGCATGATCAAAATAGGCGTAGGATTCACTTACAGGCATGCACCCTCGCAGTGATGATTTTGCCGAATTTTCCGCTTCATTCATGCCAAAGTTCCAGTCGTTCGGGCTTCTTTTCGAGGTTTCCAGATAAAAACAAAAGGACTTTGTGCGGGCAGATGACAGTCCAAAAAGTTCAACTATACTAGCCATCAGCACGGTGATCTTACCAGGACCACTGTTCTACTTTTCCTGTCATGGGCACCATTCACTGTTGCAGATACATCTTGAGTTGCATTGCTTTACCAGCCCTTGGGCACATCCCTGAAGAACATCGAGGTACTTGATGCCAAGAATGCTGTGCTTAGGCGGGCTTGTAGTGGCCGGATTAGTCTTTCTCTTGTTCTTAGTGAACATGATCATGGGCTTTGCCGGCTTGGGTAGCCTTTTTAACTACCAAAGCCTCATCATGGACATTACTTTTATTCTGTGTTCCGCTGGACTGGGATACCTTTCTTGGTCTGCCTTTCGCGAACTAAGGTAGCATCCATGCGATGGATCAACTGAATCGATCCCCTTTCGCAACCGTTTTTCTTTCCGCGAACCCGTTGGTCGTTTTTGCTGTCGGACTTGCCCTGTTACCCCGCAGTCTGGCTCAGGACGATTTATCCGCTGACCACTCTCCCCCCGTCGATCAGCGCCCTCAAGAAACAATTAAGCGCATTTCAGACGCGACGATCGTTGAAGCGTTCAAGACCGCCCATGAAGGTTGGAGCGTTGATGAACTGCTGATCCAAGATGTGCTTCGCGCCAATTTTCTCAACGCCTTTCGTTCGAGTTCCAATCTGGAGCCAACCGAAGTCCACGACAAGCAGTTGTTGGAGCGTTTGATTCAGCTGCGAAAGGCTGGCAAGCTCCCCGTGAAAAGCATCAAGCGTAGCCATTCAGAATCGACGAAATGGTTGCCCGTTGCGGAAATTGCATCGCGACAAATGATGGACCGCTTTCAAGCCAACGTCGACCAATGGCTCGTGGATCCAACACTCCTGGACAAGTTCGACGCGGCGGTTCAGTCCATCGCCCCAGAATCCAACCCCGAAGAAGTTCGGCGCGCCGCGCTGCGATTGCGCAAGTCTAGGCGATTGAAACCCGAACTGATGGCGCGTGTCGTCGACTGGAAACGCGATATCATTTCGATGTCCGTGGAGCAAGCTGCTGCCAACCTCGATGAACTTCCTCAAAATGCCGGCATCTATATTTTCAGTGATAAGACCGGCTTCCTTTATATTGGTCAATCCAACAACCTTCGCACCCGACTCACAAAACACCTCGACCAATCCGATCGAAAATCCCTGTTCGAGTACTTGCGAGCCAACAGCCAGGATCAGATCGCGTTAGAACTACATGTCTTCGCCAAAGACTCCCCGGCCAATGACACGGCTGCACGGGAAGCGTACGAGAGCGATTTGATTCGCACTCGGAAACCCCGATTCAATGTCGCTCCTTGAACCTATTCCCTGACCAGAAGGCAATGAAGCCCTATGCACTCTCGCGTTCCAAACGTTATCAGGCTTGGTCTCTTCGCCGTGCTCCCTTTGATTGCTCTCCATTTGGCACTGATGGAATTGGCGGCTGTCGGATCGGCTTCGGACAGCATTGCGAACGGTCGTCCAAACATCCTGTTTATCTTGACCGACGATCAAGGGTTCGGTGACATATCCGCTCATGGGAATCCTGTTCTTGAAACTCCCAATCTCGATCGCCTGCGAAGCGAATCGGTTCGCTTCTCCAATTTTCACGTTAGCCCAACTTGTTCGCCTACGCGAAGTGCCTTGATGACAGGGCGACACGAATTCAAAAACGGGGTGACTCATACGATCTTGGAACGCGAGCGTTTGACTCTGCAGGCAACTACCATCGCGCAGGTGCTTCAGTCTTCAGGCTACGCCACAGGTATCTTTGGCAAATGGCATCTTGGTGATGAGGATGCCTACCAACCAGACCGGCGTGGTTTCGACGAAGTTTACATTCACGGCGGAGGCGGTGTCGGACAAACTTTCCCGGGTTCTTGTGGTGATGCACCAGGTAATAAGTATTTCAATCCAGCCATCCTGCACAACGGAAAATTTGAAAAGACTCAAGGCTACTGTGCAGATCTTTACTTCCAGCAAGCAAAGGCATGGATGGATAGCCGACGAACCAAGAATCAGCCCTTCTTCGCCATGATAACAACCAACACGCCTCACGATCCTTACATCGCTCGCCCAGAAGATAAGGCTCTCTATGAAAACAAGAATCTACCAGCTGCTACGGAAAACTTCTTCGGAATGATCCACAATATCGACCAGAACATTGGCAATCTGCTCGATCAACTCCGAGATTGGGGAATCGAAGAGCGGACCTTGGTTATCTTTATGAATGACAACGGTGGGACCGCCGGCGTGCAAGTGTTCAACGCCGGAATGCGTGGCAGCAAAGGTACCGCTTGGTTAGGTGGCACCAGAGCAAATTCCTTCTGGCGATGGCCCGGAACAATACAACCCAACGATTGCCATACCTTGGCCGCTCACATCGATTTCTTCCCGACCTTAGCAGAGATCGCGGGGGTTGCTCCCTCCGACACCATCACCCGACAAGTTGAAGGGATGAGCCTGGTTCCATTCTTGAAAGACCCTGAATCTCAACCAAAAGATCGGATGCTGTTCACCCATCTGGGACGCTGGCCCAAACAAGCGGACCCAAATCTCTGGAAGTACCGTATGTGCGCGGTCCTTACCTCGCGGTGGCATCTGGTATCCGAAAAAGGAGCGGCCGAGCCGAAATGGGAACTCTTCGATCTCCACTCCGACTACAGTGAATCGAAAGACGTTTCCGACCAACACCCCGAAATAGTAAAAGAACTGTCAACCGCCTTCGATCAATTCTGGAGCGAGTCGCTCTCTGGTATGATCAACGAGCAAGCCGTTGGTCCGTCCATCAATCCTTTCCAAGAACGCTACTTTCGCCAATTCGGCGGATCTCCATCAGCGGAAGACATGGCGAGGATGGCACCCAAGAAATGAAACTGCTATGGCTACTGTTCACGTAGGCACCATCAGCCGACTTCTCCGAGGCTTCGGAATCGCTTTCGTTTGGATCGCCTGCTTGCAAGCACCTGCTGCGGCTCAAAAACGAAACGCGCCGAAGAACGCTGTCGATACGATTCATCTGAAGGATAAACGTCAGATTCGAGGAATTGCGTTGGGTGTCGACGAGGACCGCCAAGCACGCATTGCAGTTTCTTCGGATTGGTTGAGCAAGTTTGATAAGAATCTATTCGCGAAGACCGTAGAGCAATCCAATAGCGTCGCGACTCGAGCCCGCGTGCAGCTTCGCGATCGCCTTCAACAATTCGAGCCTACTGGAAAGTTTCCCGGCTTGGATTTTTTTGTCTCTCAAGAATTGGCCCGCATCGAGCGTGAAATCGAAGCCCCCGATTTAGCCCCTCCCCAGTTTCTGCTTCTCAAGATCAAGCTCAGTTCGATTGCGAACATCCAATCCGCGCCCGACGCAAATCGGAACATCGCATTGTGGAGCTGGTACGAACAACTTGCCAACGTCGAGAATCGTTCAGTAAGCCAATTGTCGGAAGAGCTCACGACAAAAAAGATTGACTGGAAGCTGCCTGCTCCAGATCTGTCAGCGCGATTCCTGCCCACAGAAGAGGACGATGATCGCTGGGCATGCCGATTCGCCTTGGTTTCCTTTCGCTTGGCTAACCCGGTCGAGTACCAAGGGTCGGGCGATGCTATGATCCAGGTTGAGGCGAATGCCCCCATTCCGATCGCAGCACTTGTCCCTCAGATTCTTCAGTCTCAAATGAATAGCCTCCTTCGCCAACTGACGGAGGATCCATTGACAGAGAACGGTCTCGACTCCAAGAAATCCTCCATCTTGGAACGCGATTGGGTAAAAGTTGCTATTGGGAAGGCAGATGCAAAGGGCTACACCTACTTCCGTGCAACCCACCTTCGTATGGTCAGCGAAGGACCATCGGTTTTCGTAGATTCCATTTTTTTAGCTCGCTTGCCCTCCGGCAAATGGTCGTTGGTCTGGATCAAATCCTCGGATGCCTCTGGGGCATCGGCATCCTTAGAAAACAAAAAGCAAATCCGGGAAGACCCGCAAATCAAATCTCTCCAAGCTTCTCTTGAGATTTTGGGTGGTGCCGATGCATTCGACCAAGCGATTCAAATAGGAGCCGCGACGATGGCCGCTCAAAACGAGGTGAGTAACGATTTCAATCGTTTCCTCGAACAGTACCTTCACCGATGGAATTCCCCCATGCTTCCAATCCAAACCCCTTAATTCAGGGTGTTTTTGCGTCTTCGCGAGTGCAAGCCTAGGCGCTTCGCTTATTTCCAGCGGCAAAAAAGCCTCTCTGCTAGACCTCTCTGCTAGATCTCTTGGTCAGTTTCGCTGGGGAAGTAGGGGGGCAGTGTTCTCGAAAGGGGCGAATTGTGCTAACATTCCGAAGTGTTCTCGATTTTGCCTGCATAGACCGATCGGAACGCACTTAATTGGATCCTTGTAGAACTCAAAATCAACGCAATCGCGACTTCTATTCCCTCCGAGTTCGGCTCGAAGGGAGTTTCGATGGCGAGCTAAGATTTGGTAGATCGATCAACAAAACCTTTTATTCGTATGACTTCACTAGCCATTTTCATCTTGTTTGTCGCTTATCTGACCAACGTCGTTGCGGCCTGGGCTTGGGACAAGTTTGAACCTGCTGAAGTTCCAAGAAATGCCTCGCATGTATCGGGATGGTGCTCCAGAGGATCGGTTTCCGTTGTTCGTCCGAAGCAATGCTTCAAAACCAAGTCAACTCGTCTGTCGGAATCGGTTGGTCGTCTGTTGCTAAACAGAAAGACAAATTGTGAACTTCCTTTCCTCGCTAGCTTCTAGCGTTCTGGACCAGCCTTTGTTTGCTCAGGCTTCGGATTCCGGATCGAATCTAGGCTACCTCTATGGTTTGATTGGACTTGCCGTCGGAGCGGCAGCCATGTTTGGAATCAACATCTTGCAAGGTCGGGATGCTAGAAGTCAATCCAAACGTCACTTGGAGCAATCGAAACTCGATTGCGAAAACATGGTCAAAACGGCCGAACTCGAGAAAAAAGAAAAGCTGCTTCAACTGCAGTCCAAATTCGACAGTGAAAACAACAAGGTTCGCGAAGAGCTTCGCAAACGCGAACAATCCGTCGAGCGCAAAGAAGAATCGCTTAAGCAAACCGTGGACGACGTCCGGAAACAAGAAAAACTGGTCGAAACAACTCAGCGAAAGCTTTCGGATCGCATTGAAGATGTCGGACGCAAGAACGAACTGTACACCAAGCTCGTCCAGCAGCAGCAAAACGATCTGCAACGCCTGACGGGCATGTCGACCGAAGAAGCCAAGAAGCAATTGATGACTTTGTTGGAAAAGGAGCTTCAAGGGGAACTCGGAACCGTCATCCTTCGCCATGAAAAGCGAATTGCAGAAATCACCCAACAGAAGACTCAAGATATTCTGCTGGTCGCTATGCAGCGATACGCTTCGTCCCAAACTTCGGAAAGCAGCACCAGTACCGTCGACATCCCTAACGACGACATGAAAGGTCGAATCATTGGCCGGGAAGGTCGTAACATTCGCGCCTTCGAAAAAATATCGGGCTGCGATTTGATCATCGACGATACTCCAGGGGTGGTTATCGTCAGCGGCTTTGATCCGGTTCGCCGCGAGATCGCCCGCCAATCTCTTGAAAAGCTTGTCATTGACGGACGAATTCACCCGACTCGCATTGAAGAGATCGTTGCCGCTACAGAGAAGCAGATGGAAGGCTTTATCCGCCGCAAAGGGGAAGAGGCCGCTCAAGAAGTCAACATTCAAGGCCTTCATGAACGCACCATCGATATGCTGGGGCGACTTCACTTCCGAACCAGCTACTCACAAAATGTTTTGCGACACAGCGTTGAAGTTGCCTTCCTGTCTGGCATGATGGCAGAAATGATCGGCCTTAATCCTCAAACCGCGCGTCGATGCGGACTTCTCCATGATATTGGAAAAGCAGCCGACCATGAGCTTGAGGGCGGGCACCCTAAGATCGGTGCAGATCTGCTAAAACGAAACGGCGAGAACGAACAGGTTGTCCATGCAGCTTTAGGACATCATGACCAACTAACCACCGAATACCCCTACACGTTGCTGGTTGCCACAGCCGATGCTTGCAGCGCTTCGCGACCAGGCGCTCGGCGCGAATCTTTGGAACGGTATATCAAGCGAATGGAAGAACTGGAAACCATCGCGCGTGGATTCACTGGCGTTGAACAAGCCTTTGCGATCCAAGCTGGTCGTGAACTGCGGGTGATCGTCAGCTCGAAAAATACCGATGATTCTGTGGCTGCAAAAATATGCCGTGACATCGCCAAGTCCTTCGAGGAGCAACTGACCTATCCTGGCGAAATCAAAGTTACCGTAGTCCGCGAGTCTCGCTTCGTCGAAGTCGCTCGGTAACCAACAGATAAGTATCCAACGCGATCGCAAATGCAACTGCACTGAGCACAAGAGCGGGCCAAAGCACCCCGAACGTTGCCCAAAGCAATAGTCCAACACTCAACAACAACCACCATGGGCGATACCATTGTGGTTTCAGTGACACGTCCCACAGCAACATCGATCCAACTAGCAACAGAACACACCCGAAGAGCGAAAAAGCCTCTCCTTCCAACCTCTCCAGCATGTTGGCTGCTGGCGAGCTAGTTCCTTCGGTTGTTTTTGTCTTTGACAACAATCCGTCGCGGTCCATTCCATATTGGGATCTCGACTGAGCAAGCGTTGTTTCCAAGAGCTCCTTCGCTGGCTGACTAAGCATGCTCCGGGTTAAGCTTTTGGTCTGATGCCACTGTCGCACGGTTGCATCGAAAGCCGACGGCTCCAAGTTGTTGTTCACGGACCATGCTTGAAGCCTTTCCAACGCCCCCAGATTCCAATACCGCTGCCATCGTTCCCAATGGCTACCGATCGGTACATTCAAGTTGGAATCCTTATTGGCTGATCGGGAAAAAAGTTCGCACCATTTTTCCGCCAAAACTTCTGCACAATCAGAGGCGGATCTAAGGACCTGAGTCTCTCCCTGATATCGGACAGAAAATCGAGCGGCGTCTCCCACAAACAAAATGGGCCCCTTCGCGTGACTTTGAAGATTCGGCACCAGAATCCGGCCAACGGAATCGGTGTCGAACGTCACCTTCTGCCGAGTTACCAAAACTAGTTCTGAACATAGCTGGGTAAGAGGGATTTGGCATTCCAGTAAGTTGTTCGACTGAAGAAATTCGATAGGATTGCCGTCGAGCTGGACCGATAACACCTCCACGTCCTGCAATATTTGATTTTGGTCGTTGATGTCCCACCGAAACAGTTCGCTAGGCGAACTTCGCGTGTCCAAACCATCCATCCAATAGCTTGATTCAACAATTACCCACCTCTTCAAATCGGGCGATTGCTTGCCCGCTTCGCTGCGTGAATCAACTCCGTCGAATAAACCGATCCAATGAATGGACTGGCTAATAGAACTTGACTCGGGCAACTGAACCGTCAATTTCTTACCATCGACCGGATTCTCTGCGGAATCGGACCCTGGTGGTAATGCATTTATGTCCCCCGGTTGCATGGCACCAGGATTCTCTAAGATTTCATTTTCGGCAACTTCTTGTTTCCAATAGGCTTGGTAACTGCTGCTAACCGTGCTTAGCTTGTTGGGTTCGGTCGCACCTTGCACCAATGCCGCGACGCTTTGAGCCCCCCCTTTACCCAGAATGGATTCCGCCGATGAATCTAGCTGAACACGAAGTTGGTCTGATACTGATAAGTCAATCGACTGTTCTACGATGATGCTCGAGGGCAGCTTCAGCCAAGGGACTTCCCCCGACTTTACCAACGGTTGGCCGGAGACGTTGCCATAGGAATTCGTTTCTCGGGTGGCCTGAATCATCAATTCATTGAGCTCCAACGACCGTCGCTCTGCCAACAGCTGAAGCTGGATTCGCCCTTGATTTTCGGATTGCAAAAATCGAACGCTGCCAGTTCGGTTCGTCACATCCACAGGTCGAAATCCGGTCGGCAACTCAACGGTTAGCAAATCGCTATCGGATATCCCGCCCAGCAACTCGACCCTGGATGAAAGACTTTCCGAATCAACCTCCAACAACCATTTCGTGGAAATACGAGCCTGCTGACGATCCGCTTGCGCCCTGGGCTTCAGTACACCAAATCCTCCAGTAATCGGAATGCGAAGGGTGGTAGCAAAAGGCATGTTTTTCAATTCTGGCCATTCAAGACGCTCTTTTGATGAGATCGCAGGTACCCACGTATTGATACCATCGATGCTCCATTTGGCACCATCGGAGCGATGGTACCTCAGAGTGCCAAGCTTGGTACGTCGATCCAGACATTCTGCAAACAGAACATTCAAGTTCTGCGAATTCGACTGTGGAATCCAGACTACGGAAATCGCTCGATCCACGGCCTGCGTTGGATTCGACGTAAGCGGGTTCGAGTCAGCATTCCATTCTAAAATGTAACGCCTCCTCGCAAGAGTGCTTCCAGAACGAACATCCACCCATTTTGCATCTCCCCATTGCGTGCCAATAGGTATCCAAGGCAAGTCCGCTTCGATCGCGATCTCGCGAGGTAACGACACCCCTTTCGGAAACTCGATAATCGTTTTAGCTTGCAAGGAATCATTCAGAAGCAATAGTTCCGTATTCATCGTTGGCCCATCCAACAGAGTGGTATTTGGATTGCTGAACCCCGGAGAGCTATTCAAGTTTGAAGCGAGAATGCGGCATTGCAGTCGATCCAATGCCCCCAACTGTGCTACGTATTTTCCCGCAGCTGGATTGTTGACTTGTCCTTGTGCCACAATGTCTACCATCAACTGCGGATCTAATTCAATTTCAATCGTTGCATTCGCTACGGGTAACAGAGCGATGTCAACTTGTTGCAGTAGATTGCTATTGGCGGTATTGCGTCCGTCTCGCCCCTGGTCGGTTGAGGCAGACTTCATCACCGGCTGTGCTGAAATACGAAGAGTTCTCTTGCCAGACTTCTCCGGAAACCAATCCCATTCGCTACCGGACTTTCGGAGCCGAGAACCGGGACTAAGGTCCACATTGTCTAACACAAACCTTAAGGACTGAACTTGATCGTTGTTGACGGGAAGCCGGACTGGCGCAAGATCATCTCCTACCCAAAACTCATACGTCATGGTGATCAGATCCGCCCGACCACGCATACCAAGCGACAACGTGTGACGAGCCGATAAGATCCTGGTGCCAGTATCAAACTCGGCTACTTTTTCTGGAATCGCTTTGAACTGCTGTGCAAAGCTTTTGGGAATGTAAACACTAGTTCCCGATAACTCACCTTCGCGGTCCATGGGAATCACCACATCGAATATCTCGGTCGGATCGCCGGGGACACCTTCCTGAGCAATCAGTCTTCCGCCATCCGAACCCAACCCAAGAAGCCATCCCATCGCAAACCCAAACCAAAGAATGGAGGGTAATTTGGAGATACTTACCACGCTGGACCCATTGCGCAAAATTCCTGGTTGAGGATCCACGTTGTTTTCGCGATCGTTCCAGGGCATCCAAGGTCGCGAAACGGAAAGGGACTTCGGGGATTCTTTGTTAATGAAACCAAAAGTGCAGCGATAAATCACCAACAGAACAAACCCGACGGTGATTCCTAACAAACCCAAAAACGAACCCCACGAGAATGCCGATTCCCCTAGGTGCGCGACAAGCACCAACGCGAACACCATGATGACCGTTGCCCTGGGCCGTCGTCGTACCAAAATCGGTGTTACCAAAACGAACAACGCGAAAACGACCACTCCAATCGCACCGTTGCGGTCCGATCGCGCAAGTCGCAATGTCTCTGCTCCAGATTCCATTTCGAACTTCGGACCTGCATCGATGGATTCCGACCGTTTCTCTTCGATCGCCATACGCCAATGAGTATCGCCCATCCCATCCAACTGGAAAACAGTTGGAATGCTCGCGCTTTGCGACGTGTCGGTTGCGGAGTTTTTGGATGTGTATCCAAACGTATTCATCAAGTTCGTCGCCAGTTCACCAGAGAATGTCCACAATGGCCATCCCTTTTGATCTGCACTTGCTTGGAAGGACTTGTCGTAGATGACGACATCTTTCGGCAGCCAAAGTCGACTGGTCAGCACATAATCCAATGGGGTCAGTTTTCCCGATCCGTCTATTCCAATACGCGGCCATCGAAAAACAAACCCTTGATCGGAAGCTAACCAATCTGCGGAAGTCTTCAGACTTGGACCGTTCAGCTGGATGCGTATCTCATTCACGTCCCATGGCAGTTCTTCGGTCACGCTTTTTGCATCGAAAACGCCTCGACTTGGCATGTCGATGATCAAACGTTGCCCATCTAACCGATAGCCAACTTCGTTCGCAATCTTTCCGTTGGGCAGATCAACACGGATTGGCAACCAGGAATCCTCAAGTTCAAAAACAAGCGGTGCTTGAAAAACACCCTTCTTGAGTCGCACAACGCAAGTTGCGCGTTGGGAACCGAATGCGTCCACGGCAACATCCATTTGACAATCGAGCCCCATCCAAAGCGAAGGCTCAATCTGCGACGGCTGTTTTATGGAAAGAGTTCGAGCATCCCGCGCAGGGTCTAGCTTCAAAACTCGATTTCCAGACGAGTCAAAGACCCAGCTGCCTTCTTCTGTTTGGAGACTGAGCTTGTGATCCGGCCAAGCGGACACGGTTTGACTGCGTACCTGACTGTTTTTCACTTTTGGCAACGGAACAACAAGCCGTCCATCGTCCCCCTGCCGCAAGGCCAAGGTCGCTCGCAGCTTGCAGGAATTACCGCGCCCATCCAAATCGAAACTCCAAATGGACTTCGATGGCAACTTAGACTCTGCCTGAGATCCCGCGACCGTAGCCATCGTTGGCTTCACCGATACCCAACGGTTACCCTCCAGGAAAAACCACTTTGCATCGAAATCATCGAGCTCTATTTCCAAAACGGGATTTGCCCCCAAGATATCATCGATACTCAAATCATGCTCCACCACCAAGGTCTCGCTCGATCCTGAAACGATGCGCGACTCGATCGCGACCTGTTTCCGAACTTCTTTCCTTTGAAAGGCGATCGCTGGCAAGGTTAGTTCACTTGCACGTGCAGCCCGATTCTTCGGAAGCAAGACCCTTGATATATCGGACATGACTGGCAACTGCTTTTCCCACTCCTTCAGCTGCGTTTGAGCCATGACAGAATCCCAAGCAAGACTCCTTGTCAAAAGCGGGAACGATGCGGTCGGAACAACCGCAACATTGCTTTGAATGTTCCAACCCGGAAGCTCCAGGACAACCGTCGATGGAATGCGGATCAAATCCGCGGGAACATCCGCCGAGTTCGGTTCGGCGTTCGGGTTCTTGTAAAAGCAGACCATTTCGATTTCAGCGACACGGCTCAACGCGATCGAATTCCAAACAAAATCATAGCTCCTGCGTGTATCCGTTTTCTCCGCCGGAACATTAGCTCCCTCCAGCGTCGATCCAGCGGGCAACAAGTTACTTGAAAACAACGCAACGGGATCGGATTCATCTTTCGATCGGACTGAACGTATCTCCCACCCTTCCCCCAATCCAAAGGACAAGCGATTGGAGTCCTGATCTCGGAAAGCCAGCCTGAGTTGGGTTGTTAGCCGAATGCCGTCTGACTCATTGTCAACCTGGCTAAACGATTCGCATTGCCGAATGGTCTGACGGGATCGAACCTGAACAGAACAGCTTGGCGGAAATGCCTGCCAAGAAAAATCAATCCGTTCTGCATTTTTGCTTTCTGAAGTCGTTGGCTTAATTTCTACCAGCTTGCTCGAATCACATAGGGCAGACCCAAGCCGCCATGGTTCTGCCGCTTGCACTGAAGTACGTCCCGACATCACGTAACTTCGCTCCAAAACAAAGCTTGGCATCACCAGTTTTTGGCCAGGCTGCAAATCGACAGGAGTGATCAATTCCGCGGAAATAAAATCGGCCGTCGCGATTGCTCCATTGGCTTTTACGGCCGTTGAATCCAGAGTCGAATTGGGAATTTTCCACTGGATCATATCGTCAACCACTTGCCAATCCACTCTGTCCTCTTGATTCACCTTCAAGAAGCGTAGCTTGGAATTGGAAGGTATCACGAGACGGCACCATGCATCGTCCTTGCCGTGCATGATTTCTAAATCAAGCATGGTACGGACCCAATTCTGTTCGATGGTATGCTCCAATTTTTGGGACCGAACAAGATACGAATATTTGGAGACAGGATCTTTGGTGAGTGAATCTGGTTCGCGATCCCCCGTCCCCAACACGACTGTGAAAGAAGCATTTTGGCTTCCGGAAAGCTCAATCAACCATATCGAATCGGTCGTGCGGCCCGGGGATTGCCGAACTGCCAAATCGGATTCAACCTCCGGCCAATAATGAAAACGGGCTAGTAAATCGCTGTTCTGATCGATTCGTCTACAAGCCGTTCGCGATTCTTGTATGATCGCGCGAGGCGGTAGCTGCAGCAACAGACAGCTATCAGCACATCGAGGAATCTCCAAATCAAATCGCAAACGATTCGGTTGACTTCCCGGCGTGGACCGAGCCGACCAACCAAACCAATGGACTGTCCCACCTCGTTCGGGTTCAAAGCCGAACCCCCAAGTCTTCTCGGACCGATGGGCAGGCAACCTCGGCAAACCAAGCGTATCATATGTCCATGTCGATACAGTAGAAATCGACTTCCCCCCTGGCTCCAAGGCGGGCATACCTGTGTTGCTGATGGGCTGTTTGTTGTTGACTGCTAGCGACCAAGGGCTAAGCGTTATTCGATCCCCTGAATGCGTTGGCAATGAGAGAACTAGTTTCGATCGCTCAGAGAAAAGATCGGGGCCGACAAGCCGAGCAACATAGTAGCTCGATAACAAACTTGTCCCTTGCTCAGAATCCGATGCCAAATTGGAAAACGTTGGTTTGCTTTGCCCTTCCACATAGTCATTGAATTCCAACACAGATACCTGTTCGTATCCGTCTAAATCCAAATCGTTCACTTCCTCTGCTGGAATGAATATCCTACGAAAGGGAACCTTGCTTCGTGGCTCGCTCTCGCTAGACTTCGGCTCCTGAGCCAACGCTACGAATTGAGTCGCACTGCCTAGGAACCAAACCGCCAGCCCAAAAACAAAACACGCTATTCGCAAAGCGGAGACAAGCTTGCTTGATTCCATCAATTTGCCTCGCCCGGATTTCCTAAAACCGTAGGGGCTGTGGTTGTCGCTGACGATGTAGGTCGAACTTGAACCGGAGCCGGTAGCTCAGCCTTTGCAACATTGCGCCGCGAATCATGAGCAACCCCGCTGGGCGTTTGAATTTTGGGCGAAGACCCTGAAAGCACCGCGTTGCCCGATAAGGGGCCGGCAGCCGATGGAATGGCCCGATTCGCAAAAATGGTTCTTCGCCGTGTTTGACGATCCAACAACCATGTCAGGCCACAGTACATGAACGCGACCCCAATCGCAAGAATCATGCATTGCACGATCGCAGCCGCAAAGTCCCAGTCCCACATGATAAAACCAAAGCAAACCGCCAAAACAAGCATGCCCAACCAAGGACGTTGCAGCCAACGCATTTCAAGGACTGCAATGGTCCCTAGCAACATACATAAAGCGACAGGTACCCATAGCAAGTATCGCGGGGCAAGCCAAACTTGCATCGGAGAACGCTGAGTGAGACCGTAAAAAAGATACTGATTCGTGTTTTGGCTTACGATCGGTTGCGAGGTAGCACCCATTTGCTTCTCCAATCCAACTTGATCCAAATCGCTCAAACGATTGGACCACAAGTCACGCCAACTCCAAGAGTAGCCCGGTGAAAGCCCCTTGGAGCTGCCTACCAGATGCGACGTAGCCGGAACAACGATTTGCCAAAGAATCGGAAAGTCATACTTAGAATCTTCAATGGTTGGTAAGTCGGGTTGCAACGAGACAACCCAATCAGCATGAGCTGTTGGCCATGTAAAAATTTCCAGCACGAAATCAGGATCGGCACCGGTTGCGCTGGGGGGTGACGATGGTAGCAGGATCTCAATGCGATCAGGATTTTGTTGATCTTCGACGACCCTTGCTTTCGAGCCGTTTAAAATGACTTTTGAATTCGAGCGTCGATCCGCCGGGAGCTTTAGACCAATGGAATTCGCTTGAGTCTGAAATCGAAGCACAAGCCGTTCACGACGCTCCACCGCATTTGAAATCGATTGCAGCCAAGCCGATTCCACCTTGATCGAACGATCCCGTTGCCCTTGGTCAACCAAAACAGAACCGCTTACCAACGGTTTTTCTCCCGTACAATCAAACGGGATTACCCGAAGACCATCCACAACCTCTGTTGCCTTCAAGATCGAAGAAGCAAACGGCTGCGCCATCTTGACCAACATGTTGCTGGGGAAGCGAACCTCTCCTACATACCGCTGAATCGAAAGATAGTCACTGCTACCTTCAAGAAACAGCATCGGCAGAGGATATTGAAAATCAAATGGGTTGGCATGCGGCTCCGCGGAACGCATTTTCTTGCTCATGACCTTCACGTCTATCACCGAATCCGTGGCTTTCCATTCCCTAAGTCGCTCAGGCACGATGACTCGCACTAGAATATGTTGTGCCGGGATATCGCGCTGAGCAGCCGACAAAGGAAGCTCTTTGTTTATCTCCATTGGCTCCGAACTAACCGGCGATCCATCCAGAAAAAACTGAATCGATGAGCCAACATTCGAGCCCTCTGCCAACTCGGATCCAGGCACCGAGAACAGAAATGACTTCGGGACTGGCCCCTGGACCTTCAGTTCCCAGGACTGACTCATTTCCAACGCATCTTGACTGAGCAGAAGAGCCGTATCCGCGGACGCGGAAATGACAGCGCTTGCTTGCTCCGCGCTTCCTACCAATTCGGCCCACGTTTCTGTTCCATACATTTGGAACCTACGAACTCGACCGTCCGCACCAGAACCTGGTTTGGACTTATCGCTCCATTCCAAGGGCATTTTGCTCAGTCCAATCGATTTTTCAAAATCCAACTGAAGATGGGAGAAGGAGCTTCTGATCAACAATTCCCCTTGCGGACACAATGATTTGCGCGACTGACTTTGCGAATCAAGCCAAGAAAGCAAAGGTAAGGAAAACTGAAAGGGAATCCCCTTGTCACCTGTCTTTAAGGGAAATGGACGCGACAAAACAAAGCTAATACCAAGTGGGCTGCCTAGCCCCGCATCTGACTCTTGCCCTCGATTTGCCGTCCCTCGAATCGCATCCGAAACACTATCGTTGGGCGAAACCAATTTTGGATTCTCCGGCATGGCGCCCGTCGTTGGACTGCTCGGAGCCGATGCTAGCGGCAGTAAATCGCTGAGGCTAAGCGAAATTGAAGATTTGATTTCCTCACCTGCAACGGAAGCCGCGGTCGGACTGGTTCGGTTGGAGTTGACGTCGATCAATCTGCCGGAGGGCAACACTTGCAAACGATCAACAACCCATCCCTTGGTATCAAACTGAAAAAAAGGAAACGCACGCACCAGCTCAACAAACTGAATCGACCCGACAAGCCGAACGGTATCTTGGTCCTGAATGATTTCATACGACGCGTTGAAACTGGCTCGCTGATCGCTGGATATCCAACTTGCGACTAAAGGTGTAATCTGTTGTTCAAAGCGGAATTCATAACTTGTTGCATCACCTGATTCCCCAGACTGCTTCAGGAATAAAATTCCCGGCTGTGGCTCCCACACAAAACGCACCGCCTTCGGTACGACGACTTCCATGCCTCCAACGTGTCGCTCGACTCCTTCAATTTTGGGTATTGCAAAGGATGCAGATTGATTCTCTCCCAAACCGGATTGTTGCCATTCAATGGCCAATTCTGTTTCCATTCGCGAAAAGGACTCTTCGAAGTCCAATATCAAGACAGTCGTCTCCTCCGCGGGATTCGATTCCGACTTGGAAATACGAAACCCCTGAATTGGTACCACGGAGGACGCAGGACTGAGCCACTGACAATTTTTCGGCAACGTGATTAAAAATCGCCGCCCGCCGAGCGACTTAGGACCGCGCATTACCATGCTAGAGGATGCGCGAAAAACCGTTGTGTCCAGCGTAGGCAAAAACTTCGTTTGACTCAAAACTTCAATCGCTTGAACTCGTTCTTGTGCCGTCTTCTTACTCCAAGATAAAACAATCGTGCCTCCAGATGCTCGTACCAATGCTTGCGACATCGACTGCACTTCGCGAAACGGCTCGACAACCTCAGAACCGGAACCAGTTACCGTCAAGTCCCACTGCGCCGTAGGCAAGTTCAGCTTCACAATCGACGGCGACATCGGCAAATCTAAACGTATCGACTGGGTCTGTCCGTTGGTCTGAACATTGCAAAGGGAATTAAAAGAAAGCCTCCGACTTCGCTCCTCACCTGGTGCGATCAACCATTCATAACCCGAGTTCTCATTGGACATGCGGATCGATGGAAATTGGGGATCCGATTCAACCATCGAGACGGTGGGCACAATTTGAGTCAAGCCAAGCCCAATCGGGATCGATTTCCATCGCGAGCTTGTTTCCCGCAACCGCGTTTCCGCGTCAACCCGAAGCTTGGCGACATTGTTTTCAACCGAGATCGCTATCTCGATCTTATCCAAGCTTTCCTTGTTGCCAGCAGCGGTCTGCGCTGCCGCTTGCTGCTGCAGGAATTTTTCAAATTCCTCATAACGAGCCTTCGGAACCAAAATCTCTTCACCCGCCTCGTTCCGCATTAAAATGATGTCAGGCAGAACCCCAGGTCGTATCAGGTTGGGCATTTTTTCCTGAGGCGACGAACTGTCCCCCAGATCTTGAGATAACCCAACTTGCCCGAATGCAAAACCAATCACCCCCGCGATTCCAAAAACGTTCCAAGCCACAAGGGAGTCAAACCACGAATCGAAGACGGATAAAAGGGACAAGAACCAAAATCGAATAGAGATCCCTGTCCAAGCGCATTCACTTGACGCCTGATTCGGAGACTCCGGCAATTTCGATTTCGAATGCTCTGAGGAAAGGATCACGCGCTGAGCCTATGGGCTACGTGGGAATAGTTTGCACAGTGTAGCCTACCATGCGATCGAAATACTCGATCTACCCGGGTCCCTACAGCTTGCCTGAATGCTCTATTTTACCGAATTCGAGAAGGAGTTGGTAACGAATTCAAGCTTTCCAAACACTCTTACTTAATCCAGATTGGAACATGAGGGTTTTTCTGCCGTTAGAATCGTTGCAATTCATCCACTCCTTCAGCGACTTGAATCGTTCAGTCGTCTCCACCTCTTGCCGATGTCGCTCCGAAAAATCCAAAAAATGCACCAGCCAAAACTGAGGGAAGCACTTCGCAGCCGCGTGAAGAGCTTTCAGAATGCCGGCCGAGGAGTCGCCATGCTATTTCAGCATGAGACCAACGCAAGGATTCAACTGACGGCATTTGCCACGTCTATTCTTCTGGGATTCTTTTCTTTGTTATCCACCTGGGAATGGATCTCTATCCTTTTGGCTTCCGCGATCGTGCTCATGGGTGAAGCCCTAAACTCCGCTCTCGAAAAAGCTTGCGACTCGATAACCACCGAACTACATCCGGGCATTCGAGATGCAAAGGATCTTGCAGCGGGCGCGGTCTTATTGGCATCTTGCTTTGCCTTGCTTGTCGGCTGCTTTATTTTTATCCCGAAGTGGTTACCCACCATTCAGAACATCGTTAGATAATTCAGATAACACCATGATCCGCAGACGCTAGTTTTGATGTTGCGCATGTTTGGCCCGGTTGCGCACGTTAGGCCCGGAGGGCCGACACATCCACTGCCGGTGGCGCGAGCCACCGGCTCACAAATTTCAACAAACAAAGGCCTGAAGGGCCGACACACTGGCGTCTGTGTCGGCCCTTCAGGCCTGAAATAATGTTTATTGGCACGTTCCGGTGGCTCGCGCCACCGGCAGTGGATGTGTCGGGCTTCCAGCCCTAACAAAAATGCGCAACTTATAGCTAGTGCCTGAAGATCCAGGAGCGGTACGCCTGCGGCTGACTGTTAAACGATTTGCGCAACATCAAAAGGCGTTAGCCGCGTTACCTTTACCGACGGAAAAACGCGGATCGCGACTAGCGCCCACGGCTTAAGCAATCTAGAGCGACGTTCCCTCCTCGCGCTTCTCGACCGGGATGACGCTTCCATGGGGATCATGGGATGGGGCGTCCATTTCTTTGTCTAGCTGCTCTCGCAATTCTCGACCTGTAAAGTGTTCGAACCGCTCGGCCAATCCATGCAACCGGTTTCCATCCACCATCGCTTGCGATGCCAAATAGTTTTCCCACAAACGGTGAGAACGAACCAAGTTTCTAGCTCGATCACGCCCCTTTTCGGTTAATGCGATCTGTTGGTTTGCGTCCGTGGTTTCGCCTCGCTGCTGCAACCACACAAGCGAAAAATAGATCGACCATGTGCCAGCCTGCAATTCTCGACACAACTCATTCTCCAAAACAACACAAGGCAATTGCCTTTCTTCACGTCGGTACAACAAAGCCACAATGTCATCGCAAAGAATGCTGATGGCAAGCCACCGCTGATTGCACCACTTCACAACAATCCCATGCCGCGGCGCGAACGCCAAAGCCAACAACATGATGAGTCCACTTGCAACCGCCATCATTCCCGCGGTTGTCGTACTTTCAAAACCGAACCAAGCAGGGACAGCCATAGCGCCCAAATGGCCTAACACGGCAGCCAAAGTCGCTAAAGCAACACTCAAACCGATCATGACGGGCAATCGATCGGTCAGCATATACGCACTCGCAGGGGGAACCACCAACATGGCTACCACCAAAATATTGCCGACACTTTCAAAACTAGCGACCGCGGTAATCGCCACCAAGGTCATCAAAAGATAGTGCATCAAGCCAGCGCTCAAACCACTGGATGTAGACAGAGCAGGATCGAACGAGCTGAGTTTCAGCTCCTTGTAGAACAGCAACACAAACAACGTGTTGATGGCTGTGACGATCCCAAGCGTGACAACCGCCCGCGGCACTCCAACCCCACCCAGTTGAACTTGATCCAATGGAGTTTGTTCGATGGCTCCGTACAGAACGCATCCAGGATCAAGATCGACCCGATCCGCCCCCTGCACAATCAAAACCAACCCGAGCGCAAAGAGGGACGTGAACACGACCCCCATGGATGCACCTTCGTCGACCTTGCCCATCCCTCGAATCCATTGGGTCAGATAAGCCGTCAACACCCCAACAAAAACCGCTCCAATGAACATGGGAAAGCTATTCCGAGTTCCGCTGATAAAGAATGCAGCGGCTAAGCCGGGCAACACCGAATGGCTGATCGCATCCCCAAGCATGCTCATTCGCCTTAGGACCAGAAAGTTACCTAACAGCGCCGCGGACACAGCTGCTAGTATGCCAGCAAGCACGATCCAACCGTCGAGGCTCCAATTCCAACTGATTGCAAAAATCAAGACTTCATCTCCTCAACCGGATGCGGACTTGCCGGCACAACGATGTCTTGATGATCTAAAAGCGAAACCAATTCGCGTATTAACTCTGGTTCCAGCACATGCTCGATCGCATCCGCTTGGCGGTCTACCTGACTTGGGGCAAAATCAGCATGAGTGATCAAAAAAATCTCCCAAAGTCGATGCTGGCGTGTAAGACGAGCCGCCTCAATGACCCCTCGGGCGGTCAAAGAAATTCCGTCACCGTCCCGATACAAAAGACTATCGCGTGCAGCCCGATCAATCGAGCGATTCAATCGCCACGAGGACCAGCTGCGCTTACCCAACAATGCTTGCATGGACACAGTCACTTGCTCGCGATGGCCATCTTGCGGAACGATTTCATTGTCCGTACCACGCGATACACGCTTGGGTTCCGCCAATTCAAAGGCGGCTCGCAACAGATGCTGCCGATCGATGGATCGATTGAGCTGCGTTCTTTGCAACCAACGCACTAGAATCCCACGCGACGTCCCAAAGACCATACTCAGGAGAAAAAACACTGTGCATACCAAAACAATCATGGCCCCTGACGGCAACCGTGCAAATACAGCACTCATCCCGGCTCCTACCATTCCACCTGCCGCCCCAATGCAGCCAGAAATAAGAAACATGACCCACATTTTCTCAGTCCAAAACCTGGCTGCTGCCGCTGGAATGATCAGCAATGCGATCACCAAAATCAGCCCAACCGCTTGCAATCCAACAATGCACACGGTCACCACCAATCCCATCAGAACAATATCCAACCGAATCGCAGGGAACCCGCGCGAGCTCGCAAACTGTCCATCAAAACACAACAGCTTCAATTCCTTAAACAACAAGAAGGAAACGAGAATACATACCAGCGCTGCGGCCGCAATCAGCTGCACATCGCGGATCCCCATCGATGCTGTCTTGCCATAGATGAACGACTCCAGGCCCGCCGCATGCCCATCCATCTGCTGAATCACACTCAACAATGCGACACCTCCTCCAAAAAAGACACTCAGTACCGCCCCCAAGGCTGTGTCTTCTTTCAATCGAGTCGAATGACGAATCACCAGCACCACTCCCAAACCGATCAATCCTGTGGCCGTAGCACCAAATAGCAACAACGGAAGCGACTTCGCATCCCATCCAAGTTGATTGGCCAGCAAGAACGCAAATCCAATGCCAGGCAAAGTCGCATGCGAAAGCGCGTCCCCCATCAACGCTCGCTTCCTTAGAAGCGTAAAGCTACCGACCATCCCAGCAGCGGCCCCCAATAACGTCACCCCTAAAACCACCACGCGAGTGTTGTAATCTCGCAGCAGAATCAGACTCCACCATTGTTCCCAGGTTGGCCATTCCAATCTTCGATCCGTAATGGAACTCCTGGATTTAAGCAACGAGACGTTCGGCGCTTCGATGTTGCTGATCGCTTCCTGCCCTTCGGATTGCAAACCTTCCTGTTGCAACCCTAGCTCCGTCGCAAAACCAAGCATTGCCAAAAAGCAGATCCACGCAAGAACGCCACAAGCAATGAGAACAGATCTCGACATCATAGCTTTCGCCTTTGGTGTCGCATGGCTTCGGTCACTTCGTCCAACAGGGTCAATCGACCGCCATAGGTTTTTTGGAGATTCTCCGGGGTGAACACGTCTTTAACCGAGCCATGCGCGACAACTCGCATATTGAGCAGCACTACATAATCGAAGTACTCAGCAACGGTTTGCAAGTCGTGGTGAATGACAACGGCCGTCTTGCCGCGTGCCCTCATGTCGCGTAGCACATCGACGATCGCCCGTTCCGTGGAAGCATCCACCGCAGCAAACGGTTCGTCCATTAAATACAGATCCGCATCCTGCACCAACGCCCTCGCTAAAAAGGTTCGCTGCTGTTGGCCTCCGGACAGTTGGCTAATTTGGCGATTCGCAAGGTCCGCCATACCCACTCGCCGAAGCGCTTCCATGGCTGCCTGCCGATGTTTTTTGCGAACCGGAAAGCACCAGCCAATCTCTCGGTACAAGCCCATCGTCACCACATCTAACGCGTCGACCGGAAAGTCCCAATCCACCGATTCTCGCTGAGGCACATAACCAACTCGTCCCCGATTGTCCGCATAAGATTCTCCGAAAACCTTGATGCGCCCCGACGCTCTGGGAATCAAATCCATGACGGCTTTCAAAAGAGTGCTTTTGCCCGCACCATTCGGACCGACGACTCCCACCAGAGAGCCTGCTGGTAAATCCAAACTCACATCCCAAATCACTGGTTTGCGGTGATAAGCTACGGTCAAATCGTCGATCGATAACGGGATAGCTTTGGTTGCCGTGGCACTAGATTCGGATAATGTGTTGTTCATGGATTAGCTGTACGTAAGAACTCGTTCATGGTTTTCATACCCAGTACCTTCCAATCACTTTACGGTAGCATCTCATTTGTCGATCATCTCACTTTTCGGGACCATGGACCGTTTTGAGCTTACCATGCAACCCTCGCTCGGGCGCTTCGCCACCTAGGGATCGAGCTACCAACGTGATGTTGTGATCCAACATCCCGATATAGGTTCCTTCATAGTCTCCCTGCTTCCCCATTGCATCGGAATACAATTCACCGCCGATGCTGATCTCCTTGCCGCGACTGCGAACCCCCTCGACAATCGCCTCCACATTTTTGCGAGGGACGCTGCTTTCCACAAACACGGACCTCACTCCCTTCTCAACAATCAGACTGACCAAATCGTTGATCCGTTGCAAACCGGCCTCCGATTCAGTCGACAATCCTTGAATCCCCTGCACTTCCAACCCATACGCTCTTCCGAAATAATTGAACGCATCGTGCGAAGTGATCAGGATCCGCTGATCGCTTGGGATCGATCCAAGAGCCTTCTTTCCATACTCGTGCAATCCCGCCAGTTGCAATTGATACGCTTGGCTGTTCTGTCGGTACTGATCGGAATGAGCAGGATCCAGCTTGGCCAACGCAGCTGCAACCGCTTCTACGCCTCGCGACCAAGCATCCACATCCATCCAAACATGAGGATCCAAATGGCCCTGAAAATCCTCCGGCTCCAACAACTTGCTCGCTTCAATCTGTTCGGTCACCGCCACTACCGGCTTACCTCGAGCGACTTTGACCAACACGTCCGACAATTTGCCTTCCAGCATCAAGCCGCTGTAAAAGACAATCTCGCAGTCCAATAACTTTTGCACATCGTCCCGCGTCGCTTTGTAAAGATGAGGGTCAATGCCGGACCCCATGACCTGAACGACCTTGACGTGCTCCCCCCCGACATTTCGAACCAAGTCAGCCACCATGCCAACCGTCGCTACAGCCACAATGGGATATTTGCCCTGGTAACCTTGGCCCGTGGTTTTCGCCCCCTCGCGCGTCATCGAGGGATCCCCGCATCCCAAAAGGAGCGACATAGCCAACATCAAAAGAAATAGCTTATTCAAAATAATTTTCGACAAACCCGAACTCCCATTCACGGATTGCAAGCAACCCATTTTGTCTGCTACGCCCTATCTCGACATCCTTTGCCCCCTGAATTGTAGCCAATGCTAAATTTCACGCAAGGCAAGCAAAAACACAGCAGCGACGTCAACTTGTGAGAACAAGCAAGTTACGTGAGAATAGGAAAATTCAAGGTGACCTAACGTGTCACGGTGAATTGCCAGACTAGGACCAATTCAATGCATCCCTTGAGTTTTCAAGATGCAAAGCCTCGCAAGGACGTTTTCGAACCATGGCAACGACTAAAATCCCGCTCCGACAACGCAGCTCTCTGTTCGCGCAATCGCAGGCTATTCGGTCGACCTTTCTCGGCTGGTCGAAGCCCATTCTCCATTCTGCCTGTGACTTTCTTCAGCTCCAGTACACGCGCGGTCACAATTGGGACATGGATCGATGCCTTCTTGTGCTGCCTGGTTCGTTTGCGGGACGAAAGTTAACGCAATTGATGGCTATTCGCGCCAAGGAGCAGTCGTTGGTCCTGCGCCCGCCGGAATTGCTGACGCTGGGAACACTCCCCGAGAAGCTTTACTCCGCCAAATGGCCCTTCGCGAGCGATCTCGAACAAGTTCTGGCCTGGACCAAAGTCCTTCGCCAAGCCGATCGCCACATGTTGACTCCACTTTTATTTGAAGTGCCCGACTCCAGCGAATTGCGCCCCTGGATGGACCTGGCTAGAATTCTCAGCTCATTGCATCGCGAACTTGCTTCCGATCTAGTGGACTTTGATGACGTTGCAACGGAACTCAAGGGCACAGCGGAAGAGGTTCGCTGGAACATTCTCGCCAAGGTGCAACGAGCCTATTTGGACGAACTCCATACCGCAGGACTCTGGGATATTCAGTCGGCTCGTCGGTTTGCGATCGACCACAAAGAAGTGCAAACCGATCGCGAAATTATCCTGGTTGGAGCCGTAGACTTGAATCGAGCACAACGTCGATTCTTGTCGCAGGTGGCTGAAAACGTTCATGTGCTGGTCGGCGCCCCAACCTCGTACGCTTCTGGATTCAGCGACGATGGAACGTTGGTGCCTGATTACTGGCAGGACATTGAAATCCCCATCGAGGAATCACAACTGCACGTCCGTTCGACTGCCGAAGACGCCGCCAACGAACTGGCATCGCAGCTCGCCGACCTAGGCAGCGACTACTCGGTCCGAGACATCACGCTTGGTATCCCTGACGCCAAAATTGTTCCAGCCCTTCAAGAGACATTAGGTCGAGTTGGTATACCCCTTCGGTATGGACCTGGTACATCGGTGATCCAGTCCCCTCCCATGCACCTGATCGAGCTCCTCGGAGAATATCTTGTCGATGGCTCCATCGATATCTTCAATAGCTTCATTCGCTTACCTTCGATTTACGATTGGTTGCAGCGTCCTCGCAATGGGGAAGGATCATCGACAGCGCTTCCCACCGACTTCCTGACCAAGGTCGATTCGTACATCGAGTCGACTTTGCTGCGAAGCGTCAACGTTCCTGAATGGCCTGAAGGGGCAAACAAGGCAATCGTACTTCAAGTAGTAGAACGCTTGGAATTGCTTTTAAAACCCCTTCGGATGATCAATGCAAACCTATCGGAGTGGTCTGCCCCGCTCCGCAACGTGCTGAGCGAACTTTACCAAAATGTTCAATTAGATAGCCACGATGTCTCTGGAAACATAACGCTACGGGCATGCAGCGAAATCAACGAAGCTTTAACGAAGTTATCAGAGCTGCCTAAAAACCTAGATGCGATCGCAACGTTTCAGGAGACCATGACCTGGCTTCACAACCAATTGGAAACGACCAACGTTCCACCCATCGTGGATGAATCGGCGATCGAGATGCTGGGCTGGTTGGAGCTGACGCTGGATGACGCACCCGTCTTGATGCTAACCGGGATGCATGACGGCATTGTTCCAGAGAGCGTCAACGGCGATGCATTCTTGCCTAATCAATTGCGCAGTTCCTTGGGCTTGATGGATAACGCCCGTCGTTATGCTCGGGATGCATACGCGATGCTGGCCATGCTGAACACTCGCGAACACTTGGAACTGGTCCTGAACCACCTGAGTCTCGATGGGGATCCTCAAACCCCAAGCCGCTTGCTTCTTGCAGTGCCCTCGGACTTGCTGGCGCGACGCGTGAAACTGCTATTGAATCCAAAGGAAACAAGTTTACAGCAACGGATCGCCAGCACGTGGGTCCCGCAACAACTGCAGACCGCCATTCCGATTCCTGTCCCTTGCTCCGATGCGGTTGTCAGGGACATGGCTGTCACCGACTTCAAAAAATACGACCAATGCCCCTATCGCTTCTATCTCAATCGAATCGAAAAAGCTCGGCCATTTGAACATGAGCGGCTCGAACTGGATGGCGGCGGATTCGGTGATTTGCTCCATATTTGCCTAGAAGGATTGTTCGGATCTCCCGTTGCGAGTTCCACGGATTCGGACGCGATCGCAGCTTGGCTTAGCGACCAGCTGAAAGCGACCGCTCGAAAACGATTTGGCGTTAGCCTGTCCCCAGCCCTGCAAATCCAGCTCGAACAAGCCGAACGCCGACTCGCCGCGTTCGCTGTCCATCAAGCCGCACAAGCAGCTGCGGGCTGGCGCATCCTGCACATCGAACACCAAGTCTCGAAGACTGACGGTATCTCGCTTGAGATCGATGGCAAACACATGATCGTGCATGGGCGAATCGACCGAATCGACTTCCATGAGGAAGATGGTCGCTACGCCGTTTGGGATTACAAGACAGGCGACCGAGCTGGCAAACCGACGGAAGCTCACCTGAAACAAAACGGAACCTGGACGGATTGGCAACTACCCTTGTATGGCTTGCTGATTCAAACCCTTGGCATCAAGGATCTCAGCAAAGTTCAATTCGGCTACATCCTGCTTCCCAAGAACCCTGTCGATACTCAGTTCATCGTTGCAGACTTTACCGAAGAACAACACAAAGCAGCTCTCGAATCAGCAAAAGCCCTGGCTCGCAACGTGATGAATAGGGTCTTTTGGCCGCCCAAGTACAAGTCGATTCCCGTCGACGATGACTACAGTGCCATCACACAACTACCTGTCGTGCGTCGCTGGAACGAATCGCTGGCTGCAGCGGAACCGCCCACCCAATCCGATGCCATTCCGGCAAGCGGTGAATCCACGTCGAAGCCTGCCGCCCAATCGACTACAGCTTCAAGCTCCAAGGAAGAGACCAAGGATGCTGTCCACACTCGGACCAAACGATCGGAAAAACCGCCCACGAAACTACAACTCGAAGTGCATCGTGCTTCAGGAGACGCAGACCCGGATTGGTTTACCCCACAAATGATTCTGGCGTCTGCCGGAACAGGCAAAACTTACAGTTTGGCCTCAAGAGCAGTACGACTTTTGTTCACCGACCAGGAACTGGACTCGATCCTTGCGACGACGTTCACCAGGAAAGCCGCCGGGGAGATTTTGCATCGCGTTCTTTCGTGGCTTGCGGACGCCGTTGAAGATCCATCTGGATTCGATCGACTCGCGACGGTGCTTCTTCCGCTCGAAATCACTCGCGACACGGTGCGCTACCAGCTCGGGCGACTCTGTTCGCATCTCCATCGTTTTCGAGTGAGCACGCTCGATAGCTTTTACTCGCAACTGGCGAGATCGTTCGCATTGGAGCTCAAGCTGCCCCCGGGCTGGACTCTTTCGGATACCTTCCAGTCAGAACAAATCCAACATGAAGCCGTGAGCCGAATGTTTGATACGATGGACCGTTCGGCCCTTCGATCGCTCGTCTCGCAACTCTCCAAAGGGGACGCAGGTCGTAGTATCCGACGTGAGATTGAAAACGTGGTTGCAAATGGGTACGAGTTGTTTCGTAAGACAAAAGAAGAAGCTTGGAATCAACTCCATGTGCCAACGGGACCGAAACCCGAACAAGTGGATGAAGCCCTCGCAACATTTCAGTCATCGCATGTAGAACACAAAAATTACCCAGGCGCCCGCGACAAACTGATCGAGAAATTTCAATCTTGCCAATGGACGGAGTTCCTTGGACAAACGCTAGTCCGCAATTGCGACAAAGAAGTCCCCAAGTATTACTCCAAAGAGCTACCGTCTCAGGCAGTCAGCGCGCTTGAGGTCTTAGCCAAAAAAGCCGCCGTCGAGGAACTTGCAAGCCGCCGAGCTCAAAACGAAGCCGCCTTTCGCCTACTGCAAAATTACCATACGCAACTCGAGTGGGTGAAGACTCGAAAACGGATCGTAACCTTCGACGATATCGCAGAACGCTTATCGTCCTGGATGCAAGAAACAGTCGGCAAGTATCGAAACAAGGAAGACCAACCTTCAAAGGCCCTCGCTCCCAAAGAACCCAAGTCAGCCGACGCGACTTCGGATGACGTAAGCTCAGCCAAACCGGATTCTACCGACCTGAAGAGCATCGCGTATCGTCTCGATTGCCCCGTCAATCATTTGCTGCTAGATGAATTCCAAGACACCTCGCCCATGCAATGGAACATCATCAAGCCCTTTGCCGAAGCGATCGTACAAGGGTCCGCAAAAACAAATTCCTTCTTCTGCGTTGGAGATAGCAAACAGGCTATTTACAGTTGGCGCGGCGGCGTGTCCGAAATTTTTGAATCCGTCGGAAAACAGATTGACCGAGTTCGACAAGAGAAACTGGTAAAGAGCTTCCGTAGCTCCCCGGTCGTCATTCAATTCGTGAACGATGTTTTCACTCAACTAGCTAAGCACCCCAAGTTCTACAACGAAGACGAGGAAGATTCGGAGGCCGTGGAAAACACTACGGTTTCCGATTGGATCGAACGCTATTTTACTCAACACGAGACATCCAAAACCGACCTGCCAGGATTTGTGGAGTTTCGAAATGCGAACTGCGATAAGAACAAGGATTCCAACGGCGAAGAAAGCAGCGTGGGACTGCTGGACGAAGTTGCTGATCGGATCGAACAACTCCATAAGACATCACCGCGGATTGAAATTGGCGTTCTGACGCGTACCAATCGCGACGTCGGCAAAGTCATTGGTTTGCTTCGCGATCGAGGAGTCGACGCAAGCCAAGAAGGCGGAAACCCGCTGGTAGATTCATCCGCCGTGCTTCTGCTTTTAAGCGCCATGAAGCTCGCGAACCACCCTTCGGACAGCTTAGCCTATTTTCATGTAATGCATTCGCCACTTGCGGAACTCCTGCCCAAGGAAAGCTCCGGCAGTGCGATCACCCTTTCTGCGTTCTTGCGGGAAAAAATCGACTCCTTTGGATTTGGGAAAATGCTCGGCGATTTCGCAAACTCGATAGCGAATTACTGCGTCGAGCGGGATCAAGACCGACTCAAGCAACTGATTCAGCTTGGATACCGTTTTGATGGAATGCGAAGTCGTCAAATCCATGACTTTGTTGCATTTGTGGAACGCGAGAAGGTCTCGATGCCCGGAATGAGTCCCGTACGAGTTATGACGATTCACCAATCGAAAGGCCTGGAGTTTGACGCGGTGTTCCTGCCGACCTTGGACCAAACCATCGTATCGCGAGCCCCCACGTTCGTACCGATGTACGTTGATCGCACGAAACCACCGATCGGCGTATTGAAGTACATGAATCGCGACGTCCAAAAGTACCTCGACGATTCCTGGAAAATTGCTTTTCGCGAATACGCGAACCAACAACTCGCTGAAGCCCTTTGCGTCTTTTATGTCGCGATGACGCGAGCACGGCAAGCACTTTACCTATATACATCCCCCTCGGGATCTCCCAAAAAATGCTGGGGATCTGTTCTACATTCGGTGTTTGCTACTCAAGGGCAATCGGAGCAACCTGGAATTGTAGTGCGAAGTTTTGGTGATTCGAATTGGCACGAGGTCCTGGAAGAATCCAGACGTCAAACCGAAGCAGCAGAATTAGCGACGAAGCAAACGATGTTTGCGATTCCTAACTCGCCCCCCGACCTCTCCGTGACCGGCCAACCAGGCAAACGCACAATTCAATTAAGACGAGGGACTGAAGGGGCGCAGAATCTTTCTTGGCTCAGCCCGAGCCGAACCATCGAACCCAAGATGGTGGACCTTGCAAGCAAATGGACGGAGATCGACAGCACAGGAGCCGTCGTTGGTAAGTTAGTACACCGCTGGTTCGAAGAGATTCGCGGCTGGATTCAAGATTTCAAGTTGAGCAAGAAACGACTGAAAGATCTAGCCGCTTCAACGTTGACTCAAGAAGAAATGGGGCAAATCAAAATCAACGCCTGGGTCGATCGATTCATGCAGTATTGCGATATGCCTTCGGTGTTGCTTGCACTGAGCGCCGATCGATACGAATCATGGCACAAGCCGCGCATGTTGCGTCTGGAGGTGACCAATGAAAGAAGGTTGCTGCAAATCATGGATGATCAAATGCTTCGAGGCGTTATCGACCGCTGCGTTTTAGGATTCGACGGCGACCGAGTTGTGCGCGCTGAGATTCTTGACTTCAAAACCGACTCGAAACCTGAATCGCTTAGCAACGAAGATTGGGCCAAGGATCGAATTGCACACCATGGAAAACAACTAGGTTACTACCGCCGAGTTCTTTGCGAGCAATTCCAGTTACACCCGAACGACATCCGCACAACGCTTTTGCTATTAAGCGAAGACCTAGAAGTCAACATCCCCAATGGATAGCAGTCCCAATGTAGGCCGTAACAAGATGTAGGCCGTAACAAGTTGCTTAGGACGCAGTTACGGCATGGGGTGCGAGGCAGGTTTGACGTGCTCGATAGGGCAGTGGGGTTCGCACGGGGCCTGCCGTAACTGCGCTATCGCTTGTTACGGCCTACATTCTCATTGCCTAGTTGTTTTTGCCGCATCAGTAGTCGGTAGGCACAAACAAACGGTGGGTAACACCGAATGGCGTTATCGAAACTATCACAAGCCTTCGAACTTAAACTACACTAATGGATTTGCGTCCCATTACTGCTTTCACGCAAGGATTTCGACAAACTCTTACTAAGAATGTCGAGTGAAATTGCGAAAACTGAAGTCACGATACCAAGAATCGTTACGTACCAAGTTTGGTTAGAACTTATGGATTCGCCACTCAAGATGCGACACGTGATAAGCGAGATGGTGAATAGCAAACCTATTCCCAATAGTAGCCAGTAGGTTTTTGAATCGGAGCCCCTCTGAATGCGTAAGCTACCTGTATAAAGGAGACCCACAGGAAGCAGCAAAGCGAAATAAATCGGATTTTGTATCAGAGTTCGAAACTCAGAATTGTGAAGTGACAAAAAAAGTTTGATGCAGCAAACGTAAAAACCTCCCAGCAGGCCGCCCAGAACCAATTCTTGCCAAACGCTTCGTAGTTTATGAGAGGAGTGCAAAGGCCCAATCTCACGAGAATTCTGAGGTAACATTGCAAAATCCCGTACTTCCTATGCAACCATTGTCACAATCGCCGTTAGTCTGGCCATCTTCAGCGCAGCCCCTGACACGATACTAATCAATATACCGACGAACTCTGTATCCCCCAGGCATGAAACTCCAATTAGCTTAATCGGTGCCACCCACCTACTTGCGTTGGTCGGAGCTGTTTGTTATCATTCCATTATTAGGAGATATGCTTATGCCAAGACCATTACGTTCCGCCATTTATCGTCCGCAGGAGATTGCTATCCTTCATTGCACGCAGCGATGCGTTCGCCGTGCGTTCTTAAGCGGCGTCGATGCCGTTTCTGGTGTCGACTATTCCTACCGAAAGGAGTGGATTCGGACACGAATTGAGAAATTGGCCTCTGTGTTCGGTCTGGATGTTCTTACATACGCGATTTTATCGAACCACCTGCATTTGGTTCTTCGAAGTAGGCCCGATGTTGTTGCAACCTGGTCTGATCGGCAGGTGGCCCTTCGGTGGTTGCAGATCTTTCCTGGCAAGCGGATTGATGAGCAGTTAGGGGATCCTACCACACACGATGTGGATACGCTAGTAAATGACACGGAGCGGTTGGCATTGGTCCGCAAGCGGTTGTCGGACGTCTCTTGGTTTATGCGTGCTCTGTCGGAACCAATTGCTAGGCTTGCAAACAGGCAAGATGAATGCACTGGTAGTTTTTGGGAGGGGCGTTTTAAGGCTCAGCGGCTTCTGGACGAAGCGGCGTTGCTGGCTTGCTGCATGCATGTGGATTTAAACCCCGTTCGGGCTGCTATGGCGGATTCGCCAGCTGAATCGAAATTCACGTCCGCATACGACCGAATGAAGGCAAAGGCGGGGGAAACGATGGATTCGGCAGCTGCACCCATGCAAACCATCAACCGAGAAGACGCTGCGAAGATTCTCAAGAACAGCACGCCGGAACAACTGGCCAAGCGTCGCAAGGACGCCAAGGATAGACGTGGATCGCGAGTAGCCAGGGACGCTTGGTTGGCTCCGCTTACCTTGAATCCTTGTGCGACAGGACCTGCCGCGAATAAAGAAGGGGTTCGCGCGAGCGACAAGGGCTTTTTGGATATGAGCCTGGCAGATTACTTAGCTCTTCTTTACTGGACTGGCAGCCAGGGGCGGGCTGATAAGAGCGGGAGAATCGCTGCAGATTGCGGATTGGATTACGCGCCTGTGCTAGCGAAACTGGGAATTGCCGATGGTATGTGGTGTGACTTGGTGTGGAATTTTAAGAAGTACTTTGGCAAAAGCCGTGGACCAGGCTCACCCGACCGAATGCAAGAAGAAGCGATTTTGGGAACTCGTAAGTTCCAGCCAGGCCAGAGAAAAGTTCGCAAGTGTTTCGCGCGATAGGACCTGCTTGTGCGTTGCTGCTAGGTCTCTCGCATCAAGGGCCTCAAGAAGTATCCCACTGTGCGACTCGTAAAGGTCGGCAAGTGAAGACGTGTGGCATTGATTGCCAATTTACTCCCGTTGCCAAAGAAAACGCCACTTCATTCTGAGCAAATGGCGCATGGACGGCCGGGGAATGATACGCGAATCAAAACCGACGATAAGAGCGAAGGCTGTTGCCGCTTCGAGGGTGCTGTTTCAAGTGGGTAGTGTGCCATTCCTCATCTGCCGGCGATCGCGACGGGCTGCAATCAATTGCATTCGACGCAATTACAGATTGGAATGGACGGTGGGCAATAATCGGTGCAATAGTCGGTGGGTGGCACCGTTTGAAGTTGCTGTGGGTGGCACCGTTTGAAGTTGCTGATGTGCTCGGTGGGGTTCTGAAGGGGCCTGCCGTAACTGCGCTGTCGCTTGTTACGGCCTACATCCATGTTACGGCCAGCCTACTAGTTACGGCCTAGTTGCTTTTTGCCGCACGGCACGTTTTGAAAGTACGGTGGGTAGAGGGCAGGCAGGGGGGGAAGTCGCCGGGAATGACCGGTACAAGAAAACTGGAAACGAAAAAGAGTGTCTCCGGATGGTGTTGGGGCCATCAACGAAAAAACCCTGGATAAACCAGGGTTTTTAAGTGGTCAGGGCCGGGCTTGAACCGGCGACACACGGATTTTCAGTTTGCAGGGTAAACGCTTGATATTCAGCAATTTCGTTGTTACTTTTTTGCGTTACTCCCGATTACTCCCGAACTTCGCTAGAGAAACGGATACCGCGAAACCTAGATGAAACGCGAAAAACCTGAAAAACCAAATCCTGATTTTCCGCTCTATCCGCACATCGCTGGCAAGTGGGCGAAGAAGATCGCTGGCAAGACTCGCTACTTCGGTCCGTGGGAGGATCCTGAAGGCTCGCTGGAGACTTATTTGCGAGAGAAGTCAGATTGGGAAGCTGGACGAAACCCACGCGAGAAAATCGAAGCTACGCAGGTTGTCGCATCTGTTGGGCTTCGACTTGCTGACGGGCTGAACCTGTTTCTGGATTCTTGTATGAGCAAGATCAAGCGGGGCGAGCTCGGCCAACGATCCTACGACGACTACAAAGCTTCTGCTGAGAAGGTCTTGGCTTGTCTTGGGCGCCATCAACCGATCAACGATTTGAAGCCGGACCACTGGCGAAAACTCTATCTTGCAATTTCGAAGGGGAACAGTCAGGTCACGATCGGCAATCAGGTGACTAGGATCAAGGTTATGTTCAATTGGCTCCTGAAAAATCGCTACCTGGACCGCGAACCGCACTACGGATCCGAATTCACGAAACCAGCGAAGTCTGCGATTCGTAGAGCTAGAGCAAACAGCGGCAAGAAATGGTTCAGCGCCGAAGAGTTGCAGAAGCTGCTTACAACTGATCACCTAGTTTTAAGAGCGATGATTTTGCTCGGGATCAACTGCGCGTATGGGAACGGAGATTGTTCTCAGCTCCAATTCGATTGGGTCGATCTTGAAAAAGGATGGATCCAGTACGCGAGGCCCAAGACTGGCGTTGATCGTCGTGCGAAGCTTTGGCCAGAGACGATCAAGGCGATACAAACCTGGCAGGAAAAGAGACCAGCGATCAACAACAAGTTGATATTCGTCACTCGTCAAGGAAACGCATGGAGCGATCCGAATTCGTGCGATTGTGCGATCGCGAAAGCGTTTCAACGGATCAGTCGAGACAAAGAAGTCTGGATAGCAGGCCGCGGGTTCTATGGACTTCGAAGAACGTTTGAGACGATTGCTGGCCGAAGCAAGGATCAAGTCGCGGTCGATCACATCATGGGTCACGTTGATCAATCCATGGCTGGAATCTATCGGCAGGAGATTGACGATTCCAGGCTGATCGCGGTATCGGAGTTGGTCAGAAGCTGGGTGTTTGCGATTTAGTCAGCCGAAGAAATTTTGTAAACGACAATCGGAGAATCCCCCACCAGGATAACATCCAACTTGAATCCTCGGATGATCGTAGTCGTTGGTTCTTTAGCCAGGAAAGATTGAACCAAATGAGTGTCTAGCCAACCGTCAGCTTCTTCTACGACACTCGGAGAGACACCAAGAACCATTCGGCTTGCTGCATTCAGAAACGACTTGACGTTCTCAGGCTCATCTTCTTTAAGTAGTTTTTCTAAAAACATCGTCGTCATTGCCCATTCGATGTCATCATTATATCCATTGAACACTATGCGAATTTGGCTTTCTGGATCTAGGTAGTATCTTCCTGTTTCCATTTTGTCCGAGTACACGAAATCGAATTTTTGCCTATTCCCGATGTTCGCATTCAAAACCGAAACTACATACTCTTCTTTGACATGCAAATTCCTTGTTTTGGCTGGCTCCTTCTTGGTTTCAACTGGTTTTGCAGCTTCTTCGACCGGCTTTGCTGCTTCAGGAATCGCAACGATTGCGTCTGATTTAATCTCTGGCTTGCTGTTGCATCCGACCAAGAACAGCAATGCAAGTATCCCAATTATTCTCGACATCTTTTCCACCTATCGTTTTTGAAAAATCTACAAAATTCTATTCGTTATCGTTGATCAATTCGCCTGAAAATGCAGGGGTTGCGATGGTTCGGTAAGTGGCACGGTGGTTGCGTGACCAGAGTTGTCCCGACGAGTACGAAATTGCTCCAAAGGAAATTTTACAAGAGCGGGGGAAAGCTCAGTTCTTTAACGCACGAGGAGTACACACTTTGTACCAAGTCAGATTTGTAAATGCGGCCGGTCATGTTCGTGAACATTTCTTGGAGGACTTCAACACGGCAAACACTCTTGCAAAGTCGCTTCGAGAGTTCTGTTCGAAGGTTTCGGTTCGTAAGATTGGCCAGGCTTCTCCGCGATGGGACGTTTACTTGATTGCTCCAGAGCTACCCAAACCTCAGTTGATTCAAAAAAACCTTCGAACCTACACAGCTCGACTTACTTGGGTCCGTTGGGATCATCGCGAGCATCATTCCGTTTTGGTTTGTTGGCCAAGCGATCATCCGGTACCAGCTAGCTGGATTTCTTCTTCCTAGCGGTTTTCAGTGCGTTTTCTGCTTTTTCGTGAACTTTATCAGCGGTTTTCGAAGCTTGTTCGTAGTTTTTCTTGGATTCTTGGACCGTTGGGGCGTATCTAGTCCCCAGCGATATTAGGAATGCTTCGTGAATCGCAGATACCAATTTGCAAAAATCGCGGTATCCATCCATTCCGCTCTTGACGTTTGTTGGATCAACCACGTTCATTTCATTGGATTCCATGCGATTTCCAATGTCTTTTAGGTCCGAAGCCGTCTTTTCCAACGATGTTGCTAGGTCGTTGATCGCTCGCCGGTCGAATTCTGTTCTGTCGTTAAATCGTGCCATAAAAAAAGCATAGCGAAAATATTTTTTTCGATCAACAAGTCTTTTGCTAGTAAGCAGTTGCGATGCTGTTTTGTTGCGGCTATGTAGCAGTTATTTAGCAACATACTTGCAATAGGTCTTTGTAGAGGTATCATGTCTATCGTCCTGGTGAGGGACACGGAAGCAACGCACGACGCAGGTTTTTCAGGATGTCCATTCCAAACCAAGCGAGGCTCCAGAAATGTCACAGCAAACAGTTTTTGTATTCACACGAAAGGAACGCCGGGCAAAGGATCAAGCCAGAGTCGAACAGAGATTTGCAACAGGCCTTTGCCTCAACAAATTTCTGGTGTCTCCGGGATCCTCCGAAACAGTCGATTGCAACCGTCCTGCAAAGAGAAATGGAAATTGCGTCGCTTGTGCTACGGCACTTGATCGCAGGCTGAAGTCTCTCGATATGCAATCAGCAATTGAACAAAAAGAGGAACTGATTCGGCTTGGGCTTACCCTACGAAATCAGGAATGCAGACAGTTAAAGCAAACCAACGTAATGAAAACCCGAACGGCATGAAGCGAGGAACAGAACCGACATGAAGCCACCCAATACCAGCAGCGTCCTAGAAGCTGCCGTGAAACTCAAGACCAGCGAGCGAGCAATCCTCGAAATGATCGCCGAAGGGAAATTCAAACCTGAAGCGATCAACACCAGCAAAGGAAAGAAGCGACCACGATGGTCAATACCGAATGAGGCGATCGAAGCAATCGGTCGGCCAACTGCAAGTCTTCCACCAGAAATCAAAAACATTCCCCAACACGTTTAACCAAGTCACATCGCGACTGTAGAGCAGCGGACCTTGTTTGGTCATGGAGCTGCGGAAATGGATTCATGTTATGTCGTTCATAGCTTTCGATATTGAGACGGGGCCGCTTCCGTTGACACGCTTGAAGGAGATCCATCCAGGGTTTGATCGATCGTCGATTCAGCACCCGGGCGAGTTCGATCCTTCTTCCGTCAAGTGCGGAAACATCGGTGGGCCTACTTCTGAAAAGGGCCTTGCCAAGATCGCGGAAGCTCGGGCCGCACACGAAAAGGAAGTGGCTAACTTCCAGTCCTCAGTCAAGCAAGCAGAGGCAACCTACTGGCTGGGCATCGAATCGAAAGCCGCTCTATCGGCTGCGAGCGGTGTTGTTCTAGCGATCGGCTACAAGTCCGAATCCGCGAACGTTATCGAGCACTTCGACGAAACCGGAGAACACGCGATGCTCTCGCGATTCTGGACCAAGTTCGAGCAACTTCGGAAGCAAGATCGGCAGCTAGTAGGATTCAATTCGCGAGAGTTCGACGTTCCGTTCTTGGCTCAGCGATCGATTGTCAACGGGATTCGTCCACCAAGGACGCTTCTTCAAAACGACCGGTACCTGGACAAGACGTTCGTCGATCTTCGGGACAAGTGGAGCTTCGGATCGAAGCCAGCAAATTCTCTGGATCTGATCTGCAAAGCTTGCGGATTGCCTGGAAAGCCTGACGGTGTCAGCGGTGCACACTTTTCGGAGTTGTACCGCAATCCTGAGACTCGGCAGGAAGCACTCGATTATCTCGCGAACGATTTGGAGATCACTTTCCAGCTTGCGGAAATGCTGATCGGCTAGTTTTTGGAATCTGTTTACAAAAAGGATTTTTAGGATGTTGGTACTTAGCAGGAAGACAAACGAATTCATTGATATCGGCAACGAGATTTCGATTTGCGTTGTCGACATTCGTGGCGATAAGGTACGTCTTGGAATCGTGGCTCCGAAGGATATTAGTGTGAACCGTCGCGAGGTCACTCTTGCGATAGCTGCGCAGATAACGAAGGCTCTTGAGTCTCAAGAGCATGTTAAAGTTTTTGAAGTTGATGACTCGAAGACGCATGTTTTTGATCCGGCACCAATTAAAGAGCTTGGAATCAAAGCTTCTGAATCAAGGTCGCAAAAGGTCTACGAGTTGCTTTTAAATCAGTCAAAGCAATCTGACTGATTCTCTGTTCCCCCCCTGTCAAATCTATTAGAAAGTTTCTGTAATGGGTACTGTCTTGGAAGAAGGTCCGCCCACAGTGCATCTTAGCACTCGGCAAAGGCCAACGTATTTCGATCTGGCGAATCAGATTGAAGCTATTGAAAAGCTCGGCAAGTGGATTGCCATGAGCAAGATGTTCGGATGCGATTATCCAGAACAAGGATGCGTGATTGCTGCGGATTGCTTCCTTACCGGAATGACTCTGCTTGAGTACCAGCGACGAAACAAGATCGTCAACGGTAAGCCGTTCAAGCAATATGATGCCATGCTGGCCGAGTTCCACGAACGCGGCGGGAAGTCGAAGATTATTAAGTCGACTTCGGAAGAAGCTAGCGTCGAGTTCAGCTACGATGGCAAGACGCAAACGGTAACACTCACCTGGCTGGAACTGCAAAAAGAGCCGATCCCGTATCTCGGCAAAGAATCCGAGATCATCACGGCGATCGAAGAAGGTAAGCCGCTCAAGCTCAAGCCGAAGTATGCAACGCCACGCTCTCGACAAACGATGCTGATCGCTCGATTGATCAGTGCTTCAATTCGGGTGATCTGTCCGGAGGTCAACTACGGAACGTACACGGAAGAAGAGTTTGACTACGTCGACGCGGAAAGCGTTGTGACGGTAAGTCCAGCCAAGGAAGAGACGAAGCGACGCATCGCGGAATCAAAGATCGTCGAAACGGTCGCGGCTCCTGAGCCTGCAACAGCAGAGCCCGAAATGCCGAAGCTTGTTGCTGACGAGTCGCATCCAGCAACGGCAAGCCTGAACGCTCCCGCGTTGTCCGCTCAGATCGACGAGATCAAGTCTCTGATGGCTGAGATTAAGAACGCAGGCGAACACGACATCGCGGAGAAGGTGAAAACGAAGCTCAAAGCTTCGGGCCTTGAGCGGTTGTCCGATTTGTCGATGGCTGAAGCAAGTTTGTTGCTGACCGCACTGGGGACCAAGAACGTTTCGTTGTGGATCAGTGCTTCACTGGCAGGGCACAAAAACCCTTCTTGATGTACGCGGGTTGGGTTGGTGATTGCTGCGACCAAGCCCGCGAGTTAGTTGGATTGTACGGAGAAGCAGCAGTCTGGACTTTTGCGATTCTTATCAACGGCTATCCGATCACTTGGGACGCTCCCAGGCTGAGTAGCGGAAAGCTGAAACACTTTTTGAAGGTATGGAAAAGATAATGGCGAAGATGCAAGCACCTGAGAGTCTATTGGGTGAATCAGTTTACTTGGCACACGAAGCGGCCAATAACGGGAAGTATCTAATGCGGGTGATCGATGCCCATGAAGACGGTCGGCCTACCAAGGATGGTATCGAGCCGATCAACGGATTCTCGGCAGAGTGCGAAGTTGTCGGCGGTGTCAACGATGGCAAGAAGTTCAACTTGACGCTTTACAACGGCAAGCTGACCGCAAAGGATGGCGGCAAGATGGCGATCCAAAAGCAGTTTGCTTTCCTGGTCGCAACGGATGTATGCACTCCTTCGCAGCTCGGGACGGAGTTCGAATACGATCCGGTTTCGTCGGTCAATTCGTTCTTTGTTGTCGAGCTAGAACTGGGCAAAGAGACGGATGACGGCAAGCGGTACTTGGATCTCAAGTACAGCAATATCTATCACGTTGACGATCCTCGCGCCAAGCTGAAGTACGATCCGGCTCAGCAAGCCAAGCTTGCAACGATCGCCGCGGCGAATCGGCATACCGCGGAATACTTCGCGAGCCTGGCAGCACCTAGAAAGCAAGTCGAAAAGAGCAAGGCCGACAAGCCGCTTGATCTTGACGACTTGTAGGAAACATCCGTGGCGCGGTTGCCATGGTGTCTCTCGTCGCCGACGCCACCCACGCGGCGGCGGGAGTTTTTTTCGGGTGTAGGTCATCAATATGTCTACGAAGCACAAAGAGACAACAGAACTTCAAGTAATTCATTCCGATCGGATCGAGCTTGCTCGAATGGCGAATCAGTTTATCGGCAACATGATCGCAAAAGAACTCACGATCAACGACGAAGAAAAAAAAACATATCTTGCTGCTTTGGCCTACCTCGAAGAGCAGTTTCGAAAAGGCCAAAGTGAAGAACAACTTGTCAGAACGAAGTACGAAACTGAATCGTCGTTAGTGGAAGAATAATGTCAAGAACCATCGAACTAATCGGACGCTACGAAGGGGAGAAGTTTCGCTTCAACAACCCTGGCGGGGAATCCGTAACGATCGGCTCGATCCGTCTTGCTGGCGATTCGAAAGAGCTTGCCAAACGATACGGAGTCGAAGATCCAGACGCCTGGCTGACCGTCAAGGGCGAAGGCTCGGATCTCCTTCCTTCAAGCACCTATCGATTCTTGGGCACTTTTTCGAGCTACTTCAATCGGTATCAGGGAAAGCAAGAAAAGCAGTTCCACTTTCGCACGTTCGTCGAGCACGTTCCACAAGATCCGGACGGGCTTGTGAAGTATCTGACAGATAACGGACGCGGGCACGGTATCGGGCCTGCGAAGTCAAAGAAGCTAGTCGCACACTTTGGATCAGAGGATGTACTTTCAATATGCCGAAACGATTTTTTACAAGTGGTTGCAGTTGCTGGAATCGACCGGGAACAAGCCGAATCATTCTCAGCGTTATTGCGTCTGAAGCAAGCAACCGAAAACGCTCGCGTCGAAGTCGATGCAATCCTGAAGGGTCACAAGTTTCCAAGAACGTTAGGGGCCAAACTGATCAAGCAGTTCGGCAACGAAGCGGCGAACATCGTCAAGACCGATCCTTACTGCTTGATGCAGTTTCCACGCGTTGGCTTCAAGCTAGCGGATGCGTTGTACATCGAACTCGGAAAAGATCCTTCCGCGATCGTTCGTCAAGCGTTGTATATGTGGTACTCGATGGCGAGCGACATATCAGGGCATTCTTGGTTTCTGGCTTCCGAAGTTGTTGGCAAGCTTCGCGAATGCGTCGGACCAAACGCGGACTATCGCGAGGCAATCAAGCACGGTCGCGAGCTAGGTCAATCCAATCCTGACCATTACGGAGCAATTGCATCGGTTCGGTCGGACGGAAAAGAGGGATCGATACAAGCAAGCGGCGATACTCTCTGGCTGGCAGAAGGCAAGGTCGCTGCGCAGGAGCAGTGGCTTGCCGAGTTGATTGCGAACGCAATGAAGGAGTCGAAATCATGTTTGTCGAAGTAACTGTGTACCGCCAGAAAACCGGAACCGTGATTCGCGAGGATCGCGAAAAGCAAGTCGGCTATGGCGGTCCAAACCGAAGCATTGTCGAGATTGCCGACGAAGTCTCGAAGGAATATTCCAGCGATTTTTCGATCAATCTAATCTCGATCACTGAGTTTGATTTCCGATCCGAAACTACCGTGATTGCCAAAGAAAAAGCGATCATCGAAAAGATGACCGGAGTTGTGTTCAAGTGAAATCCTGGCCAAACCCAAACGATATCGCAGGCATCGACTCGCATCAACGCGAACAGCTTGCACTTGCGACGACCAGCCGGATCGGTATTCTCGGCGGTTCGCCTGGCACCGGCAAGACGTATACAGTCGCGAAGCTTGTCCGGCACTTGCTCGACAACGGCCTAATCGCTCTTGAAGACATCGGCATCGGAGCACCTACAGGCAAGGCGGCTGTTCGGTTGACTGAAATGCTCCAATCGAACGGAATCGACGTTCGAGCTAGAACAGAACACTCGATGTTAGAGATCGGCGAATACTCCGAGACGGGCCAATGGATGTTCCTTCGCAACGAGAAGAACCCGCTTCCGTATAGGCTGATCGTGATCGACGAGACTTCCATGAACGACCTGTCGATCATGCTTTCGATCTTCCGTGCTCGGGCTCCTGGTTGTTTTGCTCTGCTGGTCGGAGACGTCAATCAGCTTCCACCGGTCGGAAACGGGGCTCCGCTTCGCGACATGATCGCGGCGGGGTTGCCATACGGAGAACTTCGCGAAATCAAACGCAACTCGGGCGGGATCGTCGAAGCTTGCGGTTTGATCCGTGATTGTCTTCCGTGGGTCGATCTGACCGAAGCACCTGGTTCAAATCTGCGAATCACTCACGACACAACGCCAACGGAGAAGCAGGCCAGGATACTGGAATTGCTGAATCAAGCTCGGCGCGACGGATACGATCCAGTTTGGGACTGCCAGGTGCTTGTTGCTGTCAATGAATCCTCGCCACTGTCTCGGCAATCGATGAACAAGCTATTGCAGGACGCTTTGAACCCGAACGAAAAGAGCCCTGGCACAGAGTTCCGCGTTGCCGACAAGATCGTTTGTTTGAAGAACGGTTTCTACAAGTCAGAAGATCCGGACGGGATCGACGACGACGCCAAGAAGAACGAACGCGGCGAAGTGTACGTCGCGAACGGAGAGCTGGCCGAAGTGATCGAAGTCACCGACAAAGCAGTGATCGCGAAGATGGCGAGTCCTGCCAGGGTTGTGTCTATTCCGATCAAGAAGTCGAACACCGAAGCGACCAACGAATCTGACGACGAACCAGCAAAGCAAACCGGCACGAAATCGAACTGGGATCTTGGGTACGCTCTTTCGGTCCACAAGTCGCAAGGGTCTGAATGGCCTGTCGTGATCGTGGCTCTCGATGGATACGCGGGAGCCAAGATGATCTGCGATCGAGCTTGGTTGTACACCGCGATCTCTCGCGGCAAGCAGGTTGTCTACCTGGTTGGACCCGCAGAACTTGCGGAACGGTTTTGCGTAACTCAGAAGATCGCGGAAAGGAAAACCTTTCTTGCCGATCGAATCAAAACGGAAATTTTCAAAACGGAGATTGAATACTTATGAGCCTGACAAGATGTAAGCATGGCCGCGTTGTTCAAGATGGGGCAGATTGCAATCCCTACGAGTGCGATCCGATGGACGGAGAGCCCGATCCAATTCCTGACGAGAAGTTTCTTCCAACCGAACACCCTTCCGGATGCGTCGAGAAACTTAAGGTAATGCGTAAAAGATACGAGCTTTTTCAACCAATCCACCATCCAGAAGACAATCCGATGATGGGCACGCAAGAACAGCATCGCGAATTGATCTCTTTTAGCTACGACGAAAGCGGAAGGACTTCCTAGATGGTACTAGATTCAAAAGTCATGCTGCTTCGCCAGAAGTTTGCGATTAATTCCGTGAAGGACTGGTCGCGAGTCTCACCGGCTCAAGTGCTTGCGACTCCGGACATCGGCGAAGCGACGCTCAATCACTTGCGATTGCATTTGGCGACGCACGGCATCACGTTGGCCAACGACCAGACGCCAGCTTTCTGGCAGTCGCACTTATACGAAACAAAACTTGGAACGCTGCAAGTCTCGAACGAAGATCGAAGCGTTGTTTGTCCGTTCACAATTATCGTCGACGCTCAAGAAAAGTACCCTTTTGAGTTCAACGGAATCACGACAGACAAGGACAAGCGGCCGATCATCGTCGGAACTCGTGTTCAATCGCTCGGGCCGACACACGGCGACTATTCGATGGTTGGCTTCGAAGGCGAATGCCACATCGAGCGGAAGTCGAAAGAAGACGCACGCGGAACCATCCTTGGCTGGGGCGAACGTCGCGAGCGATTCGAAGCGACACTCGAATTCCTTTCGCAAGTGTGGCGAGCTGCGGTGATCGTCGAGTGTAGCTTCGGCGAATTGATCGAGTCCGCAGAATCCCGCGGCAAGAAATCAGTAACGGAGAACAAGAGGATCTTGCACCGTCAAACAATGGCATGGATGACAGATTTTACAGTCCCCTGGATATTCTGCGACAACCGTCGGCTCGCCGAAATCAGTGCTTTTCGAATCATGCAACGATGTTTCGCAAGCCAAGTCCAACTAAAAAAACAAGCCGACGAGACAAGAAAGATCCCTAAGTAATGGCTAAGCTAAACGCGTCGATAATCGCAGAACCTATCGAGTTCATTGAGTCGAACTACATCGAAGAGAAGCAAGTTGAATCGGAACCGGAATCGACGGAAGTCATCGAGTCCGAGACGATCAACGATGAGTTCCTTACCGACGAAATTTTCGAGGATGTAGAAGATGAAGATCAACAACAGTCCACCGGAGAGCCGGAAGTTCCCAAGTGTGAATCTGATCCGGTCGCAGACGATTCGGGAGCTTGCCAAGTCGCTGAGCCTGCCAAGGAAGTATCTGAATCCACCGAACCAAAGATCGAGCAACCTGTCGAGCTTCCTTGGGACGAAGAAGCCGAGCGACGAAAAGACGAAGCCGCATTCTTCGAACGATTGAAAGAGCTCAACGTCAACATAGAGCACGCGAAAGAAAATCTCAACGAAGCTAAGGAGGGAGCCAAGCTCGCGAAAGATACTTTGAGCGTAGCGGTCGCTCAGTTGCAGAACTTTGCTTCAAAGGGTGTTCAGTATCGAAAGAAGCCAGTTCCGAAGCCTGCCGTTGATCCGGCGAAACAAGTTTCGAAATCGGAACCGACGAACACGAACGAACCAAGGCCAGAGCAGATCCCTGAATCGGAGTGGCGATCGTGGGAGACCGCAACCATCTTGGAAGGGATCGAAGGACTAGGAGCCAAGAAGCGAGACGCGTTGATCGAACACTTTCCAACGTTCGGCAAACTGATGGACGCTCGAACGGAATCGACGAAGGAGCACGTTTCGTTTCACTCGTTGTTGCCGAAAGGTATCGGCGAATCGATTGGAACCGAGCTGATCAACAGGATGGACGCGAAGATTGTTCCTGGAATGTAGAACGCTTTGATTGATCGGAGCCGCCGTGGTTACGATCGCACAAGTTAAAAAACCGTAGTTCGGCGGCTCCGATCGAATCAATTGTTAAACGGGCTGATTATGAGTACCAAAGAAACCGTTGAATATGTGACGACACGCCTAGTAGATGATCCTATCGGCGAAACAGTGCACCAGCCATACAGTGCGTACAACCAAGGTTTTTCAGCTTTTGAGTTGCGAGTGCGATTGAAGGACAACCCGTATAAGCCCGGCATGGAGTTTGATTTCTGGGACATGGGCTGGAAGGACGCAAGAGACCAAGACGACGACGACACAGGCGGTGTGTATTCACCCTTGGAGCAGCAGTGGGAAGCCACCGCAAAAGAGCAGTTGAGTAAGTCCCGCTAACGCTTTTGGTTGATTCAGCCCGAAAGGAAAATGTATGACCCAACCAGACCACGCCGACGAGGGCTTGAATCCAATCAATTGTTCGTCGTTTTTTCTTTTGGTGCTTTTAGTTGTGATGGCGGTTCTTTGCGGTGGGGCGGTTCGTGGTTGCTCGAACGACTTCGACCGCGCAACAGGTAATCCAGAAACTTTTGAAAGGTGGGCGTGGTAATGCTTATTTCAGCAGTGCGTTTGACGCGGCAAGGTAGTTATTTGATTGTGGATGTGGAGACAGTGAACGGATGGATCGAAGTCATTCGCGAAAAGGATGACGGAACGACACCGATCGGCCACATTTGCGAGGCGTCTGGATTGGTGCAGGCAAACCGTGACGCTTGCAATCAATCGTCAATGAACGATCTTGCCTCAAGTGGCGGGATACGGGCAGCGTTTTGATACGACGAACGCAATGCGTAACCGAGCCGTGGCCAGTGAAGCCACCACGGCAGAAACGGTTGGTCCACGGCTTCGGTTCACGCAATTGTTCATCGTGCGAAGGATGCAAAATGTGGCAAAAAACACTGGATGATTTGGAAATCGGCGACAAGGTGGAAATTAATTGCGGCGATACCCTGATCGTCGGAAAGTTTCTCCGTCTGTTCAAATCGGATGCGGGAAAGTGGATCATGGAAGTACAGGTTGAAAAGCGAGTTGAGTTAGTGACCACAAAGGAAATCGAACGGCTGCGTGTCGTCCGATGAACGCTTTGATTAAACCGGCGGCGAGAGTAACGCTGCCATTGGAACCGACGTTGCCGCCGCTCGGTTTCAATCAATTGTTCGGTGGCTTTTGAGGTGTTGAGATGGACGAAGATCGAATGATGAAGTGGTTCGCGTATGAGCATCTACCAGAGCACTTGAAGGTGGTATCCATCAAGTTCTACGAGGTTGCTTGTTCATTGTGTGCGTTGGTTGACGCAGGACCAGAGCGAACCGTGGCGTTGCGTAAGTTGCTTGAAGCAAAGGACGCAGCAGTTCGAGCCAAGTTGAATCCAGGAGGTTAGCATCGTGGCAAAATTGATGAAGTACATGACAGAGCCAGAGTTAGGGGAACACCTCACGAAGCAGTTACGCTTCATCAAGAGTTGCCAAACGCCGGACACCATCGGATCAATGTTGGTGATTTTTCAGGACGACGGAATCACGCAGTACGGCGCGACCGTCGATCCTGAGACGGCACCCCAAGCACTGCGGGAATTGGCGGACCGCATCGAACGCCGCCAAACGGTGAAACGCTAAGTCCACCGAACGCATGAATTGAATCGGTTGCGGCTAGTGACGCAACCATTGGAAAAGAGCGTGGCCGCAACTCGATTCCAATACTTTGTTCGACGGCGATTGAGGTAGTAGAGATGGTTAGATTAGACAAGCATCCCACCAGCGACGTTGTAAAGCTGAGCGGATCGGAATGCGAAGTAATGTTGTTTTATTGTTTCTGGCAGTCGTACATTTGGCCGGACTGGATGAACCATTCGAAGCTGGGCGATGAAAGCGATTCGGCAACAAGGCAACACAAAGCAGTGATCGAGAATGTAAACGAAGGTCGTGAGTTGTTGCTGCACAACTGCGGGGATCAGTTTCACAATGCGCAACAGTACGCGGCTGATCGTTGTCGTTTACTCGGTGTCGAGGTTAAGACAGCTTAGTTTCGACTTTTGTTCAGATGGGCGGCATCTTCGGGTGTCGTCCGTCGAACGTCCGGATTCAGCGAGTGCGAGTGGTTGACTCAACGCAAGTCAAAAACGGCCGATCGAGCACTTCGCTGCAATCCTTTGTTCGTCCATATTTTACCTGAATCTACGTCGAGAGG
>JAIYDN010000063.1 GCA_027487485.1 Planctomycetaceae bacterium | reverse complement strand
CCGGCGGTCAATACGGAGGTCCAGGTGGTGGTCGACTTTCTTTGTGAAGGATTGTCGGACTTGGTCTTTGGTCAATAAGCCGAAACGCAGCACGGACGCGCGTAGTCGATCGGTGGTTCGATCGGCCTGACGATGGCAGCCAACCACGAACAAAGATTTGGAGAAACGAAGATGAAGAAGGCAGAAGTAAAGATTGGTGGCAAGTACTACGCGAACGTTTCGGGCAACCGATGCGAGATTCAAATCGATGCCGAGAAGCCGCGCGGTGGCTGGGATGCAACCAACCTCGCAACCGGCAAGAAGATTCTCATTAAGAGCGCTCAACGCCTTCTGGGCGAAGTGAGTGCGAAGCGCGGACGCGCGAAGGTCACCACTGAAGGCAATGTAACGGTGGTTGAGAACGAACCCGCCACGGTAGAAACAATCGGAGGCGATACTTCCACAGCGGTTGCAGTTCTCAAGAAGCCACGCAAAGCCAAGACCGAATCTACCGAGACCGGCGACGCCGGCGAGAAGCGTTTGAGCTGCGTCGCTGCGGCCTTGAAAGTTCTTGGCGAATCGAGCGAACCGATGAACGCTCAAGAATTGATCACCGCGATGGAAGCCAAGGGTTATTGGTCGAGTCCCGGTGGCAAGACGCCTCACGCGACCTTGTACAGCGCGATCCTTCGCGACTTGGCCAAGGGCGACGACAGCAAGTTCGTAAAGACCGAACGCGGACGCTTCACCGTTCGAGGCTAGGAGACCCAGGCAGTGAAACATTTTTATGATTTGCGAACGGTGGATGACCTGGTCGACGGCGAGATCGCAACGCCAGAGCCAGGCATCACCTACGACCTGCGAACGATCAACAATCACAAGCTCGACGTCGGCAGCGTGGTGGATGTGATCCGCCAAAGTCCCACGCTGTTCGCCCGAACGACTAACGGAGACTCGATTCCCGTCTCCGGCCACGGCGCTGCCATCTTGGTACCGCACGACTTGTAGACAAGCCCGAAGCACGGAACGCTTCCCACCAATCGCCCCACGTTTACACCGTGCGGGCGTTTTCTCGTTGATGCGAACATAAGCACAACAAACAACCCAACGCGACACGTTGCGATACTGCGGTTCGCCGGCGCAGCCACATGTTTGGAAGAATTTCGCAAAACATGCTCGCATGTTGGCTTGATGTTTTTCGTCTTTCCTGGCTGACTGTTGAGGATCGTCTTTCGTTTCTCCAACAACCAGGAACCAACCATGGCCAAACCAACCCTTGAGCCGGCAGCTCCCTACGAGAACCTTCACCTCGTTGCTCGCGACTACCTCGATCGACTGCGTCAATCGCTCGATGCATTGCAACAACCCGATGACCCAATGCTGCGCTGGCGGAACGTTCACACGATGGCACAGGTCAACGCACGCCTGGCTCAAGCCGGCGAGCTGCTCGACAAACTCAACGCAACTACCAAATGACACAAGGAACCAATGACCATGCTCACACGATTGAAGAACGGTGATCGCATCCGTTTGGTGTCGATGCCACAAGATCCAGACCCGATCCCAGTTGGATCGCTGGGGACCGTCGTTGAAGTCCACGAACACCGCGATTGGACGCAGGTCGATGTCGACAGGGACAACGGCCGCTCGCTCATGTTGACGATGCCCGACGATTGCGTCGCGATCGTCGAACCCAACCACCACGAACCATCGAAGTAGGGAAACCAATCTATGTCCACAAGAGCAACGATTGCCTGCAAGCAGGAAGACGGTCGCTACGCGGCGATCTATCTTCACTTCGATGGCTATCAAGACCACGCCGGCAGAGTCCTCAAAGAACATTACACATCGATTGAGTCGGCACGAACGCTGGTCGCAGGCGGCGATATTCGATCGCTCGCCAACGGCGGAACGCCCGAGCGATTCACCGATGGCAATCGCACGGTAGTCATGCCGACGCGAGCCGCCCTGCACGAGTTCGCGAGAAACTGCGGCACCGAGTATGTGTATCTGTTCGAGAATGGCTGTTGGGATTGCCTGAGGATTTAGGCTCAGCTTGACTTTCTTCGAATTGCGGTATACACTTTGTGATACCATACACAAGAGGACAGAACGATGCAAAAAATGCTGATCAAACACGGGAACAGCTTGGCTCTCGTGATCGACAAGCCAATCTTGGACATGCTTCAAATCTCCGCAGATACCCCGCTCGAGATAAGCACGAATGGCGACCAGCTCCTTGTTACCCCATGTCGTGATAAAACACGTCAAAAGAAAATCGAAGCAAGTCTCGAAAAGATCAATGCGAAGTTCGAAGACGACTTGCGCAGGTTGGCGCAATAGATGGCCGACGTCGATTTTCTTGAGCTCAGCGACGTAATGCAGATTCACGCGAATCAAACCGCACTCTATGGCGGCGCATGTGAGATTCGCGATGTGAACCTTCTTGAGTCCGCAATCGAGCAACCTCGAGCTAGCTTCGACGGTGCCTATCTGCATGCGTTTCCTTTTGAGATGGCTGCCGCGTACCTGTTCCACATTGTGATGAATCACCCGTTCGTTGACGGGAACAAACGGACTGGTACTGCAGCAGCACTGGTTTTTCTTGACATCAATGGCATTTCGACTGAAGCCAAAAGCGGAGAGCTCTCCGACCTTACCCTTGCTGTCTCGATGGGCAGCGCCGGCAAGCGAGAGATCTCTCACTTCTTTGAATCGCATCAATCGAACTGACACACTCATCGCATGTTCTCCTCTCGCGCCTTCATCGGGATCGGAGATTCACCCGTTCGTTCCAAGACCGCTGGGATACCGGTGAAGCGTTGAAAGCGGTCGGCAATGACGTCGCAGTAAAGCGTGTCGAGTTCCATCAAGAACGAATTGCGACCACATTGCTCCGCGCCGATCATCGTCGAGCCACTTCCACCGAAGAGGTCGAGCACGTTCTCACCTTGCACTGACGAGTACTGCATCGCGCGAACGGCGAGCTCCGCAGGCTTCTGAGTCAAATGCGACATCGACTGCGGATTGATCTTCTTCACCTGCCATAGGTCCGTTGCATTCTTGGGCCCGTAGTACTTATGCCCGGCTCCTTCCTTCCAGCCATAGAACGCCCATTCGTGGGCGCCCATGAAATCTTTTCGCGTAAGTACAGGATGCTGTTTGTCCCAGATGATGGACTGCGAGAAATACAACCCATGCTTCTTCAGCACTGGCGGATAGTTACCGCAATTGGCGTAGCCGCCCCAAATGTAGAAGCAGCGACCTGGCAGCAAGACTCGGGCAATGTTGCCGAACCAATCGTCAAGCAACTGATCAAAAGCCTCGTCGCTAACGAAGTCATTCGCTAAGGGACGATCTTTAGCACGAAGCTTTTTGTGCGTCGCCGCATGCTTCGGCTTGCCAGTCTCGTGGTCCACACCAAAAGACGCAGCATTGCCCTGGCCACCTTTGAGTCTCGAAGCTGCTCCATCGTTGGTGAACGAAGAAAGGCCGGCAGCGATTGCGTTGTTCGATCGCGGTTCAACCTTCACGTTGTAAGGCGGATCTGTGTTGACGAGATGGATGGCAGCGCCGGCCAGCAAACGATCTAGGTCTGCCGGCGATGAGGAGTTGCCACAGAGCAACCGATGGTTACCGAGGATCCAAAGATCGCCTGGCTGAGTGACCGCTTCGTCTGGTGGCTCCGGGATCTCGTCTGGATCGGTCAAGCCTTCGTTGACGCCGGTGTCCATCAGCTTCGCAAGTTCCTCAGCGTTGAAGCCGAGGAGCCCGAGATCGTAGTTGGCTTCCTGTAATGCCGACAATTCGATCGGCAACAGGTCGTAATTCCATTCCGCGATCTCAGCGGTTTTGTTGTCGGCGATCCGATACGCCCGAACCTGCTCGGGCGTGAGATGCGAAGCGACCACGACGGGGACGCGTTCAAGTCCAAGCTTCTGCGCGGCCTTCAAACGCGTATGGCCGACGATGATGACGCTGTCGCTGTCGACAACGATTGGCTGCGAGAAGCCAAATTCCTTGATCGAAGCCGCAACCGCGTCGACGGCTTTATCGTTGTTGCGAGGGTTATTCTCGTAGGGACGAACTCGATCGAGCGTCCACATTTCAATCTGCAGGGCAGTGGTGGTCATATTGCAATCCTTTTGGCTGGAAACTTAGGGTCGGGAAAGTCGATAGTTTGG
>JAIYDN010000109.1 GCA_027487485.1 Planctomycetaceae bacterium | reverse complement strand
TGGATGCGTTTGTGAGGATCGCAAGAGAGCCTTTGCCGGGGAGTGCTTGCATTTGCGACGTTGAGATTCAACGTGAACGAAGACGAACGATGGTGAAAATGTACGATCGAAAACACGTTTGCAAGCACCACAGGTGGGCACAGCCAAGCGATTTCGACAAACGACTGGCCCATATGAAATCATGCCGCCGCATGTTGGGCAAGTTCCCATGTCAGGATCTGCTTTTGTACGTCTTTGGAAGGGCCACATTTGTAAGGCAGAACGTTTAAAATCACCCGGTTGCCGCCAAGTGACTTTGATTTCAGGAAACAGCCGATCGGCAACTCGGGTGCATTTTTTTGTTCGTCGATTTCCGTTGCGTGTGGGTGGTATTACGGTTTGCCTTCAGGCCATTCCCCGATATGCTCGGAAGTTTTGTGAGCCATCTCTGTTCGAAAAGATTCGAGGATCATTTTCAGGTTTTCACGCGGATCGCTACCCATGGAATCTTCAATTGCGAACGATGCATGTCGGGCGATGTCGGCCAATACGATGCCCCAGGCATGCCGCTCATCTATCCCTGAGCTTTCGCTCCAATGCCCTACGTTCAAAACGCAATGGAGTTTATTCTTTGCAATCCAGATCCTTGCCATTTCGACCGCGTTCATGTCAGTCTCAGCTGCCGGTGGCATTAAAAGTGGCCGACGATTGTCTTTCATGAGAGCAGTCTATCTTTCATCGACGAACGGCAGCCATCACCCGGCACGCGCGAGTAAGGCGACCATGTTAAAAACGGCCGATCGCGTGCTCGGCGTGCATGGCTTGGTTATGCGGCAATTTCACGCACTGAACGAATACGAAGATTGTTCACACGGAACGATCCGGACGTTGGAAAATTCACCACTCACAATCATAGCAGCAGCGCGGGCGGATGCGAACAATGCGCCAGGAAAGTTAATTGCATGAAAGAAATCATCGCCCGACCAAGTTTTTTGGTCAATTGCGACGCTCGTCCAAAATTTTAGAGTTCCATTGGGGCCACAGAGTTTGCACGAGTCGTCTGAAGGAACTTTACTCCAAACGACACCCATTTTGTCAAAATTCACGCGTGTCTTTGAACGCACAAACTTGATTCCTGTGAGAGTCGGTGGAATTCGTTGAATCGACGTTTTGGTCGTTCCCATTTTGCGAACCGTGATTGGATACTTATATGCGATGCCAGATAGTCGTGACTCTTCGATCGCTGAAAGTAACTTCGATGATGCGAGGAAATCGCATCCACCAACACCCGACACGAAGTCTCCAACCGTCCGTGGTTGCTTGATTACGACGTCATAGGGAGGGAGCCATTCGAGGGGCCCAATGTATCGACTACAGGTTGGACATTGGGGAGCTTCGTTCGAATAGTTCGCCGAGTCCGTGGTTTCAAACCAAGCGTATTTGTACTGATTGAAACTGCCAATCTCGACGACGAAGAAATCGTTTTGCATGATGAAGAATTCTTTGCCGCCGCATAACGTCTAAAATCACGGGGTTGCGGCGAGAGACCTTACCATCAGGAATCGCGCGTCCCGCAACTCCCGTGCATTTTTTTGTTCGTCGCGTGATTCCTTTGCCACCGTCGAATTGCGAGCATGATCTTATCGTAAAGCCTTAGTGGATCTGTCGGTAAATATAGTCCCCGCATTATCAGTCGTTCAGGTTCAGGGAACGGTGACAGTCCAGGGAATGCAAATTCCGCGAGTTCATCAAATTGCAGATTTCGCCATCGAACTCCTTCGGCTTCTGCTTGAGCCCAGAATTCTTTCGTATGCAAACGGTCACGAAGGATTGGATCATCCGTCGTGACCTCCATTCGGTAGCTCTCCCAAATGTCTTCGTAACGAGAGTCAGTCAATTTCGCAATGACCGCTCCGTTGCGCTCAATGTGCCAGCCACAGTCGCGTCCGTAGTTTGTTTCCCACAGGCTCAGGCGTCGTTCATAGGCGGTATTAGGTTTCATTAGTAGCGACGAACGGCTATCGTCACCCAGTCGCGGCAAGTAACGTTTCTAAAAGTCCAAGCACCCGACCCGCGACTTGGGTGCACGATTTTGTTATCCGATGCTTGGTGCATCGGGTCAGGAAGGCAGCCCATTCATTGATCGAGCCATTCGTAAGTTGTTTTTGATAAGACATATTGTCCATCAGCTTTAGTGAGTTTTCCAGTAACCATCAGATGTGACCGGTGAGAAGGCGCGCCAGTCCATTCAGTACGTTCGGGAACTAGAATTACAGTGTTACTGGGAATCCATATGGCTGCCTTGCCATCCAGTTGATGAGGTCCACCATTGATCGTAATCAATCCCCCAATCGCATCAGTTAATTCGCGATTTACGTCGACCTCCGAGGGCGGTGGCATGTTAGTCCAGTATTCTGTTTGAATGTGGCGAGGTTTGACTTCGAACTGCGTTTTCGCAGCACTGGTAGAGGGTTCGCGGCTTGTGCAACCATTCGCAAGAACAACCAGAGCGAAAAATGATAATCGCATAAATTTCATGTTGCGTTCCCACTGACTGAATGTTGCTCTTCCGGTGACTGGGTCGGATAACGCCCGGCATCACCCGGGGCGAGTAAAAAACAAAGGCAACGACCAAAATCGGACGACCGAGCCCTCGGGTGCATGCCATTGTTCGTCCTCGCGAATACTCGGAGTTGGGGGCATGCTGGATTTGTCGGTCAACCGACATACCAACAATTTAACAGATTCCTGTGTCACTTTGCAATCGACAAGTTATGAGTATGTCTCCATTACGAAAACAAGATCTAGTCGCCTTCGTGCGAATCATCCAAATATACAAGCATTAACATCATCCATTCAATGATAGAAGCAAGTATTGTGGATGCGTACCATCCAGCAATAACGCCTACCATTGCTCCAATAATAATGCCCGCGAAGCCAAATATCATCAGTGGCGCAGCGCAGACTGCCGCACAAAGGGGGATAGCCGCAAAAGGGATCGCTCTAATAGACGATCTCATACGTCCAATCGCACGCTCAAGTCTGTCTGGATCGCGTTTGAATGCTGGCAAGCTATCTGACCTCTGATGGACGAACGGCCATCGTCACCCAGTCGCGGCAAGTAACGTTTCTAAAAGTCAAAGCACCCGACCCGCGACTTGGGTGCACGATGTTGTTATGTGTGTTTATTTTCCCTGAATTACACGCAGGTTGGTGAGACGGTTCTCTAGCTCCATTATGACGCTACTGGCATATACGCCACAAGTATCGCGAATAGGGTCTTGATAAATTGCTTGTGAGACAAAACGCTCCGCCATTGCAAAATGCCCCTTCGATTCGTAATATTCCGAAAGTTTGACGCAAGCGTCATGTCGATAATTCATCAAATTAAATCCGCCGTCAATGTGCGTCACATCCGGCAGCATAATGAGCAGTTCCCATGCGCGGACCGCTGTTTTTCGATCTCCCAGTTCAACCGACCCTCGTGCAACATTGTCGAGCGCTGCTAACGCAGCTTCGGTGTCACGATAATTTGCTGCAACCTGCCACCATTCGTCAATCGCACTACGATAACTCTTTCGTTCCCAGTGTAGCTTCGCAGCATCAACAGCTTCCCACGCACGGGAAGAGTAGTCGTTCCGCCCTAAGTAGGTTTTCCAGTTTTGGTCGTCGGCTAGGGTCCCGTCTGAGAGCTCCTTCATCGCATCAGAATGAAAGTAAACTTGTCGAGCAGGCCAGAAGTATGTAATTACTGCAACGAAAGTCATTAATCCAAGCATCGTTCTGGTAAGTGACAGTTTCATGGGACGCTCTCACACATAACGGCCGTGGTCACCGATGTCGCCGGAGTCCACGTTTCTAGAAGTCAGGGAAGCACCGACGGCGACTTCGGTGCACCACATTGTTCTGCTTGGCTCGCATTATTTGAGTTCATTGCATCGCAATACCCACGACTTTAATGTATAAAACATTCTAGTTCAACACTTTTGTAGTTGTCATGCGAACGTCTTCGATTATACCCTCACTGCATTTTGCAAGCCAGCCAAGGAACGATTCTCTTATTTCACTGTCGAACTGACAGCAACCAATGCTGCTCACGTAGATGCCTTCGTTTTCCGCGTAGTCCTTGAGATCCTTCAATAGCGGGAGTCGCGTTTTGTCATCCAGTAACCTCAAAATCTTCGGCGTTAGACCGTTGTCCATTCTAAACATCAAGACGTGCACAAACTCGTTGTATGTCACGTCCTCGGTTTTAAGCATCTCAACAAATCTTGCTGCAAGTTGCTCAAGGTCGCGTTCCATCACAAAGATTCCTTGGTATCGGATGTACTCATCAGCAGAACGACCGACATCACCGAGGACGAGGCGAGAACTCTACACAAGTTCGCGCGGTGGATCGAGTCCTTCGTGTGCATGTCATTGTTCGTCCTTTACTTTCTCAAGCAGATAAGTTCGAGTCAAGTATCCGGACGCAGAATACGCATCGTGGCAGTCTGCACATGACTCCACTCGTCCTCGTGCAAGCACGTGCTTCTTTTCTGAATCTAACACGCTAAATTCCCAGTCTCCGTGCTCGGGCCAATATCCCTTTGGCATCTTTCGCATTACGGTATACAACTCAGTTTTGCTTCGCTCTTCATCGGGATACTTACTCTTAATTACGAGCGTCCCAACTGGATATTCCGCTGTGCCAGCGCGAATCGCGGCCTCACCATCCTTGCTGATGTAAACATCACAAAATCGATCACCATGTACATCTACGTGAGTGTTGATCACACATTGCGTAGCGGATGGTGCGTGCATGAGAAACGGCTTTTCCGTGACACGAACAAAGCCGTCTAATTTTTCAAGCGATGCTAGAAAGTTACGATTTGAGAGCAGTGGATCTAGTCGGTTCTCTTCTAGACGCTTCAATATTCCCTGAGGCCATGCTAAGGAAGCGATGGCCACGCACGACATAGCTGCAATTGCCGCAATCAAGTTTCGCATTGGGTAAGCTTCTTTGCTGCGTGGACGAACGACCGGGATGACCGAGGGCGAGTAGTTGACTCAACGCAAGTCAAAAGCGGTCGATCGAGCCCTTCGTGTCCATCCCATTGTTACCTGATTGTACTACGTTTCGAAAGGGCTGGGGTCATCCGAAAAGCCAATACCAAGAATACGGCTTCCATTGGTTAACAGACCCAGACCATGCTCATCTTCAAAAGCAGCTGAGAAGTCGAGAATCGCTTCCGCCCGTCTGGGAGATTCATCGTGAACCCAAATGGTTATGGATGGTGCACCAATCAAGTAATCGACATGATCGGGACGAATCTTTGGCGTTTCAATCTTTGCCCGCCGTAGAGTTTCGAAGCATTCCTCAAGAGGTTCCGGCTCTTCCCGCCAGTACATGCCCGAGTCTGGCCCTGTTCCGCATAGTTCCATTGACATGGCGCGCTTTATCTTCTTGACAAGTTCGGTTTCATTTTTGACTATGCGCAATGCCAAAGACGCCTCCTTGGTTCCGGGAGTGAAATCATCGATCCAGGAGCGAAACACGAGTGCCACGCGCGATGTACCTTTGAAAGGTCCTGAACGTCGGAATTTAAAGCACGCGAATGCTGGTAAGATCAGCGTGCCACGCCAATCGCGTGAATCAAACTCTGTGCTCAAGCTAAAACTACCGAGTTCCGAGTGCTTCCACTTCGTGGGCATTCATACTTCCTTTCAGGTAACGACCGGCATCACCGGGGACGAGTAAAAAACGAGGGCACCGACCAAAATCGGTCGATCGAGTCCTCCGGTGCATGCCATTGTTCTGATTGTTTTGAGCTTTGCTCCACGATCAAACCCGATTGGCGATTTGCGGTGTTGGTGTGCTACGAGCATTCACATGACTGAATTGTATGAGTT
>JAIYDN010000021.1 GCA_027487485.1 Planctomycetaceae bacterium | reverse complement strand
TCGGAAATGGTGTGGTGAGGGGATCTGAAAGGGCGCTGGACCATCAAGGGTTGGCCCGGCTTGAGTCGCCCTAATGCAGAATAAATTCGTGTGGTTTCGATCGATTCCGTTGCAGACAATGTCGGCAAGATAGATGGCAATCGCTTAGCGAGCATAGTCTTGCCCGACCCCGGAGGCCCGAGCATGATTAAGTTATGGGCTCCTGAGGCTGCGATCGTTAGGGCTCGCTTGGACATTTCCTGCCCACGAACGTCGCTGAAGTCGACCTCGTACTTGGAGAAGGCCTCGAAGATTTCGTTCAAGCGGGACGGAACCGGTTCGATGGGTAGCTTACCGGACAAGAACCCGACCGCTTCGCTCAGGGAACTGATCGGGATAACGTCGAGTCCTTCGACAACCGCGGCTTCCTGGGCATTTTCGGCAGGTACAAGCAGACCGCGAATCCCCGGTTGCTGAGCAGCAGCCATCGCGATCGAAAGTGCCCCTTTGACATTTCGCATTTGCCCTTCCAGGGACAGCTCGCCAACCGCGGCGTATTGTTCCAGGATATCGGAGTCCAATTGACCGGAGCCGACCAAAATTCCGATCGCAATAGGCAAGTCAAAACTGGTAGCCTGCTTTGGAAGATCTGCCGGTGCAAGGTTTATCACGACTCGGTCGTGGGGTCGATCGAATCCGCCATTGACCAGTGCGCGTTCGATGCGGTGGATGCTTTCTCGAACCGCTTGCTCCGGCAGGCCAACGATAACAGTTTTGGGTAGTGGCGCGGGGGATAAATCGACTTCGACATCCACCGGCATCGCCTCGATTCCAAGCAATGAATACGTTTTAAGCTTGGCCAGCATGGGGTAAATCCTTGATGTTTGATTCGCAAGAAATGGCCCAATGTTATACCAAGGTCGAATCCGGTTTTGGGGATAGGAGCCAAAAATCAGAATTCCAGCTTTGCTGCTAATTCCGCTGCCGTTTTTTTAGGAATCCCAGGTAAACAGGGTTAATAAACGGTGGCACCCACCACGCGATAGTACCTGCGTATTGTCTTTAGCCGCAACGCCGCGGCATGCGTTAGCCATGGGCGTGAGCTCATGGCTCGCGGCCTTCAAAGGTCTTGAGCCCGGAAGGTCTGACAGGAAATCTGTCTCGTGTCGCCCCGTTGGGGCTTCGTGTGTGGCGGTGGTACCGTGACCGTGGGCTTACGCCCATGGCTACCACATGCCGTCCCGCTGGGACTTAAACGCATGCCTCGCATCGATTCGGTTTACCTTTGCGGCGCTAACCGTCTAACTCACTTAGCCTTCTGCGCAGGAATCGCTTTTCAGGCTCTTGTTTGGCGAGCGACATCGCTCGCTCGAATGCAAGCCTCGCCTGATCTCGCCTGCCGAGTCGTCGCAGGAACTCACCGCGTGCAGAATGCGCGAGATAGTATTCTTGCAAATCGCCGCGGCTCAAGATCGTATCGATGATCTCTAAACCAGACGCTATGTCGTCTCGCATCGCAATCGCGACGGCTCGATTGAGTTCAACAATGGGGGACGAGTCCGCTCTTAGCAACACATCGTACAAAGCAACAATTTGCGTCCAATCTGTTTCGCTCGCTAGCTTCGCCTCAGCATGGACTGCCGAGATCGCAGCTTGAATGGTGTAGAATCCAAAGCGACGTGATCGCAGCGAATGCTCCACCAAACGTCTACCTTCAGTAATAAAATCCTTGTTCCAAAGTGAGCGGTCCTGCTCCTCCAGCAAGACGATATCTCCAACATCACTCGATCGCGCCACGCGACGGGATTCATGCAGCAGCATCAGGGCGAGCAGGCCCATGGCTTCCGGGTCAGGCAGCAATTCGACCAGCAATCGGGCCAAACGAATGGCTTCATCAGACAAATCAACACGAGTTAGACTGTCGCCGCTCGATGCCGAGTAGCCTTCGTTGAAAACCAAGTAGATTACGGATAATACTGGATCGAGTCGAGTAGGCAAATCACTTAAGGAAGGGATCGCGTAAGGAATGCGAGCGTCCCGAATCTTGGCCTTACCGCGAACGATGCGCTGTGCCATGGTCGCTGGCGACATCAGAAAGGCACTAGCGATTTCCTCCGTCGTTAATCCACACACTTCACGTAGCGTTAATGGAACTTGCACTTTCGGGTCGATAGCAGGGTGACAGCAAGTAAAAATCAGTCGCAAACGGTCGTCTTCGATTTCATGTTCAGACACGGCTTGATTGGTCGATTCGATTTCGGCGAACCGTCGCGTGAGTTCCGGTTCTAGAACCTTGAAGCGAGCTCGGCGACGCATAGTATCGATCGCCTTGAACCGCCCTGCGGAGATCAACCACGAAATTGGATTGGCCGGCACTCCTTGCTCGGGCCACTGCTGCATGGCGGAGGCAAAGGCTTCGTGCGTGGCTTCTTCGGCGAGGTCGAAATCGCCCAATAACCGAACCAAAGTGGCAAACACTTTGCGGGATTCGTTTCGGTAGAGGCTTTCGAGATCCGCTGATCCCATCAGTCACCTATGGCAGTGGAAACAAGGGGCGTATTTCGACAGTCCCTTTTTTTGCGGGAGGGAGTCGTGCGGCGATCGCAATCGCTTCGTCAAGGTTATCGACGTCAATAATGTAGTAGCCGCCAAGCTGTTCAACTGTCTCCGCAAAAGGACCGTCGGTAATCTGTTTCATACCATCTCGAACTCGGACGCTGGTGGCGGTTGTCACGGAGTACAGTGGTGAGGACGCAATCCATTTCCCTTGTTTTTCGAGCTCATCACAGATCCCCATCGACTCGATCATACAAGCCTTGCGTTCGTCCTCCGTCCAACTATTCTCGGCTCCGTAAATTAGAAGCATGTATTTCATGGAGTTCTTATTCTTTCTTGGCTGAAAGTTCGGTTGGAATTGCCGACATGTCCATCCACATTGGCTCCCACACATGACCGTCCGGATCTGTAAAACTTCGGCAGTACATGAATCCGTGGTCTTGAACCGGGTTAATATCTGCGGCTCCACCCTGACGCCCAGCGCCTTCGGTCATCTCATCAACCATCTCGCGGCTGTCGCAGGAAATGCACAAAGCCACTTCGCTGAAGGTAGTTGGCGGGATTGGGCGGGTCGTAAAAGTTCGCCACTTATCGTGGGTGAGCAACATAACATGAATCGTTTCGCTCCAAACCATACACGCCGCTGTATCATCAGAGAACTGCGGATTGTTCTTAAAGCCCAACGCCTCGTAGAAAGTCAATGACGATTTGAGGTCGACTACGGGTAGATTGACAAAGATCATTCTTGACATTCGATTCTCTCCTTCGTTTTGATTGCGAACTGTGGTTGGTCTGTACCTAGTGCCAACCGAAAAACATTGGGTTGGCGAAGTCCGAGCGCGATCCAATTGAGTACCCCAATGATGATGGGAAAGAGGAACGGGTCGCCGACACGAAGGTGAGTAGCAACAGCACCGCCCAAGTAAGCAGTAAGCAGAATTGCTGCAACGAACGACATACGCGGAATCAGAAAGAGAATCGCAATGACGACCTCAATAATCCCGATTTTAATCATTGCGCTCTCGGACCAGCCCATCTTGGCGAACATCTCAGACTTGCCTTCCCATGAAATGAACTTGCCCGTAGCACTTGCTACGATCAGGAATAATGCAATCAAGACGCTCAGTATCCAACCAGTAATTTCTAGTTTTTTCGATCCATGCATTTTCTTAGCTCATCTCTCCAGGAACCATAACCATCCAGGCTACACCGAACTTGTCCGTCACCATTCCGTACCTAGGCGACCAAAACGTCTTTACCAATGGCATATCCACTTTGCCCCCTTCGGCCAATCCTTTGAATGCGAAATCAGCCATGGATTCAGTAGGTACCGAAAGCGCTAAGCGAAAGCCATCGAACTTGGATTTGTCATCGCAACCATCGGAGGCCATGATAGTCATCTTTCCAATGGTCAAAGAAGCATGCATGATCTTGTGCTCGAAACCAGCTTGCAACATCCCTTCCGGGACGGGCTCTGGGCTTTCATTGAACCGCATTTTCATCAGAATTTTCGCACCGAGCGTCTGTTCATAAAAAGCCATAGCTTCTTCGCAGCGACCGCTAAAGAATAGGTATGGCTGAATCGTGCTCTCCTGCATCGATATCTTCTCACGAAGCAATCCTTCCTGTTTGGCCATCTTTCCAGCAGGATCAACGCTGGCAAAATCTTCCATCTCATAGAATGGGCGAATCTCGATCTCTGAATCTTCAGGCATCGGATTTGGGCAGCGTTTGACCCAATCGATTGCTTGTTGCATCGAATCGACTTCCCATAACCAATAGCCTGCTATCAATTCCTTCGTTTCCGCAAAGGGGCCATTGATCACGGTGCGATTCGTTCCGCTAAAGCGAACCCGCAACCCTTCGCGGCTTGGTTTTAAACCGTCACCGGATTTCATAATCCCTGCTTGGAAAAGTTCTTCATTGAACTTGCCCATCGCAGCCATCAACTCCTCGCTGGGCATCGCTCCCGCCTCAGAGCTATCCGTCGCTTTAACTATCACCATGACTCTCATCGTTGAGTCCTCCTGTTGGACAATTAGATTTCGCTTCGTCGGGACATATTGTTACGATCATTTTCAACCGCGAATCGCAGCCTCAATGGCTGCGATGTCAATCTTTTTCATCTGCATCATTGCATCGAAAGCTCGTTTAGCGACGAGTCGATCTGAGCCAGTGAACGCTGTCGTCAGGATGACTGGTATGATCTGCCAATTTATTCCCCAACGATCCTTGCACCATCCGCACTGGCTTTCTTGCCCGCCGTTTCCGACGATCGCATTCCAGTAACGATCGGTTTCCGTTTGATCTTCTGTTGCAACTTGAAAAGAGAATGCCCAGTTGTGTTCGACCCCCGGTCCGCCATTGAGCCCAAGACAAGGAATTCCCATCACCGTAAACTCGACCGTTAACACTTTACCTTCTTTACTTGATGCGTTATCGCTCGGAGCACGATGCACGGAACCCACCGAGGAATCAGGAAAGGTCTCGGCGTAAAACTTCGCAGCCTCCACGGCATCGCGATCGTACCAAAGGCAGATCGTGTTCTTTTTTGGTTTCATCTCTACCGATTTCCTTGACGTGAAGCTAAGAACTGAGGGAATTAGAACAAATTAGCGATACTCAAACATCGCTGCAAAACGGTGTTGCACTTCTTCTCACGATAGGTTCTCGATCTTTGAGCCCATCGTGACAATTTATTTAACCCGTTTCGCCGTCCCAGACATAAAGGTTACCCACTTCCCATCAGAGGCCAGCATACGTGACGTCATCAGAATTTCGTTCGCCGACTTGAACTCGTAAATGTCTTGAAACTTCGTCATCTTTCCCTCTTCTATGAAATTCGGTCCATACGCTTCGAGTGTCAACACTTTGCCTGACGGACCGACGCTGCCTTCATATTGCCACATAAAGGCAGTCATCGAATCAACCCAAGTTCCGACATACTTCTTTTTGACTTCGTCGTAGCCGATCGTTTGAATGCCGGTCATCGGGGCGCCGGACATTTCACCCTTCATTTCATTGACTATCCAGAATTCGCCAAGCTTGCGTGAGGTAAGCGTACCACTGCACTGCATCGGCGGCTGGTCCGGACCCATCGTTCCTTTCGACTCGGTGGTCCACTCTCCAGTGAATTTCTGAAGCCAACCGTGTTCTTGAGTCGGCTTAGGCATGGCAGGGGCTTCTTGCCCGTTCAAGCTTCCATGGAAACATAGTAAGCTGAGGATCGAGGCAATTAACATTAGGCTTTTCATGTTCAGTCTTTCCAGATTGAAGGGGTGCGAAAGTTGCGTTTGATAGTCGTGGTCGATTGGGAAGCGACCAAATCGACAATGCTAATGGAAAATTTTCCGTCGTCTTGTTAGGACTCGTGTCGCGCGTGAACAAAGCATAATCACGTCGTGGTGGGAATCTAATTCCAGTTGTCAATTTTCAAGTCATTTGGGGATGGCGAGCCTTGTCCATCTTCCAAAAGCTGTTTCAAACTCATTAAGAAAGTAGCCCACTTCATCGAACAATGTGCCGTGAACTCGACCGCTTCACGCCAGCGGCTATGAGTGAAAAGAACAATGGTATGTTCTCCTTCTTGCTTGAGAGTGAATGTAACATCTGTACCAAGCCATTCTGCCGGCCCAGACAGGAAGAGCCACTGTACGCAGCAATTGGGCTGAAGCGAGACAACTCGAATATCCATCGAACCAATCTCTACGCCACTATCGCTTAGGAATCGAACTTGGAATGAGCAGCCTTCTTCTGATTCCCCTGTTACCTCGCGAGTCCACCAGCTTGCGATACCCGTGGTGGTAGAGATCGCGTCATAGACCTTTGCAATTGGGGCTTTGATACCAATCCGGTGATTAATGCTTACCGCTCGGCTTTCCTCTGTTTTCGAAGCCTCGTGCCGCGCGGCAATGAGCTTGTTGGTTTCTGCATCGGCGGGACGAATTTCGAAGGGGCCGACTCGCACGCCCGGATGCTTTGACATCAACGCGATGGCGTGATTCAAATCGCGAGCTTCCAAAAACAAGATCCCTCCCAGCATCTCTTTGGTCTCTGCGAAAGGGCCATCCGTGACCTCGACCGAGCCATTTTTGATGCGCAGTGTTACCGCGTTTTTCGCTGACTGAAGCGCTTCACCATTGAGAAAATGCCCGTTCCGACGGAGTTCATCGTCATAGGCGAAGCATTCTTCCATCATTCGCAGGCCTTCCGCTTCAGCCAGTGTCTCGTACTTTGATTCCTCAATAAATCCCAAACACACAAACTTCATCTAATTCATCTCCTGTTGAGTTCGTCGCGCATCGCTGCCGGTTTGGTATTAGTCGAGTTGCAAAATCGAGATTCGACAGAGTGTCGGAGAATTCTTTGGAGAATTGAAAAACGCTGGTATCCGGTCGCTTCCTACTCGTAACTTGCAATCACGAGCATCAGCACACCGCAGGACTGCTACCACTTTGCATGATGCCGCGTCAAACATAATTCTATTACTCTGAAATCGACGAGATCAGACTGTCAATTTCTGCGAGATCCGATCGCATCTGCTCTACCCGCATCCCTTCGTCGATCATGGCCAAAGTGAGCTCGCGAGAACGTTGCCAGGCTTGGCGAGCTTCAGCAGGCTGGCCTACCGCAAGGAAAGCGCGTCCGAGCATCGTCATCGCATTGGCAACGCGGCGGCGTGATTTCGCATCCTCTCGATTGGCTTCCACGATGGTTTCGAGAAACGGGATCACGGTTTCGAGCTCTTTCAGGGCCGAAGAGGCGTCGCCAGATTCCAGATACGCTTCTGCGCGTTTGAGCAAGATGAATGTATAGTCGCCGATCGATTGCAGCGAATCTGGTTGTTGCTCAAACGCTGCTTTGACAATGTCCAAGGCAAGGTTCAATTGTTGGATGCATTGTGCAAAGTCTTTCTGCGCAAGAAGAACTTTTGCCACTTTGGCGTAACCGATGTAAAGATCGCGTTGCATTTGACCATTAGCAGGGTCTTTGTCCATCAGCTCTTGGCTAATCGCTAATGATCTTTTGGCATACTGAAGGGCGTCGTCCAACTGCAATTGCTCGAGGGCAACGTCTGCAAGAACTTCTGCTGACAGCGATTGAAAACGCCTCGCTGTGGCGTTTTGCGGATCCGCTTCGGCCAATGCATCGGCAAGTGCAAGGGCCTTGTCGTAATCGGCTCGTGCATTGGTCACATCTTTCAAGAGCATTCGTGTGTCGCCCCCTTTCATGTAAGAAACAAACAGCTCTTGGCTAGTCTTGACGCTGGTTGGTTCGGCCGAGTGCAATTCTTCTCGTAATCGACGCGATTCAAGATAGGACGCGAGAGCCTGTTCCATCTGCCCCTTTTGGGCAGATATATTTCCAATCCGATCCAGCGAAACGCAAACATCACGTTTCGCAGTCAAATTGTTGGGGCTGCTGCTGTACAGATCGGTCGCGATCGCTTGGTCTTGCTGGTAAAGTTGTGTTGCGAGATCAAGGTCTCCATCGTGAACGGCGATATCGCCCAATCTCGAAAGGGCGATCCCAAGTCTTCGCTTAATGTCGCTATCGCTGGGTGATTCTTTGGATAGTCGTGCTAGGATCGCGTGTGACTCCACAAAGGCTACTTTCGCTCGGGGGAAGTCTCTATCTTGAAGATAAATTTGCCCCAGGAAGTCCACGGCGAACACAACACCCAAGGCCGCTTCGGCGGATTCTGGAGATTCGGTAAGCAGGATACGCCGCATCGCCAAGGACTCTTGGACTAACGGAAGGGCTTCAGGCGTACGAGCGGTTTGGCGAAGGATCTCTGCTTGCTTTTGCTTGATCATCGCAATCATCTGACGCAACTCCGTTCTATCCTTAGATTTCGAATTTGTAACGATAGTCAACGCCTCGGAATACACTTCACCGGCAGCTTCCAGTGGTGAAAGTGCGAATTTTTTCGAACGGGGTAAGTCGAGTTTAACTTCTTTGGTTCCCACCCGTGAAAACAGATCCCCCAAGTCGACAAGCGCCTTTGCATTGCTTAGGTTCAAGTCCTCGTCTTCGGCAAAGTCGCTGGAGATTTCGCCCAACTTGTTTAGTACCGTTGTCAACACATTCTTTTGGACCGCGGCACTACCTGGAACGTTGGCAAGGCCACGTTCAACATCCAGCAGAAATGTATTCAAAATCCCAAGAACTCGCTGCCTTTGGCGAACAGCTTCCTGGGCAGAAGCTTGTTCACGTAAGTTCGATTGCCGGAGGGATTCATTGCTCACGGACAAGATCCTTAGCGTGACGGCCATCGCAAGGAATGTGATAACAAGGCTTGCGATCCCTGCCGCTACGGCGGCCGGATGCGATTTCGCCCAGCGTCTTATTTTCTGCGGGCCGGAGTCCTTGAGTACCGAAACAGGCTCGTCTAGAAGCCAAGCTTCAATATCCGACGCCAGTAGTTCTGCGTTGGCGTACCTTGCTCTGGGGTCATAGTGCAACGCATTGCGGCAGATTGCTTCCAGCGGCTTTGGAAGCGGGCTAAAACCATCCAAAACGTGCCTGTTTCCATGCTTGACAACGCTTTCAACATGTACGCCAGTATGGTTCTCTGGACTGTGTAAGGTGCCAGTATGCATGTAGGGGATCTTGTTGGTTAGAATCTGAACCAAAGTGACTCCTAACGAATAGATGTCGCTGCTGGTGGAGATTTCTTCGACTCGGCCGATCGCTTGTTCCGGGCTCATGTACCCAGGCGTGCCAACGATCGTTCCGTACTTCGTTGTACCCCAATCCGACGGACTACTATCTGCATGCTCGATTGTCGCAACCTGCTTTTGATCGGAGTGCTTTAGGTTCAGTGCCAGTCCCCAATCCACAACCAGAGTTTCGCCGAAGTCGCCCACCATGATATTGCTGGGCTTCAGATCTCGATGTAGAACCCCACGGCTATGCGCGAATCCGATCGCTCTACAAACTGTGACGAATCTCAGAAGCAAGTCGCGGGCGGCTACATTCTTTCGGAAATCTAAATCCGAGCCATGCTCACGATGCAAGTCGGAAATCACCGTCTGCATGGACCTGCCCTGAATCAATCGCATGGCATAGTACGGACGGCCGTCGGACCTTTTTCCCGTGGCGTAAATCGGGACAATATTAGGGTGTTCCAGGTTGCCGGTGATCGCGGCTTCCGCTTCAAAACGCTGCAAAATAGCTTGATCGTTTTCAAACTTCCGTTTGAGCTCCTTGATGGCAACTTCGCGTTGCAAATCACGATCAAAGGCAACAAAGATCGTGCCGATCCCACCTTGCGCCAAGTTTCTTACGATACGGAATCGAGGGGCCACGTCGTCATGTAACTTGGCAGTGTCGCCCTCTTTTGGAACTGGATCTTGTTTACTGCCATCGTCATAAGTACTTCCATTGGCAGTTGCTTTCAAAAGAGTTTCATTACGTGAAGCAACGGCATCCACGATTTTTGTTCGCGTCTTGAGCGATTGCCAAAGTTCGTAAATGAATTCTTCTTGGTCGGGGAACCGTTGAATCAAGGGGTCTGGAAAATCCAATTGATCCCAAGAATCGAGGATTTCCATTTCGACCTGGATCAATTCCAATCGAAGAGGCAACAGGAGCTCGGCTTCAGACTCGACCAAGAACGACTCCACAGAGATGTCGGCACCCTGCGTTCGTTTGCGTTCATATTCGCTGCAAAGGGAATCGATTTCGGCCAGCCGTTCACTCGACATCTCTGCAAAATCTGGGTCAAAAGGTTTCATAGTTGCTCGGTTGTGTATGTGTTGTTAATTGATCAATCACCGTTGGAGCCGATAACGTGACATTTTGCGATTCACAAGCCTGCCGCATGCTGCCGAATTCTTTCGAGTGCATGTCACCAAAGTTTAGGCGAAGGTTATTGGGAAGTGAGGTAGTTGAAACGAGAGCCTAAGCAAATTGGTTTGAAAGTGAAGGAAAAACAATGACGCGTATGTATCGATCCCTATTATCTGCAGTGCTGATTGTCGGGTGCAGTTTTTTTTCAAGTCAGGCCTACGGGCAATTGCGGTTGAAATCGTCACCAAACGGTAAGGAATCCAAGACTACATCCAAATCGGTTCAGCCTGTGCCAGCCAGGATGGTCCAAGGAAAGCCGGAAGGCCTTTTCTACATGCAAAAAATGTGGATTGCGACTCGCTATTTGGAGAAATCTTGTTGGTACTTTGCTCCAGACGGTAAGTTTTATGAAAACCTATCCTCTGGTTTTTCGCCAGAGGATTTGGCTGCTCATAAGGGCCCGAAAGGTACCTACAAGATGAACCAGGGCAACTTAGAGGTGACGTGGTCTGATGGTCAGTCCTCGGTAAGTCCAATCGAAATAGAGACCGGTGGATTCAATTGGGATACGGGTATGTACTTGCCGGTTGAACCCTTTGTTGCCGGAAAGTCAATCGTCGGTTTCTACGAAGGAGGCTCATCGTTCGGTGGTGAAGGCAATTCGGTAATCGTTTCGAAATCGCTTCGGTTGGAATCGGATGGGCGTTATACGATGTCGGGGATTGCCACTGTGTCCGCCTCGAGTAACGGAACCCAAGCAAGAGTCGGTGGGGAAAATCAAGAGGAGGGGCGATGGCAGCTCGATGGATTTATCCTTTCGTTAAGTAAATCGGACGGAACTTCGGTGCATCATATTGCTTTCCCGTTCGATGACGAAAAAACGCCGATCTATCCCGACCGGATTTTTGTGGGCGGTACCATGTACAAGCGACAGTAGGATTTAAATCGCTGAGTGAGAGAGGTCAGCTTTCGTTGGGTGATGGCAAGTCGTTGGACTCCAGCCAAATACGCCGGATTCGTTCCAGTTTTCGCTGGACGGTTCGGCGAGTCACCTTCAGTATCTCGGCGACATCCTCGTTCGTGTGCCCTTCCAGCTTTAGAAGTACCAGTCGCTTCAGGTCGGGTTCGGGAAGAAGGGACATGAGGTATTCCGACATGTCAGCTACTTCCGCGGCAAAAGCCGGCGTTGGCTCCTTCGATGGCAGGGACGGCAGGACCTGCAAGCGTGAGTCTTCCGTGCTCTGCAACATCGATTCATGGACAGTATGATTGGTGTTGCGTCGTTGTTGATGGTCGTAGCGGAACCGGTTTGCAATTTTACGGCTGGTGATAACGACCAGCAGGGCCCAAAGATTGCCACGGTCCCCAACTTCTGGAAAACGATTCGCTTCGATTCCTCGGCACAGACTTCGAAATGCACTGACTGCCGCATCCTCTTCATCATAGATGCGCCGAGTCGTAGAACTCATTCGACTACGGGCAAAGACCATCAAGCGTTGGCAAAAATGGGCCCACAATCGACTGGCGGCATCGTGGTCTGCGGCGGAGAGCTGTTCGATCCAAAGGGAAACAGGCTCTTGCGTGCTATCGCCAAAACTTTCGGAAGATGATGTCACAGGAAACTTGCAGACAGTGATTGGGATCGTAGCTAGAGGTGAACACGGGTGGGGCGAATTTATTGTAAACGGAGTGAGTCGTCGTGACAGGTGCTGTCCATGAGTCAATTTTTATCATTTTGAGCATCTCTTGTATTTTCGTTGAGTTGTCCCCAGCGACTCAAGAAGTACGGCGAAATAAACACCTATGGTAATGTCCAAGGAAACCTCTCAACGAGCTGAATTCATACCAGTCGCCTCGATGGATGGAAAGTTCGAGTGACCGAATGATGAGACACCGATTCGTGCGGCATGATTTGCAACCCACCTTGGCTTTGTACGGAATCCATTTTGCGATTTGGGTACCAGTTGCATTGCGCTACTCGCGTCCTGTATTCCTGGAGCAGCTGTCCATATCCATCGCGCCACTAGCAGTCTGCTACGCGTTACCTGCGATTTGGCTTTGCACTCACAGCGCCATTCACAGAAACTTCCATGGAAATCGAATATCCGACGAAGGCGTAGGCTATCTGCCAATGGTGCATCTCTGTCTATTAGTCATCACCGTTCTTGGTGCTTTGTGGCGTTTGGTTGGCTGAGAGTTATCAGTCGCAAGCGACGATAAGATGAACCCAGCGAACACCACGAGAACACATCGCATCCATCCTATTTTCAGATCTTCAATCTAGTGTTCATTATCCCTAAGCGTGAACTTGAGATGGCGGACTGTTGCAAGCTTCAGGATTAGTTAGTGACAACCACAGAACACACGGAATACACGGAAAGGGAGCCTAGTTTCTTTTTTTGTCCTCATTTCGGTGTGTTCGGTGGTCCCAACATCGATTCTCTTTTGGATCGTTTGTCAGGGCAACGTACCATGGATGGGGCTTGCTTCAAGGACAGGCACTCGCGATACTGAAGATCTGGTTGATTTGTAGGTTCGCGTTCCTCCAAGGGCCTATCTTCATGACAGTTCCACTTCATGATGGGCCATGCTAAGCTTGTCGATCGGGACCGTTTCTATAGTGGCAAAACACTTTAAGAATAGATTCTTTTCCGGTGGTGCCAACAACGACAGGTTTTTGAAAATGTCCAGCAGAATTTCTGCTTTATCTACTATTTTGCGATCGCCAGTGCGAATCCTTGCACTGGTCTTGTCGCTCGTTTTTATAGCCGAAGTCGCTGTGATGTTGGTGCTGCCCTTTATCACACCTGTCGTCATGGACGAAGCGCTCCGAGCCGTTCTCGATGCCTTTCTTCTGACCATGGTTTGCGCACCAGCCTTGTGGCTAGTCATCATTGGTCCCCTACGACAAATTGCAATTCAAGAGCACCAACGAAGCGAAACCATCGTAGCCAACGCAAGTGAAAGTATTCTTACCTTCAATCGCGCTGGTGCCATTCTGTCTTACAACCGCCCAACCTTGGATTTGCTGGCGGTCACAGCGACGCAATTGATCGGCAAACCAATTCAAGCGACGATCCCGGATCTACCGAACGAACTGGAGAATCTTCCGATCGGGCTTCGTCTGACCGCAGTTCGTTCCAATGGAGAATCATTCCCAATCCAGGTTTCGGTAAGCGAGTACCCCTCGGAGGCGCAGTTCATTCGAATCGCTATCCTTCGTGACTTGACTTGGTCGGAACAAGCCGAAAAAGAAAGATTGGAAAGAGTGCGCGAGACGGAGGCCTTGCGGGCTCAGCAGATGGCAACTCTTGCACAGCTCGCAACGGGGGTCGCGCACGAAATTCGCAATCCACTGACCTCGATCAAAATGCTCATTCAAGTGAACCTTGCTTCTTTCGAAAAAGCCGGGCTTCCGACCGCGGATCTAGAATTGGTACAGTATGAAATCCGCCGAATGGAGCGTTCGATCAATAGCCTACTTGAGTATGCGCGGCCTGAGAAATGCGAATTCGTCGAGTTTTCGATCCAAGATGTTTTGCGTCGCACGGCTCACTTGATTTCAGGCCGATGCGCTCTCCAAAACATTGAGCTTGAAATTGACGCTCCCAAGAATCCTTTAAAGATCGTCGGGGATGCAGCTCAGATCCAACAGTTGTTGCTGAACTTATCCCTGAATGCTCTTGATGCCATGCCAAGCTCGGGGCGTTTAAACATCGCCGTAGCAACTCAAGATTCACTTCTGCGAATCAAAGTACGCGATACCGGGGCTGGAATACAACCAGCCATGCTTGATCAACTCTTTACGCCATTTTCCACCACCAAGCCCAACGGTGTTGGTCTTGGCCTGGGCATCTGCCGTCGAATCGCGGAAGCTCATCACGGCATCTTAGTCGGCTGCAATCAACCCGAGGGTGGAGCCGAGTTCGTTTTGACGATCCCAATCGCTAATGCTAACGCGATTGATCCATCCAAGTTATCATCTATTCCAGCATCCACGAATTCTACGGCATGAGCATGCAAAGTCTTTTAGTCATCGATGACGAAGTATCGATTTTACGCGCTTTCGAACGCGCCTTTGAAAGTGACACCACCAAAGTTCTGACCGCGAAAACAGGCGCCGAAGGGGAACAACTTTTCCAAGGCTCAAGGCCGGATGTTGTCGTGATCGATCTGAGCTTGCCGGACATTTCCGGATTGGAATGTTTTAAACGATTGCGAACCTTGGACCCTCGGGTACCCGTCATTTTCATCACGGGACATGGTACGGTCGAGACGGCCATTGAGGCCACCAAACTGGGTGCATACGATTATCTGTTCAAGCCGCTGGAGCTGGATGAAATCCGTAGCGTGGTCGAGAAAGCATTCAATCTAAGTCGGATGATACGCGTCCAACCTCTTTTGGCCGGCGAGGAGGATACGGTCGCCGACGCGATTGTTGGACGTTGCCGAGCCATGAAGGAAGTCTATAAGGCAATTGGCAGGGTCGCAGCACAGAATTTAACCGTCCTGCTTTTAGGTGAAAGCGGAACAGGGAAAGAGGTGGTTGCGCAAGCGATCTACCATCACAGTGAACGCGCCAAAGGACCTTTTCAGGCAATCAATTGCGCTGCAATCCCTGATGCCTTGCTTGAAAGCGAAATGTTTGGGCATGAAAAAGGTGCGTTTACCGACGCGCAGCGGCAGCGAATTGGCAAGCTCGAGCAAGCGGACGGTGGAACTTTGTTTCTTGACGAAGTGGGTGACATGTCACCCATGACGCAGGCCAAGCTCCTTCGCGTGCTACAGGATAACTCGTTTGAACGTGTTGGAGGCAATACGTCCATCAAAGTGAACGTCCGAATCATCGCAGCCACCAATCACGATCTCAAGAAGCTCATTTCGGAGGGATTGTTCCGACTGGATCTGTTTTATCGTCTAAGCGTCGTTTCGATCCATCTTCCGCCACTTCGAGAACGCGAAGGCGACATTGAAATCCTTGCCGAGTACTTCCTGCGAAAGTACAGCAAAGAATTCGGCCAAGATATCCGAGCCATCGCACCAGAGACACTGAAACTGCTAGAAGCCTATCACTGGCCAGGCAACGTACGTGAGCTCGAAAGCGTTATCAAGCAATCCTTACTCTCGGCCCGTGGAAACGTCTTGCTTCCGGAGTTTGTGCCTCATTTGGTTATGGAGGAATCGCTCTCGATTCTTGGCGAGACTGATTGCGAAACACTGTCGGAAGGCTACATCGCTCAACGGATAGCAGCCGGGAGCACCCAACTGCATGCCGAAGCCATTGCAGCCATCGAACACAAGCTTCTCAGTCAAGTTCTTCAGCACACTGGTGGCAATCAACTGAAAGCCTCCAGCATCCTTGGTATTTCGCGAGTCACCTTGCGCAGCAAGCTGAAATCACTTGGGATCGATGCGAGCTCGTTCAGCAATTAGGCCTTCAAGCTTCAAGCTCTCATTTCCATCCAGCGTCCCTGGACTGTACCAATGCATCGATCAGCTGATCATTCTCCGACTTGGTACGGACCGAGATACGAACGAAGTCGCTCAACGCAAACGAATCGCAGGATCGAACCAGCAGCCCCCTGTTCAATAATTTCTGACGGGTTTTGCTGGAGTCACCAACCTGCAAAAGAAAGTAACAAGTATCGCTTGGAACCGAAAGAAACCCCAATTGGCTTAGACTGGCAACCAAGCGTTTCTTTTCGAACTGAAGTCGAAGCAATGCCGCTTGGTAATAATCGGTATCTTGTACCGCTGCCGCTCCAGCCACTTGAGCCATTGCATTGACGGACCATGCAATGCGATGCATCCGCATTTCGTTAATAAGCTCCTTGGCCGCAACCGCGAACCCAAGCCGAAGCCCTGCAATCGCATGCAACTTGGTTAAAGATCTCAGCACAATCAGATTCGGGCGATCCGCATGGATAACCGTTGATAACGCTTCGGTGAATTCGATATAGGACTCGTCGACTATGAATAGTGTACGCGGGAAGCTATCAAGCCAATGAAGCAGATGGTTTGACTGGATCGATCGCCCCGTAGGGTTGTTGGGATTGCATAGCCAAACTAACTCTGGCTTGTTCACTTCCAAAGTCTGTAAAACGCGTGAGGGTGAAACAAGAAACTGTTCCGATGGGTCGCTTCCCAGCTCAGTCACTTGGCAGCCCTGAAGCTTGCAAACGCGTTCATATTCGGAAAATGTCGGTCCCAACACTAAAACATGAGCGTTACGATTCAGGAACGCACTTGCAACCAAATGGATCAATTCACTGCAACCATTGCCAATCATGACTCGGTTGGCATCAAGCCCGTAAACACGTGAAATCACCCCTACAAGCGCCGCCGATTCGCGATCTGGATATCGATCGATTCTGGCCTTCAGTAGGGCCTCGCGCACCCTCGGTGAAGGGCCATCAGGCAGGATGTTCGAACTAAAGTCGATCACCTTGTCAGGATCGATCCCCAATGCTGCGAGTTCCGCAAAGTTGATGCCGCCATGGTACGCTTCGGGCAACGGAAGTCGTTCTTGATTCATCTCCACCAAGCTACCCAAACAAGGATGCAAACACAAGGAAGTAGGTTAAGCCAAGTGACAGCCCAAAGAAGCTGAATGGAATCATGGATCGAATTGTAGGACGGTAATGGCTGTCCCTGACCAAGTCGATAGTGCCCAACTTTTTCAAGCTCAACACCCAGGACTCCTGCAGCAGCACTCATCGGATGCCCTGCGTTGGGACTTGCTGTCTTGGAATGATCGCGCCACCAGATCCGAAATCCACTCGCAACGGTCCGCCTTCGCATGCACTTAGAAAACAAGGCGGCAACCAAGATCAAGATGGCGGTGATTCGAGCCGGAATCCAATTCAGTACGTCATCGAGTCGAGCTGCCGATTTGCCTAGCCACTCTAATTCCACCGTTCGGTACCCCAACATCGCATCGCTTGTGTTTACAAAGCGATATACCAACGCACCCGGCAATCCTGCTAAGGAATAGAACAGCAGGGGAGCAACGACGGAATCACTGGTGTTTTCAGCGACGGATTCGATCGTCGCGGCGGCAAGCTGGGCTTCATTCAATTGGCTAGTGTCACGACTGACTAAATGATACGAAACCTCGTGCCTTCCCAAAGCAATATTTCCAACCTTCAATGCGGCAAAAACTTGGTTCGCTGCATTGGATAGGGATCGAGCGCTGAAGGCGCAATTCAAAATCGCCGCTTGAACAACCACATTCAAAACGGCAGGAAGTGTTTGGCAGCCTAATTGCAATAGGTATCCGATGCAGCTCATCGCAAGAACCGAACCAGCGACAAACAACAATCCAACCAGGAACGGAACCAATCGTCCCGTTTTTGGTGCGGCGCGTCTTCCGTATGCAATCCAGTTCCCCATCCACGCAACGGGATGAAATCGGTTCGGTGGATCACCTAAAAACATGTCAAAGAGTATCGCAACCAGAATCACAGCCAGAGGTATCCCAACCTTCGCGAAGTCAACCATCATGTCGACCTCGCCTGAGTCTTGGCGGTACGACTCATGGCCCCAGAGCATGGAACCACCAACGGAGTTCCGTGCATGGGATGCTTCATGATAGCAACCTCGATTGAAAAAGCCTGGCGAATCAGGTCGGTCGTCAAAACTTGATCGGGTGGTCCAATGGCAATCAGTTCACGATTGGCCAGCAAAGCCAAGCGGTCCGCAAACATGGCCGCTTGGTTCAGGTCATGCAACGTCGTAACGGTGATGAGTTTGCGATCGTGAGTTAGATTCCGCACCCGTTCTAGGCAATCGTGTTGGTATTTAAGATCGAGCCCCGAGGTTGGTTCATCCAGTAGCAGTACGGAGGCATCCTGAGCCAGCGCGCGAGCGAGAATCATTCGTCGCCATTCTCCTCCAGAGATTTCGTGAACACTTCGGTTTTGAAGCTCCGTCAGTCCCGTCGAACTCAGCGCCTGGTCAATAATCGAACGATCGTTGTTATTGAGCGGCATGAGCCAACCGCAATGTGGAGTGCGTCCCAAGGAAACCACGTCGTAAACGCTGAGCGAGGCACCGCGATTCTCATGCTGCGGCATCATGGCCAGCTGCTGGGCCAGGCCACGCCGTGACAGCTTTGTCAGTGGTTTTGCGTCCAAGAAAATCTCACCTGACGTTGGCTTTAGATGCCTGGCGAGCGTTTTCAACAGTGTCGTTTTCCCTGCCCCATTGGCTCCCAGAAGGGCTAGCATCTCACCCGGCTTCAAATGCATCGACACATGCTCAAAAACGGGTCGATCGGTATACGAGAAATGAAGCTGATGAGTGGACAGGTCCGGCATCTTACATTCTCCCCGCTGTCTTGCTGGATAAAAGCAAACTCAAGAAGAAAGGGCAGCCGAGCATCGCAGTCACAATGCCAACCGGAAGTTCGGCGGGTGCCACCACGGTTCGAGCGATCGCGTCGCCCACTACCAAAATGATTGCCCCAACACAGCTGCTCATAGGAATCAACCAGCAATGCTTGGCTCCGATCAAGAGTCTAGCAATCTGAGGGGCGATCAATCCGACAAACCCGATGATTCCTGCAGCCCCCACTGCCGATGCCGTCAACAAACTCGCGCCCACAATCATCAGCATTCGGAATTGCAACAGGCTTAGACCAAGCGACTGCGAAGCGGAGTCCCCCAAGAGAAAGGCGTCCATTTGGCGAGCAAGTCCCCAGAGCAGAAGAAAACCCAAGGGAGCAGCAACGCTTGCTACCCTCACCACGCTCCAGTCGCTTCCTGCCAACGAACCCATCAACCAAGATAAAATCACGATTGCTTTTTGGTCGTTGAGAAACATCAGCAACGACACGATCGCATTGGTCATACTGCTGATCGCAATTCCCGCCAGCAACAAGGTAAGCGCAGACGCATGCCGTCCAAGTGAACCCACAACGAAAACCACAAGCACAACGGCCACAGAACCAAGCATGGGACCGATCACGGATGCCCCCAGCCCCCCCAGAGAGAGCTTGACTCCGGCTACCACCACCAAGGTGGCTCCTAAGGCAGCACCGCTTGATGCACCGATCACGTACGGATCCGCCAACACGTTTCGGAATAGCCCTTGAAATCCAACACCGGCTGCGGCTAGCGAACCTCCCACAAGACACGCAATAAAAATACGGGGCAACCGCAAATCCCACAGTATCGTTCGTTGCGCTACCGACAGCCCAGAATCCTGTTTATTGAGCATCCAGTCCACGACATCCGACATGGGAATCGGGACGGCTCCCACCGCAAGGCTCGAAACAGCAAGGGCCAATAACAATCCAAATGCAACCAGGAGAATCAGTAACTCACGCTTCAAGGATCTAGCCCCGCTGCAAGATCGGGGTATCCCAAACGAATCATCTGCTCCATCGCATCCAGCAAACGAGGGCCGCATCGGGAGACTTGGTCCCCATTGATAATATAGATCTTTCCTTCGCGAACCGCTGTTACATTTTCCCAACCTGGCCGAGTCGCAAACGATTCTAGTTTAACTTCCGTCGAATGGGTCGTGGGTGCGAAGATGATTTGCGGGTCACGTTCCACCAGCACCTCGGAGCTGACTCGGGTGTAACGGTTGGTCAAGTCGGAAAAAACGTTGTTGAAACCAGCGGACGTCAACAATTCTCCAATGAACGAGGTAGGACCGGCTGTCATGAGCGGCGCATCCCAAACCTGATAAAAAACTCGTTTGCGATCCTGCGCATTGATCGAGCTGACGACTGCCTTCAATCGATCCAACCTATCCGACATGCGATGGACCAGTTGTTCGGCTTGAGCCTGATGGCCGGTGATGCTGCCGATCAATCTTGCTTCGTTGAACATGTCTTGAATGTTCTCTGGACCGAAAGCGACGATGGGAATCCCCAGTTTTTCAAACGTCTCGATCAAGGGCTGATGGCTATCCCACTTGCAAAGAACAAGGTCGGGCTGCAGATTGACGATTGCCTCGCGGCTGATCCCTTCCAGCGTTCCGCTTCCGACTTTAGCAATCTCCAGAGCTTCAGGCGGATAATTGCAATGTTCGGTCCTTCCGACAACGGATGAGCCTAGCCCGAGAGCAAAGAGAAGTTCGGTAGTCGACGGTGACAATGAGACAATTCGGGTTGGAATCTTGGTGAATCGAACTTCGCGATCAAGGCGATCGACCAAACGAATTTCGGAGTTGTCCGCTGCGGGTGGTGTTGCTTCGGGGGCTTGTGACTCTACCGCCACGCGCTCGCAAGCAGTCAGCAAAACGATAGACAAGACGACCAAATAGCCGACACCACCGAAACCATTCGTTGCACAGGTGCTTGGCCAATTCTTAGGGATTCCTCTCATCGAACCGTCCTTCCTAATCGCGAGCGCAGACCTGATGCAGCATCCTGGATGGTGGACGCGATCGAATTGAGCTCGATCGGCAATCCTGCCAGCATGAAGTAGGTTGCTGTCGCTTGCCTGGCTATTTTCTGGTTCGTCCAGCCAAGTAGATCGCGAAACGCTCGCCCCAACGCATTATCGGGAACGAGCCCAAGCCCCACTTCGCCCGATACAATAATGAGATGGACTGGATGTTCTTGTACGAAGTGCAAAATCGCATCAATCTCTTGATCAACCATCTGCTGAACCAGGTCGAATTGACTGGGGCTCAGCTTACTAGATGTCGAGGGTTCCCATTCGACAGAACACAGCACATTGCTGACCAAGAGCGTTAAGCAATCGAGCAACACCACTTTAGGAAGAGGACTTAGGGATTCCAGAGCCTTACCCAAATGCAACGGTTGCTCCAGAGTTTTCCAGGCTTCGGGCCGGGACAGACGATGCTTTTGAATTCGACCCAGCATTTCTTCGTCGCGCGCTTCTGCGGTCGCAGCGAACAAGACAGAATCTCCACCCAGCTCATGAGCTAATTGCTCACCAAAGCGGCTCTTGCCACTGCGAACGCCACCCAAGATCAAGGTGATCGTTCCAGAGTTTGCTGCATGCGAAGTTTCCGACAGGTCTTGTTGCATCACTTCTAGAACTCAACCCCCTTCTGCGGCTTGATTCCATGTGCATAAGGGTGCTTGATGACTTTCATTTCGGAGACAAGGTCGGCGATCTCGATCAGTTCCGGACTGGCATTGCGTCCGGTAATCACCACATGAAGCATCTCTCGTTTGGCTTTCAGTTCCTCAATCACAGTGGAGACAGCAATGTATTCGTATTTCGTTGCGATGTTCAGCTCGTCCAAAATCAATAGATCGATCGACGGATCTCGCATCAGTTCCACCGCTTTCGCCCAACCTTTGGCGGCAGTTGCAATATCTCGCTCCCGATCCTGTGTTTTCCAAGTGAATCCCTCGCCCAACGTATGCATTTCAATCGGGAACCCGAGCTCAGCAATTTTGGCAATGAAAGCCCCTTCCCCGGTCGGGATTGCTCCCTTGATGAACTGGACAATTGCGACTTTCATCCCCTGCCCGACAGAGCGAATCGCCATTCCGAAGGAGGCTGTCGATTTTCCTTTGCCAGCGCCGGTATGAACGATGATCAAACCTTTTTCAATGTTGGCTTCCGCAAGCTGCTTGTCCTTGATCTCATTGAGACGGACCATTTTTTCCTTATGCTGCTGGTTTGTATCCTGAGTCATTATTTTGGTTCCATTTCAGAGTTCATAACAAGTTGTTCGACACGAGTGAAATCAATGTTGGCCTCGAATGCGTCCGCTAAACGGTCAAGCGACTCGTTGATCACGCTATGGTACGAACGTTGATTCGGATCATCGCAAGCACGTGGCTCCACACCAAGCGAGCTAAGCCAGCCACGGCGAAAAGCATCGTTGTGAAACAGGCCGTGCAGATAACACCCCCAGATACGATGGTCGTCGCTCTTCGCACCATCGAGAGCTTCGAATGAGCTCGATTCCCGAGTCGCTGATTCTACGGCTTGGTCACCCGTGCGAATGCGTCTTAACCAAGGGCTGGAGGTGGTCGTTTGCCCAACGTGGATCTCGTAACCATGAACGCATTCCCCCTGCGTCTTGTCCGCAATCGCTCCATCTTCAATCATTGCTTCGACTTGGAATGTTTGCTTTTCACGATGAAAGATCGTCGTCACGTCCAACAACCCAAGCCCCTCCGCTTCCATCCAGTTGTTTTCCATCGAATGAGGATTGCTCAAGTGCTTACCGAGCATCTGGTACCCTCCGCAAATACCCACAATTCGCGTGCCAGTTTTGGCAAGTTGGATAATGCGATCGGCGAGCCCTGCTGCTTTCAACCAATGCAAATCGCCCAGTGTGTTTTTGGTGCCCGGCAAAACAATTACATCCGGGGTTCCGAGTCGTTCAAGACTTCGAACGTAACGGAGTCGAACGGAAGGCTCGTTGTTGAGGGGATCAAAGTCATCGAAATTGGCGATGTGGGGTACATGAATAACCGCAATATCTAATTGCCGCGATGACGTCTCTGTCGCTGTATCCGCAGAAGAATGGGATGCTGATTTTTCGTTCCCATTTCCATCAAACAAGGCAACCGCATCCTCCTCCGGCAACTTGAGGGCATCAATCCAGGGCAAGACCCCTAAGACGGGAACCTGCCCGCGATCTTCCAAGATTTCGACACCTCGATCGAACAGTCTTAGATCCCCTCGAAACTTGTTCACAATCAAACCGCGTATCAACTTGCGATCGTTTTCTGGAAGCAACCAAAGCGTGCCGAGCAATTGAGCGAACACTCCGCCACGCTCAATGTCACCCACCAAGATTACCGAAGCATTGCAATACCGAGCGACCGACATGTTGACCATCTCGACCTCCGTCAGGTTCAACTCCGCAGGACTGCCCGCCCCTTCGATGATGATCAACTCATATTCATCGCGCATTCTGTCGAGAGCGCTGGTAACAAACCCCCAGAGCTCATTCCTTCGCTGAAAATAATCCGACGCTTCCAGCGAACGCCCTTGATGCTCGGGGAGCGGTCGACCGTTCACAATGACCTGCGAGTGGGTTGCACCTTCGGGTTTCAGAAGAATCGGATTCATGTCCGAATGTGGCAGCACATGAGCTGCGAATGCCTGCAACGCTTGCGACCGACCGATCTCCGCACCGTCCGAACAAACGGCTGCGTTGTTGGACATGTTCTGCGATTTGAAGGGCGCGACGCGAACACCGCGCCGCGCAAAACAACGGCACAAGGCAGTCACCAATAGGCTCTTGCCGGCGGAGGAGCTTGTCCCCATCACCATGAGTGTTTTCGCTTGCTTGGCCATCGTAGGGTTGGACAACTTGTTATTCCACCGTGGCTATTTCGCCACCATTTCGACTCACCCAAGCCGCAAGTTGCTCGATGGGTAACGAGGCAGAAACAAACTGAACGGAACCGTCGGCTTTCAACACATTAGCTCCACTGGTGTGAAAAGCATAGACTTCGTTGTCGTTGCTGCAATTGATGGAACAGATGCCTGGCCTAACCAGCGTGTTGCCATCAGGTTGAGCACCGTCCACTAAGAAGCCTTTGAGATGGCTGGCCCAAACACCGCCGGTTGGGAACGGCCGAGTCACGCTGGCTGTACCGCTCCATGTTTTAGGAGTTGTACCATCCGGAACCAAGCGATTGCGTTGGTACAAATTGGGTCGACCTGCACACTCCACCGCCATCAGGGTATTCGAAAGTCCGTCCGATACCTCGCTGAGCCGAACCGACGAGCCTTTAAGAATGCCAGAGTTGAGTGGGTCTGCTAACTGCTGAGACGCGGGCAAAAGGGCGTTCAGCTGCGTTCCGATGCCGCCGACATTGGAATAGTCCGTGACGGCTCCATCAAAAAACGATCTTGGGGAAAGGATCGCGGAAGTGCTTGTCGCGCTGCTGTAATCGACCAAAACGGCCCATTCGAAACCTTTGCGTTCGACCGAGGACGGGCACTGGAACGAAGGGACTTTGGCGGAAACCGCAGCAAAATTCTCGGGTGCGTGCCAATGAGCCTTGTCGTCAAAAGACTTGAACACCCCATTTTGTTCCAAATAAGGGAGGATCGCGGTGAACCAGCTTCCTCGTCGAGCGTTAAAGTTGCGTCCCTGGGTTGGTCCAGATGATTGGGATGGCCAAACACGGAAGGCAGATTCATAGTTATGTAAAGCCAATCCAATCTGCTTGAGATTGTTGCTGCATTGCATCCGGCGAGCCGCTTCGCGAGCTGCTTGAACCGCAGGCAACAACAGCCCTACCAAAATACCGATGATCGCAATCACCACCAACAATTCAACCAGCGTAAAGCCGTAGCTTCGAAACGTTTTCCTTGGCATCATTTTCCTCGATGACGTGCAAAAGTGGAAAAGCGTTTGCACAGCAAGCCAAGACGTTTCGACATCCATACGAATCGGCATCAACACCCGTTAGACAGACTCCCGACAACGCCCAAGCAAAATAGATGCAAGGAGACGTGATGTTGATGGAGAGCGGCAGTCACGGAAGGAATGAGCGAATTCGCGATAGATCCCAAATTCCCCGAGGGCACTACCACGCAAACCGACACTAGGCAGGTCTTCTGGCTCTCGGCATTGCCGTTTTCTACACCTTCCCCCAGAAAACAATCCGAAGTGGCTGAACGTAGAATTCGTATCCGATTACAGCGGCGGGACCGCAACGGTTTTTCACCGTTTTCCCTATTATCCAAACTGACACGTTGTCGGCTTGGCACCTAAGTCTGGCCAAGAGTATCAGGGCGATGTTAAGAATTGTCAACAACGACAGGCCACAATGCAAAATAGGCGAGCATTCTAGCCCGCCTACCTTGAAAAATGGAATTTACAAGATCTTGCGATCCTGGCTAGTGAGCAGCCTTGCCATCCATGCTGAGCGGTTTGTAACCACCAATCGACTTGAAGTAAACAAGCAGAATTAGGTAGATCAAAGCCATCACAGCTGGAATGTATGCATCTGCCTTCAAGGTGTTTCGATCCCCCTGTTGATCGGCTGAAACCACCGTTTGCTGATCAGGAGTTCTGTCCTTGTTCTCCTTGGCGGCAGCAAGCTTCGTGCCATCGAGTCCGTAAATCTCAGTAGCCTTCAAGTTAAGAAAGGTACTTGATTTCTCGGACTTGTATTGGTCGGCCAATTCAGGGCTTAACTTCCGCAGTTCCTCGCCCGAGAACCGATCTTTGCAGTATCCAAGTCCTGGACCACCGATCAAGCCTGCAGACAGCATTCCAATACCACCCATAATCGACATGGCAACCGCCCCTGTTTGAGGGTACCGATCCCCGATGATGGCAAGCATGGTTGGCCAAAAGAAAGTTTTGCCGACCGCATAGATGCCCAGCGCGACCAGAGCCATGGAGAAAGTCTGCATGGTGCTTGCCAAGTTCAGGCCAACACACGCAATGATGGAACAAACAAGAAGCAAGCCAACTGGCGAAAGCTTCAATGTATTCTCAATCCAATGAGCGCAAAAGCGAAGCGCAAACATAATGACCGATGTCCACAAGAACAAGTATTTCCCTTGTTCCGACGTAAACAAATTGCCTGTGATGTTTTGAATCCAGCTGTCCGTGCCAAGTTCAACAGATCCAACCATGGCATGGGTCACAAACAAAATGAACAGCAAAAATGATCCGATGGAGAAGTTAGTCATGAACGCAACCGCGATCAGAAGCAGGCCACCAATTCCGTAACCGATGTAGCTTCCAAAATCAGGCGACAACCCTTTGAAGATATCCCCGAAGAACAACGCGAGCAGGTAGCAGGCGACCAACGAGCCAAGGATACCAACGGATTTGTACATCTCTACAAAGCTCTTGCCGCTGGCGGCCGCTTCCGACTTTGGAAATTTCTGACCTAAAAACATGAGTGCATAAAGCACGGTGGGAATCAGGTACAAAGCCAATTGGATCTTCCAATTCACTTGCAATTGGTCGTCCAGGAACCAGCCCGCCATCGTTCCCAGAATCATTCCGGCTGGCCAACTTGCGTGAAGAATATTCAGATAATGCGTCCGATTGTTGGGGAACACTGTAGCAACCAAAGGGTTAGCAACGGCTTCTAACGTTCCGTTGGCATAGGCGAAAACAAACATTCCCCAAAAGAGGAAGTTATAGGCGTTGTCAGGAGTTGTTGCGGCGAACGTGATAAAGGCTGACAAAATGTGCCCGAGCAAGGCAAGAAAAACCAGCTTGCCGTAACCAATCTTGTCGACAATCACACCACCGATAATGATGCCAAAGCAAAAGCCAGAAAAGCCTGCACCGCCGATGGACCCCAGCTGAGTGGCATTAAATCCGAACTCTTTTCCCCAGTTGTCAAGAATCCCGCCGCGTACAGCGAAACCGACGCCCGCTGCAAGAATGGCCATAAACCCTGCCCACAAAAGACGGTGTGCATTCGGCACCACCGAAGAGTTGTTGGCTGTAGAATCCGACGCTTGGTTCATTGGAAAGTCTCCGAAAATAAGGATGGAGCAAAAGGGGCGGGATAGTGCGGTTGCAAACGAAACGACCGGAAGTTTAATCGGACACGGTAGGGAACGCCACCGGGGCAGCCTGCCAAATCCATAGGATTTTCCCTTCAAAGGTACTTTGAATGGCAATCGGCGAGGATTGCGGAAGAAAAATCACCTCAACGCCCGAGCCGATTTGGTTTGTAGAGGGGTACCATGTTAACTTCTGAAGTACCCGTGTTTTTCAAGGCCGAATTTTCTTGACTTGGAGGCCTTTCTTGATCCAATCACCGACTCAAACAGCGCCCATTCTGAGTCCGTTTCTTTCATGAAGAGGTACCCCTTATGTCTCAAGCCGAGTTTACTCCCGATTTATCTCAAAAGATTGCGCAGATCGAGCGTGAAGTCGATTCACTTCGATCCGCAATTTCCCGAGCCAGGATGGTGCGATTTGTCTTTCTTCTCGCATTGATCGCGTTAGTCCTAGCCGTCGTCTACTTTTTCTTGCAGTTGGCCAGCCAAGTGACCAGCGAAAAGTTCATGGAAGAAATCGCTTCAGAAGCAAAGCTACATATCGAAAACAACCAGAGCGATTACCAAAAGCAAGTGCAATCGCTCGTTGACCATTCCTACCCGATATTGACTCAGGCGTTTTCTGACCAAGCCACCAAGGACATGCAAAAATTCACGTCAGCGATGGACCATGAACGCGAGACCCTTACCAATAATTTACAGACTCAATTGAACGATCGGCTATCAAAAAAGTACCAAGGTGTACTTCAAGAATATGAATCGAAGATGATCGAGACCTTTCCTGAACTTGCCGACGAGAAAACACGAGACAAAGTGATCGATAATTTTCAATCCATTATCAACACTTTGGTCGCAAGGAATTATGGGGATCGGTTCAATGTGTCCTCACAGCGTTTGATGTCCATTTGGGATGAATTCCCAGCTGCTGAAGAAGTCGTCGGCGATGCAACCACGTTAGAAGAGAAACTGGTTCATAATCTAATGCAAGTTGCTACCGAAGTAATGTCCATCATGCAAAGGGAAAATGAACCCATGCAGCCGACGCCAGTCGCGGCTGGCGTTTCCAATCCCAATCAAACTGCAGCCGAGCCTTCCGTCTCCGGCCAGCCCACCCCAGAAACTCCATCCAAAGAAGTGCCAAGCGAAGAGAGTCCTGTACCTTCGGCTAGTGAATCGAGTCCACCCGCACAACCTGCAGAATCTCCGGCCGCAACAAGTCCTGAAGTAAAGCCCAATGACACGCCCGGTGCCGAAACAACCCCGGAGCCACCTAAGTAGAACACGGCCTTCAAAGTCGCAAAGTAATTCTTTTCTACTTTTTTCCTTTCTTCATCCGTCCACTGACCAACACACAACACACACTCACATTACGAGATAAAACATGACGATAGACCCATCAACCAAGCTTCAATCCATCGAAACAAAAGTTCAAGAGTTAAAGACTCGCTTAAACCGTGAGATGACTCTGACCACGCTCTTGGGTGCACTGATGCTCGCCGCATTTTGTGGATACTTTTGGTACGGTTACAACCAGATTGCGGAGCTGTTGCAACCGAAAATGCTTGTCGGGCTGGCTGGAACTATGGCCAACGACAGATTGCCCGATATCCGAAAACAGCTCGAGGAAGAAGTCAAGAAAAATGCTCCGGTATGGGCTGAAGAGCTCAGCCGCCAAGCCATTGCCTCTGTTCCGACATTACGACAAAATTTAGAGGAATACATCGTAAACGAAGTCGATAGTGTCGCCTTACAAACCGTTCAGGCTGCTAGCCCCGAAATACAGAACTTCGTTGAGAGCAATAAGGCAGAGATTTCGCAAGCGATTAAGGAACTAAAGCAGAGCGACGCACTGTCTGAGGATACGCTCGCCAGTATCGAAACCGCTCTTCGCGATACATTGCAAGTTGACATCAAGGCCCAGGCTGCCGAAGCGGTCAAAACCATGGATGAAATCGCCGCAAAAGCAGAGTATTTGAAGAAAGGTGAGAAGCTTGCTGATATAGATCAGAAACTTCGAGAAATTGTGATGATCCTTCGACGTCTTCACCTGCGCGAGCAATCCCGCGGATAGTATTTCTTCCGCGTGGTAGACGCCCATCTCGCTCGATGCCACTTTCCCTCTTGGACTGTGAATTTACTCAGCGTTACCTTGCTCTCAACGAAGGTAGCGGCCAGTGCCGCTACCTATTCGGAGCAAAAGAGGAAAATCAATTACAGCGCGCGAATAAATTTGCGGCCTGTTCGAAAATTCTTGCTAAACCTGCTGATTCAACTTGCCTCTCGGTTGACAAAAGTACAGCGTTGTTATTCGAGCGAATCCAAGTTCAGTTCGGATATAGGACGATCTAGCCCCGACCCTTCGAACTTCGGCGCATCGTTTTGCTTTTCCCGCACTACGGTGACCACCAATCTTCCAACATCCAGGCGAACCACGCGCACTCGTTTTCCCGCCTCGATTGGCCCGGTTTCGCTGAAGGCTTCGAATGATTTCTCTTCGATCTGAACCAAGCCGCTGGGGATCATTTCCTTGAGCGCCACCCCTTCTTTGCCGATCAGTGCATTGGCATTCCCCGATTTGGCCGCATCCGACCAAACGAACTCGCCCGGATGCTCAGGTGCGCTGATCATCCGTCGCCCTAAAGGGGTTTTGGGCCAGATAACCAGAAATAGCCAAGTTAGGATCGGTATTGATCCCAGCGATGCAATCAGCATCCAGACGCCTGCGGTGGCACTGTGTCGAAAAGCAACCACGACAGCGGCAAACGCAAAGCAAACCGTGATCCCAACCAAAATTCCACCGCTAGGGACCATCAGGTCGATCGCGAAGATCACCAGTGCAGCAATAAACAACAAAACAGCTATCGCAAGTAGAGACATTGACGAAAACTTCTTAGAAGAGCAATCTGGCCGGCAATGGTAACCAAAGGCGGCTATGGGACACAATACACCCAATGGTACAACAATTTTGCTTCGCGAAAACTCTTTCGGACTTTCTCTTTCTGCGACAAAAACAGCAAGGCAACAAAATCACGGTCGCAAACCGACAAGGCTTGCCGAACTGCTATTATTCGGAAACGTCTTTTTTCATCGCATTGTCCATCCGACAGAATCACCTAAATCGTGAGTCTTATGAAGTCCTTCATCCTGGCATCCACTGTTTTGCTTTCTTCACTTCCGTTCATGGCTTCCGTTTCGGCGGATGGCTTCAACCAATTTCGGGGGCAAGGCGGTACCGCGGTCGTGCTCAACCAGACGATACCTCTCGAATGGTCGACGGACAAGAATTTGGCGTGGAAAATCGATGTACCTGGCTCTGGTTGGTCGCAGCCCGTCATTTGGCAGAACAAGCTTTTTGTCACATCGGCGGTAGGGGATAAGGAATTTCGCCCCAAGGACTTCAACGACGGCGTGAAGACACCTCAAAGTATGGGTCTTGGTGGCATGTCCTCGCCGCCAAAGATCAACTTCCAATGGCAAGTCCATTGCTACGACGCTCTCAGTGGTTCCCACCTGTGGAGCAAAACCGTGGTCGAAGGACGCCCTGAATTCCCAGTTCACCCGTCCAATAGCTATGCGACTGAATCACCCGTGGTTGACGCTCAAGGTGTCTATGCCATGTTCGGGGCAACCGGCACGGTGGCAGGCCTTTCGCATAGTGGCGAGCTCTTGTGGAAAAAGGAACTAGGAGCGTTTCCAACCAACAATGGCTTTGGGACAGGTAGCTCTCTTGCCATTTTAGACGATGCCATTTTCGCACAGCATTTCACTGAGAAAAGCGCGTCATTAACCTGTTTTGAAAGCGCAACTGGGACTGTCCGATGGTCCGATAACCGCGATCAAATGGGCAGTTCCTGGAGCTCACCGATTGTCTGGACCAATTCCGTCCGGCCCGAATTGATCTCCTCCGGAGGGGAACAATTGATCAGCTACTCCCCCAAAACAGGGGAAAAGCTTTGGATGGTCAGCAACTTGAAGGCACCGACTGCTTGCTCGGTCGCAAGCGATTCGCAAAGGATCTATTTTGGTGGTTCGGACCCCATGTCCAAGGGGCCATTGTTCGCAGTCCGGGCAGGTGCTTCTGGCGACATCTCTCCGAAAAAGAAGAACGACTCGTTTGCTTTTTGCGATTGGCTTGAGAAAAAAGCCGCTCCCGGAATGGCGTCCCCGGTTTCAACTGGAATCCACATCGTGGTGCTCGACAACAACATTTTGCGTGCATACGATGCGACATCCGGGCAAAAGATCCAAGAGCGCAGACTCGGCAAACTCAAAATGATTGCCGCGAGTCCCATAGTCGTTGACAATAAAGTCCTAGTACTGGACGAAGAAGGAAATGCGATCTTGCTGGATTCGATGCAAGAATTTGCAGCAGTAGGAAACGGAAAAATCGATGACACCTTCTGGTCAACTCCGGCAATCGCCAACAACTCGATCTACCTGCGGGGCATTAACAGCTTGTATTGCATCCGAACCACTCAAACTGATTCGACAGGTCAGTAAGGACTGGATAGTACTCAATCAGTCCCGGTTGCGTTATGATTTTACTGGCGTCGCCGTAGACGGAGACGCTGGCTTAAGATGCAACCATTCTCTCCGAGCGGTTGCCTACTTCGACAGAAAGAAACGATGGCAGTCCCTTCCCCCCTCAAGGGAGTCTCCTACATGGTTTATACACTCTTGAAGTGAATTAAACTGGTGTAGGGCGCCAATGCTCTCCCATGCTGTCGTTTTGGCCTACTTGAATCGAATTCATAGCAGGATTGTGACTGTTCGACGCTGGCGTATTCTTATCTTCGCTCTTCAATCGCGTAAAGTGATTCAAGCAGTCAAAGCCCCAAAGAAAGGAAACAATGACCGCAGCAACCATGCCCGCAAATGGCATATTGATATTGAATCCATTAAGCATTAGCAATGCAACGGCAGAGGAAGCCGAAACAGCAGTCACTGCCAACTTAAAGTAGAACGCCGAACTCGAACGTCGCGTATCACTTTTGGATATCGCTCTTCGCGCGTTAGAATTTGCTAATTCACGTAAAGCGGTTAGATCATTGCGTAATTCAGGAGCTTGCTGACGCGGAACAAAGGACTCTTGTGTCAACGGACCCATCATTTCGGGTTGCGGGCTTCCTTTCTCGACATCAAGTCCGAGCGAGGCGGCAACACGCGATTTGCCTTTGCTATTGGTGATTGCTTCTTTGGTACCAGCTTTCGGACTGCTCAGCGCGGAGGGCTCAACATCGGAACCAGTTCGAACTCTTTGAAGCAGTCTTTGCATGTACTCTTCAATGGACTCCTCTTGTTCATCATCCGTCGTGTTCCCTTCAGGAATCGTATTCACCTCTGGGGTCGAGGGCTCATTGTGCACGGGGGCTCGGTCATTGTGCACGGGGGCTCGGTCATTGTGCACGGGGGCTCGGTCATTGTGCACGGGGGCTCGGTCATTGTTCACGGGGACTCGGTCATTGTGCACAGGGGCTCGGTCATTGTGCAAAGGGACTCGTTCCTGATGTGCTGGGACTCGTTCCTGATGCACAGGGACTCGTTCCTGATGCGCTGGGACTCGTTCCTGATGCGCAGGGGCTCGTTCGATGGGATCCCGAACGTTTTCATCATCACGAGAATCATAGTTCGCTGCCGACTCTATGAATGCAACATCTGTCGCTTGATGTTCAACACTGGCTGTAACCTCCGATGCCATTTCTAACGGTTCTTGAACTTGTTCGTAAGAAGGAGTTCGAGTTTCGACGTTTGGAGTCTCTAACTTGGATGCGGAGCTTGGACCATAGGTTTGCGACCATCGTCGTGAACCGGTTGACGAATTCCCGGAGTTTGTACCTCGGCGAGTGTCCGCGTCAACAATCATCCGTTTTAATCGCTCGGAGATTGCTTCTGCATCTGTTTCCGACGTGTAGGGCGCTTCGTCGTTTGGATAAACATCGCTCTCCGACGTTTGAACATCGCCGTAGGAACTCTGATCGTCGTCGCTTCGGACTTCTGCATACTGTCTTGGATCTGGTACGGAGTCCGCACTAGAATTACGCATGACTTCGTACGAGTCATACATCGAAGGTTCAGGGGCTTGGGCGTAAGGGTCAGAGCCGTACGATCGCTCGCTTTGTACATCGGGTTCGGAGTTTGTAAACCAAGCAGGAAGCTGAGGCTTTTCAACCGCCATTTCTTCGTGAGGCTGAAGGTAACCCTGTTGCTGAACTTCATCAGGTTCCTTCAGGCTATTTTCAAAATCAGATACATAGTTTTCAGCAAAAGCTGAAGCTTCCAGATTCGTTGTTTCCAACCGTTCTTGCCCAGTGCCGAGTGAATCAGAAAGTGCGATGATTCTTTGTTCCGCACTTTGCCGTTCAGCCTCCAGTTCGCGTAGTTGCTGATTGTATTCTTGAATCTGCAACTGTGCCTTTTCGAGCGACTCTGCTAGCAATTGGTCTTGCGAGGGAAAATGCACGTGGTCGTGCGTGGGGCTTTGAGTTTGGGACTGGGCTTGGACAAAGGACTGCGTAAAGTTTTGGAAAGAATTGGCGTATGCATCATTGGCATTTACGATCTCAGCATGCAATATCTGCAAAGCTTGCATCAATTCATCGCGATTTGCAGCCACTTCGGAAAATCGCATTTCTATCAACGATTGCTCAGCAATCGCGTACTCCAACAACTCTCCAAGATGAATCGATTGTTGCGAGTTCGATTCGGTTACGTATTGAAGCTGTTGGTCAATCGTTGCAAACTGAACAGCAACTTTTTCCGATAGGTTGGTCAGCAAGGATTCATGACGCTCTGTTTGGCTCGTAAACTGATCGCTTAAAGTCGAAAAGAGTGTCTTACCGAACGAATCGAAATGACTTGCTACGGTTTCCGATAAGTCTGCCTCGGGATCTTTAGGTTCAATTTGGATCGTTTCTTGAACGCGATCTAGCGAGGACTGCAAGGCGAGAAGCATCTGCTCAATTCGCTCGAATCGCTCTTTGGTTTCGCTGTTGGAGAGACTGCCATCGACCTCTTGGCTTGGGTCACTGGGTTGACTTGGTACTTCATCATCAACATGATTGGATGTGTTGATGGCTGGACTGCTGGGTTGAGCTAAAGTGGCTGGAATAACACTAGCTGAATCGCTGCATAACCTTGCAGCCCGATCCAGCAGTTGTTCTGCCTGAACCACGGTTGCCATAACCCCAACGGAAGGATGAACTACGAGTCGCGTCGCGCCAAACGTAACTTCGGTCGGATGATCAATCAACCATTCGCGAATATTACGATTCGCAATCTTGGTGGGAGCAATAGCACGAAGGAGCGTGTGACGTTTTCCGAAGATCAAAGTAGCATGCAGAGGGGCAGCTTCAGACAAACCGAGCTGGATCGTGCAATCGGCACCAGAACCAATGGTGCACTTCGACGACTGAATTCTCCAAGACCGCAATGTCTCGCCATGCGCATCCAGCAGATCGATTTGGCCGATTGCTGGCTCAAATCCTTTGGGTCGGCTTGAAACCGCTGCGGATGATTGGGAATGATACATTTTTGTTTCGTATAGTGCAGCCAGAAGATTGTTTCGATCTGTCATCCAGATCTATCGACATTGACATCGTGATTCCCTTGGAAGAAAAACAAAAAGAGCTGGTTTTGTCCCAGTTGGACATTTCTTCCTTATCGGAAAACTCACAAAATTCTTCGCAACCAGCAAAATTCAACACAAGCAACACCAATTCCACAAGCCTTTACTACATAGGGGTTTGCGTCAAATCATTCAACGCCAGAATCTCCTCATTTCAATCAAAATGACCTCGAAGCCACCAAAGTGCGAACGCTTTAGGCCGGATTGCGTACTATAGTTGCGTACGCTGTTTCCCCCTCCAATTGGGCGGGGTGCATTTAGTTAAGCAACCAACCGGAGAAGGTGGAAATGTCGAGAAAAGAAGCGCTCAACAAACTCAGGGACGTTTTGCTGGTGCGACGAGAAGCGCTTCGAAAAGCATTGGATGGCGATTTAAGCCTTTTGCAAACACTTTCCCAGGAAGGTGGGGATGTCATGGATGCAGCCATGGACACCGCTCAAGACGAGATCAGCAGCCAACTGGTAGAAGTAGAGAGTCGGGAACTTTCGCAAATCGAAGACGCACTAAACCGCCTCAAGGATGGCTTGTACGGCGATTGCGAGCACTGCAACAAACCCATCCCGCTTGCTCGGCTTCAGGCTGTGCCTTACGCGACAATGTGCATTGATTGTGCGAGAAAGCAAGAGAAAAACTCACCAAGACTTTACACAGGTCTGGATTCGACGCAGGCTTCCAATGCCTCTCTTTAGGATGGACTCGGCCTGCTGACCAGGTTGCCCGTAACGCAAATCCAATTTGCAACGCTGTTTTTTCGTTCCGTGATTACTGCCAAGCGATCTCGCTGCGGATTCATCCGCTAGCTTGCTGCTTTGCTTTTCACAAGAGGAATCCAACGTTCTTCACAGCTGCATATCTCGGTGATGCGTAGCCCAAATTTGTCCCCTACCTTGACCACTTCGCCCTCCGCCACTGCATTCCCGTCAATTTCGATGGTTAGCGGAGTTTCGCACGGCTTTTCGAACTGAATCATAACGCCGGGCACGAATTGCAGAATTCGTTCCACAGGCAATTGCTGGTGTGCGAGTGTAACGGCCACATCCGCTTCGATGCGAAGCAGACTCTTCCAAAACTCGACGCGAGCAGGGTTGTCTGTGGAATGCGATTTTGCAGTGGTCATAAAGAGCAACTACCGTCCGATGCTTGGTGGGTTGTTCGCGAAGAAATCCCTTGGACCACGATTGGTGTAGTAAGGATAGGCGACTGCGGGAGCGGGAACACCAGAGCCAACACCAGGATCTTGACGATACTGACTGTGGGAAAGGTGAGCCCCGTAGTCGGTGCCTCCGCGTTGCCAGCCTACTTTGCAAGGACGGCAGCCAATGGGGCCATTGCAACTGTTGCACTGGCGATGATTATGAAGCAGGTTGCAGCCGCTTGACATTGCAAGGGTGATACCGAAAAGGGCGATTGCGTAAATGCCACGTTTCATGACTTGATCCTTTGGTGTTGCTAAATGCTGGTCTTCATTTCCAGACTTGGTATTGGCGGTCTCGTGTGGGACCAGCAACGGTATGATCGAAACAATTGGCACCATAAATCCAATCCTCCCAGCCAGCCCTGTACAAGTTACCTATCCTTCCAATTACCTGCGTTTTTGGGTTCTTACTTCATTATTTTGCAACTCTCGGCTGATTTTTAGGAGCTAGCATTCCAAAAACCAAAATGGAATTCAAATCCACGAGTTCCCTCGTGATTTCTCGACCTTTAAAATGCCTGACCTTCCTATCTCAATGTGTGGAAAAGCAGCCTGCTTCGAATAATCGCCCGTGAACATCGAAATCCTTCAGACCCCGCAATCCCTTGAATCCATCCGAGATTCCTGGAAAGAACTCGCGTTAACGAATCCATTTCGCCAACCTGAGTGGCTGCTTGCTTGGTGGACACACTTTCAGTCCGAATCCGACGAATTGTTTGTGGTCGTGGTTCGTGACGAAGAAGATCAGTTACGAGCCATTGCACCTTGGTATCGAAATCGAACAACAGGCATTCTTCGGTTCTTAGGGGATGGCAAGGTCTGCACCGATCATTTGACGATCCTGATCGATTCCCGGTTCTACGATGAATCGATTCCTTCGCAAATCGCTTCGTTTTTGATGGAGCAATCCAAGCGGAAAGACGGGTGGACGTCCATCCACTTCGAGTCGATCGATTGCGTCGATCCCGTTATGAACGCATTCAAGCTGGCGATGCTACAGCATGGCTGTCGATTCCATAGTTCGACTTCGTCGAACACATGGCAAGTAGAACTGCCGAATGGCTGGGATCACTTTTTAGCGGGCGTTTCCAAAAACTCGCGAAAGGCCTTTCGAAAGCGAGTCTCCGATTTGGACCAAGTCCGAGTTCGATGGGTTCATGACCATGTCGACCTCGAAGAATTCATGCCGGTGTTGATCGAACTGCATCAGAAACGACGCACGGCGTTAGGAGACGTCGGTTGCTTTACCGATACTCGCTTTGAAAGCTTTTTGCGAGAAGTTGCCAAAAGTCTTTTGCAGCAGAATCAACTACAAGCATTCTCTTTGTGGCTGGGGCAGCGTCCCATCGCAGCCGATATCGGTTTTCGAACCCGCGACACATGGCTATGCTATCAGGCGGGGATCGATCCGGAGAAAATGGATCTGGAGCCTGGGAAGCTTGCGAACATTTACATCCTCCGCAACGCCGAACGATTTGGCATCCAGGTTGTCGATTTTCTTCGAGGCGATGAACCTTACAAACACCAATTAAAAGCCAATCCGTCACCTGCATACGACATGCAGTTTTCGCCTCCTGGTTTACGTGGGCGGGTTCGATTCTGGGGTTGGCAACTCAAAGCAAAAACACGTGAGCTCGTTCGGCAATGGAAACGAAAGTAACTGGAAGGGTATAGTGCAACTTGGCTAGCGGTTCATTCGATGCCATTGAAACTCAGAATAAGCATGCCTACGATCGTATGGCAAAAAACGGCCACATTCTGGCGACCATCGTAACCAAGGAGGAACTGAACGAACCTTTGCGATCGATAGACACAACGGGTTGGCTTGGAAAGTCCATTTTTGGCTGGAATGTTTTGTGTCTCGGAGCAGCAGGAGGCCGTCATAGCGCTCTGTATCATGCTGCAGGGGCCAAGGTGACCGTCGTTGACATTTCCGAAGGGATGTTGGATCTAGACCGATTTGTTGCCAAAGAACTGCAGATTCAGGTCCGATTGATCCAGGCCTCGATGGTAGATCTTTCTATGCTTCGCATGGGTGAATTTGATTTGGTGGTGCATCCGGTAAGCACTTGCTATGTCCCCTCGATCGCACCTGTTTTTCAGGAAGTATCGCGAGTGTTGAAACCAGAGGGGCTTTACATTTCCCAGCACAAACAGCCCGCGAATTTGCAAACCTCGTTACGTCCAACTCAAGGAAAGTACTTCGTGGAAGTGGAAATCGGGCAAGCCGCAAGAAAGCTTGCTGAAAATGAAATCAGCCCGTTTCGAGAACCCAACACCATCGAGTTTGCTCATAGCTTAGAGTCGATCCTGGGAGGAATCTGCCGAAGCGGGATGCATATCGAGGATGTGACAGAACCGTTTCATGGAAAGAACGATGCAGAACCAGGTTCGATGGGCCATCGCAGTCGATTCATTGCCCCCTACATTCGAATCAAGGCCAGAAAACGAACTACGACTTCAGAACAGATGCGTCCGAAGCTTTTGATTCCTTAGCAACTCGAATTTCGCATCACACCCCGATGTCCTCGTTCCATAATTCGGGATGGAGCTTGATGAACTCTTGCATTAGTGTCACGCACTCCAGGTTATCAAGAATCGTTAGTTCAACCCCTCGGGTTCGAAGATAAGCTTCTGGCCCTTGGAAGGTTTTGTTTTCGCCGATAACAACTCTGGGGATGCCGTAAAGGAGGGCTGTTCCGCTGCACATGTCGCAGGGGGACAAGGTGGAGTACAACGTGGAGCGTCGGTAAGCAGCCCCCGAAAGCCTGCCTGCGTTTTCAATGCAGTCCATTTCTGCGTGCAAAATGGCACTCCCATTTTGAATGCGGCGATTGTGCCCTCGTCCAACAATCACGTTATCGATAACCAAAACGGAACCGATGGGAATCCCTCCTTCCGCTAGTCCCAAACGTGCCTCTTCGATACTAGCATTCATGAATTCAAGCATGAGGTGCTCCACATAAAAAAGTTTCTGGAATTTTCAAACAGTGACCTAACGTGTCACCCTGATGATTCACATTTTCTTAACCCTAACAGCAATGGCGGTTTAGCGATGCTTGCCCCCAAAGCTTTGCCCATGTCGTCTTTTCCGCCCTTGGTTCCAAAGCGAGTCTCCATAAGAGGTTGCGCAAACCGAAAAGGAAAATTTGACACGCACGCAAGATTCGGTACACTGCTCCCAAATGACGCAACATGTTGTGCAAGCAAATAGCTACTATACTACCTATAGTGGTCGCTAGCCGATTTGGAGCTGACGACAAAATCACCGTTCCGACCGGGTGATCGAGCCGTCTGCATGCGCGTCGGAAGCTTACAATAGGGTACGAAACCCCCGGTCGCAACGGAATTTTATCTACAGTCAGTAGCAAGGCAGCTAACCAGGTCGCGAAACCACGTAGCTGCATGCCTTTCACCATCAATTTGGACATTCACGAGGGAGTCGACGGAACTAATGGCAACAGTAGAAATGGGACGCGAGCACCGAGCCAAGTCACGAACCACTCACGAGGTACGTGGCAACCGAAATGGACTCAAAATCGAAAGTCGATTTTGCCCAACTGACGTGATGGATCCGTTTGACACCGTCAAATGGGAGACACGCAGCGCAGCGATCAAGGACGAAAATGGAAAGGTACTTTTTGAGCAAACCAATTGCGAGATCCCTGCTGACTGGAGCCAACTTGCTACGAACGTGGTAGTGAGCAAGTACTTTTACGGTGATCCAACGAACCTGGAAGAAAGAGAACGCTCGGTACGACAATTGATCCACCGAGTGACTCGCACCATCACCGATTGGGGAATGGCGGATGGATACTTCGACACGGCTGAAGACGCAGAGCGATTTTACCGTGACCTGAGCTGGTTGTGCTTGCATCAGCACGGCGCTTTCAACTCGCCTGTGTGGTTCAACGTTGGACTGTACCAGCAATACAATGTGACTGGAACCAAGTGCAATTGGCACTACAACGTGGAATCAGGCCAAGTCGAACAACCTGAAAATCCCTACGAATACCCTCAGGGTTCTGCTTGCTTCATCCAAAGCGTGGATGACAACATGGAAGACATCATGCGTCTCGCGACCAGCGAAGCCATGCTTTTCAAGTTCGGTTCAGGAACAGGAACGGACTTGTCAACGATTCGAAGCAGCCGAGAAAAGTTGTCTGGTGGCGGCAAGCCCAGCGGCCCGCTTTCTTTCATGCGAGTGTACGACCAAATTGCAGCGGTGGTGAAGTCGGGTGGCAAGACACGCCGTGCTGCGAAGATGCAATCGCTGAAGGTCTGGCACCCAGATATTATGGAGTTTATCGAGTGCAAATGGAAGGAAGAGCAAAAGGCTCACGCGTTGATTCGTGAAGGCTACGAATCGAACTTCAACGGAGAAGCCTACTCGTCCGTAATGTTCCAGAACGCGAACCTTTCAGTTCGGGTGACTGATGAATTCATGAATGCGGTCGCCGAAAACAAGACTTGGAAGACACGCTGGGTCAGCGACAAGAGCGACCAAGAGTCTCCTACCTACCAAGCCAAGGAAATCCTGCGTCGCATGTCCGAATGCGCTTGGCACTGCGGCGACCCTGGTGTTCAGTACGACACGACCATTAACAAGTGGCACACCTGCCCCAATAGTGGCCGGATCAATGCAAGCAACCCATGCTCCGAGTATATGTTCTTGGACAACACGGCTTGCAATCTTTCATCGATCAACTTGATGAAGTACCGACGTGAAGATGGATCGTTTGATGCAGAAGGGTTCACCGCAACGTGCCGGTTGTTCTTCATCGCTCAAGAAATATTGGTCGATCATGCGAGCTATCCAACCGATCGCATCGCGCACAATAGCCATTTGTTCCGACCACTTGGTTTGGGTTATTCCAACATTGGATCCCTGATCATGACCAGCGGAGCACCTTATGATTCGCCTGCTGGCCATTCGATGTGCGGGGCGATCACAGCCTTGCTTCACGGCGCTGCTAATTTGGCAAGCGCGGAGATCGCGGGTGTGGTTGGACCATTTGCCGAGTATCCAGACAACGCAGAACCGATGCTTCGCGTCATGCAAATGCATCGCAATGCTGTGGAACAGATCGATCCGAGCGGACCCTCTTACCTGAAGGATGCCGCTCGCAATATTTGGGACAAGGTACTGGAGCTAGGGAATCGAAACGGATTCCGTAATGCTCAATCCACAGTCCTTGCACCGACGGGTACCATCAGTTTCATGATGGATTGCGATACGACAGGGGTTGAACCCGATATTGCGCTCGTGAAGTACAAGCAACTTGCGGGTGGCGGTATGCTCAAGATTCTCAATCGGTCTGTTTCACTTGGGCTTCGAACTCTTGGCTACAACGAAGAGCAGATCGTTGCGATCGAAAAGTTCATTAGTGAAAAGGACACCATCGAAGGTGCTCCACACCTGAAGGACGAACATCTACCTGTCTTCGATTGTGCATTCACACCAGCCAACGGAACACGAAGCATTCGCTGGCAGGCTCACGTCGAGATGATGGCGGCCGCTCAACCATTTTTGTCGGGCGCCATCAGCAAGACAGTCAATATGCCAACCGATAGCACGGTAGATGATATCGCTCAGGCGTACTTCTGGGGTTGGGAACTTGGGCTGAAAGCCATCGCCATTTATCGCGATGGTTCTAAGCAAAGCCAACCTCTGTCGACCAAGAGCGAAACCAAAAAGGCCGAAGATGCAGCGGCAGCCGCTGTCGTCGAAAAGATCGTCTACAAGCCACGTCGGGAACGCTTGCCTGACACTCGCAATTCAGTAACTCACAAATTCAGCATCAGCGGTCACGAGGGATACATCAGCGTTGGCTTGTACCCTGACGGACGACCGGGTGAAGTCTTTATTACCATGGCCAAAGAAGGAAGCACCATCGGTGGCTTGATGGACAGCTTTGGAACGGCGACCTCCATCTCGTTGCAATACGGTGTTCCTTTGGAAGTCCTTGTCAGCAAATTCAGCCACACGCGGTTTGAACCGATGGGGCATACGACCAACCCAGACATTCGAATTGCAAAGAGCTTGGTGGATTACATTTTCCGCTGGCTTGGTCTAACCTTCTTGGATAGTTACCGTGAAGAGCAGAAAGCCAAGTCGGAGATGCTTGGACAGCCTGCGACTCCGGTCGCCGTCTCGCCAGCAAAGCCGAAAAGCAATCTCACTTCAGCTCCGGTAAACGGGAATGGTGCGGACGTAGCTTCCAGCGGTGACTACACCAAGGCACGGTTTGTTGGCCTGGGTGATTTGACCGGCAAGCCGAACCTTACGGCAGCTGCGAAACAAGAGTCTCGCGATGGTCAATTCGCCGGCTTCCAAAGCGATGCTCCAAGCTGTGACAGTTGTGGCTCCATCACCGTACGCAATGGAAATTGCTACTTGTGCCACAATTGCGGAAACAGTTTAGGCTGCAGCTAACGCTGAATGCTGGAAAGTATCGCACCGTTGGTGCGATAGATGACAAAACGTCCTCTGGGTCTGCCAGAGGACGCATTGATCACTGGCCATCTGCGGGCCCATGTGTTTGACTCGACGTAAGACAAAATAGCCGATGCTGGGCTTCATCTACCAGATACCAGCCGCTTCAAGCTGTTTGGTGGCTTGTTCTGCCCAACCACGATTCGCAGCAGGGGATGCAGGGCTGGGATGTAAAATCCGGCTAATTGCGATGGCTGCCAATTTCTTATCGAGCTTGCAAACTCGTTTCAAACAATCTTCTGCGTAGGCGCCGACCCCGACCGCGTATTCTGGTTGGATTAACAACAAACACGCCTTCAAATGCGCATCGCACAATTCGTCCAGAGGTTGCGATTCCGCCACCGGAAGTTTGTCCGGGGTAATGTTACGAGCCCCCGCATCCATAAAGACCAATGGGCAGTAGTTGGATACGAAGTGCGAATCAAAAAATTCGTTCACGTCTGCATACTTGGATGAAAACAGTCCCCATAGGCGCTTCCCAGAAACCTCGCTGCGTGTGCACGCAAATCCTTCGATGGGGCGTTTCGGATGTTCTAGAACGGGCTTGCCAACATGGGTATCGATCTGCAAATAGGATTTCACAGAATCGATTTCTCCGAATGGAACACCGGTTTGCGCCATTCCCCAAGGACCGGGATTCATTCCTAAGAAAAAAACGCGAGCTTTGGTCCTCGCGAACTTTTGCAGATACATTTCGTGAGCTGGCCATGCGTACTGCAAGGGATTGTAAACCCAATCTACCGGCGACGAGAACGGCAGTCGGTCCAGAGACGTTCTCAGTTGTTTTGCCAGCTTAATCAATCCAGTCGCGGTTTTGTTCATGCGGCCATTGTAGGAAAACAAAAACACCCTGCCAATTGGCAGGGTGTTTGTATTGTTTCTAGCAAATCGATCGAATCGACTAGAACGTGAACAGCATGTCGCCACCGATGGAGGTTTGGCTCGATGCATTGTTTTCGTTGAAGCCAAATCGGTTGCGATCCCAAACCCAACGTGCTTCTGGTCGGAACATCAGGTTCGAGTTGACCTTGTAGTTCAATCCAAGAGTGTAGTTGTACAGGTCGTCGTTTTGGCGTGGAAGACCGTTGTTGAGGAAGCCTTCGCCGCTGAAATTGAACCATTCGAAGCGGTTTCCGATGGATACACAATCGTTGACCTTGTAGATCAAGTAGTTGATGTTTCCGAAGGTATTTCGCTGAGTTGTACCACCGACATTGTTGGTGTACAGAACGTCGGTTTGCGAAATGAATGTCCACTTTTCCGAAAGGTTGGCAGTCAAGATCACGTTGTGAACGGCGCCTCTTTCTTGAACGGCACCAACTGCATCGCCGAATCGGCCAAGAACAGTTGTGTACAAGAAAGTGAACGTGTCATTCAACTTGCGTTTGATACCACCGATGTACGCATCACCGTTATCGTCGAAAGCACTGTCCCAACCCATAACGTAGCCGTTATACAGTTGAGTGTCAGCATCGAGGTTGTAGGTGGTCAACGCACCGCTGTGTGTGAACGGTTCAGCATTGTAGAACGTGAACTGACGGCTGTAGAAGAAATTGCCAGTAGACTGGACAACTTCATTACCAACAATGGTGAAGAAGTGACCGACTTTCACGGACAAATCTCCCATGGCAGCTTCACCGTACAATTGTGGAATTGCATGGCCGTAACCGCCATTATTATTGCCAGGCACTCTACCGTTGTCCCATGATTGGTCCCAGTTGCCATTAGCTGTTCCGAAGGCTTGAGTGTCTGGAGCATCTGTACCGTAGACATAATCGATACGTCCACCGAGCCCTAGACCTTCGCTACCATCGGCAATCTTCTCAGCGTAGAACCACTGTTGTCCGAGCTGAACTCGTCCATCGTAGTTGTTAAAGCTTAGGGGGTTGGCATGGTCGTGGTAGCCCACACTGGTCCAACCACCAACGTTGATTCCGCAAATCCCGTCTGGAACCAACTTGAATGGCTCGCCCAGGCAGCACTCACCGCCGAAAATACCGCTGAGGATGCCTGCGGATCCGCATCCGGAACCACAACCGCCATCGCAGCTAGAGACGCCGCAACCGCAGTTTGCCAAGGCATCGCAGCTGCTGCCCTTTCCGTCGCAAATGGCTGCAACGTCGCATGCAGGTGTATTGTCGCAGCAAGCGGTCGAAGATTTTGCATCGCTTGCGGAAGCAATCGGTGCTGGTGCTTGAGCTGCTGGTGCTGCACCGTCTTGGTAATAGCTGTAGTAGGATGCTGGGTAGTAGCGAGGAGCTGTTCGGTTAGTCTGACCGAAGGCCGTTCCCGCAAAACAAGCGCTTGCAATCATTGCACTTAGCGCAAATTTGCTCATTTTCATAGTTCTGGAACTCCTATCCTGAACAAGGGACGCACTGGCGTATCAAAACGGCCTAACAAAAAGGGCCATTCTTCGTTAATGTTGATCTCGTCCAAGAACTGGAAGACAGGCGTCGTGCCTCTCGGGAGAGAGAGAGTCGTAGCTGGTCCATCCGTGAACGCTATTCATGTTTCGTTATCGGAGCCCAATCTCGGAAAAATCCATGTGAAGAATTGTCCGTGCTATGACTACTACAATCGGAATTCGCAAAACTGGTAAACTATACCGATTGCGAAAACATTACGCCCCAACAAGACCGAGCCAAAAGACTTATGCAGGAATTCGATTATCAACTACGCCCAAGAATTCTCTTTGGGCCAGGGACATTGGATCGACTCGGATCCTTGGCCCTGGAGTTCCACGGCAGACGAGTTCTGGTTGTTAGTGATCCCGGAGTGGTGAATGCTGGCATTTTCGAGAAAGGCAGGGCGAGTCTTGCTCGTTCCGGCTTCGAGGTCCTTGGATTTCACGACCTGCAGGAGAACCCAACTACGGCTCATGTTGAGCATGGCCTGCGTGTAGCACAAGCTTTCCAGCCAAATCTCATTGTGGGGCTTGGGGGAGGTTCCAGCATGGATTGTGCAAAAGGAATCAACTTCGTTTATTCTTGTGGCGGGCAAATGCGAGACTACTGGGGCGTTGGAAAAGCGACCTCGGTAATGCTGCCGATGATTGCAGTTCCGACCACTTCGGGCACGGGCAGCGAAACTCAATCTTTTGCTTTGATTAGCGATGCCGAAACCCATGTAAAGATGGCGTGTGGCGATCCTAAAGCAGCATGCCGAATTGCGATTCTCGACCCCGCCTTAACGGTGACTCAACCCGCCATGGTGACCGCCTTGACCGGTATTGATGCCCTAACGCACGCAATTGAAACCTACGTGTGCAACCGAGCCAATCCCATGTCGGCGTGTTTTTCGCGGGAGGCATGGCGTCTCCTCTCGAATGCATTTGCGAGAGTTCTAGAAAACCCTGGAGATCTCGAAGCAAGAGGTGAAATGCAGCTGGGAGCTTGTTTTGCTGGCATGGCCATCGAAGCCTCGATGCTCGGTGCCGCGCATGCCCTAGCGAATCCACTTACTGCTACTTTCGGAGTACCTCACGGGCAAGCAGTGGGGGTGATGATGCCACATATTGTCCGATTCAACAGTCGTCAAGTCGAAAGCCGATATGCTGAACTTCTTCAGCTGCTCACACCGGATCAACTTGCGTCCGTTCAAGATCAAGCTCAGAACGATCTCTCGGCCGGAGCCCAAATCGCTTCGTTGTTTCAATGCTGGCTTTCCCGTGCTGGGCTTGCGACCTCCTTAAGCCAACTTCCGCAATGGCCAAAGCATTTAGCCCATGATGCGACGGCTCTGGAAGCAATCATTGGATCATTAGCCTCATCCGCTCAGAAACAGTGGACTGCGACCTTCAACCCACGTCTCACTACGGAAAAAGACATGCAAGAGTTGTACTTTGCGGCACTTTAACTCCGCTTCTAAGCACATCGCCACCACTAAACCGTGCTAATCAGCTACTTGGGTGCCATTGGGCGCGCTCTCACCTTGCGTTGATCGGTAGTGAATTGCTACAAGGACGCGGTTATCCGCATACGATTCATCAACGCATCTTGGGAACTTGGGAAAAGCCTTTCCTGGTTCTCGATCCAATGGTGAAATCGATCCATCAACTGCCCCCAGTTTGAATGCCCCCAGTATCCACATTACCCTCATTGCGTTTCGCCTCGTGCGTTCGTTTCGCCATGCTTTTGGCGTTCGGATTGTTCGCTATGTTAGGCTGCGCGGCCCACTCTAAAATCCAACGAAAAACCGTCGGCGACCTTTACCGAGAGGCACTTCGGGACTCAGAATCGCGGCCTGCCGTCATACGTCCCAATTTCAACAGTGGGGTTTTCGTAACGGACGCAAGCTCAACACCAAACTCTCGGCCTTTAGACGGAACGCCGACGTTAGCTCAGAATCCGGCCGCTCCAGCCGCTTTCCCCATAGCCACCTCCCAAAATCCGTCTCTTTATTTCCCAAACAATCCTTTGTTGCCCGACAGCCAAGTCGTCCAAGCAAGTTCCAGTTTTCCAGTCTCATCCTCTGTTTATCAAGCAGTCACACCTGCACTGCAAGACGGAGACTTGGTGAATGAGATCTTTGACCAAACGGATATTGGAGAAGCGATTCAAGTTTTGGCAACGAATTGCAATAAGACGGTGGTTGTCGACGATTCGATTGGAGGCGTTACCAGTGTCCAGATCACCAATGAGCCTTTTGACGTAGCGCTTGCAAAAGTACTAGCACCTCTTGGACTCTACTTTGCAGAATCGGATGGAACTTACTACGTTGCGAGTTCCGAACCCGATTCTCCTTTGTTTTCCAAGATTGCAAAGCGAGCCCAGTATTCGCCAGTGCATCACGATGTGAAAAGCCTGATTGGTCTTTTGCCTCCACGCTTCAAGAAATATGTGAACACGTCGGACACTCGCAACCTGATTCTTATTGATGCTCCGCCAGATATTGGACAAGAGATAGCCATTCGAATTCGGGAAATAGATACTCCTGTCACGCAGGTCGAACTAGAAGCGATCGTTTGCGTCGTTGCCCCTGATAGCGGATTCCGATTCGGTCTCGACTGGAATCACGTGGTTGGTGTCAACGGAGTTGACTCGTTCAAGGCCGGCCTAACAGGTTTAACATTTAGTGGTAACACGAGCCCTTCGGGTGCACGGAATGCATTCTCCGATTTTGCAGTCACTTCCGCCTTTGTCCGGCTGCTTGCGCAGGAAGGGTATGTCACCATTCGAGCGGCCCCACGAGTAACCACCAAGGATGGCGAAAAGGCAAATATCTCCATCAACCGTGAGACGTTCTTTAGCATCCAAAACTCAACATCATCGGCGTTTTTCACGCCGCAAATCCAAAAGGTAGAAGCGGGAATCAATCTAGAGATCACACCACGTGTTCACGGCGACATGATCTCCGTCAATATCTCGAAAGCGGAAGTCAGCGAGGACATCCGGACCAGCGATGTTCGCCCCGAGCTGACAGCCAATCCCTACCCGATCATCAACCGCAGAACGGTATCCACCAACGTGAATGTCCCAGCGGGTCATACAATCGTTATAGGTGGCTTAGTCCAACGCCAAACGGTCGAGCGTATTAACCGCATCCCCGTTTTGAGCAAAATACCGCTCGCTGGCAAGCTTTTTCAAACTATTGAAAAGCAGGAACAAGATGCGGAAGTGGCGATCTTTATTTCACCCAAGATTGTGGTTGATAATTACGCTTGCATGGAAGAGTCTTCGTCTCCTAGTACAGCCCCCATACTGCAAGCCCCCTAACAGACATGTTTTCCAATCGACTCACATCGACTCTGCCTTTCGTCGTCCTGACGATATTCGCCATCGCTTCCATCTCCCCAGTATCCGCGCAAGATAGCAAAAAAGTAGCCGGGACTCGCAAGACAGAGAACCCGAGGGTGATGGCGGTCACGGAATCGTTTGAACCTGCTTTTCGAATCGAGCCGTTGTCCCATAACTTGGTTGGGCAATCGGGTGCTGTTACAAGCTTCGAGTTTTCGCTTGAATCGGCAAACCGAGAAACTGAAATTGAAGTGGTGCCAGTAGGCCTTCGGCAAGAAATCTCAGGCATCATTCTTCACGATTCGAATGCTCCACAGGCAGACTTAGTTCGATTGAGCACCCCGACTCGCATGAAGCTGTCCGCCAATACTCCTGCAAAGATTCAGGGGTTCGTTCAATTTCCGAGGGGAGAGGCCAAGTACCACTCCATCGGTATTCTTGTCAAAGACATCGGTGCTGCCGAAAGACTCGCCGCCAACAATGACGCTTCCAAGAAAGCAACCAAAGCAACCATCCAATTCGTCACACAGTATGTCCTACGTCTGGATCTAGAAATGGAAAACGCGCGCGGCGAGAACCCGAATGTTTTGGAACTGGAGAAGCTTGACTTGGTTCCTTTTGACGGGCGTCCAAAGCTGATCGCACAAATCCTGAACCCTTCCGATTCGACCTTTGAATACGAAGTGCGGGCGAAGTTGCGTTCTTCGACTAGCGATCGTAATGCTCGCTCGATCCGACTGGTTATGCCGATTCGGGAATCTTCTGAATCGGAGGAACGATTCGTCGGAAGAATCCTGCCGAAAAGCCGAGTCCGAATGATTGAGTTGTTGCCTGAAGCGATTGCAAGCGGAACGTACGAGGCGGATGTTGAAATCATGCTGGGGGAAAAAGTCTTATCCAAGAAGACGCAATCGATCACCGTCGACGCGTCAGACTATCCTGCTCAAGAAGTGCTCATTGCACAGCTAGGAAAAGACGTGCAAGTGTCTCCGGCTCAAATTGAACTATCGCAATTGCGAGGTGGCAGCCGACGCTCGACGATTTTGCTCAAGAACAATGGCAAGGATGCGAAATCCATCTCGGTTACAGCGACGGACAAGACAGGATTGACTCTACCGTCTGCCACGATTCAGCCTGACAAGTTCACACTTCCACCAGGTGGAAGTCGAAAGATTTCTATCACTCTGAAGAGCCAACTGGATGCACCCGATGCGATTGTGTTTGGCACCATCGATTTCCAGTCAAAATCCGACCGCAAAGACTTTGACGAAACTCGTAAGCTTCCGATCGCTTTACTCATGAAGAAGTCGTCAGCTCCGGATGCCAAGCTTTCTACGGTGCAATGGGACTCGTTATCCAAGCATCCCGCGTTTCGTTGTGCTGTTAGCAACGAAGGCCAATCGCATTTGGCCATGAATGCTCGGCTAACCATTTCTGGCGAGAATGGGGAACGAATTCAGATCCCCGGCGGGTTCGGCAAATGGCTGATGCCTGGCGAAACGGCGAAGCTGGAATTCCGTCTGGAACAACCGCTTGCACCTGGGAAGTATCAGATCAAATGCGAATTGCAACAAGGGGATCGCCCAATTGTGACGGAGCAAATCTTTGAGGTGAACGATATGGAAACGGCCAAGTCGGGTCTACCGATTGCGACTCGCCCCAAATAGATCAAGCTTTGGGGGAAGCGCACTTTCGAAACGGGAATTAGCTTGAGCAACAATTCTCTCAAGCCGAGTACATCCTGATTGGGAATCAGTTAAAATGGACTTCCTGCCCTTTCGGTTCGATCCTTCCTTCCCTCCCTGAACATAGGTCATCATGCATCCGTCGAGACATTTGCAACGTCGTCCGTTTCTTCAAGGTTTAGCTGCTGTCGTTGGCGGGGCGGCGGTTGCGTCCTCCTCCCTGAAAGCAAAGTCCGCAAACGATCGTTTGAATCTCGCTTTTGTCGGTGTGGGTGGGCGAGGTGGAGCCAATCTGGAGGAGCTCACCAAAGACGGAGGCGTCAACGTTGCGGCGATCTGCGATGTGAACGGAAACACGCTTGCTCAAGTGGGCGAACGTTTCCCCATGGCAACCAAGTACACCGACTTTCGACGGCTCATGGACGCTCTTGCGGATATCGATGCCGTTGTCGTAAGCACTACCGAACACACTCATGCGTTTGCTACCCTACCTGCTCTTCAAATGAAGAAGCCGGTGTACTGCGAAAAGCCGCTGACTTATAACATTCAAGAATCACGTCGCATCATGCAAGAAGCCGAACGGGCCAACGTTGCGACGCAAATGGGGACTCAGATCCACAGCCTGCCAAACTATCGCCGAGTTGTTGAACTGATTCAATCGGGAGCGATAGGCAATGTCTCCGAAGCCCATGTCTGGGTTTCGCGAGCCTGGGGACTTCAAAGTGAACAAGATGCCGCCGCCAATGGTGACATCGTGAGCGTCAGGGAACGGCCTCAAGAAAGGGTCGAGATACCGAAGGGGTTGGATTGGGACCTGTGGATCGGGCCTGCACCGATGCGTCCCTACCATGATGTCTACTTTCCCGGACCAAAGTGGTACCGTTGGTGGGACTTCGGCAATGGAACAATGTCCGATTTAGGCAGTCACATGAACGACCTCCCTTTTTGGGCTCTCAAGTTAGACGCCCCCAAAACAATCGAAGCCTTCGGCGAATCGGCCCACCCGGAGATTGCTCCCGCTTCCATGTCCGCCGTTTACGAATACGCAGCTCGTGAAACCATGCCTGCCTGCAAGCTGTTTTGGTACCAAGGAACGCATAAGCCAACCATTTGGAAGGAAAAAGGGATACCGCAATGGGAATACGGTATCCTGTTTATTGGTGACAAAGGAATGCTCCTTTCCGACTACGGACGTCATCTGCTGTTGCCCGAAGACAAGTTCGTCGACTTCAAACGCCCAGACCCGTTCATTGCCGATTCTCCAGGTCAACAACAAGAATGGTTAGACGCGATCCGCAATGGCACCCCGACCGGAAGCCCGTTCAGCTATTCAGGGCTCCTTACTGAAGCCAATCATCTTGGAAACGTTGCATTTCGAGCTGGGAAAAAGCTCCAATGGGACTTTAAATCCATGAGTGCGACCAATTGTCCTGCTGCCGACCAGTTCATCCGTCGAACGCCCAGAGCGGGCTGGTCCTTGAGCTAAGTTCAATTTGAATGCAAAGATTTGGTTAGATTCGAGGCGAATTAAACAAGTTGGGATTGGTGATGAATGGATATGTCCACTATCCTATCGCTTTCCAATCCTTTCGAGCGACCAGCAGATTGCTTTTCCCGAGCGAGCACACACTTCTCCTTCTGGTACTATGCATCTAGGTTCCGACTTTTTTGGGACGGCATCGAGATTCGTTTACACCTACGTTGAGAAATGCATGCGGAACCCAAAAGAATTGCTGGTAGCCTCCAAAGCGTTTACATCTGAAACGCGTTGGTTGAGCTGGCTGCATCTAACAGTTGCATTATCGATTTATCTGCTAACGCTAGCTATTGCCTGTTCGGCCTTGCCGTTATTCGTTCGCATCCTTAGCAGCTGCGTGAGCGGTCTCGTTATCGTGCGATTGTTTATCATTTACCACGATTTTAACCATGGAGCGATCCTGCGAAAATCATGGCTGGCGTCCGGCATCCTCAAGATCTATGGACTTTTGGTGCTAAGCCCATCCAGCGTCTGGACGCATTCCCACGATCACCATCACAAACATAATTCACGCTCTTCCGGTAACAACACAGGGTCGTATCCCTTGATGACTCGGGATGAGTATCTGAAGGCCAGTCGATGGAAGCGGTTCGTTTATGCGTTATCTCGGCATCCGATCACGGTTTTCTCTGGATACCTAACCGTATTCTTGTATGGCATGAGTCTTAGGTCGTTCTTCCTTCATCCGCTCAAGCATCTGGACGCAGGGGTAGCAATCCTTCTTCATGTGGGGCTGCTTTATCTGTGCCTCAACCAAGGGGTAGATGTTCTAATGCTTGCGATGATTGTTCCATTGACGATCGCATGCGGCTTGGGAGCCTATCTGTTTTATGCCCAGCATAACTTCCCTTCGTGCATACTACATAAACGCGAAGACTGGCATTACACCCTTGCAGCCCTGAAATCCTCCAGCTTTATCCGGATGAACGGAATGATGCACTGGTTCACTGGAAACGTAGGTTACCACCACGTCCACCATTTGAACGCGAAGATTCCATTCTACCGACTGCCGGAAGCCATGGCCGCGTTGGAAGAACTCCAGTCGCCTGGAACTACTTCGTTGCACCCTCGTGACATTCTTGCATGCTTCCGACTCAAGGTTTGGGACGTCGACCGAGGGCACTTTGTATCGTTCCGCGAGGCTGCAAACGCGCTGTAGATCGTATGGCTCGTCCTAGATTTCTCGTTCCCTTGTTAAAATCAGCGGGAATTGTTTCGCTTCCAGAGGAAGAAGCCCACCACGCAAGCCGAGTGTTGCGATCTCAACCGGGTGACATTGTTGTTCTGTTCGATGGCAAAGGGAACGAAGCGACGGCGACTATCGAATCCGTTTCCAAACGAAGCGTCGAAGCGGCTATCCAATCGTATGTCTTTGCGCCCCGCGATCATCTGGGGCGACTGAACTTTGCGGTCGCTGTTCCCAAAGGGGATCGACAAAAAAGCACCGTTGAGAAGCTAGTCGAACTTGGTGTGGATTCGCTTACTCCCCTCGCGACAACACGCGGAGTTGCCGTGGTGGATGAATCTAATGTCGATCGGCTAGAACGTTATTCGATCGAAGCTTGCAAGCAATGCGGACGCAATCGATTGATGACTGTCGGTACATCCTTGACCTTGAATCAACTCAACATCGCCCAACCCCATTTACAAACGTGGATTCTGCATCCGGACCTTCCTGGGCCCAAGTGTTATTCCATCCGTGATGCATGTCAGCTTGAGATGACCTACCCGCCACAGCAGTTGCTCTTCTTGGTAGGCCCCGAGGGTGGGTTCACCGACGATGAAGTCCTTCTGGCGGTGTCGCTTGGCGCCAAAGTGCTCACGCTTGGCGACCGTATCCAGCGAGTGGAAACCGCGGTTTCGACCGCTGCCGTTCTTGGCAGCCTATGGCTGTCAGGGTCGTAACTCAGCAAGATGTCGTAGTCTTTCGATCGTCTTTCTTGGTTTAGTTGCGATCACGAATTGCCTTGGATATCATTGTGTGGCGTTATGGATGACAAAAGATCTGGGCCCGTTTTGCCGTCGGATCTTGCCTTCGAATCCGCCCATAGGATGTTTCCTTCGCCTGAGGATAAAATGCTGCACCATACATTCGACTATTTCGCCCCCGCCCAAACGCACACCAATCGAGCGCTTTGGTGGGGTCGCCAATTTCTTTGGGCTTGTTGCTGGTGCTGGTTTCTCACCTCATTGAACACGTCCACCGCGCTTGCTCAAGATAAACTGGAAAAGCTAAAGGAGGGTGAGCAAGTGGAAGTCTTTTTCCTGAATGAATGGCAACCTGGGGTCGTGATTGCAACCGACAAAAAGGGGAACGCTCGAGTCGAATTCGAGTTTGCTGCAGCCAAGCAGACTCAAGACTTTCTTCGAGCCGCGATCCGTCGTCCCTACGAAAATGGCGCGATCGTCGCAACCAGAACTTACAAAGACAAGTCGGGCAAACACAGTATCGTTGCGGCGGTGATCGCGATCACCGATACCCAAGTGCGTTTGAGAAAAAGCGATATGACCGAAAAGGACATGCCACTGACCAGTCTGAGCGATGCCGACCAGAAGTATCTTCAAGGGTTGATCAAAAAGGGTCTCACCAAAATAAAGAAACTGCCGCTCAAGCGTGCTCCGAGCGCAAGAACTTGGACGCTCTCCTCGGGCGAGACAGTGGATGGGGACTTTGTTGAGTTGAAGGGCGGTCAAGTTGTGATTCGACAGTCCGATGGATCAGAAAAGCAACTGGATCTAATCATGCTCTCTCAAACCGACAAACGCTATGCAATTCAAAAAGCTGCGGCCGGTGGGCTCGCTGATGCTAATTCCGCACAAGGCAATCTCAAAATGCCTGGCGATATCGGTCCAAGCGATAGTGGCCCAAGCGATGATGACAATCTCATGGCCGGTGATATCGCCGGAATAGGCGACGAACCGCAATCCTCTTCTCCACCAGCCAAAGAGCTCAAGGCACAGCTGTTGAAAGAAGATCGATGGGGATTCGAACCGGACGCCATCGCTCGCGCCCAAGTCGTGGATCGAATCGATCTTGGACAACTGCAAAACTTCCCGTCCTCCGTCGTAACTTCGGACGGCCGCAAGATGCTTATCTATTCTGGCTCCGGGAAAAGTGAGTTTACTCTTGTTGATTTAACGTCCGGCAAGATTTCAAAAAAGAATCAAAAAGTTCGCTGCATTCCAAAAGCAATTAGCCCATCGGGCAAGTACTACGCTGGCGTCGAGTCCAATTCGAGCAATTTCGAATGGAGTATCTTCGAAACAGAAACCGGCAAGAACATTTGGAACGAATGGACTCCCTATGGTGTTGGTCGCGATGTGATGCATACTCAGTTTTTGGACGATGAACACCTAGTAACGGTCAGCCCGTACGGCGATCTTGGCGTCTGGAGCATCAACACGAAGAAGATTGTTTGGTGGATCAAAATGCGAGCGACTTGTATCCCCGCGGTTAGCCCAAGTGGAAAGTACATTGTGATTCACACGGATGATCGGCTGGTCGTACTTGTCGGAAACACAGGAAAGGTTGTTTCGCAAATGGCGTCCAATCCAGTTGGGATTCGAATCTTGGCCGTGGATGACACCTGCCAGCGTCTAGCCGGCATCGGAAACGGGTTGGCCCGATTCTGGAATCTCAACGACGGAAAAATCGTCTCGGAGTTCGGGATCGCATCCGCAGTTCTGGATCCAACCATCGCGATTTGGCTTACCCCAACTCAAGTTGCAGTGGGAGGCACCAAGATGCAGCGACTGATGGGCCAGTTTGATCTGGTGGATATCTCCATTTCCGGTTCAGCATCCTGTTTTTATACATCGAGCATTCATGAATCGGCCTGCAACGGGTTCCTTCCATTTAGCTCACTTCAAGGTGGAACCTCACTGGTGCTTAACCCTAAGCTTCCAAGCGATCCCATGAATGCGACCGCCGAACAGTTCTTGTCGAACCTTGGGATCAATCTTGAGCCGGGTAGCCCCGTACAAATCGAATTGAATGTTGGTCCCAGTGTGGATCGACCGACTGAATTAAAGCACCTCACCAAACTGCTAACCAAAGCCGGTTTTCGAGTTGTTGAGTCCGGCGGGAAAGCGACATTCGTTGCGAACATGCGAGAATCGAAAAACTACGACCAAGTTGACTTGAAGGACCTGACCGACGAAGCCTTCAAGCCGACGCGCGATCTGATCCTCAAACAAGGGGACACGATCGTTTGGAGAGCCACGAAAGACATATTCGGCTTTGAGAAAGGGAACGTGTGGGCAGACTATGTCATACCAACCGTGCTTCGCATCCCCAAGCAACCGGCCCCCTGTTTTGTACTCTCCGGAACGAACGAATGGAGACCTGCAGCCGCGTTCAAACGAGACTACAGTGAAGGCATTCGCAGCAGTGTTTCCATTCGCTAGATGGATAGATTCTTCGGTTCGGCTAAGTGATCTCGGGCACAACAAACGGTGCCCGATACTCTCGCTTCAACAAAGCATTGGCAGCTTCAGCCCCATCCCCGACAAACGTTTCCGATTTGGGATCGATGGTTAGGACCGGACCGATCTTGATGGAGCTCGAATCCATTTTGATGTTGTAGTTGCCAAGCATTTTATCCATCTCTTGGAACAAGCCCGTCCATTCCGGCATATCAATCGCAGCGGCTTTTTCACTCGAAAATTCGCTGCCGACTCGGTACGCAATGTTCGCCAGATTGCACCATCCAGAGGTGTGGTGCCCAACTTCGACATCGGCGTTCAGGATGGAAGCATCGCGAGTGCGAAGAGCCTGAACAAAATTCTCGTGATGGGATGGATTGCCAAAGTTACCCGAAAAACTCCGGATCTTTTTGCCCTCGTTGTCGAAGGCCACCGCCTTACCTCGTTCTCCTTCCAGTCGGCCTCCTTCGCAATAAGCAATGTAGCCACTGCCCGGGCCTGGAACTTGTGGGCTATTTTTCGATGACGGGCTCTCGGGCAAATTGGACAGTCCAAGCACCACCGGGATTGAGCCCGTATCGAAATAAACGAAATGGACATTAGGTGTTTCCCCAGCATCATTCCATACAACGCGGGCTCCGCCACCAAGAATCCGAGTAGGCAATGTGACTTTATCGAGAAAGACGTTGTTGCGCAGATCGTCCAAAACATGAACGCCCCAGTTTCCCATTTCGCCAGAACCGGTGTTCCAATCCCAGTGCCAATCGTAATGGAGATTGTTGCGATAGATGGGTTTGTCCTGCGCCGGCCCAAGCCACAGGTTGTAGTCCGTATTGGGATCGATGGTCAAAGGTGTGGTTCGCAAACCAATGGATCCTCGGACTCCGTATCGATTGACGCGTGCCGAACGAATCGCCCCAAGGGCTTTGTCCTGGTGGAGGAATTTTTTGATTTCTGTTTGCATGGGATCGGAACGCTGTTGCGTTCCGACTTGGCAAATGCGTTTGTACTTCCGGGCCGCGTTGACGGTCTGCCGACCTTCCCATTGACTATGGGACAAAGGCTTTTCCACATAAACGTCCTTGCCTGCTTGCATGGCCCAAATGGACGCTAAGCAGTGCCAATGATTGCAAGACGAAACGACAACAGCATCGATGTCTTTGTCGTCAAGCATTCCACGAAGGTCCGCCCAAGTTTTGGCGTCCTGCGCAAAAGTCCTTGCTGCCTGGCTAATTCGAAGCTGATCAGGATCGCACAAGCCTGCAATCTTGACTCCACCCATTTTGTTAAATTGGGTCATGTGCTCGCCAGCTCGTCCACCGCAAGAGATAAACCCAAGCCGGATTTCATCGTTAGCCAACATGTGGCCTCGCGCCGACGGCAATACCGCAAGGCTTGAGGCTGCTGCCGTCGAGGAAACGAATTGTCGTCGATTCCATTTTTTCGAAGATGATTTTGCGATAGACATGGTTGCGAAACGACTCCAGGGAGAGAGGTAAGATTGCGATCACAAGTACCCGACCATCTTAGCCTGTTTTTGAGCCGTCGCCCAGTTCTTGCATTACCTACTAGACGCTTGATTGTGCGGCTTGGAGGTTCTCCGTACAATCTTCAGGGTTCCGTCCTTTCCACCTACCCCCTGCCATGATGACAAACTCCGAGATCGTAGTTGCTGTAGATTTAGGTGCATCCAGCGGTCGCGTTATAGCCGCAGAACTGCTACCCAACCGAATCCAGTTGAGTGATGTTCACCGTTTTGAAAACGCGCCGGTACCTATCGGCTCCCGATTGCATTGGAACATCCATGGACTTTGGCAACAGATTGAAACGGGGCTGGGGCTAGCGGCAAGCGAATACGGGGATCGTATTGAGAGTGTTGGCGTCGATACTTGGGGGGTGGATTATGTTCTCCTGGATCGCAATTTGGATATGGTTGGACCCGCATTTTGCTATCGCGATGCACGCACTCAAGGGATGATGAAGCGAGCTTTCGAAAGAATTTCACAATCTGACATTTTTGCAGAAAGCGGAATTCAGTTCATGGAAATCAACACCTTGTATCAGTTGTTCTCCATGCACGTTCAAGAATCGCCGCTTCTGGATATTGCTGAACACTTTTTGATGATCCCCGATTTTATCAATTGGTTGCTTGCAGGTGTTTTGACCAACGAATACACGAACGCCAGTACAACGCAAATGCTGCACCCTACCAGTGGAACTTGGTCCCCTAGGATTCTGGATGCCCTTCAAATCCCAAAACATATATTCAAGCCGCTGGTACAGCCAAGCACTTCGCTAGGGCATGTGCGTGCACCCATTCGAACCAGGACTGGTCTGGACAGTAAGGTGCAGGTCATCGCCCCGGCAACGCACGACACAGGATCTGCCGTGATCGCAGTTCCCGCCAATGAATTCGCAAGCGATCGCCCCAACTGGTGCTATATCAGCAGCGGGACATGGTCGCTGATGGGAGTTGAACTCGCAAAACCGATTCTCAGCGAAGCGTGCTTTAAGCTTAACTTTACCAACGAAGGGGGGGCCAACGGTAGTGTTCGCTTGCTGAAGAATATTGCTGGTCTATGGCCATATCAACAATGCCGGGCGTCCTGGCAACGCAAGGGGATCACCTACGATTGGAGACAACTGGAGAAGATGGCAGGCAATGCCAAGCCCTTGCAAACTTTGTTCGACCTAGACCATCGCATGTTCCTCGCTCCTTCCGACATGCTTCAAGCGATGTGCGACTATGCTCAGCGAACAGGCCAACCCGAGCCGGCTGACGACGGTGCAATAGCTCGAGCCGCATTGGAAAGCCTCGCACTTCGATATCGTGTTTGCCTGGAGTGGCTTGAAGAACTTTTGGGGTATCGGCTTGAAACCATTCACATCGTGGGTGGAGGAGTGCAGAACCAACTCCTATGCCAAATGACGGCAGATGCTTGCCAAAGGCCAGTCATCGCGGGGCCAGTCGAAGCCACCGCTTTGGGTAACATCGTGTCTCAAATGGTCGCCCTTGGAAAGTTTGCCAACATTGCGGAAGGGCGTCGATGGATGCGGACCATGAGCGACATCGCAACGTACGAACCCATGCGTTCATCCGCCTGGGATCAAGCCGCTGAACGGCTTACGAAGTACAACGCAATTTCCAACCTTTGGTAAGCTCCTAGGCCGTCACTTGCCGGCCTTCACTCAAACCTGCTTTTTCAGTTCCTGCTCAATCGCCCCTGTTAGGCTCATGGGTGAAGTCGTTGGCGAATAACGCGCCACTGCTTGGCCTTCACGATTCACAAGAAATTTCGTGAAGTTCCACTTGATCGCTTCGCTCCCCATCAGCCCCTTTGCCTGCGACTTGAGAAATCGATAAAGAGGGTGCGTATCGCTGCCGTTGACCTGTATCTTGGAGAACATCGGAAACGAAACATCATAGCGGAGTGAGCAAAATTCCTTGATTTGTTCGTCGCCATCCGGTTCCTGCCCCATGAATTGGTTGCATGGAAACCCCAGAACAAAAAAACCTTGCTGGCAATAGGTATCATGCAGTTGCTGGAGAGGCTCATACTGCCCCGTAAATCCGCAATGACTGGCCACATTAACAACAAGCAACACCGAACCTCGGTACATGTCCAAGGAAACAACTTTGCCATCAATGGTTGTGGCCGAAAAGTCGAAGGCGGATGTCTGATTTGCTGTTTGGTTCACGGATTTTGCAATCTTTATACCGAGAGGGCTTCGTGAATAAAATTGGCAGACAGTCCAAGGTCCGGAAGCAGTTGCTTGCAGGTAATCCGAGTCGATTCGTAGATCACTGGTAGCCCGCTACCTGGGTGAGTTCCACCGCCAACGAGATAAACACCGTCCAGTTCTTCAAACTTGTTGTGGGGTCGCAGATGAAGCATTTGCGACAGGTTGTGTGCAAGATTGAAGGTGGCACCTCGATAGACGGAAAAATCGTCTCGCCAATTCGCAGGTGTAACAATTTGTTCATACTCGATTCGCTCCTCCAAGTCACCAAGTCCAATGTCCGCGAGTCGTTTCATGGTCAAGGCACGAAACTGAGCCGTCTGCTGGGCATCCCATGGCGTGCTTGGCGACAATTGCGGGACGGGAACGAGAACATAAAGAGTGCTTTTCCCTGCTGGGGCCAGCGAATCGTCGGTCACACAAGGGTTTTGAACGTAAATTGACGGATCATCAGGCAGCACTTTTTCGTCTTCAATTTGACGCAGATTCCGGTCGTAGTCTTTGGAAATGTGAATGGTGTGATGCTTGAGATCGTCGTATCGACCTTTGATTCCCAGATACATCATGAACGTTGAGCAGGAGAAGCGTTTCTTTTCAATCTTGGCATTCGACCAACGTTTCCTCAGGTGGTCTGGAACCAATTTTTGCATCGCATGCGCAAAGTCGGCATTGATGATGATTGCGTCTGCTTCGTATCTGCCTTGGTTGGTGTGGACGGCTGTGACTCGCTTGCCGCTGAACTCCAATCGCTCGACCGGCTCGCTAGTACGAATCTTGCAGCCTTTTTCGGTAGCGATCTCGGCCATCCGCTCGCTGACTTGCCCGCACCCTCCGATCGGGTGATACACGCCGTATTCGTACTCCAGAAACGACAAGATGGAGAATAAACTTGGACAACGGAATGGTGACATTCCGAGATACTTGGCTTGAAATGAAAATGCGATGACCAACCGAGGGTCTTTGAAATAATTCTGCAAATCCTGGCCAAGTGTTTTCCAAGGCTGAACATGAGAGGCCGCAGCCAGCAACGAGGGCCGAAGCAAATCGAGCATGCTGTTGAAGGGTGATTCAAGAATGGGTCTGAATTTGGCCAACTTGACTCGATTCTTGTCGAGATAGCGTCCAAGTGCTCCAACGTCAGGTGGCGAGAGTTGCTGTATCTGACGATCCATTTCGGCCAAATCGTGCGTGCAGTCCAGATGCCCACCAGCCCCAAAGGAAACGCGATATTGTGGGTCCAAACGTTTCATCGGAATATCTTGATCGATGTCCCGTCCGATCGAGGCGAAGATCTCCTTCAATATTCTGGGATACAGATAAAACGTTGGGCCGGTGTCAAATCGAAAGCCGTCCGCATAAATGCTGGAGCAGCGTCCCCCCACTTGCGGCCGGGACTCCAAAACGGTGACATCCGCCCCCGCGTGAGCTAGCTGAAGTGCCGATGTGAGGCCGCCCGGCCCTGCTCCAATGATTACGACGCGACGTTTAGTCATGAATTTTGCAAGTTTGACGTGGTGATACCAAAAACAAAGATGTGGTTTTGCGCCGGCCCGAATTGATCCATGGGATCAAATTGAGCCGCGGGCGCTAGCCGCGACGTACACCCCTTTTTCAAGGAATGTGACCCGGCCTACCCCCACGGTTCCATGTGAATGAGCCGAGCCAAGAAACGCTGCTGAAGTTATAGCAGAAAGGCAAGGAGATGAAGAATCCACAAAACTTCCTTCGCCCTCACAAAAGTAACCTTGATGGTTTCTTCGCCTGCGTGTCTGATTCTTTGGCAGTTTTGCTTATTTCGATTTGAATTCGAAGAAAATTGGAAACCACGCCTCGTGAAAAACATATCCGCTTCTGTTCTAACCGCATTATTGGTTCTTGCTACGATGCCCGCAAAGGCGGCATTTTCCCAACAAATCGTTGTTGGTGCATGGAACATCGAATGGCTCGGGTTCGCCGACAAGCGAGGAAAACCAGGTAAAGACGTTGTCCAATCTCCGAAAGATTTGTCCGACTACATTGCCCAGTGCAAAGTCGATGTCTTAGCGCTCGAAGAAATCGGCGTAGACGAAAATAGCGAGCCCTTTCGCAGCAAGCCACTGGATCAGGTCTTTGCCCAACTGAAGGAAAATCACAACCAAACATGGCAATATGTGCTGTTCCCCAAGGCAAACTATGCCGAGGGTACCGAAGATTTTATCGTTCGGGGACAACACACAGGACTCGCGTGGTGCACCAGCAAAGCGACCATGGTGGGCGAACCATTCCGAGTGCCTGTTGGCGAAAACGAAACCTACGGCATCAAGTTTTGGGAACGGGGCGCCAACGCGGTGAAACTCTCGTTCGGCAGCGGTAAATCGGATGTCGTTTTTATCCCAATTCACCTGAAGTCGAATCGTAATGATGTCGATCCAAGCGACAAAAAGTTCACGGAAAAGCAAAGACTCGCCGAAGTCGAAGCATTTGTTGCCAACTTACCCTCGTTGAAAGAGCACTTCAAAGATAATGACATTGTCATCCTTGGAGACAGCAATTTCCTTGCGCCCGAAGACGGATCCCCCCAAGTGCTTGCGGAGGCGGGCTTCACAGATTTGAACTCGCAAGACGTGGGAACGACAGCGGCGTGGGGCCAAGGCTATTCGAGCGCCCCCTTTGACCGAATCTTTGTGACTTCCAAGCAACCCGAATTTGCAAAGTCTTCCCAAACAGTCCACAAAACCAAAAACGGTACCGACAACGAGATCCGAGACTTTAAAAAACGGTTCTCGGATCACTTCCTTGTTTCGTGTGTGATCGAAATCAGCAATGACGATGATTGATCGCTATAGCGATTACTTGTAAAGCAAAACGACACAGGTTGCCGCCGCGAGCTCGGATCTCCCGATCTCGCCGACACCTTCCCCCGTTTTTCCCTTGACGGACACCTGCGAGATGTCAATCCGCAGCAATTCGGCAATGCGCTGCTTCATCAATCCCTTGTACGGGGACAATTTGGGTCGCTCCATCTGAACGACACAATCTAGATTCAGAATGCTCCAACCGTTTTCTCGCACCAAGTCCATGGCTTGGGTCAGCATCTCACCCGAATCCCTACCTTTGTTTTCATCCGAAGTGTTGGGAAAGATCTGTCCGATATCGGGCAGTCCCGCTGCGCTCAAAACCGCATCCGTGATCGCATGCAGCAAAACATCCGCGTCCGAGTGGCCGACCAGATGCATGTCAGCATCCAGCTTGATTCCGCCCAGGATCAGCGGCCCGCCGCTTGCGATTCGATGCGAGTCCATCCCTAAGCCAACTCGTAAACCTTGAATCGCGTTCATCCTGAAATGCCAAGTGCGTTAAAGTAATCTGGCTCTGCGCCCGGCTTCCACTTGATGTTGCACCCGATACTTGGGCGTTGTTCTGATGGTATCGGTTGATGATTCAGAACACAGTCCATCGCAGCTCTCAAATCCTTGCCCGTCAGCGGCTTGTCTGTCTTCGGGCGGGAATCATCCAATTGACCTCGGTAAACTAGCTTTAAGTCCGAGTCGAAAAGGAAGATATCAGGGGTACAAGCGGCGTTGTAAGCGATCGCGACAGATTGATCTTCATCAAACAGATACGGGAAGGTGTATCCCTGAACAGCAGCCTCCTGTGCCATCTTGTCGGGACCATCATCGGGGTGGGCGTCCACGTCGTTCGAACTGATACCTACGAATCCAATGCCTCGTGGCATATAGTCTTTGGAGATGCGTGCGAGCTCGGGAGCAACATGCTTTACGTAGGGGCAATGATTGCACATGAAGATCACGACCAGCCCTTGCTTCCCCAGAAAATCAGATAGGGAAACGAACTGCCCATCGATATTCTTGAGCTTAAACGAGGGTGCCTTGGTACCCAACGCCAACATGGTACTCGCTGTTCGAACCATCGGTTTATCGTCCTTTGCCTTGGTAAACGGCTGCTTCGGTTACAACCTTGTCCATAAAAATGTCATGACTTTCAGCGGGTATCTTGTCGAACAGCTGGCACTCGAACGACAAAGCGATCAACGGAGCGTCCAAACGCGCGTGTTGTAAAAGTTTGTCATAGTACCCTTTGCCATGTCCAGTTCGTCCGCCATTGCGATCGAATGCCACCCCTGGAACCATCACTAAATCCAAATCGGTGGGTTGGAGCTTCTTTCGTTCCACCGTTCGCATGGAAGCAGTCGGCTCCAAAATGCGATACATTCCCAGCTCCAGCTCATCCATGCCTTCAAGCCAAAACAGCTCCAGCTCTCCGTCGACGCAATAGGGCACCACAATCCGCTTGCCACTGGCAATGGCTGCTGGAAGAGCCTGGCGTGTCCGGACCTCGTCTCGTACGTCCACGTAGAACATGACCGTTTTTGCAGCCGCATATTCATCCAGCTGCATGAAACGCTCGACAATTTTTTCGGAGACAGCATCTTTGTCGAGCTGTGCCTTGCGATTCTCGTGTGCTTGTTTTCGAATTGCATTCTTCAACTCAAAAAGCTCAGATACAGGTGCGCCATCCATCAACAAGAGTCCTTGCAATCGCTAGAAAGGTAAAAAAGGTCCCGCCAAAACATTGGAAACCCGCCCCAGATCTCGAGTCGCTTGCTGGCGATTCTCCCGGGATACGTATGGTAGCAGTCGATTCAAATCCTTCCAGATGATCCGAATTTGCCAACTCAAGGTTTCTTAGGCTGCTTTTGATGGGAAAACTTGTATAAGTGACCATTGCAAACTAGGCTGTAGTGCTATTGGGCTTCTTCGAGAACAAGCTTTACTTCCCATTCGTTGGCCGCCATGTACATTTTGCTACCTTACTTGTGGATCGTATTCATGTTGGGACTTGTGGTCGCAACGATCGTAGCCGCAATGCTCGGAAGACCGAAAAAGCCAGGGAAAAACAAGTCTGCGAGCCCTGCTGGTGAGGCGTCAGATCCTCTCGCAGATGTGGCTGCACCTGCCCTCGATTTTGACGACGAGATGGCTCAGATGAACAAATAGCTGGAATCAGCCGATCCAGAACATGGCAAACCAAAGCACGACCGCAATCGTGCCAAGAAAACCGAGCGTCCAGACCGCTGTCTTCCAAGCTTGGCTCAAAATCAAATCATTGCGTTCATGACGCGTGGCTGCCATCACCAAGGATACGGATGCGAGGATCGGTATCAGCCACAAAAGGTACTCGATGGAAATCGCCATTCGCTTCATGCTCCGTTGGTATTTCGAGCGCCTAGAACGTGGCTCGAGCGTTGGTGTCTCGAAGAGCTTCGGTAAGATCGACACGAACCGCGTCCGCCCACAGACCTTCCAAGTCATAGAACTTTCGGCACTCTTCATCGAAAAGATGAATCACCACCCCGCCGTAATCGACGGCGATCCAGCGGCTATCATCCATCCCAGAAATGCTCAGCTTTCGCTCGCCACGGGCTTTGAAGACTCGCTCGATTTCCTCGGCAATGGCGTGCATTTGCCGGCGGCTGGTACCTGTGGCGATTACAAAACAGTCGAAAACACTGGTTTGTCGCGACAAATCCAAAACCAAAATGTCTTGGCCTTTGTTTTCCGCAGCCGCCCTTGCAGCCAATTTCGCAAACTCAACACTGTCCGCCAGGGTCTGAGTGGAAACGATGGATCGCGGATTGATAGTGTCAGGTTGAGCCATTACGGAATGCCAAGCGTGGTAGTCAGGATTAGAGGAATTCCTAATCTTAATCCATACCGCAGCGTTTGTCACCTCAAGCAATTTCGAGAAAAACCTCCGAAGCATTCGTGGAATCATCCAAATCGGGAAAATGCTCGACAGCGAACCGCTCGATGGGGCGATTGCGAAATTAGTTTGGTGGATAGCACCGTTCCTGCGACCGCCCTCCGGGCTATGATCACAAGTAGCCGGAGTCACCAGACTTCGGGCAAAACTCTGGTAAGCATTCCAAAAGAATTTGAAGTGTACTCATTCAGTCCTAAGCCCAAGAGCGATCAAAGGGGTCAGGCCTCTTTGATTCAATGTGCAAGCCTGCTTCCAACGTTTTTGCACCTCGGAAACAATGTTTAGGAGCGATCACTACAAGCAGACGTATCGGATGTCTCAACGACTTGCTGACCCAAAGAAACCTCCACGCCACCATCAAAGAGGCCTGACCCCTTTGATTCTAGTGTTCGCTCCGCCGAGATGAACTCGACGGAAGCGGAATGGCGGTAGAGCAAAAGGTGTCACGGTAGAGCAAAATGTGCCTGGAACGAATAGCACTTCATACAACGCCCCCCCTACAATTCTCCAGGTTGGTATTGGTCTCCTGGCTTGGTCAACAGAGACTTTATCGAATCTGCATGAGCAAACTTACAAAATTCGCTTGGGTGGAATGATTGCAGAGGAGGCTAACAATCCTCCGACCAACGACATCCCGATCAGAATGGTGCCGAACGCAAAATCAACGCCTTCAATGGTATGCCGATTCAGCAAAGCAGACAGGGATCGATAACCCAACGATCCGGGGACAAGCATGATAATCCCCGGAGCAAGCGGAACCATCGCAGGCCGATCACGCCATCTCGCATAAAGATTGCTCCCGCATCCAACCACTAACGCCCCAAGAAACGAGCCTACTTCGATGCCATAGCGTCCACCAAAAAATTTAGCGGCGAAGTATCCGGAAAGACAAACTCCATAGATCAACAGCCAGCGCGATACCCTGACTCGGAACAGGACGGCGAACGCCGCAGGTGCAATCGCGATCGCAATCCATTGGTACCCCAACGACAATGTCTCAATGGATAAAGGTAACGCTCGCCAGTGTTCCCCTATCTTCCATGCAATTGCCACTCCCAAGAACAGAGTCAAAAGGGTCGCGCATGCGCCCGCCAGCCGAGCTGCCCCCGCTGATAAATGGCCAACCGCTAACTCGGTCAGGGCCGTCGTAAAGACAAAGCCAGGTAACAAAATGACAAGCGATGCTAAGGTTACCAGTCGATCGTCGATCGGACATACCCAGCGAGCAAAGGCCAACGATGCCATGGCCGCTACGAAACCTGAAACGGGGAAGATCAGTCCGCGCTCGATCGCAAACTTGCTTTGCAACACTTCCAGAATCGCAATGACCACGCCGATAAAACCGGCCACACTGACTTCGATGGAGCTACCCCCGAAGAAAACTGCGACCGTCGCGCAGCCCACTCCGCAGGCCAGCGACGTGAACCAAGTCGAATACAAAGGTGGTGCAGCCGCCGCCTGTTCTAACTTTTCTGCCGCCTGCGACACGCTTAAAGCCCCAGCCTCCAATTCTTCGAGTATTTCATCGAATCGAATCAGCTTGTCGGCATCCACGGTCCCAGAATCAACCCGTCGCATCAGCGTTTGCTCATGAGGGCTCCGCCCGAACGATGCGATCAGCGATGTCGGAGTGTACAAAAAGACACTTTCGATCTTCAGCGATTTTGAAATCTTGGACATGACGCGCTCCAGTCGATGCGATGGCGTACCGTGCTGATGCAACAGCTCCCCAACTCGCATTAAAAACGCATAAATGTCTCTCGAATCAAAACCACTCATAACAACCCTTGCCCAGAACCTATTCCAATCAACTCGCCGACGCCAATTTTGCACCAGACGTTTTTGCAGACACAATCCAGGCCTCAATGGTTGAGAGTGAAGGCGGATCCTGCTCGCGAACCAAACGTTTGCCCTCCCCAGTCTGAATGACTTCCAGAAAGCGGGCTCTTAACTTGGCCGCATTCTGCGACGCCAACTGATCTACCGACCTGATTCCTGAAAGAACCAGCAAGCCTGCTCCCACCGCTGTCAGTCTATCCACCTCGAGCGATAATCTTGCCTGAAACTGCCATTGAGCCACCAGGCGCTCACTGATCCAACTGGTATCTAAATCGGCCGCAATGGTCTTGGCATCCTCACTAAGAAAATCTTGGATCGAATGATATCCTTGCGCTTGAAATCGAGCCGCTGTCTTCGGACCGATCGCGGGTGCATCGACAATGGGACTTGATAGAGTCAGACGATTCTTGGTCGCGGTTGGTTCTGGTTGTGCTACAGGTTCGCGTTTTGGCAACGGTACCGGTTTGCGTAACGCTTGTACCTGCGGAGCTGGCTTTGGTTCATCTGCGACAGACGCGGCAACCCTTGTTTCAACTCGTTGTATCTCGGCTATAGGTGGGCGCAAGTTAGGTTGCTGCTGACGCACCTTTCGAACAACACGTTGCTCTGAAGTTAAGTTGCGAGTTACGCTCCCTGTACGTTGATACTCCTCCAAAATACGTTCGACCGTCTGACGTTGCTCTGCGGAATCAATCGCCTGCACAATCTTCTTGGCTGGTACCTGGATACCAGCCAACAGAGTAGCTATCGCCAGCGAGGAATCTGGAAGAGGAATGGTGGTTTCGTTTGCGATACGGTCCAACACGCTTCCCCATGCAGTATGAACGGCGACGAAAAGCTGAGCCAAAACCTGCTTGGAATAGGTCCCTAATGCGAGCTTCGGAAATCGCCGCCCCTCATCCAAATTGTAATCGTCCAATAGGCCTTCATAGAAGGAGTGAGCTTTCATTGCCCCCGCATGGATCGTATCCGTCAGCCAATCGGTGCCTTGCTGTAGCTCGAACGGCTCCAAACTGTCATCCGAGCAGGCTCTTGCGTAGATTTCACTGTAGCTACAGCAAACGCTCCATTCCAACGGACGGTGAATGGCGGTTTCACGCGCAGACTGCGCTGTATGCAATGGCATAAAGGGATCGGAAAAGTAATGACTCAACACACCCAGGGAATAGGCTGCTTCCTTCCATTTTCCTGACTGAAGCTGCTGCAAAGCCAGCTCAAGCCATTTCTTACCTGCCTTGGCTGCCCCGCCCCAAAACCCGTCCGAGACATGAACTACATGGTTTTCAAAATCTTTGAAGACGTTGTCAGGATCCTTGGCACCCTTTAAGTACTGATCAAAATGCTCCAGCAGTAGTCTCGATAAAGCCAGTCCGCGCGCAGATGTAGTCTCCCAAAGCGAATCGATGGCGAAAAAATGGTGAGTGCTTTTGCAATGCGCAGCGCGAAGGATCGAAACCAGCGTTTCCATACTCAGTCCGTAGATTCTGAGGCCATTGAGTCTAGGGCCATCGATTCTGGAGGTGCCCTTTCAACGTCACGAACGCATTGAAGCCGAGCTTTTCAAAAACTGCTTCATACAAAAATATCGCACCCAGTAGAAGGTCGATTCTTACCATCAATGCTAGCCCAAATTTTCCTTAGGCTCCCAACTGCATCGTGAAATGTTCTATCCTACGTAGTAAGATAAACCAGGGTAGGTTCCCAGTTCGGCTGCTTTCACAAGAGACTCGATTGGCTCTCTTTTTAATACCAATGCCAAGCGATTCACCCTTTGACGATATTCAGACGGTTCAAGCGCCCGAGCCATCACGGGGCGCCGTGGCTAGCTTTTGGTTTGGCTGTTTCGGACTATCGGCTATGGCGATCGGGGGTGCATTCTGCGCCAAAGTGATCGGCTCAAAAATCAACTTTTGGTTGCTGGAATACACGTTTGGATCGCAAATTGGCGGCCAAACGATCTCTACCTATTGGACCCATGAACTGTCGGTAACGGACTCGTTCTTACCCAGTTTTGTTCTCTTGTCGCTAATACCCATTCTTTATTGGCGCGGCGGGCTTGCTCAACGATTCTCGATATCGATATCGATTGCGATCATTGCTATGAACGCCGTGAGTGACCCGATCCTTTACTTTACCAAGGGGGACGAAAGGCTCGAACGAGTTCGAGAGATCCTGTTTTTCCTGTTACTGATCCCTATCCTTTTTTGGTTTGCACCCTTGCGAACTCGTTCGTTGCGTTTGATCGTTGCGTTCTGCTTAATCGCTCTGGGATTTTGCACCAGCATCTACTTGATGGGCCGAGTCCCCCGAAGCCTACACGTTCATAGCTGGACCTCGTTGTACCTTGCTGGTTTCGGCCTTGCTCTGCTCAGTCGAAATTGGGGCAGTATCGCTTTGCTCGAAGCAACGACCCATGCTGAAGATCTGGAACGAACGTCCAGCAAAACTCTCCTTGAGCTGATGGCAATTTCGGGGCTTTGCTTGGTAATCACGATGTTTTGGACTCGTGAAATTGATCAGAATTTGATTTTCGCAGTCGGTACCTCCATCGCAACAGGATGCCTTGCCGCAATCGCAGGGATTACGAACGTGCAAGTTGGACTGGGGTACCATCGCTATGGTTGGAAACGGGTCGCCATGATGTGGCTTTTGTTCAGCATTGTTTATTGCGGATGCATTGCCTTCAGGATGACCATCGCTTCGGACGCCGTGAGTCGATTTCCGGCCTCCCTAGCACTCTTTTCGATAGCCTGGGGAATGGTCGCTATTTTGTGTCTTATCCTGCAGCTGAATCTGTGCGTTCTTTGGCTTCGCGTCTGTGGTTGGCGAACTTTGAATCCGGAGAGGAAACGAAAAGACTTACCAGAGCAGGCAATTGAATCAGATTCCCCAGCAAACCTCCCAACATGCTAATGGCAGCCGTTGTACCAAAGGCCACGGTGGGTAAAAAGCTGCTTGTCGCTAATGATCCGAATCCAACAACGAGCGCACATGTGGACAAGCCCAAGGCGACACCGATCTCCGATTGAGCCACCACGAGGGCATCACGCACAGAAGCCCCTGCCAATCTCGCGGTCTGAAATCGCATCAGATAGTGCAACGAGGAATCAACACTCAATCCCATCGAGACCGCTGCGATCATTGCCGCACCCAAATTCACTCGAATATCTACCCAGCCCATAAAACCCAAGATGCATAAACTAGGCAATGCGTTAGGCAGTACCGCCAAGGTAGCTAACAGTGGGCTTCGCAAGGCATATGCCATCGCCAGCCAAATTCCAAGCGATGCCACCGCGAAGCATCGCCATTGATCTTCTACCACGCTCCGCACCAATTCTGACAAAAGGACATAGTAGCCCGAAACACTCTTCGCAGACCTTTCAAAATCTTGTCCGTTCTTGGCAAATTGCCAATCTTCCGACTGAAGCGCCTGCGCCACCAATTCACGAACCTTCTGAATCAATTGCTCCTTTTGCTCCGCATTGGATTGTTCGCGTGAGCGCAGCATGATCCTCAAGTATCGCTCGCCGTCTTGCGGTTTCGTGATCAAGGTATCAACAAAGGAACCCATCGCATTTCGCATCCCGAACAATCGGTCTTCGATCGATAGGTTGCCGAGCAGAACGGATTCGCGGGCGGCGGCGTCAGCATCCGCAAAACTCATCACCAGACTCAACCGAAGTCCATTTCCCTCAACAGCCACTTGGCCGTCACCCACCATCTGATTTTGCCGTTCGGCGGAGACTTGCAAACTAGCGACTTTGCGTTCGAGTTCCAGAACGGAATCCAGGTATTTCTGATTGAGGACCAATGGAGCTGGAAGAACGATATCCCATACTCCCGCGCCACCAAGCTCATTCTCAATCGATTGGTAGGCAACCACCAATGGTGCGTCGCTCCTGAAGTTCTTGATGAAGTCTGTTTCCACTTGCAACCGCAAAGTGCCGAGAACCGAGACCAGACCCAACACAACGGCGGCGACGGTAACCATGACTCGGTGTCGAATGGTGAACTCAAGCGTTCTTGCGAGCAGGCTTTTCAGAAGCGAATCGCCAGGGACGGTTGCTAACCGTTCCGAAAGCCCCAGCCATGTTACCCAACGACTCTTGCCAAATGGGAGAATCGCTATGGTTGGCAACAGGCAGAAGATACCAACCAAGACAACCAGCGATGCCAAAGCCATCATGCAACCGTAATCTTGCACCGGTCCAACTTTCGCAAAACTTAACGAGGCAAACCCGATCGCGTCTGTGATGCATGCCCAAAGAATAGGTCGCCATAGATTTCGCATGGAGCTTGCAAGAGCCTGTTCTGGATTCTGCCCGGATCTCATCGCATCTTGGAAACCAACCATCCAATGCATGGTGGTTGCGACCCCGATTACGGTTACGATCGAAGACAACATGGAGGAAACCATCGTCAAATCCCAGGCCATCCATACCAGCAAAGCTCGTGTTACGACAAGCGACCACTGAACGATGGCGACTGTTAACAAAGCCCATCTCAACGACCGAAAGCCAATCAAGATAAGGAGCGACAAACTGATCGAAGAAAAAACCCCAAGCCGAAGGCCATCTTCTTCAATCGCTTCAAAGCCTTCTTCAACCATGACGGGCTGCCCCACCAGCATTGCAGCCGATACCCCAAAATCAGCCGGCAACGCATCGCCCACTTCTCGCAAGCGTAAAATGGTGTTAGTCGTTTCGCGCGCGGTCTGGTTTCGATCCATCAAGCAAGCGATAGCGACCAGGTTACTGGAACTGCTGTGTGTCTGGCCCTCAAACAATTTCTTGAACTTCTGCGCGAGAGAGTTGCGTTCCTCGAGAAGCGGGTGAGCGTTTTGTGTTTTGGAGGTGTTGAAAATAGACAGCGGATTGCTGAGTTTTGCCAGCATCCCATCCATTTTCGACAGATCCATTGCAGTCGCGATACCAGGCTGCTTCTCAATCCGCTCGCGAATTTGCTGAAGACGTTTCAGCCCTTCTCCATCGGCTTGCCAGAGACGATCATCGCGATATGCAAACACGACCAACTCGGCGACACCGAACTTCTCCTGCAGGAACTCGAAGCCTATTCGAGTTGGATCGTCAGGGGAGAACATTTTTTGTAGCGAACGGTCTAAATTCAATCGGCTAGATGCAGGCCAGGCAAATGCGAATAGCACCATGGCCGCTGCAAACCAAATCCATCGCCATCGAATCACGCTAAGCCCCCAGGGCTAATCGACGCGGGGTAAAGAAAGTGCGAATGTCGATGCAAGGCATATTGGCCCGATTCGCAGCCTCCACCCCAAGATCAGCATCTTCAAAAACCAAGCACGAAGAGGGTTCTACGCCAAGCCGCCGCGCTGCTTCCAAAAACACTTCGGGCTCCGGCTTGTGAAGTATTGTGTCCTCCGCGGTTACGATTGCATCAAACCAGTCGGACATTTCCACTTGGTGCAATTGCTTCATAATGATTTCTCTGAAACCACCACTTGCAACCGCGATGGGTTTAACACCGCGATTCTGAAGAGCAATGCGAACGACCGATTCGATGGGGACCAGCAAATCAATGCGAGTTAAAAACGCCTGTTCCTTTTCGATGGCAACCAAGTCTGCGTCCAATTCAATTCCTTGCTCGGCCGCTAGCATCGCAATGATACGATGACTTGGCATTCCACCGAGCGAGTAAAAACGGTCCTCGGGAAATTGAATTCCATAACGAGTCATCGTTTCATGCCAAGCCAAAAAATGGACTGGCATGGAATCAACAAGCGTGCCGTCGCAATCGAAAATGATTGCCTTGGATTTAGCAACGAGCGCGTGGTCTTCAGTCTTCAATCTGTTGGCTTTCGACGATGTGACTCCAGAGATCCGATGCATCCAGCGGACCGGCAAGCCAACCATCAATTCCGAATTGATTGGATTGATTCACTTGCTCCAGCAAGTCCGTGGGCTTTCGAGTGACAAAGACTTGGCACCGGTCATAAGCGGAAATAGAACGAATCTGTTTCACGAGTTCCAGATTTCCTTCAAGTTCATCATTGCACACGATGAAATCAAAATGTTCCTCGCTATCCAGCGACTTCTGAACGATTGGTTGGCTGTTGGCTGTACTGATTTGACAGCCGACGAAGCTTCCGTTGGGAAGGTTCAAGTACCCGCTGGTTGTCGGTGCATTTACGATCAAAATGTGAGTGGTTGGTTCCGACGACGTTGTATTGAGCTGATAAGGCGTCATCGATTCCGAAATCCTTTGCGTTGATTTGCGGGCGCGCGATCGCTTCGCTTGTTCGCTGTGCTCTAAGCAATCACGGTCCAATAACGCAAGCTCCGCTAGGACATCGCCAAGAACCGAATCCGCTTGGGCTTCTTCGCCCCTTGCTCTAAACTGCTGAAACGCATGAAGGCTATCCTTGAGTTCAGCCACGCGTTGCGAAAGCTGAAGCAGTGGTTCCTCCGAGGCCGACAGCGAAGATGGTTCGTAGCTTGCTGAATACGTCCCTGCGTTCGAACGACTTCCCACCTCAACAAGTTCGCCTCGTAAGACTTCGACGTTGCGAGCGGCTTCAATCCCAACTTTCGCAACCTTTCCATTGATATCCAGGATGCGAACAGTTACTCCACAGCTTGGGAACACGATCGATTGATTTGTACGGCGGCCTAGGATCAGCACAATAGAGACTCCATTCGAAAACAAAATATGTACGTTGCTAAAAACAGATTTCCATAGTGTAACGAAATCACATTTCGCTCGTGGCCAGGCCAGCAAAATTTTTCTTTTGCTAGCAAGGCCTTTTGCTTGGTTGCAAGAGCCAACCCAAGGGAGCCCCTGGTTTCACCGAGGGGGCCCCCGTATCACCGTCACTATTTATCGAACAACTGCTGTCGAAGATACGTGTATGCAAGAGCTTGCATGAACGCGGACTGGCGATTGTTGGCTGCCCCACCGTGTCCTCCTTCGATGTTTTCATAGTACAGAACGGAATGGCCCTGTTGCTCCATCTTCGCCATCATTTTCCGCGCGTGCCCGGGGTGAACTCGGTCGTCGCGAGTCGAAGTCGTAAACAGCACGTTGGCGTACTTCTTACCGGCTTGAACGTTATGGTAGGGCGAGAAGTTCTTGATGAACGACCACTGTGCGGGGTCATCTGGATTGCCATACTCCGCCATCCAAGAAGCACCTGCCAGCAGCTTGTTGTAGCGCTGCATATCCAGAAGAGGAACCTGGCAGACGGCAGCTTGAAACAAGCCGGGATAAAGGGTCACCATGTTTCCAACCAATAGCCCTCCATTGGATCCACCTTGGATTCCAAGTTTCTCTGGCCGGGAAACTTTTCGGGCGTACAAGTCTTCTGCAACAGCTGCAAAATCTTCGTAGGCTTTGAGTCGATTTTGCTTGAGGGCTGCTTGGTGCCATCTTGGCCCATACTCGCCGCCCCCTCGTATGTTGGCCACGACATAGACTCCGCCTTGGCTAACCCAAGCTCGTCCAACCGCTGGGCTATACCCAGGCTGCAGCGAAATTTCAAATCCACCGTAGCCGTACAACAAAGTGGGATGGTTGCCGTCCAGCTTCAAGTCCTTGGGGCCCACCATAAAGTAAGGAACCGAAGTTCCATCTTTACTCTTGGCGAAGTGTTGGGAAATGGTCGAACCCGAAGCGTCAAAGAATTCAGGCGACTTCTTGAGCGGCGCTGGCTCGGACCCAATCGTGCCCATCGAAAGGGTCGTAGGGTTCAAATAGTCTGTGGAAGTCATGAAGTAATCATTGGACTCGTCGCTATCGACCGCTGTGATGTTGACCGTGCCAAAGCTAGGAGCCCCCTTCAGCAGTTCTCGCTTCCATCCTTCTTGGGTCGGCTTGAGGACATAGATCCGGTTTTTCACATCCTCCAAGACATTGATGAACGCGTAGTCCTTGGTAAATCCAAAACTGGACAACGCGGTCGTATCGCTAGGTTCAAAGACGACTTCGAGATTGCGATCCCCCTTCAAGAAATCATCCAGCTTCGTCATCAACAACGAGCCGGCTGTGTAAGTCTTGTCCCCGAGCGTCCAAGGCTCGCGCAATTCAAAGGCTAGATAATCATGAAAAATCGATTTATTAGCGCTGTTGGGGGCATCGATTTTGATCAGCTTGTTGTTCGCATCCAGCAGATACAATTCGTCGTTATAAAACGCAAGAGTTCGGCTAACCATGTTTCGCTCAAAGCCCGGCGAATCATCGTGCATGGCACCGATCGACATGTCATCCGCTTTGCCTTCGTAGATCACTTCTGCCGACTCGAGCGGTGTGCCTCGCTTCCATTTTTTGGCAACGCGAGGGTAACCGGATTCGGTCATGGATCCAGGCCCAAAGTCCGTCATCACAAACACATGATCTCGGTCGATCCAGTTCATGCTCCCTTTGGCTTCAGGACGGGAGAACCCATCGGTTACGAACTGACGAGTTACCATGTCGAACTCACGAGTCACATCGGCATCTGCCCCACCGCGTGAAAGCGTCACCAGAACGCGTTGGTAATCCGGTCGTAAAAAGCTTGCACCCTTCCAGACCCAGTTTTCCTTTTCGGCCTTGCCCAACGCATCCAAGTCCAAAATGACTTCCCATTTTGGATCCTTTTGCTTGTACTGGTCTAGCGTTGTGCGCCGCCATAGTCCGCGTTCGTTCTTTTTGTCACGCCAAAAGTTATAGTAAAAATCCCCTTGCTTGCTGACGAATGGAATTCTCGCATCCGAATCCAGAATGGCGAGCAAATCTTCACGGAGCTCATTGAACCGCGGGTCAGCCTCCATCACCGCTTGCGACTTGGCGTTCCGAGCCTTCACCCAGTCGATTGCTTTTTCGCCCGTTACGTCTTCGAGCCAAACAAACGGATCATCGGATCCTGCAGCTTGGGACTCGGTTGCAGTTGATTTTGGATCTTGAGCCATAAGCGTTGCGTGAAGACCGATTCCTAGAAGGGGAAGTAGGAGAAATGGATGAACGTTTTTCGCAGACCAAGCCATAAAATAGTTCCTTTGAAAGATTTTGATTCGCCGTCGGCAACAGCAAAAGAACGTTGTAGCAAAATGAGACGACCGCGCCTATAATCCTGAGGAAGTTCCCACAAACACTTAAGAATTACTATGTCGACGTACTTGGTCATCACGCGAGGCCGCGAACTGGGTCTCCGTTATCCTTTAGACAAAACCATCGAAAATCATCTAGGACGCGGTCTTGAGTGTACAGTCCAGCTGAATGATCCCTTATCTTCCCGTGTGCATGCCAAGATCGTTTTTGAAGAATCGCATTGGCATCTTCGCGATGCAGGTTCTCGAAATGGAACCTTGATCAACGGATCGAAAGTGGACGTCGCGACCCTGGCGCACGGCAACATCATCCGTATCGGAAACACGGATCTAGAATTCGTGGATGACACCCTGACGGACGATGTGACCGTCGAACGGATCAATCTTTCGCACGACTTACGCGGCGACAAGATCGGCAGCGGGGCAGACGGCTTAGCCTCTGGGATGTCCGCGTTCCTTGCCTTACGCAAGGCAGGTCGTTCCGAAGACCTTTCCGACCTGCATGAACTGTCGATCCGTTGCATCTCCCTTTCTTCTCCGGATCAAGTCAGCGATCTCGCAATCGAAGTGCTTCGCAACCGAACGAAAGCAACTCTGGTGGCATTCTTGCTGGCGGATCATGACGACAAGTTGATCATTCAAAGAAAGCATCCCAACACGCCTGACAGTCGGCTTACTCTAAGCGACAAGCTAACGGACATAGTTTGCAAACAAGCCAAGGCGGTTTGGGTCAAGAACGAATCAAAGGAGATCGGGGACGGTCCGCTGCGCCATTATGCAGACGCGATTTGCGTTCCATTGCTTCACGAAGGAAAAACCATTGGCGTTATCCATCTCTATCGCGAGAAAGAAGTCTTCGAGAAAAGCTCGTTCGATTTCACCATCGCTGCCGCTAGCTTCTTGGCAGTTTCGCTCGTTCGCGCTCGAAACGAATCATCGCTTCGAATCAACCATGAGCGGCTGCAAGATAAGAACGCGGATTTTGATGAACTGCTGGGCGAATGCAAACCCATCTTGGACATGAAGGAGCGGATCGTTCGAGTCGCAAAGGCTTCGGGAAGTATTCTTATCCGAGGTGAAAGTGGTTCTGGTAAAGAATTGGTTGCACGCGCTATCCACCGTGCAAGCACTCGATCGGATCGCCCGATGCTCAGCGTGAACTGTGCCGCGATGCCGAGCGAACTCATGGAAAGCCAATTGTTCGGTCACGTCAAAGGGGCTTTCACGGGCGCCGACAAAGACCATATCGGATGGTTCCAACAAGCGCATGGCGGCACGCTGTTTCTGGACGAGATCGGCGAAATGAACCTTGCGGGCCAAGCGAAATTGCTACGGATCTTGGAAGGCCATCCCTTTCTACCCGTTGGGGGACGCAAGGAGATTCGGGTCGACGTTCGAGTGATCACGGCGACCAACCGTGACCTGAGCGAATTTGTAGCGGACCAACGCTTTCGTGAAGATCTTTTTTATCGACTCTCCGTTTTTGAAATCAAGGTGCCACCGCTGCGACAACGCGGCGCCGATATCGAAATGCTCATCGACCATTTCCTGGTCCATTTTGGCAAACAGCATGGGCGAGTTGGCTTAAAGCTGAGCAGTGCAGCTCGCAAGCGATTGCTCGAATACAGCTGGCCGGGCAATGTGCGCCAACTTCGAAACATCATCGATAGCGCTGTCGTGCTTGCAACGGGTGAGTCGATCGAATCAAACGACGTTTCTCTGCATGAATCCAAGTCAGAACTTTACGACTCGTTAAACATTGAGCTTTGGGAAAAGCGACTGATCGAAGAGGCATTGCGACGTACCAAAGCCAACATCCCGGAAGCTACGGAGCTTCTAGGTATCTCGCGCGCAACCATGTACCGAAAACTGGAAACCTACGGAATCAATAAGGACGAGTATCTGTGAAGTATACCCCCAAGAATTTTCTCACCTGTTTCGTTTTTACCTTCGCAACAACGACGATAGCCAATCTTATGAGCCCCGATATCGCATCTGGACAAAGTGAAGCAGCAGGCGCTCCTGCCAAAAATGAATCCACGTACCTGACTCCTCCCAAGGAGATTGTCGACATCATCGACATCACCCCAGAGCCTTCTGTGTCAACCAGCCCCGACTCCAACTGGATGCTGTATCTGGATCGAGATTCCATGCCAGACGTGGCAGACCTAGCACGGCGCCGTCTGGCATTAGCAGGCATGCGAATCGATCCAGTGACCAACGGTCCCTTCCAAACCGATTTCAATCGAGGAATCTCGATTCGCACTCGCGACAAAGAGGACTTAATCCGAATCCCCACAGCGTCACCAACGCGCATCGACCGAGTAAGCTGGTCTCATGATTCGAAATCGTTCGTGTTCACCCAATTGACCGATCAAGGTACCGAACTTTGGTGGGTCGAAGTTGCTAACCCCACCAAACCCGTTCGTTTGACGGATCGACTTTCGACAGTCATGCAATCGCTCGACTGGATGCCCGATGGACGCCGTGTACTTTGCTCGTTGGTACCCAGCGACCGAGGTCCAGAACCAAAACCACCGATCGCTCCCACCGGCCCGAACATTCAGGAGTCGTACGGCAATACATCGCCTACGCGCACGTACCAAGATCTTCTCCAAAGTTCTTATGACGAAGCGCTTTTCGAGTATTACGGTACAACCCAATTGGTTTTGCTTGAACCTGGAAAGGCTCCGTTGCCGCTTGGCCAACCTGCCATGGTCACGGGCGCAACCAGTTCGCCAGACGGCCAGCATATCCTGGTAACCAAAATCGTTCGCCCCTATTCTTATTTATTGACTTCAAGCTCCTTTCCAAAACAGATCGATGTGATCGGGCTGGATGGAAAACAAAAGTATCACGTTGCCGATGTACCTTTGGAAGAAAACATTCCTATCGAAGGTGTTCGAATCGGTCGACGATCGATTCAGTGGCGAGCCAGTCATCCAGCCACCCTAATCTGGACGGAAGCGCTCGACGAAGGTGACCCTCGCAAAAAAGTACCTTATCGCGATCAACTGAAGACTCTGTCCGCCCCATTCACGAGCGAACCTACCAATCTCGTCCAGTTAGAACACCGGTACGCCGGGGTCGGATTCTTTGCCAATCCTAACTTGCTCATGACGACCGAGAACGATCGCGATCGACGTTGGGTTCGGTCCTTGCTGCACGACACATCTGCCACCAACGTTCCACCGAAAGTTCTGGTCGATCGAAGTGCTCGCGATCGCTATGGCGATCCAGGGCGCATGCTCACCAAGCCGGATGCAACCGGCTTCCCTATCGCACAGCAATCGGATTCTTGGGTTTGGTTGGCTGGTCAAGGAGCAACACCCGAAGGAAGCCTACCTTTCTTAGACCGAAAGAACCTGGATTCGCTTGAAACAGAGCGACTATGGCGATGCCAGAGCGGTGTGCTTGAGAGCGTGGTTTCGGTGTTGCCTAATGCCTCTGGGGCCAAGCCTGATTTCATTACGCGTCGCGAATCCCCTGCGGAACCGCCGAACTATTTCCTTCGCAACCTGGCTAGCAATACCGAATTCCGATTAACCCAGTTCAAGGATCCCACGCCACAATTGCGATCCATTCGAAAGCAGATCGTCAAATACCAACGCGCTGACGGCGTGCCCTTGTCGGCGACCCTTTATCTTCCAGCAAATTATGCCGAGGGAACCAAACTGCCTTTGATTGTTTGGGCCTATCCGCTCGAATTCAGCGACGCAAGTACTGCCGGCCAAGTCTCCGCAAACCCCTCCGAGTTCACTCGGATTGGCGGGATCAGCCACCTCACCCTGTTGACTCAAGGGTACGCAATCATGGACAACGCCACTATGCCGGTCATCGGCGATCCTGAGACCATGAACGACACCTTCATCGAGCAAATCGTCGGTGCAGCCCAGGCTGCGATCGACCATGCCGTTTCTCTTGGAGTGGCCGATGGGAAACGCGTTGGGGTGGGTGGACACAGTTACGGGGCTTTCATGACGGCGAACCTATTAGCCCATAGCCAATTGTTCCGTGCAGGGGTCGCTCGAAGCGGTGCCTACAATCGAACCCTTACCCCATTCGGATTTCAGTCCGAACGACGGCCTATCTGGGAAGCCAAGGAGATCTATGCAAACATCTCCCCATTCATGCATGCGGACAAGATCAAAACCCCATTGCTGTTTGTCCACGGTGAAAACGATGACAACCCAGGCACCTTCCCGATCCAATCGCAGCGCATGTTCCAAGCGGTCAAAGGGAACGGTGGCACAACGCGTTTGGTAATGCTTCCCTCGGAAAGCCACGGCTATCGTGCGAAGCAATCGGTGCTGCATACTCAAGCAGAGATGGTCAATTGGTTCAATCGCTATGTACGCGATGCCGATTAACAGTAATCCATCAGTGGCCAAGTTCTGAAAAGTTCTGAATAAACTGGCGTTCCATCAACGGTCCGGAAATACGACTTCAACTCGTTTTCCGGACTTCTTGAATTCGATGGACGCCTTCTTCGCGACAAGACTTAGCAGTTCGTCCATCGTGATTTCTTTTACGTCCAGGTCGATTTGCTTGGTGGCGTACTCGGCCGGGAGCGGCAATGGATAAAATTCCAACTGGAATTGATTCGACATCCAATCCAACAACCTGGGCAAGTCGGCCTTGATGGTTCCCGAGAACACCTTCGTGCTATTCTTGGCTGGTTTAGGGCGCGGCGGGGTCAGCAGTTTGGCAAAGTCATAATGAGCCATAGCCGTTGCGGTCATTCGAGAGCCAAGTGGCTTCACGCTGCGAACTCCTTTGGATTCTGGCCATCGCAGCTTCCATGCCTTTCGATCCTCTTCGTTCGTGCGCTCAATCATTTTCTGTTCGTAAAGCCATTCGACCAATATGTCTTGCCCCAAGGATGCTTCCCATTCCGACAACGGTTCAATGACAAGTCCCTGATCGCTTTCGACCAAGCACCAATCGAATCCGCCCAGCAAACAGACACTGACACTTGCGACGGTTGCATCTCGAAAATCAAACGCTGGCCATAGGTCATGCTCGATTTCTGGAATTTTCGAAACAGATTGTAGATGGACGCTTCGAAACTGCTCGAGAAGTTCGGAAGCATCAGCACCCTTGGCCCAGGGCTTTAGTTTCGATTTCGCTATAGCCAACGCGTTCGATTTCTTGGATGCGATCAGCTTCCAGTAGACGGTTGCGAGAATGTCTCGCTTGGATTTCGGAACGACAGCGATGACTCCATCTAACGGAAGAATGGCTGCATCCACTTGGTCGCAAGCAGCGGACAACAACTGCTCGATCGTTGCCATTGGCCGTGCTTCATCCGATTGCTTGATCGTTACTACTGTGTCCCGAGCGATTCTTCGATCACACCATATATTCAAACCGTTTTCTTTGGCTGTCCGTTCCAACAACCATTCTAAGCTTGCACTCTCAAAACTAGACTCGTTCGGCGAAAGCAATACCTGCGTTGTTGCGATTGCTCCGGGACTTAAGTAAGGGTGAACGATGGCTTGCGCATGAAGGAGAGATTGCAAGAGGAATACGAAGAGCACTGATGAAACGCACCGGCCCAAGAAGCAACATGGAATCACGATGGTTGTCGCTGTCAAGGAAGTTTTGCATGCATTCACGAATATGGTTTGGTAACATATCCGGAGATTGCGGAACGAGAGGCGAGCAACTAGAGTGGTCATACGAGCATTACGCAAGGCGGTATTGAGTCAGTTTCCGACGAGTCATTTTCACTTAAGCATCTTATCTTATCCCAATATCAGATTCGTCCTTCCAACATGGCCAAGCTAGTTCAATTTTTTGAAAATTACTGCGAGCAAGTAGAATTGTCACTCGGGACAACATCTCTGCTGTCGGATCCTGCCATTTGGATTGAAGCTGTTCGGTCGACTTACGCTCCGAACACATTGAAGCGGATGCTCGCCTCGAAACACTCCGATGTGCGTCGTGCGGCGGCTTGGGCCTTAAGCCACTTGGGTGATGAAACTCACTACCAGGCCCTCGGGTCATTGCTTCGCGATTCCGTCAGGACGGTGCGAACTGTCGCCGATGATGCTCGACGAGCGATCGCACAAAGAACCCAAAGCCCTTGGCATCGTAAGACGGCGTCGCATGTCGAACAGCTTTTGGCGGATGGGTGCTTCTCCTCCGCGACGGAGCTCGCCAGCCATTTGGTGGAGGAAGCAGACAATCGCGCGGATGTGTATATGTTGCGAGCCTGGGTCCGGTTTAGCGATGGAGCCATCGAATCTGCAGTCGACGATTGCAAAAAGACCTTATCGTTGGACCCGTTTTGCTACCAAGCCTGTGTGGCTCTGGGGCAATGCATGTGGCACTTAGGACGCGATCTTGTGGCTCGTGAATGCTACTGCGAAGCCGCCCGAATCTATCCCGATTGGGAACCGGCGCGGGCAGCCCTGCAGATGATGACGAACCAATAGAACGCCTTCACACTTGATTTTTTCCGGCGATTCGCAGCAGGTTGACCGTAGGCTTATTCCGGTCTAGCACAAAAAATCCGAAAATCCCTCCCGAAAGTACTGGGCAAAATCTCCAAATTGGGAGGGTTATTGCCAGTGCCCGTCCGCGTATGTTATTGTCTTAGCATGAACAAACAACCACTCTCAGGCGTTTTCACCCCGAACATCACCCCCATCAATTCCCGTGGTCAGCTGGATGAAGACACGTTGCGTGCCTACATCGATTGGCTGATCGAACATGGGGTACATGGTTTGTATCCGAACGGCAGCACGGGCGAGTTTGTGCGGTTTACTCCGGACGAACGCAAGCGAGTGATCGAGATCGTGGTCGACCAAACGCGAGGTCGAGTACCTATTTTGGCTGGAGCAGCCGAAGCCAATATCGAAGAGACCATTCGAGCCTGCGATACCTATGGTGCGCTGGGTGTTCGAGCCGTAGCGATCGTCGCCCCGTTCTACTACCGCTTGGCTCCAGACGGTGTCTATGCCTACTTCAAGGAGATTGCCGACCGAGTCTCTGTGGACGTGACTCTGTACAACATACCGATGTTCGCGTCGCCAATCGACGTCCCGACGGTCAAGCGACTTGCTATCGAATGCCCTCGGATCGTTGGGATCAAGGATAGCTCCGGAGACATCCCGCACATGATGCGAATGATTGCGGAAGTTCGGCCAATCCGAAGCGACTTCTTTTTTATGACAGGCTGGGATGCTTCGTTGGTCCCCATGCTGATGATTGGTTGCGATGGCGGAACCAATGCGACCAGCGGTGTTGTCCCGGAACTGACGCGAGCCATTTACGAAGCGGCAAAGGCTGGGCAATGGGAGCGCGCGATGCAACTGCAGTACCGCCTACTGCCTTTGTTTGATGCCATGTTGGGCACCTCCGAGTTTCCAGAAGGGTTCCGTCGCGGTGCCAAGATTCGAGGTTGGGATCTAGGTCTTTCGCGTCAACCGCTCACGCCTCAGCAATCCACCGCTGCCGATGTCGCTCAAAGCAAGATCCAGCAATTGTTATCAGGCTTCGATTTTATGCAAACGTCCGGTTCCAACTTGCGAAAGAACGTTTCGAATTCGGCCACGCAGTCGGAAGATGGAGTGATCGATCGCATCGTCAGCGAAGTATTGCAGCAGCTTCGAGCTCGGTAGGCCCAATGCCACCTAAGCCTGATGCCACCTGAACCCGTAGCTTGAGTGTTTTCGGAGAATAACATGAAGGGCCTGGATGCCTCGGAGTTCTTTCGCATACGCAATCGCTCCCTAGTCATCGTCTTGATCATTGCAGTCGTCATTAGCACGATCGCTTACGTTTCCGATTCGCTTCAGAAGAAAAGTCTGGAGTTCAACAGGTCGCACTTTGTTGTCGACCTAAATCATGCAACGCATGCGGAACTCAATCTGCTTCCAGGGGTCGGCCCCAAACTTGCTGACGAGATCCTGAATCTACGCGCAAGCCAAGGTCGATTTTCATCCGTAGAACAGATCAGTACGATTCGAGGGATCAAGGGAGCTCGGTTTTCTGCGATCAAGAAATACATCGTCGTTTCGTCCGATCGCTAGCGGATCTACTTCTGCACTCCCTGCGATCGTTCTTCCGAGCTAAGCTGCTTGTCCTTCCCAAAGGAATCTGTCAGCTCGTTCCATTTTTGAGAACATTCCGCCATGATCTTGTCCGATTGGTCCGGAGTTCGTATGGCTCGCAACAAGGCATCTGCAAGCACATCCCGATAGTCCAGGGAATGAACCAACCGCAACGACCAAGGCATGCCGCCCTGCAATGCGGGGCGACTTAGTGCAGCTGTATACTTTTGATAATCTTCGCGAACAATGTTCCGGTCGGGTTGGTCCGCCAAAAGTTCGACCCGAGAGCAAACACTTCGCAAGGCTTCACGTTGCTCAGGCAACGACAACCATCGCAGGAACTGGATCGAAACCGATGTCTGACGAGTCCCTTTTCCAATAGATGCCACCAAGCCGCGATTAGGGTTCCATAGCAGGGGAACGACTTGAACATTGCCATCAGCTTCCGAGGAGCTATCGGATTGCGAGTCACTTTGACGCGGAACGGCAGTCGGCCACCCCAGTGCAATCAACTTGGTGTCTTTCGAATCTGCCCCGGCAGCAGCCCAAGCATCTTCTGCAGAAGAAAAGACCATCTCAGGAAACAAACGAGCCAAGCGAGCTAGTACTTTGACGGAATAGATGAATTCGGGTTCCTTCAAACGAGATTGCATTTTCGCCAAGTCAAATAGGCCGCGGCGTTGCTTATCGGTCGTGGATGCGATCCAAAGAAATTGATCGACCAATCTTTGCTTTTCTAGTTCGCCAGCCTTCTCGATTTTGGCAGTCAGCAAATCTTCCGACTTGGTAACATCAGCACCTGATTCGATACTTCGTAACCACGACTCCCACAATTCGAGCGATTTAGCCGTGGTCCCCTGTGGCATTGCCATGTTGTTCTGCAATTCCGTCAAGGAAGCAACGTCCATCCCCTTGGATACCATCGCGATCGCATTAGAGCCCAACGGAACGGCATAGAGCTTTCCCGCGTAGGATGCAATGCTTCGAAATCGGTCTGGCCAGTTTTTGGATACGTCCTCCTGGGACTCATTGGACGATTCGTCACGCGAGCCTGGCTGGGTTGATTTCGAACTTGATTCGGATGTACCATGCATGGTCACTTGCGAGGGTAACTTGCTGACAATATCCCTTTCGACCATGTCCCCCAATAAGTTCCCGGGAAAGAGAATCGTGTCGAAGGCAAAGGCTCGTCCGTCGAATAAATCCTTGGACGAAACATTTTCAATCGCAAGCGCTTGATCGGAAGAGGCTCGCCAGCGAATCAGCAGTTCCTTTTCAAGCTCGGGCGCGTCGACGATCCACACTCGAAGAGGTGGTCTTTCTTTTTGTACGGCGGATGAATCATCGGCTGGGGGGATGGGCTTAGGCTCGCATCCAACACACGCTAGGCAAAGTGTCAGGACGGTTGCAATTCTTAGCAAAAACATGAATGACCTAAATTCCTTCGTTTTCCAAACGCCCTACCCAATCAGCGATCGTCGCAAAATCCCGGGCTGTTAATGTCGTTCGGCAATAGTATAGTATCGGTTCATTTGGCATGAACAGCTAAAGTCGCCAGGGACAATTTGGCTTGGATGGAAGAACTTTTTGATACGGGAAAACAACATGGCTTACTACATTGGCGTTGACATAGGCACCTCCGGAACCAAGAGCCTGCTGATCGATGAAGCGGGATCGATTATCGCAGAATCGTCTGCGGAGTATGGTTTGAGTATGCCAAAGCCGTTGTGGACGGAACAAAATCCTGAAGATTGGTGGCAAGCCGTCAAGAAAACGATTCAAGGAGTCATGAAGGCCAGCAAGGTTAAAAAAGGGGATGTCAAATCCATCGGTCTTTCGGGACAAATGCACGGTTCGGTTTTCTTGAACAAAGCAGGAAAAGTAATTCGCCCCGCTCTTCTCTGGAACGACCAGCGAACCGTCGCCGAATGTGAAGAAATCACGCGTCGAGCAGGGGGCCGCGAGGCGTTGATCGAAATGGTTGCCAACCCAGCGTTGACCGGGTTCACCGCCCCGAAGCTCCTGTGGCTACGCAATCATGAACCTAAAAACTATGCAGCCCTAAAACATCTGCTCCTTCCAAAAGATGATGTTCGACGCAGGCTTACAGGCGAATTCGCAACCGACGCAAGCGATGCCAGCGGAATGCTTCTGCTGGATGTCAAGAATCGAACTTGGTCGAAAGAACTTCTGAGCAAGCTGGAGATCGATCCATCGATCTTGGCAACGGTTTACGAATCGGAACAAGTCACAGGAACTTTGTTGCCAGAGGTGGCGATCGAGCTAGGATTGACGCCAGAATGCACAGTGGTTGGTGGGGCTGGCGATTGCGCCGCAGGTGCAGTCGGCAACGGAATCGTTAAGCAAGGCATTTTGACTGCATCACTCGGAACATCCGGCGTGATGTTCTGCCATAGCGATTCTCCTCAATACGACACACAAGGGCGGCTGCATACATTCTGTCATGCGGTTCATGGAAAATGGCACATGATGGGTGTGACGCTGTCAGCTGCAGGTTCTTTGCAATGGTTCGTCAATAACCTTTGCACGGAACTGCTTAAGAAAAAGGGTGTCGATCCTTACCAAGTAATCAATGAGGAAGCTGAAAAAGTGGCTGCAGGCAGCGAAGGCTTATTCTTCTTGCCCTATCTAGCGGGCGAACGAACGCCGCACGCGGACCCGAACGCTCGTGGGTGCTTTATTGGCCTGACGAACAAACATTCGCGCGGTCATATGGCTCGTTCTGTCATGGAAGGGGTCGCTTTTTCATTAAGGGAAAGCCTTGCAATTTTGGGTCAACTGGATGTGCCCGTGAAGGAGATTCGCGTCAGTGGCGGCGGGGCGAAGAGCCCGCTCTGGAAGCAGATTCTCGCGGATGCTTTCGGACAAAAGGCTTGCACCATTAACGCGGAACAAGGGCCAGCCTACGGGGTTGCATTGCTAGCAGCAGTGGGCGATGGCGCCTACAAGAATATCGAGGAAGCTTGCAAAGCTACGATCCGAGTCACTGATCGTGTTCCGCCCAAGAAGACGAGCCAAAAGAAGTACGACGAAGCTTTCCCAGTTTACCAAGAACTGTACACAAGCTTAAAGTCAAGCTTTGCGAAGATCAGTCAACTTTAGGTTGATGGCTTCGTCTGCTAGCAATGATGGGGTTTCGTCATCGATTCGATAGAGCCAATTTCCGTTTTCGTTGATTAGACCTTGCGACGAAAACGGGGAAATAGTACGACCCATTGTGTCAAAGAGTTTTCCATCTTGAGCTAGTCGATTGACGTTTGCCATGAGCTCCCGATCCGCTAACCGTAGTCGTTCGCCTGTTTGTGGACATCGAATCCACTCCAGCAACCATTCTGGCATGAAAATGCTTTCCGTTTTTGTTTTCAAGTGGATCGCGAACACCTTTCCCCCTGCGGGAATGGCCTTCATTGTAGTATGCACTTCTCTTCTTGCGAATGGAATGCAGTTGGACGGAAATCCGGGGAACAACATGCCCGTTCCCAACGGCATTCCTGGACAAGTACCCAACATGGCAGCGTCGGCAGCCCCGACGGGCCCTTCAGCGGACAACTTTGCAGGGACCGCACCCGTGATGACCTTTATTGACCCCAACAACCAACCGTACGGTCGTTATGTCGTCAATGAAACGGTTCCCGGCGTTAGTTACACCTACGAACCCGTCACAGAAAAGCTTTTTGTGCCGAAAACGGTTACTGAACCAAGAACAATCACACAAACTCAATACACTCCGGTCTATTCGTATCAGCCTCAGCTTAAAAATGTCTACAGCTGGAACCCCTTTGAACAACCGCGACAAGTATGGGAATACGTCCCGATCGTCCATTATCAGCCAAGCTTCGTGCCGGTAACGCAAAATGTTACGTACCAAAAATACGAAGAACAAAACGTAACCAAAATGATTCCGGTCCTGAAGCCAACATCGGAACAACGCACTAAGTATGTGGACCGCCCCCTTGCTTCGCTGCCACCCGGGGGCAACATGATTTCCAGCATTCCAATCGTCAATCCTGGCACATCCAACGCGTACAACGCAAACGTGATTCAGCAAGGGGCGATGGTGGCACAAGCCAATCGCAATACAGCTCGGCTACCGACGCGACCGATCCAGTACCCAACCAACAATGGTGCATACCCTGGCAATGCAAGCTTCCTTGCAAACGCGCCCAGCCCTTACTACCCACCTGCGGGTTCGGCCTATGGCGTGAACCAGCCGATCGCAAACTACAACACCAGTGTCGCACAGGTAGCTCCTTCTTCCGCATCGAGTTCAACAACCTTGATTCCAGCGGTTCCCGTCCTACCTGGATACAATGCGAATGCGTACCCCAATCCCTATGCTACGAATCCCTATCTTGCAAATGGGTATCAGCAACCAGGGTACTATCAAACCGCCTCGACAGCACCGATTCAGATCCCTGCGTTTCTCAATCGGCAAGGGAGCTTATTCGGTAGCAGTTCGTTTGCCAACAATTCAGGTAGTGGCTCAGGTTCTGCAACCTACGTGGCGTCGAATAACCCAATGAGTCAGCCCTATCTTTGGGGTCCATCTAGTCAGAGTCAGGCAACAGGTGGATTCCGGCCAACGACCAGTCCTTATTCCGGGCCCGCAGCTTATGGGGCTCCGCAATCCACCTGGGGCATGAGTCCGAGCTCGACTTACCGAGATCCGATGCAAGGCGGAATGCAACCGACCGAACTGCGCTAAGGTCCTGAAGCTGTAGGCCGTAATTGTAGGCCGAATTAGTTGGCCGTAACAAGCGCTAGCGCAGTTACGGCAGCCCCGTTCGAATCCAATTGCTCCATCGAACAGCCAATCCTATCTATCACGCCATGCGGTAACGGCCTCTGCATCTTCTCCGAAGTCTGGCGACTCCGGCTACCGATCCATCAATAAACCGATTTTGGAACCACGGAACACACCGAACACACGGAATAGAAAACATAAAGAAGACCGGCTGTTTTTCAGTGTGTTCCGTGTATTCAGTGGTTGCAACTAACTGATCCTGATGCTTGCAATGATCGCTAGATTGGAGATTTGAAAACTCCATGGAAGCTTTGAGTTCTAAGGGGCATTTTCGGGATGGGAACTTGGTTGGCAGTTCCAAGCAGTTGAGGACAACTGCTCTACATTGTGTTGCCCCTCTGGTCGGTGCCATGCACTGCTTTACCTATCGATTTTGGAACCACGGAACACACGGAACACACGGAAAAGAGAATACAAAGAAGACAGGCTGTTTTTCCGTGTGTTCCGTGTATTCAGTGGTTACTACTCATGCGATGAATGGGTTCTGAAAACAGAAAGCGCCGATGACTTTCCTGTAGCAGTCACATCAATCGATGACCAACTTCTCGATAGCATAATGACGCACGGCATTTTCATGTAACAGTTTTCGCTGATCCGATTCAGGGCGCGATGCAATGATCTCTCGAAGTGCTGTGATCCACTGAACAAGCGTGGCGCCAGTCAAGCAAACTGGCCAATCGCTACCCACCACCACGCGATCCGGTCCGAAGGTATTAAGGCAAAAATCGATTGCAGGGGCCAGGTCTTCCGCAGCCCATCCCTTGGTGGCTTGCGCGACGATGCCAGAGATCTTGCAAATCGTTTCGGGATTCGCAGCCAACGCCGCCATGTCTCGTTTCCAGTCAAGAATCATTTTGCGGCTCGCGTCATCATTGCGATTCTGCGGTTTCCAGGCCTTGATCTCCACATTCCCGCAATGGTCAACAATAAATCGCGTGCCTGGACAACTCTTCATCAACTTGACACAGTTCGCTAGCCCCTTCGGACTAGTGCAAAGATCGAATCGAAAACCGGCTTCCCCAATAGCTTGAATTCCCTTCACAAAAGCCGGCATAATGCATCGGTCGTTGTCACCAGACAACACGGTCCTAAAACCTCTTACATATGGATTCTTTTTCCACTGAGCTAGATAACTGGAAAAATCAGGAGCGTCCGGAATACAACCTAAAACGGACGCAACCGTCAATGACCCCGGCTGCATACACAATTCAGTAATGATCTCCCCCTCCTTCGTTTTCTCTTCCGGATCGACGTCGACTTCCATGTAAACTGCTCTGGAAATGCCAGTCCCCTCGATCGCTTCCAAATAATCCTTCATCACGAAACTACGCCCAAGAGTTTCGTTCCCTTTTAGCCAAGACAACTTCTGACGACCCAAGTCCCAAAGATGCTGATGACAGTCTACAATCGGAATCAATTTCTTGACGTCGGACCGTGCTGGAGAAGGCAACAAGCAAACGCCCGTGGTTGCTAGGCCGGCAACCAATACATTGCGGCGATTGATACCTACCGATCCATGCGAATTGGATGCGCTCTTCATCGAAGTTCTCCCGTGTGAACGAGTTGATCAGTTGAAAACCAATGGAAGTCTGTATTGTACTTCATTTTTTGGTAAGTAGTGGATGCGGATAGGCGATGAGGGATCTGTAGCCAGATCCACTACGAGGTACGGAGGGATCTGTAGCCAGATCCACTACGGGTGCTGAGGGATCTGTGGCCAAATCCACTACGGGGGGGGTTGGATTTTGAGTTTGCGTCTCGGCGACTTTGCGTTAAAACTCGGTCCTTTTCCACGATGCAACGGAGATACAATGGCAACAAAAGCGACTGTTTACAAAGCCGAATTAGAAGTGAGCGATATCGATCGCGGCTACTATGCAGCCCACCACTTAACTTTAGCCCAACACCCTTCAGAAAATGATCGTCGTCTGATGGCACGGCTGATCGTTTTCACGTTGTTTGCCGATGAAGGCTTGGAATTCGGCCGTGGACTGAGCAACGAGGAAGAGCCTGCGCTTTGGCAAAAAGACCTGACCGGCGGGATCGTCAAATGGATCGAACTCGGACAACCTGATGAATCAGCAGTCCGACGCGCTTGCGGTAAAGCTCAACAAGTCATCATCGTTTCCTATAGCGGAAATTCCGCTGAAGTCTGGTGGACCAAAAATCAAGCGGCCTTCGGGCGACTCAAAAATTTGTTAGTGCTTGACTTGGACGTGGACGAAGTCGACTCAACGACCAGTCTTCTCCAACGCACCATGCGCCTTCAAGCAACCCTACAAGAAGGTGTATGCCAACTGATGCAAGGGGACACCACGGCAAGCGTCCGTCCTCGCACTCGCATGGATTCGATCGTCAAGCGCTAAAGACATCGGCCACAAATCGCTAGGCGATGCTTTGTTGTAGCCCCATGGCTTGCTCGTTAAAACGCAATTATTTTGCGACCGCAAAGTAACGATGGCGATACCACTTGGGAAGCACGTTCGCTCGTAAGGACACTTGATCGACGGCTCGATCTGTTTGAAAGGAAACTGGCCGGCTAATTCCAGTGAAGGGAGCCCCAGTATCTTTCGTCGCAACCACTCGCATCAACGCGCCTTCGGCCGTAACATCTCCAACAAGTCCGCCAATCGTTAGACCATCCCCTCTTTCAGCCGTGTAAACCGCCGAGGCGGCTCGGACGCTTAATGGAGGTTTCGTGTCCGTGATCATTAAGTCCTTCTTGAGAATTGCGGGTTGATCCGTCTTGTAAAAGTCGTTGGGAAAGCGACCGTAAATGTAGTTGTCCCATCGGCTGATCCATACCGGCGACTCGAGATCCAACCGAACCACTGCGGGAACAATCGCAGGAGCATCTTTGCCAAGCTTCTCACCCAACAATGGAAGCGAAACAAATGTAGGGTTGTAAAAGAGCGGGTACGGTTTGGTCGACGGCGAAACGGACCATATGTAGCCTGGCTGAGAATCGGTTCGCTGTGCCGCAGCCCCGACCACTTGCGCCAAAGAATTGAACTGGCCGGTAAGGAGCTTTTCTTGCTTGCTTGCAAATCGCTCTTTCCATTTCAGGGTCTGAGTCGTGCACTCTTGATAATTGCGAACCAGTCGCTCGGTTTCCTTGTCGCGCGCCGACGCTTTGAGAATCGCATTGTCGATCGTTTGAATCCACTGGTCATCTTCAGATCGATGAACGTATTTGCCAAAGGCAGTCGCATATTTCCCAATCTTGCCAAGCAGTTCTTTGGCCGGTGTCGATTGCAAATCCTTTTCAACCAACAGAACCGATGCCTGGAGCATGTTCTCGCGCAGCAGAGTCAACTGGGCTTCGCAGTCACTTGAAATCGTATTGCTATTTCTATTGTTGATATTGCGAGAATGAAAGTGCTGAATTGCGTTCGTCTTTTGCATCCGTGCTTGCATCACGAAACCGTTTCGCATGATTTCCTCTGCAAACTCCGGTCCAGTGAAGGACTTCTCGTCCACTGCGATTGTTCCGTCTTGAAGCGAAGCGACAGCACTCTTGCAAGTTGCATAATAGCCTTCCAGTTCACTCAGGAAGCCGCTCGTTGCAGCATCGATCGCTTGGTCTACCTGACGACGACGCTGAACCGAGGCCGGTCCATCGACCTGGCCAAAAGCCAAGGGTAATTCCATAAATGGCCCACGCAGACTGGTCGGTAATGCTCCCGCAATCGATTCGTATTCATCGTAAGCGGGATCCAAAAGATTTTGAGCAGCGATGGCATCGGTCGCTGCCAAGCGTACAGCCTCTTCGGCCTTCTTGGTTCGCTTTGCTACCCCCTTTTTTAGGGCCAGCGCAGCTTTCTCTAGCACAGGTTGAACCTTAGGCATTCCCATCAATGCATTGAAAGCCTCGGCACGTTCCAGTTCATGAACGTCATATCGCATCAGGAACTCGACCCCAGCAGGTTCACCGAGATCGACCAACCGATTCGCAAATCGCTTGAGCCGACTCACATTCATACTGAGCTTGGCGACCAGATCTGGCTTGGGGGCGCCCTTTTTCATTTGCTGATATAGAGCAGAACACGCTTCGTCGGACTTGGATGCCTCTTCAAACAATTTCTGCGCCTCTTCCATAAAGCCATGGATAGGAATGGGAGGCTTCGGGTCCTTCACCGAAGGATCGGCTGCATGAAGCGATGGTACGCTTGGAATGTGAGCAATCGCCAGGGATAGAATGGAAATCAACGGAGCAACACGACACAAAGGAATTCGAGAAAACATGGCAGCAACTTTCGAAAAGGATTATGGATTTTCGTTGACAGCGCGAAAGGACCCCGACGCCACAACCGATTTGCCTTCAGCATTTACCATGCTCGTCTGCTCCAAGTCACCGATCAATTCTGTTTCCTGGATCGACAGAATCCGAATGCTGCACTTCCCGTCCGGCTCGTTTTGCCAAAGACCATTGTCGCCGTTGGTTTGAACAAATAATTGCCCCGAAACCTTTTCCCCAGCCAGAGCATTCCAAGTCGTTGCGGTCGTTAAGCCTTGAAACAAGACCGATGGATAGGATTCCGAATTGGATGCGCTCGATCGAATCTGCAAAACATTTTCTCGACCATCGCCCATAAGCATCAAGCTACATGAGGCCGCAGAAGTTTCAATCGGACCGCCGATCGATAGCTTGATGGAACCCACAGGTGCTATTTTTTGCACTTCTTGTTTCACCACTTCGGTGCTGCTCTTCACATCTTCTACCATCTTGTTCAGCTGCTCACTATTGCAACCTAGGAACACAGTAGCGCCAACAACCAACCCCATACACATTGCCCATTTGAAAAGGGCTTTAGGTGGACCTTCGATAAGATGACTCATAGTATTTTTGACCTGAAACGATGGAAGGAATAAAGAATCTCGACAATTCAATATACCAATTGCAGATCATCTCATGGGTCTATTTGCCCGCATGATGAACCAAGTGAGCTAGCTCCGGCACGATGAGTCGTTCCATCGCCAATCGAACGCCGGCAGGCGAACCGGGCATGGTTAAGATGACCTTTTTACCAACGCGCCCGCCGCTTGCTCGGCTCAGCATGGATGCAGATCCGATCTCGCTAAACGACAGCATGCGAAACAGCTCACCATACCCTGGGATCACCGCATCGTAGAGAGATTCAACCGCCTCTGGGGTACAATCACGCGCAGCCAAACCTGTTCCACCCGTCACCAATACTGCTTCGCATTCCGGGGAGGCCAAAAGACGCGCTGCAGCGGATCGTATTTGATCGGTTTCATCAGCCACGATCTCGCGAAGATGAACGAGATGCCCAGCAGCCAAAAGCATATCTTTGATCAGCTTTCCACCCAAATCATCGTCCAAAGTGCGAGTATCGCTGACGGTTAAAATGGAAACACAAATCGATCGTGCCGCATCGCGACGGTGTTTCAGAGTGGATTCGGAGGTCATCGTCTGGGTCCAATATTGGTAAGGGTGGGTTAAGCCGCCGAGGTTTGCAGCTACAATTGTGCAGACTTGGCGAAAGCGACAAGTCCCCACCCAGCCTGTTTTGATAGTGTATGTTTCCATTGGGCCTGTTTCGATTCGGCTTGATTCGTCCTTAGACTCCTCCCTCCACGAAAGATTCTAAAGTGCAACGTTTTGTCCAAAAACCTCTCCTACTTTTGGCGTTGGCTTCCCTACCGTTCTGCAATTCGGTCATCGCCGACGATGGCTTTATTCCTCGTCGACAGTCCGCACCACCAGGACCAGCCCTTAGTCCGGAACAAGCGATAGCCAAGATGACGCTGCCCAGCGGGTTTCATGTAGAGCTAGTGGCATCGGAACCATCGATTCTGAATCCCGTCGCAATGGCCTTTGATGATCGCGGCCGAATTTACGTGACGGAAAGTTTCGAGTATCCGCGTCGCGAAGCTGGTCCCGGTCGAGATCGAATCAAGATACTGGAAGACAAAGATGGAGATGGGCTAGCCGAGACGGTCAAGATCTTTGCTGAAGGGCTCAATATCCCGTCAGGAATCGCGGTGGGACATGGCGGCGTCTGGGTGGCCAACGCACCTGATCTTTTGTTCCTGGAGGATACGAATGGCGACGATGTTGCCGACAAGTCGACAGTTGTGGTGACAGGTTTTGGCCGCGACGACACTCACGAACTGCCCAACGCGTTGACATGGGGCCCTGATGGCTGCCTGTACGGATTGAATGGCGTTTTCAATCGATCGGTGATCCAACAAGATGGCAAGACCTTCGATTTTACCTGTGCCATGTTTCGCATCGATCCGGTCACTCGCAAATTCAGCCTCTTTTGCGAAGGGACCAGCAACCCTTGGGGTATTGCTTTCGACCATGAGGGCTCTGCGTTTATCAGCGCGTGTGTGATCGATCACTTATGGCACTTGACCGAGTCGGCCTACTACCAACGTCAAGGTGGCCCTTACCCGGCTCATACTTGGCATGCCGATTCGATCGTCAAGCATCAACATCAGATGGCCGCATACTGTGGCATTGAGTACTTTGATTCCGCGGCTTACCCCAAAGCTTTTCGCGACAAGCTCTATATGGGAAACATCCACGGCGGGTGTCTGAATTGCGACCGAGTCGAAAGATTCGGAGCTACCTACAAGGGCTTTGGCGAAGATGATTTTTTGACTGCCAACGATGTTTGGTTCATGCCCGTAGCTCAGAAGGTTGGCCCAGATGGTTGTATGTATGTCCTGGATTGGTATGACCGTTACCATTGCTATCAAGATGCCAACGCGGACCCTAATGGAGTTGACCGAGGTCACGGGCGTTTGTACCGCATCGTTCATGATCGTCGCCCCAAGCCCAAGGTGAGTGATTTCGAGAAGCTCACCAACCTGGAACTTGCTGCTCTTTTGGCCGACGACAACATTTTTAATCGGCAACGCGCTCAGCTCAAACTTCAAGAACGCAAAATCATGACGACCGACAGCGATGTCGTGTCGCAATTGGAATCGGTGGTGTTGGGTTCGGACGCTACGGCCAAGCATCGGATGCACGCGCTTTGGTCCTTGTCGGGTTCGGGAAAGCTAAGTGCCAAACTGCTCAATAAGCTGATGGACCACTCGATGCCAGAACTGCGAGCTTGGGGAATTCGGATTGCGGGCAACCAGAACGAAAGAGACCCGGCGAGCTTGGATCGAGTTGTAAAACTCGCACAGGACACGGATCCTCGAGTTCGGCTTCAAGTTTCGATCGCCGCACCCAAATTAGCTCAAGGGCAATCGGCATCTTTGGAGAATGTCCAAAAGCAAATCGCGATCTTGCGCAGCAGCCAACCTGACCCGATCTTGCCTCGAGTTGTTTGGAAAAACATGCTCCCGGATTTGGTAGAACAGCAGACTCTGGTTTTGGATGCGATTCTGGACGGGCAAAAAGGGGATCATGATCTGTTGCGTGACATGGCTCCTCGGTTTGCCTCCCGGCTTATGGCGGATGTTCGATCGGACATGAACGACGAGCCCAGCAGTCGGGCAGTCAACTCGGTTCTGCGTTTAGCGAGCGGACTGAGCCGATCCAACCAAGATCTCGCATCGGCGGTCATCGAAACTCTTCTGGTGAAAACGCGGTCCGGCGAGATCAAGGCGGACGCGGTACGACCCTGGCTCACGAAATGGTTGTCAGCCAGCTCCAAAGAATCATCCAACCCAGCCAAAGACCAAAAACTAACAGCCGATAAACAATCCAGTTGGCAAAAGTCCATGCTTGCGATTCGACTGCTCTGCGGTGAACCAGATGCCATCGAGACAGCGCGAACGTGGGCTCTCGACCAATCGCTCGACGCTGGCCTTCGAAAGCAAATGCTTCAAGCCGTTGTTCAAATGAAGCCCTCGATCGCTTCCGAAGCACTTTTACAAACACTTCAGGTATTGAAGGACGGCAAGCCTTGCGACCCCGGCTTTCGAGACATGTCGCTGGATCTTGGTATAGCAAGAGCGACTCCCAGCGATGTCCAGCAATTGGTAGCCGCGTTGCCGAGCCTGAAAAGCGACATGCAAGCAGCCATTGCCGAACGTATGTGCCAACGGGCGGATTCTGCACGAGCTTTGCTGGAGCAATTGGTCCAAGGGAATGTCCGCAAGGAATTGCTTAGCCCAAACCGAGTGCGTCTACTGGCAGCGGATTCCAATGCTGCGGTTCGTGATGCGGTCGCCAAAGTCTGGGGTAATGTCAACTTAGAAGGGACTCAAGAACGCGAAGCCGTTATCGATTCTATTGCTAACAAACTGCGATGGGATGCAAGAGGAAACGCAGAGAAGGGCTGGGTTGTCTATGATCGGATTTGCGGTCAGTGCCATGTCATGCACAATCGTGGCAACGAAGTCGGACCTAACATCACCGCTAATGGCCGTGGTTCGTATGAGCAGCTGTTGGTCAGCGTTTTTAACCCAAGCTTGGTCATCGGGGACGCCTACAAGAGCGTTACCTTACGAACCGTGGATGGAACCGTCGTGACTGGACTGCTCGTAGAACGCGACGACAAACGCACGATCATCAAAGTGCAAGGTAACAAACTGGAAACCATCCCAGCGGATGAGATCGACGAGTTCAAGCAAGACAAGAAGTCGTTGATGCCTGAGGGAATTGAAAATCAACTGAGCAGCCAAGAACTTGCAGACCTGTTTGCTTTGCTTACTTTAGAGAGCCCCCCAAGCTCGAAAGAGAATGCAAAAATCTCTGGTACTCCCCAGTTCTTGCACGACACGAAACAACCTTAATGCTTGTTCTTGCTCCCAAGTTTAACGAATCGATTCCCCGAATGCATTCTGTTTTGAAGCTCGTTGCAAAAGAGGCATTTGCCGTATGGAGCTTGCTGGTGATCGCTCCCTTTACGGCCACTGCGCAAGAACCATTAACGGTTCCAGTCCCAATTCCTGAAGCCAAGCCGACGAGCCCCGAACTTACTGAGTTGGTGGTTGTTCATCAGGGTGAAATCCCCATCTTGATCTCAGCACCGCACGGGGGCACGTTGCCGATTGATGGGGTACCGCCACGAGAGGGGAAGGGATTAAAGACGGGACCTTCGGGTTTCTTCACAGGGCGTGATGGCGGGACTCAGGAGTTGGCAGAAGCGGTCGTCGGCGCCATAGAACGAAAGTTCGGGAAACGTCCGTATGCCGTCATCGCAGCTACCCACCGAAAGCACCTTGACCCGAATCGCCCCCCCGAGATCGCTTACGAGGATCCGGACGCAAAACCAGTTTACGATCGTTACCATCATTCGATGCAGACCTTTACGACTCGAATCGTCAACGACTTTCGACATGGCTTGTTGCTTGACCTTCATGGCCAAGGAAGCAAACGCGATACGGTTTTTCGCGGAACCAGCAATGGCAAGACGGTCGATGCTCTAAAAGGACGATTCGGAGAGCAAGCGATTGTTGGCGAGAATAGCCTGTTCGGACTCTTGAAGCAGAAGGGCTGGAAAGTGGATCCTGACCCGTTTGACGATAAGGAACAGTCGGGTTTCACTGGAGGCTATATCGTAAAGACCTATGGAAGCCATAACGCGATCGGCCTGGATGCGTATCAGCTGGAGCTGGGAGCCGAGTATCGAAGCAAAGCGGCTCGAGAAAAGATTGCTGATCAACTTGCGGATGCAGCCTTCGATTATTGGCAACTATATCTCAATGGAGCAGATCAAGAGTCCGTATCTCGTTGAGCATAGCAACCGGAATGAATCCTCCGGTTGTTGTTACGGTTGTCACTGATGATCGCTAGTCAATTTTCGCCTCAGATGCCGCCGAAATGCTGGGTCTTGGACGAGGTGTCGTCCCGTTAACGTTTGGAGTAGACTTCGATGGGCTGGACGAGCCTGGATTGGCGATGACCCAGATGTTTCTGAATGCAACTGGGTTGCCGTGATCTTGAAGATATAGTGCCCCCGGCTTTTCAGATTCAGGGTCTTTTCCTGGAGTCCCCTTAGGCAATTCGACGTCATCGTGGATGAGGATACCGTTGTGTCGAACGGTGATACGGGCGTTGGTCATTTTTTGGCCAGCGGGAGTGTATTTCGCCGCTTGAAAAACGATATCGTACGTTTGCCAAGATAATGGCGGGTAGCACATGTTCACCTTAGGGGTTGCGATGGTGTAGATCCCGCCGCACTCATTGTTTTCCCCTCGCAAACCAAAAGAATCTAACACCTGCACTTCGTATCTTCCCTGAACATAAACGCCACTGTTCCCGCGACCTTGTCCCGAATCGGAGGGTTGGAATGGCGTTCGAAATTCGATATGAAGCGTATGATCCGAAACTAATTCGGAACTGGAACAACCGACGGAAAGCAGCCCTCCCTCTACGATCTTTCCATCGGCAAAAGTATTGACTTCGTTTTCCGCGAAGAGAACTTTTGCACCCTCAGGGCACTTTGCGCCCAGGGTTGAGCTTTCGCGAATCACTTTGGTTAACGTACCCAACAACTTTCCATCCAAAAGAAAAACACCAAGGGTATCCGGCTTGAGGGTTATAGTAACAGTGTCATCCTTGGCAGTTGCTTTTTCCGTTGTTGCATCCAAGGACGCAATCAACATGCGAGTCGGTTCCCTTTTCTCGAACCCTTCACCTGGAAGTCCACCTTCCAGCAAATGAACTTCTAGGGTTTTGTCACTTGTCGCGATTACCTGTGCTCCCCAATTCCCGCCCCAAGCTTCAATGACTCCTAAGTACTCTCCTTGGACCTTGAACAAAGCGCCAGCATCCTCGGGAGAGGTGTATGTTTCTCCCGCTGATAACTTGACTTGGCTCAACAGCAATAGCATGCAAAGCCAACTGCAATTCAGAATCGCTCTACGAGCGAAGAAACGTTGCGATAGAACCATGGGTTGAAAATCCTCATTCAGGCCTAAGTAAAAGCATCGAAAATATAGCGAACTTTCATTGTAGCGCTAGAGAAACACGACGAAAAGAGAATCTCCCCGACTTAGACTTTTATTCTCGCGAATTGTAAGAAACGGGTCTTTTTCAGTTCGAATTCGTGGTCGAACTTGATTATTCGGTTGGATACCTTTAGTCTGACGCATAGACAGTTGCTTCTTCTAGATCGCATTTCCAATAGGAGTTCGTCCATGTTTTGGAATTTTACCCCGCAAGGCCCATTCTCTCGTTCAACCAATCGCTGGACAGCCTGCTTGCTCGCATGCTTTGCTTTCCAAGCCATGATGAATGATACGCAGGCTGCTAACCCGGAGCCAACTCATAAGGCGGCTCTCTCGATTTATCCAAAGCTAGACAGCAAGAAGCTTCCCTTCAAGACCTTCTCAATGAGCCCTCAGCGGGAGCTATGGTTATGTTGTTCAGCAGTGTCCAATCAGCCGTCGGCTAAACCTGCAGGGAAGATTCTTGTCTACTCTGTCGAAGGCCAATTTCTGCGTTCCATCGATCTTGCATTTGCACCGCAAGCGATTGGCTTCTCTCAAGACGGTAGCACTGCCTTTGTCGCAGGCAGCGGCACGATTGCGAAGCTAGGCACCGATGGCAGTGTCATCAAATCTATCGACGCACCGAACGTAGGAAACAAAGAAGAAGCTCTAGAGGAGATGCGCAAGGCCGCGGAAGAACAATCGAAGCAGATGCGCGAAAGCATGCAACTGCAAGTGAGCCAAGTCGAAAAGCAAATCGCGAAAATGGAAGAAGCACCTGAAGAGGAAACTGAGGCACAAGAAAAGCGCCGAAACCGAAGACTTAAAATTCTAAAGCAACAGCTCGATCAATTCGAACAGATGCTGACCCAAGTCGAATCGGCTCAGAGCGCCGTTGACGAATCAAGCCTCACACAACTAATGCGATCTACCGGAGTGGCAGTAAGTAAGCAAGATCTCTTTGTCTCGCTTCCTACGTCCAAAGGGTTCGGATACGACGTTTGGCGAATGAACTTCGATCTCGAAGAGCCCACCATTGTTATCAAACGAGGTAGTGGATGCTGTGGGCAGTATGACATCCAAAGCGACGGTGAGAATTTGGTGATCGCCGAGAACGGCAGCTTTCAAGTGGCCGTCTATGATCGCGATGGTAAAGCCGTGAGTCACTTCGGGGAACGAGCCACGAACAAACCCGAAGGATTTGGATCCTGTTGCAACCCAATGAATGTTCGCTGCTGCGAGAATGGAGATGTCTTAACGGCGGAATCCAGTATCGGACATATCAAGCGTTTTAGCTCTAAAGGCGAATTCCTTGGCTTTGTCGGTACCGCTCCTATCGGTGGTGGATGCAAACATGTGGCAATCGCCCACGACACGGTCAGCGATCGCTACTTCATGTTCAATCAAGATCGATCTTGCATTTCGGTTCTTGTCCCCATAGACAAGTTAGAAGGTGAGACGGAGGACGAAAAGCTCGCTCGCGAAGCAAGAGAAGGACTCGGCAAGAAACTTCTGGGTTCCTGGGAAATCGAAGATGCGGATAGCAAGAAAAGCCCTGCTGGATTGCTTGATACCAACTCCATCAATGATTACTACGCGTCGCAAATGAAGCACGTGACCTTCCACGAAAACGGCAAAGCGGTTCGCGGCCAAACGCCTTCCAAAGAAGGCTCGAAGGAGAGCGCCGAAAACCAAGGTCTGTTTGGCTTGCTCACCAAAATAGCCGGAGAGGAATCGTCTGCGGATGCTCCTCAAGGGGATGGCTCGGAATGTTCTTGGAAGGCCATCTCGCAAACAGACAAAGTGCTAACCATTGCATTTTTCGAAGGCGGAATCCAGTCGTTCAATGCAAAGATCGAGTTTGAAAACGACAAAGCGATGATGACTTTGCATTTTGGATCTGATGAGGCCGTATCCGGCCAACCTTTGATCTACCATCGCACCAAAAAGACTTCGGAGTAGGTTTCTATGACTCGCTATCGTTTGCCATTCCTTATTGCAGCCGTTTTCTGCTCGATTGTATTTCCGAGAAGGGCGTTTTCGGTTCCGCCATACGGCCCCGATCAAGCCGATTTCACGGTTGTCGTGATGGACCCGATGGCAGGCCCCTTGGCTTGTGATTGCGTCCAAGGATACGCCCAGCGAAAGTACGAGGCGTTAGCAGATTACTTGGCGCGCAAGACAGGTAAAACGTTTCGGGTGGTATGGTCCGAATCTCTAGAAGTGGCGATCGATGGCGATGCAGCAGGAAAAGCCGATCTCGTGATTGGGAAAGATTCCGTGATTCGTCACGAATCCAAGAAGATTCAAAAGGCCTTCGAACCGGTTGCCAGCCTAACAGACAAACAGGGAAGCCCAAACCAGCGTGGCCTGTTTGTCGTTCGGCAAAACTCGATGGCGGCCTCTCTTTTGGATATCGACAACTACGAAATGTTGCTGGGGCCTGAAGACTGCGAAGAAAAAAACAGCAGCCCGAATGCAACCCTGGACGAACTTGAATTGAAAGTAACCTTTGGAAAAGAAGCTGCTAGCTGTTCGCTTGCCGCCAAGCAGCTGCTAGCAGCTCCCGAGTCTGCGAAACAGGTTGCCGTTATCAGCTCCTACGCAGCTCCTTTACTGGAAGGTTGCGGGTCGATCAAAAAAGGGGACTTACGCGTCATTGGGGAAACGGACGAAGTTCCTTTCATTTCCGCTTTCGTAAGCGATTCTCTTTCCACCGTAACGAAAAAGCTGCTAACCGATTGTTTAACGAGCATGAAGGAACAGCCAGAAATGCTCTTAGCGATGGAAACCAAGACCGGCTTCCTCAGTTACGTTCCAGCCACTTCCGACAAGGATGGCTTAAAAAAAAAGTAATTGAATCGGCTATTGGTTTGGGTTGGTCGCAGTTTCGTGGTGACCAACGCAATGGATCCGGAAAAGGAATCCCTGACGGGGCATTTCAAGCGGTTCTCGAGTGGTCTTTTCCTGTCCCTAGCCAAGGGATTGGTGGTCTTAGTGCGACCGACGAATTGGTGGTGGTCAGCAGCCGCGATCGCAACGATCAATCCGATCTGTTTTTCGTTTTGGACCCTTTAACTGGTGCTCTCGTGTGCAAGCATGAGATTCGTGCCGAAGGGCATTTGGACTACGGAAACTCACCAAGAGCAACCCCGGTTATCGGCAGCCAATACATCTACCTACAAAGCGCATTCGGAGAATTGGTCGCACTTGATCCAACTGAAAACAAGGTTGTTTGGTCAAGAAATCTGGTCAAAGACTTTCATGGCGAAATGCCAACCTGGGGCTTTTGCAGCTCGCCCCTTTTGTTCGAAGGAAATTTAATCGTCCAGCCAGGCGGGAAAGCTGCTTCTGTTGTGTCGCTAGAGGAAGAGACAGGTGAAGTGCGTTGGCAAGCTTCTGAATTGCCTGCCGCCTATGCTTCGCCGGTTGTGTCTGTCCCAAACCAGCAGCCTAGTCCAGACGCATCATCATCGAACCCAGTGTTGATCGTGACGGGTGCAAAATCGATTCGAGGAATCGACATAACCAACGGCGCGCAGTGCTGGGAAATCGTACCGGAGACAAGCGGCGATTTCATGGTTCCTACCCCCATCGTTGCCGGAAGTCACTTGCTGATAACGAGCGAGAACAATGGTACGCGCATGTATGATCTCGCCGCCAAGATGAGCCAAGGAGCCGAGTCCTTACCGCTGATTGCCAAATCGAAAAGGCTTTCAGGCGACACGCACACACCCGTTGTCGTTGGTGATTTTCTTGTTGGTGTCGACCAAGATCTAATTTCACTCCACTGCAAAGCTCAGCTTCGCGAAGCATCAGTGTTTTCAGACTCCGCATTGGACCAGTACACCACCCTGCTTCAAGAAAACAATCGACTGCTCGTAGGTTGTTCCAACGGTACTTTCATCGGAATTCGAGTCGAGCCAAACGGAGAACTTGTCGAATACGCTCGATCGAATGTAGCCAAAGAATCTTCGCCGATCATGGCCCATCCAGCGATTGTCGAAGGACTTTTGCTGGTTCGCCATTCCGATCGCGTTAGCGCCTATCGACTTGAGCAAGATGCACCGTAATTCATGTGTTCCCTTCTCTGAAAACACTTCCGCGCAAAGCCTGTAGATCGTCCACGGATGGGATGTTCGTGTTACACTGCTTGCCGGAAACCTATGAGATTGGATCGACAACGCAAGATTTACCAGGAACGGGACTACGGTGACAGGGAAGGGACATTGGTCGATAGGCAGCGTGCGAGGCAATAGCTTCGATCAACTTTTATCGAGCTCACGCCAGATCATTTCCACAGAAATGCTAGCGCAGTGCGATGGCATCGGCGCTGCAGATCCCTTTGCAATCCAACGCAACGGGACTTGGTACTTGTTCTTCGAGATGTTTAGGGCGAATTCTGCTAAGGCAGTGATTGCAGCGGCGACAAGCCAAGATCTGGTCCATTGGGAATTGGTTGGTACGGTCCTAGAGACGCCCCATCACCTCTCCTATCCATTTGTTTTTGAGCATGAAGGTGAATATTACTTGATGCCAGAATCGAAATCTGTGCGACGCGTTGACTTGTATCGAGCCGTCGAATTCCCAACACGTTGGGTATTAGATAGAACGCTTCTGAGAGGGCGATTGATGGATTGCTCGATGGTGCATCATCAAGGGCGATATTGGATGTTCGCGGGTTGGCATTCCTATTGGCTCAAGTTGTTTTTCGCTTCCAGCCCCTTGGGGCCATGGACTCGTCATTGGATGCCCATGATTCGCAATTACTCCAAATCTTCCACGCGACCTGGAGGTCGGCCTATCCACTGGCAGAATCAGCTGATTCGCTTTTCCCAAGACAACACCGATTATTACGGGCAGCAGTTGCGAGCCTGGACCGTAACGCAAATGAATCGGCTTTGGTATTCCGAACAGCCTTATTCCGATAAACCCATTTTGCATGGTTCAGGTGTTCTGTCGGACTGGAACGGTAGATGCATGCACCATATCGACCCCTTCACGATCGAGCAACCATCGGGGATTGGAAATGCCAAAGTATCGAAGGAGCTTTTTGCTTTTGTAGATGGGTGCCCCTGATCGACCGAATCAAGCCTGCTTTCTTCCGCCAAGCTTGAAAGCTTGGTCTTGCCGATAGGTTGCAACAATTAGATCATCGATTCGTACAATACTCGCTGAAATCGATCAACGTTTGCCGCTTTCGCCGACAAACCCTTCTATGATGGGGAGAACAAATAAGTAGTGCGGTTGCTCGTTTTGGTCGAACACCGACCCAAGGACTAGATATGCTCATTCGGGTCGGATTTGAGATTGCGTTTACATTTCCAGAGTCGACATCGATGGTTTTGATGCTGAGTCTTCATCCCTCGTTGGATTCGCAAGTCCGCTCACCGGAAAAACTTCGGGTCACACCTGAGGTTCCTATCACCAATTACCTTGATTTGTACGGAAATCGTTGCAGTCGCGTTTCGGTTGCGGCAGGTCGTTCTACCTTCTCCAATGATGTGGTCGTAGATGTTGATGGTGCACCTGATATCTTAGGATGGAACTCGGTCCAGCTTATGCCTCCTGAGCTACCGAATGAGGTGATCGTGTACCTGTTGGCTAGCCGTTACTGCGAGGTGGACGGAGAGCTCAAGGAGATCGCGTGGGCTTTATTTGGAAATCAGCCAGCTGGGTGGAGCTTGGTTCAGGCGATTTGCAACTTCGTGCATTCCCACATTCGATTCGACTACATGCAAGCTCGCTCGACCCGAACCGCCCTGGAAGCCTATCGTGAACGAACAGGCGTTTGCCGAGATTACATGCATCTTGCGATCACATTCTGCCGTTGTTTGAACATTCCCGCCCGCTATTGCACTGGTTATTTGGGTGATATCGGAGTTCCGGCGGCAGCGTATCCGATGGACTTTAGCGCCTGGTTCGAAGTGTATCTGGGTGGGACTTGGTTCACCGTGGACGCACGCAATAATACGCCACGGATCGGGCGTGTTTTAATGGCCAGGGGGCGCGATGCTGCCGATGTTGCCATCACCACGACCTTCGGAGTCAATCGCCTAGAGCTCTTTAACATCCGAACCGACCTAATTTAGGTCGCTCCGAAGGATTTCGAGGGTCAAAAGCTGGACGCTGAAGCCTTTTGCGTAGTAAGATGCAAGGGTGCTTTAAATGCCTTAATGGCCGCCTCTACTTTTCCGAAACCGTCCTTACCTAACTGGTCAAGCCACGATTTTATGTCGAACGATTCGAAACCTGAACAGCCAAAGCCAGGCGTTACGCGAGCCTTTTCGCTCGACGACGAGCACGACGGAGATTTTCTTCTCAGCACGCCTAGCCCAAGTCGGGAAGAGCCAGACGATCTGTCGGTTCGGCGTTTGGACCAAGATCGTGAAACGCATCTACCTGTTTTAGGCGAATACCTGATCGAGGACAAAATAGGGGCCGGGGGAATGGGGCAAGTGTTTCGTGCGCGGCACCGCACGATGGATCGTTTGGTGGCACTGAAAGTATTGCCGCGAGCGTTATCAGAAGATCCCATCGCCGTCGAACGATTTTATAGCGAAGTGCGCGCGACCGCAAAACTGATGCATCCCAATATTGTCACTGCATTTGACGCCGGATGCTATCGCGAGGCAAATTCTCCCGTCCATTATTTGGTGATGGAACTGATTGAAGGGGAGGTCGTTTCGGATCGGCTGGCTCGAACGGGGCCGTTGGGGGTACAAGAGGTTGTTGAGATCTTGCGGCAATCGGCCTCGGCGCTTGCCTACGCGCACGCTCAAGGGATCGTCCATCGCGATATCAAACCCAGCAACATGATGATCACATCTGCGGGCGTCTTAAAGATTCTTGACTTTGGTTTAGCCGTCTTACGAGACCATATCGAGCAACGCAAAGGTAGGGAAGCGCAGATCGTTGGCACGGTCGAGTTCATGTCCCCCGAACAGATCAATGCTCCTGAGACAGTAGACCATCGCAGCGATCTTTATTCCTTAGGGGCTACGATTTTCTACCTGCTAACCGGACGTCCCATGTTTCATGGGGAAACCGTTCAAACCGCATTGGCTCAGATCAATCGTAAGCCGCAAGCACTTTATGAAGTAAGGAGCGACTTGGATATTCGATTGGATTCCGTGTTTCAGGCTTTGGTTGCCAAAAACCCCGCAGAAAGATGCCAATCCGCTTCCGATCTTTTAGAGAAGCTGATCTCGCTTCATTTGATTGAACGACCCATCGTTGCTCCTCGCGTGAAACCGGTCGAAAACGTACCCTCCAAGTTTGGGTTTGATTTTGCGACGAGCACAGGACTTGAAAAGTCGACGTCTCAACGATCGTTTGCCGCCGTAGGTATTGAACTTGGGTTGATCCATTCGCGAGTAAGCTATATCGACCAAGAGTTTAAGCTTGAAGAGATTGCTGTCGACGGAGACTCGACCGATCTTCGAAATATGCTGTATAGCGAAGGTGAGCAAGTCGCCGTTGGGGCTCAGGCAGTATCATTGCGAGCAACAAAGCCCAATCAAATCTTTTATGGAATGCAACGTTGGTATGGTTTGCCGTTACTGGAGCGGCCATTCGGAGGTCGACAAGTACCACCGGAAGTTTTGGTTGCATGCGTCATTCGGCAATTGGCCGGCAGCGCAAGACGCAAAGTCCCCAATGCATCCCATGCAGTCATTACCGTACCTGCATGCTATGACCAATTGCATCGGCTCAGCACCAAAACGGCAGCTTCGATCGCGGGTGTCGAAGTCCTACAATTGATCGACAAACCCTTGGCGGCTGTACTGGCACATACCGAAATCGAATCGCGATTAGCACATTCTTCTGGCCAATCGACGGAGTACCGCAAGGTTTTTATGGTCGCCATGCTCAATGGTGCGGCGTGCGAAGTTTCCCTCGTTCGTATCGAAGGGCTTTCGGTACAAATGCTGTCGTCGGTAGGGGATTGGAAACGAGGAATAACCCGTTGGCACGACAAGGCTGCAAAACTGCTGGCATCCGAGGTGGAGAGCAAGTTTGGAAACGTGATTCGAGAAGACATAGGTGCTGCCTCGCGGTTGCAGAGAACCGTCGAAAGAGCGTTTGACAAGCTTCGGGTTTCTGCCACGGTTCCTTTTGTTTTCGAAGTACCGGGCGGTAAGTTAGAAAAACAGCTTGAACGTGAACGTTTGCACGAATGGGTGGGAGAACTGGAAGACGATTGCGAGAACTTTGCAAAAGAAGCTCTGATACGCTCGAAGGTTGATCCCGCTTCTATCAACGCTGTTCTGGTACTGGGAGACCTACGCTGGATGCCCAAGATCCAAAGAAAACTGTCCGATTTGATCGGGCCAAAAGCAAAACTGGTGATGATGCGATCGAATGATCTGTCGCGTGGGGCTGCGATCCAAGCAAAGTACATCATGCCCCCCGTCGAACCCACCGCGACCACCGCTCGCGCGTCCACAGCATATGACTTAGGGGTCATTATTGAGGAGCAATCCGAACGTATCAGCGCCCCGAAGATATTGATCGCAAAAGACTCGCCGGTACCGAATCAGTGCAGCAAGACATTACGCTTCACACCCAAAGGCACGGGCCAACCCATCTTACAGTTTGTAGAGGGCTCTCGCCTTGGCAGCAGTACCTGGAATCGACTTGGGCGGATCGAGCTGCAAACGTGCTTCGAAGGGAGACGCGATTCCGACCCTTTACAGCTTCGAATCGAAGTCGACGAAAGTGGTATTTGGCAAGGGTCACTTACCTGGCTGGCAGGTAACAAGCAGATTTCGATTCCTCAATTGAGCTATCCGCAAATGGACGTGGTGTCGACCAAACGCTGGCGAGATTGGCTTGAGTCCTTGCTTTTGTGCAACGCCCCGCCTGGATAAAGGAACGCAAAGGCCAGCCGAGTCTATCGAGCGACCAAGCATAACGATTTAGGCAGCTTGCGAGCGAATCGAAAGTTCGCCATGTGCGTTTTCGATGGTGTTTGCATCGACATTAGGGAGCTCTTGAGCGAAGCCTACCATCAGTCCGAGATCGCAAAGGCGGTTGATTCGGCGCGGTATTCCAAGCGTGGTTTCTTGAATACGCTCGATAGCCTCTGCAGTAAACTCATTTGCTTTCTTGGAGCCCACGGCATGAAGACGATGCTGAATGTACTCCGCCGTTTCGTCGTGAGAAAATCGTTCCAAAACGCATCGGACGGAGACACGGTCTTCAAGCGCAGAGTGTCTAGCGATATGAGCCAAAAGATTGTTGGAGCCCGCCAGAACCAGGGTGACAGCGGATTCCGAATCGGTAAGCTCCGCCGCAAGGTTAAGCAACAGTCGCAACGGTTCGAGCGAACCATAACTTTCGAGCAAATGAGCTTCGTCCAGGACGATCAAAGCATGCTGATTTTCACCAACGTTGTGCCGCAGCATGCGTTCTAAAGTCTCGATGGATTGTCCAATACCACCGACTAGATCCGCCGAATCATGAGGTGCCATCTGCCGAGCGATGTAACGCAATAGTTGCTCCGGCGGCATGGCGGGATAAACCACTCGAACTGTCGGAGAGACAAACGCAGGAAGATTCTGAAGCACAGAATCCAAGATCATGGATTTTCCGGTGCCAGGCTCGCCGCACAGCAAGGCAACCGACTTTCTGGTTTCGATCGCATAATGCAACTTCAATTGTGCCGCATTGTGGAGCTCGGATGGGAAATAAGTTCGTTCGTCCGAACGGCTTTCGAACGGGCGGCCTTGAAATCCCCAGTATGATTCGTACATGGTTCGAGCTCGATGTTGGATGGAGTTGCGCGATGTCAAAAGGTTTATGACTGGAAGTTTTCGACCAATCCGATCGAAGACAATCCCATATTTTGCAAGATACCGACCGCCGAGTCGACTTTCTCTTTGATGCTAAGTTCTGTGTCGACCACAACAATTGCAGCATCGATCACCGACTCTTGTGATACACCCACTAAGTCACGTTGCTCCAGGTTCAATCGATTCGCATCAATGAACACGATATCGAACAAGGTCGATATTCGCTTGATGAGCTTTGCCATGCGATGAAGATTGGCGTGTAGTTCCTGAGCAGAAATCACGCTCTTCAAGGGAAACAAAGTGATTCCATCTTGAATCGAATGAACAGCGACTTCGTGCAAAGGCACATTTTCAAACAAACAATCTGCCCAGCCATGCTCCACGTCCAGTCGTAACTGGTCGATCAAGCTTGGGCAAAATGCATCCCCTTCCACAAGTGCCACTTTCAGACCGCTTGCAGCAGCGCTTCGAGCCATATGCATGGCAACGGTGCTGCGTCCTACACCTCGCTCACCACTGGTGATTGCCATCACCTTCAAGCCATCGCGATTGGCTGTACACAAGTGCTTACCGATCTGGCGAAACGCTTCGGCATGCGAACGTTCAATTTGCTTCACCACTTCGGGCCACAAGAAGCAATCGACTTCCCAGCTGGGTGTAAATGCGACGGGTAGCGGAAGGCTTGATACGGCTGCAACCGCTCCATTCGCCGATTTCAGTTCGGGCGAATCAGCCGCTAAACGACGCTCAACTTGCGTCGAAATCGGGGCTGCTTCAGGCGTCGCCTGTTCTCTAGATTCCACGACGATGGGAACGGGAGCAACAGCAGGTGTCGCGGCAGGCACGTTCTTCGGTGCGATATGAGCTTGGTCTATTCTTCGATATATCGGAGAGTCATCTGAGCGAGCCTGATCTGAATCGCCACGCTCGCGAGGTGGAATTGCCTCTCGCAGAATATCCGACGGACGGGAGCGGCCAGTGCCTGTTCCCGTACCAAATGCGATTGGCTGGGTAATTTCAGATAACGCTTGATCGCTGTTTCGGCTAAGGGATGGTTTGACTGCATCAACATGCTCCCGAAGGCCATCCACGTACTGGATTGGATTGTATTGAGACGGCTGAACTGCAAACTGATTTTGTGCCAAATGGGGAGCTGGTACCGGTGCATGGGATTGTTGCACCTGTGCACGCCGTTGCTGTGCTGCTTCGCTGCTGACCGCCTCAACACCGTTTCGGACGATCGCAGGCGCGGCCTTGGAGGATTCCATCGCTTTCATCCCACGTTCAACCCCTATGGGGCTCCAAACTCCGCCGCGTCCCAATTGCGACTGCGGAACGGCAGTGGAAGCAGACGGTGCCGTAATAGCAGACGGTGCCGTGGTAGCGGGTTGACTCCGCATTGCCCCATGACCTGCGTCGACTCGCATGTGTTCGCCCAATGGAGCACTTCGAATAGGCTGTTCCATCGGAGTTCCAGGTCGGAAGCCTTCCGCTGGGCCTTTTTCGGCTGGCCGAATCCCCGGAGAAGATTGCCGTATTGTGGTAGCAACCGGTATTTGCCTCGGTTGTGGACTCGAGGAAAAACTAGCTTGGTGCGTTCCTTGAGAATGCGAACTAGCCGGCAGCTCGTTGATAGCCGCTTGATTGGGAACGCTTTCTCGCGTTTGCGAGGCGCGATTCTTCAGATACGCACGCAGAAAAGCTTGATTCACTTCGCTCATCGTCTATTCCGTTCGGTCGTTCGTTGACGTTGCACAGGTTTTAGGTTGAAAGTGAGGGCATTAGTTGGACGTAGGAGGATAGCCCGTTGAATTGCCGCCCAAATTCGATGGTAGCGGTTGAGTCGGTGCCACATACGGCATGTAAGGTTGTTTCGTCGTCGATGCATCCGGCTGCTGAATCGGCGCCCCTTGGTACCGGTTCGAACCATTGGAGATAATCTGGCCAGCTGGATGCATGGAGGCCTTCGCGCTCGGTTGACGAACAAATCCAGTGGAAGGGTCGGTGCTTCCTCGCATGTTGTTGACTTCTGCATTTCGCTCATATGCCGGAACCGTCACTGGCTTATATTCTGGCGAGATAGGCGGATAAGGTTGCCCCGTCAGCATTTGCGATGACGCAGCCCCAGTGAACATAGGATTGTTTTGCAAGTTGGAATTCCCTTGCATGTTCGGATAACCTTGCATCGAAGCTTCTGGCACGTAGGTTGGGTAGCTAACCGTGGATGCCTTCGCGTTATTTAAACTGTTGGTGGACGAAGTGTTCCCGCTGTTCTTTTGATGAAGCTCGATCAACAAATCAATGGGTAACGTCACCCCCGTGTCGACAAGATTGTTGACGGGAGCCTGAGGCGGAGCAGCTTTGGGGACAGCGTTACTTGTCGTGTTGCTGCTCGCTGAGACGTCCCTGCCGTTGACTGGGCTGGTTGCTGCATTGCCCTGCGGACCGTCTAGCAGCATGGGCTGAATCGGTGGCTTCGATGCGAACTGGAGCCCAGATTCCTGATTCGAATTTGACGTTAGGCTAATTCCTTTTTCTTCCGTTAATAACTTCGGCAAAGGAACTGACGCGAGTTCGCTTGATAGATCGGGCGCTGGCGATCCTAACTCGATGGAGCCAACTTGAAACTCTTCCTCTTCCTCGGAAACAGAATCATGGTCCAAGGATGTTTGCTGCAAGAGCTTGTCGGATGGAATCAGATCCTGTTCCGGACTCGCAACATTCTTCGCTACGGTGGATGCGATGCTTGTGTCGGTTGGCTGAATGTTGTTAAGCGGTTCACGCATGTTCTCAAAAGTCGATTTGGGTTCGTTTTTGGCGACCGACGGAGAACCGGAGTTTTGCGAATTTCGAATCACCAACAACACCAACGCCAACACAAGCAATCCAATCGCACCATTGTAGACCCGATTGATAGTAGAGCTGCTTGACCGAGCTTGGCTTGCCGATGCTGCTTTCGATTCGATCGCCGAGCTTGGTGTTGCCGACGGAGCTTGAGGGTGCTTCGCGATGGTGGATGAGGCGTCCGCGAGTGCTGTTGCTGCAGAGGCAATCGAGGTCGCTGGAGAATTCGTGCCAGCAAGAATTTTGGGTTGAACGTTGCGCAGCGCAAACAACACTGGGACAGAGCCAAAACCACTTCCGCGTGGATAAGGATGATTGCTTTGACTGGTTGCTGCGGACATTGGGACGATTCCTTTCGAACCAAACTGCCCTATTTCAGGGCTCGGTATTCTGCTTGTTGATCGAATCAGGCCAAAAAGGCTCAAGAACTCGACTGCCTATCGGGCTGTATCGGCAATATCAGTTTTGTTCTTTAGTCTTTAACGATCAGCGAATCTAGGAAACCTAAGAAGACCCTGCGGCCTGTGGTTTTTCAAGAACGCTCTGGGCAGGCTAGCCATGAGAATCCGCCGGGAAAAGACCAGTTTTACGGATTGGGTCAAACCACGGCAAATAGGAAACCTGGGGAAGGAAAAAGCGGTCGACCGACCAGTTAGTTCATGGTCGAAATCGCGTCCTGAACCTCGGGATCCTCCAGAACATCGCCAGCAAAATCACGCGCCCATTGGCCGAGCGAAGAAGAACTCGTGGCAGCATCGGAAGATGAAGCGAAGGCTTGCTGCTTCATCGAAGCAGCTTTCAAGCAGATTCGTTTCAAAGCAACATTCAATTGACTGTCTTTGATCCCCTCTTCACCACCCGCTTCGGCAGCTCGCAGCAAATCAGGGACACATACATACAGCTCCCTCATCGCGGCTTGCTGAACGACCGGCCAAAGAATGGCAGCCTGTTTGGGATGATGGAAGCTCCAGTCGTCCCAGTACGAGTCACCGTTAGGGTTCTTTTGGTACAGGTACTTCGTCAAGATACCTGGTGCTAGCTGATCGTTTGCGCTCCCTTGGCTGGCGGTGATCACTTGCCAGGTAAGGCCAGTAGGAATGGGTTTTAAATGATTCAGGATATGCTTCGTGCATGGGCTGCTCGACACCCCAATCTTCGTCGCACTCAGTCTCATTTTGGTGCCGGGCAGTCTCCAATACGAAAACGCCCGAACCTGAAACAACTCCGGCGAAAACTCTTCCCCAGCCAAAGTCAGATTGGACCAAAAATAGCTGAATCCGATCAAAAACAAGACAAGACCGCCAATAATCCAAAAGGCCAACTTGTCCCAGTGTAGGAATTTCGATTTCTTATCTGCCATAGAGTATCTTGGAAATGGAAATGGATCGGCGAAGGTAGGGAGCAGCACAGGAGGCGGTCTTCAGAAGGCTGTATTGTAGTCCATTTCGAACCAAAAGGGTTTATGCCAACAATGAGGTCACTAGATACCGACGCCCAACGCGTTGTCCCTTGAAGCATTCATGGGGTTCGAGCGATTGGTCCAATTGAAATGGCAGATTCTTTTCGTTTAAGTCGTCTTGGACCAGTTCTGACAATTGGTCCCGGACCTCTCAATCTGCGGTTACGGACAGGATCTGGTCGCACGGGAAAAGATGCAGCAATCATCACGAAACTTTCGAGATCGCTTCATGCTTGTCGTCCATCAGACCGCAAGACAGCGTTATTTCAGAAGATTTGACGATTGAAAAGAAGAAATGGCTTTACGGAAACCATTCAGAATTTGAATCTTCGATCAATTTTTGTCGGTTTGGCATGCTCTTGCACACGATTTCGGTCTTACTGTACCAACCGAAGATTCTTTCTAAAGTAATCCCCCGGTTTGAATCGAAACAAGGTGCAGGACGGCCTTTTCTGCGCTGGACAACTCGTGAGAGTCAAGTCCAGTATTTTGAAAAGACTGGCCTCGTTAGATAGGGGGGAAAAAGTGCATGCAATCCGCGGTCTCTCGTCGTGGATTCGGCTACCGGTACGCAGTTTCTTCGATGCAACTGTACGGCCGGTGGTGTGTGCTATCTTCCTGCCTGCCTGGCTTGGCTGGTACACCGAATTCGAATGCTTGGAGTGAGTAAATGCGTTCCGTCGTAGGGGTGCGGTTGCTCGTCAAATACTTAAGCTGAGGATTCGAGTCGGTTCAAAAGCAGAACGGTTCGAAACGGAAATTGCAGAGACGGAGCTTTGCTTTTCGTAGCGAACAGCGGTTGTTCGAAATGATGTTAATGCCCGGACCCAGTTGTGAACAAAGGGTGGATCACACCTATCGATCATTATTGATTGAAAGGTAAGCGATCACCATTTGGACCAGCAAGGGCAAATACCGTCATGGAAGGAGTACGCATCGTACTCAGTCCGGACTCATTCACTATTGGAAGGTAACGGAGACCAAAAATATGAAGGTGTTCACCACAGGCCAGGTCGCGAAGATCTGCAAGGTGGCCCCGAGAACCGTCAGCAAATGGTTCGACTCCGGCCGACTCAAAGGGTACCGCATCCCCGGTTCACAAGACCGACGCATTCCCCGAGAGTATCTCATCAAGTTTCTCAAAGAGCATGGTATGCCGTTGGGTGACTTGGAAGATGAGGCCATGGCCAAAGTTCTGATCGTTGCGCAAGATCAGGTCTTAATCGAAAACTTGAAACGAGAACTCCCGCAGGAAAGAAGTTTCAAGGTATCGGTTGCTGCAAGCGGTTTCGAGGCAGGTATCCAAGCAGAAAGTTTTCACCCAGATTGCATGATCGTCGACTTCTCGGTCGGCAAGCTTGAAGCATTGCAAATCTGCCAAAACCTACGCAAAAATGCCGACTTCACCGAGATCATTCTGATCGCTTTGTTGCCAGACGACGGCAACACGATGAGCTTTGATCGATCGAGCATCAACGAGACGTTCAAGAAACCATTCGACGCCCGTCTTTTGGCCGAACGACTCCGCACGCTTATCGGAGCTAAGAAGGAATTGGTCTAAAACCAAACTTTTCTTCACCCAAAACGAATCAAACCTTTGTCGCTTCTGCGACAAAGGTTTTTTCGTTTTATAACAAGCTGGTGAATAACCTAAGTAGCCGGAGTCGCCAGACTTCGGTCCAACTTCTGGTCATCATTCCAATCACTCTATTTCAGTCGAGCGCTATACAGCGTTCCTCCACCGGTGACGTAAAGCGTCTTTCGATCTTTTCCCCCAAGTGCGCAATTGGTGACTTCGTCCGTTGGAACAGGCAGAAAATCCAATAACTCACCATCGATAGTCAGAACGTAGATGCCTCCACGCACACTAGAATCAGGTTCTGCAGGAGGATTGCTTCGGTTTAAACCACCTGCCACGTAAAGATTGCCGCTCAAATCTTGCTTCACACCGTCCGGTCCGCGCCCTTGCCCCCAATCGAAAAGCACTTTCGCGGACGACTTATCAACCGAGCCATCCTTCTTTAAATCGAATCTCCATAGCTTCCGAGCTCCGCCCAGCGAATCGTTGTTATTGTCTGCCACCAACAAATGTTTGTCATCGGATGTGACAAGAACACCGTTAGCCCTTTCCACTTCTCTATCGATCACGCGCTGGACCTTGCCATCCAGATCAATACGATAAACCCCTTCGATCGTTTTTCCGTTTTCATCAAGTATCTCCATACCGGCACGTTCGCCGTAGCGAGGATCGGAGAAATAGATTCTTCCTTGCGAGTCCATCGTAAGATCGTTCGGCGTGTTGTACGTCTTTCCCTGGAAGGCATCTGTCAAGACGGTCAGATTACCTTGCCTGTCGGTTCGAGTGACGCGTCGTAGTTTCGGCTCGCATGCCAACAGATTTCCCTTGGCATCAAATAGCAATCCATTTGTTCCAGCTCCGTCGCGATAAACAGAAGCCATGCGATCATTGGACCAACGATGAATGTTACCATTCCCACTGGTTAAAACTCCCAATTCAGAATCCCATGCTGGCCCCTCGCCTCCAGCCCCGTTTCCTACCTCGACTTCGAGCTTGCCACCTTCTTCAAAAAGGGACGTTGCACTCGGTCTTGGCATCGTCAAAACTGCATTGGCGAACTTGGCGCCCAAGTCAAGATAACCCTGAGTATCGTAGTGCCAAGGATCAGAGTACTTGTACAAATCCGTATCCGTGATGAGTTTTGCGGCTTTGTCGTTGTATACAAAACTAGCCTGTCCGGCACGCACGATGTCACCATGTTTCCAAATCAAGTCGGCTCCCCCTTTTTTTGAATCGGAGATTCGACCGATGATGACAGGTAGATCGTCCGATCGCATCGCCGAACGCATAAGATCCATCAACCGCTTTAAGTTCTTCTCATAGGCTTGAGCAACTTGCTCGCCATGGGTCGCGTCGCTCTCTCCTTGCATCCACAAGATGCCAGCGGGCACAAGCCGATCCGCCGTTCCGTCTCCATCGATATCCGAAACGCTTAAGGCACCACGTAGAGTTGCCAAGAATTGATCGTATTGGTTTATATTGCGGAAAGCACCTGTTTTTGCTTCGAAATCGGGCTCCCAGCAACCCCAGTGAGCAGCCGACGACTGATCAAGGGATGAGCCGTTACGAGCATACTTGATGATCGCGATTTTGCGGTTCGGTCGAAGAGCACGGAGAGTTCTTGCGAAACTAAGTTCGGCTCCGAAACGATCGCTAAGTCGATTCTCGGTTCCATCCATTGTGAATCCTGTCCCATGCCCCGGTTGAACCACCGACCATTTGCCGACCCCTGATGCCGGCTGTTGATCGGGCAATGGTGTTGATTGGTATATCCAAGCATCCTGAACTGGCGAACGATTGCTGGCATCCAGTCCCGAATTCGAACCAAACCCCTCCATGTTGGATTGACCACCAAGGTAATAGAGATCGAAATCATCAGCTCGAACAAGACCACAAGACAGAGCAACGATCGTTGCGACGAGATACGCTTTTGCATTCATAGCAGTGAAAATCAAGGTGTGAGAGGAGGGTAGGCAATCATGGCCGGAAATCAAATTATAGCACAACCATAGCGACTGCTGCCGTGGTTACTGGACGTCGCGATTTTCATCCTTCGACAGACTCTGACGCCAGCGATTATTAAGGTCAAAAATTGCCACCGCCGTAGCATCCGACTTCAAATAGGCCTAAAATCCAGCCGGGACGATACGTGACTCCCTGTTGATATCATCTTCGAAAACTAGGATCTAAAATGCCTCAAGGAAAAGCTGTTTTCATCGGACTCAACCAGACTGGACTGATCGCCTTTATTCTGCTGTTGTTCTTTTGTCTACCACTTTGCTGGATCCCATTCTTGATCGATTCATGCAAAGGCTATGAGTAAAAAGAGCATGAGTGATAACTCATCTTCAGTATGAAGAACTGGATGCATATCTCGCACAAAATGCTGCGTTGCACTGCGATGGCCATGATGGTTGTTTACGGAGTGTGGCAACTGTACTGGCTCAGCAGTTGTTGCTTGCCGCCTTCGCTTTTCCTTGCGATAACAGGCATGCCTGCACCGTCCACGGGTGGTACGCGTAGTATCTTGTGTCTGATACGTGGCGATTTTTACGGTTCACTGCACCATAATCCCATGACGATTCCTATCGCGTGCATGACATGTTACTCCTTATGGATTGTTGGAGTTCAAGCAGCACGCCGCGAACAAGTTCGATTGTCAAATCGAATCGGTATCAGCTGGGTCGCAGTCCTATCGCTTGCCTGGATTTTCAAATTGCTTCAAGCTTGCATGTCGTAAGTCTCGGCATCCAATTCATGCATGTCAGTTCCCGTGGCTTCCAGCTGATTCGTTGGACGCTTTAATTGACTTGAATTTGAAGCGTCTGGGTTTTTGTTGTGTTTCCCAAATGGTCATAGGCTTCTACAAATATGTCGTGCGGGCCCTGGGAAAGGTTAATGCGAGTGGCTAATTCCGCTAACCCATCCGCAATCACAATGGGTGATTGCCCTTCCACCTTGCGAACAACTCGATAACGAACCCCGTCTCCGGCTGTCGTCCAAGCCAGACGTAATCCATCTTTCTGAACTGCCGAAAGAATCTCAAATGCATTCGGCAATCGACTGATGCGCGTAAAGCGACGATCCATCGCTTCCCAACCGCCACCACCCGAGATGGTTCCCACCGTCAGCAAGTGGTCCCCTTCAAGCGAGCTTCCAAAAAGTTGCGACAAGGCAGCGTCAGTCAGATCAAACTGCCCATTCGATTGGATTGCTCCGACCACTTCTTTTCTTGGCTTGCCATCCAGCGAAACAAAGAGTTTCGCACCTGCATCTTTAACAACACCGGTAACGCTAGCCGTTGATGTCAAACCGTCCGATGCCCCAGTATCTTCCATCGCAACAGACACAAACGGAGTGGGAGGTCCCGAGCCTGCATTCGCATTGATTCGATTGATAATCGCCAGAACATCCAGCGGACTAATCGATTGATCTCGATCAACGTCTAGTCGCACATCATAAGGACGCGCCGAACTTGTTTCGTTGAGCCGGTTCACGAGCGTAAGAACATCTAATGGAGAAATAGTACTATCCATATCCACGTCCAAAGTGGAAAACCAATTGGACCCTCGAGTTGTCAAAGGAACGACATCCACGACCGACCTTCCCTGAGCGATCGATTGGCCTGCTCGTATAGCCTCGACAAGAATGGTTCGGCTTCCACCCGTTGCGAATGAAACGTTTTCCATCGAAATCGAGGAACCACCCATAACGGTTCGATCGACAACTCCATCGGCGTTCCAATCGACTTCGTATCGAACACTGTTTCCGGCATCATTGAGTCCTAACACTTGAACTGTCATGATCGCACCGCTCCCGATTCCAACAGGCGATGCTAGTTCAATCTTTACTTCGAAAGGATTCTTTGGCCGCACTGCTTGATATTGTTCGACAAACCCCAGTCCCGACAAAGACGAAGCGGCCGAAGTCACTTGATCTCCTAAGACCATTAGCTCGTAATCGCCATCCAACAATCCAACCTCGTCTGCATACTTTCCGTTGAACTGCATGTCAGCTACGGTTCGTCCGTTAATGAGATACGTCTGTGTTGCAAAGGAGACACTCGCGCTATCGACATCCGACTTGTTCCATCTTATGGCGGTGTTGCTCAAATTGACTGCCATATCCCATTGAATCTGTACCCGCTTTACGGATTCTTGCCAGCCCGTACCGTCGACAATAGTGACCCCAGTGACTTCAGGAACATTGTCGACACTCAATACGAAGTTTCTCAATACACTTGGGCTGTTGGCCAAGGATGGATCGAACGCTTCAATTCGAGCTTGATACGAAGACTGAGTCTCAAAATCAAAACGCGTTCCTGGCTTTAACCATAGCTTTCGATCGCGAACTTCGAAGTGGCTTGAGTCAGGACCCGACAGGACTAGTTGCGACGTCCCTAATGCATCGTCCACTACTGCGACATCTGCCAATAAGGTTGGCTGAGTGAAAGTCACTTCCTCCGAAACTCGCGAGACAAGATTGTTCAGACGAACTTCTGTAGGAGCTTCATTGACGTCCGTCACACCTAAAACAACTTCGATCGATTGATCAGGCGTTGAACCCAACGTTGGGTCGTCAACCGATACAGTCACTCGCAAGGCTGGCTTGGTTTCAAAATCAAGTTGGCTAGGTTTGAGCCGCAGTTTGCCACCAATAACTTCGAACAAGGAAACATCGGGACCGCTCAAACTGACCGAATTGAATCCAAGTGCATCATCCACAATCCCGACATCGGCAACTACGAGACCGGTTGTAATGGATTCGTTCACCGAAAGCGCCAGGTTCGACAACTGGATACCTGGCACTTCGTTGACGTCAAGGATACTAATGGGAATCGTTTTCTCGAAACTCAATCCTCCTACATCCGTTGTTCGAACTCGAATACTATAGTTCTTCTTGTTTTCGAAATCGAAACTTGGAATCGCTTTGAGCTGGTCGTTGACTATCGCAAACGATTCGTTGTCCGTTGAGCCGGCACCGGTCACAAGAGTGTAGCTGAATGCGTTCCCAACGTCGGGATCGGTCGAACGCAAGGTGCCGACAACGGAATTGGCGACCATATTCTCCGCAATCGTTTTTGGCGACAGATCGAGATCCGTCGGCATTTCGTTAACGTTGATCACGGTGATCACGAACACTTTTTCGGTGAAAAGGCCACCTTGGTCGGTTGATCGCATTCGTACGGAGTAGCTCGATTTGCGTTCAAAGTCAAAGCTATTGGTCGCCCTGATTGTCGAGCCAACGATGTTGAACGCTGCGTTGTCGGTATCGCCGATTCCAGTTACGAGTGCGTAGAGGAATGCACTACCAACGTCTGGATCGATGGTGGTCAAGTTACCGACGGTGGTGTTGGCACCTGAGTTCTCGGCGATCATCTTCGTGGAGACATCCATGTCGGTTGGCATTTCGTTCACGTTGGTCACCGCGATCGTGAAGGCCTTTTCTGTGAATAGTCCTCCTTGATCGGTCGAACGAATCCGAAGGGTGTAGTTCGACTTGGTTTCAAAATCGAAGCTGCTGTTCGCAATGATTGTCGAGCCACTGACACTAAAGGCCGCGTTATCTGCATCACCTGCTCCAGGAACTAGGGAGTAGATAAATGTATTACCAGCGTCTGGGTCGATGGTGGTCAAGGTGCCAACGGTGGCGTTCGCTCCTGAGTTCTCAGCAATCGACTTCAGTGAAACATCGAGGTCATTTGGTGTTTCGTTGACGTTGGTCACCGAGATCGTGAAAGTCTTCTCGGTAAACAGTCCCCCTTGATCGGTCGATCGAACTCGTACGGTATAGCTGGACTTGGTTTCAAAATCGAAACTATTCTTCGTTATCAGTGTTTCACCAGCGATATTGAAGGCCGAGTTGTCTGCGTCCCCAACTCCTGATACTAGGGTGTATACAAATTCGTTATTCAAGTCCGAATCGATGGTGGTCAAAGAGCCAACAATGGTATTCGGGCCGGCATTCTCTGGTATCGATTTCAAGGACAGGTCGATATCGATCGGCGCTTCTTGGACATTCGTTACAGCGATGACCAGGGGTTTTTCTGTAAAGAGTCCACCTTGATCCGTCGACCGAACGCGAATGGAGTAACTCGACTTCGTTTCAAAGTCGAAGTTCTGCGTTGCCCGAAGGGCTAAGCCACTGATACTGAATGCTGCATTGTCGGTATCGCCGTTGCCAGCGACGAGCGTATAAACAAACGTACTCCCTACGTCTGGGTCGATCGTGCTCAATGTACCAACGGTTGCATTCGCACCTGAATTCTCAGCGATCGTCTTTGGGGTGAGATCCAAATCGAAAGGGGTTTCATTGACGTTCGTCACTGTGATTACGAATGTCTTTTCAGTGAACAGTCCTCCTTGATCGGTCGATCGAAGGCGTATCGCATAGCTTGACTTGGTTTCAAAATCGAAGCTACTCGTCGTTCGAAGAGTCGAGCCACTAACGGTGAACGAGGCGTTGTCGGTGTCGCCGGCCCCGGAAACAAGGGTATAGACAAATGTGTTCCCTGTGTCTTGATCGATCGTGCTCAAGGTACCGACCGAAGCGTTTGGTCCTGCATTCTCGGCAATCGTCGTTGATGTGAGACCGATAGAACTAGGCGTTTCGTTCACATCTGTTACCGTGATCGTCAGTGCCTTGTCGAAAAACAGCCCCGCTTGATCTGTCGAGCGGACTCGAATGTTGTAACTGGACTTGAGTTCAAAATCGAAGCCGTTTGTTGCGATAAGCGTTGAGCCAACGATGCTAAAGGCCGAATTATTGGTATCCCCCGTTCCTGCAATGAGCGAATAAGTGAAGGTGTTTCCGAAGTCCGGATCAAGGGTGCTAAGGATCCCAACGGTGGCATCGGCACCCGAGTTCTCAGGGATCGATGAGGTGGCAAGATCGATATTGGTAGGAACTTCGTTGACATTGACTACTTCTATCGAGAAAGCCTTCTCTGTAAGCAATCCTCCTTGGTCCGTCGAACGAACTCGGACAGAGTAGCTCGATCTGCTTTCAAAGTTGAAGCTATTGGCGGCTCGCAGCGTCGAACCGCTAATCACAAAGGCCGAGTTGTCGGTGTCACCGGTTCCAGTTATTAGCGAGTACGTAAACGTGTTTCCCGCATCTGGGTCAAGGGCATTTAGCGTTCCGACCGCTACATTCGCGCCAGCATTCTCTGCAATCGACATGTTCGAAAGCATGATGTCGGTTGGAACTTCGTTCACATTAGTCACGTTTATCGTAAGGGCTTTTTCGGTGAATAGGCCACCTTGATCTGTCGTGCGAACCCTGACTGTGTAATTGGACTTTGTTTCAAAATCGAAGCTATTCACCGCTCGGAGCGTGGCGCCGCTAATGTTAAACGCTTCGTTGTTTGAATCACCATCACCAGAAACCAATGTGTAAGTAAATGTGTTTCCGACGTCTGGATCCGTCGTACTCAATGTCCCGACCGTCGCGTTAGCACCTGAGTTTTCGGCGACACTAGTAGGGGAAAGAATAATGTCCATTGGCGGATGGTTTACGACTTCACGCAACTTCCACAACTCAAAGCCGTATTCATCGGTTAATGCCGAGTAAAAAAGTACGTCGCCAACTGTTGTCAAATACTTAGGCTCTAGAATGCTGTTACGTGATACCTCATTAGCTAAAGAGTTGGTCCCGGCTGTTGTGCCATCTGATTTCCACAGCTCAATTCTTTCACCATTAAAGGCACTGAAGAAAAGCGTACCGTTAAGATTTGTTAGGTATTCTAGTAGTGAGTCAGCGTTCCCTGCCCGAATGTCCTTGACCAATACCGTCCCGGTGGAAGTGCCATCAGATTTCCATAGTTCGAATCCACTCGCGCCATCATTTGCGGCAAAGAAAACGGAGCCATTGACATTTGTTAAGTATTTCGGGGACGAACCTCTGCTGCCCGCTTGGATGTCCTTGACCAATAAAGTCCCTTCTGTCGTGCCGTCCGATTTCCATAGCTCGACTCCATTGAAGCCATCATCGGCCACAAAGTAAAGCGTGTTGTTGACGTTTGTTAAATTGCCAAGATATGCGCCATTGCCCCCTGCTTTAACATCCTTCAACAAAACAGTCCCGCTTTCAGTTCCGTCCGTTTTCCAAAGCTCACTACCGTTCGAACCATCGTTAGCCACGAAGTAAACTAATCCGTTTGCGAACTGAAAGAGGCCTGGTGAAGCACCTAACGCCCCGGGCCGAATGTCCTTAACCATAAACGTCCCAACGGAACTACCGTCGGACCTCCACAATTCGGCTCCATGCGTGCCGTCGTTCGCGGCGAAAAAAAGAACTCCGTTTACATTTCTCATGTTGGAAAAACCAGAGGAAAATCGCCCTGGGTTGATGTCCTTTACTAGAGTTGTCCCAGCAGAGGTACCATCCGATTTCCAAAGTTCGAAGCCGTTCGTACCGTCATCTGCAGTGAAGTACAGCGTTCCATTGACGTTGATTAGCCTACTTGGACTCGATGAATAACTCCCAACTCTTATATCTTTAACCATCACTGTCCCTGCAATGGTACCATCCGATTTCCATAGCTCTAGTCCCGCAGCTTCGTTTGCCCGACTGGTAAAAAAAACAGTACCGTTCACGACCATATAGTCGAAGCCTAGATTTTGAGAAGCATACACCGTTCCTGCCATGCTGCCATCGGATTTCCACATTCTGTAATTAGTGTCAAAAGCGGTGAAATAGAGCGTTCCGTCAACATTTTGAAGCGAACTTGGAGTAGAGCTGGCTGTGCCAACCATAAACTCCTTTGCGATTATAGTACCTTCGGCTGTTCCATCAGATTTCCAAAGTTGTCTATACATCAATTCGCTGAAGTAAAGCGTCCCATTGAAGTTTGTTAGTCCTCTGGGGGATGAGCTTTCACTTCCAAAAAGAATATCCCTGACCATCACTGTTCCGGCCGCAGTCCCATTGGATTTCCAAAGCTCAAAGCCATTGATTCCATTGGAAGCTACAAAATAGAGAAGGCCATTTACGTTCGTGAAATATTTTAATCCAGAATAACTTCCTCCAACATTAATATCCTTAACCATCACTGTCCCTGCGGCAGTGCCGTCAGATTTCCAGAGTTCGAGACCGTTGATTTCGTCCTTCGCGCTAAAAAAAAGTGTACCGCCTACATTGATATAATTGTAGGTTAGTGATGATGGAGCGCCCGAGTTAATATCCTTGACCTTCACAGTACCTAAAGTCGTACCGTCTGATTTCCAGAGTTCCCCACTATTCAAATCGCCACGAGCGCGAAAGAATAGAGTTCCGTTGATATTCGTTAAATTTACGGGATCACTGCTATCCGTTCCAGGTTCAATATCACTGACCAACATCGTTCCTTCTGCAGTACCATCTGACTTCCAAAGTTCTCTCCCGTTGGTGGTGTTATCAGCAGTGAAAAAAACTGTCCCATTTATGTTCACGAGGTTTTCGGGCCGGGAACTGTTGGTTCCCGGGAAAATGTCTTTGACCATTACTGTCCCATTAGCTGTACCATCGGATTTCCATAACTCTACACCAGAGATTCCATCACTGGCGCGGAAGAAGAGCGTGCCATTGACGTTCTGTTGCTCCGAAATAAAAAATTTGTCTTTGACCATAACGGTTCCCGCTTCCGTGCCATCGGATTTCCAAAACTGGGCCCCGGCGTTGTTTCTGGTTTGAAAAAAAAGTAGTCCATTAACGTTCGTCATATATCCTGGAGAAGAGGATTCGCTACCAATGAGAATATCCTTTACCAATACTGTGCCCGCATCAGTACCATCGGATTTCCATAGCTCTTCACCAGAAACACCGTCATAGGCACGGAAAAAGAGCGTTCCATTGACGTTAGTCAAGTGCCGAGGAGAAGACTCACCACTACCTCCCCAAATATCTTTTACTAAAGTGGTACCAACAGCGGTACCGTCGGACTTCCATAGCTCAACGCCGGTTGCAGGTGTTTTGGCCGTGAAGTAGAGCGTGCTTCCTATTTGCAATATTTCCTCGGGAGTCGCAGGAAATACGTTGGGAGACGTATTGATATCCTTCACCAGTTGCGTATCGAAAGCTAACGGCAACCGTGCATCGAGCAACTCGATGATCAGTTGACGCTTGGTACTTCGTGTTTGTTTCTTGCGTTTCAATACGCGGCGAACTAATTGCAATTTCTTCAGCCTGTTCAACATGACTTTGCCTACACCCATTTTCGCAGTAGCAATTCCCAGCTTTTGATCTCTTCTGGTTGTTCAAACAACACGCTCGACTGCCCCAGCATTGAATTTCGAACCGTGGCATTGTGGCTTGGATCTTGCCCTAATGCAAGTGCGATGTCCACGTACTGGCCAACATTTCCAGCCATGAACGAATCGAGGCCCATTTGGTGAAGCATGGCTGCGGTTAAACGTCCGCGAAGGTACTGGCCCGGATAGGTCACGACCGGTGCGCCCACTGCAAACGATTCGTAACTGGTGTTCCCGCCGCAGAATGGAAATGGATCCAAGACGACGTCCGCGCATGCTAACAAATGCAAGAAGTCAGGCTGCGGTTGCGATTTCAAGAACTTCACCCGACGCAATCCGTCCGGCAACACGCGCTCCCAACGTCGCTTCAATGCCTCCGTCCAAGCCGGCACACGCCCCTCTAGAACGACCAACTCGCCCTCCGGATCCCCATTCAGTATTCCTTGCAACGCTTCGTCAAACGCTGGATGGAACTTGAACGATGTTTGAGGGCAAAGATAGGCGTGTTTGTGTTGGCTCAGTCCAAACGACTCCTTCGTACGTTTGGGACCCGAAAGCTTTGGACGTTCATAGTAGACGCCTAAGTTCGGCAATCGTTCAAGCCGCTCCGTGTAGTGAGCCTGCGCGTCGACTGATTCGGCCAACTCGCTAGATACAAAGTATTCGATCGCGGGGCTACCGCTCGTGTCGGGATGGCCCCAAGTTACCGCTTGGATCGGAGCCATTCGCGAATAGCAAAGCGACTGCGTTAACGAGTCCATGCCAATATCAGCGAACACCAGGACATCGAGCTCCATATCGGCAATCCTACGACGCGCAGAAGCAACATGACGAGGAACAGTAACGTAGTGATCCGCGGCACTGCGAAACAATTCGACCATCGCATCCGAAGAACGATTCAATGCGATCACAAACACCTCGAACGATTCTCTCGATAAACCGCGAATGCGGCCCAAGTTGAGCCTCCCAATGGTATGGTCGCGAAAATATGCCGAGACAAATCCAACACGAATCTTGCTGCCTTTCGGCCTACGATCACGTCGAGCCTGGGGGCAATCAACGCCACGGTAAACCTTGCCCAGGTTGGCCATGATGTCGCGATCATTTTCGCCCTGGTACGCAAGATAGAAGCTGGTGTCGGCCAACGCGTTGGCGGTGTCGATTTGCACGCCATCCGCCACCAAGGCTTGGACGCATTGAACGTATCTCGATCTCCAGTACTTCAAATGCTCCAGGTCGTCATAGAGCACCGGTAAGACCTTCGCACCGAGAACAAAATTCATGGGATTGGGCTGTGACTTTTGCGCCAAACCAAAATGGTTTAGGGCTCGCATAGGCTGGTTATTGACAGTCCATAGAATTCCCAGGTTTTGATGCGCCGGCGCACAATCAGCGTCCGCTTGCACGGCACTTTGGTAGAACTGTAAAGCCGCATCCTGGTTTCCAAGATCTTGATGGAGATTACCGGCACGGTTCAGCAAATCCGCCGAATGAGGTGTACGACTTAATGCTTCCTGAAGCAGTTCGAGGGCTATGGTTACATTGCCCGCAGCATGAGCGGCATCTGACTGGGCAATGAGCTCGGCCACGGTCAATGTAGAACGGTTGTCCTCAACCGTTTTAGAATCGTAGGCTGGAACATCCGCACTGCTGAACCGTGCCCAACTGTTTTCAACCACGTTGCCAGAATGGACTGGATCATACCGGCTTGGCTTAACCTGGCCGGGCTTCACTTGGACTGCCATCGTATGTCGATCGAGCGGTGGCACGATCCAGATTTCGTGCTCATCACCCGGGATCGGCGAAGGCCCTACGATTTTTGGATTGAGAACCCCAGGTAGGGTCTCAACCGCGAACAGTTCCTCCACACCTGTCTTGAAACGCAACGTTGCAACCGTGCGACCGGTCGAAAGATCCACAATACCTAGTCCGCAGTGGAGTTCGTTTGGATTTTCGCCAATGGGTAGCCCGCCGAAGATATTCGTTTCGCGAATACGCGATAAGCCAACGAAGGCGTAGTTGCCGTGGAACGAGAGTCCGCGTGTATAACCGGGCAGGGACGCAACGACTTGTAGTTTCCCTTTCCTAGTATCGACGATGGACAGTTCGCCGCGACCCGAGTTCAAAACCCACAATTGGCCTTGGTGCACTCGGGGCGAATGAGGCATGCATAGACCTTGAACGACGACTTCTCCCGAGGGAACATCCAGAATGGCCCCGCCACTTTTTTTGTTGCTTCGCCATCCAGCAGGCTCATCGGTCAAGCCAAGCACCGTCACATAGCGTGGCACTCCATTTTCCATAGCCATCCCGTTCAAGTGGCAGCGATCTTGGTCGATCAGTTGCGATACGAAAGGGGGCCTCCACCGAGGGAAAAAGTTATACTCGCCATCCAAAGTGCACAAGCACGAGAAGAGGGTATTGACCACCCATAGCCCCTCGGAGCCGAATGCTAAATCATGTCCATGGATACTACCGGTGGTCATGCTATTTCGAGTTAGAAAACAACCGTCGAATGCTCCGGCGGGAGGCACAGTCGGTGCAACTTCGTGAGCTGCATTCAGAAAGTGAATCTGGCGGCGCGAACCAACAGCAATTCGGTTTTTTCCAACCGCGACTCCCATGACTTGGTCAAATGAATGAAATGAGAAGGTCGGCTTATCGCTTTGGCTTCCTATCAGGACAAGCTTTCCAGCCTGATAGGTTGATAGCAATACAGAAACGTTGAGAGACTGCAGAACGTCAGCCAAGTTTAAAGAGTGTTCGTAGTCAACCGCGACCTCTTGTTCGCGAACATGAAGAGTATGGCCTGAATCGGATTCACTCATTAGAGATTCATTGAAATGGGGGCAGTCGTCGGAATATGCAATCACGAAGCCACCATTGTATCCAAAATGAATGAAGCGAATCGAACCATAGTCGACGAGGATCCAACCCTACCTATGTTCCGGGATACGGTTCTGGATGCGAATCGGGATTAAGGGAGCTATTCTTCAAAACTTAATTGCCATGGCCCTTTTACAGGGATTATGTGTTCGTTAAGTTCTACGCCCTGACTCGATCCGTCCTACGAGCGTTCTATGGACGACACTCGAATTCTCGAAGCAACCAACAAATTGAGCTTGAGGCGTTGCCCGAGTCTGTTTGTCTTGCCAAAATTGATCGCGGCCGCATACCCACGCCATATACCCACCTCGACGGAAATCAACTTTTATCGTCTGAGTCTGGACGGTCTTTCATGCGGAAAGCAGGAATAGATGTTAAAGAGAAATTGAAATGAACAAATGTGTTTCGATTGGGCTGATTTCGCTTTACGTATTGTTGATTGCTGCGGGATCGGTTTTGGGGCAACAAAAGATTGCCTTTGTCGCAGGGGTCGAAAAGTATCGCAATGATGAGTTCCAGCCCTTGGACTTTGCAGAGACTGATGCTGCTGAATTAAAAACCGAATTGGAGTTGCTCGGTTTTAAAGTTACCAGTGTCCTTGGAGCTGCTGCTACAACGTCTGGCCTTCGCGATAAACTCAACAACTTCATCAACCAAACAAAAAAGTTATCCAGCAAAGATATCGTTGTTGTCTATTTTTCAGGCCATGGTTTGATGAAGTAGGTCCAACGGAAGGGCTTGAGTGGAAAAGTCGATGATGTGGACGAATCTTTTTTGTGTCCCGTGAATGCAAAGTCCTCGGACGAGCGAACCCTGATTTCCCTCAACGAACTTTTGTCTCGCCTCGAAAAGCAAAGTGGCAGCTTCCGAAACCTAATATGGTTGGATGCATGCCGGGAGAATACGGCGAAAGCAAAAGGTATTGATGGCAGCGGGTTCCAAAGAATTTCAGGCAAGCTATCTCTTTTCTTGGCCGCCCAGCCGGGAGCCCGCTCGTATGAATCTGCAACGCTCAAACACGGGATCTTCACTCATTATTTGCTGGAGGGGTTAAGAGGCAATGCAGTCAACAACTATAGCCAAGAAATCACTTCGGAAAGCATTACCGACTATGTATCGAATCGAATGACGATGGAATCGAAAGATTTGCCTGATTTCCCGGCTGCTGAAGCTCAGTCGCCCAATTTATTAGGCAAGTTGGACGGTTCGCTTGTGCTTGGAACCGTGAAAGCAAAACGAGATACAGCGATCGCGTCAGATCCGTTGCCCAACGACGGAATGGATGCGAAAAAAGACTCTTTCGCAGGTAGCAACGTTGGAGAGCTACGCAGCGACAACGGCCATGGTATGAAGCTTGTTTGGTTACCGGCAGGTCGTTTTGTTATGGGCAGTCCAACCACGGAGCAGGACCGCGGGTGCGGAGAGACCCAGGTCGAAGTCGAGCTGTCGCATGGCTTTTGGATTGGTCAGACCGAAGTAACACAATCCCAATGGAAGACTGTCATAGGCACTTCCCCATGGCTTGGCAGCAAATACGTCCAGGAAGGAGAAAACATCGCGGCCAGTTATATCAACCGGGCCGATGCGATTGAGTTTGCCCACAAGCTAACCCAACAAGAGCGTCAGTCGGGCAGCTTGCCGGCAGATTGGGAGTACCGATTAACAACAGAGGCACAGTGGGAATACGCATGCCGAGCTGGCAAAACTTCGGCCTATTGTTTTGGTGAGGATGCAGACCAGCTTGGTGAATTTGCTTGGTATTCGAAAAACGCATCGAAGTTGGGCGATAGCCGTGCCCGCGAAGTTGGTAAAAAAAGACCCAACGATTGGGGAATCTACGACATGCATGGCAATGTCCAAGAGTGGTGCTTCGACGTTTTTGCTGGAATGTTACCTGGGGGAGCTGATCCTATGGTAACGAAGGGGGATCAAGGCTTTACCGACTGCGCGATTCGAGGCGGTACTATTGGAGCTGCAACGTGGGCTTGTAGGTCCGCATTCCGCGCCCAAAACGCACCTAGCTATCGCAACTACGACCTTGGCTTTCGCGTCGCCCTAGTAAGAACCAATCGATAATCGACCTGGGTGGCGTGGTTGATTGACGCCGCGCCAACGAATCGCCGATCTCGCTGTTTTCGTTTCGTTTTCAGTTCGCCGAGAGAGTTTAATCGGGTTGAATTCCCATGAAACTTCGCAACCGACCGCCCCCCCTCTTGTGGGGAAGGCTATTGCGTAAATGCAAACGATGCTAATGATGATGGTGTGGCACAATGCCACCCAATTCATTTCTCTTGGAAAATTGTATCGTGAGCGACTCGGACATTAGTCCTAATTCTGACGGAATTCAATCCGTAGCGTCTATCTCCAACCCTGATCCTGAAAACGCCAAAGCGGCCGAGTCTGACACATCGGATGATCATCATTCGCACGGATCTGGCTTATTTACGAAAATCCGCGAAGCCTCTGGAACGGTTTACGGCGACATCGGAACATCGGTTCTGTATTGCGTCATGGAACTGACGCGGGAAACGATCAGACTCAAACATGAACATTTGCCCAAGGAGCAACTGGAAGCAATCCTGAAAAATGGTGGCCGCGATCTGGTAACCGCCAATGAAGCACTTGGTAGCCTAAGCTTGATTTTTTGGGCATTGATCTTCTTGACCGTCAAATACGACCTTCTGATCATGCGAGCGGACAATCGCGGCGAAGGAGGAGATTTCGCATTGTGGGGACTACTGCGTGGATACACGGGCAAGATATTTGGCATAGGCATTCTCAGCTTTTTCGTTGTATCTGCCGCAGGACTCCTCGCCGCGGATGGCATTATCACTCCGGCCATTAGCATGCTGGGTGCATACGAACCATTGGGTGAACAATGGGCTATCATCGCGACTTTAATCAGCCTGTTCATTTTGTTTAAGCCTCAATGGCGCGGCACCAGCAAAGTTGGCGGAATGTTCGGCTGGTTCATGCTGCTGGTTTGGTTCCCTTGGATCGCGCTCAAAGGCTTGCCTTGGGTTGTACGTAACCCCGAAGTGTTCAAAGCCGTCAATCCCATGTATGCATTCGACTTCGTGTGGAGCTTCCCAACGTTAGGCATGTTCGCCATTTTCGGAGTTGTCGTACTTGCGATCACAGGCGGCGAAGCCAAGTACGCTGATATTGGCCATTTCATGCGCCGCACCAAGAAGCAATGTTGCGACGGGATGAGCGTCGATCCAGCGGACTCAGGCCGAAGACCTGTGATGTTGGCCTGGTACTCCATCGTCATGCCATGCCTACTGGTCAATTACGCGGGACAGGTTGGTTATCTACTTGAATTAGGAGTTCCCCCCCGTGCCAACACTTTCTTCGCGCTAACGCCCCAGATTGAAGGCTACAAAGCACTGAATCAATTGATCTATGTTGCGGATCTCTGCGTCGCAGCTTGCGCCGCTTTTATCGCCTCCCAGGCTTTGATCACCGGCATGTTTTCGATCGTCAAACAAGCGATTGCGCTAGGATTTGCTCCTCGGCAACTAGTGCGTTACACCAGTCATGAAGCGGAAGGGCAAGTCTATATCCCTTCGGTGAATTGGGCCCTTTTCGTCGGCTGTGTCATTGCGACACTAGCGTTCCGCACGGCCGGAAATCTTGCCTCTGCCTACGGGATCGCCGTCACCGGAACGATGGGAATCACCACGCTGATGTTTGGCTACGTTGCCTTTTACCGTTGGAATTGGAAGCTTTGGCAAGTCCTTGCGGTCTGTTCCCCGATCATGTGCATCGACATGATGTTCTTTGTCAGCAACCTAACCAAGATCGCCAGTGGAGGCTATTTTCCAATTGGGATCGCATCCGTATTGGTCGTGATCATGATGACTTGGCAATGGGGGCGTTCGCAAATGGCTCGCGCCTTTTACGATTTCGGTTTCCGTGAAGGAAAGAAGATCGACTGGTTGGTGATGCTCCGTGAGAAGGTGGACGAGATTCAAATCGCCATCGATGAAAACTTGCCGTTGGCACGAACATTGATCCAAGGCCGCCGCCGATTGGTAGAAAGCGATCGCGCTGCGGTCTTTCTATGCTCCCAGCCTATTCGCACTCTCGATGACTACACGCCCGTTACGTTGCGTGTTTTCCTGAAAAAGTATGGCGTTCTCCCATCGCACGTTACGTTATTTCATATCAACCAAATTTCGAACGCCACGTTTGATGATGCAAACCGATATGAAGTCATCAAGCTTGGAAATGATATCTACGCTGTGAATGTGACTTACGGGTACATGGAACAAACCGACATCCGTGGAGCTCTGAAGGACCTACAGCGCCGCGGCAAGATGGAAATCGCAGCCGACCGTTGGATCGTCGAGGTAGGTGAAGAAGAGATCATCAGCCAACCGGATTTGCCCTTCTTTCAATCGATTCGTATCGAGTTGCTTCGCTGGGTTCTGCGTCTCTCCGCACCGGCTCACAAGTATTACGGTCTGACCTACGACGCGGGCGTTTCCAAAGAACTGATTCCAATCGTTTTCGGAAAGAACGGCGTTCGAATTCGCTTACCCGAATTAGAAATCGCCTCTGACGATTCCAGCAACCCAAAAACAGAATTGCAACCCGCTCTCAAAGGCTCGTTGTGATTCCTTGCGTTATTGTTAAACCGTTCTCGCATTTTTCTCGGGGCTTTGTAAAAAAGACTCGGTGGGATTCCATCGGTTCGAGCATTGCCCTACTTTGGAAAGTACCAATCTTAGCAACCGTCTTCCTGTTTCACGCCACGATCGGATTCGCTCAGCCCAACCCAGGTTTAGATGAAGTGAGTGATAACTTGAAAGAAAAAGCAAATTGGAATCTACCACTGCCAACTATGGGTGGTATGCAATTTTGGACAGACTACCGATGGTTCCATGGTTGGCGAGTGCAGTACAACAGCACTCTCAACCATTGGCGTTTGCTCGATCCCAACTCGGTTCGTCGAGCATGGGGTTCACGTCAAGCGGTTCTCGACGAACTGTCGCTTGTCATCGAGAAAAGCTCTGATCTCAAGGCTCCAACCGAAGTGGTGATTTTGATTCACGGTTTGATGCGAACGGCAAGCAGTATGACTCCGATCGAAACCGAATTGTTGCGCTATGACCAAGAATTCGAAAAGCAGAATCATGAAAGCAAACAGGCGCGAACAGCCATTTACTTTTCCTATGCAAGCACGAGAAACAGCATTGCATCGCATTCCGCCGCTCTCAGGGAGATGATTGAAAACCTGCCGGGGAATCCCAAGATCAGTGCGGTTGGGCATAGTCTAGGGAACATTGTCTTTCGGCAAGCCATTGGGGAATGGCAGCGAGACGCAGACCCGAAGAATGTACTACTGCGTCTCAACCGAATTGTTATGCTGGGACCTCCGAATCAAGGTTCGGCGTTCGCTGCTAGGCTCGCAAAACTAGGAGTTTTCGAAACGATTACGGGTAATTCCGGGATGCAACTTGGGCCATCATGGCAGGCTCTCAAAGATGGACTTGGAACGCCTCCGTGCCCGTTCGCGATTGTAGCCGGCGATATTTCGAGTAGCCCACTTCAAAATCCGCTTTTAGACGGGCCCAGTGATGGGGTCGTTACTTTGGAGGAAGCGACACTGGAAGGTATGACCGAGATTGCAACCGTACCGGTCATTCATTCGTTTTTAATGAGTGATCCGTCGGTCGTTAGAGCCACAGTTTCATTCTTGTCGGGAAATGGGCTCGAAAGTTCACTCGATACGAAAAGGTAAACGGGTCGGGCTGTACCTTTAAGATGGTACAAATTCGTGAAGCTCTTCTGCTGTGATTGCAATGAGTTCGCTCTTGTTGGTTTGCTTATTCTTCACCACATGCAAATACGTTCCAACATAAGGCTCCACCACGCGAGCCTTAGCATCGAGCGGGGCTACGATCAACAACTGAAGACCGAACCTGGCGAACAGATCTAATGCGTATTCCGCATGAGCATCGTCACTGCGTGAGAACATCTCGTCCACCATCACAAAGTGAAATCGGTCCCCTTGCTCCTCATCGGGTTTCAAATCGTACTGGTACGCAATCGCAGCCACCAAAACTAAGAAGGCAAGTTTCCCTTTTTCTCCTCCAGATTGTCCAGTTCCTCCATCGTAATGGCTTCGAGCTTCCCCGGTCGCTTTGACAATCTCTCTAGCCGCAAAGTTGAACCAGTTTCGAACATCGACCACCTTCTCGCGCCAGCGAGTGCTTCCGTCGTCACGCAACTTGGCAACAAATTTCTCGATCCGCACAAAAGTCGCCTCGTTGGCTTCGGACGAACCGTCTAAGGTTCCGGTAAGACAGCTAGCGAGATCGCGTCGAAAGTCTTGGATCTCTCGGTCCTGTACATCGCTTGGTTCCAATCGCATGTAAGTGCCGCTCTTCCACTCGAGAAGCCTTAATGCCGTATTGAGTTGTTCAATTTTGTCGCGAATTTCATCGCGTTCATCTTCCAGCCCGCCATGAAGCAAACCAATCTCGTAAAGAACATTTTCATTGAGACGACGCTTAAAACGTTCTTCATGCTTGGGCAAATCGTCTTGCGAGATTCTGGTAAACAATGCCGCAAAACTTGGCAATGAATCCACATCTGCATCCAAATCCGACTGTTCTTCTGAAAACTTGTTCAGAAATCGAGTCATCCCGCTGGTGACTTCACGCATGACAGGAACCAGCCGTTCTTGCAGTTTGTCGACGACCTCGCGCTGCTTTCTTTCGGTCTCCGAAGGCAATGTGCCCAGATTCTCTAAGGAGAGTCGTTCTTGGATTATCTCTTGCAGTTCCGGGAACTGCTCGCTCGCAGCTTTTAATACCGCATCGGTTTGAGCCTTGCGAACTTTATCCTTGGCAACATCCAACATACGCGAACCGTCACGCAATTCACGTTCTCGCATCGTCTTCTGCGCGATCGCATGGTCCCGATCTCGTTGGTAGCCAGCAGCCTCAGACCTACGATCTTCGCATTGCAATTTTAGTTCGCGAATACGATCATCGGATTCCTCCAACCGTTGCCGCTCCAGCTTGAGTTGCGAGGCTTCATACTCATGCCTGGAGTTGTCCATCGAATCGAAGTCTTCGGTCTTAAGTGCGTGATCCAAGGCTTCAATCGCTGAAGTGATTCGGTCCGTCTCGACACCTAGGCTTTTGGAGCGATCATGTAACTGCTGCAAGTCGGACTCGGCGCGTCGAATGGCTTCCGACAAGCTCGATCGTTTCGCACGATTGTCCCAGCCGAGAACAAAATGTCGACGATCGTCCGGCATTTGGCGATCATCCTTTTCGTGTCGCGAATTCCCCGTCTTGAAGTGCCGATTGCGAGTCATCGCGGAAGTTTCGCATTGCTGAAACTCTTCTATGGTCTCGCATGCAACATAGTTAAATCGATTTTGCAATTCCGCTCTCACCCAAGGCACCAACGGATGGTCCGGAAACTCCAGCTTTTGAATCAAGGTTGATGAATGCTGCGATCCAGGTATCTTCAACGTGTTGGAGGATGTTGAGGAAGCGGACTTGCTGCGGGAGCCAACACGCAAATACACCAGGCGCTGCCCATGCCCCCGGCTATCCACCAATCGAGTGCGATCGACGTATCCTGCAATTCTTCCGTAGAAGTCGGACGACACCAGCAAGCTTCTCGCAAACGAGTGCAGTACCTGTTCAATGGACGGCTCCCAATCTCGCTCCAGCGGATTCACCGCGATCAACTCGGCCGCAAAAGGGAGGTCACTTGGGGCAATTTTTAGCTCGCGGCACATGGCATCACGCATTGCAATAAACGACTCCGGCAGATTCCCTTTTCTCTTTTCTAAGGCCTCTGCTTCCAAGCGGTCCTGCGCGAGCTGCCGCGTCAATGAACCGATTTCAAATTGAAGTGAGCCATCGAGTGCTCGTTTGCGCTGCCGTTCTTCTAAAAGCTGAATTCGTCGAGCATGGCTCGCTTTTCGAACCTTCGCAAATTGTTCTGCCGAAGTTACTTGGATATCAAGTCCTGCGACTTGTAGTTGCGATTCAAACATCGCGCGAAAGCGTGCTTTGCTTTTCGCAATCGATTCAGCTTGTTCGATTAAGCCTGGTAACTGTCGCAGACGATCTCCGCCTGCATTTTCGATTTCTAATTCCAAACGAGCGACCTCGTTACGTAATCGGTCTTGCACTTGCTCGAGACGAAGAATGTCTTCCTGCAGGTTTTGGATTTGCTGTTGCCATTGACTGCATAACGGTTCCAACAATGCGATCGTTTGCTCTGCATAAAAGATGGGGAGGGCTGTGAGCAACACTTTTGCGCGTTGGCATTCCAGCTGCTTGGATCGATAACGCTCTCCCGACTCGATGATAGGGCGGAGCAATTCCTCTTGCTGACGAATTCGCACCAGCATCCGATGCGCTTCACTTAATTCGCTAAAGTGGGAAAGTAGCCGTCCAACTCGCTCATTCCATGGCTTGCGTTCCAACATGTGCGAACGAATGAATTCATCCAAGCGTTGCACATCTTTTACGGCAACCGTTTGATTGAAGATATCCATGGCTTTGGTACGAAAGCCCGTTCGCTTCTGCAACCATTGAAAATACTCTTTGTAACTCGCAGAGGTTTTGAAACCTCGGTCGCGAAGGGTTTTTGCGATCGAGCTGCCAGTACCAAGCTCTCCCAAGTCGCGTACAATCCCGCGCTCGGTCTCGCAATACGCATAAACCTTCTCGACTGCATTCTCGTGATTCAAGTAAAGCACTTGGCATATGGTGAAGCAAGCACCTGTCACTTCGTTGGCGAAGACAGCAAGCAACGCGGTGTAATGACCAGTACCGCTGCGGAGATACTGAATCTGAGGTCTTCCACCATCCCCAACCGTTCGATCGTAGGCACCACGAATGTAGGTTTTCTCGTCACGTTCGTTCTTCGATGCTCCGGCCGCAACATTGTAGTTACGTGTTTGTGGCCGAACCAATAAGGTCAACATCGCATCGACCAAGGTAGATTTTCCCGAGCCGTTTTCACCCACCAACAAAGTTGTTTGGCCTGCTGGATGAACGGAATAGACGGAACCGTCAAAGGTGCCCCAATTGTAGACTTCCAGCTTCGCCAGTCGAAAACCTTGCAAGGGTGGGCGGTCTCGATCGAATGAAACATTGCTCATGAATCTTCCGCTCCATTCTCTTCAGACGAATTGCCAACGACGGAAGCTAACGAAACTCTCAACCGTTCCAAGTCCGCTAGAGGCAGCCTTGCTTTGATGATGCGACGGATCTCCCAAGTCGGTGGATCCTTTTCAAAGGGACGAACAAACTTGAGGTCTTCCATTTTCCGAAGCGCAGCAGTCAAGCTGCGATTCAGTCGCACAGAATCGGTTTGATCGGGAAAGAAGGCTTCCCACATCGAAAGCAAATCCATTTGAGAAACAACGCATCGTTCGTTTTGGACGTCTTCCTCTTCGTATTGCCGAAGCTCGTCGCGAAGCAAAACACAGAGCAGGGTAGCATCGTACCCGAGCGGGGTTCGGCGAAACAATCTTGGCATCGAAGGATAGTCTGCTGGGATTTCGTCTTCGTCCAACTGCCGCAAGTAGGCCATCGCGTCTGGTTCGTTGACTACTAGTAGCAGGCCCAATTTTCCAAAGTACTCCGTAAGTGGAGAAACATTTTCCAACAACTGTTCCCACATTTCGCGACCATCGTCGTGGTAAACGACACCTTGAAGCAACCGGACAGCCACAGGGCTCCAATCCATCGTAGACGGTAGGATGCTTTTTGAATCGCTGATGAAACTATCCACAATAGGGCTCGGTTGCTGTCAAGAAAGAGTAAAGGCTAGCGAGGTTTTTTGGCAACTTCGCGATTGGATGCTTTTGGCTGAAAAACGATGTGTGGAATGGACACCACCAAGGCTCGGTTCCTGCCTCGCGGTTGGTTGATCGTGATCTGGTCGATTCGCGAGGTATCGATCGAATGCGCGTCGTCATGGGCGATTTGAAGATAGCCAAGCAGGTCCACCACTCCTCCTTCGAGCGGCCACGTCTGAAGCAATTCAACCAATGAAGTTTCCGCACCATCTTGCGTGAGTTCGCGAATCTGCCCACGCAATTTTCGCAAATCGAGTCGCTGCAATCGTGCGAATGCAGAGGCCATTGCTTTCGCATGCTTCGGATCAATCACTTGTTCCGCCAGCTGGTGTGATTCAAATTCCTGGGACGCAACCCAAAACGTGCGTGCCATGGGGGAATGCAGGTCAGCTTCGGCATCCACCGACAGCTGAATCGACTTGCATGCATCGCCACCTCGCAATAGCATCGCTTGCTTCCGAATGTCCCGCAGAACATTGGCAAGTCGAATTCGATGAGCGGACGCTCTTGCATCGAGAAGGCGGCGCAAGGTGACAGAAAGCCTTGCGGTAGTACGCATTACCTTTTCCGCTTCGGCCAATAGCAATGGCACCATCCTACGAACGCGGGCGAGTGAATCGTGCTGATCCGCCAAAGCGGCAAGATGCTGAATCTCCTCGATGTTCTTTCGCAGAGCCGCCTGTTGCGTCGGTGAAAACAAAAAAGAAACAAATGCGAAGAAGCTGATCCCTTCGTCTTGTTGCTTGAGCAGATCTTCCGAATCGAGTGCATGTCCAAGAATCTGCCCTCGAGAATCAGCGCTTGAGGACTGATGTTGTTGCACTTCGCGAGCAATCTTCTGAAACCTTTCTTCAACGGCACGGAAGTCGGATTGCAAGGCGCGAAGCAAGTCCACCGCGTTTTGAAATCGTTCGCGAATCTGTGCGGGCCGATAAATCTGGACGGACTTTCCTGATTCAATCGCACGTATCTCTTCATCGATAGCGGAGCGCTGCGCCCTGAGGTAATCAAGACGTCGATCAGGATCCGCTGACGCACCGCGCACGATATCTTCGAGCGTATCGATGACTAATCTCAATCGACTTTCGGTACCAACCAGATTCGATCCCCGCGTTACCGCTGAATCGACGAATTGAATCGCTTCTTCGGCGTAGCGAGTCAGCTGAAACTGAGGCTCGACCGATGCGGCCTCCAAAAAACGTTGAAGCCAATCCGAATCAACCCAGTGGGTAAGATACCGTTCGGGAGGGCCTGGAATCAGCGATGGTTCGGTGGCGTGTATTTCTTCTTGGTAGCTGGAGAGCCGTATGCGAAGATCCGTTTGTCCGATCGAGATCAGTTCACCCGATTTGAAAACGCGATGAAGAAAATCAAGGACCAGCGGCGCATTGTCCGACCGGAGCAATCGCGCGGTGGGGGATGCATCAAAGAATGTGCGGACGCTATCGCGCCGCAAGGACGAAACGAAACGGCTGGTGATCATGAATCAACGTTAATTCAAAACCACCAGAATTATCACTTTCCCCGTCTAAAAAAGGGAAATATTCAACAAAACCAAGCGTTTTTGAGTTTTATTCTCGAACATCGCTTCCGTCTTATCCCTAACTGACATGGGCGAATTTGCCTCATCGAACAAAACCAACCCTGACAAATCAGCCTCGTTGATTCGCCGCAAATGCCCCCAGAGTTAGCGACGCAGGGCGGAACAATGTAGAGCAGTTGTCCTCAACTGCTCAAAGCCTGCGTTTCCGACTCCCAGCACGCTTCCGTTTTATCATTATCGGATTTGTCTCAACTGAACCAAACCTCGACGTTGAGAAATCAACAGTTTTTAACCGATGCCGTAGCACCTAGAGTTGGCGACGCAGGGCGGAACAATGTAGAGCAGTTGTCCTCAACTGCTCAAAGCCTGCGTTTCCGATTCCTAGCACGCTTCCGTCTTATCATTATCAGATTTGTCTCACCTGAACCAATCCTTAACGTTGAGAAATCAGCAGTTTTTGCCCGATGCCGTAGCACCTAGAGTTGGCGACGCAGGGCGGAACAATGTAGAGCAGTTGTCCTCAACTGCTCAAAGCCTGCGTTTCCGATTCCTAGCACGCTTTTATCTTATCATTATCAGATTTGTCTCACCTGAACCAAACCTTGACGTTGAGAAATCAGCAGTTTTTGCCCGATGCAGTAGCACCCAAAGTTGGCGACGCAGGGCGAAACAGTGTAGAGCAGTTGTCCTCAACTGCTCAAAGCCTGCGTTTCCGATTCCTAGCACGCTTCCGTCTTATCTTTATCAGATTTGTCTCACCTGAACCAATCCTTAACATTGAGAAATCAGCAGTTTTTGCCCGATGCAGTAGCCCCAAGAGTTGGCGACGCAGGGCGGAACAGTTGAGGACAACTGTTCGACATTGGGCAAAGTCTTTCGGGCAGTGGTTGTCAAACATCGACAAATCAGGGATCTTCATCAGTTCGGGAGATCCCACAAGGGCGAACCCGCCGATTGGACTCGCAACTCAATCCCAACCACATCCACCATGCAGGCTCTGAACCCATGAAAATCGCACGAATCTTTGCCCATCGAGTTGAGCTGCCTTTAGTGGAAGGCTCGTACAAGTGGTCTGGTGGAAAGTCTGTGACGGTTTTTGACAGCACGATTGTTGGTGTCGAGACGGAATGCGGATGGGTCGGCTACGGCGAAGTCTGCCCGCTGGGCCCTTTTTACCTTCCTGCCTACGCGGAAGGTGTTCGCGCTGGCATCCGCGAATTAGGACCGCATCTGATCGGCATGGATCCGCGAGAATTAGCAAAACTCAATCATCGCATGGATGCCGCTCTCAAGGGGCACCCTTACGTGAAATCGGGAATCGATATCGCATGCTGGGACATTTTAGGCAAAGTAACCAAGCTGCCAGTATGCCTTTTGATGGGTGGCCGATACGGCGAAAACGTTCGCCTGTACCGAGCAATCTCGCAACAATCGCCCGAGGAAATGGCAAAGAATGTGGATGGCTACTGCCAGCAGGGGTATACACGCTTTCAGTTGAAAGTTGGCGGGGATCCCGATACCGACATCCAGCGCATTCGTGCCGTAAGGGCGATGCTGAAACCGACCGATCGATTGGTTGCAGATGCAAACACCGGTTGGACGCAACACGAAGCTATGCGAGTTGTACGAGCGGTGCAAGATATCGATGTCTACATCGAACAACCTTGCTTGACTTACCAAGAATGCCTTGCCGTTCGACGCAACACAAGCCACCCTTTTGTTTTGGACGAGAACATCGATTCGCTCGAGATGCTTTTGCAAGGAAAGGCGGATCTTGCGATGGATGTCGTCAATCTCAAGATCAGCAAACTGGGCGGCCTGACCAAAACAAAACAAGCTCGCGACCTGTGCGTTTCCATGGGGATCGCCATGACGCTCGAGGACAGCTGGGGCGGCGACATCACCACGGCCGCAATCGCTCATCTCGCTCACAGTACGCCCGAAGAATTCCGCTTCACCAGCACAGACTTCAACAGCTATGTCACCGTCAGCACGGCAACCGGTGCACCGCAACGTCAAAATGGATTCATGACAACCAGCCAAGAACCTGGACTGGGAATCGCCCCACGAACGGAAGTGCTTGGAAAGCGACTGGTGGAGATTTCCTGAGGATAAGGCCGACACTGGATCTACCGCCAAGTGGATCGCACGGACAAAAGTGACGTGCGATTAGTGCTTAGCCGACATAAACGTTGTAGTGAGCTTGGCCAGGATTCGATACCTTTTCTGCAACTCGTTCGAAGTAGCGGCAAAAGATGTCGTCGCAAACGGGATTGTAAACTACTAGAACTCGCTTTCCTTCGGGCTCAATGGTTTTGATATTTTGAAGTGTCTGATCAAGCACGACACCTTCGAAAGGATTAAAAAAGTACAGCACGCGATCCCTAGGCGAAGGAAAAAATTCAGTTGCGTCGCCATGGATCGATTCAGCACGGCTATTGAGCCCCAACTTTTCTAAATTGCATACCGCTACGCGATGCAATCGTTCCGTGTACTCTATTCCACGAGCTAACGGAAATCCGTACTTCACGGCTCCGATCAGGACCTTTCCCTTGCCGGAACCATAATCCACGAAGTGACAGTTGCGAATTTCATCTCCAATCAACGCGTGCGCTTCCCTAATCGCAAGATCAATAAGAGCAAAGGTTGACGGACAATAGCGGTTCTGCAGCGCTAGACGCTCGCCGGTGAAAAGCTCTTCCCTGCCGACTGCTGAGTACGTATCAACGCCGTACCGATAGTCATACAAAACATCAGACTTCAAAAGTTCAAAAAGACCGAAAAAACCGAACTTCTTGATCATGATCCGAATCACGTCAAGGTTTTCGCGAATCTGCCTTACAAATCGAAAAGGGGACGCAATCAAAACGTTCATGGATTCAGTTGTCGCAATAAGATGAGTGGAGAGAACTTCATTCAACGCACGATAAACAGAAACAACATGCCGTCTAGCACGAATAATTCGCACTGCGCCGCTGGCGCTAGCCGAGTTGAGTCTAGTTGCGCTAGATACTTGCTCGCGGCCAACGTCTGCGGCTCAAGTTAAGATGAAATCAACGAGCGCCCACGACTCAAGTGGAACTCGTGGTTTTGGGGATCTGTAGCCAGATCCACTACGGGGCGAGGGGACTTCTCAATGACCTGATACGCTTGCGGTCAACTCAGCAGCATGCGAATGGACGCACAGCCCGTGAAAACCAAAACAAGACTGTCGAACAGTTTTTGAGGGATACATTTCACGAGACTGGTACCGATCCAGAGGCCGATGGCAATCAGCGGCATCAACATCACATTGAGCGCGAGAGTGTCCAATCGAATCAAGCCAAGCCCCCAACTGAACGGGATCTTAATCAGGTTCAACAGCAAAAAGAACCAAGCCGCCGTTCCAACGAACTCCATTTTCGGGACCGCAATCGCCAATAGGTAAAGTCCAAAAATCGGTCCCGCTGCATTTGCCAACATGGTTGTTAACCCAACCAAGCACCCCATGCTCCATGCAAACCATACCGAGTGCGGTAGGTCGCTCAGCCAATCTTCTCTCCAGAGTCTTATGATCTGAAGGATGACCAACCCCAATATGATTGCACCGATCAGCGGGCGATAAAATCTTCCATCTAAGACCATCATCAAAAGCCAACCCAACACCACCCCCAGCATCGTCGGGGGGAACATGCGGCGCACATACGTCCAGTTGGCGTGTTTGCCATAAAGCAACATCGCAAAAACATCACCGGCGATCAACATCGGAAGAACGATCCCAGTGGACTCCATCGCACCAAAAACAGATGCAAACAGAATCACATGTACCATGCTAAAGCCAGAAAAGCCGCTCTTGGTAATTCCTATGCCCAGGGCGGCTATACATAACGCAATCCAACCCAGGTAAGATTCCGGAAGTAAACTCACGCTACCAAGCAATCCAACCGAGCCAGAAACGATCGCAAGGCTCGCGCCCGGTGACTAATTGCGCGTTTCACTCCCTGTCCCATCTCTGCAAACGTCAAATGGTATTCCGCAATCTCAAACAAAGGATCATATCCAAAGCCGTGCTCGCCACGAGGCGTACGCAAGATTCTACCCCAACACTCTCCCTGAGCCTGAATGTGAATATGACCACTAGGGTCCGACAATGCCATGGTTGAGACATAGTATGCCTGGCGTTGGTGGTCGGGCAGGTCCGCCATCTTTACCAAGAGTTTGGCGTTGTTGAGAGCGTCCGTTGCACCGGAGCCAGCGTATCGCGCCGAATAGATGCCCGGTTCACCTTGAAGAGCAGGCACACAAAGACCGCTATCTTCGCCGATAGCCCATACTTGCCTGTGCTTTGCTTGAGCCACCGCCTTCAACTGAGCATTCGCCATGAAGGTATCACCCGTCTCATCCACTTCCAGCACATCTTCAAAATCGCTTGGAGTCCGCAACCTGAAACCACGAGGCTCCAACAAATGAACGAGCTCAATAATTTTTTTTCGATTGCTGGTTCCAAGCAACAACGTTCGGGACTCAACTAAACCGGTGATGTTGTGCATAAACTAGGTTCGACTAAGAATAAAATCCGTGCTAGAGCTGGTCACAAATGGAGTCGATCAAATCGTCCGAGAAGACTTCGCCTTGAATCAAATATTCTCGATCGTCGTCCAAGCTTGACTTAAGCCCCGATCGATCAAGTGCATTCGAGGCAGATCCACCCAAAGAATAATCCGTGCGATCGAACGCGGGCGAGTTCAAGATGTCCAGCGACTTCCCGGCGGCCATCTTGTTCTGAATTCCATCAATCATGGCCATGACCACCGCCGAGTTGACGAGATACGGATTGGACTGGGATGGCGATCCAGAAAACTCAATCAATCGCCCACGAGGTTGATTGGATGGAATCGCAATGCGACAGATGGAGTCGGGATGGTCACTGGAGCATAGCCGAAGCCACGGAATAGTAGACAGCCTAGGGGATGAAGCTGCCGCAATGGCGCAAATGGACGATGCATGGTGCAGGATTCCGCTCATCGCCTGCAAGCCGATGTCGCTCATCCCGCGATATGCCCCGCCGGCAAAAATGGACTCACCTTGTCGCGAAATAGTCCAGTGACTCGTTATCCAAAGGTTTCCGAAACAAACACGTACGTTTCGTTGGCTAGTGAACTGACTTACCAAATACCGCAACATCATCACATCGTCGCAGCTTTCTACCAGCTTGGACGGCTTCAAAATCATGGAGGAGCTGTTGTTGATGTCGCAAAAATGACGATCGATTTGCAAACCTGCTTCATTGGCAACGTCCGCAATGTCACACCGCAACGTAAAGTGCTTGTCGTCTAAACCGCAAGCAAGAAACGTATTCGCACTGCTTGAATCATCGGGCGACAAATCATGCATACAAAACGGAACACTTGCGCTTACCATGAGCCCGTCGCCGATGGTGGACGTTTCTAAAAACCGAGTCGCTTTGATGGCGACTTGACGCGAATCCCACGCGCTCTCTTCGCGCATCATGGCGTCTTGAATCGAGGCTAGCAGGATAAGAGTCGGATGCGTCGTGAACGGATCTAAGTAGTTGGCATCGCTTTGAGGAACCAAGTTCGCATACTCTTTTGCCACAACCTGGGAGTCGCGAGGTGACGATGGCAGTGAAATCATCTGCCCGAAACCCTCTTCAAAAGAAGCTTCGGTAAGCGCGGACAAGGGAAAAGTGATACGTCGCCAGTTCCCTTGGATATCCGAGAAACGCAGGTCAACCGACTTGATTCCTCGTTCGCGGCAGTACGCCAAGACGGCCTTTGGTTTCACGCAATCTACCTCGTCGCTTCGAGCGAAATGTTATCGAACCTAGCCAAACCCTCGGCACCAAAAAGACCGATCGAAACAATCGCTTCGCGCGTTGCGGGCGGGACACTAAAGATACGGTCCTCTCGTTTCCATGGTCGACTTCCCTTGAACCCACCAATGTAATTGTATCCAATTCGATTGCGATTCGAATCGAAAAACTGAATCGCAATGGATGGTGACTTTTCTTTATCCTTCCCAATCTTCACCCCCTCGGTGTAGATCCAGCCAGCAAGTCGTATCTTTTTCACGTAGGATCCATCGATCGCGATACCCTGCAGCAACATACTGGGTTCGCTTCCGTTGTCCGATCGAAATTCAGCGACCATCCCGCCTTCCGGAGAACTGGCATCCTTGACGATCGAGCAACCGAACTTGTAATACCAGCCGGGAATGTGCTCGTTCTTGATCAATGGTTCTTCAAAGCTGACGTTTTGCAATGTTGGATTTTGCGGATCAGGGGTTATCTTTCTTTGGTCTTCTGCCGTCCCGGTCATGGGTACAAACAGCGTGGGTTGCAAAGCCTCTTTCTCTAGCTTGCCGTCCACTTTCCGCATCAAATACAACATCTGTTGGTAGCGTTCTCCAACAGGAATAATCATCAGCCCACCCTCTTTCAATTGATCCAAAAGCGGCTGCGGAACTTCTTCGGGAGAACATGTCACAATAATCTTGTCAAACGGTGCGTGCTCCTTCCAACCCTTAAACCCGTCTCCAATCCGACAAAAGACGTTTTTGTACTCCAAGTCTGCCAGTAGCTGCGTGGTTTCACGTCCAAGCTTTTCAACGATTTCAATCGTATAAACTTCGGCCACCAACGGGCTAAGAATAGCTGCCTGGTAGCCGCTTCCTGTTCCGATCTCCAAGACCCGATCGGTTGGTTGAGGCTGGAGCGATTGCGTCATCAATGAGACGATGAACGGGCTACTAATCGTCTGAGCTTCGCCAATCGGAATAGCGATATCCTGATACGCCTGCAATTTGTATTGCTTCGGCACAAATTCATGCCGAGGAGTCTCGCCAACCGATTTGAGAACCCCCGGGTGAGTGATGCCACCAGGTATCAAAACGTTCGTGACCAAGTTCTCTCGAAGCTTATCAAACCGCTCTTTGCTCTGAGCCCATGATTCCGAGCCACTTATCCAAAAGCAGGCAAAGCCGATCAATAACCAAGAGAGTGCATTCCATTTGGCAATTCTTGTCATCATTACGATCCGGCTTCAGAAAACTTTGGCTTGGACTCAGTTCAAAATCAGACGAAACGGAGCAGTCGGGATTATTCACACTGAGCCGCTTTTCAGCTCAGCTTCGTGGCAAAACGAAGATCGCGGCTAGCGCCCACGGCTCAAGTTGAACGCCGTGAATAATCATAACTAGTCCATGCTGACCCGCTCAACATACGTGCAATTGCGAGTGTCGACCTTGATCACGTTACCCTCTTTGATAAAGCCCGGAACGTTGATCTCAGCTCCCGTTTCCACTTTAGCAGGCTTGGTTACGTTCGTAGCGGTATCGCCCTTGGTGCCTGGATCAGTTTCAACAACCTTCAAGGTGACGTGAGAAGGTGGCGAAATGGTCAGCGGATTGCCGTTGAACAGCACCATCGCAATCGGCATTTGCTCTTTCAAATACTTCCAATTGTCATCCACTTGTTGAGCCGTCAATTCATACTGTTCGAACGATTCATTGTCCATGAAAACGAACGACCCAGCTTGGTTGTAAAGAAAAACGGTATCGATCTCTTCCACATCGGCGATTTCTAGTTCGTCACCCCCCTTGAGAGTCCGATCCAAAATCGTGTTGCGAACCAAGTTCTTCATTTTGCAACGGTATAGAGCATTCCCCTTGCCTGGCTTGAAAAAGTCCACCTCAACAAGCAGGTAGGGTTCGCCATCGATTTGAACTTTGAGTCCTTTTTTTAGGTCGCTGGTTTTGTAGGATGCCACGCTAGGGATTCTCTTATGCCAAGTGGGAAGGAGGGGGGTACGATACTGAGCCCTCCGATTCTAAACAAAAACAAGGATTCTGTCGCCTCCCCCCTCGCAATTCGTTACTTCGCGGGGCCTGCTTCCAGTCGAATGCTGGTGATTTTGTGAACGACCATCCACTCAAGCCATTCTTCTTGCTCCTCGGTAATCTCAATCTCTGCCACCGAATGCGCATCGAGTGGCGAAACCAGGGAAAAGAAACCATCGTCTAACCAGCGGGCTGAATCTTCCAAACGAACCCAGTATTCGTCCTTTCCCAAATGAGGTGCCCCCGTTCCCTCTGCCGGAGTCATGAAATAGACAACTTCTTTGCGGAACCGATCGGGCATCGTCAACGGTGGAACATCGGGTTGATCGAGAGGGATGATTTGGACCATTTGGACTCTTTGAAGAAAGAAGGGCGGTGGAATTGGAATGTCGATCTCAGGGTTCAACAAGCTTACGCCTGCTGTCGAGCCATGGGTACCTGAAAATCGTCTAGCGCGACGGTTTTCAATCCTATAAGCTCGCCAAGACCGACATCTCAGAAGGACTCCGCTTGGCCCGGAAAATCGCCACTTTGCACATCCTGCATAAATTTGGCAACCGCTTCGGACGACGCTTTGCGCAAATCAGCATATTGCCGAACGAATTTGGGGACGTATCCGCTGTTCCAACCAAGCATGTCGTTGGTAACAAGCACTTGCCCATCGCAGCCATTGCCTGCCCCAATCCCGATGGTTGGAACATGGATCGCTTGGGTTGCTTGCCGAGCCAAATCAGGGGGGACGCATTCCATCAAAACACAAAATGCGCCAGCTTCTTCCGCCGCCTTGGCATCCTTCATCAGTTGATCCGCATCGCGTTGAACTCGATAACCACCAATGGCATGAACGCTTTGAGGACGCAAACCGATGTGGGCAATCGTCGGAATTCCGGCATCCACCAAGGCGCGAATGGCGGCGGCCTGTTGATGCCCACCTTCCATCTTCACTGCCTGGCACTGAGTCCTTTTCATGATTGCAGCGGCTGATTCCACCGTATGTGCGATACTCAATTGGCCTACTGGGAACGGCAAATCGACGATTACCATCGATCGGTTGGTTGCTCTGGCAACCATCTCGCCATGGTAAATCATCTCCTCCAGCGTCACGGGAATCGTGGTGGTTTTGCCCTGAACCACCATTCCCAGCGAGTCCCCGACCAAGATGCATTCGACGTTGGCTTCGTCGAGCATTTTGGCGGTCGGATAGTCGTAGGCCGTAAGCATCGTAATCTTTTGGCCTTTGAGCTTCATTGACTGAAGTGTTTTGACGGTTACCCGGGTATTCATCGTTGGATCAAGTTTTCGCGGAAGCTGTGCCTGGCGGTGCATGCCAAGCTAAGAAATGAAACAAACAACAGTTTAGTCCAAAAGCGAATTAGTCCAAAACGGCACCGAAAGCATGTTCGTTGCAACAGGACTCCCTCCGCTGCAGGGCATTTGATCTTCCCGTGCTTGCCGAAGTTGGGGGCGAAAACTACCATGGGTGCCAATCGGTGAGGATCCATTCGCCGTTGGCAGCGTCGGTTTTCGGGAGGAAGATTTGTGAAAATGTTCGATCTGGTTCGTCTGGGATTTCAAATGCAGCAAAGTCTTCCGCGATTCGTCGCTTTGGGCTTGGTTCTTGGCTCTGTCTGTTTTGTCGGGTGTGACTCCAAAGGAACACCAGCCAATTCTGGTAGCGAAACCAAACCGGTTGCACTGAAACGCATCATTTTGCTGAACAACACCGAGTCTCCGTTCTGGGACGCAGCTCGCGAAGGCATCAAGCAGGCGGCATTGGACTTGAAGCTGAAAGAAGCCGGTTTCAGCGCATCGATGGATGCTAACGATGGTACGGAACAAGGCCAAGTCGAAAAACTTCGACAGTACGGAACGCAAAAGGACATCGTCGCCGTAGTCATCTCCCCCACCTCTTCCACCAACCCAGCCATCGCGGAAGAACTTGAGAACCTGGCCAAGAAAGGTGTGATCATCGGGTGCTTCGACAGCGATCTCGACGCAAAGTACCAATCCGCCCGCGAATTTTACGTTGGCACCGATAACATCGTCGGAGGCAAAGTCCTGGGAACCGCAGCCAAGAATATCAAGCCCAGCGGCGAATACGTTCAGTTTGTAGGTTTAGACAGCCAGCAAAATGCCATCGAAAGAATGAACGGATTCACCGAAGCCGTTGGTCCTGCCTTCGTCCAGAAAGATCGACGTCTCGACGATGCCGATCGCGCTCGAGCCCGAGACAACGTTCAAGATGTTATTTCCAAGTACCCTGATCTGTCGATCTTAGTGGGCATCTGGTCCTACAACGCTCCCGCCATCGTTGACGTGGTAAGCGACAAAAAAGTAAGAGACAAGTTCACGATTGTTACCTTCGACGCGGAACAGCTCGCGATCCAACAAATGGGTGAAGGCATGATCGATGCGATGGTCGTTCAAAATCCATTCGGAATGGGATACGATTCGGTCCGATACGCATTTGCAAAATCGACCGGCGATGAAGCAACCGTCAAAGAAATGTTTCCAAATATGGGATCTGCCGGTGGCAACATCAAGAACACAGGCCTCAAGATTGTTGTTCCCGCAAGCAATACTCCGCTCAAGGCAGAAATGTTTCAGGAGTTCGGGCCATCGGTCGAATTCGTGACGCTTCCCGAATTCCAAAACTGGCTAGCGAAGTACAAACTAACAAGCTCATGAGCTCTCCCAATTTGCTTTCTAGACTGTGGAGCTCCGTAGAGCTCAAGCTGATTTTGGCTTGGCTCTTCGTTGTCGTGGGCACCGCTTTGTTGGACTCCAATCATACGTATTGGACGGATGCCTCCGGTGCCTCGCAACTGATCATTCGTCGAACGGTTCTGCTTGGGTTCTTCGCTCTGGGTAGCGCTATTATCATCATCTCGGGTGGAATCGACCTTTCTAGCGGGTCCGTGATCGCCTTGAGCGCAACTGTCTTTGGCGCTTTCATGATCCTGCTGGATCCCGAAGGCTTTCGCAACGGTCAAATATCGCGAGTTGCTGTGGCTGCCGCGATTGCCGGAACCCTTTTGGTGGGAGGGATGATCGGAACCCTTCACGCTTGGCTCATCACGCGCATCGGGCTCCCTCCCTTTATCGCGACGCTTGCAACCTTGGTTGGCCTGCGAAGCTTTGGTCGAGGGCTCGCGCCAACACTCACTGGCGGGAAATCGCAGATTGATTTTACGGACACTGCCCTTCGAAACGCGATCAAGGATGTCCCTACCATCACGGTGCTTTTCTTGGTTTTTGCATTGGTTCTTTGGTTCTTGATGAGCCGCACAGTTACCGGTCGACATTTGCACGCAATGGGTGGCAACGAACAAGCCGCGAAGCTTAGCGGCATTCGAACGGATCGCTTAAAGTGGTTGGCTTACGTGCTCGGATCCGTATCGGCCTCGATCGTGGGTATCATTTCGTTTGCCGATGACGGTTCAGCCAAGCCTGACATTATGGCTCGCGGTTACGAACTGAACGCCATTGCAGGCTCCGTGATCGGTGGCTGTTCGTTGCAAGGTGGTATTGGAACAATTCCCGGAACCATTTTAGGTTGCCTCTTTTTGCGGACCGTCATTGACGCGGTCAGCAAAGTGGTTGGCTCCGGCGCAGATATCTTCGAGGGGATGATCGTGGGCATTGTCGTTGTCTTCGCGGTCACCTTCAGTCAACGCGGGCAACGCATCTCGTCGAAGCGATACTTCGATGGAGGGATTGGCTGGACTATTATCCCGATCTTGTCTCTGATTTCAGGTCTGTTGACGATGCTGTTCTTCGGTAAGCAGGATTGGTACGCAAGCTCCTACGCAGTCATCGTCGGACTGATTGTTGCCGCCGCTTTAACCTCCAGAGCATTTTGGGAAGCCCGATCCGCGCGGAATGTCACCTCGAGCGTTACGAGCTAGATTCTTATGACCGAGTCTATCGTATCGATGCAAGGGATCGGGAAACGCTTTGCCGCCGTCAAGGCGCTCGATGGTGTTACCTTTGACGTTCCCAAAGGAAGTCTGGTTTCTATTTGCGGCGAGAACGGTGCAGGCAAAAGCACCTTGATGAAAATTCTGTCAGGCGTCATCACCGACTACGATGGAACGCTTAGTGTTGACGGCCAAGCGGTTCGGTTTTCGGGAACTCGGGATGCAGAACATGCTGGCATCAGCATCATCCACCAAGAGCTCAACCTGGTCGAGCAACTGTCGGTAGCGGCGAATGTGTTTCTTGGCCGAGAAAAACGCTCTGCCTGGCTCATGCGAGACGACCGATCCATGCTGGAAGAAGCAGGGCGTCTCTTAAAAGAACTTGAATGCAACGTTCCCGCATCGGCACTGGCCGGCTCACTTCGCGTCGGCGATCAACAGCTGGTAGAGATCGCCAAGGCCCTAAGCCTGAACAGCCGTATTCTAGTCATGGACGAACCGACCAGCGCACTCACCGAATCGGAAGTGGAACGACTGTATCGAGTCATTGCGAAACTCAGAGAACGCGGAACAACGATCCTATACATCTCACACAAGATGGAAGAGGTTTTCCATCTGTCAAATCAGATCGTCGTGCTCCGCGATGGTCGCTTCATTGCACAGCTTGATACCGAGAAAACCAATCCCCAAGAAGTCACTCGCTTGATGGTGGGGCGCGAACTGGAATCGATCGAACTTGGAGAACGCACGGCTCAAGGCAAAAAGTTGCTTGCCGTAGAAAAGCTATCGCTTGCTTGGCCCGGCCACGCTCGCGGGTTCCGGCTCAAAGACATTTCCTTTGATCTGCACGAAGGTGAAGTGCTTGGCATTGCCGGACTCATGGGAGCCGGCAGAACTGAACTTCTTGAATGCTTGTTCGGTGCTTCCGTTCTAGCCCCCACCGGACGAATCGTCCTGGAGGGAAAAGAGATTCGCCCCTCTCATCCGGCAGAAGCATTGGAAGCTGGCATGGCTTTGGTTACCGAAGACCGAAAACGACTCGGGATCTTCACCGCCATGAACGTAGGGAAAAACATCTCGCTATGCGAACTTGTTTCGATGCGAAGCGGCCCGGCAGTCAGCAATCGAAAAGAGCAAATAGCATCCAACTCGATGGTCGACAAGTTACTGATCAAAACCGCTGGGCTGCAGGCAGCGATTACCAGCCTAAGTGGTGGCAATCAACAAAAGTGTATCATCGGTCGATGGTTGCTGACCAAGCCCAAAATTCTTTTGCTGGACGATCCAACTCGCGGCGTGGACGTAGGTGCTAAAGCGGAACTGTATCGAATCATTCGACAGTTATGCAACGAGGGACTTGGCGTTATCGTCACCAGCAGCGAGCTGCCCGAGGTGTTGACCTTAAGCGATCGCATTATGGTGCTGAGCGAAGGTCGTCAAACCGCTTTGTTTTCAAGACAAGAAGCGACCCAAGAAAAAATCTTGGAAGCCGCCACTCGCGGATTTTTCACTGGTTCCTAGCGGGCCCTTGGATGGGACTACTGCCCACCGAACGATTGCCCACGCAGACTATCCCCGTTGGTGTAGTCTTGAGGAGCGTCCAAACCACCGGTGAGAAGCAGGCCTTCAATCTTCGCATTCGCTTGAGCCAATTGAGCTCTGGACTGAATGAATTGTAGATTCGATTCAAAGTAGCTTTTTCGAACGATGAGAACTTGAAGAAAGTCTAGTTCACCTGCCTTATAGGCCTCTTCCGACAGCTGCAAACTTTCTTTCACTTGAGGCAGAATTTCGGATTCGTATTTTTGAACTGAGGCAAGATACGATTCGAATTCTTGGGCCGCGCGGGCCAACCTTGCTTGGATGGATTGTTCGATTCGCTTCACGTTTTCAACAGCCCGAGTGTAGTCAGCCTGAGCCGCCGCAATATTGCCTGTGTTCTTATTAAAGACCGGAATCGGTGCTCCAACTTGCACATTGATCATCCCCGAGTTTGTGCCGTTATCGTAGCCGGCTCCGAGTTGCGTTTCCAGATTCGGCGTTCTTTGAACTTGTTCGCGGCGTAGTATGCTGACCTTCTCGCACACTAAAGCTTGTGCCACGGCCCGTTCAGGGCTTTGCAAAAGTATCTGCTGGTATGTTGCGTCCCAATCAGGCGATGATTGGATATCGCCGAAATCAGGAGACAATTGCGTTGGCCTAGTGTCCGGCAGACCTGCTATTGCAGTCAGATTGCGCCATGCACCGCGGTAAGCAGCTGTGGCCCGCTCGCCAGCAAGTGCAACTTCGCTGTTGAGCGTCTTGGATTGAAGGACTTCGACCAACGAGCCTTCATCGGCTTTCTTTCTTTCTAACGCAACTTCGACTCCGCGTTTCGATACTTCTTCAAATTTCTGGATCGCATCGAGTTGCTGCTGGGCGGCTGCTGTCTCGAAGTAGAGCACTCGAACATCCGTCAAGATACGATACTTCTGAGTTTCGCTTTCCCAACGTTGTGCAGCCAGAGTGTGGTTCAAGACGGCTCGATTCAGAGCGAGCTTATCACCCCGGACAAACTCTTGATCCACAAAAAATCCTTGTTGATCGGTGCCACGATCCGCAAGTTGCTGACCGAAGTAACCCAACGTCGGGTTGGGTCGAGTTCCAACTTGCTGGCGCAGGCCCGACGCTTTCTGAGTCAGCGAGTTTAAGGCCGCCAGAGAAGGGTTGTTGGCAAGCGCGATCTGCTCAAAATCGGCTAGGGTATAGAGAACGCCTTCGCTTTCAAAATCGGACGTTGGTGTAGGCAGGGGTGCAACTTGAAACGAAGCGGCCTCCACCACGGACTTCTCCGTTTCGCTTGCGGAAATGAGATACTCGGGTGCTTTTGGCGTTGGCGAGACTGGCTCAAGGGAGGCGGCAGGAATGCGATCGAGCTTTGGGGTCAACCTGTTCGATAGACCGCCTACATGAGCGCAGCCGGAAAGCAGAATACCAGAAGATAGAGCGAATACGGTCGACTTTGTAAACATTGCATCCCTGCATGTAAAAGTGCAAAGGGCAATTCTTTTAAGGTCGAATTCCTTTCGATCTTGATGACGTCTTTTCGGTGAATGCCCCTGGAAGAGCTATCGACCGCCACAATCCGAAAGACGGTGGCCGACATGCAAGAAGTTGGGATTGAGTCCTCGCGGGATGGCGGATCCGCTTCATCCGTCAAGGTTTACCTATTCGCTACCCTGGAGGCAGTTGAGGGCAACTGCTCTCCTTTATCTTTAAGCAGTTGAGGACAACTGCACTACATTATTTTGAGGCAGATGAGGACAACCGCGTTATGTCGCTTTCAAGCAGTCCGCGATAGCAGCGCATAAAGTTGGCATCGTGGATGATGCCATTCCCGCCACGTTGATACGCCCGGTACCGACGATGTAGATTCCACGCTCGTTCTTCAGCCAGTCCGCCTGCATGGCATTGAGTCCGCTGTAGGAAAACATTCCCTTCTGCCGGCTCAGAAAACTGAAATCTCGCACGGTTGTGGCTTGCTTCATGCCGTCGATGAACATGGATCTCATCTTGGAAATGCGATCACGCATGCTATTCACTTCTGCAACCCATTCCGATTTCAGCTCGGGTGAAGTCAGCACTGCCGCCACCGTTGCTGCGCCATGTCGAGGTGGGTTGCTGTAATTGCATCGCACCGCCTGTCGGATCTGACTCAAAACGGCTTCGGTGTTCTTCGCCTCTTGGCTGACAATCGAGACGGATCCGACGCGTTCCGAATACAAACCGAAGTTCTTCGAAAAGGAATTGCAGACAATCGCTTCAGGGTTCTTTTCCAAAATCAAATGCAACGGTTTCGCGTCGGCCTCCAAACCATCTCCGAAACCTTGATATGCAAAGTCGACGAACGGCATCATTTGCTTTTCAGCCAGTAGATCACTGATTTCTCGCCACTGTTCCAAGGTCGGGTCGATCCCTGTTGGGTTATGGCAGCAAGCATGCAAACAGACTAAGTCGCCCCGGCGACCGTTGGTTTTCAGTTCCGTGACCATCGCCGAGAAGTCGAGCGAGGTTTTGTCGGCAGTTAAGTAGGGGTAGACCGGCGTTTCCATGCCTGCGGCTTGAAAGATCGAACCATGATTGGCCCAAGTTGGATTGCTGAGCCAAATGCGAGTGCCAGGGAAATGACGAATGACCGTGTCCGCCCCAACGCGCAATGCACCTGTTCCGCCAGGTGTTTGAGCGATAGCGACCCTTCCAAGATCGATTCCGCTGCCACCATAGATCAGCTCCGTAACTGCCTTCAAATATTCTGGGTGACCTTCGATCGGCATATAGCCCTTGCTCGTTTCGCTCTTTAGCAAGCTCGCTTCGGCTTTTTTGACGGTGTCCAGAATAGGAGTTCGGCCCTGTTCGTCCTTGTAAACCCCTACCGTCAAATTGATTTTGTTAGCCCGAGAATCTTTCGAAAAAGCTTCGCTGAGGCCAAGAATGGAGTCCGGGGGGGCAACTGGCAAATGCTCAAACATGACCGTGGAGGGGGTTGAGAGTTAAAATGGGTAAAAAAGAAAATGAAAGGCTAGTCCTGACGATTCAAAAGGGTACTATGATTTCCCGGAAATGAGGAGGGGAAAGCTTTGTATTCAGTAAAACTGATGTTGACGCAGTCTTCCGAAACCGCCCATACTGTTTCCCCAAGTCATGGACGGCTTAACTGCTCTTGCGTTCCCTTCCCGAATTTGCTCGCAAGTGCTGCGAATTTCACTGTCCCGGAGAATCATCCTGGCCAGGCAATCGCAAACCCATTAGGAGATTGAGATAACCGTGTCCTTCGCGATTGACAATGAAGTCAAGGATAGGGTTCGCCTAGCGACCAGCATTGTCGATTTGATGAGCGGCTATACCGAGCTGCGACGCCAAGGCCGAGGATTTGTTTGCGTTTGTCCTTTCCATGACGATCGACGGCCAAGTCTTCAGATCAATCCCGACCGGCAAATTTGGAAATGCTGGGTGTGTGATATCGGGGGTGACGTATTCAGCTTTGTGATGAAAAAGGAATCGGTTTCGTTTCCTGAAGCCCTTCGGATGCTTGCCGACCGTGCAGGAATCACTCTGGAAGAACCCAAAAACCGAGCGGGCCGTGGCGGTAACGATGGCAAACGAGCCCTTTTTGAAGCGATGAAATGGGCTGTTGGCCAATATCACGAATGCCTCGTCAAAACCGACGAAGGGAAGCCAGCCAGAGATTATCTCGCCGATCGCGGCATCACCGAATCCAGCATCGAGAAATTTCGATTGGGGTTCGCTCCGGAATCTTGGTCGTGGTTAATCGATCGCGGCGCATCCCAATCGTGGAAAGCCGATGTGTTGGAGTCGATCGGATTAGCGGCACGAAGCGAACGCGGGTCTCGATACGATCGATTTCGAGGTCGAGCGATTTTCCCAATCCACGACGTTCAGGCTCGACCGATCGCTGTGGGTGGACGCATCCTTCCCGGGGCAACTTCGGAATCCGCCAAGTACATCAATTGCAATGAAACGCGACTTTATCACAAAAGCCATCAGCTTTACGGCCTAGATTTGGCTCGCGATTCCATCGTCAAATCACGCCAAGCGGTCGTCATGGAAGGCTACACCGACGTCATCATGGCAGTCCAGCACGGCATCTCGAATGCCGTTGCATGTTGCGGCACGGCCCTGGGTGAAAGCCAAATCCGGCTATTGAAACGATACTGCGATTCGGTGGTTTTGCTGCTGGACGGGGACGAGGCCGGTCAACGCCGCACCAGCGAAATCCTCGAGCTATTTGTGACGGCCCAAATGGATCTTCGCATCCTGACTCTACCAGATGGGCTAGACCCCTGTGACTTCCTGCAAAAGCATAGCGGTCAAGAACTCCAAGAACGAATCGCTAGCTCGGTCGATGCGCTGGAACATAAGCTTCGCGTTGTCTGCAAAGGCTTCGATCCACTCTTGGATACGCATCGAGCCAACATCGCTCTGGAGGATGTGCTGCAAACGATGTCTCGCGTGTCGCACAGCTCGCTCCTATCCAACGAAGCGATGCGGCTCCGTCAAGATCAGTTGATATCGAGGCTCGGTCGGCAGTTCGGGATCGACCATTCGGAAGTTCGCTTGCGCCTGGATTCCATACGGAAGCAATCCGCAGAACGAGAGACTCAGCGTCAAGCGTTTCGAAGTCAACAAACATCCAGCCCTCAAAACAGCACTCAAGGCACATCGCCCGGGGCATGGAATTCGCGTCCCAACGCGACCGGAAGTCATGCGCCCTCGGGACAAAACGTTGCACCCGAGCTTCGAGTGGTTCGCTATTCCGAAATGACAGCAACGGAATGCGAGCTATTCGAAATCATGGCGATTCATCCGGATCTTGCCCCAGTAGCAATCGAACGATTCCCGGTTAGCAATCTAACCACGATTACAGCAAAGTCTTTATTTCAGGTTTTTTTGGACTTGGAACTTGAGGCGCATGCGTTAGACTTTGCCAGCGTCATGTCTGCGATTGAAGACCCCGGTCTCAAAAGTGTGCTCGTTAGTATCGAAGAGCACTCCGCTGAAAAGGCAAAGCTTTCCAGCATGACTCCCGACGAGCGATTGCATTCACTGTGTGAACGATTGAGTGGTCATGACGACAAATCACATCGTCGCCAGCAAATTCAATCGCTTGAGAAAAAACAATTCGGCGAAGCAGACGAGATGAGTGTGCTTTTCGACATTGTGCAACAGGCCCGTGCCCGACATGGTCTGTTTCCTCCGCAAGGAGAATGAAGAACTCTCCGCAAGGAGAAGGAAGTGATGCGAACCTTTGGAACGCAAACCTTCTCGATAGAAAAACGTCGAGCCCCGCTCGGCTATAAAATTTATTCAAGTTGTTGACCCCAGGCGATTGCTCACCGGATGAGCGATCAGCAACAACCAGAGTACCACTGTCAAAAGGAGTTGATCTCGTGGAAATGCAAACTATTGATCTTGAGCAATTGGTTTCGATCGGTCGAAAACAAGGCTTTCTGACTTACGAACAGGTCAATGAATATCTTCCAGACGAAGCCAATACGGCGGAAAAACTGGATCAGCTCCTAGTGGTTCTGGAACGAGCTGGCATCAACATTGTTGACGAAGTCGAAGCCGAATTGAACCATGGCTTGAAGGTCTACAACGGGGATGGCATGGCTGCCCCAACAACTTCCGATGCACCCAAACTGACCAACGATCCGATTCGGCTCTATCTGAGCCAAATGTGCGAGATTCCATTACTGAATCGCGATCAAGAAATCTCGTTGGCTAAGAAGATCGAGATCACGCGTCGCAAGTTTCGACGGGCAGTGTTAGGAAACGACTTCGCCCTTCGACAAACCGTTGAAGTCCTTCGCAAAGTTGCCGCAGGCATCCTTCCCTTCGATCGTACCATCAAAGTTTCGCTCACCGAACGGTTGACCAAAGAACAAGTTGGCGCCCGCATGCCGCACAACCTGAAGACCTTGGATTCGCTGATGGAAGATAATCGCCGCGACTTCCAAGGCATTATCCGAAAGAGCGTTTCGGAATCCGACAAAGCACGTCTGCGTCGAGGCTACCAACGTCGACGATTGAAGTCGCTGATCTTGGTCGAAGAACTATCGCTTCGTTCGCGACGCGTGATTCCTTTGATGAAACAACTGGAACAGTTCTCGCAACGCATGGACTATTTGCAAAGCCGAATTGGCCACTTGCAAGAAACCGGTATTTCGCCGACAGAACTGAAACGCTGCGTGGCTGAACTCCGTCATTTGATTATGACCACTCAAGAAAGCCCACGTTCACTGCGAACTCGCGTCGATGATTTCAAGAGCAGCTTTAAGGAGTATGAAGCAGTAAAACGCCAACTGTCCAGCGGCAACTTGCGGTTGGTAGTTTCGATTGCCAAGAAGTACCGTAACCGTGGAATGAGCTTCTTGGATCTGATTCAAGAAGGCAACACTGGCTTGATGCGAGCCGTCGACAAATACGAGTATCGACGTGGATTCAAGTTCTCCACTTACGCGACATGGTGGATTCGCCAAGCGATCACGCGAGCCATCGCCGATCAAGCGAGAACCATTCGCATTCCTGTTCACATGATCGATGTGCTCAGCAAGCTTCGCAACATTCAGAAACGGCTGACGCAAGAACTGAAGCGAGAGCCAAGCATGTACGAGATTGCAGAAGTCGCAGAACTCTCGATCGAGGAAGTACAGCGAGTGATGGATATCGGCCGAAGCCCCATCAGCTTGGACCGTCCTGTCGGCGAAGGTGAAGACAACGCATTCGGTGAATTCATCGAAGATCCTTCCAGCGACAGCCCTGTTCGCAACGCCAGCAATGGCGTTTTGCGAGACCGAATCGATTCGCTGCTGAAGACTCTTACCTACCGCGAACGCGAGATCATTCGCTTGCGATACGGTCTTACCGACGGATATTCCTATACGCTGGAAGAGGTTGGACGCATCTTCAAGGTAACTCGAGAACGTGTACGCCAGATTGAAGCCAAGGCGGTTGCCAAGCTTCAGAACCCTGTCCGAGCCCAAATGCTAGAGGGATTCCTGAAGCAGGTTGCTTAAGCTGAACTCGCTCGCACTGACGAGCCAAAAGTTTGGCTCCTATGATAAGATGGATGCATACTCAATGCGTCCATCTGAGGTCGGCCCGGAGCATTCCTGCTGACGCTTTATCCCGCACAAGCAAAACTATGTTTGGCATCCTGAATCTCAATAAACCGTCCGGGCCGACCAGCCGAGCCTGTGTCAGCGCGATCGAAAAGCTGGTCCGACCTCTGAAGGCCGGACACGCAGGAACATTAGACCCCATCGCAAACGGAGTCTTGTTGGTGCTGGTTGGGCAGGCCGTTCGGCTAACGGACGCGATCCATACGTTGCCTAAAGAATACGTAGGTCGATTTCAGCTCGGGGTAACCAGCGAATCCGCCGATACGGAGTCCGAGCTTATTCCGCTCGTCGGGGCAGCTACTTTGAGCCGCGAGTGCATCGAACGAATTCTTCCCAAATACACCGGCCATATCGAACAGACCCCACCCAAATTCTCCGCCATTTGGATCGATGGAAAACGAGCGCACGAACTCGCACGCGAGGGCAAGTCGTTTGAAATCCCCAGCCGCAAAGTGCATATCGAGGAGATCGAGCTAACCGATTTCGATGGTAACAGTTTCGAGCTTCGCATTCGTTGCGGCACAGGTACTTATGTCCGATCCCTTGGTCGAGACATCGCCTTGGAGCTTGGGTCGGATGCCGTGATGACTCATCTTACCAGGACTGCGATTGGCCCGTTCTCGATCCGACAAAGTTGCTCTTTGGAATCGATGACCGATTTGGTAGCAGTCGAAAAGGAGCTCGCTCCACCGAGACTAGGAGTTCAACACTGGCAGCAAGCCACACCCAACGACGAAGTACTGTTGAAACTGGAACAGGGCAAGTCGGTCATGCAAGATGAATTAGAAGCATCGACACCATGGACTGAAGACTATGCCGCTGTTGTGGACTCGGCTGGCCGACTACGCGCACTGATTAAAAAAATCGGCCCGCAACTTTGGCGGGCCGATAAATGTTTTTTGCTGTCGATGCAGTGACTACTCGTCGTCTTTCAGCTTGATTCGTTCTGCCGGCTTGTTCGCAGCCGTTTCGGTTGGCGTTGTTGAGCCACCATCAGCCGGTCCGATGGAAAGACCTTCTTCCTTGGCTGCTTCAGGCTCGGGCTTATCTTTCTTGGGATCTTTCTTGGGGCTGGGCAGTTCTGCTTCTTCCGCAACAGCCGGCTTTTTCGACGCCACATCGCCGGAACCAGATCCGCTAGTTGCAGGTGTAGAAGTCCCGGAAGCTTGGCTTGCCGTTCCTTGATTCGATCCGCTTGCCGTAACCACTCCGCCATCCACGATCGGTAAGCTTGCCGAGCCGATGATGGTGCCATCTGGATAAATGGGCACTCGAGTTGTGTAAGTTCGAGCAACCGTTTTCATTTCGGTGTAAGGCACCGATCGAGCGATTCTTTCGGGCACTTGTACCTTTTGAACGATCCGCTCCATGACGGGCGTTTTGATCACAACATCTTCGGTGACCACTTCCGACTTGTAAGTTGTATACTGCGTCGAAACAGGACGGACATGAGTTTCTGCTTCATATTCGATACGTTCGCGAGCGACCTTGCGAGTCACTGGTTTCTGGACCGTATGAGGGACCATGACCTTCTCTTGGACCGCTTCCATCCGCTGAGTTTGCACAGGAACTTGCTGCGTAACAACTTGGTTTTCCATGCGAGTTGTTGTGATCGGCACTTGCTGCTGAATCATCTCGGTCTGCATGCGCGTCGAGGTGACTGGTACCTGCTGAGTCACCACTTGGCTTTCCATCCGAGTTGTCGTGATGGGTACCTGCTGCTGAACCATTTCCGTCTGAAGTCGCGTTGAAGTCACAGGTATCTGCTGACTAACGGTCTGCGGAACATAGCTCAACTGGGGAACAGCGACTTGTTGATAATTAGGCTGATACTGTAGTTGAGCAAAAGATTGCGAAGGGGCTTGATAAGGAACCCAGCCAAGTCCACCGCGTTGGTAGTTTGGCATGCCGGCCGGGTTGACGCCATAGCCAGCCTGTTGCCATCGCAGATGGTAACGGACATCGCCAGGCTTCACATATTGTTGAGCCACATAACCGCCCGCATCTACGGTGGCTGGTTGGTAGGTGGTTACCGGTTGCAGAGCCGTATAGTTCTGAGTCTGCATGAACGTCTCTGTGACTGGACGCTGAACAGCATAGTTTTGAGTTTGCATGACGGTTTCCGTCACTGGTCGCTGAACCACTTGCTGTTGCTGCTGCATGGTGGTTTCGGTGACAGGTCGCTGAACCATGTAGTTTTGTGTTTGGTAGACAGTCTCCGTCACCGGCTTTTGCACCACAACTTGTTGGGTTTGCATCTGGGTTTCAATGACAGGCTTCAACGTGGTTACGGTTTGCTCCACCTGGGAAGTTTCGTTCACGTAGGTGGTTTCGTCGACGTAGTCCGTTTTCACCACTGGCTTGTAAACGGTGTAGGTCTCGTTGCGAGTGCTGGTTTCGGTAACGGGTTTCCGAACAGTGTACTGCCGCTTCTCAACGCGTTCTTGCACTGCGGGGCGATACGAGACGATCTCCTTTTCGACCATCCGCTCTTCATACTCGATTCGCATGCTGGTCACGGGAACCTGCTCTAGAACCGTCTCGTTCTGCAGTCGATACGTAGCAACAGGAACGCATGTTTCGCACTGAGCGATAGCAAATTGGCCAGCCACCATCGTTGAACCAGCGATCGACAATGCTCCGCGGAGAACGAGCTGAAATGCTTGTCGTTTGCGATTTCTTGAGTCCATAACGCCATACCCTTTAGGAAAATCTGAAAGAAGTGCTCTAATTGTTGTTTACGCTGACAACTCTTTCAAATAAGAATCCGAATCATATTGAAGAAAATGGACCTTAAGCGCTTATCTTGTCGGTCTTTAGGGAAACATCTTTTTTTGAGACCTTAACGGCAACTTGGGACTCGTCAAATCCTGCGAATTCCCTACAACCACTACAAACTATCTTAGATACCGACCCAATCGCCCCATCCCCCCCAAACCACCACCCGAACATCAAATGCCTGCACCTGAGCTTTCATGTCAAATCGAGCCCCAAGCATGGAGCCAATTCACGTCGGAAGGCGGGGCGATTTTGGTCGTTGGTCATGGGACTCGCAATCCATCGGGTGCGGTCCAATTGCACGACTTGGTTTCCCAAATGCAATCCAAAGTACCTGCTGCGGTTATAGCAGGTTGCTTTCTGGAACTGGCCGAACCGTCCATTGAAAAAGCGATCGAGCGACTTCGGGAGCAGTCGGTTCGGAAGATTCTGGTCGTACCAGTTTTGCTCTTCACGGCAGCTCATGCCAAGGAAGATATCCCCGACGCGGTGGCGGCAGCAGCAATACCCGCCGGGATCGAGATACTTGGCCAAACCACCTCGCTAGGAACGCACCCTAGCGTTCTGGATCTTTCGTGCCGGCGTTACCAAGAAGTGACCGATCTCCAAAAGATGCACACCTGCCCTGCAGGTGCATGCGCCCGAGTTCAATGCCAATCTGGGCGATGCGAGGGGCAGGGTGTTTCCATGGGACGAATTGGCCTGGCCATGGTAGGTCGAGGGACCAGCGAACAAGCAGCACTGGACCATATGCGGCGATTAACGGAGCTTCGAGTTTCCGATGGTAACACCTCGGTGGTCGTGCACGAAACCGGATTCTTTGCAGGCGGCAAGCCAAATGTCGATGCGTTGCTCGATCTAGCAACCGGCTGGGATTGCGATACCGTCATTGTCCAGGCGCATCTTCTATTTGAAGGGGATCTCATCGAACAATTGCGGAACAAAGTACTGAACCGAAGAGATTCCTATCCTGGCAAGCAATGGTTTGTTTCGCGCACGCTAGGTGCTGACCCGATGCTTGCGAATGTCTTTCTTGATTTAGCCAAAGAAGCGTTGTTTCGCAATGAGGATTCTGATCGAACAGACGATCAATGGACGTCTGGATCCAAAGACTCAAGCATTTGATCCATCGATTTCTTGCTGATGCGCTCGGCAGCTTCTTGCAGGGTCGCAAGATCCTTTGGCTGAGACTGAGCGGCTGGTGAGAAACCCGATTTCTCGGCAACAAGCAATTGCAGTAGCATGCCCATCATTCCTGAATTCATCGAGTTTGCATCCCCCCCTTGGCTACCGGACACAAACAAGCGTTCTGGGACCAATGGCTGATGGCTAGTTGCAAGTTCGGACACGACTTGCTGAAGCGCATAAAGCCGAGGATCACCAAACGAGCTAATCTTGCGCATCAGTACAGTTGCCTCTGATAAGCCGATTTGCATGATCTTCTGACTTTCTCCGCGGCCTGCAAGCATTCGTTCACGGCTATCTGCTTCGGCCAATAGAATTTTTTGCTCTGCTTCGCGTCGCGATCGTTCCAGGGCTGCGTCGGCCATGACGATGGTCTCTTGCGCTTTCTTGCGTGAACGCGCAAGATCCGCTTCGCCCTGGCTTTCGGCAATTCGAGCTTGCACCTGAGCGTTGGTTAACGAAGTTTGCATATCCGCTTGGGCTTCTGCAGCCTTCAATTGCTGTTGCTTTTCGGCTGCGATGCGACGTGACTCGTATGTCTCAAGTTGTTCGCTGGACAATTGACGCTGACGCAACTGTTCCAACAACGTTTCGATCTTGTCGTCGCCAACTGCACTCGAAGGCTTTCCGATCAGGACGTCTACACATTCGATATCGAAGGCGCGAAATTTCTCTCGCAGCTCTTCGCGAGCTTCCTTTTGGATTTGGTCGCGTTCATGCAACAATCCAAGCATGGTCTTTGTGTGCGCTACGTCTCGAAAGAATGCGCTCAGCATCGGATCGATGGTCTGAGTGATCAGCTTCTTAACATCGCCAAAACGCTGAATGACGCTTGGGGCGCGTTCGTAATCAATGTGCACGACGACACTCAATGGCAACAGTGGCTCATAAGCATCCTTAGTTACCAAATCGATAGAGCGCAAGCTTTCATCGTATCGGTGCGATTCAGTTCGTCCTGTGATCCAATGCAATACGAAGTTCGTGGTTGGAACCAAAACGATGTTTCCCGCATACCGGTTGAATGGATACTTGCCAGGACCAAAGGATTTTTCCCAAACGCCTTTCTCACCCGTGGCAACCTGTTCGCCGTGGCGAAAGCCCTTGCCGGATACGTCCGTTCCATGCCGACCAATGTAGCTGACGACAACGCCAACATATCCGATCGGAACTACCGTCTTTGGGATCATCTCGACCGTCGCAAACCATCGATTGATAAAGTACGTACCGTCGGTAAGGACTTGATATTGCCGACCACGTCGCCCACCTGCGGCGAGAAATGCTTCCGCATCTTGAAATTGATTGTGAAATTTCGCAGAGCCGGCTTCGTCGCCAACAATGGGGGCGATGATATCTTCTGCAGATAACGATGGTCCATCATGCACCACTACGATGGCGATGGTATCTACCGATGCGGGTTGTTCGGGATGCAAAGAGTTGTCGAACTGCATCGGTGCACCAACCACAATCGGAGAGAATCCCCCGATCAATTCCAGTTGGTTTCGAAACTCCTCAACGGTTTCAATCTCTTGGCGCGATTGCAAAGCGCGCATCGCAAAGACTTTCTCCTCAGTAAGAACAACAAACAGAGCAGGGTTAATGGCATACACCCCTTCACGCAGTATTGCTCTCTGCCGACCACGTTGACCTACGGAACAGTCCGAACCCTCGTTAATCAACTTGGTATCGTCTTGAGCCGTAAGGAATCTTCGCGCGTCTTGAAACGAATTGCAGTCGACGGCACGTCCAAGTGTTTGACTCGGCTCCAAAGGTTCTCCATCGCGAGCATAAACATACCCAATTTTGCCTTGCGAAACGGTAACGAATGGTGCCCTATGGACACTATACTGCCAGCGCCAATATCCAAAGTGAATACCTCCCCGTAGCAACTCGGCTTGAAAACCCGCTTGACCGGCGAGTGCGATGATGTTGCCTTCGGGAACGGAACCGCGCATGGACCACAGTTTCTCGACAATCCCAACAGAATTGTTCGGGATATAGCGAAACGAAAGCCAAAACAGGATCAATAAATTGGCCAGGATCAGGCAAAGTAGGATCAAAACAGGAAAGCGCCAAAACAACTCGTACATGGTATTACAACTCCACAAGGGAATAGCACTTAGGAACACTTCGCTTGGTGCCTAAAGCTCAGAACTTGCATGCACGTCCACACGAACACGCAGATTCTAAAAACAAAAGCGATACCAAATCAAAAATGGGAACGCATAAGTGCCACTCAAATCTCAGCACCAGCAAGTTCATTGGAACTGCTTTCCATGATTGAAAGAACGTCTTTCAATCGGCTGACGAGGTTAGCTGTCGGGCTAGGATTGGAAGTCCCGATATCTCAAGGATATCTAAGCCCCGAGCGAAACGAGCCGGTTCAAGGTTCGAGTCGCGGTAGTGGTTCCCCCGCTCGCAATGCCGTTTTCGACGGCAATACGACTAAGCGTGCTGTTATGTCTTGTATTATACGGGGCATTCGAACTTTAAATAGGCACAGCATTTCTCATACCGTCTCGCAAAAATTCAAGTACTGCTCTGCTGCTGCAAGCGAATGCCAAAAGTCTTAAGTTCCTTCCGGGCTATTGTGGTTGCCGAGCTGACTTGAATCACCATCGGCGATGAAACTCCAACTTAACCTTCCCAAGGGAACATGGGAACGCGGCGATGGCGAAAGGTCAGTTGTGTTAAATCCGCCGTGGTCGCACCGTTGGTATTCACACGGATCAGCTTTCCACAATACGGTGAGTAAGCAGCGACCGGCGCGTGCACTCCCTTGATGACGATTGCATCAAAATCACTTGGCTCAAGATTTTGGCTAAGCACCTGCTGAATGCTCATCGGTCCGACTCGATGCGTGGTCGCAATGACCGTGAGTCCATTCTCACCCACCAAGACAGCCGTTGGACCTTGATCGAAGGCCGAATAACCTCCATGGGTCGCTCCCGTTTCAATAAACTTTCCATCGCTCAAATGAGTCACCAAAAAAGATCCTAAGATCGGCTGTCCATGAAGCGATGGCGAATTCTTTCCCCCGATGGAAAGTGGAATCGTGCAGCCGACACCAGCTTGCACGCATTGCTCAACGCACTTTTCATCAGCGATCACCGTTAAGATTTTGCCTTTTCCGTCTATCATCCACTGATGCACAACCGAAGTACCGTCCCCCGGGCCGCCTCCGCCAACGTTGTCACCCATGTCTAGCAAGCCAACTGGCTTGCTGGAATCGAACCTGCGAAATGCGACCGCTTGCTCAACAGCTTGCGACAATTCGATCAGTTCCCCAACAAAGCGATGTCGATCGTCGTACCATGCTTGCGAGATTGCTATGGCGGCTTCCTTCGCAATCGACAAATCGTTTTCAGCCACCGCCACAACACTTGCCCCCATTTCGTGTACATCAGCGTACGGAAAACCGAAGACGCATGAGATATCGATCAGTCCTGGTGTGGACACCACGAGCCGCGCGGCTTGGTCCAAAAGTTTGCGGCACTGCGGCTCAGCGGTCGCTTGCCGCTCGATGTTCATACATAACGGTAGCTGAACCAGGTATTGCTTGGGATGGATTTCAGCGCGTAGTGTTCGGATAAGAATCTTGCCCGCGATCATCCCTTGTTCATGCTGATCTAAGTGCGGGTTCGTGCGATATCCAAAAAGAGCATTCGTCGCATCAACCATCTTCGCAGACACGTTCGCGTGCAAATCGAAGGTTCCAATCATGGGGACTCTGGGACCTACTTTGCTTCGAACCATTTCCAGCCATACACCGTCCGCGTCCGCAGCATTCTCGGCAACGGTAGCACCATGCGGAGCCACCAGCAATCCATCGTACGGACCGTATCGATCGACAGCGTTCGCGAGCAGTCGCATCAGTTCATTCCAAGTCGACGTATCAATGGAACCGTACGGCATAGCCCGAGCGGCAAAGACACCGACCAACTGCAAGTCCATTTCCTGCTCGATCGAATCGATAAAGCCACCCACCTCATGCTGGCTTCCGCGAAAAATGCTTAGAACCTCTTCCCCTTCGACCAAAACGTTGGTTCTAAAATGCGCCAGCGTTGTCGGTGAGGGAAGGAAAGTGTTGCTTTCATGAAGCAAGACAATAATGCCAATTCGTTTCATAAGGCGCGATCACTTTTCAGGGCAAACGGTCATAGCGAGCAAGTCTCGCCATCATCATACCGAAGGAACGACGACCGGTACGAACGATTCCCCAGGGGCATCTTGAGCTGCGGGCGCAAACGCGGATTATTAATGACCCCAGTTCGGTCTGGATGTAAGTCAAGCTCGCGTAACTTGTTACTTTGGGTTGCAAACAATGCGGACTGCTTTCACAACCCGAAGCGTGACGGGCTGTTGATTTAATGGTACGACGGACTTCCTAGTCCGTCGAATTCCCCATGGACGGACTTGGAAGTCCGTCGTACCGCCCTTACCTCGTCGGAACAAAACAGCGGAACAAGGAACAAAACAGGACATACATAGCAATTCCGTGACTCGCAAATTGACATCGGTCAACGTAGCTTGCGTCAGATACTATCAACGGACTTAAGATAGGCTGCACATGAGGCGCTTCGCTGAGAAGTTGCGAATAAAAATCCATTGGGAGACGCACAACTCCCCTAGAAAAATGGAGATTGAGCAGCGGAACCATGGCTGCCCGAATAAATTAGGCAGCACCATTCCGGTGGTGTCGCTGACGCTCAACCACCGGATACAGGCTGTCATCCTCTTCAGGATACATCTTCCCTTAGGGATAGCACAGCAATGCGCATTTGTAGATCGAAAATGGGGAACCGATCTATGTTTAACGTCGAACGAGGGGGCTCAACATGCATCTAACGACATAGCGCCACCAGAGCAGTCTCACGTTAACTTCACTAAAGTGGCATGACCCCTTTGATTTCATCCGCACTGGCAAATGATTGATCATCGTTTGGTATAATCCAGCCAATCGCTTTCCAAATCCCTCACGTCCAACTAATTAGATTCATGACAAGTTCTATTCCGGCCCGATCTGCCTTGGCCTTGTTTGCGCATCCAGACGACATTGAATTCGTGGCTGCTGGAACACTTCTCCACCTGAAAGATTTGGGATGGGAATTGCATTACTGCAACGTGGCCAATGGTTGCTGCGGCTCTACCACGACAGATCGGCAGCAAACCGCGGCAATTCGATTGAAGGAATCGCAGCGGTCGGCTGACCTATTAGGAGCGTCGTTCTATCCACCCATTTGCGACGACTTAGATATTTTTTACAACGCATCGAATCTCGCAAAGATCGCAGCCGTAGTGCGCCAGGCGAAACCGACTGTGATTCTGACGCATGCGCCAGTCGATTACATGGAGGACCATATGCAAACGTGTCGGTTGGCCGTAACCGCCGCTTTTGCCAAAGGGATTCCAAATTTCGAAACGATACCGCAGGTCGATGCCTATGATGGGGAAGTTGCTATTTATCATGCTCAGCCGCATGGCAACCGAACTCCTATGAATGAACTGGTGATTCCCCAGCTTGCGGTCAACATTGATTCCGTGCTTGACCGAAAACTACAAATGTTGCAATGTCATGAATCGCAGCAAGGTTGGTTGCAAACGACGCAAAAGATGAATTCTTACCTGCAAACGATGTTGGATCTTGGACGCGAGACTGCCTCCCTGGCAAAACTGCCTTGCCAGCATGCGGAAGGCTGGCATCGACATTTGCACCTTGGGTTTAGCGGTCCGGATTTTGATCCACTTGGGGAAGCGCTTTCGAGTCAGGATCCGAATGGACTCAAATAGCTTGGCACCGCCGCGAAAGAACTCGGCTTCGGTCCATGACATGACACCGCAAGTGGCTACAATGATGAGAGTGAAAAAGGTCTTTGGAGTTATAGGACTGGAACGAGAGTGCTCAAAACTATCCCTTTGTTGTTTGCTAGCTGGTTGCGGATGCTGCTTTGTTTGGCTTTGCTTTGCATGGCGATTCTAGATTGCGGCACTGGCTTTTGCGATGACCAAGCAAAATCGTCCGAGGATCAAGCCCAGATTTGGATCGAGGGTCTCGTTGGTCCAAGTTACCGCTTGAGGCGCGAGTCGTTTTTAAAGTTGTGCGATCGGTCCGTCGATATTGACGGTTGGTTGGCAAAAGAGTCTCGGAATCCGGATGCTTATCGAGCGTCGGTAGCGCGGTGGTTGATCCGGCTTAGGAAATCGAATGGCACCCCTGCCGAACGCGTCATGTTGCTGAACGATCTTGAATCACTTCGGCAGCTCGACACGAGTGTTCTGGACCGGTACGTTTCGGAAGGAAAGTGGGAAGCCATGATCGAGCTGGTCGGCTTGTTGGACTCGCCCACACGTCGGGAGCTGATGGCGGAAACCAATCGCGAGAGAATTATCGCCAAGGCTTGGGAGACGGAAAATGAGGTTTACGTGCCGCGTTTTCTGGATCTTGTTTTGGAACCGGCCGAGCGGGCTTACGTCAATCAATGGTGGTCGAAGCTTGGCCTGGCTCAGGATTGGCATGTCAACGACCAAAGCAATTTGCCCAGCGCCAAGATTGCCCTGCTGGAATCGGAAGGGAAGATCGATGAAGCGATCGATCTTGCCAAAAAGAAGAGCATTCTCAATCAAGTCGAACGGTTGCTGATCCGATCCAACCGCTGGGATTCTTGGCTTACGCTTGATACCCGCCGCATTCCTATTGTTGGTTCTCAGAATCTGGTCCAACAAAAAGCGGGGGTGATGATCATGCTTGGCCGACTAGAAGAGGCTGAGAAAGCGTTGAATGAGGAGAGCGAAAAACGGAGCAATCCCAAGCTTGCACCGGGCGACGCTTTACTCGCCCGAGCCTTAGGAAACGACGTTTTGTGCGATAGCTATCTGGAAACACTTCCGGAGTACGATGAGTTTGCGATTCGACGGAGTGCACAGCAGACACGGCAAGCTTTCGCAGCAATTGGCCTGGATGATCTTTCCCCGAATGCGGTCTCGCAATGGATTGAATCCGAGCGTTTTACCAGTGTTCGACCTTCGCTGGATAGCGAGCCAGCGGACCCGGCAGCCGAAGCGATTCGAAATCTAACGGAGGTCTCCGATTTTCTGTTCCAGTTGGGGCTTACGGAACAAGGTGACTTGGTACAAAAGAGAATTTGCGATGAATTGATACAGAAAGAACGGACTGAGGGCTTTGCTGCCTGGGTCCCTTTCCTGAGCCGGATGGCAACTCTCAATGATCGTGAAAAAGCGACTCGTCTATGGACCGAATTCTTGGTTCGAAGTTCGCATGAGCCACTGCCAGCCTATGAACCTGTCTTGGTGAAAGAGGATTCCGAAACGGCGGATGCATTTCAAGTTCTGTATCCATTAGCACCCGCTGCTATCCGCGGTTTGTTTGAGTCGCTCAGTCCGGAAGGTTCTCCAGATTCAGCTCAACCCGCGGAAGTGGAACGGGCGATTCAAGAAAAGGTTCAACAGCTCGAAGACATTTATGCAGGCCGGCTTCCCGCTCAGTGGAAGGATCCGCAAAAATTGGAGTCACTTGTTCGTTCCACCTTAGCTCGGGCTCAGTCTCGGGCGGAGCCCATGTCTGAACTTTCATTGCAGCTAGCGGAATTGTTGGATACGGTCGGTGAGACACAATTGGCCTTAGATACGATCGGTCTAAATCCTTACGGCAAACAAGTCGTACAAGCGAAAGCCAAATACTTGGCGAGACTGGGCTTGCATGGCCTGGCCGCTGATTTGTTGCTTCAAGAGTTTCGTCAGGATGCAACGGATGTTAGTCTGTTTTTGCAATGCTCCGAACAACTGGAGCGTGCAGGCCGGTTCAGCGAACTAGATCGCGTTCAAGCACAAGCTTTGTCATCCGTGGAAAACAGACGTCGCGACATGTCGGACCAATCGATCTACACCGCGCCTGTGCGACGGGAGGTACAGGTGATCTTGGAGCAAGCTTGGCTACGCAGCGACGACCCTGATATTGGATGGGTTTTGCAATCGCAGTATCGCTCGGCAGCTAAGGACGACGATAACTTGACCAAGAAGTCAGCAGACCTTGCTAGAATCAAAACGTTAGAACGAATCAAGTACATTTGGCCGAGCGGTCGCGCTGACTTTCTGCGGCTTCAATTCATATTCATGCAATGCATGGATTCCTTGATCGTGGAAGCGATTGAGAACAAAGATGTTAATCTAGCAGACTCGCTGATCCGCGTAGTTCACCGGTGCGTACCTACCGATATCGAATTTCCGATTTTGTTTGTTCCGAAGGCTGACAAGTACCTGGGGCCGGAAGTCGCTGACCGATGGTTCAACCTGTTTTACGAACCGATGCTACGCCATCTCGAAGAATACCCAGACGACCACCTGGTGGGCAATAATACCGCTTGGCTTGCAGCTTCTTGCAATCGCAATCTGGAAAAAGCAAAACAGCTTTCTGAAAAGGTGACGGCGAGCGAGCCGACATCCACTTATTTGGATACGCTTGCCGAAGTAGAGTATCGACTTGGCAACGTGGACCGAGCGATTGAGTTATCGGAACGATGCCGAATCTTAGAACCGAAATCTCAGCATCATCGCGATCAGTTGAAACGCTTTCATGAACGTCAGCCTTGAGAAGGCTTTCGGCGTCTGTTTGCTTTAGAAACACTGGCGTTTAACAACTAAACACAGAGTCAATCTCTAGATTTGCATTTAAGAAAAGCGGAGCTTTGACCAGCCGCGAACGAGTTCGTTCAAGGTTTCTGCGTTCCGTTTTTTCGACTACACTAGGAGGGTCACGTTTCGATCCTTTGCTATAATTTGGTCGAATCCCCCCTCCCTTCATCCTACCTCTCAAAGTGGACGAGATTCTCATGCGGCGATCCTTTTTTGCTGGCCTATTTCGCACCTGTCTCCTTTTTGGATCTTTGGTTTGCATGACGAGTCCATCGACTTTGTTAGCACAGACTTTTTTCATTGGGGGCTATGGACCTGGAGTTTTCGGTAGCACGCTCAGTGACGACGGCAAGATGACCGAACCCAAGTTATTGGCGGAACAAGGTCTACCTGCCTTCTTTGCGTTTCATCCCAAATTGAGTGTTTTGTATGTGGTAACAGAAAGTTCCAGGAAGGACCCTAAGAATCCCTCGATGGTGGCTGCTTACAATGTCGAGCGAACCGGCGAGTCTTCAAGCGGACTACCCAAATTGACTCGGATCAATTCACAGCCCATCGATGGCGATGCATCGTGTCATGTTGCTGTAGACGCATCGGGAAAATTCTTGGCGATCGCGAATTACACCAGTGGTTCTGTCTGCCTATTCCCGGTTGCTGAAAACGGTTCGGTGCAACCTGTTGCAATCAAGATTGATCACAGTGGTTCAGAGGGACCAAACAAGGCGAGGCAAAAAGAGGCGCATGCGCATTGCGTGGTTTGGGAGCCAAACAATCGATTCCTTTTGGTTGCTGACTTGGGATTGGATAAGGTCTTTGTGTATGAGCTCGACGCGGCCAAGGGTGTAATCGTTCCGGCCAAAAATGGAGCATTCTCTTTAGCGCCCGGTAGCGGGCCAAGGCATCTTTCTTTCCATCCCAATGGCAAATGGGTCTACATTATCAATGAATTGAACATGACCATGACCGTTGCTGCTTGGGACGGTTCCCAGGGCAAGCTGACCGAACTGCAGACGATAAGCACGCTTCCAGCGGATGCGAAAGGGGACAATTTTTCGACGGCAGAGGTTTTGGTTCATCCCAGTGGACGTTTTGTCTATGGTAGCAACCGTGGACATCACACCATCGCAAGTTTCCAAGTGGACCAGTCGACTGGCAAGTTAACCTCCACGGGGCATACATCAACGCAAGGTAAGACACCTCGCAATTTCCGACTCTCCCCCAACGGCGCTTTTCTTTTGGCAGAGAATCAAGACAGCAATACTGTTTTTTCGTTTCGCGTCGATTCGAAAAACGGCACTCTGGAGCCTACCGGATTCTCGATCAATGCGCCCGCGCCTGCTTGCATCAAATTCTTGGATCGCTAACAAAAATTGAATGGATGCCATCATGAGGACTTTCGTTGCGCGGTTGTTTCCCTTTGCTTGCGGTTTGAGCCTGATGGTTCAAGCCAATTTGGTTTATTCGGACGATACCAAGGCGTTGCCAGACAAAGTCGAATTCAATCGTGATATTCGCCCGATCCTTTCCGACAGGTGCTTTGCTTGTCATGGGCCCGACAAGAATACCCGGGAAGCGGATGTTCGGTTTGACACTCAAGAGGGGCTACATGGGAATAGCGACAAAGCCGGACCTGTGATCCCGGGCGATCCGAACGCGAGCGAGATGATACGACGAATCGAATCGACGGATGCAGAGATTCAAATGCCTCCACCCGAGTTTGCCAAAGAAGTTAGCCCGTACGAGCGACAGCTTCTTCGCAAATGGATCGAGCAAGGGGCACCCTTTGAAGGGCATTGGGCATTTCAGCCCATTCGTCTAACGCCTCCATCGATAGCGGATGGAAAGCCAATCGAACGTTCGGCAGCTGCGTCTATCGATGCGTACGTCAGGGCTGCGTTGCCACAAGCTGGATTGACTCCGTCTGCGATCGCGGATCCAAGGACATTGGCTCGTCGCATTGCGTTTGACCTGACCGGGCTTCCTGCGAAAGCAGATTTTGTGGAGCGACTTGTTCAAGACCCAAGCGATGAGAACTATGAACGACTGGTTCAAGAGCTGATCGATTCGCCACAATTTGGGGAGAGACTCGCGGTATGGTGGCTTGATTTGGTCCGGTATGCGGACAGTGTAGGATACCATGGCGACCAGGTCGTTTCGGTGACTCCCTTTCGTGACTATGTTGTCCATTCTTTCAATAACAACAAGCCCTTTGATCAGTTCACGATGGAGCAACTGGCTGGGGACTTGATGGAAAACGCGACTTTGGAACATCAAATTGCTTCGGGCTACAATCGCTTGGGGATGATGAGTGCCGAAGGGGGGGCTCAGCCTAAAGAGTACTTATCCAAATACATCTCGGAACGCGTTCGCAATGTCAGCGGAGCATGGCTTGGAGTTACCTTTGGTTGCTGCGAATGCCACGATCATAAGTTTGATCCTTTCCGAGCGAAGGACTTTTATCAACTGGAAGCGTTCTTTGCAGACATTCAAGAGAAGGGAGTCTATGACGCAGGCAGCCAGACGGAACCTTGGGGGCCCGACATTGCTGTCCCGACGATGACCCAAAAGCAGCAATTAGAAGATTTGACGGCCCGCATGGAAGCCATCAAAAAGCTCCTGGCATCGCCGAGTGAACAGCTATCGAAATCGCAGAGAGCGTGGGAGTCTGACATAGAAAAATGGACAACGTTGCGACCGACCGATTCGCGATCAAGCCAAGGCGCGGTGCTAACGACACTGGACGATAGTTCTATCTTGGTCAGCGGGAATAATCCCGATACCGACGAATACTCCCTTGTCTTTCAGGAACTTCCAGCTGAAATTTCCGCAATCCGTATCGATGTCTTACCCGATAGTTCATTCCCGAACCAAGGGCCCGGTCGAGCTGGAAATGGCAATTTTGTTTTGACCGAATTGGAAGCGTATTGGCTTTCAGAAAGTCTCAGTGATTCCGGTGCAGATCCTACCACGCAAACGATTCCGATTCAAAATGCGGTTGCAAGTTACGAACAAACGGGAGCGGCAAACGGAAATCCCTACGGGAAGTGGTCGGTCGCTGGCGCCTTCGATCGCGATGTAAAAGGTGCGAAGTGGGGTTGGGCAATTATGGAACAAGCGGGGAAACCCAACTACGCCATTTTTGAACTTGCCAACGACGCCACGATTCGAAAGGATCGCAAAATGAAGCTGGTTCTAAAGCAGAACCTGGATAACCCTAAGCATACCTTGGGGCGATTTCGAATCAGCGTGGCGAAAGCAAAGCAGCCTGTTTCAATGGCCAGCATCATTCCTCCAGAAATCGAATCCATCCTTTCCGTTTCTGAAACGGATCGATCGTCGGTTCAGACCGAAACCCTTGGCTCCTATTTCCGCAAGATCGCGCCGGAGCTGCAAAAGGATCGAGATGAACTAGCTAGGCTAACCACGCAAGTTACTGAATTGAATCAATTGATTCCAAGGACCTTGATTACCAAACGAGTCGAACCGCGCACGATTCGAGTCTTGTCGCGAGGCAATTGGATGGATGAATCGGGGGAAGTTGTGGAGCCTTCGATTCCATCGGCGTTGGGGAAGAATCCGGAATCGTCAGGCCGATTGACTCGCATGGACTTAGCGAAATGGATTGTTTCCAGGGACAATCCTTTGACTTCACGAGTGGCAGTGAATCGACTTTGGAAGCTGTTCTACGGCAGTGGGATTTCCAGAAGGCTCGATGACCTAGGGGCTCAGGGCGAGTGGCCCACCCATTTGGCGTTGCTCGATTTTCTGGCGCTCGAGTTTATGAATTCTGGCTGGGACGTGAAGTACATTGTCAAGCAGATGGTGATCTCCGAAACGTATAAGCAATCGTCCGAACCAAGCCAAGTAGCAAGAGAATCCGATCCTTACAACAAATGGCTTTCGCATCAATCGCGATGGCGACTGGATGCCGAATTTGTTCGCGATAATGCACTTGCAACCTCCGGTCTGTTGGTTCAAGCAATTGGCCATGATGTTGGAAAACCATACCAACCTAAGGGCTATTGGGACTATTTGAACTTCCCACAGCGTCAGTGGGAAAACGGAAAAGGGGATCAGCTTTATCGTCGAGGTTTGTACACGCATTGGCAGCGGCAATACTTGCATCCGTCGCTCTTGGCCTTTGACGCTCCGGGGCGTGAAGAGTGTATTGCAGAACGGACTCGGTCCAATACACCGCTTCAAGCTTTGGTGCTGCTCAACGATCCGATCTTTATTGAAGCCGCACGATCGATGGCCTATCAGGTGCTTCAAGGGAGCGAGCCGAAGGACGACGTCCGCATTCAGACGTTATTCCGCGATGTATTGTGCCGAGATGCCACCGATGCCGAAGTGAAAATACTGGAAACGTTGCTAGCTGGTGGCCGATCAGAATATCGAGCAGATGTCGATTCCGCGAACCGATTTCTTAGCATTGGCGAGTTCAAGGGCAACGACGTCGATACGATCGAACTGGCTGCTTGGACCGGTGTTACGCGAGCTATTCTGAATTTGCACGAAACCATTACTCGTAACTAGGAATTTATCATGCTGTTGCCTTCTTCGGTTGGCCGTCGATCGTTCCTGCGAGGTTCAGGATTGAGCGTTGGTTCCATGGCATTGACCAGTCTGTTGAACCCACCTGGGATTCAGCGCGCTGCGGCTCGCGATTCGGACTTGGCCAACATGCTCGGCGCGAACGGTTCGTTGAAGCAGCTTCACCATGCCCCCAAGGCCAAGCGCATCATTTGGTTGTACATGGCCGGTGGCATGAGTCACTTGGACACCTTTGATCCAAAGCCGAAGCTCACCGAGCTGCATGGTCAGCCCATGCCCGAGTCGATGACCAAGGGGCAGCAGATTGCCCAGCTTCAAGGAGCGAAGTTGACTTGCTTTGCACCTCAGCATCCATTTCAAAAGTGGGGGCAATCGGGACAAGAGATCGCAAACATCTGGCCCGAGCTAGCCGGCAAATGCGCGGATGATCTTTGCTTGATACGCTCCATGCATACCGATGCGATCAATCACGATCCGGCGCACACGTTCATGAACACCGGTTCGATGAACTCGGGGAGACCCGCCATGGGCTCCTGGCTTTTGTACGGCCTGGGGGCTCAGTCGCAAAATCTTCCGGGATTTGTGGTCATGGTGTCGACCGGAAAGTTCGGGCAAAGCCAACCCATCGCTGCCAGACAATGGCATTCTGGATTTTTGCCAAGCAAGTATCAAGGGGTCGAGTTTCGAAGCACGGGAAGTCCAGTTCTGTATGTGGATCGTCCCAATGGTATTTCGATGGCACAACAGAAAGATCTGATCGACACCGTTGCAGCCATGAATCGAATCGAAGCAGATCGCATTCGTGACCCCGAAATTGAAACGCGAATCAGCCAATACGAATTGGCGTTCCGGATGCAGACGAGCGTTCCCGAGCTGATGGACATCGCCAACGAACCGGCGCATGTGCTTGATTTGTATGGAACCAAGGGGGGCGATGGTAGTTTTGCGTCCAACTGCTTGTTGGCACGAAGATTGGCCGAACGCGGAGTCCGATTCATTCAACTGTATCACCGCGATTGGGATCACCATGGAAGCATTAAAGATCACATCAAAGGAACGGCTGCGGAAGTCGATCGCGGTGTATCAGCTCTATTGTTGGATCTCAAGCAGCGGGACATGTTGAAAGACACGATCGTGGTTTTTGGTTCGGAATTCGGTCGAACACCGATGGCCCAAGGGAACGGACGTGACCACCATCTCGCTGGCTTTACCATGTGGGTTGCTGGCGGTGGTTTTAAGCCAGGATTTTCTTATGGGGCAACAGACGAATTGGGCTACCATGCAGTGGAGAATCGCGTTTCTGTGCATGACCTGCATGCGACCTTGCTTCATCAATTAGGAATCGACCACATGCGTTTCAGCTATAAATTTCAAGGGCTGGATTCCAAGCTGACCGGGGTCGAACCTTCGCGTGTTGTCACGGAATTATTAGGCTAACACTGCCTTCAAGTCGCTCGTGATTCAGGAAAGGAAATTGCAATATGCTCAAGGTCAGCAAGCTGGCACCCAGCGGAACGATCATGCTGAACCATGAGCCATCGCGCAACGCATTATCGCGTGCGATGGTTCGTTCGCTATCGGAAGCGTTCTCGGATTTTCATCGCGAAAAATCAGTGCGCGCGATCATCCTGACCGCCTCGGGTTCGACATTTTGTTCCGGCGTCGATTTGAAGGAATGGTATGACGTGTCACAAGATGCCGATCCTCTCGAACAGTGGGAAAGCATCGCGTCCGAGTTTTTGGAATTGATTGAAACGATGTTGCGTTTCCCTAAACCCATTGTTGTTGCCATGGATGGGGCGGTACATGGAATGGGCTTGGCGTTAGTATTGGCAAGCGATCTGGTGGTTTCAAGCTCGAAGTCGGTATTCTCTTCGCCCGCATCGAAACATGGATTGATATCGGGCTTGGTGGCCCCTTTACTAGCGTTTCGTTGCGGAGGGGGTGTTGCCTCGCGGATGTTGCTAGGGACGGAATCGCTCGACGCAGAAGAAGCTTATCGCGTTGGCTTGGTTCAGTACAAAGTCCAGCCGGAACAAATATGGGCGAAAGCACATACGATCGCTTGCCAAGTGTCCGAGTGCGCTCCCGAGTCAGTTCAGATGACAAAAAGGCTGCTCAACGAGATGATCGGTGAGTCTTTGTTGACCAACTTGAGCAGTGGAGCGGCATTGCTTGCAACCGTTTGCAGTACCAACGCATGCTTGGAAGGTCTTAAGGCGTTTCAAGAGAAGCGAAAGCCCGCTTTTGAATAGCCGAAGCACTCTTTCGTATTGTTCATTCTTAAGTCGAAATCTAATCCTCTCACATTCTCGCTATTGGACCCTATTGATGATGGCCAAGTACTTGATTCACGCGATATTCCTTTCTTTCGCATTGTTGACGCCCAATCTTCTTGCGCAAAAGCGATCGGAGAGCGAGCAAGCCAGCTTTTTGTATTCCAAACCCAATTTAGCAGCTTGGTGCATTGTTCCGTTCGATGCGGCCAAACGATCCCCGGAGGAGCGGGCGGAGATGTTGCATCAATTGGGTTTCACTCGCCTTGCATACGATTATCGCGCTGAACACATTCCCACTTTTGAGCGTGAGATTGTCGCGCTACGCAAACACAAGATTGAGTTGTTTGCTTGGTGGTTTCCTACCAGCTTGAACGACGAAGCAAAAATGATTTTGGAGGTGCTTCGCAAAAACAACGAAAAACCACAGCTTTGGGTCACCGGGGGTGGAGATTTGAACATGACTCCGGAGCAAGCAGAAGCATTTTGCGTCGCCGAAGTAGAACGAATTCGCACAATCGCAATTGCAGCGAACGAGCAAGGTTGCCAAGTTGGACTGTACAATCACGGTGGTTGGTTCGGGGTACCCAAGAATCAGGTGGAGCTGATTCGGCGGTTGAAGATGCCCAACGTTGGCATCGTTTATAATCTTCACCACGCACATGACCAGCTGAGCGACCTCGCTTCCAATCTGTCGTTGATGCGACCGTATTTGATTGCGGTCAATCTCAATGGAACTGAAACCGATGGCGATAGAATTGGTAAGAAGATCTTGCCTATCGGACAAGGCAATCTGGACCGAAGTGTCCTGAAGACCATTGTCGAGTCCGGTTATGCAGGACCCATTGGAATCTTGAATCATACTGATGAAGACGCGAAGCTTCGGCTGGAAGCCAATCTCAATGGCCTTCAGGATTTGGTTGGCAAGCTTGATTTGCCCAAGTGAAGTCGATCGCCCAAAAAATGGAACCTGTATGGTTGAAATGGTATTAGAGCTTATTGAGCCTGAGGCGCTAGCCGATTTCCAGCGGCGTGGCTCGGCTAGCGCCTCGGGCGCAATGATCTGCATCGGCGAAATCAAATCAATCGCAGAGGTCGAAAAAATGTCCTTTTTTCGATCAAGCAGAAGCAATCGATTTGATCCACTGGATGTAATCCGATGGCAACCCATGTTCTTGAGCCCCCGTTAAAATCCAATTCAGGTATTCCGCGGCGGGTTTTGAAGCCCCTTCGAGCGTCGCTTCACCAACATAGACAAAGCAACAAATCGACTCACCCGTTTCCGAGAGGATGTCAATTTTCTCGCGGCGATAGCAGCCTTCTGCAACCCCTTCAAACCGGTCCAGTTTTTGGATGGCAATTTCATCGCACAAGTATGCGACACCGTGAACAACAGTTCCTGGGTTGGGAATGATGGTCGCGTAGGTATTGTTGCTATCGACAAACTTTCGAAAAGCAAATTGGTATCCAGCCAGAGTTCCGATGCGAGCGATGGAAGTTTCTCCAATCCGCATTCGCATTCGTTGCTTGGAAAGATTGCTACCGTAAGCGAAGTACCAGATTTCGGTTTTAGACATGGTGGGCATTCCGCTGGATTCGAAGAAAAAAAATGGGATCGGCTCCTACTGGCGGGAGCTTTGGACGGCTTGTCGCTACAATTGTCCCGACATTGCCCTTCAACCATGAGAGAACTCAAATGATGTCACAAATCAAGCCAGTAAAAACAATCGGCTATCCTTTTTTCGCAATCGTTTTTTCCGCTGCTTCTACTTTGGCAGGGGACTTGAACGTCGTCCAGCATAAAAACTCTACTACTTCAACCCAACGCCTCGTTCGACTGGAAACAATGAATCCTTTTTTATCTGCTAGCACGCTTCCGTTATCAGCACCTGACTTCGCGAAAATCAAGCATGAACATTACGAGCCAGCGTTCGAAGCTGGAATTCGTGAGCAATTGGCGGAGATCGCCGCGATTGCCGACAATCCTCAGCAACCTACGTTTGAAAACACGCTCCTTCCCATGGAGCGATCGGGTGCGATCCTGGAACGGGTGCAAGCCGTCTTCTTGAACATGTCATCGGCGAACACAGACGAAACCATTCAATCGATAGAAGAAAGAATTGCCCCTCGTCTGGCTGCTCATTCGGACGATATCTATCTCAATAAGAAACTGTTTGCACGGGTTGAAAGCCTGTGGAATTCGAAAGAGAAGCAGAATTGGAATGAAGAACAGCAACGCTTGTTAAAAGAGTATTACGAGAGCTTTGTCAGAGCGGGGGCTCGATTGAATGCGCAAGATCAAACACGCGTTCGAGCCATCAACGAAGAGCTATCTTCGTTAACAACTCAGTTTCAGAATAATTTGCTGGCCATCACCAAAGAACGTGGAGTCGTGGTGGACAATGTCACAGAGCTCGATGGACTATCGACGGCCGACATTGCCGCAGCCAAGGAAATGGCTGAAAGCAAGGAGCTCAAAGGAAAGTATTACCTTGCGATCACGAACACAACGCGCCAGCCGATACTGCTGTCGCTCAAGAATCGGGAGCTTCGAAAGCGAGTCTGGGAAGCTTCTGCGAATCGAGGTTTGGGTGAGAACGGTGGCTTGGACAATCGACCTCTTGTGCTCAGCATGGCAAGACTACGCGCTCAGCGAGCCAAGCTGCTCGGTTACGAAAACCACGCGGCCTATACCTTGGAAAATCAAATGGCTGGCAAGCCGGCTGCTGCATTCAAAATGCTACAGGATCTTGCCCCAGGTGTCGTTGCCAAAGCGAAGCTAGAAGCAGTCGACATTCAACGCCATATGGCTCAAGACAAGATTCAGGGAGAAGTGCTTCCGTGGGACTGGGAATACTATGCTGAAAAAGTACGAGCCGAAAAGTACCAAATCGATGAAAGCCAAGTGAAGCCCTACTTCGAACTGGAAAGCGTGTTGAAGAACGGTGTCTTCTACACCTTTGGTAAGCTCTATGGAATCCAGTTTCAAGAGAGAACGGATATGCCCGTTTACCATCCATCCGTGCGCGTATTCGATGTCCTTGGAAAGGATGGTAAACAAATTGGATTGTTTTATGCGGACTACTATCAACGGGATGCAAAACGGGGTGGGGCGTGGATGGACGCATACATCCCTCAATCGCGATTGCTGAATCAGTTGCCAGTCGTGGTCAACGTGATGAACATTCCTCAACCGGCAGCAGGCGAGCCAACCTTGTTGAGCTTAGATCATGTGACCACGATGTTTCATGAGCTCGGGCATGGCGTTCATGGCCTGTTTTCCTCGGTCGAGTATCCATCCTTGTCGGGCACGAGTGTCCCTAGGGACTTCGTCGAGTTTCCGTCGACGTTCCACGAGGATTGGGCCGTTCACCCTGAAGTGTTAGCCAATTATGCAAAGCACTTTCAAACGAACCAACCTATCCCAAAAGACTTGTTGGAGAAGAGCATCGCGGCCAACAAGTTTAACAAAGGCTTCGAAACGCTTGAGTACATGTCGGCAGCTTTGTTGGATCTAGGGTGGCATTCGATTTCCGAGTCGGAGACACCCAGCGATGTGGTTGAATTTGAGTCCAAGCTTCTTGCGAAATACGGAGTGAATTACGCACCCGTACCGCCTCGTTATCGAACAGCTTATTTCGCACACGTATGGTCGGGCGGCTATTCTGCTGGATACTATGCGTATCTTTGGAGCGAAGTGTTGGCGGCGGACGCATTTGCGCACATGAGAGATCTTGGTGGGCTTACGCCCGAGAATGGTAAAATGTACCGGGAAAAGGTTCTTTCTCGCGGCGGTGCACGCGAAGTCATGCAGCAATACATTGATTTTAGGGGGCAAGAGCCCAAGGTCGATGCCCTGTTGATTCGCCGAGGTCTGAAGTAGGACAACCTGACTTTTACATATCTTTGACATAGCCAGAACGATTCTTGGACATACACCCACGGCCAAGATCGTTAATGTAAGAGTAGCACTAATTTATTCGCGAAAAGCCGTTTTCCCCAAGGTCGACGGCAATTGCGAAACGATCCGAATTTTCCCTCCAAACTTCAGGAAACCAAGGCATGCTGGGCAACAAACCGAAGCCAGAAACACCGAATCAGAGCATTTACCAACATCACTCAGCAGGCACGGTTTCGGCTCCGCAACCGCAAGTGGAAGAGATCGTTCTTCCGGGTGTTATGGGAGCAGGAAGCGGCTTATCCAACGCTCGTGATGCGGCTCCTAAGGAATCAGCGGTGCCGACGGTATGGAATGTAAATTGGGGCCCTGCGATTTGGCTGATCGCCTTGCACGTAGGAGCTCTTTATGCCCCTTGGTCGTTCACTTGGAGCGGGTTGGGATTGGCCGTTTTGTTCCATTGGATGACCGGCAGCTTGGGCATTTGTCTTGGTTTTCACCGATTGCTTACTCATACCGGCTTAACCCTTCCCAAGTGGCTGTCCAACACATTTGCAACCATTGGAACGTTAGCTGGCGAAGGTGGTCCTATTAGCTGGACCGCCAACCATCGCAAGCACCATGCGTACAGCGACCAACCTGGGGATCCTCACTCGCCACATGATGGTCCTTGGTGGGCCCATGCCTTCTGGCTTGCATTCAGCACTGACAATGGTGATCCCGTCGGATACACCCGGAAATGGGTGCCTGATCTTTTGAAGGACAACTTCTTGGTGTTCTTGGAAAAGTGGTTTTTGGCGATCCATATCGTTTTTGGTGCTGTGGTAACTTTTGCTGGATACATGATCGGCGGCAGCGAGCTTGCTGTATCGTGGTTGGTGTGGGTGGTTTGCCTTCGCATGGTTGCGGTTCTGCACACCACTTGGTTCGTGAACTCGGCGTCGCACATGTGGGGCTACAAAAACTATGAAACTCGTGATGACAGCCGCAACCTGTGGTGGGTCGCTGTGATTGCCTACGGTGAAGGCTGGCACAACAACCATCATGCTCATCCACGCTTGGCTCAACACGGTCACAAGTGGTGGGAGTTCGACATGACCTACTTTGTGATCCGCATTCTCCGAGTCTTTGGTCTTGCTAAAGACGTCATTGATTTGGAAAGCATGGAAGAAAAGAAGCGACGCAACGCCCAACGTGTCGCAGTCTAAATTTGATTACATCATTGTGGGAGCAGGCGTGGCCGGATGCACGCTTGCTTCTGAAATTACGAAGCGCGAACTAGGTAGCGTTCTTTTGCTAGAAGCGGGTGGACAGCCAACGTCCCTCCATCTCAAGGTTCCTTCGCAGTATCCACTTGCATTTTCTGGTCGTCATTCTTGGGGGCATGCGACCACCCCCCAACCGAATCTTGCGAACCGCAGGATTGCGATGCCCGTCGGTCGAACTCTTGGCGGCTCCAGTGCAATCAACGCGATGATCTTCATGCGAGCACATGCGTCAGATTTTGATGCATGGCATTCGCAGCTTGGCGAAGCATGGGCCCCAGATCGCGTGGAAGAAGCATTCAGTGCGATCGGACAGATGACAGGAATGCTCAATCAATCGCTTCCCGAACTCCATGAAGTGACTAAAGATTTGATGGAGTGCATTGGCCATTCGGTACTGCGTCATGGGCGGCTTGACGAACCGCGTTTGGGTGTCGGACCTTTCGTTCGATGTCAAAAAAATGGACGCCGTCAGTCTGCATGGGATCTGCAACTGAACCACCGATTACGAAAACCAAGTTTAACGGTACGAACCGACACCGAAGTTAAGCAGATCGAGTTTGATTTAAATCGGGCCACTGGCGTCCAAGTGCTAACCCCTCACGGCATCGAATCGATCCATGCGGGCAAAGGCGTGATTCTTTGTGCAGGTGCCATTCATTCGCCCCGATTATTGCTCGACAGCGGCATTGGAGACGCCGAAGACATGCGAGGACTGGGCCGCAGTTTAGTCTGCCAATCACCAGCAGTGGGACAAAACTTGCATGACCATTTGGTCTACCCGATTGTTCATCACCTTCGACGTGGTGTTTCGCTGAATCCGAGCCCAAGCAAGGAGGAGCGAATGCGGTATCTTCGCGATCGAACGGGCCCACGAAGTTCGAACATCGCTGAGGCAGGTGGTTTTTTCGCATGGCACGGCAGCAACAACGCCTCTGTTCCCGATTATCAGTGGCATATTACGCCTACGCACTACCTGGAGTATCCACATCGTCACGATCCAACATCGGCCATCAGTTTTGGCGTCACCGTCCTTCGCCCAAAAAGCCGTGGCAGAATCAGCTTGGTTCGCAGCGAGGATGCAAACGGCACAGACATAAAGGGGCCTTTCACACTTCGCATTGACCCGGCTTACTTGACTGAAGAATCGGACAGGACTGCCTTCGTTCGTTCGGTTCAGGAATCCCGCAAGTTATTGGCCGATTCGAATTTGCAAACACTCTTGGGGCAAGAAATCATGCCTGGCGAAAAACGAATCGACGAAGATCAAATCGCGAAATCGCTCGCTCGTTTTGCAACCACAATTTATCACTACGTTGGCTCTTGTAAGATGGGCACATCGAAGGACCATAGCGTTGTCGATTCCCATTTCCGCGTCCATGGCGTCGATGGGCTTCATGTTTGCGATGCTTCGGCGCTGCCATCGATCGTCAGCGCGAACCCTCAGTGCACCGTCATGATGATGGCTTATCGGCTTGCCAATTGGCTTGAGTCAGCAGCAGAGGTTTAGTTCAATATGGATGGATCTGCGATACCATTTTGTGCAAAGCCACGCAGTCGCAACAAGCAGGAATCGCAGTGGCCGCATGCGACTCCCGTAGCAGAGGGATCGTAGCACGAAAGAGTCACGGAATAATCCACACCGAGAGACAGTCCGATTCGAATGATTTCCGACTTTGCCAAATGAATCAAAGGGGTGTGGATTTTTACGGGCCGGCCTTCGACGCCGGCCTTGGTCGCAAGGTTTGCCATGGTTTCAAAGGCTGCGATGTACTCGGGGCGACAGTCGGGATAGCCACTGTAGTCGAGCGCATTCACACCGATGAAGATATCGGATGCACCCAGCACCTCCGCCCAGCCCAATGCGTATGAAAGAAAGACCGTGTTTCGAGCGGGTACATAGGTTAATGGAATGTCGGTTCCGATATCTGATGCAAGTTCATGTTTTGGAACTGGCAAGTCCGAATCCGTAAGAGCACTGCCACCGATAGCACCAAGATCGATATTGATGACAACGTGCTTGGCGACATTGGCCTTCTTTGCGATCGTCTCGGCCCGTTCCAATTCGATGGAATGCCTTTGGCCGTATCGAAAACTGATGGCGTACGGCGAGAAGCCCTGTTCCTTGCAAATGGCAAGGCAAGTGGCCGAATCTAGGCCGCCACTCAGAAGAACAACAGCGGGCTTTGAATCAAAAGTCATTTCGGGCATAATTCCAAATTGAGCCGCGGGCACTAGCCGCGAAAATGATGTTGGGCAAGGGATACAATCGCGGCTAGCGCCCGCGGCTCAACCATTCGACGCCAAATTGGTGCCTTATGAGTTGGTTAAATTCGACCGATCGCTAGGCTGATCCGTGCCTTCCATCTATACTCTGCGTATGGCGATCATCGAAATACAAAACCTTGTCAAATCGTACCGAATCTATCAGAAGAAAGAAGGGCTGCGAGAAGCAGTTCGTGGACTTTGGCACCGCGAATACAAAACGGTTGACGCCGTTCGAAACATCTCGCTTCAAGTCGAATCAGGTGAATTCGTCGCCTTTTTAGGTCCCAACGGAGCAGGGAAGACCACGACTCTGAAGCTTCTTTCTGGGGTGATTTACCCAACTTCCGGCGAGGCTAGCGTTATGGGCTATGTGCCATGGGAACGCAGTCTGGATTACCGCCGGCGATTCGCTTTGGTGATGGGTCAGAAGAATCAGTTGTGGTGGGATCTGCCAGCTCAAGAGTCCTTTCGGCTTCATCAGCAGATTTATCGAATCGACCCGACGGACTTCCAAAAAAAGTTAGATGAACTAACCAGCTTGCTCACGGTTCAATCGCTGCTTGGACGACCCGTACGAGAGTTGTCGCTAGGGGAACGAATGAAAATGGAGCTGATTGCCGCATTGCTTCATAGCCCCGAAGTGCTATTTCTGGATGAGCCGACAATCGGCTTGGACGTGATTGCTCAACATAATATTCAACAGTTCCTGAAGCATTACCAGGAAGAGCAAAAAATCACCATCTTGCTGACCAGCCATTACATGAAGGATGTGGAAGCGCTTTGCAAACGGGTCGTGGTGATCGCGCAGGGCCAGATCCAGTACGACGGATCGTTAAGCGGGATCGTAGATAGCTTTTCTGGTGACAAGATTGTCACGCTTCAGCTTGGACCTGGCGTTGGGCCAGAGGGGCTCGAACGGTTTGGCCGTTTGGATAAAGTCGCTTTACCCCGCGTCTCGTTTCGGCTTCCTCGTGCCAAGGTTTCCGAAGCCTTGGCGGAGATTCTGAGCCGATACCAAATCGATGATATGTCGGTGGAAGATCCTCCACTGGAAGAAACGATTTCGAAGCTGTTCAAGCAAGTCTCAGAAGAGGGGAATACCCCATCCTCATGAACGTTGCAGCATCTAAGTCGGTCGAGTCCAAACAAAAAACCTGGACCTTCAAGGACTCGGTCACGGAGGGCCTCGAAACTCGCTGGATGATCTTGCGAATTGCGTTGGCCGAACGCTTGGCGTATCGCGGCGACTTTATGCTGGGAACGTTGATGCGGTTCTTGCCCGTCATCACGCAGATTTTTCTTTGGTGGAGCATCTTTCAATCGATCAGCCCCTCCGATCCAAATGCAGGTCGATTGTCAGGCTACTCGTTTCGAGACATGGTGGCTTATTACTTATTGACCATGGTTGGGCGAGCTTTTTCCTCGATGCCGGGTTTGTCATCGAGCATTGCCGTCAAGATTCGGGATGGTGAAATCAAAAAGTTCTTGGTTCAGCCAGTGGACCTTGTGTCGTTCTTGTTTTGGTCTCGAGTCGCTCACAAGATCGCGTACTATACGGTGGCGACGATTCCATTCATCATCGTCTTCGTAGTGTGCCGGGACTTCTTCCCATCCGGAGTGCCTAACATCTGGACCATGTTAGCCTTTGTCCTGTCGCTTGTTCTTAGCTTCATGCTTGGTTTTTATCTGGAAGCCTGCATCGGACTGATTGGCTTTTGGATGCTGGAGGTTTCATCCCTTCTTTTTGTTTACATGCTGTTCCAGTTTTTTCTGTCGGGGCACATGTTCCCGCTAGATATCCTGCCAGAGCCCTGGTTCACCATCATCAACTATTTGCCGATCAAATACTTGGCTTATTTCCCTGCTGCGGTTGCCTTGGGGAAAGTTCAAGGAATGGCACTCGTGATCGACATGCTGATGCTTGCAGGCTGGACGATCTTGTTCGCTGCATTATCCAAAGTGCTATATCGCCTGGGTCTCAGACGATATAGCGGCTTTGGAGGATAAGTTTGCTAACCAGAAATTATGGTCAGTCGTTTCTGATGACTAGGCGTTGGCGGTCGCTGAAGACTTGCTCTTGAAGAATACCATGAAGAAGCCAAGAGCAATAAAGAGCACAACGCTAGGAACAATCCAGAAACCAAACCAGTCGGTGCCTGTTTCGGTTTTATTGACTTGTGCCAAATAGCCACTTGCCAAGGTTCCCAACCAAGTGCCTAAACCGTAGACCAAGAAGCCAAGAAGCGATTGTGCGCTAGCTCGCAAATCGTCGGGGGCTTCTTTGTTGGCATGAATGAAGCCTGCTGCGAAGAAAAAGTCGAAGCAGAATCCATGCAGCGCAACACCACCAATAGCCAATGCGAATCCAAGGCCGCTGTCACTGCCGTGCGCGAATAGCAAATAGCGAAGCGCCCAGCAAAACAGACCGATCACCATGACCGTCTTGAGTCCGAATTTGGCTAGAAAGATTGGTAGAGAGACCAACAGCAAAAGCTCAACCACCTGTCCGATTGCAAGTGTGGAGCCCACTTCCTTGATACCCGCTTTGGTCTCCAAGAAACCACCTGCGGAATTAAAGTACATTCCCATGGCGATCGAAGCAAACAGAGTGGTCACAAAAAAGACCGCATAGGAGAAGTCTTTGAGCATGGACAATGCACGGAAGAAATCCAGTGCGCCTGAGCCTGTTCCTGCGGGAGGAGTCTTTGGCAATGCCACAAAGCAGTAGATTCCGAACAAGAACGAAATGATGGAGGCTTGCAACAAGGGGCCGTTGGTAGCAATGGTGTTCGGAATTTCTTTACCGGCTTCGCTCATGGTTGTGCCGTTGAACACACGGTCGATAAGAAGCCCGGCACAAATCCATCCGATCGTTCCAAAGACGCGCAGGCCAGGGAAGTCTCGCTCCCCGTCAGGGACATTCCGAAAGGTCAACGAGTTGACTACCGAGAGGGTTGGATTGAACAAAAGAGAATAGCCAAAGGTAACCGCAAAGAGCAACCAGTATTGATCGGGTGAAGTCAATTGACTCATCAGATACAACAGCACAGCTCCCAGAACGTGGCAGATCCCCATGAGCTTTTCGCTATTGATCCATCGGTCTGCTAGGTATCCAGCGAACAACGTAGATATCATCGCACCTAAGTAGATGTTGGCGACCAGCGAAGTCGCCTGGGTTTCCGTGAAGCCTTTCCCGACAAGAAACGGGTAATAAACAATAATCCAGGATCCCCAGATGGCAAACTGAAGGAACATCATGATGGAGAAGATGATTCGCCGGGCCATGCTTAAGGGGGGGTGGACCGAAGGAACAGTCGATTGGCTGAGTGCTGCCATTAGGTGGGACCTCATGAGAATTGTCGTTACGAAACTAGTTTGCCTAGTGTGTCCAATCTGCATCGTAATCGCAAGGAGATGCCACGCCATCCTATGCCTGATTTCCGCGAAATTAGGCCCTTATCTTGCCTAGCCTGCCAGTTCTTCCATTTCGATCTGGCTGCCATAAAACCAGGATGCTACTTCTAAGACGAACTTGGATGCAACTTTACTGCAACCGCCCCGCTGCGTTGCCAAGACTATGAAACCCAACACACTTTTAAACACTATCCTTGCAGTTGCGATTGCTTTCGTCCTTGGCTCGCAAGCATTGGGACAAAGCGAATTGCGAATCAAAGATCTTTGCCGACTCAAAGGTCAGGAAGAAAACACATTGCAAGGTCTTGGGTTGGTTGTCGGCTTGAAAGGAACTGGGGACGGAGACATCAAGCCCATGACTCGGGCTCTTGCCAGGTCGATGCAGTTAATGGGTGGCCAAGTTGCCAGCGACCTCCAAGGCCGCATTATCGAGAAAGAGATGGCGAACGCGAAAAACGTTGCCTTGGTATTTGTGGAAGTCAAGATTCCAACCACCGGGGTTCAGCAAGGGGATAAACTGAACTGCCAAGTCAACGCGATCAGCGCGAAAAGCTTAGAGGGTGGAAGCCTAATGCTAACTCCCTTGCTTGGCCCGAGAGCGGATCAACCCATCGTGTTTGCACTGGCAAGTGGCCAAATCAGCTTAGAAGACCCCAAGGTTCCAACGGCCGGCAAGATTGTCCAGGGCTGCAAAATGGAGATGACGGTTGCTAATGAATTTGTAGCCGAAAATCGCATCACTTTGATTGTCGACCCGGCTCATCGATCGATCGAAACATCGCAAACCATCGAGGATGTGATCAATGATTTTCACAAGAAGGGTATTAGTGGTCCTGCCCGACCGAATGGTACGAGCCAAAAAGTGGACATCAGTGACCTTGCTCGAGCGGTGGACCAAACGACCATCGAGGTGAACATCCCACCCGCTTATCGCGAACGTCCCGTTTCTTTCGTATCCCTCATTCTTGATTTGCAGTTATTGAATTTGCACAACCGAAAACGCGTTTACATTCAAGAACGGGAGGGGGTCGTAATCATCGGTGAAGAAGTCACAATCGCTCCGGTAGCCATCGCACACAAGAATCTGACCATTTCTACGCGAAGCTCCCAAGGGGTCACGAATGGTTTTGTGCCGGTCAGCTCTCAAGATGGAAGCCTTATCGGTCCGACGGCAGCCAGCAATAAGGGCCGGCCAACCTTGAAGAACCTTAGCGATGCGCTGAATACATTAAACGTGCCAACATCCGATGTGATCGCCATTATCAAAGCGCTCAAGCGGCAAGGAAATCTGTACGGCGAGCTCGTCATCGAGTAAACAAATCTATGCAAGTCAACCGCCCACCTGCCAATATCCCCACGGTCGAACCCACTCAGTTCTTGAACGGAATTGCATCGTCTGCATCCAAGAATCTGGCGCAAGCGAACTCCTTTGATGCGGCTTTGAAAGCGGCGGACAGCGACCAACTCGAATCGAAAAAGATCGATGCCAACGATCAAGCCCAAGCACCTGAGAACGAGGAGCTTCGGCAGGCATTTCAAGACTTCGTCGGCCAGACTTTTTTCTCCCAGATGATCGCTTCCATGCGGTCGACTCAGGAGGAAGCAGCATACTTTAATGGTGGGAGGGCAGAAAAGATTTTCCAAGGACAGCTAGATCAGATGCTCTCCGAAGAACTTTCTGACGCCAGTGCTTCCAAAATTTCCGACCCTATGTTCAAGCTGTTTCAATTGCGGCGTCAGTGACATTTGTGGCCGGGTCTGCGATACTCAACCTTCTGCTGCGAAGCACCACTCACTATTGCGTAGACCATCGTTAAGCCAATCAGCTGCTTTGCCTCGCAACCCATTTTTGTAAATCGGCATAAGATTCAGGGTTTGACGATGCAATCGTTGCGGCTCCTTTACGTTGGCTTTTGTCGGAATCGATTCGTCCTCTCGTCGTTGGCAATTATCGCAATGCTTACGAATTCCAATGCAACTTCTTTGGGCCAAACCGTTGATGCTCCTAGGGAGGCCATTGATGCTCCTAGGAAAGTTCGTGTTCTGGAGACTTCTGCCCTGGGGCCATTCATCCAAGAGCAGTCGGGTCGATTATTGCTCTGCGGAGGGAACAAGCTGCCCAAGTCTGTATTGGACTGGTTCTTTCAAGCTGGCGGAGCGGAACAAGGTTGTCTTGTCATCATTCCCACCGCGTCACCTCAATCCGACTCGGGGGACTTTTCTCGTTGGACATCCATGTGGAAGGATTATCGATGGCAGAACGTATCCGTTTTGCATGCGAATGCATCCGACGATGCGAAGAAGCCCGAATGGATCAAACTGCTTAATAATGCCAGTGCCGTCTGGATAGCTGGCGGTAATCAACAACGCTTGGTGGACCGCTACTCGAACACCAGCGTTCTAGGTGAGCTCCGAACGCTGCTCGCACGAGGCGGGGTTGTTGGCGGAACCAGCGCGGGGGCCGCGATTGCTTCGAAGGTGATGATCGCTGGGGGGCTGACAGAGCCGCGAACGCAAGAGGGGTGGGGATTGCTGCCCAACCTGATTGTCGACCAACATTTTTCGCAGCGTGGTCGGTTTGAACGACTCCGGAACGCAATCCAAGAAAACCCGACTCAAATGGGGCTGGGGATTGATGAGGCGACTGCAGTGCTCATTACTGAGGGACGCATGCAGGTCATGGGGAACGGTGCGGCTTATTTGTTTGGGGCAGGCGGCCGTCCAAACAACATCCAAAATTCGGGGCCATTCAATTCGTCGCGGCTACAACACGGGGACATGGTGGTTCCATCAATGCCTTCGCAAGAATGATCGTAAGGTGAGCTTGGTGCGATAAGCGAGTATCAATGAAAAACGGCAAGCCGAAGCTTGCCGTTTCACTTATTCGCTAATCAACTGATTGGGGAATCAGCTGAGGATATCGACTTATCTACGTCCGTAGCCGCCACGGTCACCACCGCGATCGCCACCACGTCCGCCTCCACCACCACCGCCGCCACCGCCACGGTATCCACCACCGCCGCCGCCGCCTTCTTCGCGTGGTCGAGCTTCATTAACGGTCAATCGACGACCATCAACTTCTTTCTCGTGTAGGCCACTGATAGCATCGCGAGCTCCATTCTCGTCTGCCATTTCAACAAATCCAAAACCTTTGCTTCGACCGGTATCACGGTCTTGAATGACTTGAGCGCTGCGTACTGCACCGAACTCTGTGAACATTTCTTCCAAGCTTTGGCTGGTAACACTGTAGGACAGGTTACCGACGTAAAGTTTCTTACCCAAAATCCCAAACTCCCAAAAAAACTAAATCTAACGTTGCTGCTTGGCTCGCCGAAAAAGACGGGTCTTGTGCGCAACCCTGGCGAATGAGTCAGAAGAACAAACCGATTCCAACGGAATCTAACGCAGCTCGATCAACAACCTCACCGTCGTTAAACTGTAGCGACTTGTTCCGCTCCGCGACATACCCATTCCCAAAAACTAGCCTCATCTTGCACAGTTTGTCGTTTTTTCCTCCGATTAGGAGGGCGAACGGGACAGAATCGCGGCCGTAGAGACTGGCCGCGGCCTGTTTTTGCTAGGAAACGTTACTCTGCAACTGCGAGATGGCACTCACCTTCTCGTTGTTTTGGATGTTGAACACCGAACAAGAAATTTCGAATTTCGAAGTGCTTTACGAATTTCTTTTGAATTCGACATTCCTCGTTCGAAATTCAACGAGATTAAGGCTGAGTGGTTGCGAGACGCTTAAAGTAGGCCTCAATAACTTCGCGATAGTGGCTAGGCAGATCTTTGGTCATGTTTTGAAGGGCTTCTTGGCGTTGAGCTGGCGGCAGATTCCCCCAGCCACTTCCATTGCCAATATCTTTTTCATCGACCTCCCCTTTTCCTCGACTCTCCGCCAATTGGCTTTCTTCCATGGGTTGGCTTCCTTGCTGAGGTTTTTGGCCCTTGGAATTCCCACTTTTCTTTTTCTTGTCCTGCTGCTCTTGTTGTTGCTGCTGTTGCTGTTCTAGCTTATCAATGATTTTGTCGAGTTTATCCACAATGCGTTGCTCCTTATCGCGAACGACCACGCCGATTCGCCCAAGAGTCAAGCGTCGCTCCACGTCGTTCATGAGCCGAGCGATTTCATCAAGCGAATCCTCTTTCAACGGTTTGATGTCAGCCTGCATCAGTCGCGCCGTGATGGCATAACGCGTTGGCAATTCTGTTTCACGCTCCAGCAGCCGATCCAAAGTTTCCAGGCAAGTGGTGCGCTCGAGCAAATGATGCTGACAAATTGCCATGCAAAACAACCAAGTCGCCGGATCGGAAGTGGTTTCGTTTGCCAAAGGGAGCAATCGCAGCAATGCCTCGTCAAACAATTCATGGTGAACCTGATACCGACATCCAATCAGCTGAAGATCCACTTTGAGCCAAGCTGGAATGCTGCCGTTGGCCAGGATCGAACTCAGTTGTGCTTCCATCTTGGAATTCGAATCAACAGTGATGGGCGCATCAAGAGAAACTCGAAACGCATCGATCGTTGGCTCTGCTTTCGACGTTGCATTCAGGATCGCGTCCAGCATGCCGACTCCACTGAAAAAAGAAGAGGACGAAAGGCTCTGTTGAGCTTGCGCCAGTTCATCTCCTGACAGGCGACTGGCCACGAAGGCCTGAACCTGCTGCTGGATTCGCTCGACCTCGGGCCAGTTCCAGCTCGATTGCTTTTTCAGAAGCAGCGGGTCAGAACCGGCAGCACGCTCCGGATACCCAACGCCCAAAAACCAAAAAGGTGCGCTGAGTGCGGTGAAGATGCAAAGCCAATGTCTCATGATTCTCTCGCTCGATTCATTCCTGGTGATCCGATTTGCGAACGACTGAAGTATACCGCACGGCAAACCGCGAGTGTTGCAATCCTCAAAATCTGCAATGTTTTTCATGGTTTTTGTCCTGTTGCTCCGCCATCCTGATTGGACACCAAGGAGAAATACCAGGAAGAAATTTTCCTGAACAGCGCAAATCCCAGCTGTTGGCCAACTTAGCCCAAAACCCCCCTCTCCAGGTGGGGTTGCCTCCTCAGGTTGGAGCCCCAAGAATCCCCCGTCTGCATAGTCTAGGTAGCTCGCTTCCTCAGAAACGCTCCGTCCAGCACCCCTCTTTTGGGTGTTGCTTTGCGTTTTTTTCAAATTCAATTTGTAGGGAGGCGAGCTTCAAAGCAGACTTGTTAGGAGCAGGGACGCGAACCCGAAACTGAGCAGTGCCATTTGTTGGAAGACGATTGGCGTTGCCCCATACCTCCTACTCTTTGGAATTAGTGATCGCGTCTTATCATGGCCAACGTCGACCGTGCATATAACCAAGTCCGAAATGAACTCGCTGAAATTGGCTTGCTAGCTGATGGTGTCTACTTGGACGCTGTGGAGCTGTGCATATCGAGTGCGAAAAGTTCAGGCGAGCGAGGGTATGTCTTTGAGCAGGTAGGGCACTATGGCAAACGAGGATATCGACCGGGGGTTATTTACTTGCCTCGAGACTTGCCGCATCAACCGTACAAGCCTGGCATGACCCTGTGCGATACCATTCGACATGAATACGCCCATGCTTGGTACTACATCGATCGCGAATTCTTTCGTCAGGCATGGTTTGAACGAACCTTCGGAGCTCCGTACGACAATTGTGCATCGTCTCCGTATCAATCGTGGCGTCGCAATTTGAAGCGAGATCCTAGCTATCAAGAGGGCAAGAGCCGTCGAAAAACAGACCACGGCAAGCTCAAGTTCTTCTACGGTTGTTTGTATCAGCAATTCATCACCGACTACGCATCGACCAATGCCAGTGAGGATTTTGCGGAAACGTTCATGTTCTTCGTAAAGTACCGTCGCTCCCTGTCGCGGTTTCGAAATAGACCGGTGGTGTACCACAAACTGAAGATGGTGGAGCGAGCTGTTTCGATGGCGAGCCGACGGGTCAAGCTCGATTCGGACCGACCATACCGTTCGCGAACTGCGTAGCATCGATGCATGTGTGGATCGGCGGAAGGTAGGAGCTTTGATGTTGTTGTTCAAATCCGGCCTCCTGGCCACCGCACTCTTGGGAAACGTGGCGTTTCGTGCTCGTGCTCGACCAGCGTATTTCGATTACGAGTACGAGTACCATTTCATTGAGTACGAGTAGGACTGCAGGCCAAAATGCGCGATATCAAATCGAAAGGTACGAGCTAGGGGGCGGGACCGACGTTGAACTAGTCACTCAAGATGGGTAGTCGCTATAGCGATCGTTCTGGTTACACTACTGTCATCGCAGGAATCGGTTGTTTTGAACGAACTAAACGCTCTAGGTCTTGCGATGCTTTCGTAGTGGTTTGTTTGAAGGGTTGCTATGTCGGACCGCCGTACACGAGTTTTGCTGTGTTCATCCTCCATGGATGGTGGGGGAAGCGAGCGCCAACTCTTGTATCTACTTCAGGGACTGGACCGAAGTCGCTTCGAGCCCATTCTGTACCTGCTTTATGAATCCGGCGTTTTATTGTCGGAAGTTCCTAGCGATGTGAAGCGGTATTCGTTTTGGACCGACAAGTCGTACCCTCGCTGGAACTGGCCTGGAAGAATCCATCGGATGCAAGTTCAGCATCTGGAGAATGTGTTAAAGCAAGAGAACATCGACGTCACGTACGATCGCCTTTTTCACATGACCTTGATCACCGGTCCTGCAACACAGCATCTTGGAATCCCGCGTGTCTCCACCATCGTATCACCTCCGCAATTCGATTTGGCGCGTTCGGAAAAGCGATGGAGAACATGGAAGAAGTTTAAGCTGCGAAATGCGTATGCCACCGCGGACTCCGTACTGACCGTGGGTGCGGGTACCGCCGAAAACGCATCGCGATACTACCGACTACCTCGCGAGCTTTTTCAAGTAATGCTCAGTCCGATCGATATCGAACGGGTGGACCGCGAAAGCCAAGTCAGCTGGACCGGCATCGTCCCTCGTCCCAATCGCAAGCATATCGTTTCGATCGGCAGATTGAGCGATGAAAAGGGCCATCGCTATTTGATTCAAGCTTTTGCAAAGTACACGCAACTTGCGAATCAAGACCGAGTGCCAGCGGCGGACCTACACATTGTAGGTGACGGAGTTTTGCGCAGAGAACTTCAGAGCATCGCTGCTAATTGCGGAGTGGCAGATAGCACATTTTTTCACGGTCAAGTTTCAAGCCCTTTCGCACTCTTGAAGCAATGCGACTTGTTGGTTCTGCCATCGCTCTATGAAGGAATGCCGAACGCCCTTCTCGAAGCGATGGCCTGCCGAGTTCCAATTCTGGCGACTAACACCGCTCAGGGGGCTGGCGAACTGTTGCGAGCCAATCCGTTGGGGACTTTAGTCTCCAAAGCCAACTCGGAAGAACTCGCGCAGGCAATTCGAGACCGGTTCGAACGGCCTGCGATGTGGCTTTCTCGCATCGAAGCCGCACGCGATTACGTGGAATCGAACCATAGCATGCAGGCTTGGATCGATAAATTGGGAGAGACGCTTGAGCAAGCCACCAAAAAGCCGCGAATTGGCTGAATTGACTTGAAACCAGCCATCATCCCGATTCCAATAACGCTCTATGTCGCAACGCACTCTCTCGGTCCCTGCCAATATTCCGCCCCCTGCTAGGCAGCTTGCGAATATTCTTCAGATCCTTTTCAAGATCCCAAAGAATCAGACCTTCCAGCTCTTGGAACAAGGGTACGTTACGCTTAATGGGCGGGTGAAGCGTCAATCCTTTCACGTGGTCGAAGTGGGGGACAGTATCACCGTCGACGTGGTTCCTCAGCCGATTTCGGCCCCGAGTCTTGCTGCAAAATCCAAATCATCCAATCGGGCCATTGATTTCCTGTTTGACGATGCCGATATCGCGATCGTGAACAAACCGGCGAATCTGTTGACTGTGCCTACCAAGCATCGCGAGGCTCACACCCTTGTCTCGTTGGTCGAAAGGCAGCTCAAAAAACAGGACGCTCAAGCCAAAGTCTTCTGCGTGCATCGGCTTGACCGAGGCGTATCAGGTGTATTGGTGTTGGCAAAGTCGCTGGAAATGGCCGAAGCATTGCGAGATCAGTTCGCGATGCGAAAACCCAATCGGCGTTACATTGCCATCGTCGCCGGGATACCATCGCCCGAAAGTCGCGTTCTGAAGAATTACCTGTCGACCGATGCAGATCTCAATCGTTACATCGTTCATTCCCCGGATCAAGGCGAGCTCGCGATCACTCACTTTGAAACCAAACAGGTTTGGCGAGACGCCTCGATGCTCGAAGTCAAACTGGAAACCGGTCGACGCAATCAAATCCGCATTCAGCTCGCGGAAATCGGGCACCCTATTTTGGGAGATCCCCGATACAAACCTCGGCAAGCCGAACACTGGGCTTGGCCACATCACCGCATCGCTTTGCACGCCGAAACACTAGGGTTCCAACATCCGAGAACCAAGGAAGCCATTCAAATCGAAACGCAATGGCCTCAAGAGTTTCGTGACTTTATGCGGCATCAGCGGAAGAACACCTAGAGTCGGGAAACACCGCTCTATGTCCTGGACTCAGGAATCCGCTTCTTCCCCCCTCAAAAGTTACCAAATTTGCGGGCCGGTTTGGAAAAAATGAGTCGGTTATGGCTCACCCCTTATCTCTTTCGTCGATTACTTGAGTACCATAAACTACCTAAGAGCGTTTTGAGTTCAGAACGGTCATTGATTGCCTTTCCCAACCTCCCCTCGTCACTATTCGAATTCCAACCCGGAGTCGCTATGCAATTCTCTTTTCGGCGCGTGCGGTCCCTCGTTTCTTACGTCGCTTCGTTCGGTTTGACGGTCTCCGTCTTGTCCAGCAGTCTTCTCGCGCAAGAACCTGCCGCCGCGAAGAGCGAGAATCTGCTCGTTAAAACTTGGAACTCTCTTGGCCCAATGTATGCCGTGATCTTTTTGATCATGAGCATGATTCTGGTTGCCTTAGTGGTCCGTGCGATTCTGGCCGTCCAAAAGAACAATTTCATCCCCGACGACCTGATTCAAGGGGTAGAAGCAAGCCTGACTGAAAACAACGCACAGGCGGCTGTGGAACTGGTACGAGCTGATGAAAGTTTTCTCGGCCAAGTCTTATCTGCCGGTTTGGGCAAGCTCCAAAAAGGAAAAGAGCCAGCGATTGAAGCAATGCAGATCGTCGGCGAATCGGAAACCATGCGGGTCGAGCATATGCTGAGCTATCTTGCCTTGATCGGTAACATCGCCCCGATGGTGGGCCTGTTGGGAACCGTTCAGGGGATGGTGGCATCCTTCGGCCAGATTGCAGGAAGCGAAACAACGCCAAAACCTAGCGAACTTGCTGGTGGTATTGAACAAGCTCTTTACACAACGCTGTTCGGATTGTTCTTGGCTATCCCTGCAATCACTATCTACAACATCCTTCGAAACCGAGTGCAAAGGATGATCATGAACGCCGGAACCATCAGCGAAGAGATGCTGGAGAAGTTCCAAGCCTTCATCAAGGGCTAGTTTCGGAACGCGTCTTTACAGCAAAAAACATCTCGGACCTCACGGTGAGCTATGCGTCCTCGCAAGAAATTTGACACGAAGGTTGCAGAAGGTGACATGACTGCCATGATCGACATGGTATTTCAGTTGATCATCTTCTTCATGGTTCTGATTAACTTCTCGCAAGATGATCAAAACGACAAAATAAAGCTGCCATCCAGCGAGCTAGCCAAACCGGCAGATGCTCCGTTGACCTTTCCTATCGTCTTGCATCTGGATTCCACCGGAGCGATTTACGTCGGAAGCGAAGTTGCAACCGTCGAATCCGTCGCCCCGATGCTGCGAACTGAAATCCAATTGCTGGTCTCCAGAAACCAATCCGCCAAAGACGCCAATATCGTCATCCGAGGGCACAAGAACACACCCGGCGGCCTAGTCCAAGATCTGATCAAGAAGTGCCAAGAGCTGGGCTTCGAAAAGTTTGTTCTACGAGTTCGCGAAGAAGTTTAAACTCGATTCATCTCAAGAGATTTAACCAATGAAGTTTGCATCCAAGCGAGGAAATGAAAAAGCCGAGCTCCAGCTAACGTCGATGATCGACGTTATCTTTTTGTTGCTCATCTTCTTCGTGATGACATTCAAGATCGCGGCTCAAGAAGGGGACTTCAACGTCAAAATGCCGATCGGTGGTGGCGCAGGAGCTCAGGACACGACCAACATCCCCATCAAGCTTCGACTGCGCGCTAGCGCCGAAGGGGAACTGGCCGAAATCGTCGTTAACGATAGCTTGTCCTTCGGTAACGATTGGCAAAAGCTGCGTGCGTACGTGCTCGATCTTACCGGCGGCAACGCACCGCCAACCCCCGAAGAAGGCCCCGAAGTCGAAATCGACCTCGATTACAACCTTCGGTACGAATTTGTGATTGAAGCAGTCACCGCCGTCACAGGACAACGCATCGGTGACGACGTTAAGAGATTGGTGGAACGCATCAAGTTTGCCCCACCTCGAAAAGCCAAGTAGTGGCCGAGGCGACGAGGCCCGTCTAACACCCGTAGTGGCCGAGGCAACGAGGCCCGTCTGACACCCGTAGTGGCCGAGGCTACGAGGCCCGTCTGACACCCGTAGTGGCCGAGGCTACGAGGCCCGTCTGACACCCGTAG
>JAIYDN010000087.1 GCA_027487485.1 Planctomycetaceae bacterium | reverse complement strand
TGGCCCAAGATGGTGAAACCTCCTACACCTGGATTGGTCGTGCTAAGCGTATCGGACAAGGTAATCGTCGCCGGAAGCGACGAACCGCCGAAGATCACGTAGCTCTTACCGGCTAGGTTACGTGCAGGTGTGCCTGGGTCTGCAGCATACGCCCCGACGATGAGATCGTCGAAGCCGTCTCCATTGACGTCCCCGGCGTTACTAACGGAGAAGCCGCTAAAGTCACCACTCGCTTGTCCGTTGATGATGGTGCCGTCGATACCGAGGTTGGCGAGGTCGATGACGGGGGTGATTGCGATCGTGACGCCAGTAGAGACTCGGAGTGTTGCGGGGCGCTTTGTGAATACTTGGAAGCCGCCGTTATCGAGCCCTCGATTCCAACCGGTTTCGATGACAACACGATCACCCACGTTACCGATGACCGTGAGCGCGTTCGATTCGTCAGAGAGGTTCAGGGCTTCGCGTTGATTGAGCGTTAGCGTGTTGTTGCCGCTGCCGGTGATGTCGATCGTTTCGATTCCGACGATCCGGTTGTCGCGATTGGTGGTTAGGTTGAGGTGCATGCCCGAGCCATCGAGCCTAAGCGCATCACTGCCATTTCCTCCCGCGATGCGGTTGAAGGTCAGATCGCTCACGGCCAAGATGTCGTTGCCGCGCCCCCCCAGGAGAATGTCGGCTCCACCGTTGCCGACGAGCGTATCATTGCCGTCGGCTCCGTTGAGGATCTCTGCTCCCGCCGTTCCCGTGATTGTATTGGCCGCATTTGTCCCAAGATTGGTAGGGAGAATCGAATTGGTGAAGCTGTTACCTCCGAAGATCACATAGCTGTCGCCTGCAATTGTTTTGGCATTCCCCGATGCATCAGCAAAATATGCCCCGATGAGCAGGTCGTCGAAGCCGTCACCGTTCACGTCCCCCGCACTGCTTACGGACCGGCCGCTTTGGTCACCTGCACCGGCACCGAAAATGGTGACACCTGCGGAGCCCAGGCTCGCCAGATCGATGGTCGCGGGGAGCGACGAGCCTCCGAAAATCACATAGCTTTCGCCCGCAAATCTTTTGGCATTCCCCGATGCACCAGCCATGTTTGCCCCGATGAACAGGTCGTCGAAGCCGTCACCGTTGACGTCCCCCGCACGGCTCACGGACTGGCCGCTGTAGTCATCTGCATCGGCACCGAAAATGGTGACACCTGCGGAACCTAGGCTCGCCAGATCGATGGTCGCTGGGAGCGACGAGCCTCCGAAGATCACATAGCTGTCGCCTGCATAAGTTTTGGCATTCCCCGATGCATCAGCCCTGTATGCCCCGATGAGCAGATCGTCGAAGCCGTCCCCGTTCACGTCCCCCGCACTGCTCACGGACCTGCCGCTTTTGTCACCTGCTTCGGCACCGAAAATGGTGACGCCTGCGGAACCCAGGCTCGCCAGATCGATGGTCGCGGGGAGCGACGAGCCTCCGAAGATCACATAGCTTTCGCCTGCAATAAATTTGGCATTCCCCAATGCATAAGCCGCGTATGCCCCGATAAGCAGGTCGTCGAAGCCGTCCCCGTTCACGTCCCCCGCACTGCTCACGGATTCGCCGCTACGATCATTTGCATCGGCACCGAAGAGGGTGACGCCTGCGGAACCCAGGCTCGCCAGATCGATGGTCGCGGGGAGCGACGAGCCTCCGAAAATCACATAGCTTTCGCCCGCATTCGTTTTGGCATTCCCCAATGCATCAGCAAAGAATGCCCCGATGATCAGGTCGTCAAAACCGTCACCGTTCACGTCCCCCGCACTGCTTACGGACCTGCCGCTTTGGTCACCTGCACCGGCACCGAAAATGGTGACGCCTGCGGAGCCCAGGCTCGCCAGATCGATGGTCGCGGGGAGCGACGAGCCCCCGAAGATCACATAGCTTTCCCCTGCCTTAGATTTGGCATTCGCCGATGCATCAGCGCCGTATGCCCCGATGAGCAGGTCGTCGAAGCCGTCACCGTTCACGTCCCCCGCACTGCTCACGGACCTGCCGCTGTAGTCATCTGCATCGGCACCGAAAATGGTGACACCTGCGGAACCTAGGCTCGCCAGATCGATGGTCGCGGGGAGCGACGAGCCTCCGAAGATCACATAACTGTCGCCTGCCCTAGATTTGGCATTCACCGATGCATCAGCGCCGGATGCCCCGATTAGCAGGTCGTCGAAGCCGTCCCCGTTCACGTCCCCCGCACTGCTCACGGACCTGCCGCTGTAGTCAAATGCATCGGCACCGAAGATGACACTTCCCTGCGCGGCTGTCAATGTGGCCAAGTCGATGGTGGTCAGCAAGCGACGATCTTCCATTCGCTCGATGAGCAACCGTCGCAACGGAAAACGGCGCGGTGGCTTGGATCCACTCGATTCGCCTTGAACCAGACGAATCAACTTGGAGATTTGCTTCGATATTTTCATAATTCTTTTCTGCAGTGACAGTAGCAAAAAATGAGATTTTTCGACAATGATGAAAGAACTATTATTCTGAAAATACTGGTCTGAATCAACCAAAACAATAGTCGATCCCGAACGTACGTACAAAGAATTTCAAGGACTTCCCAATGAAAGCCACCGAAATCGTTCAAGCGTTACGTGTTACGGGCCGTGTTGTGGTCGCAGAACCCGATTCTTTTGAGGAATTGAAAAGGGGGCAAGTCTCTTTTCTGCTGTTATTGTCGCTTTTCAGGGGATTTTTTTGGGCGGCCTTTCGGTCTCATTGACGATTCGAGATTTAGTCGTCGAGCGATAGGTTCTTTCTGGCCTTCGTCTCCGAAAGGTTGACAGCGATGCGCGCACCGCTGTACGGCTTCGTGTATTTTGTCCGAAAGTGCTTCATTGAATCGCTCTATCCATTTTGCAAATCGAGCTATCGGCCAACTCTATCCGAGAATCAACTAGCCGGAACAAAATGGTTCGGCCCCTTTTAGCTTCTATTAAGCAGTGTTCGCTCTGCCTTAAACCCAATGCCGCGTCAAAATGCATCCGCGTCAACTTCAAAATCTGTTCGGCTATATTCATGATTGAGAAGACCATTTGCTTATATGGTTTGTGCGTCACCGATTCGAAGTACGCGACGGATTTCGTCAGTCTTGAAACCCAGCATTTGTGGACGTGTTACACTTGACAGTGCCACTACGTCATATAGTTCTGTAACCACGCCGTCGACCCGAATCCAATGCACAACATCGCCGCTCTTCAAGTCGATGATTTGCACTCCGCAGCGCGCTTCTGCATCGCCAGATTTCAGGTTATTATCCAATTGAAGTCCCGAGAACGTTTTGTTCTCTCTCGACTTCGAAAGGCCAACAATGGCATAGTCACCGTGAAACGACAGCCCTCTCAGATAGCCCGGACAGAACGCCACGGGTTCGAATCGTCCTGTCACCCGATCAACGAAACCGAAATGGCCTGTCCCCGAGTTCAACAGCCAAAGCTTGTCTCGATAAACTCGCGGTGAATGCGGCATCGATAATCCCGAAGCGATGATTTCGTTCGACTGCACGTCAATGACGCAACCTCCGTCGTGCCTTCGATCACGCCAACCGTCCGCGACATCGGATTGACTCACCGCAGTGACATACTTTGCTTTGCCATCTTGCAATGCCAGACCGTTCAAGTGGCAACGATCTTCCGCCGCCAACTTGCTAATGAACGGTGGTTTCCACAATGGAATGAAACTATGCGTCTCGCTGATCGTTGCTAAGCAGCCAAAAAGCGTGTTAACAAAGACGACCCGTCCCGACGATTCGACGCTGACGTCATGAATGTCGAGATCGCCGGTTGTGTACCCGACTTGCGGGACAAACAAGCGATCGTAACCAGACGCGGATTGGCCTGGATCGAGAATGTTCTCAAATCGCCACAACTGGTAGAGCGACGTCATCCACATCGTTTGGCCGTTGGACCACAGTCCCAAGCAACGATTGAACGTCCTTTCAAAAACCGATAAGCGACCGTCGGGTTGCAAACCGAAGAGGAATAATTTCCCTGCCTGGTACGTTGTGAAGGCAAGGCTGAGTTTTTGCTCCAACATCCAGTTAGTGAACTGGCGCGAGGCGTTGATTTCAAGTGCCGGTGTAGTGGTTGCGTTCACTATGCTTTCCAAATCAATTGGCGGTGCGGATGGTGGTAAGCCACAATATTACTCTAAATTCCGGCGAGCAACAGTGAGTGATACGACAACCACTTTTTACTTATATTTGTCTCGTTTTGAAGCTCAAGACACTCTGGAACTTAATGGGAAAGGAATTCGCTTCTCTAAGGAAAGTAAGCTAATCTTGGCACAAATCATTCGCGCTAATGAACGGTTCGGCAGCTAGATGCTAGCCCCCAAGCCACCTGAATTACATAATCTCACGATCATCGAAGCTGGTGAAGAAGTCATCACTGAAACGGGCGTCCAACTTGTCAACGTTTGTCGCTTTGCGAGTACCCTCCTCAACGCCTAAGCCTGTCATGGACTTCGATTCCGATATCGAGAGAGAATCTGTCGTACCGAAGGTACTTACCTCCACTGGAAGCAAACTAGAAGCTTCAGTGGCTTTGGGATTGCTCAAAATTAGTTCGGTCGCCTTATCGGTCTTCGAACCCATATCGACCAATGGTGCCATCAGGGACAAACCATCCAGCGATGATTCATCGTTCCCACCACCAGTTCCTTCTCCATTACCGCCCGCTCCCCCGCCGCTTCCTGAGCCCTCGCTTGGTGTGCCGGCGGCTGGAATCGTGATGTTGTTGAGCAAGATCGCGGTGTTAGACACCCTGGCTCGCACGAACGACAAATCGAGAGCCGTTATCCGACCATCCTTGTTCACGTCACGATCTTCATTGACCGACACAAAGGTGGTATTGGATACCCTTGCCCGTACCTGCGAAAGGTCATTCGCGGTTACTCGGTATGGCGAAGCACGATCGACGTCTGCCATCGCATGCCCGATATAGAAAGTCTGAGGGGTCGTCGAACCTGTGTTCGCATTCGCCTTCACAATGATCTGCAGCCATCGATTCTGGATTGCAGGGATACCGGCAACTGCTGCCCATTCCAACTGAACTCGACTAGGAATCGATGCTGATCCCCCAGGCTGCACAACAATCGCACTGGTGGCAGGAGCCGACGGCCACGAACTTGGATTCACCACTCCGGAAGCATTCGGAGGTGCAACTCGCAGGATAAAATCATTTGC
>JAIYDN010000036.1 GCA_027487485.1 Planctomycetaceae bacterium | reverse complement strand
GGTAGAAACACGCAGCGAACCGATACCTTCGGTGACATTACCAAGACCGATTACGATCGGGCCGGTAACGCTGTGAAACAAACCGATGCCAAGAACAAGTTCACGCTGATCTCGTTCGACTCTCGCAACCGACGCAAGTCAACAACAGACCGCATCACCGCCTCCACCAACTTCGCCTATACCGCTTTGGGCCAGTTGCTCTCGTTAACCGATGCAGAAAACCAGACCACGGCTTATACCTACGATGCTCGTGGCTCAAAACTCACCGAGCAGTATCCCGACCATGTGGCTAACTCGACTGTAGGTCAACCTGGATACGGGATCGTTACCTTCGTTTATGACAAAGCTGGTCGAGTCTCCCGCAAGCAGGATCAAGCAGGGGACACATGCAGCTACAATTACGATCTTGCTGGTAGAGTGACCAGCCGCAACTATCGAACGACTGCTAATAGCCCATCAGGAACCATTGCGGACACCGACACGTTCACCTTCGACCGAGCAGGTCGCATGTTGACCGCCGTCAATGGTCGTTACACCAACACAGTTACCTACGCTTATGACCCAGCTGGTCGTAAAGCGTCCGAGGGCTTGACCATATCAGGCCAGACCTACACGATTGGCAGTTCTTACAATGCTCGTAACGAGCTTGTAAGCTACACCTACCCAGACGGTTCGGTCGCAGACAGGGCGTACACGGCACGTGGTGCATTGAGCCAACTGAAGCTGGACACCGCGACGGTGGATACCAGAACGTATGACGACGGTGGAAGAATGTTAACGTCGGTGCTAGGCAACGGCATCACGGAGACACGAGCCTACCGTACTGACAATCTTCTAACTTCGATCAACTCGTCGAACACCAATCTTGGCAACTTGGCTTACACTTGGGACGCCAACAAGAACAAGACGGCCGAGACGATCACGGGTGTGATGAGCAGCTTCGGTTTCACCGCCGCAGGCACGACCTACGACTTCGAGGACCGACTAACTGGTTTCCAACGCGCAGCAACCAGTGGCCCCGCTCTCTTGTCGCAATCTTGGTCCCTGTCGACGGTGGGAGATTGGAACAGTGTCACCACCAACGGCACGGCTCAAACCCGAACCCACGGCCCAACGCACGAGCTGCTAACCGCCGGTGGCCAAGCGGTAAACACAGACGTCAAAGGCAACATGACCCTCCTGCCCTCAGCCCTCAACTCTCAACCCCTCAACCTAGAATACGATTTCGATAACAAACTTCGATCGGTGGATGTTGGCAACGACTCCTCGGTCGATGTGAACTATCAATATGACGCGTTAGGTCGTCGAGTAGCTCGTACAGGCTCGGGTGGATCGGTGGTTTACGTGCAGGCTGATCAGCAAACGATCGCGGATTATCCGCTCGGCGGAGCACCTGCAACACCGACCTATCGTTATGTTTATGGCAGCTACATTGACGAACCGGTGGTTCGCAAGGGTACGGGTACATCGGGCACGGTGCATTACTACCACCGCAATCAGCAGTACAGCATCTACGCCATAACCGATGCGGCGGCCAACATAGCCGAGCGGTATGCCTACACGGCCTATGGGCAACCGACGATCTTGAATGCGGCTGCGACCGTGATTGCGGCTTCGGCGATCAGCAACAGATACACCTACACTGCACGCGAATGGGATGCGACCGTCGGCTTGTATCACTTCAGGGCGAGATGGATGAGTGGGTTGACAGGGCGGTTCCTCACCAGAGACCCGATTGGGTATGAGGGGAGCGAGTGGGGTTTGTATGAGTTCTTTGGGGCCAATCCGCTCGGTCTGGTCGATCCCGAAGGGCTAGTAAGTGCGACGGTAGTTAGCGGCAGTGAGATTGACGATCCCAATTTTTCCGCCTGCTCGCCGGGACATGACATGTCAAAACGCTTTGCGTTCATTTTAGAATACTCGGTCAGCGGCAAACTCACTTGCTCTGCATACCTAATACGGAAAGTTACCGTAACTTGTAGTACTTCCACTTGTCCCGAAGGTCCCGATTTTGCCCCAGATAAAGATTCTTTTTCATACTACGAGTTAATAAACATAGGCTCGGGAGGAAAGGCTAACCGAAATGCTGGAAAGGACTTCGTCAATCACACTGGAGTAGTGCGAGGAGGATGTGCATCGTACCATCAGACGGCTGTTACAAAGGTGTTCTGCAAATCAAAACTGAGGAATCTGGTCGGCGGAGAACTAAGGGATTGGGAGGGAGAACAAATTTTCCCAAAGAAATCTACCTCTTGGTGTCGCACGATTGGAGGTCCTTATACTCGTGAGTCCTTACCATGGTTTGATGGAGCGGTGAGTCATGATGGCGTCGAGCACACAAGAAAACAGACGCTTGATTATTGCTGTTGCTGCGATGAAATGAAGAACTTTTTCAAAACCACATCAGATCCCAAACCATGAGCAGGAAACTTTTTGCATCAGTTTTTATATCGCTGGTCTTTGGGGATAGTCTATTGGCTCAAGAGGTCAACGAGATCGAAGTCGTTTCCCACTTTAGGGTTTCTTCTTTGCCCTATCCGACGATGGTACATGGGTTTACAGATGGGTTTTCAAAGACAACTATTCAACGTGCACTCAATTTTCAGAAAGACGAAGACTCAGAAGATGCCATTTTGTTTCGAATTGATCTTGAATCGAAATACTTCGCCGGAGTTCCGAAATGGAATGGTTTAGTTTTAGATTTGCCAGTTAATCAAGATCAAGCTGAGGAACTGTTCAACTCGAACAAGCAACTTTTTTTCCGAGAAAGTCGCAAATGGGAACTCACTGAAGTCGCATTGTTGTCAGTTTGCGAGAAGGAGGGCGATTTTGTTTGGATAGGCTTTTTTCGAAAAAGACCAAAGGGCGCGATCTCTTTTCTGCCTGAAACAGTTGTTTACTTGAAGTTTGACAGAAGTTTCATATTCCCCCGAGCGGTGAACCAAACGAGGGTCGCAGATCTATCGGCTGTATTCGGCGAACATTTTTTGCTTTTTGACTAATACCCTGAACAACGGCATTCCAGCTGTTTCAAATGATGCTCTCGTCTAATACCCTGAGCAACGGCAGCTATTGAGATAGCGGTTGCCGCCAATTCTGTCGGGGGGCGAAATGGGTCTGAAAATGGAAAACCCAATGTTTCTCCTATAGCCGTCATAAGCACTTCTCTTTTCGACGCTACCTCAGAGAGCGTCTATGCTACCGCGATTTCACTCGAACTCGCGATCATTCTCCATTGCAACATGCTTCAATCGAGTCCAAAAACACCGTTTTCGTGCCCTCGAGCAAGACCTTCCACCGTCTGGGTTTGGCACTTCCGTTTTATTGGAATGCTTACCAGATTTTTCCCCGAAGTCTGGCGACTCCGGCTACTTGTGATCATTCATCGACTTGTGGTTCCATGCTACGGCTGTGGCAAAGGGTTGAAGCAAGTAAACAAGTCCGTGGCGTCCGTTCGAAACATCGAAATGGTGTTGGCCTGCTCGTAGACCGACGAGTGAACGAAGCCGATCGAGAACACTTGCTCAAATCGCTCGTCCCACTGCCAATCTGCGAATCTGCGCTGTTGCGGCTTCACGGGCTTTGACGATGCGCTTTGCACTCGCTGGCATTCACTATCTAGTGTCGTCATGATCACCGCGAAGTAGGCGATGTAACGCTTCAGCCAGGTAATGTATCCACGAGTCTCAAACGGACTTCGGTACATCTCAAACGCCATGTTCTTAGTGCCACAGTTCTGGCATTTCGGACGATTGCTCGTCTTCTCTAAATCCAAGGCAAATGTCGATGAATTACTTTGGCTGTGAAAGCGAGTCGAAGGATTCGCGAAGTTGTGCTTGGCCAGCAGATGACGCACTGTCTCCAATCGTTCCTTACGCCCTTTAGGTTGAAACAACCCCGAGTAGTTTGTGCGTGGCACGCCCGTCGGTACGATGTGCAGTAGAAAGCGACCCACGAACTCGGCTCCAGGCATCGACTCCTTTACATACTTGCTTGTTCGGTAGTCCCATTGGCTGATCGTTACGTTGGTTCCGTCATCGGACACCATCCGTTCGTCATGGATGGCTGTTCCGCAGAAGTATTGACCAATGTAGGAAGCACATCCCATGGTTTTCACACAGTCGTCGGGCGTGATCTTGGCATCGGCGATCCAGCTCCGTTTGGCGATCGGGGCAAGCCATTTCTGGAACGCGTCCTTTTCATCGTGCGAACGAATGCGCATCATTTCGGGCAGGACCAGTTTCCCCCTACGGTACAGACTGGTCACACCTCGAACGAAGCGATCTCGAAAGTCGTCGGCCATGCTTTGGTTCTGCATCGGCGGGGCATCGGCCGGGATGGCGATCCCAGCAGCCGGCCATGACATTCTGGAATGACTTGTACGAGAACTCGGCAATTACACTTGCTGATACTGAAGGAAGCGAGGTTTGCTTTAGGCTATCCTGTATCTGCTTCACTTTTGACGCATGGGACCTGTAGATTCGATCGGGTCAGCTCGAAATTTTGCTCAGAGCATCGAGTAGAAACGGTCGTTTAGACAGTTGGTAATGGTTGGGAACCTAATTCTGGGGTTTGAAATTGGCTTTTTTCCTCCTTAGCTTGAGTTGGCTTGGGTGACTTTGAAAGGAACGTTTGATTGCTCTGTTTCGCAAGCGGCGTATCGGACTGCCAAGTTTGCCTTGCGTCGCGTTTGCTTGGCTCTCAGCCTTGCGGCAATGAGTTGCTCGGGTACTTCCTCCCCCTTCCCAAAGTACATTTCGTCAGGTTTTTGCCAACCCTTGAAAGCGGAATGAGGAATGTGCGTGTTGTGCTGCTCGACGTAGAACTCCACCAATTTTCGAACCGTCTCGACGCTATCGAGCGTGCTCAAGTACAGCCATTGGTGCTTGAGCAGCCTCCACCATGATTCGATCATGCTGTTGGAAAACACGACCTCTACCTGAGCCAAAACGCGAGCGATCGTTCCTTTCTCTACCAACGCTGTTACAGTCGAGTTCGTGTTTTCGACGCCGCTGTCCATAAACACGTTGGGTGGCGGCTTTCCTAGGCCTTTCGCGGCTTCTTCAAGTAGAACGGCGGTAACGCCTGAATCGAACGAACCTTCGACTCGCCATGCAAGGATTCGTCGTGTGAAGCTATCGATGATCGCGTGCATGTAGGCATGAGAGTTCTTGGTTCTTAGTTGAGGGAATTATTGGTGAATCCGGTGTGAATACGTTCCGTCTCGAATTGAATGCTCTCGATCCTTTGTTGGCGTAACGCACTAAACTGCGATTGCATGCGATCAGTGGAAGAGAGGAGATAAACGAGTCGTTGCACCTAACTTATTCATGGCTCTAAACAGAAGAAGAAATAGGGGGCAAGTCTCTTCAACGTTATTGGCAGTTTACTGCACTGAAGCGCACGACTCTATTAACTATTGTCTAGCGGCTTCTACTCACAACCAAGCCCATCACTTAACTGCATCTCTGACTACCAAATTCCCATATAGTTTGCTACTCGTTTAGCAAAAAATAACGCTAGAATCTTGAATAATTAATTATCGAAAATATCCCAGGCAAGTTATTGCAAGCGGTTCAGAATCCCCTATTCTCGGTGGCCAGTGCAGTTCACGGCCTGTGGCGAATTGCATTGTAATTTGAGTCGTCCACGGTTCTCCCGAACTACGGACAAGCCCCTCTTCGCAACGGAATTGATACATGGTGCTGCGAACTCGTAAAAAAGGTTCCTTTCGGCTAAGGAAGCGAAAATTGTTTCGCGGTTCTGTGACAAGGAAAGCTTTCGTTGGCTTGGCCGTGATTCTTGGCTTAGGCGTTATTGTCTCGATGGTTTTTCGAGAGCCGTTTCAAAAAGTCGAAACGCAAATAGTTGAACCAATTGCTTCCTATTCCCTCGATTCAAACTTACCAAAAGATTGGGTCGTGGTGGGAGGGATTGCCAGGCCGAAGTCGGACGTCGCCTTTTCCGAGTCGAACTCGGCCGCAATGCCGCAAATTCCTGATTATGGCCTGCAACCTGATGTTGACCCAAATTCCAATCCTGGTACTCAGTCGGTGTACGAAGCGCTCGCAAGTGCCGATGCCCAGGAGAGGCTATCACCATTTTTGCCTGCGAAGCCCTTTGATGAGGATAGATTTAGTGAAAACCCTGAGGAGTACTTAAACATCGTTGAGCCTTCTCGAGTGTGGCAGTCCGCTCAACCTGGACCTAACATTCCTGTTCTTACTCCGAAGTCCGAAACTTATCAACACATGAAGCAAGGTGAGGTTGTTGCTCTGAAGGTGCTAACACTGCCTGGAAGACCGGTCACGTTTACATCCTTCGACCTTGGTGCCTTCCAAAACGATTTGAATAGCATATCTGTAGCTGCCGACGAATCAGGAATTGCTACTGCAAATTTTTCGGCACCTCCAGGTACTATTGCACAGGTGAATGTCCTTGCCGCGTCGCCAGTCGCTTCAAGCAATGTTCGATTTAGCATTTTCGTTAGCCTTGTGGAGAATTGAGGAATGAAGACTCTGCAAAGGCGTGGTTTGTTTTTGGGAAACAAACCAACGCCTAACCGAAAACAAGACATCACGATCGCGACGCTTGCAGGCTAAGTTTGGCCTATGTCAATCATGTAGAGTTGGAGACGTTCGTAAATATGAGACGCCTACTTTCATTTCTTGGGAACGATGCTATGTCCTTCAGGATTCAAAATCACGCAATAGTTTTCTTGGTCCTAATTGTGTCGTTGTGTGCGCCTGTGTTTGTCGCTGATGATTCGTTTGGTCAGCCTCCGGGATTCCCAGGTTCAGGTTCAACAAATCCAGCGTTTATGTCAGCCGGTGCAGGATCAACCTGTCCAGCACCTGCTCCTTCGGCAACGGTCGACGTGGAAGCGCTTATTGTCAACCCATTTCGAAGGACTTGCATTAACTACGCCTACATTGGCATGGAGCCGCCAGTTTGCGAAACAGATACTGAGGTTTCTTCCTGCAACAGCTGTGGGACGGGTAACAATCAGGTTCGCGCAATGCAGGAAGATTCGCTCCCCCGTTTTCGCCCATCGTTACGAACACAGCTCGTCGATTCGGATTGTTTTTTCTCGGGTGGGCAATCCTTTGTCGATAACCAGCGATTCGATTTCCTCCATACATCACACGATCATTTGCCGTCCAATCCAAACAGCGTTCGATTCGAGAGAATTCATCGTACTCGTGATTTGACCGCTCCAGGATCTTTGGGACCTGGGATTCGCTGCAATTTTGATTTCCGGCTTACCTTCACGACTGGTGATTCCCTACTTCTCGACAATCCCCAACTTCTCACCCCTCAACTTTGCAAGCTTGACGCTAGTGGTTCATACGTTCAGACAACCACGTACAACTCTCCATTCAGCGGGGCAGCAGATGATGATTCACCGCGATTCAAACATGTCCAAATACTGGATGCACAAAACAATCCGATTTCACCACTGCCTGCGAATTCGGGAATTGCCATTCCATTCACCGGTGCGAAGTTCGCTCTATTGCAGTTGCTTGACGGTGGGTACATGAAGTTCGAGCTTGTTGCTTCCGTGAGCCCAAACACACTTGATTCCGGTAGGTTGATTGAAAGCAAGTCCAGACACGGAAGTGGTCTGACTGTCAACTATCGAACTTGGACTGCCCAAGAGCTTATCAATTCTCCTTCACGAGTTTGGCAGATGAGTACAGCGAGCGATAGCACCGGGGCCACAATTACCTTCGAGTATCATCCAAATCAGCAATCCGGTAATTGGTCGCTAAGTAAAATAACCGTTCCTGGCGGTCAAGATGTTCTCTATTCGTATGCGGGAGGCTACTTGAAGGATGTTACCTATGCTGATGGTTCCAAGACAACGGTCGATTATGTTGCTGGAACGAACGGAATGGTCAAAATCTCGCTGAACGATGTGCGTGCCGAACCACGACATCGTAGAAAGACTATTTCGATCACTGGCTCCTTCGCAACCGTCAATGGAGCTATAGTACCGACCTCTGTCGGAATCACCCGCGCCGTTCGAAACGGGCTTGATGAAGTTACGTATCTAAGTACAGAAAATGTTGCAGGTGATACTGTCGTCTATGAAGGTGGAGGGCGAATCAAGCAGTGGAGTGGTCGATATTATGCTGACGGATGGACTGCAAAAATTACCTCCGGGACCACCATGCCTGGGTATATCTCAAGTCCCTCGAAGATCGAAATTGTTGGAAGCCTCGAACCTACCTATGCGATCGCAAATAGAGACTTCTCAAGATATCGATTTAGCTCGGCAACGAATTCGGTCGGAGTGAATGTTGCGTTCACTTATCAGACAGACAACACACTAATTTTCAAAAGCTATCCTGCGACCAACGATTTCGAAGCGTTTGCCTATGATGCGAACTTTAATCTGGTTAGATACAGAAATCGCACTGGTGACGTAACCCGCACTACATACGACGCAATGTCTCGAGTCACTAGTGTGCAATCGGGCCTAAAGGATTCCGCAAGCAATCTGATTCTTCCGATCACGTCGTACAATCGCAATCCTTCGGATGACGTTCAGACCTCTGCTTATGCGGTAACGTTAAGCGAATATGTTGCTTCTGGGGTCGCGGCTGGAAAACTTTCTGCGTCGACTGATCCGATGGGAAATCGCACCGACTACCAGTACGATACATCTGGGCGGTTGAGTAAGATCATATTGCCTGCGGTTACTGTGGGTGCTACACGTGCGGAGACATCTTTTACGTACGACACTGCGGGGCGCGTTAAAACAACCACAAACCCGCATGGGGAAGTAACCGAGAATTTTTACGACGCGCTTGGACGCAAGATTCGAACACTTTACAGCGATGGTTCTTCGGAACGGACTGTTTACGGGACAACTGCACCTGGACTTGGCCTACCCATCAAAACAGTAAATCGAGTGGGAACGGTCACGAGTCTAACCTATGATCTAGCCGATCGCTTGATCACCAAAACCACTGGTGCTACGACTATGGACGCGAACGGTGTTGAAACTGCGACACCTGCTGGTACCGCAACGACCCAAAATTTTGCTTACGTCAATGGATCGTCCATCATTCGTGAGCAAACAACCGATGGAGCGAAAACAGCGTTCACTTCGGATTATCGAGGCCGAACGAAGATTGTCACTCAAACCCCACGAAGTGGAGCTACAGGTCTCACAAGTAGCAAAACCTACGCCAACAACCAGTTGTTTTTCGATCAAGATCCCTACGGTCGGCGCAAGTATTACGGCTACCGAGCCAACGACGGGACTCTTATTCGAACCATTACCTGCACGGTTCCAGAACAAACGTTCGCGGACTTTACCGCAGTTTGGAATCAAGTCCGGGATGCGAGCGCCAATGCCAAGTTTGTGATCCATG
>JAIYDN010000043.1 GCA_027487485.1 Planctomycetaceae bacterium | reverse complement strand
ATGGACAGTCGCTGCGAATAACCATGTCGTTGTCGATTTGCAGGACATGCGACGGACCGAACCGCTTTGCAACATCACCGCAGACGAACATCTTCTGCCAAAATGGATGGCATGGTTGCAGAGGACGTCGAATCCAATGCAGCTCGACGTTCCATCTCTCGGCAGCAGACTCGACACTCTCTCGTACCGTCCGCACCGCACGGCGCGGTGAAAGATCCAGAATTGCGATGACTCGTTTCATTTCCAAAGTACCTTCCTTAATCCGTGTTTACGAAGTGCAGCTCTTAAGAACACTGGTCGATGTCGCTTGTAAGCCGGCGGATCGACGTGGATGTGCGGGAATACATGGTCCATCGCCACGCCCACCCTGACGCCGGCAATCTTGGCTCGCCAGAAGAAATCCCAATGCTCATCTACCTTGAGGTCTTCATCCCAGCGAATCGCCTGCAGAATGTCGCGATGGGCTACGAAGCAGTTACAAACGAATGCACACTCGGCAATGTCACCAACGCGCCGATATTCGCCACGAGGAATGTGAAGCACACCGCTTGAAGAATTGAGCAGCCTCGGAGTTCCATCTGGATTCGGGCGATGGGGCTGTTTGCTCAGCGTTGCCAATAGATCGAGGCGACTCGATTCGAACTTGCGAACGAGATCATTCAGCCTAGTCTGTGGGCCAACCACGTGATCATCGTCGGCGAAGATCACCATGCGAGTCTGGGCGGCTTCGACCAAGCGATTGCGACCAGCAGATAATCCGATGTCGTACTCCGTCTCGATCAGTCGATCGACCATTGCCGCTTCGTCAGGACAGGTCAGCGAGAATCGCAGCTCAGCCTTCCCATCGTCGAGGACATAGATCAGCGGATGATCATCTCCACAGTGTTCGTAAATGCTACGTACCAGAGTCGCGCAGCAGTGAGGGCGATGGATGGTCTTGATGCAGAATGTGACGCGATCACGCATGAACGATACCTCCTCCTGGATAACGCAGTGAATCAAAGCCGTGTTTACGAAGCCCCAATCGACGGAACTTGGGTCGGGCTCGCAGTGCTCCATATGGCTTAGCTGCAACGTGGTCGTGGACTACCGAGCAATCGAGTGCCACGGCAATTTGCAGATGTTCGATCTGGGACGCCCGATAGAAAAACTCCCAGTGCTCGTATGTTTTGATCTCGTCATCCCAGCGAACACGGGCGATGGTGTCACGCCGCGCTAGAAATGCGTTGCTGACCATATCGCACCAGCAGGTTTCGCCGATGCGTTTGCGCTCGCCGCGATGCATCCAGATCCGAGTGCCATTCATCAGTGGGCTAAAGAGCATGGGCCGGCCGCCATCTCCTTGCCGTACAGCCAGAATGTCGAGGTCGTACTCAATGAACCTCTGGTAGACTCGATCGAGGTGTAGATCGGGCGTTACGATCTGATCATCATCGAGCAAGAAAATGAACTCGGTTTCTGCGGCATCGATTGCTGCATTGCGTCCAATGCCGACGCCTACATCGTGTTGCTCAAGATCAATCACTTTGCAGTTCTTGGCGGTCTCGGGATACTTGCGCGAGAACCAATGTTCGGGTAGACCATCGTCCACGACCACAATCTTGGGTTCGCCGAACTCCTTTCGAAGCGACTGGACAAGTCGATGGCAGGCCCAAGGCCGATGAATGGTCTTAATGCAAAAGGTAATGTCTTGAATGGGTACTGTTGCTTCCATGTTTCACCACGCGTTAAGGAGTTTGCGAGCAAGTTTGATGGCATGGCGATAGTCTTTGAGACGCTTCGCGCTGCGTTTGATGTGCATGATCGAGTTCAGTGGTGCGACGTTGCCGTAGAACGAGATGAGCGAGTTATCGAAGGCCTTCTCAAAGTCCTCTGTAGTGCAGCCCATAACTTCACGCATAACGTCCAGCGGTGGCGAGCAGGCGATGCGAGTTGATGCACGCAGACCACCGGAACCATCTGGTTCGCCTCGCTTCCAAGGTCGCTTGAGAGAACCAGCGGCATCATCGACAGACGCTTGCCAGTCCTCATCGGATAGATTGGGATCAAGCCAAATGTCGAGATCGCCTTCCTCCCAATCGATTCCATGCAAGCGAAGTGCGCCGGAGCCGATGATGAGGTAGCGATGTCGGAATCTAGCGAGGACGTCTTCCACTGGTGTCATCCGAACTTCCTCAACTCCGGATTCACATGCGCGATTGCCGAATCGATCTCTTCGGCATTGGGCTCAATGCCGAGGAACGCGATCAATTCATTGATCACGGTCTCAGGATCTTCAGTAAGCTTGGCGAAGTTGATCCGATGGAGTGGAACTTCGGGATGTTCTTGAATGAACGTCTCGCGATGTTCCAGAAGCGAACGCTGGAGTTTGTCGCACGCGTCATCGCCGGCTGCGAACCATTGGCCTGGATGTCGGCTGCTTCGATCTTGAAGGGATCGAATCGAGGCTTCGATTGGGCGATCCACGGCGATGATTCGCAGAGAGTTACCGAGAGCGTCGTAGAGGTGGCTTGCGAATCGGCATAGATGCGGATACTTACCGCCAGCCACGGTTCGATCACGAATGGCTTCTGCTTTGCGAGTTACGATCCAAGCCTTGAGTTGCTTGGCGAGCTGACCGTCAGGGATCTTTGGATCGATCGCTGGGAATCGCATCGCCTTTTCACAGAGGTTCGCAAGCCCGATTGCCTCGCCTCCTCCGGTTGCTTCGTAGCCACCGAGTTCGTTGCCCATATGAACGCCCAAATGATGCATGACCATTGCGACGCAACTTGTGCCACTGCGATGAGGCCCGAGCACGGCGAAGAACGGAGCGTCGCTGTGGTCGGCATTCTTGGCATCGTTGAAGAACCTAGTCTGGGTCCATTTTCGGCCACAGATATTGGACTTGGTTGGAAGTTGGCCAACTAGCCAGCGATCGGGTGTGTAAACGGGAATCGACTCCTTCTCGACGTTCTTGCCTTGAACCAGGGCTTCATAGCGCCGCTGAGTCAATCTCCCCAGGTGATGATCGATGTGATGTTTCACATGCCAGTCGTTCCAGTTGAGGTGACGGTACAAAGCCTTCATCGTTGCGCGACCGCGAACCATAAATGCATGGGTGCGATTGACGTTGTAAGGTCGGTAAACGTGGTCGCTGATCTTCTTGGGCGGATACTTGGCAGCGTACAGGTGCTGACCTCCGAGATAAGCCAATCCCCAGTCCTCGGGTAACTCACGAACGTATGCTTCAAGATTTTCCACAAAGTCGGGAACGAACCCTGCGTCATCTTCGAAGACCACATACGAGTCGATCCCTTCGAGCAAACATTTCTCCAAAATCAGCAAGTGCGAACGGTAGCAGCCCCAGGCACCATTGCCGGCTCGCCACTGTTCGGGCGTCGCAAGTCTTCGACCATCGATGGCAGCGAATCGCTCAACATCTGGGAATGGCCACGGCTGAGGTAGTTGTTGCATCCACTCATGCAGACGATCGTCGCGCCGATCGAGATTCATCAGGAAGCAGCGTTCAACGATCTTCTTCATCGGTATCTGGATCTTCTTCGTTGGGCTCGGGTGCACCGTCTGGGAACTTACGTTCAAACCGGCGGATGGCGGTGAGTACGAGAGACTTGGCGATGGTTCTAGTAAACTTTCCATGGGGTAATCCTCTGAGTTGGGCTTCTTCCAAAAGCCATTCGATAATGGTGTCGAGATTCGTACGGCATCCTTCCACGCCCCAATCATT
>JAIYDN010000080.1 GCA_027487485.1 Planctomycetaceae bacterium | reverse complement strand
CACAGATCCCTCATCCCGTAGTGGATCTGGCCACAGATCCATCATCCCGTAGCGGATCTGGCTACAGATCCCCGATTGCCCTACCTCAAGCCAACAGCCAGGCCTCGTCGCCTCGTCCACTACCAAGCCCCGTAGTGGATCTGGCCACAGATCCATCATCCCGTAGTGGATCTGGCTACAGATCCCCGATTGCCCTACCTCAAGCCAACAGCCAGGCCTCGTCGCCTCGTCCACTACCAACAGCCAGGCCTCGTCGCCTCGTCCACTACCAACAGCCAGGCCTCGTCGCCTCGTCCACTACCTGTGGATTCGAACTTTTCGCGTATAATTCCAGTTCGAAGCCCCCCATCCCCTAGGGACAAGACCATGAAACGAATCACTTCCATCGGAAAAGTTACTCGCGCTCTTTCTTCAACTTGCATATCCGTAGCTCTAGGAAGCGTTGCGACTCATCCATTGAACGCAACTCCATTCGATGAGAAACCACCCTCGAATAGCTCGGCCGTGCATCCGTCTACTTCGACGCCCATGGCTCTTGAGACTTCCACCAAGAGCTTGAACCAATTCACGTTCACCATCGCGAAAGGACTTGAACTGACCAATGCGGTGGAGGATGGCTTGATCCAATGGCCTATTGCCGCAACAAAAGACCGACAGGGGAACTTGCTTGTCTTGGAATGCCATTGGAATCGCCAGTCCGTACAAGACCAGCTCCAGTCCAAGCCGCACAAGGTAGTTCGGCTGTCCGATACGAATGCCGATGGAATCTTCGATGATCGATTTGTTATTGCATCCGATCTTGGGTTCCCGGAGGGACTCATGGTACTGGGAGAGGATCTGCTTGTGTCGGCTCCTCCGAACATACTGCGTCTTTCTGATTCCGATCGCGACGGTTTTTATGAGAAGCATGACGTTTGGTTCGACGGTACGACGCTAACCTATTGCGCGAACGATCTCCATGGCCCCATGATGGGCCCTGACGGCTGGATCTATTGGACCAAAGGGGCATTCGCGGAGCAGAACCATGAATTGATTCGAAAGCCTCTTGATAAGCCGTCAACTGCAGTTGCCTCCAAAGCTGCTCATATCTACCGCAGGCATCCCAACGGGGGGCCCATCGAACGTCTGATGACCGGTGGCATGGATAATCCGTCCGATATCACCTTCTCTCCGGAGGGGGATATCTTCTTTTGTTCAACCTTCCTTCATCATCCGGGAAATGGACTACGCGATGGCATCGCTCATGCACCTCGAGGCGGTTTGTTCGGCAAACAGCATGGGGTGCTAGATGGTCATTGGGAAACGGGGCCACTTCTGCAACCCATCGCCAATCTTGGACCTGCTGCGCCGGCCAGTGTCAACTATCTTTCATCGTCATCAATTCCTCAGTTTCTTTGGGGCACAACGAGCGAGAGTTATGAACTGTCCTCTTCACCCTTCCTGGCTTCCGCTCAGTTCAATCTTCAGAAAATAGGTCTCCACCGTCTGATCTCGGTTGGTTCCAGCTTTGAAACTCAGTCAGTAGATCTGCTAACTGCAGACCGAATCGATTTTCATCCTGTAGACATCTTGGAAGAATCGGATGGCAGTCTTCTGATCTTCGACACAGGCAGTTGGTACGACTTGTGTTGCCCAAGCTCTGGCAACGACCGAGCGATTGAAAAGGGTGGAATCTATCGACTCACACCATCGAATCGATCAACAACCGACAAGGCCAACTCGGGGGAAGATTTGTCGCTCAAGGAGGCACAACAAGTCCTTCTGAATCCAAAGTCGGAAGGCTCTACGAGAATTAAAGCCCTGTGGAAAATTGCACGTCACATCACTCGCAACCAAGAGAATCTCCCTTCCGAAAACGTACCGAATGCAAAGCGGGTCATTCTTGCGATGCTTACCGATCCGGACATTGTGATTCAACAGGCCGCAGCAAGAATTGCTGGCTTGAATCGGTGGTCCGAAGCCAAACCAAAACTGGAGGGCATGCTAACCAGTAGCTCGCCAGCGGTCGTCCGATCGGCCATCGAATCGATTGGCATCGTGGGAGACGCGGGCAGTACTGCGAAGATCCTTGTGGCAGCAACGCGATTTCCTGACGATCGGATGCTGGAACACGCATGCATCTACGCAATGTTAGAACTGGATCATCCCACTGCATTGATTCGCTTGATGCGACAAGACCGTCTAACCTCGGAGCAGCGTTACTTGTTGTTATATGCACTTCAGCAGATGGGTGGGATACCGAGCGATCTTATTCCTGATCTAGCAAAACAGTTGTCCAGTTCGCACGAACGACTTCGGTCACTTGCGGTACGAAATCTAATCGCCCTTCCCAACGGATTAGACCACTGCATCGACTTCTTGAATCAAGCTTGGGATGGCCAAAATGAAGCCACATTGACCATGAGTCTCCCAATGGTTCGATCACTCCCAACGAACCCGAAAGGGCTTGGAATGATGGAAGCTTGGCTTCGATCCGCATCATCCGAATCCGAATTAAGGCAACGTTGGCTCCTGTCTGCCTTGGATAGCATATCAGGAGAGAGTTTGCCCGACGCATGGATAGATGCCATCACCCATTGGCTTGAAAGGATACAAGAACCCGGCACTCTCGAGAGCGTTGCAGACACAGTCGGTAGAATAAAGTTCACCGAACAGCAAAAGCCCTTGGCAACTCAGTCAATCCGCAAGATTGCCGAAAAAAATCTGGCAAATCCCCAGGTTGTGATGTATCTACTTGCAGCATGTCCGGAAACGGAATCACCCTTAGAAGATGCTATGGTTCGAGTTGTGATCGATCCATTGATGAACGCCGAGGGTGACCAGTCTACGTCAAGAGCCGAAGAAGCTTTGACGCGGTTGGTGCTGTCCGATAGCCAGGCAACTACTTTGGTAAACGGCTTAGACAAAGTAGCTCCATTAGTACTACCCACGGTCGTAGATACCCTACTGAGGTGCAATTCCGATCAGGTGGATCAGGCGTTGTTGGATCGGTTATCTCAAGTTGCTTCTACCAAAACACTGTCTTCAGATCGATTGCTCTCGAGTTTAAAAAACCGACCGGACGCAATGAAGGCTGCTTGGCTGGAACGACTTGCAGAAGCTTCGAAGCCATCGGAAGAAGTGGAAAAGAGCATTTCCAGTTGGCTTGAGCGCTTGACGGATGGCGACGCGAAGCGTGGTTACGATGTATTTCGAAGTGCTAAAGCTGCGTGTAGCAGTTGCCATCAGGTTGGATATTTGGGAGGGAATCTTGGTCCTGAACTGAGCCGCATTGGTCAATCGCGAACTCGGCGCGATTTGGTGGCATCGATTCTCTTTCCGAGCATGCATATAGCACAGGGATATTATCCGATAAGAGTCAGAACGACAGAAGGGGAAGTGATCAATGGACTTTTGTCGAAACAAAACGACGAATACATAGAGTTGACGCATGGCGTCAACAAGGTAGCAAGGATACCAAGGTCGGAAGTTGAAGAACAAGCAGCAAGTTCTCTATCAGTGATGCCATTAGGATTGGAGCAGCAGTTAACTGCCCAGGAATTCGCCGACCTAATCGCCTATCTAGAATCCCGAAAATAGCCCCGTAGTGGATCTGGCTACAGATCCCTAAACATCGTAGTGGATCTGGCCACAGATCCCGCCCTTCGCAAAACCAAAAAACCGGGCCTCGTCGCCTCGTCCACTACCAAGCCCGTAGTGGATCTGGCCACAGATCCCTGCATTCGATGTGAAGAGAAGCAGCCGGGCCTCGTCGCCTCGTCCACTACCAACAGCCGTGCCCCGTCCGAGTATTCCGTAGTGGATCTGGCTACAGATCCCTGCATTCGATTTGAAGAAAATCATCCCGGGCCTCGTTGCCTCGTCCACTACCAAGCCCCGTAGTGGATCTGGCTACAGATCCCGCCCTTAGCAAAACCAAAACATCAGGCCTCGTTGCCTCGTCCACTACTAACCCAGTAGTGGATCTGGCTACAGATCCCTGTATTTGATTTGAAGGAAAGCAGCCCGGCCTCGTCGCCTCGTCCACTACGAATCGAACCCTAACTCCGAACCCGCGCGATACAAATAAAAAGAGCAGGTTCCAAACGGACCTGCTCTTAGGAATTTCAAATTGAAAGATTCAGATTAGCGAACAGCACGACGCCGTCGAACGAATCGCACAGCCCCACCACCAGCAGCAATCAAACCAACCAAAACCATCGTGCCCGGCTCCGGCACCGCGGTAATGGTAAATGAGCCATTAATGATTTGAAACGCACCAGGAGCTGCAGTGCCAGGAGTGGGCGCAGGAATAAGTAATTCCGTTGCTCCCACTCCAATTGACGCAATATCAAGTAAATCGATTGCGAAGGTTCCCGCAAACAATCCTGTCGTGTCAATCTTGATTGTTGCGATCTTGACTGGGGCTAGGGTTCCCACAGTTCTGGGAGCAGCAAAGTTCCATGATGCATCAGCAACTGCAGGAAATCCCGTTACCGGAGACTCACCTGATCCACTCGATGCAGCTTGGTCCCAAAAGTAGCCTCCACCCGTAAACGTAGTTCCTTGCAAAGTGCCTTCTGCGCCAGTGAAAACACCCTGGTTACCCGTACCATCCCCCAGCACCGCTCGAAAATTAATCCCGCTCACTTGTGGATCTGAATTTGAAGTCGATGTCAGAAACAGATCGATACTCTGATTTGCTGTGTTCGCCAGTACATCATGACTGCCGACGCTAATAATAAAGTCAGCTCGAGATGTGCTGCCGAATGCTATCAACAGAAAGGCAAATGCGCATTTGATAAAATTCATGTTTAATCCGTGGTTAAAGACTGGTTAATAATTCTACAGTAGTTTTGAATGGTTGGCCAGTATTACTGAGGCGTAATCAATGGCAGTTGAGAAGCAAATGTCGTAAAGTTGTTCTGAACAATTGTAACATCAGTTCCGTTTACCCGCCTGTCGCGATTCACATCGAAAACGAAATCAATCGCAGCAGGATTTGCAAAAGTTCTAAAATTGGCTTGCACGGCAGCCACGTCCGAACCATTGACTCTCGTGTTGGCAACACTATCACCTGTATCACCTACAGCGTTCCCGAAGAAGAACCTATCTTGAACCAACAATCTTGTCGTTGCATTGGAAAGAACCGTTACTTCCAGCCAAGTGTTCTGAATTGCATTATCGGCCCAACCAATCAGGAGCCGGTCAGCTCCACCTAATCCGCCTCCCGGTACTACAGTTACATTAGTTGGGGAAGGTGCGTTCGCCCAACTGTTCGGTGTGTTGGTCCTTCCATTCTTGAAGGAAACGAAGCTGGAAATATTCGAAACTGTCGGTTGTACCGGTAATGACGCCAGTCCAACAATGTCGATTGCAAGTCCATTAATGCCACGCGAGTAGTTGGAGTAATTTTGGAAACTGCCTGTTTGTCCCGGCAAGAGAGCTACCTTGTCTGTCGCTAACGCGGCAGAGTCTGCAGCTGTCAATGCAGCTCCATTATTGTCCCAAGCACTGTTGTTGTAGAACAGACGTTTGCCAGCAACCACGGTTGGTGCTTGAACATCAACCGAACCATTCACATAAGTGTAGCTGAATGGCGGTTCAGCTGCAGGGCCGCTCGTCGCCAATGGCGTAACCCCTACAGGTGCATTCGCTAAAACATTGAACGCAATGTTCGCAATCTGACCCGAAGTCGAAGTCGACGCTCCCGAACGGAAGAGAACAACACCTACCGTTCCAGCTGTATTGTCCACATTCGAAATCAAAGTCCAGCCAGATTCCGATACGTACATACCTGCTAAAGTTACCCCACCTGCATTTAAGCCGTTAGGTAGTGAAAGCTTCGACGAATCGTAACCTACCGTAAAGTTGAATCCAGATAAGCCAACCGACGAGTCAGTGATTCGAACTGGCACATTCGCAGTTGAACCACGAAGCCCAGACACTAAGTCATCAACATCAATGGTTGGGTCAATTCCACTCGCTGGCGAAATTACACCAGCGGGAAGATCAGGAATCTCAGGTCTCAAGCTAGACGCCAAGCTCTTCAACGCGATCCAAGTCGAATCCAGTGCATCAATAGCACCACTTTGGGTTACGTCTGCGATGATTGTTGGGTCGGTCAGTGGGAACTCACCGAAGCCACTAAACAGGTTAACCCGAACTTCAGCAGCCCAACCAGCATCTTGACCAGTGTAGATACCGCTCGCATTCGTATCGCCGATAAAGACCGCCTTGTGAATCGCACGGTCGGCTACTGATGGAACGGATCCATTGAGATCGAAGGTTGCAAGGTTTTCGATACTAATTACTTGAGATGCTCCGTACGAAGCACCAGGCTTGACCTGACCTATGATTCTCGCAAATTCGCGAGTACCGCTTCCAAGAGCCGTTACACCAAACCCTGTAATTCGAACTCGTCCTGGTGACACCAAGTTCACGGTCAAACCACCCCATCCAGCAGCAAGAGCGTCCGAACCAATCGATGCCGACGATACCTCAATCAAGTTAGGATCGAAGACCAGATCCATATCGATGCTTGTTATGCCTGTACCGTTATTGATGGTAATTGGAATACCCGGCGAAACAGCATTTCCAAACGGAGTGGTCAGCACCTGCCCCGCCGTAGCGGATGATCCGCGTGCAAAGTCAGCAATCGACAGAACTCTAGCAGTCGACGGTGCAATCGCGAACGAGCTCACATAGTTACCACCAGCAGTTAGGTTCTGATCACCATCAAGCAATCCACCACTGAGATCCTTGAAGGAAGAAGCTCCACTCACGATCGTCACAGTGTAGGCGTCAGCGGCGAGTACGCCACCTGTTGCCACAAACTCAAAGCCTGTGAAGTTAGAATTCCAAACCATTGAACCACGAACATTGCCAACGGTCGAGCCAACCAGTGTAACGTCCGCTGCCCCGGTTGATGTTCCACCAGCTGCTAGTCGCCCCGCATAAAGATTGACAGCAGTCGGATCAACAGCTCGATTGAAGGTTGTGACAAAGCCCGATGGTGTCATCGAGACTGATGCAACCTGGAAGGTTGACGCAGTCACGGTAATCGTAACAGTCGATGTCGAAACCCCAAGGTCATTATCCATGATCTGGCTGATGACCTGATACGTGCCCGGTGTTGCGAAGTAGCTTCCTGGAATCGTAGCGGAATTCGAAGTCACACTGCCTGCATAGGTTCCATCACCAAAGCTTGCAGCTGGCGTAATGAGCTCACCTGGCAGATCGAGCACGTTGTTATTATTGAGGTCAATACCGTACGTGTATCTCAAGCCAGGGATATCAGCCGGGCTAGTGTCAGTCGAACCCAACCAGTTCACAGAAACTGGAGTGTTCTGTGCAACAGAAGGTGTCGAGGTCACAAACAATCCGGTCGGAGCGACGTTATTGACAACTACAGCTGCAGGCAAGGAGCCTGAAACCAAGGACATGTTGCTGAACGTCAACGTTGGCGACAACTGAATACTGTCAACCGTCAGGTTAAACGTATCGCTCGCTGTACCGGGCGTCGAATCATCAGCGTAAACCTTAGTCAAGGTAACCGAGCCACCAGCCTGAAGGGTAGTCAACTGTGCACCGGAATTGATGACCGTCTGAGAACCATCACCCCAATTCAGAACAACTTGAGCGGTAGCCGCCAAATCGCCGAGTCCTGGGTCAGCCAGACTAAAAGTAACCGAAGCAGTCGAGTTCTCATTCACCGGCGAAGTAATCGAAGTGAAATTCACAGTCGGAGCGACATCGTTTACTGTTACCGCTATTGTCTCCACTGCCGCAAAGGTTCCAACACTGTTAGTCGCTGTCGCTGTAATGTTGTAGCTTGCAGCACCATCAACATACACATGGTTCACGAAACCTGGATTCCCTGATACCAATTGAGCAGGACCGTCACCCCAATTCACCAACCACGAGGTGACGCTGGCATCGGCAACTGAGAGGGTCAATACATATGTGGCCCCTTCATTCACCGAAGCAGCTCCGCTGATGTGATGAGCATCATCGTCCGCAATCGTAACCGTTGCGACGTTGTTCGTTCCGTCGATGGAGACTTGAGGATCACCACTGGTGACTGCATTCAGCGTTACGATGACCGTTT
>JAIYDN010000106.1 GCA_027487485.1 Planctomycetaceae bacterium | reverse complement strand
TCATCAAGACCGAGGCCCGCGGTCGGAGCGTCGATGAATGGAAGCAGCGACCGGAGCAACCGGACAACCACTGGTTCGACTGCCTTGTGGGTTCCGCAGTTGCGGCATCGATGCAAGGCTGCATTCTTCTTGGAACCGACGCTATCGCGAAAACGCAACTTGGCCGCGTCAGTTTCAAAGACATGCAGAACAGGAAACGAATCTGATTACGCGAGCCAAGGCGAATAGATCGTGACCCTGCCGAATGTAGTGGAAAGCAAGGCTGAGAAAACTCGGTAGCTTCGAGACTTCATACTGAATTCCCACTTAATGACTCGGGCTAGTTTTCTACTTAAAAAGTAGCTGCGCGAAGTCGGCCAAGTTTTGACGCCAGAACTGCCAGTTATGGCCCATGTCCGGCACTTCCGTGTAGGTGACATTCACTCCAACCGAATCCAGGTACTTCTTGAACTGCTGGTTTGTTGGGAGTGCCCCGAAGTCCGCTGTGCCGCAAGCGATCCAGAGAAGTTTGATCTTCTCGTTCGAGGTCTTGTCGAGCGCAGGAAACTGAGCTGGGATTTTGTCTTTTGCCAGACTGAAGCCTCGACCTCGAGTCGCTGGCCGGGTGAGCGGCCAAGTATTGAACGCTCCACTGAAAGAGCCCAGCCATGCAAATGTCTCCAGATGATTGAGTCCGGTGTGCATCGATTCTGCGCCGCCCATCGATAGCCCTGCCATGGCTCGGCCATTGCGTTCGGTTGAGACGTTATATTGCTTTTCAACTTGAGGAATAACCTCCTCAAGTAAAATGCGAGTGTATGTAGGCAACATGTCGAGGTGATCGATATCTACCGGGCCAGCGGCCGTTCCGTACGCGTGAGGCATGACCACAACCATCGGCACTGCTTTGCCTTGATTGATTAGCGTATCGAGCGTCACATTCGCTGCACCGTCGTCCAACCAAGCACGCGTGTCTTGTTGCCAACCATGATGCAGGTACAGTACGGGATACGATTCGCTACGCTTCGCGTCGTAGTTGGGCGGAGTGTAAACGTAAAAATCGCGTTCGTCGTTCGCTAGCTTTGATTGAAACACATGTTGTGACACAACGCCGCGAGGTACTTTGGGTAGTGGTGTCCACGGCATATCGCCTGGGACGAGTACCGTATTCTGTCCAATCCGTCGATAGGGCGAACTGAATCGCGTATTGGAAGGATCGACGGTGCTTAAGCCGTCGACGTCAAAACTGTAGGTATAAAGATCGGGTTTAAGAGTCGTGGAAGTTGCTGTCCAGACTCCAGTCCCGTCTTTGGTCATCGCCAGTGGTTCCCTCGTGATGCCTCTGACGTTGACTGCCTTAGCATTCGGGGCCATGAAGCGAAATGTCACCGTGCTGTCAGCGTTGACTTCCGGTGAACGAACAGGGGGTGGCCCGAACTGCGCGGATGCAACCGATCCGAGCAACACTACTAGAGCAGCCGAGATACTCATAGCTCTTGCTGCTACCATCTTGCTTTTCGAAGAGACCATCGTTTGAATCTCGCCTTATGTTCTTAGACACGCCCGCTCTATGGGTACTTGGGTTTTGTAAATGACTCGTCGCTTACTTTGCTTTCACGTCGTAACAAAGCAGCAAGCCTTGGTCGCGAATGTAGAGTTTGCCATTTGCAATGATCGGGTGCGCCCACGCCATAGCAGTGCTTCGATCAGGTTGCTCAAAACGGGCGACTTCCTTGTAACCCTCTTTAGTTGGTTCAATGAGAACGATCGGACCTTCCTCACTGCGAAGATAAAGTCGACCATCTGCATAAAGCAAAGCTCCTTTCGGACCTTTTCGATCTCGCCACAAGATTTCGCCTGTTTGGAAATCGATGCATGTCATAATCCCGCCACCATTGCCACCGTTGGCACCGTAAAGTGCTCCGTCGATGACGATCATCCCGCCGTGGTGGTTCTGCATACTCGTTGTGAAGTAGACTTCTTCCGCTTCGAACTTCCCATCACTATTCTTCTTCAACTTCACCGCGCCGCCACCAGCGCCGTATGCGGAAGCTGCGAAGACGAGGCCGTCTTGATAGATCGGTGTCGAGCAGTTGATGCCCATGCCGTTCGATGGCTTGTTGTATTGCCAAAGCATCTCGCCTGTTTCCGCTGATACACCAACTAGTGCACTGGAGCTCATCTGCACGTATTGTCGAGATCCTTCGTGTTCGATGGCAATGACTGATGAATACGCTGCTCCAGCGCGGCTTCCGCCACCGAAGCCACCTCGCCTGCCGCCACCACCTGCGTTGCCTGGAGGTCCAAATCCGCCGCCTGCCATCCCAAACGTACCTGGGTTGACTTGACCACCAATGAAACCTTGATCTGGACTCCAAACTTGTTTCTTGGAATCAGTAAACGGTTCCGCTGCGCCAGCGTTGATGCGAATCGGCTTTAGGTCTTTATCGCTCGCGTTCTGAGGAAGAATCTCGATCGCTTTGATCGCTGGATTTTCAACCTGTTGTTTGAAGGTAATTTTCAGTTCACCGTCGGTAACTTCGACTGGCACCGACTCGACGTAAGCTTTTCGAAGTCCTCCAGCTTTTTGAAACGGGTCAAAGTCTTTGAATTCCTTACCTTGGACCGTAAAACTGAATACCCGCTGCCCGGCTGCAGTGATGCCTTGAAAAGTCTCAGCAAAATGCAAGTTCACTTGGTACTTGCCATTAGGTAGCTTTTGATTGAAGCCAGTCATACCCCAATGCTCGCTGACGTACAGCGTTGCATCTTCGGTGCCGGCAACCACAGCAGCTTGTGGAGCGTTGTTGCCTCGAGGCTGGCCACCGCGCGGACCCCGTTCACCTTCGTTTGGTCGGTTTGCTGGGGCTGACGGAGCGTTTGGTGTTGCACTGGCAACTGCGGCTGTTTTCCAGATTACTTCGCCCGTCGCCTTGTTGAGGGCAACCAACATTGCACCTGAAGCTCCAGGAGTGCAGATCACTTTGTCGCCATCAATGAGCGGTGATTCGCGGAAGTTCCACATGGGAGCTGTTCCACCGAAATCGTCTTTCAAACTTTTCTGCCAAACGATCTTGCCGTCTTTTGCATCGAGACACGCAATTCGACCACTCATTCCAATGACAAAGATTCGATTGCCGTCGACGGTCGGCGTCCCACCTGGGCCTTCTTTCGATTGAGGTACATCTTGAGGCTGAGCATCACCAATTGAACTTGACCAAAGTTCTTTGCCATCAGTCTCAGAGAGAGCCCAGACAATCTCTTTGCCTTCGCGATTACTGAGCCCGTAGAGTTTTCCGCCAGCAACTGCCGGTGCACTGTCACCTCCGCCGAGTCCTTCGATACGCCAGGCCAATAGTGGTCCACCTTCGGGCCATGCCGAAGCAAACCGGTCTCGCTCGATGTCGCATTGCGGCTCGGGCCCTGCCATTGTGGCCAATCTTCAGCAAATGCCGTTTGACTCGACAGAACGAGTGCCAGGTAGCAGGTGATTCGACGCATAGCTTTTGCCTCAGAGGGAAGTTGGAAAGGGGTGAAGCCGCCAGTAGTCCGTTCCTCCTGGACAGGATGCCTCTAGAAGACTAATGCGAGATCGCTGAAATAGCGGGGCCAAAGAATTGTGGCAAACTTTTCGATTCTTTAGTTTGCGATTGTGGAGTCCGCAGCCAACTGCATTTGGCTAAATCGCGGATCGTCGGCCGGCGTGTGCCCCTTTACCACGATACTGGCTTCGCGATGGTTCAACAGAAACTCAATCCAGTCGATCCACGGGATCATCGGGGTGCCCGATTGACGGCTAACACTTTCGTTGAGCAACCGGTCTAGCAGAGCTTGAGATTGATCGAACGCCTTGACTGCTTCATCGGCTCGTCCCGCACGATGGTGGGCGATGGCGATCAGCGGATTGGCAATTCCTTTTCCGAACCATTCAGCATCGTTTGACTCCTCCAAACGTTGGATTGCCTTATCAAGGTTGCCGGCGCGAAGGTGCGCCCAACCGGCAACATACAGGTTGGCGGCGTAGTACATCGACGCGTATTTGTGCTGAAGTTTCTTGTTGGAACCAGACTTGTTCTCGACATCCAATAGCATCTGCTCAACTAAGCTAGCCAAATCAGCTGCCTTTTCTTGCGAAATATCTTCGACGAGCAGTGCGCGAGTTGCCACGGAAGCTGGATCGCTGGTACCTAGCGGCTCAATTTCGCGTGTGATTCGTTCGTAGGCGTTGGATTGTCCTGCGAAGAACAGCAACTGAGGCACTCCCGATAGCTCCGCTTGCTGAGCTGAGCAACCTATCTCGACTGCTTGAGAGAAATCTTCTGCAGCTGCATCCCATCGTCCTAACTTGGCGTTAAGTCGCCCTCTCTCAAGCCAGACCAAAAAATACTTGGGAAGGATCTCGGTGGCTTCACTATACGATTTGTACGCCTCCGACCACCGTTGCGCGTCCGCGTGAACTCGACCTGAGGCAAGGAGAACTGTGGTTGTATTCAATCGCTGATTGAAGCCTTCCAATTCCTCGCGGGCCTTATTGGCGGTTTCCTCAGCACTTCTCGCTTCGTTGAGGGCAATTACTTTCTCATCGCGTTCGCGAATGGCAACTCGAGCTTGCCAAGCACTCACGATCGTTCCCAATAGCAAAGCGCCAGTGATGGACGACACCGTGGATATGGCGACTTTGTTGCGGCGTGCGAACTTGGTAAACCGGTACCAAGTCGATGGCGGGCAAGCGACCACAGGCTGATGCACGAGGAATCGCGACACATCTTCGGCCATTGATCCGGCTGTTGCGTATCGTCTGTTTCGGTCCTTATCTAGGGCCTTCATGACGATCCAATCCAGGTCGCGTTTCATCGAAGAGGCAAGCTTTGTAAGATCCAGTTTGCGATTCGCCGCGACGGTAGTTGCTATTTGATTGTTGAGCGTGCTTAAACGCGTGCTGGGGCGATGCGGCTCTTCCTCACGAATGATTCGGCGCAGTTCATCGAAGCCAGCACTTTGCAGCCGATCCGAAGCAAACGGCGTCGTACCGGTCAATAGTTCGTATAGTAGAACGCCAAGGGAATAAATATCACTTCGAGTATCAATATCACCAGTACTCATGCCCGCTTGCTCTGGACTCATATATGCCGGCGTGCCAACCATGGAAGCGAAGCGAGTGTACATCGTCTTGATGGTCAGGCTCTGACCGATGGCTTTGGCCACGCCGAAGTCGATGACCTTCACAAGCGGATGGCCATCTTGCAGCGTGACCAAAATGTTCGAAGGCTTCAAGTCTCGATGGATGATGCCTTTCTGATGGGCATGCTGCACGGCGTTGCAAATGTCTACAAATAGCTTTAGACGCTCAGAAATATCGAGTTGGTGGCCGTCACAGTACTCGGTGAGCGGTACGCCACGCACAAGCTCCATGACAAAGTAGGGCTGCGCCGATTCAGTGACACCCGCATCGTAGACTCGAGCGATATTCGGATGATCCATCAGGGCGATTGCTTGACGCTCCGCCTCAAAGCGTGTGAGGACCTCGCGTGATTCCATTCCAGGTTTGATAATCTTCAGAGCAACACGTCTGCGAATCGGCGATTGCTGATCGGCAACATAGACCAAGCCGAATCCTCCTTCGCCAATTTGCTCCATCAGCTTGTAGGGACCTATCATCGTTCCGAGAGCTTGCCCGGAGAATGAATGGTTCATGGCAACGTACGATTCGGTTTTAACATCGGCGAATGGGCGACCATCACTTGTGGCAACGATCGGAGTATCGACTGGATTGTCGTCTCGCTCGTGCTCACGAATAAGAGCGGTGACCGAGGCAAACAATGCCGCGTCGCCGCGACATGCTGATTCAATAAATGCTGTGCGATCTTCGCTGGACTCGATGTCGAGGGCCTCCAAGAAGATCGATTTCTCTGACGATCGAACAGGTCTCATTCCAATTCGCCTCCATTCAACTCGCGCCCGAGCCAAGCTCTCGCGTACGCCCAGTTGCGTTTCACTGTTCGAGGCGACACACCCAATGCTTTCGCCGTTTCATCGACGCCAAGCCCAGCGAAGTACCGAAGCTCAACGAGTTTCGCCATTTCCGGATCTTCCTCAGCGAGCCTCGTGAGGGCGGCATCTAAATCGAGAAGCTGATCAATATCACCGATTTCAATTGCCACATCCTCACTCAGTTCCTGCCGCTCGAAGTCCCCGCCATGCTTCACGCTCTGTCGACGCCTGGCGTGATCCACCAAGATTCGTCGCATCGCTTCGGCTGCAGCAGCAAAGAAATGAGAACGACCGTCCCACTTGATCTCTGCATTTCCAACCAAGCGGATATATGCTTCGTGGACCAGCGCAGTCGCTTGCAAAGTCTGGCCCGCCTTTTCACGATTCAGTCGGTAACCGGCTAGCCTTCTCAATTCTGCGTAGACGAGCGGCAGCAATTCGGCTGCGGCAGCCGTATCGCCTTTTTCAATCTGCTCCAAAATTTTGGTAACTTCCGTCATTGGATCAGCGTGGGACAGCTTTCTTGTTCTCAGATAAGGACCCGGTACCGGAGCCAGCCTCCGATCTGATTGGCTCATTAGGCACAATTCTAATGCGGAATCCCCAATCCATCGGGGCCAAATAATTTCCCGAAATGCGGAACTGGCCATTTGATAAGTGAATTGCAGCTCCGACAGCAACTTTGACCGGCGCAGCCGAACGACCACTGGTTCGACTGCCTTGTGGGTTCCGCAGTTGCGGCATCAATGCAAGAAGCAATTTTATTTGGAATTGATTCAACACGCGAAATAGCCCCAAAACGCTTGAGTTTTAAGGACATCCAGCAGAACCGACGCAAATAGTTTTGGGACGTCGTTCGGACAAATTGCATA
>JAIYDN010000076.1 GCA_027487485.1 Planctomycetaceae bacterium | reverse complement strand
ATCGTGACGTGAACAAGGATGGTCGGATAACCGCTCTCGACTTGTCGTTCGTGCGGGGCAGGGTGTCTAACACCGCGATCTTGCTCAACAACATCACGATTCCAGCTGCAGGGTCGAGCGAAGAAGGAGCGTCAGGATCCGGTGGCGGCGGTGGCGGCGGTGGCGGTGCTGGCGGCGGTGGCGGTGCTGGCGGTGGCGAACTGCCCCCAGGGTCTTCACCTTTTATTGGCGAACCACCAGTACTGCCAACATTTCCAAAGGTGGATGGAAGTCAAGCAGCATTGAATGACGGGCTGAGCACAGACGCTGGGGCTGGATTAATGATTCAGCCCAATGTATCAGGAGATTCCCGTTCAATTGCTCTAGGATCGTCGTTTGCGAAAGCGGAATCGGAGAAGTTGGAGGCCGAAAAGTCGACGGAGGTTGTGGATGACTTGTTTGCCGGTTTAACGAAGGAAAACTTAGGTGATTTCTTTCTTTAAGCCGAATCATTCTGGGTTTGTTGAATGGGATGTTGCTTTTGGGTAGCTTCCCTAACCGCCGAATCAGGCACGACAGATAGTTGTGTCCAGAGGGAGATCTCTGGAAGACTGATCGTGCCTTAATTGAATTCAAAGATAAACGATTTCATTTCGTCGCGGAGCTGCAACGTCGGCGAAGCCCAAATGGGTGAGTTGCTGTTGGAGAGAGCGCATCGCTTCCGGCTCGCCATGGACCAACCGAACGCGGCTTGTAGCGCTGGCTGCATCACGCATCAAAACATCGAAGTCGTTCTGATCCGCGTGACCAGAGAAGCCTTTGACTTCTGCGACTTCAATCCACTTATTCCATATCCGACCATCAAAACGTACGCGCGGTGATCGGGAAAGTAGCTGGGCCCCCAACGAATCGGGAGCTTGGAAGCTAACGGTGATGATGGTTGATCTTGGGTCATCGATGTGATATCGAAGATGATGTAGGATTCGTCCACCATCACACATCCCACCTGATGCTAGGATAATACAAGGGTCGGATTGAAGCGACCGTTGTGTCGCCTCTTCGTCCGACTCTAGCCATTCGAAAGGAACACCTTCGATTTCTGGGACCAACAGGTCATCGTACCAATCATGGACTTGGCTTATCTCGCTAGCGACGAAGTTATCAATAAAAATTGGCAACTTCGGAACGAGCCCCTCGGTCATCCACTGCTGCAGATAGTGGAGAACCAGCTGAGTTCGGCCAAGGCTGAATGCGGGAATTAGCACTTTTCCATTTCGCTCTATGGTGGAGCCAATTGCTTGAGCCATCTTGGTCGCCATCTGCTCCAAGCTATCGTGAACTCTGCCGCCGTAGGTGGATTCGCAAATGATCAGATCCGCCGGTGGAACGATTGTTGGATCGGCAACGAAGGGAAGTCCTCGCCGACCAAGGTCGCCTGTAAAGTAAATTTGAATTTCGCGATTCAAATGGAGCAGATCAATAGCGATCGAGGCACTTCCCAAGATATGGCCAGCGTCGTGGAAGCATATTTGAGCATCTTGGTTGACAGCTACAGGTTCCAAATATTCTACGCCAACACACGCATCCAAAGTGTCATCGACATCATCGTAGTCGAACAAACCTTGATTGGATCTGCGGCTGGAGTGGCTAAAACGATTGCGGTTTTCGTTGATTCGGGCGCCGTCATTGAGCATGACATCGATCAGGTCACGGGTTGCATGAGTGCAGTAAATCGGTCCTCGAAACCCCTGGCGAATCAAATAGGGCAAATTGCCACAGTGATCCATGTGTGCGTGGCTTAAGAAAACGGCGTCGATGGAAGCTGGATCGAAAGGGAATGAGGCACTTTGCACGCCATTTTTCCCACGATCGTCACGATTGACGCCGCAATCTAGCAGATATCGGTGGGGTCCAGATTGGACGAGATGCATCGAACCGGATACGGACTGAGCGGCACCCAAGAAGCTCACAGAAGGAGCTGCCAATTCATTTTTTTCAAACTTCATCCAGGCATTGTACACATTTTGAAAAAAATTGTGTGAGACATTCACCAAATGTCCTGCGATGACGGCGGTACTCGGACTCGCTCGGCTCTTCCATTAAGGTTTCGAGAAGCACTAGCAATTGCGGGCTCTGGTGAAGATACTTTCCGGTTCGTATATCCGTACTGCCGAACTTCCGTTTTGCTTTAGGCCGAATTGTTCATGAAAAGCGTCCTCAAATTTCTTGTTGGAATCTGCATTCCAGCGACCTATTTTGTTTCGCCATCCGTTGCTCAAGAAACCGTTGTGGTGGCCGCTCAGGAATCAGTAAGTAGCCAGACAGGAACCGATCGGATTGCGACCTTGCAATCTAATGCCATGGCAGAAAAGTCGGCCAGTTGGGGGCATTGGGGGAATCGTCCAGGGGGCTACAACGCTTGGACCAATCATTCCAACAGGTTGATCCCAGTTTACGTTTTTGGTGGTTCGTTTGCACCGTACATGAACGAAGGAAGTGTCTACCGAGATGCCAAAGCGATTGAAGCTCTTTATGGACAGTTGCCTGACAATACGCTGAATGAGCAGGCTACTTACGGCGATCAAACGGACATTTATCGGTTGCAACGCCGCGCTATGGATGAGCTTGGCAAGAAGTTTGTGTTCTTGGTTGTATTTGATGGAATGGATTGGCAAACGACTCAGGCTGCTTCCATTGTAAGAAATGGAAAAGTAGCTTACACCGAGGGAAAGGGAACAGGGCTCCTTTTTCAAGATTACGATCGATGTGAGAGCGATTATGGATTTGTAGTTACCAGTCCTTATGGTGATCAAGTCGAAACGGACGTGGACGCTCAGCGAAATGTAAAGCCAGTCACGAAGCTTGGCGGCTATGATGCTCGGTTGGGCGGGGAATTTCCTTGGTCGAAGCCGGCAGATGTCGACTATTTGATTGGCCGTTCTAAGATCTCGGATCATGCGTACACGGATTCATCGTCGTCGGCAACTTCGATGACTGCGGGTGTGAAGGCGATCAACGGAGCCCTAAACTTGGATGGAAGCTTGAAGTCGGTCGAAACCATTGCGCAATACGTCCAACGTTCCAAGAAATTCTCTGCGGGAGCGGTTACGAGTGTTCCCATCAGTCACGCAACACCGGCGGCAAGTTATGCCACCAACGTAAGTCGCGACGATTATCAGGATCTGACTCGCGATATGCTGGGCCTGCCAAGTGTGTCCCGTCGAAGCAATCCATCCCCTGGATTGGAGGTGGTGATCGGTTGCGGCTATGGCGAGGAAACTCAGAAGCCCGACGGACACGGCCAGAATTTTGTGCCTGGGAATCGCTATGTGGCCGAGGAAGATTTAAAGGCCATCGACTTGGATTCTGGAAATCCTTTAGCCAAGTATGTGGTTGCGAAACGAACCCCGGGAAAATCGGGAGCCGAAGTTTTGTCGCTTGCGGCCGCGAATGCAGCTTCCAGGAAAAGCCGATTGTTTGGCTTCTTTGGCGTTAAGAATGGGCACCTTCCCTATCAGACCGCCAACGGTGATTTCAAGCCTGTTATTGACATGAAAGAGCCGGTGGAGACCTATACCCAAGCGGACCTCGAAGAAAATCCCTCTTTAGCCCAGATGACGGAAGCCGCCATTCAGGTCCTGGAGACGGACGAAGAGGGGTTTTGGTTGATGGTGGAAGCGGGGGACGTCGATTGGGCCAATCATGCCAACAATATCGACAGTTCGATCGGGGCCGTTTTCAGTGGCGAAGCAGCGGTGAAGTCGATTTTTGATTGGATCGAACGCAAAAACGCCTGGAAAGATTCGCTGGTTATTGTGACGGCCGACCATGGACATTACCTGAATTTAGTGCAGCCGGAAAAGCTTGTTTCCGAGTAGTCGGGAAGGGCAGCTAGCCAGAAATGCTGCAATCCCTGGACAGTCAGCTAGAATAGTGTGATTCCAAAAAACGATCCCACTAGGAAATGAAATGTCTAATTCAATTTGGCCCGACGGAGAGGTCACAGCCGAACTGCTAATCAATGTGAAGGATGGTCAAGCCCTAGCCATCGATCAATTGATGGATCGGCACAGAAATTCGTTGCGTCGCATGATCCAGCTTCGATTGGACCAGCGAATTATGCAACGCATGGACGTCAGCGACGTCATCCAAGACGTTCTTATGGAAGCGAATCGCCGCTTGAAGGATTACATGGCGAACCCCGTCATTCCTTTTCATCTTTGGATTCGTCAGATTGCGAAAGACCGCATTATTGATGCTCATCGGCGCCATCGCGTATCCGCAAAACGAAGCATCGATCGGGAGCAACCTGGACCGGGCCAAGGTCCCCCGGATCAGTCCACGATGGAGCTGGCGAACCAATTCCGAGACGGAGCGCTGACGCCTGCCGCTGCCGCAACGCAACGGGAGCTCGCTGTGCAAATAGAATCTGCGGTTCAGCTGCTTCGAGAGAACGACCGTGAGATTATCTTGATGCGTCACTACGAACAACTCAACAATCAAGAGATAGCTCAATCGCTAGGACTGACCGAACCAGCAGCGAGCATGCGTTACTTGCGTGCCTTGAAGCGGTTGCGAGAAGTGATTGAAGGGCAGCCATCACTTCACAAGGATTTGCTTGAATGAGCCAAAAGGCTAGGCAACCCGAAATGTCCCAGGACCAGGTGGATCCATTGGTAAGCGAATCGGTTACCAATTTGTCCGTCCCATTTTCTGTGCCCGAGCCCCAGGTGGAATCGGACGAACCGAGTTCGGTCTCGGAAGCAAAATTAGCGGAACTGGTTAGCGAGCTAACAGATCGTATGCAAAAAGGGCTTTCGATCGACATCCACGAAGTATGCAAACAAAACCCGGAACATGCGTCGGATTTGATGTACTTGTGGGGAACCGTGTTGGTTACCGATGCGGTGGGATCGGCCGAAGCCAAGGCGATCGATGCTGCGGGAGATGCCAAATCCGAATCCAAAGTTTGGCAAATGGCGTTACCCATTACCATGGGCGACTACCAGCTGATCGAAGAAGTCGGGCGCGGAGGAATGGGGATTGTTTATCGCGCCATCCAACTGAGTCTGAATCGGGAGGTAGCCATCAAGATGATTTTGCGAGACCGTTTGGCCTCGCAATTGGATCGGCAACGGTTTTTTGCGGAGGCAAAGGCAACCGCAAAGCTCGATCATCCTGGAATTGTGCCTGTGTATGACGTTGGTGAAATCGACGGCCGACCGTACTTTGCCATGAAGTACATACGAGGAAAAACGCTCTCGGAGTTGATGCTCATGGGGGGGCTTTCACAACGCCTTATTGCAAATTACCTGGAACAAGTCAGTTGTGCGGTGCAATTCGCGCATGATTCTGGCATCGTGCATCGTGACATCAAGCCATCCAATATCTTGATCGACGAGCTCGGGAATGCCAAGCTGACCGATTTTGGCTTGGCGAAGCAAACCGACAGTGCGGATTCGTTGACTCGAACGGGTGCCGTTTTGGGGACCCCAAACTACATGAGCCCGGAACAGGCCAGTGGCCGGATGGGCCCGATTGGTCCAGCCTCCGACATCTACAGCCTTGGGACCGTTTTATATCACGCCCTTACCGGTAGGCCACCGTTGATCGCTCAGTCGCCGGTCGATTTGATGCTGAAAATTTTAGAGCAGGATCCACCTCTGCCACGATTTATCGATCCCGATATCGACCGAGATCTCGAGATGATCGTCGTCCGTTGTTTGCAGAAGCCGCCTGATTTGCGTTACCCGAGTGCTGGCGGACTGGCGAACGACTTGAAAGCGTTTTTGCAGGACGAACCGATTGCGGCGAGGTCGGGCCAGTTTGCTCAGGTGATTGCCCGATGGTTCCGTGAAACGCACCATGCGCCCATCCTTGAAAACTGGGGCCTACTATGGATGTGGCATTCTTTGGTGCTGTTGATTGCCTGTATCTTTACCGAAGTTCTCCAGTGGAGCGACTCCAGTCGATGGTCCTATGCCCTTTTATGGACTGTTGGGCTTGGTGCGTGGGCGGCAGTTTTTTGGGCTCTGCGCAGAAGGATGGGGCCGGTAACTTTCGTGGAGCGACAGATTGCTCACGTTTGGGGAGCTTGCATGATCGGCATCGGGGCCCTGTTTCCGATCGAATGGGGGTTGAATCTACCACCCTTAACCTTAACGCCTTTGCTAGCCGTAATGACCGGGATGGTATTTTTAATCAAAGCAGGTATTTTGAGTGGTGTGTTTTACGTACAAGCGTTCTGTTTGTTTGCTGCGAGCGGATTGATGATTGCGTACCCGAAAGCAGCTCATCTGATCTTCGGAATTGTGGCAGGTGCTTGCTTCTTTTTGCCTGGCTTGAAATACTATCGACAGCGTTTGGATCAACCTCTACTTCAAAACGGCCATGATCGTTGATATGCGAACCAGGATGTCCATCAAGATATCGTCCGCGATGCTGCTTGCAATGTTCGTGTTTAGTTCGAACAGCTTCGGTCAAAAAGCAGTCAAAAGGCCCTCGCGAGCGACTCCGCCGACGTTCAAGTCTGACGAATTCTCGGGAGTTTTCTTTCCCGACGCGGTAGCTCAACTTCAGGGTGATTTCCCCAGCACCTCGTCGATGGCGGGTGAATCCAATGACAATGCTTCAAAGAATGGGGCTGTTGCAACTGGTGATTCCGACATTGGGGCGTCCAATGCGGAAGGGGTCAACCAAGGAAACGCAGTATGGAAGACGTTGATCACCGATAGCACGATTGAGGACTTGGTCAAAGAGTCCAAAACTCGGCTAGATGCGGTCATTACAACGCCTGCTGGCTTTGCAGGAAGTGCGCCCATTGCCCGTCGGGAATTCACTCTTTTGGCGACCATCATGGCGGTTGTTGCTCAATACCCAGAAGAAATTCGTTGGCAAGCTTCTGCCGAATATGGACGTCGCATTTTTGCGAACATGGCAGACAACTGCAAGGTTGGCACTCAGGTCGTTTTCAATCAGGCGAAACTGCGTCATCAAGATCTTCAAACGATGCTCAAGGGAACTAAGATATCTGGCAATGCAGAGGAAGTGTCTTGGGACAGAACGGCGGATCGTGGTCCAACCATGCAGATTATGGAATGGGCACTGCGAGAAAACCTGACCCCCATTACCAATAGCGACAGCAAGTTCCGAAGCAGCCAGGACGAAGTCATCAAGTATGCAGAATTGCTTGCAGTATTGGGACAAGTCGTACGCCAACCGGGCATGACCGACGCGGATGATCCTCAATACGCTCAGCTCGCAGCCGCTATGTCCGTCGCTTCGCAAGAAGTTACTAAAGCGGTGCGAACCAACGATGCAGAACTCGCCCGAACCGCAGTCAGCCGAATCGATCAAGCATGCAACAAGTGTCATGAATCCTATCGATAACACCCGAGTAGTTAACAGTTAAAATCATGGGAATTCGTTTCGCTTGTCATCATTGCAATTTTTCGTTGCACGTCAAAGACTTTCAAGGTGGAAAAAGAGGGCGTTGTCCAGAGTGCAAAGGGCAGTTCCGAATTCCAATTCAAGATGCCCCTTATTCTGTCGAACTGATCGAAGTCGGTAGCAAGGGCTTGGATCTTTCAGAAGAAGAAACGGCATCTTCTGAATCCGAGTCTGTGCAAGTTCAAACCGTGGGCAAATCGACAGCGGTAAAGAGCGCTGTTCCGAAAAACGACTCATTCCAATCGCCCGTTCCCAAAACAATTCCCATGGGTGAAATGCCAGGTCTGCCCGGAGCGCTTCGGGATTCGCTGGGCGCGAAATGGTTTGTGAGGCCGCCGACGGGAGGTCAGTATGGACCAGCGACTTCGCAGCTCTTGATGGATTGGATTAAGGAGCGACGGGTTACACCGGACTCCTTACTGTGGAAGGAAGGTACATCCGATTGGGTATCAGCAAGTCAGCTCTTGCCGGAACTGTATCCAGAGGCGATGAACACCAACCCACCTATCGTCCCAATACCTGAAGTCTTGAATGTCTCCGTGGGCGGAACCGCTTTGGCGAGCAACGAAGAGACCAAGCCCTCTACGGCTTCGTCGCAATTGTTCGCTAAGAAGCGTGCTCGCAAAAGAAAGCAGCAACTGACGATCGTAATTCTGCTGGGGCTGGCATCGTTGGCTCTCTTGGGAACGCTCGTTACCGTACTTATCTTGCAGATGAACAAATCGTGATTACGAGGATGATGGTTGCGTGGGCTCTCTGTTGTTTTGCTTGGCAGTTACACCGGCCAGTGAACTTCGCCAGACCGCACAATCCGTATAGTTGTTAAACTCCCAGATTTCCAAGAGAATCTTCAGTGCTTCTCGTCATTGTTCTTTAGGGTGTACGCGAATCTGGGGAAAGACTGTCGAATCAACCATTCGTAGTGCCTTCTATGCCCTGTTGCAATTGGTTTACATGGCTGTAGCTACTGAAATTGGTACAACAGCCTTGATACTCCGGTAGCGTTGCAACGGGTTTCTACGAAGAAGGAACCGAGTTTGGTCCTCCTATACGTTTTCTTTGATAAGACAACGTAAACCATTTAGATTTTGTGGATATCATGACCCAAGCTTCCGCCAAAGCAATAGGCTGTGTAGAGAACACTACGGAGCCAATCCAAGAAGTTGCAGAATCCAGTCGTATCGCTCAGCAGATATGGGTGGCATTTTTCGGCGTAACGATTTTCCTAGGTGCGTTCCTGCTGTTTCAGGTTCAGCCGATCATGGGTAAGTACATTCTTCCATGGTTCGGAGGCAGCCCAGGAGTTTGGACTACCTGCATGCTGGTTTTTCAGTTGCTGTTGTTTGCCGGTTATTGCTATGCACATTTGCTTTCTCAATGGCTTCGTTTGAGATCGCAAGTTGCTTGTCATGTGTTGTTATTGGTTTGTGCTATGTGCACTCTACCAATCACTCCGGACGCGTCGTGGAGACCAAGTCCAGATGGCCAGCCAACTCTATTAATCACGCTGTTGCTCGTATGCAAAGTAGGGGCTCCCTATTTTCTTCTCTCTGCGACAGGTCCATTGCTACAAAGTTGGTTGACTACTAGTCGCATCCTAGAAAAGCCATATCGGCTCTACTCTGTATCAAATGCTGGCTCCTTCTTGGCGCTTTTAAGTTTCCCTTTTGTCTTTGAGCCTGCGTTTTCATCGCCTGAACAATCAGGACTTTGGTCATTGCTCTTCGCCGTCTATGGGGGCTTGTGTGCGGTAGCGGGTTGGAGAATATTTTTCGCCAAGCAAATAGTGAACATCCCATCCAGTCTGGGCGAGAAAACGGCTCGGACAATGGATGACGTGAGAGTCACCAAATCCACTTGGTTTGGTTGGTTCCTGTATGCTGCATTACCCTCTACGTTGCTTTTGGCAACGACGAATCAGGTTTGCCAAGACACTGCGGTCATTCCCTTTCTGTGGGTTATTCCGCTCGCCGTGTACCTGCTTTCATTCATACTGACATTCGAGAGTGAGAACTGGTACTCGCGACGCGTCTGCATCCAGTTGGCCACAATCTCCTTTCTACTGCTTTACGGGAGCAAGCTTGTTCAATGGAATCTGCCGCTGGTGATTGAGATCGGGCTTTACTTCTCGGGATTGTTTTTTGCCTGCATGGTTTGCCATGGAGAATTGGTTGCAAGCCGCCCAGTTCCATCCAAGTTGACTTTGTTTTATATGACTATTTCCGCTGGCGGTGCTACTGGCGGGCTTTTCGTAGGGCTCATTTCCCCCAACCTATTCCGAGGATTCTACGAATATCAACTGACTTTACTTTGTTGCTTGATGCTGTTTCTTGGAACGTACTTGCAATCCAGTTCGATATGGACCAAGCGAGTCCCCATTTGGAGCAGATACTCCCTAGCGATGGGTATACCTATCGCTGCCGTTGTATGGCTTACGTTTTGGAGTGAGACATCCCATCAGCAAATCGTTGTCAAGAGAAACTTTTACGGCGTTTTGAGTGTAACACAAGGCGATGACGAGCGTACCGGTCATTCGATGCGAAAGCTTGTTCATGGACGGGTGGTGCATGGATCTCAGTTTACCCAGTCAGGATCAGAACTTTTGCCAACCACCTACTACACGCCATCTTCGGGAGTAGGACGATTATTGCTTGGAATGGAATCCGATAAAAAGAAGGTTGGAGTTGTTGGTTTAGGGGCCGGCACTCTTGCGGTCTATGGCAATGTTGGGGATCACTTTCGTTTTTACGAAATCAATCCAGATGTGATCGAACTTGCTCAAAGTTACTTTACGTTCTTGAAGGATTCAAAAGCATCGAACGAATTGGTACTCGGCGACGCGCGCTTGCAAATGGAGCGCGAGAACCCTCAGGAATTGGATGTGTTGGTGCTTGATGCGTTTAGTGGAGATGCAATCCCACTTCATTTGTTAACCAAAGAAGCGATGAGCGTCTACCGCAGGCATCTGAAGTCCAACGGGAAGATGGCGATCCATATTTCCAATCTTTACTTCGATTTGCAATCCGTAGTCCTTGGCCTTGCCAAGTCGCAAGGGATGGACTGTCGATTCGTTTCAGGTTCCGAGGGTGAAAGCCCAGCAGCGTACGAGTCGATGTGGGCGGTATTAGCAGCCGATGCAAGCGACTTAGAACTGGTTAATCTTCCAAGCTCGGCGGAGTCCGTTCCCATTGGGAAATCGATTCTCTGGACCGATGAGAAGAGCAATCTTTTCGAGATACTGAAGTAGATTGAACGCCGGCTAGGGATTTTTGGCCGACCCCCGACGTTCCTTCGCATAATCTTCGAGACGATCTAGGTTCGCGGGAAGTCGGCCCTTTTTGAGCCAGGCTTCCAAGGAGTAGGCTGGCGAACTGTTGTCGCTGGGCACTGTGCTCAACTGCCAAGAAGACTTCTCCAGATCGTCACCAACACGAACAAATACTTTGCTGGGCTCATGCTGCTCCAAAAGCACTCGAAGATCCCTTTGGTCTCGCAATGCAAACAGCCATCTTCTTTCGGGATTCTTCGCTTCTGCGCGGCGGTAAACAATCCAGCCTTGTGCAACCAACTGACTTTCGTAGTATTGCCGGGCATCCTCGAGCGACATCGAAGTTTGAGCGACGAGAGCAGGTGTTGAAGAACCGTCAAACTCAATAAACCCGGAGTCTTTCGGAATCGGAATCGAGTTCATCATCCATTGCTTGGTGTATTGAATCATGTAGTAATCAGGGTCAGACGGAAACTTGCCGATCGACACATTCGCGATCATGCCTTGATTCAAGAAGGACAAATCACAACGATCTGGAGCGTCATTCTTGGTTGCAAATAGTCTCCCGAATGGAATCCAGCCACTTGCGTGCATTTTTTGTAGCAAGTTGGTCTCGATAGAAACGATTTCGACTTTGGTTTTGTACATGACCGAATCGGCCGATTCGTAAACTACTTCGATTAACTTTCCATCAGGTTTTGGTAGTGAACGCAAATCATAATTGCCGCTAGAACTGATGTTGATGTTGGTTTGCATGGGGCCAGATTCGTAGAAGGATGCGGACACAAAGAATCCATCTTTCACGAACTGGATCATTGCGGGATTGGCTGAGGTCTCTGTGGATTCAAGCCAGCCCAGTTCGCCAAACTGGTAGCGATAATAGAGCCTAGCGTCTTGATCGCTCATGGAAGCGGTCACGCTCAAAGAGTCTGCGTTTCCGAAGTCAAGCGTGCTGTCCAATGGTCTAGGGAAAGTACGCAAGTCCAGCATGGACTGAATCTTGGCGGGTGTCGCTGGCGTGTTCGGGGAATCGACTTGTAATGAATCTGGAAGATGGACCTGCTGAAGTCCGTACTTCGGATCAACTTTGGATGTGCTCAAAAACCGAAGAGGTCCAACATCGGATGCCACAACCAGCACATCCGACTTGGGCAACCACGCAAGGCCTTGGACAGATGCACCCACCACATCCATGACTTGAAGGAGACGCCCACTGGATCGCTCCCAAATTTGAATAGCAGTTCCGTTCGCGGTTGCGAGCTTGTTACCCTCCGAAGAAACCGCAAGTAATTCTTCGGACGAAAAGCTACCCGTTATTTTGTTCGCTTGACTGAGATTCTCCGAATCCCATTCTAGAACTGTAGAGTTTCCGCCTGTAAAAAAACGTTTGGACTGTGGTAATGCCAAGAGAGTTGCATTGAAGCGATCTCCTTGCAGGTCCTTGAGTAGCTTGCCTTCACGAATATTCCATATCGCCCCAGTTTCGCCCAGTGCGATCAGGGAATCGCTACTTGCGTAAAAGACCCTCTTTAGGCTGTTGAGCTTGGTATCTATCTTGCTCGTGGAGGCCAGTGTCTCTGCATTCCAAAGGGATACTGTTGAGCCATAGGAAATCGTTGCAATCTCGCTGGAATCCGGTGAGATGGCGAGATCGATCACATCGTTGGACTCGATTTTTTTTGTAAGTACCAATTGCCTAGGTTCAATACTGAAGACACTGACATTCCCCTCGGAATCCCCCGTGGCAAACCACTTTCCGTTGGGAGCCGTAGCGATGGAAACAATCAGCGACGGGTTGTCCGTTTCGGGTGCCAAGAACAAATGTTCTGGTTCTTTCTTTTCGATGGACCACATCGAAACGCCTTTTCCCGCGACGATCAAGTGCGATCCATCCGGCGTCGATGTCATGCAGGTGATCATTCCTACCTCGGAAATGTCTCGAAAACCCATCAACTGAAGGGGTTCGTAGTCTGGTTGCTTCCAACGCTTGGCTTGTTCAGGCGTCACAATCGCTACCGGCTTAATAGCCTTCGGAGCGGCTTGAACTTCCTTGGCCGGTTTTACTTCCGGGGAGGGAGAGATAGGGAGCGAAATGGGTGGTGTAGCACGTGGAGCTTGCTTCGGGGCATCGGATGCAGGCACGGTATCTGCCAGCGATTTGGGAAGTTCGACACGAGATGTTTCCGTCGAAATACCAGTTGCAGAAGTTGAGCCTTGGGAATGGACTTTTGGGCCGGGAGAAGGGCCGCACCCGGAACTCAAAAAGGAGTTCAGCTGGAGGCAAATCAGGAGAATAAGAACCGAGCCTTTTCGACTGGTATGGTCGCATGGCGAATGGTGTGAGTTGTAGATTTGCATTTTCAATTGGAAATAGTTGGCAGGTATGGCGTTCAAAAAACCGTGGCTTGCTCAATTCTAGCCGATATGGGGCATTCCGAAGACTAACAGGAATCATGGAATTGCCATATACTTTTGCTTATTGAGACGACGCGGTCGATCGTCGGCGGCCCCAATGCGAAGTGGATGCAGAAACAATTGATGGACGAGCTAGATATCCGTTCGATTCTTGGACCTGGAGGAAGCATATCCCGCCGGATCAAGAACTACGAACACCGCAATGAACAGCTCGAAATGGCAGACGCAGTCGCCAACGCGTTGGCCAAACGCCATCATCTGATGGTGGAGGCAGGGACGGGGGTTGGAAAGAGCTTCGGATACCTTGTGCCGGCCATTCTGCACGCAACTTCGCAAGAGGGTGCTACGAAACTTTCCGACCAGCCCGAAATGGACTCACCTTCCGGCAAAAAAAAGGGATTGGACGAGGATGATGATGATTCCATTAAACGCATTGTCGTCAGCACCCATACGATTAGCTTGCAAGAGCAACTGATCTCCAAAGATTTGCCGTTGCTCAACGCCGTTATCCCTCGGGAGTTTTCAAGCGTACTGGTCAAGGGACGCGGCAACTATCTCTCCAAACGGCGGCTGGAAGTATTTCAAAGCCGAACCTTGGGGATGCTTAGTCAGGAAAGTGATTATGATCAGCTTCAATCGATTGTCGATTGGACAGGTCGAACCAACGACGGTTCATTGAGCAGTCTTGGGTTTCGTCCAAGTGGATCCGTTTGGGATGAGGTAGCAAGCGATTCTGGAAATTGCATGGGACGAAAATGCAATCATTACGATTCCTGTTTTTACTATGCTGCACGACGACGAGTTCAGAATGCACAGATATTGGTCGTTAACCATGCGTTGTTCTTCAGCGATCTTGCTTTGAAAGCTCAAGGAGGGGGCATTTTGCCCAAATACGATTCCGTCATTTTCGACGAGTGTCACACCATTGAGTCGGTTGCAGGGGACCATTTAGGGCTCCAGATAAGTAACTCGCAAATCGATTACACGCTACGTAAGCTGTACAACCCACGCAATGAAAAGGGGATACTGTCAGTTCTTGGCTTGAAGCAATTGTCGCGCGACACTTACGCATGCATGGAAGCATTGGACGATTTAACCGCGGATCTCATGGGCTGGTTGGCGAACCAAGAAAAGGGGAATGGACGCGTTCGTGAACCCATCAACCTGTCCCCATTGCTCTGTGAGAGGCTTCAATCGCTATCCGAACAACTGGAACGATTCGGCAAAGATCTTAAAGACGGCAATGGACGACTGGATTTGATGTCGGCTAGCCAGAGGCTAAGCACGCTTGCCTCCGGCCTTGACCAGTGGAATCTGCAAAAGCTTGACGATTCTGTTTATTGGCTGGAGCAACAGCAATCTCGCATGATGCAAACACGAAGCAACACTCGCGTCATCATGCGAAGCAGTCCATTGGACATCGGAACTCATCTTCGTAACCATCTCTTCCGAAAAGTAAAGAGCGTTATCATGACCAGCGCAACTCTTGCGACTGGCAACAATAAAGGCTTCGAATTCTATCAGCATCGTATCGGTGCCAGCGGCGCTAAATCTTTGCAAGTCGGTAGCCCATTCAATTATCCCAAACTGGCTGAGCTTCATCTGGTTACTGATTTGCCAGACCCTTCAATCGACAAGTTTAAGTACGAGCAATCGATACTTCCTGTGTTGAAGCACTTCATTGGCCAAAGCGATGGTCACGCTTTCGTGCTCTTTACCAGCTACGACATGCTTCGAAAAACATGTTCTTCATTGACCCCTTGGATGATTCAAAACAATCTAACCGTTTACTCGCAAGCCGATGGGGTACCCAGAAATCAGTTGCTTCAAGACTTCAAGAACAACCCTCGAGGAGTTCTCTTTGGAGCCGAGAGTTTCTGGCAAGGGGTGGATGTTCCTGGTGATGCGTTGCGGCTCGTAATTATTAGTAAATTACCATTTAGCGTCCCGGATCATCCGTTGCTGGAAGCCCGGTTGGAAGCGATCAAGAAGAACGGTGGTAATCCTTTTCGCGACTACCAATTGCCCGAAGCGGTGATTAAGTTCAAACAAGGCTTTGGGCGCTTGATACGAACGGCTACCGACTCTGGCATCGTGGTGGTAACGGATCCGCGAATGACCACTAAGCAATATGGCGAAGTGTTTCTGAGTTCGCTTCCTTCGTGCCCAGTCATTCGCGTAACTTCGTCCCAGTTGATTCGGTCGAAATCACCATGACACTCGCGGAAGTTTTACCGACGGACGAACATTCCGCATTTCAAGCCAGTCTCCACCAGTTCGGAAAACGAAGTATCCGGCTTCGACCTGATCGAGCCGATGTTAGTTTGCCCTTCGAGACAACCATTGTTCCGTGGTTCTCTGGGGGGCGATTCCTTGTCGATTCCAATATTCGTCCATCTGCCTTTCTAAACTATGCCGTGGCAGATTATTACATTCAAGATGCAGCCTCCATGTTGCCCTTGAATCTTCTGAATCTTCAACCGGGGGATATCGTTTGCGATTTGTGCGCAGCCCCCGGAGGCAAGGCTTCCGCTATCGCTGAACTTCTCGGGCAAGAAGGTCTTTTGCTCGCGAACGAACCAGTGCGATCGAGGCTTGACATTCTAAAGTACGCACTTGCGAAAACAGGCGTACCCAACCACGCCGTATGCTCGTACGACCCTGATGAACTTGCGAGCCGATTGCCGGGCCGATTTGATGCCGTCTTGGTCGACGCACCATGTAGTGGGCAAACTCTTGTTGGAAGAAACAAACGCGATGACAACGCGTTTGCGGAGAACCAAATAGAACATTGCGCATTACGACAAAAAAGAATCTTGCGAGCTGCAATGCGATTGCTTAAGCCGGCTGGCCGTATTGTTTATTCAACATGCACGTTCGCGGTGGAAGAGAACGAGGCCCAAATCCAATGGCTGCTCGAAGAGTATCCAAATGTTCTGGTGCCTATCGAGCCACAAGAACTGCAAACATGGAGGTCGCCGATGCTTCCGGGATGCTATCGAGTCTGGCCGCATCGCGACCATTGCGCGGGCGGGTTTGCAGCTGGCTTGCAGTTAACACAGGAAATTGATCACGAACCACACTCTTCGATGGAAAAGGGCAGCCGGACCCAAGGCAAAAGCAAATCGAAAGCGGTGGCGGGAAGCCGCTCGTCCAAAGTTAATCAGCAACAGGCCAAGCAAAAGATCGAACTCGGAATGGCTCTGCTAGATACCTTGGGCAGTCTCCATGAAGTGGAGCTGGATTGGGAATCTGGAATGGCAACCGGCTTGACCCCATTTTCTCATCAAAACATCTCTCTTTTTCGCTCGATCTCGACAAGCAACTTATCAATGATGGTCGAAACGGGCAACCATTGGATCCCGTCGCACGGGCTTGGGTTGCTATTGGAGCGTTACTTTGCCTCCTTTCAATCACAGCACTTGACGGTTGGGCAAGCGACAGATTTTTTGAATGGAAAGACATTGACCGACTCCGAATGCGTCGCGGCCATGCAGGCAGGATGGGTCTTAGCAAAATGGGATGGCAAACCATTGGGATGGATGAAAGGGGCGGCCAACCGATTTAACAATCATTTACCCCCATGGGCCAGATGGAATTCCACGGGGTCGTATTGAGCCGGGGGCAAGTAGCTTTCGCCGTTAACGCTTACTACCCACAGTATTCATGATCACAGTGAAGTAAGCGTGAGCGTCTTAACCAGTAGTTAATCGAACCACGACCAAGTATCCAACATAGGACGGATTTTGAGACCACGGAATACACGGAACACACGGAATTGAAGTGATATGGGGAGAAAGGGAAGCCGATGAAACGTGTTGGCTGTACGTAGGCCGTAACAAGCGCTAGCGCAGTTACGGCAGCCCCGCTCGAAGCGAATTGCCCCCATCGAACAAATCAAATCCTACCTAACACGCCATGCCGTAACTGCGTCCAAAGCGACTTGTTACGGCCTACAATCGACCTCATGCTGACGCTTTCCGTTGGGTTCATCCCAATCGGAAGCAACAAATGGAAGCTACCTGTTGTAGCTTTCAGTTGTGCGCCGCGCCGAGATGGACTCGACGGAAGCAAGAGACGGCTAGTGGTGAGTATGGTAGCTGTCAGTTGTACGCTCCGCCGAGACGAGCTCGACGGAAGCGGACTGCGGGCGTTAAACGAGTGCTCGCCGCAGCGACGGTCGGGCTTGTCTCGACACGTCGCAATAGGTTTGGTGCGCTACTCGCCACGATAGCCCGGAGGGAGGCATTTCCCTGCCGGTGGCGTGAGCCACTGGACTCGGGTGGAACGAGTTGCTAAGCCCAGCGGGTGACACCGCGGATTCATGATTGACTGACCGATATGTCGCCCGCTGGGCTCACAATGGTTCGCATGCGGACATTTCCATTTCATTGTAATGCTGACCAGAGTTTTGCCCGAAGTCTGGCGACTCCGGCTACTTGTTATCTTTTACCGACTTGCTCCAGGCAAGTGACGACCAAAACAGAACTAACTTTCCACACTGGAACGGATTCTGAGACCACGGAATACACGGAACACACGGATTGAAAACAAAACAAAACAAAACGAAGCTAGGCTCCCTTTCCGTGTGTTCCGTGGTTGTTATCAACTAATCCTGAGGCTTGCAATGGTCCTCCATTTTTCGGCCTCGATTAGGAGCCAGAAACGCTCGATTGAAGAACCGAAAGCACATCGGAAGCGTTGCGTTCTAGTTGGCATTTTCGGGATGGGAACGTGTTTTGCAGTTCCAAGCAGTTGAGGACAACTGCAGCTATTTGTCAAACAACTGAGCGTTTAACAAGATCATCAATGCTCGAACTGTGTCTCGATTCGATACCTCGAAAACCTTCAAGGCGAGTTCTCGTTCGTCCGAACTTGGGAAGCGAGCCGATGTAGCTAAGAACGCATGATCCACCATCTTAGAAAACGTCATGCTGCTCTTGCCGATTCGATCGGCAAACAAAGCAACTTGGTCGTAGGGCCGTTTGCTTTCCATCAGGAACCGAATCTGAGAATCGCTATAAATCAGCTTGCTCAATTTGGACGACTCTTGCTTGGTTGCGGTGATCGCTGCTGATGGCTGAGCCAAGGTCAGGTTGTTCGAATCATCCGTACGGTTCGAGTCGATCCAGCCAGCAATCAAGGAAGGTGAGGCAGACGTTTTTAACGCCGTTTCACTTGGCTGCAGTTTCATCACGGACGAGGCTGCAAACAGCTTAAGCTGGTACTGTACGTCCGCAACTTGAGAATCGGTAGCCTTCAAATACCAAGGGGTATCCACCGTTGGCGTTTCCACTCCGAAAGCCGCGGACATTACAAGCCACCGAACCACGGTGCCCAGGTCCGTTTGGCGCTGTTGCATTTGCTTGGCCAAAAGGTCCCGGAGCTGCACGCGTTCATGAAGCCCTTCTTGGTCCGTCAATCCCAGCACTGGCACTAACGGTTGACCGAAAATTTCGTCCCAGACTGAATCCACAAGAGACTTTCTGGACTCCACGGAATTCAATAACCAATCACCCAATGCGCGAACCGATTCCAAACCAGAATTGCTTCTTGCCTCCATGGGTTTCATGACTTTCATCCGCCCCTCCAAGTCCTCCACGAAAAGATCCTTGGCTTTGCCGACCTTCAGAATATTCTGCTCTTTGATTCTCTCCGTGGAGAACGGAGTAAGATTCGCTGAAACGTTCCAGAACGATTCGCTTCCTCGATTCGAAACGGTCGACGCCAAAAAGGACTCGAAACCTTTCGAATGGGAATCACCTTCATGGCACTGCGAACAAACCATAGCACTGCTGCCAGTAATTCGCATCCATTGTCGCGATGCAGAAACAAAAGTCGCTTGGCTCTGCTCTTTGGAAACATTGCCCGTCGCAGCTTGCAACTCCTCTTTCTCCGCATCGGATTGAGCCAACCAATCGGAAAGCAAGTAGGATGCCGGATCCGTTCGCAGCAAACCGTCTGCTAAATTCGAATCCTCTTTGTTTGCATTCCCATTACGAGGGCCCGCGATCATTTCCCGTTCTAGTTCGCCTGCGAAGGTTTGTTTCGATAGTGCTTGGGAAAGCCAAGATACAAACTCCTTTTCAGGTTCGGAAGTTTGCTTCCGGCCCGTGTTGGAGCTTGAGCGGCCTAAGTAATGGTTCGCAAGAACAAACGACCACTTCCGAGAGAACTCATCGCTCGCGATCAATCGATCCACGAAGTCAAGCTTCTTGTTTCCGCTTTTGTTGGATCGAAATGCTTCCTTCTCTGCTGCGGTGGGTAATCGCCCGACGATTGCCTGAGTTGATCGATCCAACCATGCGTCGGTTTTGATCTCGCTGGTTGGCTGTACACCAACTCTTTCCCAAAGATGCTGAAGTTGCCCATCGATGATGGCAACCATTTCTTTGTCGGGAAGCGCCCCTTGAAGAACCGAGGACGGTGCCCGCTTTTCATTGAGGGCAACGGACTCACTTGTTGCCGCAGGGTCATTCGCGATTTTGTCTCGCATCGATTCGGCCGACTGACCATTCGTGGTTGTTGCAACGTCTGTCTCTTTCGATGAATCCCGGTTAGCCAATCGCGAGGATGAAGCGGGATTCTCGGGGCTTTCGTCTTGCGGCCTAGTCTCTAGGACAGGCAGCGTTCCAGTTGCTGCACGGGTTGGCTTTAGACCGGAACCTTGCTGCGGTTCGTTTGCGACTCTGGTGGGGGAAAGAACTGGATACAGCAAAACACCGACGACAGCGGCGGCTAACGCGGCAACTAAAAACGAAGCTCGTCGAATCCAAGCAGAAAGATCAGGCTCGATATCCTCTTGGCGATAAGTCATAGCCGCAACCGCAGGTGGGATAACATACTCTTCGCTCGGTACGTCATTCCCTTGATGCTCCGTGAATGCCAGATTGGTCGCGGCAAGGTGTTCTGCTTCTGTGAACAGCGAAACAGCCGACAAAGATTCGTAGGAATGGCTGGCAATGTTGCCGTGGGAAGACTCGTTCAGGCTTTCTAGACGGCTTTGAATTTGAGATTGGAAATTGGGACAGTCGTGCTCTCCTAGCAAGTCATGGAGCAAACTGGAAATAATCCTGTCCGCTTCCATGGCTATCTCATGTCCCGATTCGACGTCAGCCGATTCCGGGTCATTGTGATCGAAGTCGTTTCCCTTCAAGTTACTCACGATTTACTTTCCCATCCAAACACTGTTTCAATTGAATTTTGGCGCGTTGCATTAGGTTTTTCGCACCATGTTCGGTGATCCCTAATTCGGACGCGATCTCTTCCCGCGTGGCATTGTCCGCGAAACGCATTCGCAAGGACTTCTGGGCTCGCCGCGTTAACCTGCCGAAGCAATCCGACAACGCGTCTAGCACATCCGACCCATCTCCATCGGCTCCTGCCCATCGCATCCACTGGGCATCCAGCAGTTCGAACTCCCCAGTGGTCGTCACCTTCTTCTGCCTCCGTCGGTAGGAGATCAGCAAGTGGAAAGCGACGCGTCGCAGGTAGCTCATGGTTGCGGCTGGATTGACCTGCACAAACGGTCTTCTCAGAACGGCAACGAAAGTTTCTTGAGTCAGATCGTCGGCGAGCGAGTGATCGCAGCCGATCGATCTAAGATATCTCCATATCCCAGCCTGATGATCCGCAATCAACGCGGATACATCCCAGGTCCCATCCGAATTAGGTGATTGGGCAGGCTGCGAGCTCAAAGGCGTTTACCCAAAAAGGCCTTTGATCAGCTTACCGCTGTTGGCAATCTTCATGGGTCGACCATTCTTGCTGGTGAAGGTCGTTTCCAATGATATGCCCAAAGCATGGCAAACGGATGCCATCAAATCTTCGGAGGAATACGGATCCCCTTCGACTTGAGTACCATCTTCGTTGGTAGCACCGATAGCCTGCCCGCCTTTGATCCCTGCACCACCCACGACCACGCTCCATGCGCGAGCCCAGTGATCGCGACCGGCATCTGCATTGATCCGAGGCGTTCGTCCGAATTCGCCCATCCAAACGATTGCTGTGTCCTGCAACAGTCCGCGTTGATCCAAATCGGAAACAAGTGCGGCCATTGCTTTATCCAAGGTTGGCAAGCGATCGTTCGACAAGGTGCGGAAGATATCCATATGGTTATCCCAGCCCCCTAAGTCAACTTCCACGAATGGAACGCCCGCTTCGACCAATCGTCGAGCCAACAGACACCCTTGGCCAAACCCGTTCTTGCCGTACTTTTCCTTCTCAGCTTCAGGTTCCTTTTCCACTTGAAACGCGTCCATTTGGGCGCTGGTAAGAACGCTGTAAGTCTTTTCCAAAACTTTGCGATGGTCTTCCAAGACGGTACCGCGATTCTGTCCGATGAAGGAATTTTCGATGGTTTCCAAGGCGATGCGGCGCTGAGCCAATCGATCTTGTTCCACCTTCATTTCCATGTTTCGGATTCGTCCATTGCTGGAAACACCAAACGGCGCCCAGGCCATGCCTAAGAATCCAGGCCCTTCGCTGGCACCACCTACCGAAACGAACGGAGGAATGTCCAGATTGCTTCGTTGGTTCATCAGCTCATGAGCGACCACCGATCCGTAGCTTGGATAGTCGACATTGGCATCTGGCACATAGCCGGTATGCATGTAATAGCGACCACGATTGTGATCCGCTTCACGAGTGCTCATCGAACGAATGATGCTCATGTGATGCATTTGCTTTGCCATCAACGGCATATGTTCGCAGATCTGCACATCGCCCGACGTTGAGATCGGTTTGAAGGGGCCGCCGTTATCGGTGCCAGGCTTTAGATCCCAGATGTCCATGCTGGAAGGACCGCCACCCATCCACAAAAGGACGCAAGACTTGCGATTCTTCTTCAAAGTGTCAGCGTGAACCTGCAACGAGTGCCCCAGGGATAGCGAGGAGCCAAGCAAAGCGCTCGCACCCGCCATATGGCTCATAAAGTGACGACGATTCATGCCAGTTGGAGTTACGAATTGAGACCACATGATTGTGTACCTTACGCTTAGTGATTGAAAATAAACTCGTTACTATTCAGAATGGCCCACCACATATCCTGTAGCATGCCACCCACTTCATTTTTTCTGGCCACCAGAATCTGGCTTGCCACTTCCACTTCCTTTTTCGTTGGACGACGACCAAGACCTGCGATGAACAGGTGCTGTATTTTTTCGGTCCCATTTCCCTTGCCTTGAGCAAGTCCGTGGAGCCAACTTCCTGATTCGAGCGAGATTGCTTCCCGAATCAATTCGCCGTTGAACAACATCAAGCTTTGAGGGATCGATCCATTGAACGTGGTGGTTTCATCCCCTTCGTCTGTTCCGAACGCTACAACAAACTGACGCATCCAATCTTCGCGACGCTTTTGCTGTTCTTCTAAGCTTCCCTTGCGATTCGCTTGAGTTGCTACCGAAAGTGACTGATAGAGTTGTTCAGCACTCATTTGCCGCGTGTAGAAGTGCGAGAACTTGGGGGCTTCCCCAAGGGTAGGGTCATCTGATTCGTTATCCTTGGTCATCTTGGAAGAAATCTGATACGGCTGCGACATAGTGATCCAAACAATCAGCTGTTTCAGGTCGTAGCTCGAAGCGCGAAAGTCGCTAGACAGCTCATCAAACAGTTGCGCCTGAGTGGTGGGATTGTGTGGTCCTAGATCATCGATCGGCTTGGTGAAACCGTACCCCAGGAAGTGAGCCCACATGCGATTGACAATGGCCTTGTCCAAAAATGGACTACTCATCATCAGTTTGCCTACTTCGTCGCGACGATTGACTTCGCTCACATAGCCGCTTTTGCCAATTTCCGTACCATCCAGAAACACTGGGTACGCAACCTTGGTCAGTCCGTTTCTCAGCTGAAAGTAGATTTCGGCTTGTTCAGGACGTCGACCTTCGCCGGCAAAGTCTTGATTGATCAGTTCCGCGTGATCGACATCCCCATTGACCGTTCCAGGAACGAAACGTCGCAAAGCTCGAGTCTGACGGAAGAACGCATTGAACTCCCAAAACTTTTGTTGTTTCCATTGATTGAACGGATGGTTGTGACACTGAGTGCACTGAACCTGCAAGCCTAGGAAAATCCGCGATACCGCAGCGGTAGCCTGAGTTCCGTCCTCTTCATTGACCTTCATCGCCAAAAAGTTCGTTGCACCATTGAACCCCTCGGTACCAGGTTTTGTCGTCCCGGTGGCGGTCACCAATTCGTAGACCATATCGTTGTAAGGTTTATTCCGTGCAAAGCAGTCACGCAGATATTTCTGCATGCCGGCGCGACTGGTAAGGCTCCGATCTTCCATCCCGCCATTGCGGCCGATCAGCACATTGGTCCAAACGGTTGACCAATGGTTTGCATACTCCTCCGTATACCGGTCGTCATTGATCAAACGGTCCACCAAAGAGAAACGCTTGTTGGGCGACTTGTCTTTTGCAAACTCCGCGAACTCTTCATAGGTAGGAATCCGGCCGATTACGTCCAGGAAAACTCGGCGACACCACTTGGTGTCCTCCTCGATCACGGATGGTCGCAGCTTAAAATCAGCCCAAGTGCTGGCCATCGATTTGTCGATTTTTTCGACCTGAATCGGCAGATTCACTCGTTTTGCATCCGATTTTGGCTTTGCAACGGCATCGTCCGCGTAAAGCGGCGAAAAACAATGCGAAAACTGGATCGCGACCAAGCAAACGAAAGCCGCGAATAGCGAATTCGAAACGGAAATTCCCATTTCATTCGCTAGGGATTTCAATCTTGTAGGATTTTGTGCCATGTTTTGTCATCACAAAAGTATTAGAGTTCGGGCTTCGTGAGTCGCATGCCGGGAAAGCGAAACTCACTTCAATATTGTACTCAATCATACCATTTTTCCGGGCGAATTTCGTAGCATGATCTACCTTTGCAAAGAACCGCCTCTTTGTTTCCCCTTGCATTTTCCATGCGTTCGACAATGCTAGAGCTACCATGACTGAACAAGAATTCCTCAACCATCATCAGCTTTTCCGAAACCCTTTTGCGGACGAGGACGCTCAGACGGACTCAGTTTTCCGGGAATTCTGCATCTCTGGGACTTACCATCCCGCCTGGAGCAAAGTGCTTGGCGATCCCAAGCAACCTGCCACCGCCGTTGTTTTTGGCCCAAAGGGGTCCGGAAAAACAGCCATGCGGTTGCAGCTGGTCCGCAACATCACGACTCATAACGAGCAGAATCCGGAATCCCGCGTTTTCCTGGTCGAGTTCGATGATTTCAATAGCTACCTTGGGCCATTGCAAGAGCATCTGCCGCGCCGCCAGCAAGCTTCGCCCGATAAAGTCCTTGGTTCTCTGAAACTGTGGGATCACATGGACGCTATTTTGTCGCAAAGCGTCACTCATTTGGTTGATCGAGTTCTCCAATCGAATGCCACGTTGAACGCTCCAGCGATCAGCGTTCGCCAAGACGCGATCGATCGATTGGATCGCGGACAACGCCGCGATTTGTTGCTGCTAACGGCTGCGTACGATCGATCCAAATCTGGCAGCCTCGGTGACCGTTTCCTGGCTCTGCAGCGCCGCCTGCGATTTCATTCGCCTCTGACCTGGGTGCCTCTTGGCGTCGGGATCCTTTTGAGCATCGTCGCTATCTGGATTTCCTTCTTCCTGTATCGTTCGGATCCAACTTGGCTGAAGCATCTTGTGTGGGCTTTGCCAACCATGTTGGTGATGGCCTGGGGACTATATGGTTACCGATGGATACGTCACCAATTGCTTGCCATGGGAGTTTGCAAGAACCTGCGTATTCTGCAACGTGACCGAGGTCAGTTTCGCAAGCTGCTGATGCGATTCTCCGATAAGGAACTCGATGAACAGCCATTGCCTCGTTCGCAGCGTTCCGATGACCGTTACGCTTTGCTGGAAAAGTTCCAGCTCTTGCTGCGTTCGCTGGGCTTCCCTGGAATGATTGTGATTGTCGACCGCGTGGACGAGCCTGATTTGGTGAATGGCCAGCCGGAGCGAATGCGACAACTAGTCTGGCCACTTCTGGACAACAAGTTGCTAAAGCACGAAGGCTTTGGTATCAAGCTGTTGCTGCCAAGCGAGCTGCAGCATTTCGTTGATCGCGAGAGTCGCGAATTTCATGAACGAGCGCGATTGGATAAACAAAACGTGGTTGCTTCGTTTGATTGGACGGGGGAAGCTCTTTATGATCTCTTGGCTGCACGAATGCGAGCATGTGCTAATCCCGGGGGCCGTCCTAGCCCTCAGGATTTGTTTGATTCCGAACTTACGGAATCGCGTCTGATATCGGCACTGCAATCCTTGCAGACTCCGCGTAACCTATTCCGCTTTTTGTATCGCTTGATTACCGAACATTGCAAGCGATATCGATCCGAAGCGCCAAAATTCAAGATTTCGTGCGAGCTTTTCGAATCCACATTGGCAGTCGTTTTAGCCGAGGAACGACGGCAATGAATCGCAAGTTCGTCCTGATTGCCGCAAGCCCCCTTTTCATGTTGAGCGTGTCCGCGTTTCTTTGGATGCATGGAAGTTTGAATGCGAGATCGCCATGGGACGATTCCAAAGGGACAAAGGATGTCCCAACGATCGACTCGCAGCCTAAGCCTGCGAACGACCTGAAAGTCATCATCGAGCGGACGTTGGAATCGAACTTGAACCAGCGAATCCTGTCCAATGATCGCAACGGCGCTTGGCAGGTCATTCACGGCGCGGTCGCCTATGGAGATGCGTTGCCACTTGATGTCGATGGTAACGTGGTGCCGGCAATTGCTTACTTGCTCGATGGGGGAAAGCTTCAAGGATGGGAGCTTTCGGTTGGCCCCGTTCTTCCTTCCACGGGCCGGCCAGGAGTTATTGCACGAGTGGAATCCGGGAGCTTCATTGGACAGGGCCATTCCGATCAATGGCTTGGTTACTTCTCTCAAATTCCATTGCCTTTGGATCGAGAGGTTACGGTCGAGGGGCAGAAGCTAACTCTGCTTGATTGGGCTCGCCAAGCTCAATATGACGTCCCGAACAATCCTTACTTAGAGTATTCATGGACTCTGATCGCTCTCACCAACTTTTTCCCGAACGAAAAGAGCTGGGTTGCAAGTGACGGCAAGAGCTGGACGCTGGAGCCGCTTGTTCGCTTTGAAGCGCAACAGGATTTGTCAGATAGTGCCTGTGGGGGCATGCATCGTTTGATGGGGCTCGCGCATGCTGTTCGCTATCGGAATCGTCTTCAAGAGCCGATGGACCAAGGCTGGGGGCTTGCGAAAAGCGTCGTGGAGAACGCCATCGACTCGGCAAGGAAATTCCAAAGTTCGGATGGTTCTTTTTCGACCAACTATACCAGTCGACCTGGTACGTCTGCGGACCTGAGCAGCACCATCAGCGCCACTGGCCATACGCTCGAGTTCCTGTCGTATGCACTGAGCTCCTCGGAACTGGAGAAGCCATGGATGGAGCGCGCGGTATTGCGTCTTTGTGCTATGCTGAAAGCTAGTGAAAAGCTGGACATGGAGTGTGGTGGAACGTACCACGCTTTGGCTGGCTTGAATCTGTACCACAAAAGAAGATTTTTAAAACCGTAGGCTAGCCCTCGCGCCTTCGTTCCATGGATTCGAACCAAGGACTTGATAATGTATCGCGCGAATGCGTTCGGTCGGTTTTTTATAACCATGTTCCTGGGAACAATAGCTCCGTTCTTTCTGGCGACCGAAACCCTTGTTGCCGATGAAAGCGACGCCACCGATGGCTCGTCCACAGTCGATGCTGTCTTCGAACGCGAAATTAGACCTCTGCTGAAGAAGCATTGTGTCCAGTGCCATGGAAGGGAAAAGCAAGCGAGTGGATTGCGTCTGGATGCTAAGGCCTTTGCCTTTCGAGGCGGGGATAGCGGGCCTGTCTTGGTTCCCAACCAGAGCCATGCGAGTGAACTGTGGCTTCGTATCCAAAGCGACGATGATTCGCTTCGAATGCCACCGGAGGGCGAGCCTCTGTCGAGCCAAGAAATGGAACTCATTCGTTCCTGGATCGATCGTGGCGCACCGTGGAACGAATCGGATGAAGACCGACAAGCTATGAGCGACCCAAGAAGGGAGCATTGGGCTTGGAAGCGAATTGCTACAGTCGCTCTACCGGATTTCTCGGGCCCCGAACTTCCAGAGTTCCCGCTGCGTAACACGATCGATCGATTTGTTTTGTCGAAATTGGCGGAGCAAGGCCTACTACCGTCGCCAGAAGCGGACCGTCGGACGCTCATTCGACGCTTGTCCTATGACTTGCTGGGCCTTCCTCCTACGCCCGAACAAGTGGCTGCGTTCGAGTCCGACACAGATCCACTGGCTTATGAAAAGTTGGTCGATCGGATGTTGGAATCGCCTCAGTATGGGGAACGAGCCGCCCAACATTGGCTCGATATCTCCCATTTTGCGGACACTCATGGGTTTGAACGTGATCAAATCCGTGAACATGCGTGGCGATATCGGGACTGGGTCATCCAGGCTTTCAACGAAGACATGCCTTACGATCGCTTCATTCGTCTTCAGATTGCAGGCGATACATTGGAGCCGGACAATCCCAAAGCGGTTATTGCAACTGGCTTTCTTGCTGCAGGGCCTTGGGATTTTGTCGGGCAAGTCGAAACACCCAGCCCGGTTTTGAGACGCCTGGCCCGAGCCGATGATCTGGACGACATGCTGACTCAAGTGCTCACCGCAACATGCGCCGTTACGATCAATTGCGCTCGTTGCCATGACCATAAGCTCGATCCGATATCGCAAAAAGAGTATTACTCGTTAGCTTCCGTTTTTGCAGGCACAAAACGGGGAAACCGGAGTGTATCCCAGGCGGAGTCTACGAAGCTTGCGGAAACTCGCAATCAGCTAACCAAAGATATTCAGGAACTGAAACGGAAGCTTCAAGAATCGAAGTTCCCAAATTGGGACCTTGCGGATATCGTCGGCGGCGGAAACGGATTGAAGACGGGGCCAGGGAACCACGCTATCGATCCAGCGACCGGACAAGTCATTGTTGACAATCGAGGTTTCTTAGAGAATGCGACTCCCAACCGTTTTGTGGAATCACCGCTAAAGATTATCGATGGAGTATCGATTCCAGACGGAGGTGAATTGGGGAATGTGACTGTTTCATCAACGGGTTTGGTCGCGCATAACATCGCTCGCACTTCGGGAAAGTCTTGGGATGCGATCCGGAATGGCCCCGTGCACTCGCAGTTCTCGACCAAGCTAGCCGGATTGGATATTGCTGATGGCTCGCATTCGGTCCTGGGAATGCATTCTAATTCGCTCGTGACCTTCGATTTGACCGAACTTCCAAATCTTTCGCCAGACATTAGCCCGATCAACGAAGGGCTACGGCTTCGCGGTTCGGTAGGTTACTTCGGCCAAACACCGAAAAATGGTGCCAGCGTGTTGGTTCTTATCGATGGATCAACGGCCTTTCGACGTGAACGACTTGGACGGGACGACGGCATATCGGATATAGACATCGTCGTTTCTAAGGGTTCGAGATTCCTAACACTCATCGTGACAGATCTGGATCAAGACATCAGCCATGACCAAGTCTGCTTTCTCAACTGCCGATTGGAAGCAACTCTGGCAAGCAATCCAGAAGAGGAAAATGCAGAGCGCGAACGAGTCGCAATCATCCATTCCCGGATTGCGGATCTGGAAAAGCAAATGGCCTCCCTCGTCGAAGTAGATCAAGTGTATGCAGTACAAAGCGAGACACCGCCAGCCGTTCAGATTCTCGCTCGAGGCGATACGGAACAGGCTCGTGACGAGGTGACACCAAGTTCGCTGGAATGCCTTGAAGGGGTAAGTAACTTTTCTCTGGATGCTTCGGCCTCCGATTTGTCGCGACGGCTTGCGTTGTCGGATTGGATTACCGATACCGCCAACCCGCTCTTTCAACGAGTTCTCGTGAATCGACTTTGGCAGCAGCATTTCGGGCAAGGAATTGTTGCGACCCCAAGCGACTTTGGTTTGGGAGGGGCTCTGCCAACACACCCCGAGCTCTTGGACTGGTTAGCCAACGACTTCCATGAGAAGCGGTACTCCTTAAAGGCCATGCATCGATTGATATGCTGCAGTTCAGCGTATCGACAGCAATCGATCTACGACTCGAATCTTCCCAGCCATGCAAAGGCCACTGCGGTGGATGCAAACAACCGATGGCTATGGCGACAGAATGCATTCAAGCTGGATGCCGAATCCACGCGTGACGCAGTTCTTGCGGTAAGTGGCCAATTGGAGCCGTCCATGTTTGGACCTGGCTTTCGAGAATTCGACTACAAGGAAGAATACGCACCTGTCTATTCTTACGTTACCCGAAATGACCGGGACGCAAATCGACGAAGCATTTATCGATTCCGAGTTAGGACGACTCCGAATCCCTGGTTAACGTCGCTCGATTGTCCCAATTCGGCGAACTTCACACCCACTCGGTTTGTTACAACCACCGCACTGCAATCGCTTGCTTTGCTGAATCATGATTTTGTGTTGCAGCAGTCCGAGAACTTGGCCAACCGATTATCCAGTCTGCATGAGTCCCAAAAGGACCAGATCGCGATGGCCTGGTCCTTGGTGTTCAGCCGCAAGCCTTCGGAACTCGAAATGCGAGCATCCGAAGAATTGATTGGCAAACATGGTCTGTCCACTTTTTGCAGATACCTTCTTAACTCGAACGAGTTTGTTTCCATAGACTAGAGCGGATGTGTGATCATGGAAAAGAATCGAGTCCTTTCAGCCGCGCCTGTAGCGGCTGGTCGACGTTCATTTCTGAAGCAGCTTGGCGACGGCTTTGGTGCTTGCGCTCTGTCGGCCTTGTTGCAATCGGAAGCAATGCGAGCGTCCGATTCCACGATGGATGCCACAACCAAGGATGAACGGGGGCAATCCCGTTTGCCACACCATGCGGCCAAGGCCAAGTCGGTCATCCAGATATTTTGTCCGGGCGGACTGAGTCACGTGGATACTTGGGACTATCGGCCCGAGCTGACACGGCTGCATGGCAAGCCCTTTGACCCAGAACTGGGCAAGCAAACCTTTGCGGGGATTGCTGGCGAGTACGCGAAGAGCTTTTGGGATTTCAGTCAGCATGGTCAATGTGGACGCTGGATGAGCAGTCTGTTTCCACAGTTGGCCAAGCATGTCGATGACATGGCGTTCATCTATTCCATGCAAAACAAGTCGGCCTTGCATGGCCCGGCCATGTTCATGATGAACAGCGGCTTTGTTCGGCCGGGATTTCCATCCATGGGATCTTGGGTCACCTACGGCTTGGGAAGCGAGAATGAGAACTTGCCTGCCTTTGTCGTCTTGCCAGACACCCGTGGGCTTCCGCCAGGGGGAGTTCTCAATTGGAATTCGGGCTTTCTGCCTGCTGTTCACCAGGGGACGGTCCTGAGCACCACCGCCAACATGCCACCGATTGCTAACTTGTTCCCTCGAAAGGGTCGAGAAGTCCAGCTTGAACAAGATGGACTCGATTTCCTAAAAACCATCAACCAACAACATGCATCGATGCGACAAGGGGACTCGATGCTGGAAGCCCGCATCGCAAGTTACGAATTGGCAGCTCGACTGCAATTGAGTGCGCCCGAAGCGGTTGATCTCAGCAGCGAATCAGGATCGACCCACCAACGGTATTGTCTTGACGACGATGACATTGGGCCTTTTGGACGGCAGTGTCTGCTGGCTCGAAGGATGGTCGAGCGGGGCGTTCGTTTCGTTCAGATTTTTTGTGGTGCAGAAAATACTAGCAGCAAAAAGATACGGCCCAATTGGGATTCGCATGAAGATATCGTTCGCGATCATGGATACTGGGGACGAATCTTGGATACGGGCGCAAGCGCTTTGCTCGAAGATCTCAAACAACGCGGACTTCTGGACTCAACCTTGGTGATTTGCACGAGCGAATTTGGAAGACAACCGTTCATGCAAGGCAAACAAAAAGGACGCGACCATAACCCAGGAGTGTTTACCGCGTGGATGTCTGGTGGAGGAACCAAAGGTGGTACTTCCTATGGAAGCAGCGATGATGTCGGCTTTAAGGCGCTCGACAAACCAACGTATTCGTATGATCTCCATGCGACAGCGCTGCATCTGCTTGGGATCGACCATGAAAGGCTAAGCGTTTATCACGATGGAATTCAGCGTAGATTAACCGATGTCCACGGGCATGTTCTGAAAGAGATCATTCATAGCTAGCGTCAGCAAAGAATGATTCCTCCTAGCGCGGATTATTCATAACCCGAAGCGTAAGCCAGGACCCAAAAACCGGCATCAAAAAAATCTTTTGAAAGTGCCGATGACAAAAAGTCACTCCTTCCTACAATACATGGAGAAGTTTGTGAAACTTTTCACAAAGTCGCTCCTCCGCAGGAATCGGTCGTGGCTAACTATCTTCCCATATTGATTTATCTTATTGCCGTGATTGGGTTTGCGGCTGTCTCGCTCATCCTTCCTCACCTTGTTGCGCCCCGGCGGCACACGCGGGTGAAGGACATGCCGTACGAATCGGGGATGGACCCGGTTGGTGACGCCAGGAAGCCTTTCGATGTCAAGTTCTATTTGATAGCGATCTTATTTTTGGTTTTTGACGTTGAGCTGTTGTTCATTTATCCGTGGGCTGTTTCGCTGCTTGCTCCGGATGGGGTTCCAGTGGACTTTCGACCGGCTGTGTTTGTTGTCTTGATCATATTGATTGCGACCTTGGCTTTGGCCTACTTGGTTGCCTATCGTAAAGGGGTGTTTGATTGGCGACGCAAATAAACAAGCAACTTGGTGACAATGTCTTTTTAACTACATTGGACGCCGCTGCCTCGTGGGGGCGGGCTAACAGTCTCTGGCCAATGCCTTTTGCTACGGCTTGCTGTGGTATTGAGCTGATGAGTACGGCGGCCAGCAAGCATGACTTGTCTCGGTTCGGTAGTGAAGTAATGCGGTTTTCGCCGCGTCAGTGCGACTTGATGATTGTCGCAGGGCGCGTTGTGATGAAGATGCTTCCGGTGTTGCAACGGATTTGGTTGCAGATGCCAGAGCCGAAGTGGTGCATATCGATGGGTGCCTGTGCGTGCTCGGGTGGGGTTTTCGATACGTATTCGGTGGTTCAGGGGATTGACCGGTTCATGCCTGTGGATGTCTATGTCCCTGGTTGTCCGCCTCGGCCCGAGCAGTTGATCAAGTCGATTCTTGATTTGCAGGCCAAGATTCAAAGTGGTGGGACGGTGAATGCTCGTGAGTTTAAATTGCGAGTGCTTCCTGAGGGGCCGTCGCGGTTTGATGAGGAAGAACTGATTCGGATCCGTGAGCGGAATGGTTTCAAGCTCGAAGACCCTAAGTACGATCCGGTGCACTAACATCATGTCCAACCAACCTAGTACCAATAAAGCTGTTCCTGGTTCCACTTCTCAGATGGAATCCACCAAGGCGAATCTTGTTGCGGCTTTGCCGGGCATTGAATTGACTTGGTCGGTTTTTTGCGATCAAGATCGTGTCGTGTTTCCTGCGGGTTCTCTATTGAAGGTTTTGAAGGCCTGCAAGTCAGCCGGTTTTGACCAGTTGACCGATTTGACGGCGGTTGATCTCTTGGAGTACGGGAACGCAGCCGATCGATTCGAAATTGTTTATTGTTTGCTCAATGTTGATTCCGGGCTTCGTTTGATTGCGAAAACGCATCTCAGTGAGCCAGATTTGACGATCCCTTCAGCCACTCAGGTTTGGTTTGGTGCGGACTGGCTGGAGCGTGAAGTTTATGACATGTACGGCATCATTTTTGATGGCCATCCAAACTTCAAGCGACTTCTTTTGCCTCAAGAATTTCAGTCGTTTCCGCTGCGAAAAGATTATCCAGTGAAGGGGCGCGGCGAACGCCATAACTTCCCAGTCGTGACGCGAGCTGAAAGCTAAACAGGAACGAACCGATATGCCTTTAGAATTGATCGAAGATCCGAGCCTTGGCAGTGACAAACGCGAAGGTCTGTGGACTTTAAACTTTGGTCCTCAGCATCCTGCCACACACACAACGCTTCGGTTGGTGTTGCAATTGGATGGTGAGATGGTGATCGATGCGGAGCCTGATATCGGGTTTTTGCATAGCGGTTTCGAGAAGCTAGGTGAAGTGCTGGATTTTAATCAGTATGTCACCATCGTTGACCGCATGAATTACATCTCACCGTTGGCCAATGAGATCGCATGGCATCATTCTGTCGAGAAGTTGCTTGGGATCGAGCTAACGCCTAGGTGCAAATACATCCGAACCATCTTCGCGGAACTAATGCGGATCCACGATCACCTGCTTTGCACAGGAACTTGCGTGCTGGACCTGGGTGGTGCGACGGCGTTTATGTACGCATTCAATGAACGCGAGGCTATCTACGAAATTTGCGAACGTGCTTCTGGACAGCGATTCCACACTTCGTACACGCGTGTTGGCGGATTGTTGTACGACGTGACGGATGATTGGGTCGAGATGGTCAAGAAGTATTGCAAGAACTTCCCGAAAGCCTTTCGGGATTTCGAAGGTCTCGTGATGAAGAACCGAATCTTCGTCGAGCGAACTCGGGATGTTGGTGTTCTTTCTAAAGAAGATGCGATTGCGGGCGGGGCGACTGGGCCAGTGGCTCGTGCCAGCGGAGTCGTTCGGGACTTAAGACGGGACGAGCCGTATCTTGCTTACGATGAGTTGGATTTTGATGTGTGTGCGAGCCAAGGTGGCGATTGCTACGCTCGGTTCCAAGTGCGGATGATGGAGATGCTAGAGAGTATCAAAATCATTGAACAAGCCATCGAGAAGCTGCCGTCGGGACCGATTTACGCTGCTGGTACTGGAAAAGAAACCATACCGGACAAGCGAGAAGTTTATCGGAGCATCGAAGGGTTGATTCATCACTTCGAAGGCATTATGCCGAATCGCCAAATGGCAAGCCCGAAAGATTCTGTATACGCAGCGACCGAGTCGCCGAATGGTGAATTGGGGTATTACATTGTTGGGGATGGATCGTTCCGAGCTTATCGTGCTCGGACTCGTCCACCTTCCCTTTTGCACTTTTCTCTGTTCGCACGGATGATGAGGGGCTGCATGCTAAGCGATGTCGTAGCCGTTTTGGGAAGTATCAATATCATCGCAGCGGAGTTAGACCGATGAGTGAACTGAGTACGAACGCCAAGAAGGTTATCGAAGAACATTTGGGTCGATACCCCAGCAAGCAAGCGGTGACCTTGCCAGCTTTGCATGTGGTTCAGCAAGAGACAGGATGCGTGAGCCGTAAGGCTATTTCTGAAATTGCAGACATTTTGGAACTGTCGCCAGCCCAAATCAACGACACGCTTTCTTTCTACGGCTTTTTCCGAACGGAAGAAGATCCGCTCGGAAAAAAGCGAGTTTGGATTTGTCGTTCGTTGCCTTGCATGCTGCGAGGAGGCGAGGAACTTTTGGCTGAACTGTGCGAGCGTTGGGGAATTCAGCCCGGTCAGACAACTGCCGATGGCGAAGTGACGTTGGAGTTGGCTGAATGCCTTGGAGCATGTGATGGGGCTCCGTGCATGCTCGTTGATGATGAATTGACACTGCGGGTGACTGCGGACGATGTTGAGAAGCAAGTTCGAGGTAACAAGTAGGAGAAATGATGAGCAACGACAATTTTCAGCCTGTATTACTTGCCCGGCAAAACAAGCCAAACAGCCACACGTTGGCGTCATATCAAGCGGATGGCGGTTACCAAGCGCTTGCCAAAGCGCTCAAGATGGTAAATACCGAAGTCATCGATGTCGTGAAGGCTTCAGGGCTTCGCGGTCGTGGAGGCGCTGGTTTTCCAACCGGGTTGAAGTGGACCTTTTTGCCTAAGGATGTCAAAGGGCCGATCTATCTTTGCATTAACGGTGACGAGAGCGAGCCGGGGACATTCAACAATCGCGTTCTGATCGAACAAGACCCGCACCAAGTGCTGGAGGGGATTGTTATCAGCAGTTTTGCGACTCGAACGACCACTGCTTATTTTTATCTGCGTTACGAGTACGGGCGTTGCTACCGAGTGCTCAAAGATGCGATCGACGAGATGTACGACAATAATCTTCTCGGCAAGAACATTTTGGGGTCCGGATATGACCTGGACATCCACTTGCATCGCGGAGCGTGTGCTTACATTTGCGGTGAAGAGACCGGACTGATCGAAAGCCTAGAAGGCAAGCGAGCATGGCCGCGGATCAAGCCGCCATTCCCTGCTATCGAGGGGGCGTTCCGCAAACCTACCGTAGTCAACAACGTGGAGACGATGGCCTGCATCCCTCACATCATCAACCACGGTCCTGAATGGTTCATGTCGATGGGGATTCCCAAAGATCCTAACAATCCGCGAGACGCTGGCTCCTATGGGCCGAAGTTGTATTGCATCAGCGGTCATGTGAACAAGCCGGGGTTGGTCGAGTTGCCGATGGGGATTTCAGCTCGGGACTTAATTGAGAAGCATGCTGGCGGCGTCTGGAAAGGACGTAAGGCCAAGGCTGTCGTTCCAGGCGGAATCAGCATGGGCTTTATGAGCGAGAGCGAATTGGATACACCTTTGGATTTCGCGGGCCCAGGACGAGTCGGTTGTCTGGGGCTTGGCACGGCCGCAGTGATTGTGATCGATGATCACACCAGCATGGTGGATGTGCTTTACAACGCATGCCGATTTTTTGCTCACGAATCGTGCGGCCAATGCACACCTTGTCGCGAGGGGACTGCATGGTCCACCAAGATCCTGGAACGCATACGTGACGGCAGAGGCAAGTTGAGCGACATTGATTTGCTGCTGGAAATATCGTCGTCGATTGGAACCATTCCCGGCACCACGATTTGTGGACTTGCTGACGGTGCGGCTTGGCCGATGAAGACTGCGATCAACAAGTTCCGAGGCGAGTTTGAAGAGTACATCAAGAGCGGTCGCAAGAGCGAAAGCCGATCCTTAGCCGGTGCTCACTAAGCTCCGACGAGGCAACTTAGAAAAGTAGAAAACGAACTCGGTCTAGCGGCCGCAGTCCACCAAGATGACCAGTGCGGCTTATGCTCGGTGAGTTCATCGAGCAGACAAACGAAAACATTCCAACACTAAACCCAATCCGGAAACGACTAAAGTGGCAAAGGTAATCGTTAACGACGTCGAAGTCGAAGCTGACCCCAAGGACAACTGCATCCTTGCTGCTCGCAAGGCTGGCGTTGAGATTCCGCATTACTGCTGGCATGAATCGCTATCGGTAGTAGCATCTTGCCGTATGTGTTTGGTGGAAGTCGGCGAAAAGAAGCCGGATGGCACCATCGCTTGGGGGCCGAAGTTGGTCCCTGGTTGCCAAACACCGATCAAAGAGGGAACGGTTATTCGGACGGATTCTGCGAAGGTGAAAACGACCCAGCAGATGACTCTAGAGTTTTTGCTTTTGAATCACCCGCTCGATTGTTCGATTTGCGATCAAGCTGGCGAATGCTACTTGCAGGACTATACCTACAAGTACGGCAAGGCACAAAGCCGTCTGGACGAGCCAAAGTTGCAGCGAATGGACAAGTACCATATCGGTGAGCAAATTGCTCTGTTTACCGACCGCTGTGTGATGTGTACTCGTTGTGTTCGCTTCACGCGAGAAATCAGTGGTACCGCCGAACTGCAAGTCATGGCGCGTGGAAGCCATGAAGAGATCGACGTGTTCCCAGACGTTCCGTGCGATAACAAGTTAGCTGGTAACGTCGTCGATCTTTGCCCGGTTGGAGCTCTGTGTAGCAAAGACTTCTTGTACAAGAAACGCGTCTGGTGGTTGAAGCATGCCGAAAGCGTCTGCACCGGCTGCTCGACGGGTTGCAGTATCCACATCGATCAGAACGAAGACAAAGTATACCGTTTGCGACCTCGTGAGAATCCGTTGGCGCAAGGTCATTTCATGTGCGACGAAGGCCGATTCGGATTCAAGTACATCCACGACGAACGACGTTTGACTCGGCCGAAATTGAGCGATGCGATCGCAGGTGCTGCGAATCGGAAATCTCAAGCCACAACGACCGCTGGTTCTGGGGACCTCAGTTTTGCGGATCCTTGGACAGACGTTCTTGAAGTAGCTAGGAGAAAGATCAAAGATGCCGTGAAGACGGATGCTCGTGGTTTCGTCGCGGTTCTTTCTCCCTTCATGACCGTGGAAGAAGCGTACTTGCTTGCTTCGTTCCTGAAGGGGTTGGACAAACGAGTTCGGTTGGTATTGGGCCCAGTGCCGATGGTTGGATCCGATGACAAGTATCCCAAGGGGCCCAAGGGCCAATCGCCAGCAGAAGACAAAGTTCGATTTACCATTCGCGCTGAAAAGTGCCCGAACCGCCTTGGGGTGGAAGCGGTGCTTCGCCACTTTGAAGGTCAAGTCACCAAGCTAGAACAAATGATGGGTGGCGCAAACGCAACCTCGTGGTTCTTGGTGGGTGGCAACAGTGAAGGTTGGGTAACGGAATCGATAGACCGAGCTGTTGGTCAGCCAGGGTTGTTGATTGTGCAAGATATCTTCCCGTCGCCGCTGAGCGAGCGAGCTGACATTCTTCTTCCATCAGGCTCGTTTGCGGAGCGTGAAGGAACTTACGTGAACCATTCGGGCTTGGCACAAGCGGCTCAAGCAGCGGTTCGATGCCCTGGGGATGCTCGGGCGGACGGAAGAATTTTGTTGGAATTGGCGGAGCGCAAAGGTCTTTTCAATGCGCTGGCCATTCGTAAAGAAGTGGGCAATGCCATTCCTTCGCTTGTTGCTCTTGCCGAGGGCGACTTGGGCGAGCATGGGGTCAAAATCGGCGGTGTGGCTCGAGAGCCCATTTATTCCTAATCCTTGGCATTTCTAGTATTTGAACGCCTGAACGAACAGTACCTTTCAACACTAACACGCAGCTGACTTATGTACGATTTCCTCCAGCAAATATGGCCGACGTTATGGCCGACCCTTGCTGCCATCGGTGTGATTCTCGCCTTTGTGCCAGTGTTGGGACTGTACATGACCTTCATCGAGCGGAAGCTCGCTGCTTATGTTCAAGATCGTCTTGGGCCAAATAGAGTTGGGCCTTTTGGGTTGTTGCAGGCGATTGCGGATGCGATCAAGCTCTTTTTGAAAGAGCAAGTGATTCCGGATCACGTCTTCAAACTGTTGTATTTCATTGCACCCACGCTCAGTTTGATGACCGCCATGTTTGCTTTGGTGGTGATGCCCTTTGGACCAGTTCCAACCGACTACACCAGCGGGTTCCGGTACATTGTTGCACCTGGGATCGACATTGGAATCATGATGATGATCGCCATCAGTTCTCTGTCTGCGTACGGAATCATTTTGGGCGGTTGGGCGTCCAACAATAAGTATTCGTTGTACGGGGCCATTCGCTCTTGTGCGCAGTTCATCAGCTATGAAATCCCTCTTGGACTTTCGATCATTGGAATTGTTGTTGCTGCTGGCTCCTTGAATATCGAGCATATCGTTGCAGCCCAGGGCGGAGACTTTTGGAACTGGAACATCTTCTGGCAACCTCTGGCATTGATCGTTTTCTTCACGAGTGCTTTGGCGGAAACCAATCGTTTGCCGTTTGACTTGCCGGAGTGTGAGCAGGAACTGGTGGGTGGTTTTCATACGGAGTACGGTGGAATCAAGTTTGTTTTGTTCTTCTTGGCCGAATATACACACGTAGTCACGGTCAGTTTCTTAACTGCATTGCTGTTTTTTGGTGGATGGCATTTTCCAGGCTTGTCAGGACCGGTGGACGCAGGGCTTGGCGGCATGCTGCTCAGAACGTTTGTATTAGTGGCCAAGGTTTCGATGGTGGTTGCGTTCATCATGTTGCTCAGGTGGGCGTTGCCTCGATTCCGTTTCGATCAATTGATGGGACTGGCCTGGAAAGGGTTGATTCCGCTGGGATTGGTCAATCTTGTTTGCGTCGCTGTAGTGTTTACTTTTGATCTGCCGAAGCATTTGTTGTCGTTCACGGCGGTGTTCCTGTTTGTAGCTTCCCTGATAAGTGCAAGAAATCTGCAATCGACGATCAACATGCCACGTTCGGCTGGACGTCCGAAAGCGGGATCGATTTTGAGTGAGGTGACAGTATGAGTACCGAAACGAAGAAGGTAAAAACCGTCAAGTGGGGCGCAGAGCCGAAGCTTGGTTGGGTAGAAGCGATGTATTTACCAGCGATTGCTTCTGGTTTGATGACTGCGTTGAAACATGCTTTTTCTGGCAAGACCACGACTAGGCAGTATCCTGACGTGGAACCAGTGATTCCGGCAAACTACCGTGGGGTTCATCGACTGAACCGGGATGAGGCAGGTCGAGTCAAGTGCGTGGCATGTTACATGTGCCAAACAGCATGCCCTGCCAATTGTATTGAGATCATTGCTGCCCCCGCACCGAAGGACGATCCACATTGGAAGGATCGCGATAAGTTTCCGGAAACGTTCACGATCGACGAATTGCGCTGTATCTATTGCGGGATGTGTGAAGAGGCTTGTCCGGTGGATGCTATCGAGTTAACGAGCGTTTACGACCTGACTGGAATGTCCCGACAGGAGATGATTTTCGACAAGGAGAAGTTACTCGCCGTGTTCGACGAGACCATCAATTCGGGACGCGATCCGATTCGTACCAATCGAGGTGCGTTGGGGCCTGCTTCTGAAGAGGCTTCGACGGCAAAACAAGGTCCACCTCCGCCAGGAAGGGGACGCCACGGCTAAGCCGAAAGCGATACAAATTATGGATTATCAATTTACAGAACCGACTTGGCAGTTGGGCATGATCACACCGATTGTGCTTGGTGCTTTGGCTTATCTTTTGTTGCAGCACGGGGTGCTCGCCAAATCAAAGCAGCTCATGGCAGCTGGGGTAATCTCGTTTTGCGGGGCAATTGTCTTCGCTATCGGTTTTGCTCCTTCGACGATGGAGTCTGTGATGCTGATGTGTTTTTGCTCCATCGCGACGGCGGGTGGGATCAGTTTTCTGGTTGCTCGCGAACCAGTGTATGCAGCGTTGGGTTTTGCGACTGCGGTTCTCTCAACATGCGGGATCATGTTCATGCAGTCGGCCTTGTTTTTGGCAGCTGCGACCATGATCGTCTATGCGGGTGCAACGATCATTATCTTCTTGTTTGTTTTGATGTTTGCTCAGCAGACGCAGCTAAGAACATATGACGTTCAGCTGACGCACCCAGTCGTGGCGGCGGCGATCGGTGCTGTCTTGCTGATAACGATTACCATGTGCGTCACAGGGGCGAAAGGTATCAAGTTGGCTTCCCCAGACGCATCCCGTCCGTACAGCGGTGCAGTCTTGCCTGAAGATCTGCGGTCATCGGCTGCCATTGATTTCTTGAAGACTCAACCGATCGAGTCGATGTCGGTGCCAGGCACGACGGCTGGATTGGGTCGTTCGTTGTACACAGACTATTTGATTGCAGTAGAACTTGCGGGCGCCGTCTTGCTTGTCGCAACCATTGGAGCGATTGCTTTGGCCCAACGACCAGCGGAGAATTTATCATGAATGATACGATCACACAAAATTTGCTTGTCTTTGGTGGGGTGTTGTTTTGTGCAGGGCTTGTTGGTTTTTTGAGCCGACGGTCGCTGATTCTGATGTTCCTGTCGCTCGAAATGATGTTGTCGGGTGTCAGTGTGAATCTGATCACCTTTGCTAGACATCACCAAAATTATCAGGGGCAGATTCTGGCGATCATGGTGTTAACGATTGCCGCATGTGAAGCGGCCATTGCTCTGGCGTTAGTTGTTTCGTTGTATCGCCGAAAGGCAACCTTGGATGTCAAGGCTTGGGATGACCTCAGTGAGACCATCATTCCGAAGGTTTCCGAATCACCGGTTCGATTTGGCGACGCGGCAATGGAGTTTCCGATTCTAACGCCTGCTGGATTGGATCCTTTGGAGCGTCCGGTTCCATCGGATTTTGAAGCCAACGAATCTGGAACGGCAGATAAAGTCAGTACACGTACGCACGAGGTTTCTTCTCATGCATAGTCTTTTCGCTTGGATGGTTCCGATTTCCCCTTTGTTGGGTTGTATTGCTTGCACGATTTTATCTTTACGAGGGGATCGGAAGATTGCGCACTTGCCAGCGATCATTTCGCTGGTGTTCTCCGCGCTGTTTACGATTTGTTTAGTGCTTTTTGGCGCCCAAGGGGAATCCGGAAACACGCTCTTCGAAGGCTACCGGTATTTGAACGTCGGCGGGCTTACTTTAGACATCTCTTTGAAGGTAGACACGCTGTGTTTGTCGTTGCTGGTAGTCGTGACTTCGATTTCGGCAATGATCGCGATCTACTCCAAAGATTACATGCATGATGACCCTGGCTTCGCACGGTACTACGCGGTTTTCTGTGGCTTCGTTTTTTCGATGACCATGCTGGTGCTTTCCCATAACCTTTTGATGTTGTACGCGTTCTGGGAAGGGGTTGGTACTTGTTCCTATTTGCTGATTGGCTTTTGGTTTAGGAAGCCTAGTGCTGCCAAGGCTGCCACCAAAGCATTTTTGGTAAACCGAGTTGCTGACTGCTTCTTCCTATTTGGCATTCTGTTGCTCGCGTACACGATGGGCCAAACCCAAGGGGTGGATGCAGCGAATTTCTTTGCAAGGTTGGACTTCACGAACATTTTCAGTGCCGTGCCACTGATGGCGACTCAGCATCCAGAATTGCTGACCACCATTGGTTTCCTATTGATGATAGGAGCGATAGGTAAATCCGCTCAGTTCCCGTTCCACGTGTGGTTGCCGGATGCGATGGAAGGCCCGACGCCTGTTTCGGCTTTGATTCACGCGGCAACGATGGTGACGGCGGGGGTTTATTTGATGGCTCGGTTGTCTCCCTTAACGGAATCCACCCCGGCGGTGCTCAGTGCGGTCGCATGGCTTGGTGGCATCACCGCGTTCATTGCAGCTTGGATGGCGTTGTTTCAAGATGATTTGAAGCGTGTACTGGCCTATTCCACGGTGAGCCAATTGGGCTATTTGTTCATGGCTCTTGGGGCCGGAGCGATCAAAGACCTGATGGTTGTTGCTGTAACTGCAGCCATGTTCCATCTTGTGACCCATGCATTCTTCAAGGCACTTTTGTTTTTATCCGCCGGTAACGTGATGCATGCGATGGGGGACATTATCGATATGCGGCAGTTCGGCGGTCTTCGGAAAGTGCTGCCCAAGACAAACATTCTGTTTCTGATTGGTGCTGCGGCTTTAGCGGGTCTTCCCCCCCTGGCAGGATTTTTCAGCAAGGACGGGATTTTGGCGGTCCTAGCCGATGCCAGCAAAGATGGCGAGTATGGCAACCAGTTTTCGATTTTGCTGGGAATAGGATTTGTGACCGCATTGATGACGGCGGTTTATACTTCCAGAGCTTATTTCCGAACGTTTCATGGGAACGAAAAGGTTCCTGACGAGGCTGGACATCACGCACATGAAGCAACGAATGTGATGCTTTCGCCGATGTTGGTGCTTGCCATTGGAGCTGTCTTGGCTGGTTTGGCGTTAGGGCCAACGCATGTGCTGGGCAATTATTTGGGTCAGACCCCCGCATTGCACGCTCACGGAGAGCATCACGAAGAGCTTTGGGTGATGGCAGTGTCTGGAATACTGGCAGTTGTCGGTATTGGGATTGGGTATGGACTTTCCAAGTTAGGGCCCAGTACGGCTTCGTCGGGAGCCTGGGTCGCATTCGCCGATTTTGGTCGCAATCGGTTGTACATTGATTGGGTCTACAATTTCTTGCTCGTTGCACCGCTCGAGTGGTTCTCACGATTGCTGGGCTGGTTCGACACCAATGTGATAGATAGTCTTGCGATGCAAATTGCTTCTGTTCCTCGATTGTTTGGTCTACTTGGGCAACGAGTTCAGAACGGACGATTGCCAGGATACTCGTACATTACAGCCGTAGGAATCGCGGCACTTGCCGTCTGGATCGCTACTCGATAGCAAAACACCATCACATGACACTTCTAATACCAATCCTAATTCTGCTCCCACTGTTTATCGGCATTGGGATTTTTATCTTTGGCGGCAAAGGCGAGTCGATGGTCGGCTTGGCTCTGGGTGCGTCGGCTTTGGTGCTTGGACTGAGCATCTTGCTTTTGTTCCAGGTCCTAGGTGCAACGGATGGCGAGAACGCACTGAAGGAAGCTACCATTCATGCACGCGTGAGCTTTGCTCCCGACTGGTTGCAGATTCGATTGCCAGTTTCTGTTGGAGGGCATGAGGTCCAGTGGCAGCTGCAATTCGGATCCGATGGTATCGGTGCGCTCATGGTTCTGCTTACCGGTATTGTTGGTTTTGCTACCATGGTGATGGCAACGATTCAGATCAAGGAACGATTGGCGAGCTACTTGGCACTCCTACTGATCACTCAGTCCATGCTGCTCGGTGTGTTTCTTTCGATGGATCTGCTTTCGTTCTACCTGTTTTTCGAGGCAGTGCTACTTCCCTTGATCTTGTTGATCAATGGTTGGGGGAACCAAAAGGAGTCGCAACAAGCTTCTCGTAAGTTCTTGCTGTACACCCTTGTAGGTAGCGTGCCGATGGTCTTGGGTTTGATTGGCATCGCTTTGCAATCCGACACGCCAGACCGTGCTTCCACCGTTTCCTTGGAAGCATTATCTGCGATAGCCAATGAAACCCAGCAGGCCGCCATCAATGCCGCTGCAGGTGGCGATAAGTTTGCAATCCCGATGCTGATGGAAAAGGAAGGTTGGATTGTTCTGCTGTTGCTTCTAGGTTTTGGAATCAAGCTCGCCATTTTGCCATTGCATACTTGGTTGCCAACAACCTATGCGGCAGCTCATCCAAATACGACGGCTTTGATTGCGTCGGTTGTCGCAAAACTTGGGGTCTTTGGGATCATTCGAATCGTGATTCCCTTAACTCCATTGGCTCTTTCAACGACGGGACAGATGTTGTTTGGCGGGCTTGGAGCGTTAGCCATTGTCTATGGTGCGATGGTAGCACTGTCCCAATCGGACTTGAGGAAGGTATTGGCTTACAGCTCCATCAGTCACGTCGGTTTCATTACTTTGGGGCTAATGTCTATGAATAGCGAAGGGCTGTCTGGTGCAACGATCCAGATGTTCAATCATGGAATCATCACCTGCGGTATGTTTCTGTTGCTGGGAATGCTCGAGCAAAGGCAAGGGAAAGTTTCGTTGGACGCACAGGACCAGGGCTTCGCGTCTCTTTATCCAAAACTGAGCGTGTTGCTGGTTTTCTTCACGCTTGCAGGCGCTGGGTTACCAGGCTTGAATGGTTTCGTTGGAGAACTACTAGCGATGACAGGAATGATCCGCGTATCAGGGATTTTTGTTGCGATTGCAGTACTTGGTACTGTTTTGGGTGCATGGTACGGATTGCGCATTGTCCAGCGAGTTTTGTTTGGTAGTTCGGGTCCGGCCAAACCACGAAACGCTCTTTTGGTTTCGACAGACCTGTCGGTACGCGAGTTCGGTCCGCTTTTGGCAATGGCTTTCGTTTGTTTGTACATCGGCGTGCGTCCTCAAGATTCGATCCAGTTATTTGATCAAGATGTGAAGCGAATCGTTCGAATTTCCGAGCCTAGCTCGAAGGCAATTCACCCCGAGATCGATACGCTCGCTCAAACGAAGTAGTTAAGCTTCTACACAACAAAATGCTGCCCCGAAGTTATCTTGGCAGCAGGCAGACACCCCTTCAACTAGTTTAGATTTTGGCGTAAACCGTGGATACACTACAAACCATCAAGTCATCGCTTACCCTGATGTTACCTGCCCTGACGCTTGTTTTGGGCGGGTCTGTACTGATGGCAGCTTCGCTTTTGTTGAAGACGGGAGCGAACCGAGATGTTCATGGGCAACGCACGTACATGGCACTAATCTCCCTAGCGTTGCTGGTGTCTGCTGGATTGTTCGGCTACTTCAGGGTGGTGCCTGAAGAGCTAGGCCAAGGCATGTTTCGGTTCGACGATGCGGCGCTTGCGTCGGAGAGATTAGCACTGTTGGGTGGGTTGATCTTGGTGCTGATGTCTTGGTCGACTGCTCCCAGTTCCCATTTGGGCGAATACTACGGCGGGCTGTTGATCATGATTGGTGCGGTGCCTGTTGTCGGAGCATCCAACGATCTTGTCTCTTTGTTTCTGGGGCTCGAATTGATCAGTATTCCGACCTATGTTTTGTTGGGTATTGTGAAAGGCGACAATGCAGGTGCTGAAGCGACGATCAAGTATTTCCTTCTGAGTGCGTTCGCGTCCAGCTTCTTCTTGCTTGGGGTTAGCTATCTGTATGGTTTTGTGGGTTCTACCAACTTGCAAGTGATTCAGAGCAACTTTTCTGGGGCCGGTCGACTTACTTCGTTTGCTCTGGTTCTGGTGATGTGCGGCTTGGCCTTTCGAGTCACTGCGGTTCCGTTCCATTTTTATGCTCCTGATGTGTTTGATGGAACAAGCCTGACAATGGCTGGCATCATGAGTTATTTGCCGAAGGTTGCGGGCTTTGTTGCCTTGATTCGTGTCATGGGTACTGGGCTGAATTCTCAAACGATCGAGATTGTGGTTCCAGTTTTGTTCGTATGCTCCGCGTTGACCATGTTAGTCGGGAACTTCTTTGCGTCGGCTCAGAACAATTTAAGAAGATTGCTTGCTTACTCGAGCGTGGCACACACGGGTTACTTGATGTTGGCGATGACCGCGTTGCTACGCGACAATGCAGAGCCCAATGTTCTTTATTCGTATTTGGCTGCTTATGCAGCCATGACCCTTGGATTCTTCGCTTGCTTGGGTGAGATTGAAGCAGCTGGCGGTAAGACTCAGTTGATCGGTGATTTGTCGGGGATGTTTTATCGCCGCCCTGCTGCGTCGTTGGGAATGACCGTTTGTTTGATCAGCATGATCGGATTGCCGCTGACCGCAGGTTTCTGGGCGAAGTTTCTGGTGTTTATGGGCACCATAGCAGCAGGAACCAAAGACGGCCTGAGTATTGCTATGGCGATTCTGATGGCGTTCAATGCGGTGATTGCAGCCGGATACTACTGGCGGGTTCTTAGCAAGTTGTACGAAAAGAGCGACGAGTACTTGCCATTGCGAGTCTTCCGGCCAAGTCTTTTCGTGGCCTACACCATTTGTGTTGTGCTCACGATTGTTTGGTTCTTTGTTCCTGCCGTGATGTAACGATCTCAAAGCTGTGGAAGATTTCCGAGTTCGGCTGTTCATGGCGTGCCCGTCAAAAATGTGCCTGAGGCGCTAGCCGATTTCTTGAGTATTGCGTCACTTGAGTATTGCGTTAATCGGCTAGCGCCTCAGGCTCATGGAAACGAACAACGACTTTCGTCGGTCGTTTCTCTTGATTGACGGTTCTGAAGGGTAGCAACTTCACTTGAAATCGTACTCGTACTCAATGAAATGGTACTCGTACTCGTACTCGATTGTCGTGTTATTCGTGTACGAGTACTGCCCTTCGGGCGGAGTACGAGTACGAAAGACCCTAACGATCTGCGATAAGACGTTCCTAGAACAACGAAGCGGGTTCGGCTTTTAGCAATTTCCTGACCGCCAGCAATCCGGCAGTGGTGCACATGAGGAGCGCAAGCCCGAAAACTCCGAAGGCTCGTTCCCACGTCATAAACGTAGGGATACCGGAGAGGTTGGAGGTGATCGCATAGAGAGTCATCGCGGCGAGCAAGGCGGGAATGTAACCGAATAAAGACAATAGCCATGCTTGCTTGAGAACGCTGATCGCCAAGAAAAAGGGAGAGTATCCCATGGCTTTCAGAGTTGCGTATTCGGCCAAACGACTGGAAACATCCGTTGCCAGAACCATGTAAACGATAGCTGAGCCGATAATGAAGGACAGCACCACGCCCATCGAAAAAATCATCCCGATGGGTGTTTCCGTGAGCCATCGCTTGCGTTCCCATTGACGCTGTTCTTCCATCGTGAGTATCTGGACAGCCAATTCCGATCGCGAGTCCGATTGTTTTAGATACTGCAAGATGGAATCGCGAGCTTTCCGAGGATCGCAGTTTGGCTTCAATTCAACGAGCCCCAAAGAAACGCGTCGTCGAACGTCAGTGCCTGATCGAAGTCCAAACTCGAGATCGCTGACCAGGACCGCTCCGTTGGTTGCAAGCCCTGTTCCAAGCTGAAAAGTGCCTGCGATTCTGGTAGACCGATTGCCAAGTTCTGTTCTCTTGCCGACATCGAGCTCGGAAAAGCGTTTGCAATCCTCGGGGCCGTATTCCGCTCGCGTGGCGCGATCCACCAGCATGGTATCAGGGGCTTGAAGCAGGTCTAGTTTGCTGTCCAGTTCTTTCAAGTTTAGAACGGAGCGGTCGAGTTGCATCCCCATCATTCCGACCGTTCGGAAGGAGCCATCGGGAGGAGCTTGCAGGCACCCTTGGTTACGAAGGGGATTTTGCCATCGCTGCAACATGATGAAAAAGGGATCCACACTTTCGACGTCAGGATGGGTCGCAACCTTGTTCATCCAAAAGCGTTCAAACATCCGCGGTTCGTACAGATGCACGTAGTCAGGCGAACGCATGACCAATTGCCCCTTGAGTTTTCCGTACACGATGGTAGCCGTATTTCCAACAGCACCTCGAAAGCCCAGCTGCATAAAGATCAGCAAAAGGGCGAATGCGACCCCTGTAACACTGACAATTGCCCGAGTGGGCTGGCTAATCAGGTTCAGGAGCGAGATTGGAGTACGGCGAAAAACCAGCATCAACCACCAAGTTAACTATTGTTCGTGGCTTGAGAATCTTGGTAAAACCGGGACAATCATAACACGAAAGCGAATTGCATAGGAAGCGAATGAAGTTTCTTTTTGCGCCAACATGCGTGCTGTTCGGATTCGCAACTTGAACTTTGTAGTGGACGGCATCTTTAACTCAGACCAGGACAGAACTTTGGCTTCTCCTTCCCGAAGTGGCGTATTCACTCATGGCGCCGACGATCGTCTAGCCCGATTTAGCGAAAGCATTTCGTTCGACTATCGACTGTACCAACAGGACATTCGAGGTTCGAAGGCGCATGCCAAGATGCTGTGCCAGCAGGGGCTGATTAGTTCGGAAGAGCTTGAGTCGATCGAACGAGAGTTGACCGAGATCGGTGGTCTTTTGGATCGGGGCGAGATGCCCTTTCGAATTGAGCTCGAAGATATCCATATGCATATCGAGCAAGAGCTGATCAATCGGTTGGGAGACGTCGGTCGAAAGCTGCATACAGCGCGTTCGCGAAACGATCAAATTTCCACCGATCTGCGTCTGTGGGTTCGGGACCATCTGGATATCTTGGATGCTTTGTTGCAACGATTGCAAGTGGCCTTCCTGTCGCGTTGCCAGAAAGATCACGATGTCATCGTTCCCGCTTACACGCATATGCAGCGGGCTCAGCCTGTTTTAGCCGCTCATTATTGGCTAGCGTACATCGAAAAGTTGTCACGCGACCGAAGTCGAATCGCAGACTGCCGAAAGCGTGTCAACGAATGCCCGCTGGGTGGAGCCGCAGTGGCTGGTACGAGTCTGCCGATAGATCGTGCGTATTCCGCGACTCTACTTGGCTTTGAGAGCGTAGCAGCTAACAGCATCGACATCAGCAGCGACCGCGACTTTGTTGTCGAAGCGGTGTTTGTACTGACCATGATTGCAGAGCATCTGAGCGGCTGGGCCGAAGAGTGGATACTTTGGTCGACGACGGAGTTCGGTTTCATCAAATTGCCGCATGCGTTTTGCACGGGTAGCTCCATCATGCCTCAGAAAGTGAATCCCGATACGCTGGAACTGACGCGAGGCAAATCGGCTCGGGTGGTCGGCAATCTTCAAACGTTGTTGGTACTGATCAAAGGGCTGCCGCTCGCGTACAACCGGGACCTCCAAGAGGACAAGCCACCACTTTTTGATTCCTTTGATACCGTCTTAGCGTGTCTGGAGCTTGCGATTCCCATCGTGGAGCAAGCAGAACTGCAACCGGCAGTGATTTCCGCAAGGCTCGACCAAGGGTATCTGGACGCAACCGCCTTGATGGAGGTTTTGATTGGACGCGGAATGCCGCAACGAACGGCCCATCATAAAGTTGGTGAGCTGGTAGCGATCGCAAAGGGACGATCCGTTCCTCTGGCAAGCTTGAGCGACGCGGAATTGAAGTCGGTCGATGAATCGTTCGACAGCTCACTTCGAGAGCAACTTGGGGTGAAAGGGGCGGTCGCTGGCTACCGGTCGTACGGTTCGAGCAGTCCAGAGCGTGTTGCGGAGCAAGTCAAGCGATGGCAAGCTTCACTTGTGGTCTCATCATGACAATTTATTACTCGAAAGGTAGCCAAACATCCGTGCTGGGCATGGAGGACTACGTCGAAGCGATCTCGACCACGCTTCAGCAACGGCCGACCGTTAAAAAGGTTCTGGCTGTTCCACCGGACCACACTCGATTGGATTCGCAAGCTGGGCCGATCATGCATGCTGTGTTGCAAGTGCTTGGGGATCGGTTAACTGACGTGATGCCTGCCTTGGGGACTCATTCTGCCATGACCGAGGAAGAGCTTACCAAGATCTTTGGTGACTTCCCGAGAGACTTGATTCGGATCCATCGCTACCGAACCGAGGTGGATACGCTGGGGTATGTCGACTCCGATTTTGTTCGAGCTGTAACGGAGGGCGTTTATGATCGCCCATGGCCAGCTCAAGTCAATCAAATGATTTCCCGAGGCGACCACGACTTGATACTGTCCGTTGGGCAGGTTGTGCCCCATGAAGTGATCGGGATGGCCAACTACAACAAGAATATCTTTGTGGGTACGGGCGGAAGCGACGGGATTGATGGCAGCCATTATCTAAGCGCCTTGTACGGCATGGAAAGAGTCATGGGGCGATGCGATACTCCGTTGCGGCGTATCTTGAACCGAGCGTCGGATCTCTTTTTGACTCATCGTCCGGTGGTTTATGTGCTGACCGTCGTCGAGTCGACACCGGATCAGGGGCCTGTGGTACGTGGCTTGTATGTTGGGGATGATCATTCGGTGTTTGACGAAGCGGGGGCGCTTGCGTCCAAGGTGAATTGCTTTCGATTGCCAGAAGCACCCAAGAAGATGGTCGTCTGGATGGACCCTAGCAAATACAAAAAGACATGGGTTGCCAACAAAGCCATTTATAGAACTCGGATGGCGATCGCGGATGGTGGAACTTTGGTGGTGATTGCTCCTGGCGTCGAGAAGTTCGGTGAGCATGCCGATGTCGATGCGTTGATTCGGCGCTATGGCTATCGGACCACACCGGAAGTCATCGACATGGTAGCCAAAAACGCGGATCTCGCTGGCAATCTTTCGGTAGCCGCGCATCTAATCCATGGCTCTACGGAGAATCGCTTTCAAGTGGAGTACTGTCCTGGCAAACTGACTCCGGCCGAGATCGAGTCTGTGAACTATAGTTTTGGTGACTACCAATTTGCCTTGTCGGAATACCGCGTTGAACAGATCCAGGATGGCTGGAACACAAGTCGAACTGGCGAGGCATTTTACTTTATACGGAATCCTGGGCTGGGGCTGTGGATGCACCAAGACCATCCGCATGCCTTTTGATGTTTGGCAAAGTTCCGTTCGTCTTTGAAAACCCAGATTGTCTTTAGAATTTTGCTCGCTTGCGTCCATGCAAATAAGGTGAAGCCTTGATGATTGAAGCCAAGAATACTCAGCGAGCGGTAGTCCGGATCGGCTACGACGGTCGTGTCCATAAGCTCTTTCAAGGGCCGAAAGCGAAGGAGCGTTTTCAGAACGAGTGTCGAGTGCTGGTTTACCTGGAGAATCGCAAATGCCCATTCGTTCCGAGGTTGCTTTCGGCCGATACGGAAACATTGGAGATTGTGACTAGCAACTGTGGCACTCGGGTTGAACGGTTGGGTGACGAAAAGATCAGGTCGATATTTGGCGAGCTCGAGAGCTATGGAGTTCGACACGACGATGCTTTTCTTCGCAACATCACTTACCGCGCGTCCGATGGTCGATTTTGCGTGATCGATTTTGAATTCTCGACGATCTTGGATCAGCAAGAACAGGATCTACTAGACAATGGCGATACACCCTCCGCTAGTTTTCCGGCGGAACCACCAGAAGGCTTGCTTCCCAACCTGCCGATCGATGTAAGCTGGTCTGCGATGTCTCATCCGGGGCGTTTTCGCCCGAATAACGAAGATCGCTTTTTAGCGATGCTGTTCGATCAAAGTGGAGTGCGCTATCTAGGAAAAGATGGTAGTTCGACAACTCAAGCGGCAGACATGCTTTTTGCGGTTACCGATGGAATGGGTGGGGAGCGGTCCGGAGAACTAGCTGGCAAGATTGCGCTCGATAACATCACTAAGTTTCTACCTCGTGCGTATATGTTGACTCATGAACATCTCGTGGAATCGGCCCCCTTGATCTTGAATCGGATGTTCAAGGCAATTCACGATGAATTGATGATGCTTAGTAAATGGGATCAGAATTGCACGAACATGGGTGCAACACTAACGCTTGTATGGATCCATCGACGAACGGTTATCTTTGGTCATATCGGTGACACAAGGCTTTATCATTTCCGTAAGCGTCAACTGCCATTGGAACCTTCCACGTCTGCTATGGAGATGGTTCAAATCACCGAAGACCATACGTATGTCGCTTGGCTCAGACGCAATGGAAAGCTGAACGAGCGCGAGGGGCGATCTCATCCAAGACGCAATGTTTTGTCGAAATCCCTTGGTGCTGGGAACCAGTTTGTGGAACCTCAATGCGGAACGTTTTCGATCGAAAGCGGGGATAAACTGGTTTTGTGTACCGATGGAATCACCGATGGATTGTGGGATCGAGCGGTTTGCGATTTAATCCTTTCGCCGGGCGATGCGTTGTCTATGATGAAACCTGCTCAGCGTTTAGTGCAAAGTGCCGTTGCGGAATCTGGCCGTGACAATGCAACCGCGATCGTACTGGAAGCGAATTAAGCACGTCGTTCAATCGAAAAGCAGGAACTGTGAAACACAGAATCAAAAGCACGGATTTTGCGGGAGAGATGATTCTCCTTGGTACGGGTACTAGCGTTGGGGTCCCTGCGATTGGTTGTGGCTGCGATGTTTGCACGAGCTCGAATCCCAAAAACAATCGCACGCGATCGGGCGCGATTTTGGGTTTGCCGGGTGGAAATTTGTTGATCGACACTTCGCCGGATTTGCGCCATCAACTCTTGCGAGAGACGATTGGAGTTGTCGATGCGGTTCTTTTCACCCATGAACATGCAGATCATCTTCACGGGTTGGATGACTTAAGGCTGTTCCCTTTCCTGTTGGGGCATGCTGTTCCCTTGTATTGTGAAGAGAAGGTAGAGACACGAATTCGCAAGGTTTTTGATTACGCTTTCGTCGATCGCGAACACACGCATGCCGGGGCAGTGCCGCAGCTCGACTTTGTCAGAATTGGACACGAGCCCTTTGAAGTTTTGGGGTGCACCGTTCAGCCCATCCCACTTACGCATGGTCCTTACTGTGACGTGTTGGGGTTCCGTTTCGGGAATGTCGCTTATTGCACCGATACGAACGCGATCTCAGATTCGAGCATGGCTTTGCTGGAGAATCTGGATATCCTGGTCTTAGACGCTTTACGATACACACCGCATGCGACTCACTTGTCGGTGGATGAAGCGCTTGCGATTGTCGATCGGTTGAATCCGAAGACAACGTACCTTACTCATCTTTCGCACGATTTGGAGTATGAACTGGGCAACTCGAAACTTCCAGACCGAGTCAGGTTGGGATACGACGGGCTTCGGTTCCCACTGACCTAAAATGATGGATTTAGAACTACAGCTTCAAGTGAAGCAAGCCATCGAGCGATTGTATCAAGACTTGGGTCGCGAGAAAGGTTCATCGAGTCATTGGACGGGTGAGCTGTCGACTTCCGCCTTGTCGACCGCTACCGCTGTCAGTGCGCTTTCGGCATGCGTCGATCGAATGAAATCCAGGAACACTCGCGTGAGCCTGCCCCCATCATCCGAACCTTTGGATCAAGAACGTTTGACGATGGAGCGATTGATCGAAAACGGGAGCCGCTGGCTTTCGGAGGCTCAAAACGAGGATGGAGGCTTTGGTGATACCAATCGATCCTTGTCGAATATTGCGACAACGTTGCTGGTCTTAGCTGCGTGGCAATTAGCTGGGCATAATTCCCGATATGCACGTCAAATTGGCGCGGCTTGGTCGTACGTTGAGCGGCAAGGTGGCTGGGATGGTTTGCGACAACGCTATGGCAAAGACAAGACCTTTGTTGTTCCGATTCTGACCAATTGTGCGATTTCCGGACTGGTCGATTGGGGGCAGATCCCAACGCTCCCCTTCGAGGCCGCCGCGTTGCCTCAGTCTTGGTATCGTTTTGCGAAGATGCCTGTGGTCAGTTATGCCGTACCCGCGCTGGTTGCCATCGGTCAAGCTCAACATTTTCATCAGCGACGAAGGAACCCGATCCTACGATGGATTCGATCCCTGTGTATCGAACCGACTCGTCGAGTGTTAACTCAGATGCAACCCACCAGCGGTGGATATTTGGAAGCGGTTCCGCTGACTAGCTTCGTACTGATGAGTCTTGCATCGATGGGACAGATCGAGTTACGAGTTGCAGTGGAAGCTCGTAAGTTCATTATCGATTCCGTTTTACCGGATGGTAGTTGGCCTATCGACACGAATTTAGCGACTTGGGTGACATCTCTTGCATCGACGGCCTTTTTTGATGTTGATCGCGAGCGTCCGAAAACCAATCTGGAATGGGAACGAAATATCGACTGGCTCTTGTCGTGCCAGCATGTTCGGAGGCATCCGTTCACGGGAGCGGATCCTGGAGGATGGGGATGGACCAATTTAAGTGGTGCGGTGCCTGATGCGGACGATACTCCGGCGGCATTGATTGCCTTGAAGCATTGGTACGATGCTCATTCCGGAGCCATCGAGACAGGCAATCTTTTGGCAGAGAGTCGATTGGAACGAGTACTCAATGCAGCGGCCATGGGGTGCCGTTGGTTGTTAAAGTTGCAGAATAGCGACGGGGGGTGGCCCACTTTCTGCCGGGGCTGGGGAACTCTTCCATTCGACCGTAGCGGAAGCGATTTAACCGCGCATGCCATGCGCGCGTTGAACGTTTGGAGTAGCGTGGTGAGCCAGCCGTCCAACAAGACACAGCATTCGGTATCCAGCGATAGGATCCGACAGGCTACGGAAAGGGGATGGAGCTATCTACTTAAGAATCAGCAGGCCGATGGAAGCTGGTTGCCCCTTTGGTTTGGAAATCAAGATCGTCTCGAAGAGGATAATCCTGTGTATGGAACGGGGCGAGTGCTCAAGTGCTTTTCTCAATGCAACCGGTCAGACAGCCAGGCTTTTCGCCAAGGCGTTCACTTTTTAATTTCCTGTCAGAATCGGGATGGAGGATGGGGAGGTGGGGATTCCATCCATTATCCAGCCCGACCGGGAAACTCTGGCACAATCGGCAAGACTGGCGGCTCCAGTACAATCGAAGAAACTGCGATCGCATTAGACGGAATCATGCATCAGATCGACACAACCGAGCATTCAGACTCTATAATGGCTGGCTTAAGAAGGTTGAGTGAATTCGTTTTGGCGGGCGACCATCATACAAGCCAGCCGATCGGGTTTTACTTTGCCAAGCTCTGGTATCATGAGCGTTTGTACCCGATGGTGTTTTCGCTAAGTGCTCTGAAAAAAGGACTTGAGATTTGTCAACGGTAACTTCATCAGCATCAACTTCCGACTCAAATGCCATTGGAACAGTTGAAAAGAGTAATAAGAAAGTACGGAAAAAGACTAGCCATCTGAAGCTAGTCCCCGAGACGCTGCAGCTTCGCGAGCAAATTCGCGAAAAATGCCGTTCGGTAGCCAGCAAGATGGAAAAGGGATTAGCCCCAACCAAAGACGAGCTAGAAGTGATTGCTCGTCGGACATTGGATGAGCTTGGTTTAGCTGAAGGCTATGTTGGCTGGGTCATGGTGGTGTTGAGTTCCGAATTTTTCAGAGACGCTGTCGCTGCGACCCCACCCAGCCGAAGGCTTTTTCTGTTGCCTCATTGTCTGAAGCATGCAGAAGGTTGCCCGGCGGATTACGACGAATTTGGCATGGACTGCAAGAAGTGCGGCGCATGTAGCATCGCCGACTTTCGAACCAAAGCGGAAGAGATGGGCTACAAAGTTCTTGTTGCTGAAGGCTCGCCGGTTGTTCTAAAGATTATCGTAAGCGGTTACGTGGATTCGATCGTCGGCGTGGCTTGTCTGAACGTGCTTGAGAAAGCGATCGATAAGATTCTTCTAGCAGGTATTCCTTGCATGGCGGTTCCGTTGCTTTCCAGCGACTGCCGAAATACGAGCGTGGATGAGAGCTGGGTCCGCGAGATGATTATGGTCCAGCAACCGTCAGCATCCCAGCAAACTCGATCGTATGTGCACTTAATGCGAGGAGCGAGCGACTTATTCGCGCAGCCACAATTGGACCAGCTCCTAGGGCGTCAGCGAAGTCAGACTCAGATTGACATCGAGTCCAATCAACCATTGCAAGGTGTGGACCCGATTGCAGCAACCGAAGCATTGGCGGCAAACTTCCTTGCCCGGGGCGGCAAGTACTCGCGTCCGTTCATCACTCTAGCTGCCTATGACGCTCTGACGGGAAGTCATGCCACCGATGGTCAAGGTGCCAAGGTCGTCGCAGGTTATTCTCAAGGCGTGAAGAGCGCGGCGATCAGTATCGAATGTTTTCACAAGGCTTCGCTGGTCCACGACGATATTGAAGACAATGATGCGTTTCGCTATGGCGTCCCTTCGATGCATCAGCAATTTGGTATATCGACCGCAATCAATGTAGGGGATTACATGATCGGGATGGGGTACCGCTTGATTGCCCGCGAGATTGATTCGATCGGTGCGGCATCCGCAGCCGAGATCATGAATTGCTTGTCGTCCGCTCATATGCGTCTTGCGGAAGGACAGGGAGCCGAGCTGCTATGGAGAGATGCTTCCGACAAGCGTCTCAGTCCTCTCGATGCGCTCAAGATTTATGCTTTAAAGACCTCTCCTGCATTTGAAGCTGCTTTGTTCACCGGAGTGCGACTGGCAGGGGATGCGTCCGCTTATGCCGAGCCGATCAAGCAATTCGCTCGCAATATGGGGGTCGCCTTCCAGATCATCAACGATCTGCAGGATTGGCATGGTGACGACCATAACAAGCTTGGAGCAGCAGGGGATGTGTTGGGTGGGCGTCCTACCGTTCTGTTAGCTTTGGCGCTTCAGTCTCTGAAGGGGGAAGAACCGAATCAGCTCCTTCAAGCGCTGAGCAATGATTCAGGACTTTCAGATGAACAGCGAATATCTGATGCGCGACGATTGTTTGAAAAGGCACGAGTGTTCGAGCAAGCAGAACGGTTAATCGAGAAGCATCGCGAACGAGCAATCGAGATCGCGAATGCCATTGAGCCCGAATCGCTGCGGCGCTTGTTTTATTACTTGGTCGATACGGTTTTAAGCGATGTGGACATCAAAAAGCCCCAATCGCAAGAACCGGCCATCGTCACTCATTCGATCGCCATGAAACCACCCGCATCGTTGGCTGCAACTTTCGAGGCTGGTTAGTCTTTTTCGTTGCTTCCAACATCGAACCAAGAAAACGCTAATGCTTGCAAGCAAGGAAGAAAAGCCTTCTCATGGACCCTGGTAAACGACGTTGCGTTTCAATCCAAGAAATGGTCTCTATCTTCTACAGCGATTCCACACAACTTGGCGAATTCCAACGAGTCGATCGAGAGCATGTTCCTGACATATATCGCAGCTTGTTGAGCCACACGAAACACATGACTGTGACCGTGGAGGAGCATCATCATGATCGAGTCGAGGTAGAGGTTCTGCGTTCGGACTTTGTGGGTGATCATTATCGAAGAGAGATTTTGCTTCACACGCATACGGACCAGAAAGTAGTCCAATACGGAATTGTACGGCTGAATACCAAGTTTCTGTCGGAAGGCCCGAGACAGGAAATCTTGGAACAGAAAAAGCCTCTTGGCCGAGTACTGATCGAGCATGATGTTCTACGCGAAATTCAGCTTTTTGATTTGCTTGAAGTCCGTTGTGGGCCAGTATTGGCAGGTTTATTTGGCGTTCCGGAAAGGACGGTAACGTACGGCAGAACGGCCTTGCTTCACTGCGACAATGAACCCGCAATTGAGTTGCTAGAAATCGTCACTCCCGAAGAGTAAGGACCAAAATCGGCTTTTGTGGTTTTGGCCAACCGAGCCAAGCATTCTACTAAATCATGGGCCTCTGCGCTGCAATTTGGCAACGTCATGGATGGATCGTATCGTCGAAAGGGCTTCCTTTAGCGATATCTTTGATTTACCTTCTCGCCGTTCCGTGTAGATAATTCCCACTTCTTGCAGTCGGCTACCTACGTGAAGAAGATGCCAAAGCACCTCCTCCAAGAATCCATACCCTGTTCCTTGGAGCTTATCCAGTGGGATCGCTTTCAGCATTGCAACGCGATAAAGCCGAAAGGCACTGCTGCAGTCTTGAACTTGCCAGCCAATCACGAACCGGGCATAGGCGTTCGCGCAACGACTGACAAACACGCGTTTCCAAGAGCATCCTTCCATTCCACCACCGGAAACGTACCGAGATCCAATGACAATATCGTGATGCTGCGAGACAGCAAGTAAATCTGGAATGGCAGCCGGATCGTGGCTCAGGTCGGCGTCCAGATTCAGCAACCATTGATATCCATGCTCGATCGCAAAGTTCATCCCGTCGCGAATGGCCGTTCCTAATCCCAGCTTGCCTGAGCGACGAATCAACGAAACGTTGCGATGGGACTGTTGATGCTCGACAACCCATTCGCTGGTTCCATCTGGACTGTTGTCATCGACGACCAAGATATTTGCGGATGGAGCGATCTGGTAAATGCGTTCGAACAAGCTAGGCAAGTTACCTCGCTCGTTGAACGTGCAAACCAAAATCAGCAACGATTCGGAAGGGGTAGCGGACAAAGCGAAGCTCCCGATTAGCTTTCGCTATCTTCCTCGGACGCATCCATTTCTGAATCCGGCTCTTGGGAAGTTGGTTCACTAGGCGATGTGTCTGGAACCGTTGGCGGCACCTGGGCAGCTTCGATCGCGGCCTCATCAATATCTTCCGGGAGAACGCGAACAATGGCTGTAAGGGTATCCCCTTCGTCCAGGCTCATGATTCGAACCCCCTGGGTGTTCCGACCAATAACGCTGATGTCCTTGGCAGCGACCCGTTGGATTTTGCCTCGAACAGTCATCATCATCAATTCATCCAAGTCACTGACCGGGACAATTCCGATAACCCGTCCGTTCCGCTTCGTGGTCTTGATGTCAATGACTCCCTTGCCACCACGCCGCTGGGTTCGGTAACGATTGGCAGAGCTCAAGTCTTCTGTTTCTTCTTCTGGCTCCTCAATCACCTCTTCCAAGGAAGGATCTTCGTTGTTCTCGTCACCAAGCACATTCAAGTCGCGACCTGCCATCTCATCGCCAGGTCCAAAGGTGGTGCGTTTTCCGTACCCAAGCTCGCAGACCGTCAGCAACGTTGCTTCCGGCTCGGCAACAACCATCCCCACAAGTTCATCCCCCTTCTTGAGCGAGATGCCTTTTACACCTGAAGTGTTTCTGCCCATGGATCGAGCGTCACTTTCGGAGAAGCGAATTGCCATACCATTCGCCGTCGACAGCACGATTTGGTCTTTTGGCTTTGCGATCACCACATCTACCAACTCGTCGTCTTCGCGAAGCTTGATCGCAATGATTCCACCCTTCTTGGGACGGCTATAGGCTTCCAGTTGGGTCTTTTTTACAATTCCCTTCTTGGTCGCCATCATAAGGAAGTGACCGGGCAAGTTGAAATCGCGAACCACAACGCAGTCGCGAATCTTTTCATCCGGGGTTAGGTTCAACAAGTTCACGACCGCACGACCGCGACTTTCGCGGCTCATTTGGGGGATCTCCCAGACCTTTTGCCAGTAAACTTTTCCTTGATTGGTGAAGAAGAGCAAATAGGCATGGGTACTTGCGACAAACAGGTGCTCGACAGGATCTTCTTCTTCCGCGCGAAGTCCAGCTATACCTTTGCCACCTCGCTTTTGAGCGCGATAGGTGGTTGCGGGAATGCGTTTGATATACCCTTGGTGCGAGATCGTAACCACCATGGTTTCTTCGGTGATAAGATCTTCCATGTTGTAGTTGCCCAGCTCTTCGCCATCGATAACCGTTCGACGGTCGTTTCCGAACTTGCGAGAGATTTCCTCCAGATCGGATTTGATGATGGCGTAGATATTGGCCGAGTCCCCGAGAATGACGCGGTACTTTTCGATCTCGCCCAGGATCGATGCGTGCTCATCGGACAATCGCTCTTGCTCCAGACCTGCCAATTGTCCCAAAGTCATTCGAAGGATCGCGTCGGTTTGGACGCTGGTCAACGTGTAGACGTCGGAAGAGCCTCGCTCCAGTTGGAAGTCCGCGAATCCGCGTTCACCAAGTGCACGCTCCATCATGGAGGCTGGGCATTCCACACCCATCAATTTGACTTTGGCTTCCGCTTGAGTCCGACTCTGACGGATCAACATGATAATCTTGTCGATGTCAGCAAGGGCCAAAAGTAAACCTTCGACGACGTGCTTTCGCTTTCGTGCCGACGCCAACAAGAACTGAGTTCGGCGCCGAATGACGGTCACTCGGTGACGAATGAACTCTTGAAGCAGTTCCTTAATGCTCAATTCGCGTGGTTTGCCATCCACCAACGCAAGCATGTTGATCGAGAAAGACTCTTGAAGCGACGAGAACTGGTACAGTTGATTCAGGACGACGTGCGCGTCGGAGTTCTGTTTGATTTCGATAACGATACGAACTGGCTCTTTCAAATCGCTTTCATCGCGAATGGCAGAGATTCCCTTGATCTTTTCGCTTCGAACCAAATCTGCGATACGCTCAATGACGCGATCGCGAAATTGCTGGTAGGGGATTTCGCGAATAATCAAGCGGGATTTCTTGCCCTCTTCAACATCTACTTTCGCGCGCAAGACAATCGTCGATCGACCTGTGGTGTAGCCTTGACGGATCGCAAATCGACCACAAATAATTCCGCCTGTTGGAAAATCGGGACCCGGGATAATCTCATTGATTTCCGGAATGGAGACCTCGGGGTCTTCGATCACGCGGATGAGTGCCGTGCAGACTTCCCGAAGGTTGTGGGGTGGGATGCTGGTCGCCATACCGACCGCGATTCCAGTCGCTCCGTTGACAAGCAAGTTTGGAAACTTGGATGGAAGAACAACCGGTTCGGAACGTCTTTCATCATAGGTAGGGATAAAGTCGACGGTATCTAGTTTGATGTCGTCCAGCATCATCGCTGCAGGAGCCGCGAGCCTAGCTTCCGTGTACCGCATTGCCGCAGCAGGAAGACCAGCAATCGACCCGAAGTTCCCTTGCTTGTCGATCAGCAAATGCCGCATATTCCATTCTTGAGCCATGCGGACCAAGGTCGGATAAATGATGGCTTCGCCGTGCGGGTGGTAGTTTCCCGAAGTATCCCCAGCGATTTTGGCACATTTGACCCGAGCGGCACCAGGTGTCAGACTCAAATCATTCATGGCAACCAAAATACGTCGCTGCGATGGCTTTAAGCCGTCGCGAACGTCCGGCAATGCTCGACTGACGATGACGCTCATCGCATACGTCAAATAGCTGTTCTGCAGTTCGTCCTCGATCGACTCCTCGATCATCCGCTCACCGCCACCTCCTTCGCCATTTCCGCCACTGCCACCCGCTGAGGGCAAAGATGCTGGATCGTTTTGATCAAAATCATCGTTAGGAGGAACGTTCGACACGGGGTTACCATTTCGACAAGAGGAACTTGGACACTCCAAAAAACCATTGCTGACCCTATGCATTTCCAGCAAGGAATCCCAACGATTTTTCGCACTTTCAGACCCTGCAAACTATACCAGAATTCACGTATTTCACAACACGTGGTACGAAGCCAAGACCCTAGCGGAGCAACGCAGGCTCGATCTGCCGATCCAGGCCCATAAGTTCATCGTCTCGAATTCGAATCGTGTCGGTCGAGTAGCCGTATTGCGACCACCAAATCCCGCGTAAACGAGTGTCCATAGCATCATCTATATCCACTTTGGAAACGATGGTCGACTTGACCGAAGGGGCCATCCATTTCCCGTCCTGATAGACTAACTCGCCTCGTCGAAACACCATCTTTGGGTTGGCAAACATCGCTTCAGGGTTATCGTTCCGTTGGTACACCACAACGTCCGCTAACGAACCCTGGACTAGGTCTCCTCGATGAGCCAATCCAATCGCTCTGGCTGGTCCAAGCCGAGTCATCTTCACGATCTCCTCCACCGTGTACTCGCGTCGAAGCGAAGGAAGCGAACTGGTCGCTCGGACGTCTGGATGGAGTTGTTCGAAAACTCCCATCCGATAGTCGTAGCTCATCAAAAGCCGCATCAAATGCGGATAGGCTGTGAACGGAGCACCATTCGGATGGTCTGTCGTTAGAAACACTCGCATCGGATCTTGAACCCGCAAAAACAACTCCAAGCCAATCGTCCAGAGCAGACCATGAACATACTGATCGTGCCGATAGCGGAACGGCAATACTCCGCAACCTGCTTGGCATTCAAGTTCTTGAAAGATCGACTTCCGAGGTCTTGCCAACTTGCGATTGGAGAACTGATGCATCGTGTCGCCAGACAAGGTTACTGTTTGGCCGAATTGCAACTGCCCAACATCGATCGACAAATTCGGACTCGAGTTCACTCGGTCTGCTAGTACGGTTGCCGCTGAACTGTAGCCATGCGGACCATCTTTGCCGTAGCAGTGGAACTGCGCATGAGTCAAATGCAATCTTCGCCCTTCCACTGCGTCAATGGTCGCTAACGTCGATGCGATGTTTCCGGCAACCCCAAGATTGCTGCAATGCACATGCAGCGGATGCGTTAGCCCGATCTCCTCCACCGCGATCGCTAATGACTTGAGAATCTGACGTGGGGTGATCTGAAAGTGGACATGCAAATCATCCACATCAAGACTGCGCTGATTGAACTTGAACGCGTCGATCCCTCCTGCGTTGACAACCTTTACCGCACAACACTGATGCGCACGAATCATCCAAGCGACGTAATCATTGATTTGCTGTTGCGGCACGCCACTGCGTATCCAATCCAATAGCAACCGATCATTGCCCATCAGCAAATATCCACCCGTATCGAGCCACGGGGTGTCTGCCATCTCCGCATGAGCATGCCTTGCATTGGCTGGTAGAACAGCAGGCTCGAAGCAGGCCGTATAACCCATTTGCAAATAACGTCGACCGGTTTCCAAAGTTCCCGGCACCGGCGAACTCAGGGGCGCAATGGCTTGGTGACGTTCGTCAACCAGTTGCGTGCGCGAACGGGAATTCTGCACCAACTCTGGAAGCAGCAACCTCGCCACATTGACTTTGCCACCTCCAATATGAGTATGCAAATCAATGCCGCCCGATACCAACATACAACCCGAAAGATCGTAGCGAACCTCGCTATTTGAATTCTTGCCGGAAGCCAAACCACCACCATTCGAAGCAATGGTAGTGCCCTCGAGCACCACATCGCGAATCTCGGACTTCCCAACGCCATCAACGCAATACGCATTCTCCAAACGAATCGTCATCGGCATAACCTCTCCAGCCAATCCGCTGCGGAAGGTCGTTGAAAACTAGACGGCTTGGCGACCACCTGAGGATCAACCCGAGCGACAATCGCTTGATCGGCGCGAAACATGTCGGCTGCGACTTCGGCCCCCGCAATCGCACAAGGGAATGCGCTGGATGTTGCGGATATCTCGACGCATGGAATCGCCACCCCCGCCGCTTCCTTGCTTTCTAGAAAAGGGTGCTCGGACAACGTCTCGTCGATTAACACGATGGCAGAGTTTCCGGACCGAGCCCCAGCGGATTCAATCCATTTGGAGTAGACGTTCACGCTTGGATCATAAATGGCCTCCCCTTGTTGGAATTGAATTCGGCCAGGGAAACCTGTCAACCAAGTGCACGCTTGCTGGAAAGAACCCTCCAACGAGCTCAATACCAGTCCGGCGCAACGTGTTGTTTCGTTCTGGCCTGCGATCCACTGCATCAATCGCTCAATCCACAAGTCAGCATTCGGCATTCGCAGGCTGCTAGCCACCCATAAGACCGCCGTGTAACGCGACTGTGCAAGACGGCTCATAAGATCCGAACCCATTGGCTTTTCTGCCTTCGACCATTGCATCAACGCCGCTGGAATGTTTTCCAGTTTGCAAGGGATGAACCATGTGTCCATTCCAGCTTGCTGCCATCGCTGTTGTCTGGATTCACTAAAATCGCCAAGGAGAAGTACTGTTTTCTTGACACTGTGCGATAAATCGCTTGAACGAAGCATCTGCGGCAGACGAGGGTATCCCGAAAGCACGGAATCATCGCCAACCACGATGAACAGGTCTGCATGATCGCGTGCCTCGCCAAGGGAAACGGAATGCATTCCGTTTCGCTGAATGGGAAGAATGTTCTTGAACGCGTGCCCACCTTCCGCACAATCCACGGTGGCATTCAGTCGCCTCGCTAAGCCAATTGCAGAACGGGCGGTCTGTACACTCGCGATGCGACCCGTAATCAGAATATGCTCGGCCGATTGAAGCAGCTTGGTCGCAGCTTCAAGGTGGTCCTTCGAAGACGTCTCGCTAGCGGCCGGCCTGGCTTTTTGAACTCGCTCGATGGCATTCAAGGCATTCGCTCGAATGCCACACGGAACACTTTGAAAGCTCTCCTCGTCACATAGCAAAGAACAAAAAGGACAGATCATGGTTTAAGCCGCAAGCGCTTTGAGAACCAAATCCGTGATCGCAATCGTGCCCAACGATTCGGCTCCGCGAGGAACAAGATCCGCTGTTCGATGCCCTGCTGCAAGCACCTTTTTGACGGCTGACTCAATAGCCGCTGCCTCTTTTTCCAAGCCCAGGGAATGCCTGAGCAACATGGCAGAAGCCAAAATGGTTGCTAGCGGATTCGCGATACCCTTGCCGGCAATATCAGGAGCGGAGCCATGGATTGGCTCGTAAAGTCCAGGACCGGATGAGCCCAGCGATGCACTTGGCAACATTCCCAGCGAACCGGGCAGCATGGATGCTTCGTCCGTCAAAATATCGCCGAACATGTTGCTGGTCACCACAACGTCGAAGCTGGTCGGCCGACTTAGCAAGTGCATGGCCATCGAATCGACTAGCACCACGTCATATTCCACCGTAGGAAACTCTTCCTTCATAATCCTTGCTGACACGCGTCTCCAAAGCCTGGAAGCTTCGAGAACATTGGCTTTATCCACCATCGTCAACTTGCCTCTACGTTTCACGGCCGCTGCAGCCGCCATCCTAACAATCCGCTCCACTTCGGATGTTGTATAAACCGCCGTGCTGAACGCGCGTTGCTGCCCATCCGGCAGCTCTTCCAATCCGTAGGGGCCAAAATACAAACCGCCGGTTAGTTCACGAAAGAAAAGAATATCGGTCCCTTCGATGATATGACGCTTCAACGGGGAGGAATCCAGCAACTCGTCAAAAGTTACAATGGGCCGCAAATTAGCGAACAACCCCAGCTCCTTACGAATCTTTAACAAGCCTGCCTCTGGTCGAGTCTTCGCGTTGGGGTCGTCCCACTTGGGCCCGCCAACCGCACCCAGCAAGATCGCATCCGCGCCTTTGCAAGCCGCTGTCGTTGACTCCGGTAATGCATCCGCTGTTTGATCAATCGCTATCCCGCCGATCAAATGACTCGAGAATTCAAACACATGCTTGAACTGAGTCGCAATCGCCTCAAGAACCCGTACCGCTTGGCCTACCACTTCTGGGCCAATGCCATCCCCCGGAAGCAAAACAATCTTGGAATGCAAAATGAAACTCAATGTGCGAGAAACTAATAGAATATGGACCTGGTCGCCGCGCCCTGTCCGGCCAACGTTGGCATTCTAAACGCCCTGACACACTCTGGCGAGCACGGTAACAAGGGAATCTTCAACGCGGCCTGTGGTTTGGGGACTCTCGCGCGACCATGAATCAACTCTCGAACCAAATACAAAAAGAGCCCGGGATTTCCCAGGCTCAGAATTTGACTCGGATTTCCTCTCGCTAAAGCGAGACACAGCCGAATTACTGGAAAGACTTGCCACAACCGCAGGATTTGGTCGCGTTTGGATTTTCAAACGTAAAGCCTTGTCGCTCCAAGCTCTTGTGCCATCCAATGACTGCGCCATCCAACAGCAATGCACTCTTTTTGTCGACTACTACAGCAACGCCGTGTTGGTCATAGCGACTGTCTTTGTTTTCATCGAATTTATCGTCAAAACTCAAGGAATATTCAAATCCCGAGCAGCCGCCGGCCACAACACCCACGCGAACAAACGTATCTTCTGTCAAGTTACTTTCTTCGTGTGCACGCTTGAGCTCCAACGCTGCTTCTTCTGTTACGTTTACCGCCATTGCAAACCTCAAAACCATGATATGAAAGGGTTTACGTCCTCGAGCCCGAACCGAACTCCACGACGTTTTAACTGGATCGACTTGTTAGGTACTATAATACGCTTGACAAGGTCTTTGCGGCAAGCCAAAAACGGCTTTTCACAAACTGCTAATACTGTTATCCTATCCGGCCCAAACGCTACGTAGGCGTCAGGATGACCCCTATTTCCTCGAATTCTTCCTCAATTATGACAAAACCACACCGAAAACTGAAAAAGGCTAATCACGGGCAACGAGCGGCGAATAGCAAAGCACGCAAATCCAAGCGTCGTAAGGTGCGAACCTAGTCCGTGGTTGCTAAAGATTTCATTGTTGATCCGAGCACGCTAGATTTTAGCAACATCGTTGCCGACATCGAGCAGATTCGTAAATACAATCCTCAGCGGTTTGAGATGGAGCAGCTCACAGCGATCGTTTACGAAGATCCTGTTCGAGTTGCTTGCGTCGGCTATAAGGATGTCACTGACCAGGAATTTTGGGTTCGCGGGCACATGCCTGGTATGCCCTTGATGCCAGGCGTTGTCATGTTGGAGGCAGTTGCCCAGGTTTGCTGCTATTGCTCCCACAAATATGGATTGTTGGGCGATTCCATGGTTGGATTTGGCGGACTTGAAGATGTCCGCTTCCGCGATCCCGTGGTTCCTGGCGACCGTTTGATCGTCATGTGTGAACTGCTTAAGGTCCGAAAACCTAGATTGATCGTCTGTCGATTTCAGGGCGTCGTAGGCCAAAACATCGTTGTCGAAGGAACGCTCAAGGGAATTCCGATCCCTGTCGAGTATTTGGCTGCAAAGACTGCTAAGTAAGCCAAAGGGAAGAAGTAGATCAGAGGACACAACCAAGTGTCCTAGTCACGATCCATGAATTCGTGCATTGGATCCTTCTCTTCCACGTCTGCGATCATCCAGATCCCATCTGTTTTCTCTAGCGTAAGGCCAATCCAGCGCGGTACTTTCCCTGCCGCGTGATTCATTTCACCTTCTGCGAATACATTCATATGAATGATCGCTCGGCTTGAAGAACGAGTCGATTTGAGATCGATGCCATGGATCTTCGTAATTCGCACCGAAGAAAACTTGATGTTCTTGAGCATTCTCGCTCGGCTTGCAACCCGTTCAGAAGCCTCCGGGTGAATTCTTTTCAGCACCTTGTCGACCTGATTTTGTTCGAGCTCCAAGGCTGTTTCACTGATCCAGCTGCGGAGGTTCTCTTGCTCTGTTACAACCCAGACATTCATCAAGACCAGCAAAACCGTCGCAACCAGGAAACCCGCAGCCGATCGCAATGCGATTGCGTTCCCCGATTGCAGCCAGCCAAACAGGGTCCCGCCCGTTACAATCGCACCAAGCACTCCAATGATCCAAGGTTGCTCAAACAGAAGCGTTGACATAGGTGGATCCTGGAAAATCTATTCGGTGGAATCGGACGAGCGCGAATTGTGAACTAGGGTTTCGCGGCAAGATTTGTATCTTGCTGTCAAGTCTAAAGGAATTGTACCTGAAGACAAGAAAACAATGTTCCACTGCGTCGAATTCTCATGCTTGAAACCATTCGAAAATATTGGATAGGCCTACTCGTACTGGTCTTGATTGGCCTGCACGCAAGCATCGTGGGCATTATCCGTCATCAAGCATCTTTGGCCAAAATAGATGCATCGTGCGAAGTGGATTTGGGTTCGTACCTCGCGTACCAATTGGAACAGAAGTCACCATTGCAAATGCGGCTTTATGCGATCGTCCCGATTAATCACCGCATGAAAAGTCGACAGCTAATTGAATTGAATCAAGCACAAATTCGACAAGCGTTGGAAGAGTACCTTCGGCAGCTGGACAGTAAGCTTCTTGTTGACCCGTATCTTGCCGATCTCAAGTCCAACTTGATGGAAGTCATGATCCAGACCATCGGAAACTCATCGATTGAAGACTTGGTGGTCACCGAATTACGTCAATCGACAGACGCGGTAAGTTTGGAATTTGTGTCGAAAGGACCCGCCAATCACCGACGAAAAATGGTGGCATCACTTCGCGCCCAGCCTGCAACTGAGGAAGACGAAGAAATGATTCCAGAAGAAGAAACAGGCGATGAATCGCATGGTGAAGAAGGTCATGGTGACGATGCTCATGCCGATGACGCGCATGCGGAAGACAGCAAAGGAAGTCATGCAGCGGCAGACGATTCGCATTCCGCAGCTGCTAAACCCAAAGCTGCAGCCTCCAAATCACACGCGAAGCCAGCTCATGGAGCAAGCGAAAAATCGCACGGATCGGCTGCCAAGAAACCGAGCGGGCATGGAGCCGCCGCCAAAAAGCCAGCAGCCAAAGCTGGTCACGGAGCTGACAAGAAAGCACCCGCGAAAAAGAGCGGTCACTAGGCCTGGTGATTCGTGAGAGGCAAAGGCTTTTCCCTGATATCGACTTCGTCATTATTTCTGCACTGAAATCAATATCGAATTTCGAACAAGGAATATCGAGGTCAGAAGGAATCCCAAACCACTTCGCTATTCGACATTCGATATCCGAAATAGAAATGTAGGCAGCATTGGGCGCTAACCGCGATCTGACGGATCGCTATCAAGAGCGAACCGAAGCGTATTTCGCCAATTCTAGGCTGAAGGATAGCCTTCTATGCTATAGCGAACTCACCGAAATCATCGGAGAAGGGGTTATGTTTGATCAGGCTTTAGTTAGCAAGAAGCGTTGGAGTAACAATCCCGTTGCTCGAGTGGATGCGGCAGAGCCCCAAACCCCAATTGTCAAAATGATTCGGAACGAACCCCGAACCTCACGCAACGATCAGTGCCCCTGCGGTAGCGGAAAAAAATCCAAGAAGTGCTGTCTATACAAGCCTGCGATTTGAGACAATTCAAAAGCTGACACCCTTTTGACGCGTAACCGGTACAAACAACGACACCTGTCGATCGCTGAAGATCAAACGGTCAGTGGGCAACGATTCGTTTCGAGGAAGCTTGGACTGGCGGCGATATATGGCTTTACCTACAATGAACTGATGCAATCACCCATTCTTACCCTGCTACTGATCGTCAACTTGCTGGTTTGCCCAGTTCGTTGCCTTTCGTATGAGACAACCGCAGGGATGGAAACGGAACGGGCTTCTACGGCTTGCTGCTGTTGCACGCTGGACGAATGCAATCCGAGTTCAGAAACGCCGGAACCATGTGGGGAAGACTGCTGCTGCCAAGATTGTATTTGCGAAGGCGCGATCAGCGATCCGCGTGTAGATCTATCGGATGTGCACCTTTTAGTCAGTTGGGAGCTACCAACCTATCTAGAAGTTGCCTTAGCTCACTACGATTCTGATCTCAATTTGAACCATCTGCTCGCACCTAACGAGCATCTTCTATACGGTCGCATTCGGTGCATTGCGCACCAATCTTGGCTGATTTGATCGAATCAGCCAATTCGTAAACGGGTGCGAGCGGCCCTATCCGCATCAATTGCTTCCCGTTTTCGATTCTTCATCAATCCAAGCTAGCTTGAGCTTGGCTATGGTCGCTGGTTTTGACTTGACTTGCCTGCGCCCCAATGAGTCTATTTTGTTTGCTCTGTTATCAATCACACGATGCTTCTCCCCTGGGAATACGGTGTTCGCAACCTCGCTAGACGGCCTGTGCGTACGGCATTGACGCTTGTTGCATTGGCAACGGTGGTCATGTTGGTTTTCGTCGTAGTGGGCTTCATTCGTGGGCTTGAACAATCGCTTGCCGTTAGCGGCGATGAGAACGTCGTGTTGGTTTACTCCGTCAATTCGGAGGAGAACATTGAGAACTCGTCGATTGCCCCGAGCTCCCCTTCGGTATTGGCTGCAAGCTTGGATTCGGCGGTGAAGCGATATGGCGTATTGCATGTTTCGCCAGAGTTGTTCTTAGGAACTCGAGTAAAAACCGGGGCTGGTGAAGGTGGGTTGGGACTCGTGCGTGGCGTGAGCTTGACAGCACCGCTCGTACGTCGATCCGTCAAGTTGGTCGAGGGTAATTGGCCTGGCGATGGCGAGGTTATCATTGGTCGGTTAGTCGCAGCAAAACTAGGAAGTTCCACGGATGCCATGGCGATTGGTAACAGCATCGATTTTGAAGGAAAACAATGGCGCATCAGTGGGCGGTTTACTGCAGGCGGCGCCGCCTACGAATCGGAGATTTGGTGCAAGCTTTCTGACTTTCAAACCACCACAAAAAGACAAGATATCAGTTTGGTTGCAATGCTACTATCGCCAACCGGTTCTGCAGCGGAGGTTGAGTTGTTTTGCAAGGAACGCACCGATCTCGAGCTACGGTCGATTCGCGAAACGGAGTACTACGCGATGCTCCAGCAACACTATAAGCCAGTGCGAATGCTCGCCTGGTTTGTCGTCGTCTTGGTATCGGGTGCAGGAATTTTTGCGGGACTGAACATGATGTACGGTGCCGTTGCTGGCAGGATTCGAGAAATTGCGATGCTACAAGCTATCGGCTACCGCCGCCGCGCTATCTTGATCAGTTTGGTCCAAGAGGGCGTTTTGTTGGCGGCTGCCGGTTCACTGCTATCGGGAGTGATCGCACTGACGCTGCTCAACGGTATGGCGATACGGTTCACCATGGGTGCGTTCACATTGCGCATCGACAGCGTTGCAATCCTGATCGGTTGCGGCGTGGGATTATTGTTAGGCGTCTTGGGTGCGTTACCCCCGGCGTTCAAAGCGTTGCGAGCCGAAGTCGCAACAAGTCTAAAGGCTGTCTGATTTATCTGGGAGTAATTTACAATGAAATTGTTTTTCCGTTTAGGATTGTTGAGTGCACTTTTGCTTACCATGGGTTGCGGACCGACGAATGTCGCTAAGACGAACAACGACGTCGGAATGCAAACGAATTCGAAATATGTTTCCACTGTCGAGCCAAAGGGTGCAATACCTGTTGGGGAAGCTCGTGAAGTAATCGCAGACGGACAAGAGGTCACGTTGGTTGGCTTGATAGGTGGTTCAAGCAAGCCGTTCGTGGATGGTCTCGCTGCATTCACCATTGTGGACCCTAAAGTACCCTACTGCGCGGACGAGGAAGGATGTCCGACTCCTTGGGACTACTGCTGCCAAACCGATGCGGTCAAGCAGAATATCGCCACGATCAAGGTCGTTGACGAAGCCGGAAAACTGGTAGCGGGTAACGTGAAAGAACTGCTAAACGTTAAGGAACTTTCAACCGTGGTGGTCCAGGGGAAAGCCAAACGCGACGACCAGGGCAATCTGACGGTAGCAGCCAACCAAGTCTATGTGCGGCCGGGCGAATAGTCATGAAAAGCCACCCAACTTATCCCGACCAAGCAACAAATCCAAACCAGCCACCGATAGACCTCAGTCAGTTGGCAATTCATCGCGCGCCGAACGGCGATCCAATCGCGAAGACGCCACACCGCAAGCGTTGGTTGACTCGGTATGTTTTACCAATCGGTATCCTGCTCGGTTTTGTTGCTCTCTTCGTCGTGGCGGCAGGGCGACAGTGGTGGCCGTCAACTTCCGTGACGGTTGTTCCGGTCATGATGCAGCGAGCGGAGCTACAACAGGCCGGAACCACTCTGTTTCAGTCGCCAGGATGGATCGAACCAAGACCAACTGCGATCAGTGTGGCAGCACTGGCACCGGGTGTGATTGAAGAACTGCTGGTCGTTGAGGGACAGCCGATACAAAAAGGGGAAGCGATCGCGAGGTTGATTTCCATCGACGCCGAGCTCCTTGTTGAACAGGCAAAGAACTCACTCGCAATCCGCGAGGGGGAGATCAACCGTACAAAAGCAGAGCTGAACGCGGCAACGATCCGTGTCGAAAACCCGGTACATCTACAAGTCCAACTCGCCGATGCGCAAAGCACCTTAGCCAAGGCTAATACGGAGCTCGCTAAACTGCCTTATCTGATTACCGCATCCGAAGCGCGACTGGAGTACGCGCGCAATAGCATGGAAGGAAAACGCTCAGCCGGTGCTGCAATCTCAGCAAGAGTTACCGCTCAAGCTGAAAGCGAGTATGCCAGCGCTCATGCTGACCTGCAAGAACTGCGCAGCCGTGAACCCAACTTGAAACGCGAGGTCGCCGCGTTGACCGATAAAGTGAAAGCGATCGAGAGTCAAATGAAGCTCCTGGTGGAAGAGACAAGACAAGTCGAAGAGGCTCAAGCCAAGCTGCAATCGGCATTAGCAATGCGTGAAGAAGCAAAACTGCAGGTTCGCCAAGCCGAATTGGCGCTCGAACGGAATGTAGTTCGTGCCCCCATGGATGGTCGTGTGCTACGTCTGGTTGCGTCTCCAGGCACTCGTGTGATGGGAATGGAATCATCCGCTGGCCAAAGCTCCAGTACGGTCATCGACATGTACGATCCCAATCGGTTACAAGTACGAGCCGACGTTCGACTAGAAGATATCCCCTTGGTGACACATGGCCAGTCCGTTCAAATCGAAACGGCATCGACCAAAGGGGTCATCCATGGCCGTGTTCTTCAAATGACAAGTTCAGCCAACGTACAAAAGAACACCTTGGAAGTGAAGGTTGAACTGATCGATCCGCCATCCACCGTCGGGCCTGAAATGCTGGTCACCGCAACCTTTCTTGCTCCCTTCGACGAGAACCGATCGCCCGATGCCAATCTAGCAGAACGCATGTTTGTGCCGAGCCAGCTTGTCCAAATCAGCGATTCCGGGGCTTTTGTTTGGATCGTGGATACCAACGATGTAGCTCAAAGACGAACCGTCGAAGTCGGGAGCAAGACCTCGGGGGGGCTATTGGAAATCAAGTCGGGGTTGGTTGCGACTGATAAGATAATCGTTGATGGTGTACAAGGATTGAAGCAAGGAAGCCTGGTTCATGTAATCGGCGATGATCAAACACTGGGAGTGAATTAAATGGCCCTTGTAGAACTGCGTGGTGTGTTCAAGAGCTTCCGCAAAGGTGATGAGACAATCACACCGCTCGACAATATTGACTTGGATATCCATGCTGGAGAGTTCGTATCGTTGATGGGACCTAGTGGCACGGGAAAGAGCACCTTGCTGAATCTAGTGAGCGGCATTGACCGTCCAGACTCAGGAACAATCACCGTCGATGGTACCGAAGTGAACAAGCTCTCTCGTAGCAAATTGGCAGATTGGCGAGCGGCAAATCTTGGCTATATTTTTCAAACCCACAACCTGATTCCAGTGCTGACCGCTTATGAGAACGTCGAACTGCCAACATTGTTGCTGAAGCTTTCTGCAGCACAGCGACGGCAACGTGTTGAACTTGCCTTGGAGGCGGTTGGTTTGAGCAACCGAGCTGATCACTACCCTCGTCAATTGTCCGGGGGGCAAGAACAACGAGTGGGTATCGCGCGAGCCATCGTGGCCCACCCCAAAGTGGTCGTTGCGGATGAGCCAACGGGAAGCCTCGATGCTGAAACCAGCGAGCAAGTACAAGTCTTGCTGCAGCGATTGAACAAGGAACTTAATATCACGATGTTGATGGTCACGCACGACAGCAACGTGGCAAGCATTGCCTCACGCCAGTTGATGCTTGATCGAGGCAAGTTCTTGGAGGCAATTCGTTCATGATTGGCTACGTCCTAAAAACCGTGTGGCGCCACCGCACTCGAACTCTACTTACAGTAACGGGTGCTGCTGTTGCGATGTTTGTCTTCTGCCTGGTTGGCTCGGTCCAGGAAGGTCTGAACCGATTGACAACCGGAAACGATGCGGATCGCACTCTCATTGTTTTCCAAGAGAACCGTTTTTGTCCTACGACCAGCCGTCTGCCGGAAGACTACTCACACAAGATCAAGGATATTCCAGGAGTTCGGGACGTGATGCCGATCCAAGTCTGGACGAACAACTGCCGCGCGAGTTTGGATATTGTCGTCTTCAACGGTGCCTCCCCCGCTCAAATTCAAAAGTCTCGTCCCATCGAGCTTACTAGTGGCAGTTGGCAACAATTCGCTTCGCAACGGGACGCTGCAATCGTCGGCCGAAACATTGCCAACCGTCGAGGGCTCAAGATCGGTGATCAGTTCACGATTGGCGAAATTTCTGTAAAAATTGCCGGCGTTTTCAAATCCAAGGTTCCTTCTGAAGAAAACTTGATCTACACGAGCCTTGCCTTTCTTCAGTTCACTCGCGGTCTCGATGCCGCTGGCTTGGTAACACAGCACGAAGTCCTGTTAACCGCCGATGCAGATCCAGACAGAGTTGCTACTGAAATTGATGCAGCCTTGCGTGCCGGAGCGGTGGCTACCAAGACTCGCCGCAAAGGAGCCTTTCAAGCAAGTACTTTATCCGATCTCGTCGATCTGATTGGATTCGCTCATTGGTTGGGATTTGCTTGTGTCGGCTTGGTTCTTTCTTTGGTCGCGACAACGACCGTCATGAGCGTAGAAGATCGAATCAAGGAGTATGCGGTTTTGCAAGTAATCGGAGTGCGCCCCATGCGAGCCATGCGATTGGTGTTGGCCGAAAGCACAACCCTTTGTCTGATCGGAGGTGCGGTTGGCACAGCGATGGCACTTGCGGCATTGTCATTGGGCGGATTCGCAATAGGAGCCGAGGGGGCTACAATCGCATTTCGCCCCTCACTGGCATTAGCTGGGTATGGATTAATAGTATCTCTCGTTGTTGGAATCGTCGCCGGGACCGCGCCCGCGATTCAGGCGGCAACGGTTCCGATCGTTGACGCTCTCAGGCGAACCTAAAAAAAGTGCTCCATCTTTTCTTGCAACCAATATTCAGCTCATCATTGTTGTCCAATTTCCGTGAATGCTTTTGAACAATGCAGGCAATACTGCAAGTAAATCTTCTCGGACAGTTCCATAACCGAGAAAAAACATTGCCAAAAGCGTTTTCAAGAGTGGAGGCTAACTATATCTTGATGGAGTGTCCTGGGAACGTATCCTTCCAGATTGTTGAGGTGATTCCATGAGCAGTGCGGAAGTTCCGGAGTTCGTGACGGTCAATGAATACCTTGCCGCCGAAGAAATGGCGCTCGGGAAAAACGAGTATGTGGATGGTTTGGTACGAGCGATGACGGGAGCGACCTTGCGGCACAATCGCATCGCTATGAATTGCGGCTATTGGCTAATGCGAGCACTCAGTGGCCAAAAATGCCAACCATTTAATTCAGATACAAAATTGCGTCTTCGCATAGGTGCCAGTGCTCGGTTTTATTACCCTGACCTCCAAGTTGTTTGCGATTCCAATCCGCCAACCTCGGTCTATCAAGATTCGCCAGTGTTGATCATCGAGGTGCTTTCGCCGTCGACACGAAGCTATGACCTGGATGAAAAGATGAACGCGTATCTTCAAATCCCTTCCTTGCAGTGCTATACCGTCTTAGAGCAGCATCAACCCGCTGCAATCGTCATGCGACGCAGCGACGGTGGTTTCCTGCGACAGGTTGTTGAAGGGGTGGATGGGACAATTCCACTACCGTTGCTCGGCTTCGAGCTTGCGTTGCGAGAAATTTATGACGGTATTGAGTTCACAGCAACCTGTGTCCAAGAGGAGGAACCGGAATACCAAATCAGCGACGGCGGAACGCTAACCTAGCGATCGCCTTCGTTAGGAAACTTCTTTGCAGGATGATGGCGAGCCGTATTCTACGTTCGATTGCTTTGCACTTCGCGACCGTACAGTTGGGTTATTTCCAACAGCTCCGCGGCCACATGGTTGTTAAGCATTCCAGGCTCGCATCGCCACGTCCAGTTTCCAGCGACAGTTCCTGGCATGTTCATGCGAGCAGCATTCGATAAACCCAAAAGATCTTGGACGGGGGCAATTGTTACGGCCGCTACCGAACTCCATACACTTCGCATCATACCTTTGTGGATATCTTCCGCTTTGCAGTTCAGGTACTTCAACGCGAAAGATCGCTCTGCTGAAATTTCTTCCTCGGACCTAGTATTGCCATCGCCGGCCTTGCTGTGAAACCAACCTACCACGGTGTCGTTATCGTGAGTTCCTGTATACGCAAGGCAATGGACGGGATAGTTATGCGGCAGGTCGAGCGATTTGCTATCGCAGCCTCCAAAACCGAACAAGATGATTTTCATTCCTGGAAATCGGAATCGATCTCGAAGCTCTCGCACTTCGTTGGTAATGAATCCAAGGTCCTCGGCGATTACAGGCAGCTCTTCCCCCATCGACTGTTTCAGAGCATGAAAAAGATCGTCTCGAGGTCCAGGACGCCATTGTCCAACTCGTGCATCGGGCAAATGAGCGGGTATTTCCCAGTATGCCTCGAATCCTCGGAAGTGATCGATGCGAACCAGTTCGCACAACTGCATCATACGTTTGAATCGCCGCATCCACCAATCGTATCCCGAGTTCTTGTGCGCTTCCCACCGATAGAGTGGATTTCCCCAACGCTGCCCCAATGCGGCAAAATAGTCGGGAGGAACGCCAGCCACCACCGTGGGAGCGCCGCGGTCATCAAGCTCAAATAGATGCTGCATGGCCCAAACGTCGGCACTGTCCATGGCAACAAAGATGGGAATGTCACCAATAATCCCGACGCCATTCTCGGCTGCATAACTTCGCAGCTCCTGCCATTGCTTATCAAAAAGATACTGAATGAAAACTTCGAAGTCGCACGCAACACGTAGCTTCTCATTCCATGCGTTTAATACATTGGGATCACGTCGCACTAAGCCCTCGTCCCATTCGTTCCAAGACCGATCTTCATGGGCATTCTTGCAGGCCACGAACATGCAATGGTCGTTCAACCAACTTGCCTGTTCATGCTGGAATGAATCCAGCTTAGAACGCAGTTCGGGCTGATGGTTCAAGAAGCGTCGATACGCAACTCGTAAAAGCTCCATGCGAACACTCGAGGAAGCTTCAAAATGAGCGATCGCGGGATTGGCCTGATTTGCGGTTTCAAATGCTTTCGAAGCATCCTGCCAGTCTTCAATCCGCAGCAGTCCGTCTCGAACCAATAGCGCCGGGCTAATCAGCAAGGGGTTACCGGCGAACGAGGAAGGAGACTGGTATGGCGAAAAGCCATATCCTGTTGGGCTGGTTGGTAGAATCTGCCACCAACGTTGTCCTGAAGCCCTTAGGAACCGAACAAACTCGTACGCCGAAGGACCTAGATCGCCCGACCCGATATCACCCAGGCTCCATGCCCCATCCGTCCCAGGCAGCGAATCAACGCCAGCCGCAATGGAACGTGCAGGAAGTGATGTCAGATGAAGCAGCAAACCGCTCGCACGAGCAAACAATGAGGACATTCAGCCACTCGATTCAAAACGATAAAGAAAATGCAAATGGAAAGACACTGCCCGACTTAGAAATCGCAATTACCAGGTGAACGAGGGAATGGAATCACGTCGCGAATATTCGCCATCCCGGTGGTGTACTGAACCATTCGCTCCAGCCCCAATCCAAAGCCCGCATGAGGCACGGTACCGAAGCGTCGCAAATCCAGGTACCACCAATAGTCTTCGGTCTTGAGCCCTGATTCCACCATGCGTTCGGTAAGCACATCCAAACGCTCTTCGCGTTGGCTTCCACCGATGATTTCCCCGACGCCTGGAACAAGTACGTCCATAGCAGCGACCGTTTTACCATCATCGTTGAGTCGCATGTAGAACGACTTAATCTGCTTTGGGTAGTTGTACAAGATGACAGGACCTTGCACATGCTTCTCGGTGATGAACCGCTCGTGCTCCGCTTGAAGATCAATTCCCCATTCAACGGGATATTCAAACTTCTCCCCACAACCCATTAGGATCTCGACGGCTTCGGTATAGGTCATACGAGTGAAAGGCTTGTCCAGGACCAATTGCAACGCAGCAGTAACACCTGGCTGAATTCGTTTTTCAAAGAAGTCCATGTCCTCGGCACAATGCGACAAGACGTCTTGAATCATGTACTTCAAATAACGCTCGGCGAGCGTCATGTTGTCCGCGATCTCGTAGAAGGCCATTTCCGGCTCAATCATCCAGAACTCCGACAAGTGCCTAGATGTGTTGGAGTTTTCAGCTCGGAAGGTTGGCCCAAAGGTGTAGATCTTGCCCAGTGCCGTCGCATAGGTCTCTCCTTCCAATTGTCCACTTACCGTTAAGTAAGACGCTTTGCCGAAAAAGTCCTGGCTCATATCCACCTTGCCGTTGGACATCGGCAATCGATCGATTGGCAATGTGGTGACCCGAAACATCTGACCGGCGCCTTCGCAATCGCTGGCGGTGATGATGGGCGTGTGGACATAAAGGAAGCCATCGTTCTGGAAGAACTGATGAGTTGCATAACTAAGCCGGTTGCGGACTCGGGCAACCGCGCCAAAGGTATTGGTGCGAGGGCGCAGGTGAGCCCACTCGCGAAGCTTTTCGAACGTGTGTTGCTTTTTCTGCAGCGGGTAATCGGTGGCACTGGCAATTCCGGTAACGCGCACCACCGAAGCCGCCATCTCGGTCGCTTGCCCCTGTCCGACGCTGGCCTTGATTTCGCCCGTAATGACGACGCTGCTACCTACCGACAGAGTGACGATCTCCGTCTGGTAGTTTGGCAAGCTACCGTCGGCGACAATCTGCAAATTTCCGAAACAGCTGCCGTCGTTGACTTCGATGAAGCTGAAACCACCTTTGCTATCCCGTCGAGTTCGAACCCAGCCACGGACTTCCACGGTTTGTCCGATGGATTCGGATTGACGAGCTTGCTTGATCGAGAGCCATTCTGACATGATGGATTCTGTAATAATGTGAGATGAAGGAACGGTACGCCAACCTGCCGCGACAGGCACAGAAATTGTTTATGCTGACAGCTGTCTCGCTTTCCGAGCTGCTATAAACGATTGAACACACAAGCCAACAAACGCAAAGCAAAGAATGGTCATCGCCCACACCATACCTGCAGCCAATGCATTAACTTCGGTTCCGCTGGCAAGCTTTACTAATTGAGAGATTCCCTGAAACAACGCGACCAATCCACCTAACAAACCGAGGGTGACCGCAGCATGCATGTAGTGCTTTCGGGCGCCTGGTTGAAGTGCCGCAAGCAAGCCCAACACGATAAGTGGTAGGCCTACGCCACTTGGGATGAGCCACGTGCCAAGCTTAAACTCGGCCTTGAGCAATAAAACAATGGCGGATAGCCCACAAAGGAGAAGCCCAAATACAATAGTTACTTTCGGCATGGATCCGATCTTTCTGCTTGATTTTCGTGCTGTGATTACCGGTTTGAGGCCGACATTGTTGACTCGGGATTTTTCAGGGCGTAAAGTGAAAGTAGGCTTCGGGTCAAGCGTTCGCTCAACTCCCTCTCCTTCTTTCTCCTCCATTCCCTTTCCAGGGTCCATCGAGTGCAGTTATGGCAAACTACGGATTCCTCGTCCCAACAGGCGGCGGCGAAGACATTCCCCTCAAGAAGGAGCGAATTCTCATCGGGCGTCGAGACACCTGCGATATCGTCTTGCGATTCTCCAATGTGTCGGGGCAACACTGCCGCTTATCGCTGGAGCAAGGATATTGGTTTGTCAAGGATTTGGAAAGCCGAAATGGTACCAAGGTGAACGGCTATCGAGTGGTCCGAAAGCGGTTGGACCCCGGTGTAATCCTTACAATCGCTAAACACCAGTACGAAATACGGTACAACCCCGAGGATCTCGGCGCCATGGGGCCACCGCCAGGGGATGATGATCAGATTGACCTAACGCAGCGGTCTTCCTTAATGGACCAAGCTGGCTTGAACCGCCGTGATTTAGATCATATGGGCTCGAAAAAGAGCGATCCTGACGAGTGACGATTTATCTCGACAATCACGCAACCACTCGGGTCGATCCAGTGGTTGTCGGAGCCATGTTGGCGTTCATGGATTCCCATTACGCCAACCCGGGTAGCACAACTCATGAAGCAGGACGCGAAGCCGGTCGGCTCGTTGCGGAAGCGTCTAGGGAAACGGCCCAATTTCTCAACGCCGAGGAAGACGAAATCCTCTTCACAAGCGGTGCAACCGAAAGCAACAACTTAGCTTTGTTCGGTGTCGCTTTGCATCCCAAACAAAATCGCCGACGCATCGTTACCTCCTTGGCCGAACACCGTGCGACCCTTGACCCCTTGATGCGGCTGGAACGGCATGGTTTCGAAATTGTTCGGTTGCCGGTATTCCCTAACGGACACCCGCTCGCTGGCGGAGTTGACTTGAACCATTTGGCAGAATGTGTCAATGAGAATACCGCATTGGTCACACTGATGCTAGCCAATAATGAAATCGGCACGATCCAACCAATTGGAGAAATTTCCAGTTTATGCAAGCGTTTTGATGTTCCGCTTCACACCGATGCCAGTCAAGCGGTTGGGCGAATCCCTGTCGACGTGCAGGAACTAGGGGTCGATTTGCTCAGCTTCTCGGCTCATAAGTTTTACGGACCGAAAGGTATCGGTGGACTTTTTGTTCGCCAATCTCCCTCCGCGGTTCGACTCTACCCTCAGATTCTTGGTGGAGGCCAGCAAGGGAATCTCAGGTCCGGGACACTCAATAGCGCAGGAATCATTGGTCTTGCGAAAGCTCTTGCCGTGTGCCTCGACCGGATGCACCAAGAAAGTCGCGAGCTGAATCGGCTCCGAAATCTCCTTTGGGAGTTATTGAACCAAGAAATATTCGGGTTATCACGCAACGGTCCCGCCTTGGAGACGAACCTACTTCCGAACAATTTAAACGTCTGTTTTCCAAAAGTAGACGGGCAATCCCTGATGCTACAAACGCCGGATTTGGCCGTAAGCAGCGGCAGCGCATGCACGTCCGCAGAACCTCATCCTAGCCATGTACTGTTAGCCTTAGGACTATCTGAAGACCAGTCCCGGGCCAGCTTGCGTTTTGGTCTTGGCAGATTCAACACGGAGGAAGAAATTCGCCAAGTCGCAAAGTTACTGGGCCGGGCCCATGCGAGCTTGGTGTCGTTTGCAGCCTAATCCTGTTTTCATTATAGTCGTAGCGGTTCTCGGCTCCGGCTGCAGGATCGCGTTGACCAATGCCGCCTTGGATCTAGAGAACTTATCCCCCACTTCGCGAAAGATGTAGAGACCGAATGAGTCTTGCACCCTCCCCTGAAACCGTTGTTCAGCCTTCGGACACCCCCGCCACCAAACAAGTCCCCGACGCCAACGGCCGGTTTGGTGATTTCGGCGGTCGATATGTCCCTGAGACTCTGACACGAGCCCTGGACGAACTGGTGGTTGAATACCAAAAGGCCCTGCAAGATCCTGACTTCCACGCGGAACTCAACGAGCTGCTGCATCGCTTTGTCGGGCGACCGTCACCGCTTTACCATGCGAAACGACTCAGTAAGCAACTGGGCGGGGCTCAAATCTGGCTCAAGCGGGAGGACCTGAATCACACGGGTGCTCACAAGATCAACAATACGCTCGGGCAAGCATTGCTGACGTTACGCATGAAGAAGACGCGAGTCATTGCCGAAACAGGCGCTGGCCAGCATGGTGTAGCATCGGCTACCGCCTGTGCTCACTTTGGCCTGCCCTGCGTCGTCTACATGGGGGCTGAAGACGTTCGTCGCCAGAAGCCAAATGTCTTCAGCATGCGATTGATGGGTGCAGAAGTTCGGCCCGTCGAAAGTGGCTCCCGAACGCTGAGGGATGCGGTCAACGAGGCGATGCGAGATTGGATGTCCAGCGTCGAACACACTCACTACATTATCGGCTCCGTCATTGGCCCTCATCCGTTCCCCATGATGGTTCGGGATTTCCAAAGCGTAATTGGACGCGAATGTCGCGAGCAATGCCTCAGCACTCTCGGCCGTTTACCGGATGCCATTGTGGCTTGCGTCGGAGGTGGCAGCAACGCGGCGGGAATGTTCTATCCTTTCGTGGATGATCATTCCGTTCGACTAATCGGCGTTGAAGCGGGCGGTCGAAGTTCGCAAGCGGGGGACCACGCTTCCCCGTTGAGCTATGGCTCCCCCGGAGTCTTGCATGGATCGTACAGCTACGTCATGCAAGACGAAGACGGACAAACGAGCGACGTGCATTCCATGTCAGCGGGCTTGGACTACCCCGGCGTCGGGCCAGAGCATAGTTATTGGAAGGATGCGAAACGAGTCGAGTATACGTCCTGTCGCGACGACGAAGCACTGAACGCTTTTGACTTTCTTGCTAAAAACGAAGGCATCTTAACCGCTTTGGAAACCTGTCATGCGGTCGCGAAGGCTACTGAAACCGCCAAGACGATGACTCCGGATCAACATCTTGTTATTTGCCTGTCGGGTCGCGGGGACAAAGACGCCGCCGAATTGGCTCGGCTGCGTGGCCAAGAGTGGTAACACACCGACACGATCCTTGTCCGACTCTCAAGTCCTATATCCACGTTTCCAACTCTGACTCGAATCTCTCCTGGAACCATCGATGACCGCTATTGACGATCTATTTGTGCAATTAAAATCGCAAGGCAAAAAGGCCTTCATGCCTTTCATCACCGCTGGCGATCCGAACATGACGTTCACTCGCAAGGTGCTGAAGAAGCTGGATGATCTGGGATGCTCTATGGCGGAGATTGGAATTCCTTACAGTGATCCAATCGCAGATGGTCCGGTCATCCAAGCATCGTACACAAGAGCTCTTGCAGGGAAGATCAAGTTAAAAGACATCTTTTATCATGTCGCACAAGAGCGTCCGAATCTTAAGATGCCGCTCGTGTCCATGGTCAGTTACGCAATCATCCATCGTCATGGACCCGAGCGGTATGTCGACGATGCATTGGCGGCCGGGTTTTCCGGTGCCATTGTTCCGGATCTGCTGGTCGAAGAAAGCGACAGCCTTGCTAACATTTGCCGTCAGAAGAACTTCAATTTGATTCAATTGGTCACACCGACTACCCCGCGTGAACGAGCGCTCAAGATCGCGGAACAGTCGAGCGGATTTTTGTATTTTGTCAGCGTTACTGGCATTACTGGTGAACGCACTCAATTGCCTCCTGACTTGGTGGATCGTGTCAGTTGGTTGCGTGAGCGAACGCCACTTCCGATTTGCATCGGTTTCGGAGTTTCTAAACCTGAGCATGTGCGGCTTCTGGCTCCTGTTTCAGATGGTCTGATCGTCGGTTCCGCCATCGTCCGTTTACTGGAACAGGCGGCTCAGTCCGAATCTGCAGCCATCGAATCCATGGCAACATTAACCCAAGCTTTGATGGGTGAACTGCCCACCTCTACCGCCCCTCGGTAGACGAATACCTTGTGAGTGAAGCGAAACCTTGAGAGCGCTTTTGGGTTCGAGGTCGTAACGCGGATTACCTGCGTTGTTGCCCCTTGAATCACGCAATAAAGCCTGAGGGAAATGAATAGCTTCGTCCTTGTTCCCATTTTGATAAGTGCCCTTGGGGCAAGCGCTCTGTTGTGCGCTTGGGGGGTAGTTCGATTGGTGACTCAAAAGCAGTTCAAAAGGTCGCAGGAGGCTACGATCAGTGTTTTGTTCGTTGCAATCTCTGCCCTTCTTGTAGTGGACACGGCACAAGCAACGGATTTACTATCCACTCAGGCCAAAGTAACAATTAATCTTTGCTGTCTGGTGCTTTTCTCGATTGGAATCTTGTTCAGTTTGAAATCGATCGACATTAGCTATGAATCGCACCCGTTCTGGCGAGCATTTCGCACCTGGGTTCTGATCACGGTAGGTGCATCGGCGATTGCTTGGTCTTACCATCGAGTGCAAGTGCGAACAGCAGCACTCATCTTTACGGGATTGAATTCCGAGATGCCGGGTGAGGTAGCGTTGGATGAGTATTCGGAAGGTATCACCGACAATGGAACAATCATCCCGCTTTATCGGCTCGAATTGACGGAAGAAGTGTTTCATGAATTTGTGATCAATTCTGAAAGCAACATTCGTCCGTTTGAGCATGCGGGCGTGTTGCGAGCGGATCCTGATGAAACGGCCAATTGCCATGGTTGGGTATTTACGGCTGGCCAGTTTCTACTGAAGGGGAGCGACGTGGAGCGTATTCTTCAAGACCATCAGTATTCGGTCGTGACGGATCCTCGTTCGCAAGATTTAGTCATCTATCGGAATGTAACTGGGAGCATTCTGCACACGGCGTTGGTACAAGCAGTGCTGCCGGATGGGACTGTGATAGTAGAAAGCAAATGGGGGACTCTACAACGATTTTTGCATTTGCCCGAAGATCAACCCTACTCGACCATCTTTCAATTCTATCGCACTGAACGCCCTGATCATTGGATCCACGTTCAGCCGCAAAAAACGCGCAATTCCAACGATTCCCAATCTAGAAAAGGTTTGCGTTCGGTCGCTGATCAACCGAGCAATTTCGCGAGACGTCTTGCACCGCGATCGTAAGTTTAAGTCAACAAATTGAAACCTCTCAGCCCGTCGTTTGGATCCATCCGCAGCCTAAGGCTCGCGACCCTCGGAAGATTCCTGCAAGTTGCCCCGGCGATACTCCGAAGGAAGGCTCATGAAAGTCCACTCGAAATTCATCCTCTGAAAGACGTGTCACGTTAGCCGATTGAGGACTTGAGTTGTAACGGATTTGGACTTCTGCTTCGACCGATTCATTCATCGGGAAATCAGCCAAGAAGTTGGCTTCTTTCGCGACAAGCCAGTTTCGGCCAAGTTCCGAATGAGTACCGATCGTGACTCGTCTGCTTTTGGGATCGATCGCGGTCACAAAATAAGGAGATCCCATCGCCACGCGAATCCCTTTGCGTTGCCCGATCGTGAAGCCCTCGATCCCTTCATGCTGCCCGACCACTTTTCCGTCGCTTGTGATGATGTCGCCTGCAGTAGACACCGGAGACTTTTCTCGAATGAACTGAGCGTGCTTGCCGGAAGTCACGAAGCAAATTTCTTGACTGTCCTTTTTGTCTGCAACCCGAAGTCCGATATCCGCTGCCATTTGACGAATTTCCGATTTGTGAAATCCTCCCACCGGCAGCATCATGCGACTCAATAGAGATCGCTGGATTCCAGTAAGAACATAGGCTTGGTCCTTCGAATCATCCAGACCGCGATGCAATTCAAATGGATTCTCCGGATCATCCGATTCGATCATCCGCGCGTAATGGCCCGTTGCAACATGGGACGCACCGACAGCATCCGCGTAGTCGAACAAGCGACCAAACTTGAGCCAATTGTTGCACTGGACGCATGGGTTAGGTGTCCTCCCTTGATGGTACTCGTCCACAAAGTAGTCCACAATGCGCCGAAAGTCTTCTTCCAAATCCAATGCATAAAATGGGATGCCTAGCTTGTCGGCAACTCGACGAGCGTCCGCCGCATCGCTTGCACTGCAACAACCTTGTTTATGATCGAGTCTGCCTTGTAGGATCGGCAGCAAGGGATTGGGTTTTCCGGAATCCAGTTCACATGCGGCGGAGGACTTCTCGCCGTGCCGCATAAACACCCCCACCACATCGTAGTTTTGCTGTACCAATAAATGAGCCGCAACGCTGGAATCAACGCCGCCGCTCATAGCAAGTACGATACGCCCTCGCGACATAGTGAATAGAACCCGGGTGGTGGAAGCAAGAAATAGTTTTAAAAAGTGCGGAAGCTCGACTCCATGGTTGCAAAAACAACCCGCGCACTACCACTATATCTCTGAACGCCTGAACGAGCGAGGCGATTTCGGGCCGCTTAGGTTCAAACCGCACTAAAAGTGCTAGCATAGCCTCTTGTTGCTCTTGATCGCTTCACCAAAAGAGGCTGTTACGGTAATCTACAGATTCGAGAGACAAGGAATTCAGAAGTCACCCTCCAGCAGCAGGCCGGACCATGCCCACTATTCGTCAGTTACCGATCGGTTTGGTCAACAAAATCGCTGCGGGTGAAGTGATCGAACGCCCAGCCAGTGTCGTGAAAGAGATGCTCGAAAACAGCATTGACGCCGGAGCGACTCGTGTGGAACTGGCGGTCGAAGGGGGTGGGATCGAGCTGATTCGGATCAGTGACAACGGTTGTGGAATTTCGTCCGAACAACTGGAGCTAGCGGTGGCTCCGCATGCCACCAGTAAATTGCAATCGAGCGACGATTTGTTTGATGTGAGAACTCTCGGGTTTCGCGGCGAAGCTTTGGCTTCTATTGCTGAGATCAGTCATCTGACCATGCGAAGTCGAGTTGCTGAAAACGACAGCGGATTTGAGCTACTGGTGAAAGGGGGCGAGAAAGAACCCATTCGTCCTTGCTCTGGCCCTGTAGGCACCACGATCGAGGTAAGGCATCTGTTCTTCAACACGCCGGTCCGCCGTAAGTTCATGAAGACATCGCAGACGGAAATGGGGCATGTTGTTGAAGCCTTTACCAGGATTGCATTAGCGTTCCCCCATGTGCATATGACTCTCTTGAACAACGATCGAACTCTGCACGATCTGCTACCGACGGAACGATGGTCTGAGAGGATTCGAGCGTTCTTTGGTGACGAAGTAGCGGATTCGTTGATTGCCATCGACCAAAAAGACGAACGAGTTGCGATTCGAGGATATGTTTCGGATCCGTCCGTGTCCCGAGGCAACAATCGGATGCAGTATCTGTTTTTGAATGGGCGTTACATTCGCGATCGATCCTTGCAGCATGCGTTGGGCGAGGCCTACCGTGGCTTGTTGATGGTTGGTCGCATGCCTGTTTGCTTCCTGCATGTGGATGTAGACCCCAAAACGGTTGACGTGAACGTGCATCCAACCAAAGTCGAGGTACGGTTTGAAGATAGCGGTGCCATTTACAGTCGGCTGCTTCATAGCCTGCGAACCAAGTTCTTGAGTAGCGACATGGTTGCTCGAGTGCGTACCCCATCTGCACCGGAACCCGCTTTTGCAGACGCAATGGCACCGTCAGTCACTTCGCATTCGGTATCCAGTAGCGCCGGCCTGTTGGACTGGGCCAAATCGAACAACATGGTGTCCATGGCACCCGTCGGGTTAGGAGGTTCCCTGCCTGATTTTCGTCCATATCCCAACAATGGTCTATCTGGCTTTGCGAACGCAAATCCCGTAGGTGGATCGCCACGAACTAGTTCCCGAGTCGACGACCCCTTTTATTCGCCTCCCGACATGCACCCCGTCTCCGGACGAATAGGCTCGTTTCATGGTCCAACAAGTCTGGCCCCATCAGGTTTGGGCCAGTTAGGTCTCGGCCCATCAGGGCTGGGCTCTTCCGAGACAGACCATTCCACCGATGCGTCCATCGAATTCAATCCAGCGAATGATTCTGAATCTCATGCAACGGGCATGAATAGTAGGAACCATGAGATCGACGGAGCTGCGAAGCTGGTGGGGTTTCAGATCCACAATCGTTACTTGGTCACTCAGGATGAGTCTGGGATGGTATTGATTGACCAACATGCTTTGCATGAGCGAATACTTTTCGAACAAATCAAGAACAAAGTGTTGTCGAAGACGATGGAGAAGCAGCCGCTGCTGGTTCCTGAAACGGTCACTCTATCGCCAAGCGAAGCCGCAGCGGCCATCGAGTCCAAGGAGATGCTCGCAGAGATCGGAATCGACATAGAACCCTTTGGTGGCGACACGGTTCTTGTTAGCTCGTACCCGGCCATGTTGGGAAAGATGGGCTGTGCGGAGATATTGCGAGAAGTGCTTGAGCCGCTGATGTCGGGCGGAAAAAAAGTGGACGCTCGCAATTTGCTCGACGAGCTGATGAACATGATGGCTTGCAAGGCAGCGGTCAAAGCAGGTGATAAGCTATCGCCCGATGAAATCACTTCGCTACTGCAACAGCGCGAACACTATCAAGACACTCATCATTGTCCGCACGGCCGTCCCACCGCATTGTTCTTTTCACGAGAGCAACTCGATAAGATGTTCAAGCGAATTTAGGTTTTGCAAAGGAAGCAACTAAGGTAAACAGATTTAATCGGCCGTGCAAGTTTCAAGTCGATCCGACCAGAAGCGTCTTGTTGATTCCAGAAATGGTTCCATGGATGCAGTCTGTTCCTTGTCCTTTTTTAAAGCGTCGACCGATCGCGACAACCAGGCCTCGAAGAATTCGACCGCCGCTTTCGACCTTCTTGGTTGGTTATCAAACTCGAAGTAAAAAGGGGCTGTAGTTGCGAGCCGATACCCTTGGTCATGACCGGTGACAACTCGAACCACCATCCACCCCGATTCCTCAATCTCGATGGGTGGAAATTCTCCCTTCTTGTAGTGATCTTCCAGCTTCGCGCTGTAAATGGTCTTACCATTGAAGACCACATCCAAGTAGTCGACAGGCTCACGGACGGTAAGCGATACCGCGATATCGACGGATATACTTTGGCCTCGATAGCTTGCCAGAACACTGCCTGGTGGTTGACCATTCACCAACGTTCTCAGGAGTGGACCGTTGGTAACGGTAGTACGGCCTTGCTGGATGTACTGCATCCAGGTAGATGGTGTCGGCGGTTCCTCCGCAAAAGCATACACGCGATTGTAGCCAAGGTTGGTGTTGTTGGCATCAAAGCAACTTCCAGCAGTAGGTGCGATTCGGAAGCCAGCTTCCAACATTTGCCAGTACAAAAATTCCGATAAGCTTCCTAGACCTCGCGCGTTGTTGAACCGAATATCGTCATCGGCCGGGATAGGGGCGAATACATCCAGAAAGGACCGTTCTTTGCCTCGAACGATGGGAACTTTGCCCTCCAAAAATTTTCCTGGATTGGATTTGGGAAAGGCGATCTTCGCATCGGAGCCAGGTCGATTCCCTTCCGACAGGATTTGGACCGCGCGAACTTGATCCGTTGCAAGCAGGAATGGAGTGTCCCGTTGCCATGAATTCAGCAGTTCGATCCAATGGCCATCTTCCTTGATTTTGCTCAGATGCTGAAGAACCTGAGCCGTATCGGTCTTGGAAGGAAGTGATTCCGGCGTAGGCCTTTCTTCTGCATCAGGTTGCTCGTTAGCTTTATCCTGAGGAGAAAGATTGTTAAGGCGGGATGGATCGGAATGAAGAAGGAATGCTCCATGTTGCCATTCGACTCGTTGGCTATTCAGGGTAAGTTGAAGCCCGCGAGCTTCGATGTCGGGTGTTTCGGGTGCGATAGGTTTCTTGGGCCTGGTAACCCCCGATGTTGGCTCATTGGAAGCCACCGAGATTGCCACGTCCAGCGCGTCGGCAGTTTGCCATCGCTTGAGAAGGGTTGGTTGCAAGATGGAAAGGTGATCGCCGGAGTACCAACCTTCGGCATGCATATCAACCGCCCGAGGCACCTCGACGGTGACCACGTCCTTGGCTTTGGATTCAATCGTGAAGCCGCCTCGAATCACTTTGAACTCTGGGCCCCGTTCAACAAGAAACTCGTATTCTCCGTTCGGAAGCGATAACGGAAAGTTCTCTTCGGCTAGCCATTGTTCACCCGCTTGCAGCAGCTTTCGCGGACGAATGACCTTTTTGGGTGATTTCGTAAAGGACATCCTGGCCGAGATGGGAGCGGAGTTATCCGAGTCCGAAAGCTCCATTTCCACAGTTCCTTGGCCAAACAAAGAAATGGGTAGGAAAAACCAGGGCAAGGAACTGAGCAGGTGTCGGAGCGGGTAGACTAGGGTAGTCTTCATGGTTGAATCGAGCCTGTTTGCACTGGGGAAATCGTCGCAAAGCCGCTAAAATAGGGCGGAAGTCGGAGACGATTGAAGTTGTTCCGCACTGGAACCGCAGTCGTCCATCGATAGAGTAATACTCACGGAAAGAACAATGGCAATCGATTTTTACAAGGTATTGAATGTAGAACGGACCGCTTCGCCCGAGGAGATTTCCAAGGCCTACCGTAAGCTCGCTCGAAAGTACCATCCTGATTTGAATCAGGAAGACAAAAATGCCAAAAAACGCTTTCAAGAGATTCAGCAAGCGTACGACTGCTTGAATGATCCTGAAAAACGGAAGAAGTTCGACCAGTTTGGGTCGGACTACGAACAATACGCAAGTCGTTCTCCCTTTTCGGGAGCTCATGCGGGCGGACAGCCGGGCGGCGGGGCCGGCTTTGATTTTGGCGACATCTTTGGAAATGGTGGTGCTGGCGGCGCCGACTTTAGCGACATCTTTAGCCAATTCGCAGGCGGCGGTGCTGGCGGGAGAACGCGTCGCGGAGCACCAGCCAAAGGCCGAGATATCTCTGCCGAGATCGCTGTTCCACTACGAACCATCATTCATGGCGGGGAAACTCAGATCCAGCTCGATCGAGCCGGGAAACTGGAATCACTGTCGGTACGCGTTCCCGCTGGTATCGAACCCGGCAAAAAAATTCGTCTTCGAGGCCAAGGGGAATCAGGGCCCAACGGTAAGCCAGGCGACTTGTTGTTGAAGGTCAATGCAGAACCGAACCCCAACATCAAGATTGTCGGCCAGAATCTGGAGCTTCGATTGCCTATCAGTATCACGGAAGCGATCGAAGGAGCTCGCGTCGACGTTCCAACTCCTTCAGGCACCGTCACCTTGACGATTCCTCGGATGAGCAACAGCGGCAAGAAGCTCCGGATCAAAGGGCAAGGCCTAAAGAAGTCCGATGGTACCGCTGGCGATATGACCGTCGAATTGATGATCAAACTGCCCGATACGCTCCCGGATGAACTCGCACGGCAAGCGAGCGAATGGTCGGCTGCCTACACCAGTGCATTACGAGATGGAATTCAATTCTGATTCAGTCGATAATAAAAACCAAGGAAACAGCAAGGATACTATGAGCGATTCGGTTGCAATTCGATATGGCAAGGGGGAGCTTCACGTTCGATTACCCAAAGGATGTGAACCCACCATCATCCGCAAGCCTGCTATGCCGGTCCTTGAGGACGCAAAACAAGCCGTTTTGGATGCTTTGGCTCAGCCGGTTGCCTCCCCAACCTTAGCCCAAATCGCAAGTGACACCAAGAAGGTATGTCTTGTAATTTGTGATGTGACGCGTCCTGTACCGAATGGACCGATTCTCAGGGGACTGATCGAACAATTGCGAGACCACGGTGTTTCGCTCAACAAGATCACCATCTTGATCGCGACCGGTCTGCATCGCCCCAACTTGGGTCGTGAAATGCGAGAAGTCATCGGTGATGACTGGGTGTTTGACAACATTCGCATCGAGAATCATTTTGCTCGCGACACCGCCTGGATGGTCAACCTGGGCCGAACCCCAACCGACGACATCCCTGTCATCCTCAACAGGCACGTCGTCGACGCTGACTTGCGAATCGCCATTGGATTGGTAGAACCGCATTTTATGGCTGGATATTCTGGCGGTCGTAAAGTGATCGCGCCCGGTGTGGCTGGCGAAGAAACCATTCGAACCTTCCACAATTACCGCTTCATGGCAGATCCACTTGCTTGCAACGGCAACTTGCTGAACAATCCGTTGCACCGAGGCCAATTGGAAATTCTAAAGATGCTGGGCAAGACCTACGCGATCAATACGGTCATCGATGAATCGCGTCGGATGAGCTTTTTGAACTTTGGAGACTGCGAACAAAGTCATTTGCAGAGCGTCGCTTTCGTCAAGCAATTTGCCGAAGTCCCCATGGAAGGCCAATTCAATACACTGGTCACGAGTGCCGCTGGCTACCCTCTAGACAAAACGTACTATCAAACCGTCAAAGGGATGGTCGCCCCAGTTCAGATTCTCGCCGAAGGAGGCCGAATGATCATCGCGAGTGCTTGCGAAGAGGGAATTGGTTCCCACGAGTATCGCGAATCGCAAACGCACCTGGTTTCCTTGGGGCGACAGGGCTTCCTAGACCGTATCCGTCCAATGCCATTAGCCGATATCGATGGCTGGCAAACTCATATGCTGCTCCGTACCTTGGCCGTTGGGAATGTGTCGTTATACAGTGAAGGGCTTCGCGGTGTGGACCGCGAACTGACTGGCGTCCAGATGATAGAATCGATCGAGAATGCGATCGAAGCGAGTATCGCACAGACGGGCGACAAACGTGTGGCTTTCATTCCCGAAGGTCCGTATGTCATTCCGACGTACTCCAAGCTAAACGCAAGTTAATCATGCTTTTACAAGGAAACTTGGTTTGATTTCACCAGTTGCGGGACATGAAGACTTAACATTGGATGCGGATAGTCCGCTGGCGATTCAATCGCGTCCTGAGTTTCCGGAAAACAGCAAGGATCGTTTCGGTATTGAATTGTTGGAAGGGGACAGCGGTGCGAGCCAACAGTCGGATCTGTTGCTGCAAACTCGTCTACGTGCCGCTGCGCTCGCGATTGGGTTTGGCTTTACGATCTTTTCCCTTTGGACCCTTTTTCGCGAGCTTGCAAGTGAAGAGCTGCATCTTGGGTATGCGTTCATGTTGTTTGAGTTGGCGACAACGATCACCTTGATTGGAATTGGTGTGTGGCTGGGGAAGGTGCAGGCAGCAACCATGCAATGCCTGTGGTGGTGCGAGCTTGTGATCTTTGGGATGCCTACTTTGTTTCTAGCGACGTTGCATTACCAAGAAGTCATTTACATGGCGCCCTCTTTTGACCTTATTCCTCAAATGCCTATGCCGGGGTGGATCATCTTGATCTTTGCCTACGCTTTGTTTGTGCCACGGTCTTGGTTTCGTGTCTTGATTGTCGTTGTGGGCATTTCGATCTTTCCGCTCTTGGCGACAGCGCTGGCGATGGTGATGCACGTAAATGTTCGGGATCTGATTCTGCACGATCGATCCAGCACGGTCGAGATGGTGCTGTCGCTGCTGGCGACTGGGTTCACGGCGGTATCCAGTGTCCACATGATTTCGCAATTGCGGGATCGTGCTGATATTGCGAAAGAACTGGGACGCTATCGGTTGAAGCAGAAGATCGGTTCGGGCGGAATGGGTGACGTTTACTTGGCAGAGCATCGCTTGATGAAGCGACCGTGCGCGATCAAAGTCATTCGTCAAGAAAAGGCCGGAGACCCTCGCGCGATTGCAAGATTCGAACGCGAGGTACGCGCCACGTCTAGACTCAATCATTGGAACAGCATTTCGATCTTCGACTATGGCAGAACCACCGATGGTACTTTCTTTTACGTCATGGAGTACGTGACGGGGCTGAGCGTTCAAGAACTTGTCAAGCACCGGGGCGCGATGTCGCCAGGCCGGGTGGTGTACTTACTGAAACAGGCGTGCAACGCGCTCAGTGAAGCTCATCAAATTCAGCTTGTTCACCGAGACATCAAACCGGCCAATCTCATGGTCACGGAGCTTGGTGGGGCGTTCGATGTGATCAAACTGCTGGATTTCGGTTTAGCCAAACCGATCATGGATTCTCTTCAGAATACTGACGATTCGGAATTGACCGTAGCTGGCAGCTTGACCGGCTCACCTCTTTACATGTCCCCAGAGCAGGCCATGGGGGAAACTCAAGCTGATCATCGGTCGGACATTTACGCCTTAGGCGGAGTTGCCTTTTTCATGTTGACCGGGAGGCCTCCCTTTGAATCCACCGCAACCATGAAGGTCTTACTGTCGCATTTGAATGAGCCTGCGGTAGCCCCGTCGACCGTTCGTAATCCAACGACCGGACACAAAATTTCGCCTCAACTGGACGCTATCGTTTTGAAGTGTTTGGCGAAATCACCGGAAGATCGATTCCAATCCACACGCGAGCTCGCGGAGGCATTGAATCAAACCCCCGAAGCTTCGCAGTGGACGGACCGCCTTGCCGAACATTGGTGGACCTGCAATTGCAGCCAGTACCAAAGCGAGAATGGATAGCCCATGGATGCAGAGCAGTCGAGGATTGAAGCCGACCTGCGCGGAGTGCTTGATGGAGAAGTGTATTGCCATTCGCTTCGAACTCAAATGTACGCCACCGACGCAAGCATCTATGAGCTGATGCCGTTAGCTGTCGTACGTCCACGGCATGCGAACGATGTATCGCAGTGTGTGAAGTATGCATCCGAAAACGCGATTCCGATTTTACCTCGTGGTGGTGGGACGGGTCTTGCGGGTCAATCGCTCGGTCCGGGCATTGTTGTCGACTTTTCCCGATTCATGCGCCGATTGATCCACTTAGACCGCGACAACATGACGGTGCGCGTCCAGCCTGGATTGGCTCTTGCCGATCTCAACCGGATTCTTGCCAAAGAACGACTTGTTTTTGGCGCCGATCCGGCCACACGAGCCGTGACAACGATCGGTAGTGTTTTGGCGATCGACACTCTTGGTAGCCACTTCCTCAAGTACGGTACTGCGGGCGAGGCGATTGTGTCTTCTCATGCGGTTTTGTCCGAAGGAGCGCAAGTGGAACTCAAAAGGACCCCGTGGCGTGCTCCGGATACTAACAACTCTCGGCTTAATCATATCGTTTCCGAGGTTGGGCAATTGCTTTGGGCCAACCGAGCGATCACCAAAGCGCCGCCATGGCGCGGAGTGGCACGTGGATGCGGCTACAGGCTTGAAGCATCTTGCGATCATGATTTCTTAGATTTGGCTCGCTTGCAATCTGGTGCCGAAGGGACGTTGTCGGTTTTAACAGAAGCAACCGTCAAAGTGGAATATATGCCCGGTGCGCGAGGAGTTGTGTTGTTGTTCTTCGAAAAGCTGGAGCTTGCTGCTAAGGCTGCCATCGATGCAAGACGAGATCAAGTCGCAGCTTGTGATTTGATGGACCGGCGTCTTATCGAGATTGCGAGAGAGCTGGACCCTCGCTACGAATCCATGTTGCCTCGAGGGGCAGAGGCTTTGCTCTTGATTGAACAGCAAGGGAACGACGTTCAAGAAGTACGGACAAAACTGGGAGCGCTGATTCAGCGGCTCGTCCGTCGCGCCCCTACCACTCAAGCCGGTCGGATCGTCGTTGACGATGAAGAGCGTGACTTTATTTGGAAGCTCAGCCGACGCGTTATTCCGCGGCTGTATCGATTGAAAGGCTCGTCAAGACCTTTGCCATTTGTAGAAGACATTTCAATTCCTCCGGACAAGTTGCCCGAGTTTCTCGTCGAGATGCAGAATGTTTTGAAAGCGGACCGTGTTACCGGTACCTTGTTTGCGCATGCAGCTCATGGCCATTTGCATCTTCGGCCATTCCTGGACCCGAACGAACCGGCAGACGTTGAGAAAATGCAACGCATCTCGGAACGGATCTTCGAAAAGGTACTCGAATTCCGAGGGGTTGTCTCCGGGGAACATGCGGTCGGTTTAAGCCGCAGCGCCTTCATGCGACAACAGCTTGGCGAATTGTATCCCATTTGCCGTCGGATCAAGGAACTGTTTGATCCAAACGGAATCTTGAACCCAGGCAAAATCATCACCGATGCGGCTCAAAAGACGACGGACAATCTGCGACAGGTGCCTAGTAGTATTTCCATCGTTCAAAAAACCTTTCTCCCCATTTTGAACTGGTCTGAATCGGAATCGATTGCAAACACTTCCAACGCATGCAACGGATGTGGACGCTGCCGGTCGAACACTCCGACAGAACGCATGTGTCCCATGTTCCGATCAACACGTGGTGAAGAAGCTTCGCCGCGAGCCAAAGCAAACATTGTTCGTGGCTTGATGTCGGGAAAGCTTCCGATCGGATTGGTAGAAAGCGATGAAATGAAGGCAATCGCAGACCTGTGCTTTCATTGCCACCAATGCAAAATTGATTGCCCCGCATCGGTTGATATCCCAAAGCTCATGTTGGAAGTGAAGGCTCAATATACGGCAACCAACGGATTGCGAATTAGCGATCGTTTGCTTTCGCGGTTAGACCTGCTGACATCGATTGCCAGCCATGTTCCGTCGGCTGCAAATTGGGCACTAGAGAATCGCTACTCGCGATGGCTTTTGGAAAAAACCACTGGAATTGCCCAAGGGCGTCGTCTACCCAGAATTAGCAAACAACCTTTCATGCGTTGGGCTGCGAAAAATCGACTCACACGCCCGAACCGTGGTTCCGGACGCAAGGTTCTTTATTTGGTAGACCATTATGCCAACTGGAACAATCCGCTTGTCGGTATCGCGCTGGCAGAGGTACTCAAACACCAGAATGTAGAAGTCTATGTCCCCGCCTGGCAATCGGTCACTCTGATGACCAAAATTGTCATGGGCGATATCGAAAAAGTTCGAGGCATGATCGCTCCTCAGATTCGCCAATTGGCAGAAGCTGTTCGACAAGGTTATCAAATCGTTACCACGGAACCAACCGCCGCGCTTTGCTTGAAGTACGAATACGACCAGATCCTTGATAACGAAGATTCACGCTTGGTAGCTGCCAACACGTGGGACGCAGGTAGTTACGTCTGGCAAATGCATGGAAACAACGAGCTTGAGCTGGACTTCAAGCCACTTACAACATCGGTGATCTATCATACCCCATGCCATCTTCGTGCGATGGATCCATCGCATTCTGGCATGCGTTTGCTGGGTTTGATTCCCGGCTTGACGGTACAACATGCAAACGCTGGGTGCAGTGGTATGGCAGGCACCTATGGGGTCAGAAAGCAAACGTATCGAACCAGTCTTCGAGTCGGTTGGGGGTTGATCAGCACCATGCAAGAAACGACTGCACAAATTGGCTCTACAGAATGCTCCACCTGCAAACTGCAAATGGAACAAGGGATCGACAAGCCTACCCTGCATCCTCTTGCATTGATGGCATATGCCTATGGCAAATTACCCGAGGTCCGATCATGGATCCAATCTCGTAACGAAGGCCTGACCGTTCTGTAGTCGCTATCGTCGATCAGCAGATCAAACGTTCAACATCCTTCTCCATACAATCCATCACATTGTAGGTTGATCACCACCAATTTCACCCTCCCCAAACTAGTTTGGGGAGGGTCAGCCCGCGATAGCGTGGCTGGGGAGGGGCGTCCGCATCGCTTCCAGGTCGATCGGACCTCCCAGCAGATCAACTGTCCGGGTAAGTCTGAATGGGATGGTGCTCAACAAGATGTATTCACTTCATCTTGCTTTTCGAAAAAGAAAAGCCGAAGTCAACATACCGCACAGCGCCAGTCCAAGAGCGAGACTCGCGTCCTGGTTCTTGACGCCGTAATGAAGCAGATCAAACATTCGCATCGAGACCGTGGTGACACCAGGCGGAAGCACCAAAAGATAGCTCGACAAGTCGGCAAAGGAAACGAAGAAGCAAACCAAAGCCGAAGTGAGAATCGGCATCGCCATGGCTTTGGCTCGAACCCACAATCGTGCTGAAAAGGGCAACCCACGATCGATTGCCATTTGATGATGGTGCCTTAAATCAAATCGTCGATGCGCTACCCATAAGATGCCAAAAGCCAAAGGCCAACATCGGCTTTGCAACGCCAGAATGGGAGCGGCAAGCGTTCTGTCCGCCAAGTAAACCAGCCAATCTGTCTGTAAGGAATTGGAAATCTTGATGAGTAACAGATTGATCAGCGGACCTGGTGTGGCTAAAAGCATGGCCATGCACGCGATCCATATGCTGCTGCTCCATCGGGACTTTGCTAGGCACAGGCTCAACATCCCAAGAGCCAACGCAAGCCCCGTCGCATAAAGACTCAGCTGAATCGACCAGAGTAGCTCCGTTCGAAAGCTACCAAGCTCCACGATGGATTCCGCGAACCGAGATAAACTCCAGCCGCGTTGGATCCCCTGAGGTTCCGCTCTTGCTACCCAGCCAGCTTTCGCAACCAAGTTGGCGACAGGGACCAAGACCACTAGACAAACTAGAAGCCATCCAACAAACGCCCCAAGCCATCTCCAGTACCCTCGGATTGCAAAGGTATTTGAATATTCAGGCTGATCACTCCCGGAGCGTTCTGGACTTAAGAAAACAAAGCTCTTGATCGCAGTCGACCAGACCACGATCCCAAGTACAAAGACGAAGGAACACGATGCCAAAACCGACCAAATTCGAATCTCGTTGAATTGCACCTGTTGGTACAGCGATTCTGTCAACGTCGGGACCTGAAAAAGATTCGTGACGACCATATCATTACCAATCAATGCAACCGAGATCAAAAAGCTTGCAGCGATCCATGGCCCGAGCTTTGGTAAGAGAACTCGAGCCACCGCGTGGCGAGAACCGAAGTCCATCAGCGCCTGTCGAGTATCTGTATCCATGGCTCGCGCAATCCCCATCGAACACAACAAGTAACAGATGGGCGAGATAGCAGTACCATGAATCCACACCACCGAAAACATGGCTTGAGCTGGTGAGATAGCAGCTGCAACTTGACTAAATCGGAACCAACCCTGCAAACCAAATCCCGCACTCCATGCAGTTGCTTGCACGTAGACAGGAACAAAGATCAAACTCAGCAAAGCAGTCCCTAGTATGGAACCTGTTGGAACTCGGAAACAGCGAGTAAGCAGGGCAAGAATCAACCCAATCGACAAGGCCAGACCAGCAGCAGCTGAACAAACAACGAAACTGCTCAAAAAAGTATCAATTAGCTTTGCATTCCAACTCATGCCGTCCCCACTTTCCTTTCGGCCTTCCGCTGAACAGAGTAAACTAGTCGGCAAATTAAAGCGAGTGGCGGATAGAATTCTACTTGCCAACTCCGTGCGTTTACCGAAGTCTGATGCACCAATCCCAGCCCTTCAAGCCATCACTCAAAACCTTATGCTTTCAGCACGCTCCCAATCTTTGATCCACCGTGTCCCGCTGGCTTGTATCGCGGTCTTTTTCGCAGGAGCTGCCGGTTCCCCGCTACGCTCGCAAGAAGTTCTAGTAGAGCCAGTAGCCAGTTCGAAGAATAGCAAATCATTAGCCATTCAAACGGTTGCAGAAAAATCGAATTATCTTGGGACGGCGCGTGAAGCCGAAGTGTTAGACTTTCTGAATGTTCTGGATGCGTCAAGCAACTTTGCATCCCAAGTTTCAATCGGTAAAACTACCGAAGGACGCCCTATTCAAGCACTGATTGTAGCGAAAGAAGAGAAGCCTGTTCTTCCTTTGCCGGCTTCGGATGAGAGACTTGTTATTGTTCTACTGGGCGGCATCCACAGCGGCGAGTGCGATAGCAAAGAAGCCATTATGGCGCTCGCGCGAGACTTACTGTCGGAATCTCAACCGAAGTACCTGGACAAGGCAGTACTGATCTTTATCCCGAATTTCAATGCCGATGGTAACGAACGCGTTGGCGTCTTGCACCGTCCCGGTCAGGAAGGGCCAGCTTTGGGAATGGGAACTCGCGAGAACGCTGTTGGCTTAGATCTCAATCGCGACTTTGTCAAGTTGGATACTCCTGAAGTTAGGTCGTTGGTTCGTGCCATCGACACTTGGGATGTGGATGTCCTGATGGACGCTCACACCACGAACGGTTCGTTGCATCAATACGATTTGACCTACGACATCCCTCACAACCCAGCCGCCAATCAGCAGATTGTGAAGTGGTTGAGAAACGTCATGATACCTGGCATCACCATGGACCTAGCCAATCAAGGGTTGCCCACCTTCTACTACGGAAACTTTAGCCAAGACCATAAGAGATGGGAGTCGTTCGGGCATGAGCCTCGTTACTCTACCGAGTACATGGGCCTTCGAGGTAAAATCGGAATTCTGGTCGAATCGTATTCGTACGCGAGCTATCAACGACGCATTGATGCCTCCTACATGTTCATTCAAGCCTGCTTGGACAAGCTCACGGATAAACCAGGCTACTTGAAGGAGCTGATGAGACGCCCAGCGGGAACCCTGCCAGACGCAACTCCTATCCAAGCGAAGATCGTAGCCGAGCCTCAACCCACCATTGCGAAGGGGTATTCCTGGAACGCATCCACAAAGTCATTATCTAAGGCGGTCGGAGATATCAGCCCGGTCGATCACGACCATAAAGAAACCGTACCGGTCACTGGCCCCGAAAGTCCTTTCCCTACCCCCAAAGATCGCAAGAGAAAGTCGGAAATGGTTCCGACCGACTTCGAAGTGCAGTTGCTGAACATCGGCGAGTCCACGCTTCACGTCGAGTCCCCTGAGTTTTACTTTCTGCCTGTAGAGGCAGCTTGGGCTGCGGGGCGTCTTCGCATGCATGGTATTGAAATGAGCTGGCTGGCACCAAATTCGCTCGAGGGCCAGCTACCCGATGGAAGTGCGATTCAGTACCGAATCGACGCCATCAAAGACCTCCCTGAATTTCAGAACCATAAGCTTCGTAAGCTTGAGGTCTCCAAAGAGAACGCCATGGTTCCGACGCAGGGCGGTTGGTTGGTTTCGACCAGGCAACCGCTAGGTAAGCTAGCGATATATTTGTTGGAACCTCAAGCCGACGACGCATTGGCTGTCTGGAACTTCTTTGATCCAAACTTAAGTGTCGGTGCGATCTACCCAGTCATACGATTGGAGAAGCCTTTGGTTGGCAAGCTGAGCACACAACCCTTGAAGCCCTTGGGCCTCTCGGGGCTTGCATCCTCTGATGTTCCGCTTGAGCCATTGACGCTTGACAAGATATACCATCCTCAGAAAAAAATCGCATTGACAGCCCCACCGGCGATGATGCCGAAGTGGCTTCCTAATGACGACGCCTACTTGATTAGCCAAGATGGTCGTTGGCAATCGGTGGATTGCAAGACCGGCTCGATGCAACCCTTCGATCGGCCTAAGCGACTCGCGGATGCACTGGCAAAGCTTGAGGCATTTGATGGTGCACAAGCTAATGCCTACCTTAAGCGCATCAATGTGTTCGACGCAGCATTCGAACGTGCATTGATTGAACACAAAGGGGATCTTTTTGTTTTCCAAACCGGCAACTCCCTCGCCGGCAATGTCCTCCCTGGCAATCAAGAGAGCGACGCGCCTCGGGACGTCGTGCGTCAGATCACTCATTCACCAAACCAAGCGAAAGAGTTAGCAGAGCTTAGCCCCAGCGGGAAGCATGTGGCTTATATCCACGAGAACAACATTTGGATCGCGGATTGCGAAACAACGGAAGTCAAGAGACTGACGCAAGATGGTGCCACAGAAATTCTGAACGGAAAGCTGGATTGGGTCTATCAAGAAGAAATCTATGGTAGGGGGCAGTTCAAAGGGTATTGGTGGAGCCCAGACGGGAACTCCATCGCCTACCTTCGTTTGGACGAGACGCTGGTCCCCCGGTTTCAAATCGATAATTCATTGTCCTTCGCCCAAAAGCTGGAGGAAACTCGGTATCCCAAAAGTGGCCAACCCAATCCTGGTGTAACTCTGCACGTGGTTCAAATCACCTCAGGAGAGTCCGTGGAAGTGCCCTTGGATGCCTACCCTGCGGATGATCGATTGATTGTTCGTGTTGGATGGAACCCGCTTCCTGGAAAATCGGCTGTGGTCTTTCAAATGCAGAATCGAATTCAATCCATGCTGGACGTCTGTTCCTACGACTTAGCGACGAAGAAGGTTTCGAAAATCGCTTTCGAGGTATCACCGGCTTGGGTCGATGTGATCGACGAACCGCGATGGTTACCGGACGGTAGCTTTCTTTGGCTTAGCGATTCCGCTGGTGGGCGAAGGCATCTGTATCGAATTGCCTCGGATGGGACTCGAAGCACGGTCACGGAAGGTGCGTGGGACGTCAAGTCGATTGAAGCTGTATCGCCCGATGGGAAGCAGGTTTGGCTCCTCGCACACCGCTCCTCACCGATCAACACGGATCTACTGCGAGTGGATCTTGGCACACTCAAAATGGAAACCATAGGTGAACCGAACGGGGTTCATCGAGTCAGCGTTCATCCGAAGTGCGACTTCTATTTTGATTCCTGGAGCGATTCCAATACCCCCGGCCAACTTTGGCTACGCGACCAAAGCGGTGCAAATCTACGTTATGTGGGTGGGTATCGAAACGATCGGTTCGAGCATCTGCAAGCGGGGAAGGTCGAGATGTTCGAGATCGAGGCCCGCGACGGGCTGGCTCTGCAATCGCTGATTTACAAGCCGACCGACTTTGGGGACCGAATCAAGTCCAAGAAGCTGCCAGTCCTGATCCATGTCTACGGAGGCCCTGCGGCCAGAACAGTTGAAAACAGTTGGACCCATCGAAACGATATGTGGCATCGTTATCTTGCCGAGCAAGGAATCTGCGTGCTGTTTTGCGACAACAGGTCTGCATTAGGACGCGGTAATTCGGACACTTGGAAGATCTATAAGGATCTTGGGTCTACGGAACTTCGTGATCTCGAGGATGCAGTTCAGTGGCTGGAAAAGCAGGGGTGGGCAGACATGGACAGGATCGGACTTTGGGGGTGGAGCTACGGCGGATACTTTACAGCCTACTCCATGACTCATAGCAATCTTTTCCGAGCAGGAATCGCAGGGGCCCCCGTAACGGACTGGAGCAACTACGATTCCGTCTATACGGAACGCTACATGGACACACCGCAATCCAACCCCGAAGGCTACAAATCAAGCTCGGTGGTGGAATCGGCAAAGAACCTAAGTGGCCGCCTAATGCTGATTCATGGCGAAATTGACGACAATGTTCATATGGCAAATACTTTGCAATTGGTGAACGCATTGCAGAACGCCAACAAGCAATTCGATCTCATGATCTACCCGAATAACCGACACGGAGTCAACGATCCAGAACAAGTTTATCACCAATACCAAATGATGACCGAGTTCTTCCGTCGCCATCTGCTTGAAGATCGGTAGTAGTGAATGTGAACGCTTGGGAGCGATTCATCAAAATCATCCCTTGCCCTACCAACCGCAATCATTGCCAAACCAGAGCGTAGCCCCAACTTCGACTCGAACTTCAACTTCAACCTAAACTAATCGTCTTCGGCATTTGAACTCAACTCAGACTGTTGAAGTTGAAGTTTAGGTTTAGGTTCGAGTTGGCCGATTCATTTTCCCCGGGCGAACTCGATTGTTTAACTGGATGCCCAATGCTCCTGATAAGCCTTGCGGTAGATATCCTCATCCTTCGGAAAAAGGTTGCTGAATCGCGATGACGAAACAGCACCGTGTTGGAAGCGTCGCTTCGGGAAGATTGGCATGTCAACTCCCATTACCGATTTCATCCCGGCGCTCACGACTTGCCCCTTCAGAGCATAAAGCTTTTCGTGATCCCATTGAGTCAAATCAATGAACGGAATGGACTCTGCCACGTTGATTACCTGAGGCAACGCGAAAGGACTGAATCCGGCAAACCCAAATGCTGCAGCAGGGGCAGACGTGCGTGCATGACCTCGACTCTGGCCTCCACTGTGCACCAATGAATGCTTGATCGCGTGAACTCCCCAGCCCTCTTGATACAGCATCAGATTGTTCAAGACGCTGCGGATGGTTAGCTCTGGATTGTCTTCGATGGGGTAGTCCTTCAGGTTTTCGTCACCACCATCCCCGTCGACTAAGTACTTCCAATCTGGATATCGGGCTCGTATCCCTTTGCACAAAGCAATTGCCATCGTAGCGCTTTGGATATCTAACGGCTTATAGTCTTCGACAATCCGGACCGCTTCACGCCAATCCAAATCAGCATCGGAGCATTCGATCGGCTCCCAAAGCATTTCCAGATTCAGCTTTTGCAAGAACGCATACGCTTGATTCGCGTCGCTGGCGTCATGATCGGCTTTCAAGGTGAACGCCTTGAGTCTCGCTGGCGATTCACCTCGACTTAATAGTCGGTGGTACAGAGTAACGAGAACGGCACCACTATCGATTCCACCCGAAAACAAAACTCCGATCGGTTCGTTCTTGGGGATTTGATCTAGCCATGCATCACAGGCTTTTGCAAGTTCCGAAATGTACTGCTGACCAATCCATTCAATATCGCTTGGAAGGGAATTTCGATTGGGAGTAAAAAATCTCTCGTAGCGTGGATTAGGATCAGGGCATCCAACCAGTTCAATCTGGACGACATAATGAGCCGGCACCGTGCGCGTATAGGACGGGTGGAATTGGTCAGCGAGCCCTTCTTGAGCAAGAGCATCGCGAAGTGTTTCCATCCGTTCCGCAATAAACAAACAAGGGCCATCCACTTTCTTCGCAAGAAAGTATCGCATGGAACGGCCTATGGAACGAGCCATTCGAACCATACGCCCTGAAGTTTCAGCGATCGCAAACTGCCCCTGAATCTTGCTCACAAGAGCCGGGTCGCCAGACTGTACGTACTCCGAGGCTTGCAGACCAGAAACGTTCAGCAAAATGTTTCTTGATGGGTCCATCAGATTGATCACCCGATGAAGATACTGAGACTGAGTCATTGGACGTTCTCCAGAGAGGAATGGAATGAGGGCTTTGGTACAGAGGGAGAAACAAATTTTCGGCGTCCCTCTACGAAGGTGGCCAATACAACACCGTAAAGCTCTGTTCCATCGAGAGGCGTATTGTAGGACTTACTCTGAAGCGATGTTGCGTCCACCTTCCATTTGCGTTCCGGATCAACGATCACGAGATCAGCAGGCGCGTTTGTTTGGAGTGTTCCGCCGGAAACACCAATCAAGCGAGCCGGATTCAGACTCATTTTGGCGAGCGCTTCACACCATGTAAGAATCCCAGGGCGAATCACATGAGTAATCACTTGGGAAAGCGCCGTTTCCAGAGCGATCATCCCGAACGGTGCCGCGTCGATTTCGAGCATCTTCTTCTCGAGAGAACATGGGCGGTGCCCGCTGCTGATAATATCAATCGTTCCGTCCCGAAGTCCTTCCAGACAAGCAGCGACATGATCTTGCGAACGAAGCGGTGGGTTGACTTTGCAGTTCGCGTCAAAACTTCGGAGCATCGTATCGTTCATATGCAGGTTAGCAACAAAGATCCCTGCGGTAAATGCGATCCCTCTCGCCTTCGCTCGGCGGCACAGATCGATGCTTCCCGATGTGCTGACGCTGGTAAGATGCAAACGCCCCCCTGTGGCCTCGACTAATCGTATATCCCTGGAAGTTGATAGGTCTTCAGCCTCCGCCGGGATCGGAGAGAGTCCCAGCACCAATTGTTCTAGCCCCTCGTGCATGACTCCACCTCGAGAAAGCGATGCAATCTCAGGATGATCGAACACGACTCGGTCAAACATCGCACAATACTCGAGCGCCCGACGCAGTAGACCAGTGTTTTCGATCGGCTTAGGACCATCGCTCAGCGCAACCGCACCGGCTTCTACCAGCGATCCAATCTCCGCAAGCGATTCTCCCTGCTGATGCTTGCTGACGCAACCAAGCGCGTACACTCGGCAGTTATCGGCGCGAGCCCCCTTCTGATGAATGAACTCGACACTTGCCGCTGTGTCGATCGGTGGCTCTGTATTGGAGGAAAGTGCGATCGAAGAAAAGCCGCCTGCCAAGGCAGCTCGGGTGCCCGTAACGATTGTTTCGTCTTCTTCTCGTCCCGGTTCACCGAACTCGGTCGACAAGTCACAAAGTCCTGGTGCTACTACACATCCTTGCACATCCCAGCGCTCGACTTCATGCGGAAGATCAGCGTCGCAAACATCCACGCCCGCAAAGCGACCATTGACAATCAACAAGCGTCCGTGCCGATCCATTCCAGTACTGGGATCGATCAGCCGAGCGTTTTCAATCAGCCAAGAAGAGGGGGTGTGCATGGTTGGTTATGCGTTTTGCTTCGAGAGAAAGGGAGTGCGGTAGAAAGGCTAGGGGTTGGAAGAGCCTGTTAGCTCTAAAGGTGAATTCGGGCTGGAGTTGTATTTGCCAATGAAGTTGAAGTTTATGTTTATGTTTAGGTTAGCGAGCGTCGAGTCTTCGTCCCAGAAGCAACCAGAGAGTTGCCATGCGAATGGCGATTCCATTCGTCACTTGCTCTAGGATGACCGAATGAGGACCGTCTGCAACTTCGGGCGTCAGTTCGACACCTCGATTGATTGGACCCGGCGCCATAATCAAAATGTCATCTTTGCTTTTCTTGATTCTTTCCTGATTCATGGCATACAACAATGTGTACTCATGAACGGATGGAAAAGGTCGAATGGCCTGTCGCTCGAACTGGATCCTCAGCAAGTTCAGCACATCGCAACGTGGAAGGATCTTGTCCAGACTGTACGAGACTTCGACACCTAGCTTCTCCCAATTCTTCGAAACCAAGGTCGCGGGCCCACACACGATCACCTTTGCACCAAGCTTCAACAGCCCCCAAATATTGGATCTCGCAGTTCGCGAATGAGCGATGTCACCCACCATGGCGACCGTGAGCCCCGCTAATGAACCGCGGTGTTGGCGAATTGTAAGAATATCCAACAAACCTTGTGTTGGATGCTCGTGAGGTCCATCGCCAGCATTGATGACGCTACATGCAAGATGCTTCGAAAGCATCTGCGGCGTGCCTGGCGAACTGTGCCGAACCACCACAGCATCCACCAACATCGCCTCGATCGTTTTTGCGGTATCAATAAAGGTTTCACCCTTCGCCACACTCGAGCCGCTCGAGGAGAATTCGACCGTATCCGCTCCTAGCCTCTTTGCGGCTAAAGAAAAGCTATTTCTAGTTCGCGTGCTGTTTTCAAAAAACAAGTTCGCGATCGTTCTTCCTTTGAGAAGGTCCAGCTTTTTGCGACCGTTTTCCGTGGCCCGATGCAAGGCCTCCGCGTAGTCCAAAATCAGTGTGATTTCGGATGCGGTCAGATGTTCCAGCCCCAGCAAGTGATGATGTCGCCAATCCTCAGGAATTGGATGCGACTCCATCAACGCAAGGCTAGTGGGTACAGTCAATGCGGAGGGTTGGGTCATAAACAATCTCACGGACCTAGGAAAAAGCAAAGTCCGTAGATTCTAAGGTTCGTTCCCCAACATGGGAAGCATGCTCTAGGGGTCTTGATTCCCAAATGGGTCATCTGACCCTTCCTCTACAACCTCTTCTGGCTTTTTCTCTCCCGAAATGTCAACGCAAATCAATCGTAACTCTTTGGAAGATTTTCCTACTTTCATCGTCAACGTCGACAAATCGACGATCTTGTCGTCGTTCAGGTCAGCTTGAAATGCTTCAATCTTCTCGATCAGGGACTTTACCTTCTCCTTTTTCGCCTCGTCGGTCAAAAGCACCAACAAACCAGATGGCTCCGGCGTTTTGACTCCCGGTTGTTCCTTTTTGGGAGCACCGTAGGCACCATTCAAAGCAAAGTGAATCCGCTCGAAACGTTGGTGTGCGATACGACGAGCGTTCATAACCTCTTTCGGCTTTTCTTGACGTGGCGGTCGCGTTGATCCGCCTGCACCGGAGCCGGCGCGGCCACCAAAACCACTGCCCCCTTCACCTTTATCTTCATCCCCTCCGCCTGGTCCCGCACCGCCTGGTCCCGCACCACCTGGCCCCATCCCCATTCCCGAACCCATCCCCATTCCCGAACCCGTCCCAGAAGCCGAAGAAGTGGACATCAGAATCCTCTTCTTCCACGAGGTCATCGAAGTGCGAGCGAACTTGGCAATTCCAACTTCAATTTTGGCAAGATCTTCTGGAGTTAGGTTTACAGGCTTGATCGTCCCAAAACTCAGACAGACGGTTTCCAATAGCCACTCGGACGTCTCTTCCGATAACAACTTTACAAGAACTGGAGTCAGAAATTCGGTCGCCTGCTTCGAAGGCTCCTTCCCGGGCTCAATCTTGGCAATCAAGGTAAGGCAGTCAATCATCTGGCCTTTTAGATAATCCTGAGCTTCCGAGGTACGAGTGGTTGGTACAGGTGCATCCATAAATGCCTTGAGCTTACCAACCAACGCAATTCTGTTTGCCTCGCTCATCGTGTTTTCTGGAAGCGTCACCAAGTGCCTTCGCAGAGAACTCATCGCTGATGATGAAAGTCCTTCGAGTTCGTTAGGATCTACCAAATTGATAAGCAATCCTTGCACTGCTGCTTCAGGCACAGGCCCTGACTTGGTGACCACCGAATTCAGGCGACCAAGTAGAACGGCTGCATTGATTCGAGTAGCGGGCGAATACTGTTTCCGATTCATCACGCTAGAAGCATAGCGGATCAACATTGTATTGTAAGCTTTTAGAAGGTCCTTGTTCCCCTCGACCGCAGCTATGTCGAATTGTATCTCCGATCGAGTCGCGTTGATCACTTCAGGATTCAAGGAGGTCAGCCTTGGGATCAAATAATCCTTGTAGAAAGCCTCGATCGCCGCAACGTCGAACTTGTCGGTTTTGATTGCTCGTGCTGCGTCCTTTTCCTTTCGCTTTTCCTTGATGGCCGCTTCATCTTTTAACTTGGGTTCCATCGAGCTGGGCTTGGGCGGGTTCTCTTGCCCCCAGGCCTGCTGAATCCCGTCTAGCGTTCCAACAAAGGTTGCAAACGTCAACGAAACACCGAAAACCGTGTTACGAAGGAGGTGAGAAAATCTTGCTCTTGGGCTCATCGGACACCTCAATCTCGTGATAAGAAAAGCTGCGAAAGTGTTTTTGCAGGATTGTCCACCAAAACGGAAAGGACAATATCACTCTCTAGAGTAAGGTATCGCGATACCCAATGTCAACTTTCGCCTCGATTTTTCGAGGAACTTCGCGACATTTCCAGGCGGCTTGGTCCGTTTCCCCTGGTTGCTCCCCTACCAATGTGCCTGCCACTAACATGGCTCGCTCAAGCGTCCTGGCAAAGAACTGCCCCCCGAAAGAAGTGGTCGCATTCAAGCAGGTCGGTGGGTGGCACCGTTTGTGCCGTTTCCGGGTCGGTGGGTGGCACCGTTTGTGCCGGTTTGTGGGTGGCACCGTTTGTGGTACCGTTAATGCCGTTCGTTCCAAATTGCGACTATTGGATTGCTGGTTTGGAAATGAGGTAGTTCCCCAGGGCGAGGTGATTTAAACCGGAGCGTTGCATCACGCTAATTGCATCTTCGGGTGAGGAGACAATGGGCTCGCCGTGGATGTTTAAGGAGGTATTGAGGATAGTTCCTCGCCCAGTCCTAGAGTGAAACTCCTCGAGGAGACGATGGTAGGCTGGGTTGCTTTCCCGAGTTACGATCTGCGGCCGGATGGTGGCATCTTCTGGATGGCAGGCGGCCTGGACCTCATGGGTATTTTTGGAATCGAACGCAAGAATCATATATTGCGCTGCTAGGTTTTTTGGGTTGTGAACGTGGCGATCTGCGTGTTCAAAAATAACGGAGGGGGCGAACGGCATCCAGAAGTCGCGGCATTTGATTGCCTTGTTGACGATCTTGACAACATCGGTTCGTGAGGGGTCGGCCAGTATGGCTCTGTTGCCAAGGGAACGAGCGCCAAATTCTTCTCGTCCTGAAACTCGTGCCACCACTTCCCCCCGCACGAGCAGATCCGCGATTGCTACTTCAATAATGTGTGGGGTTGTGACTTGCCATCCAAGTTCCCGAGCTTTCAACGCACTTCGCGAATAATCGTCCAACTTTGGATCAGGGCCAAGATAAAGCGTTTTCAAGGCTTCAATCCGGTCGGCGTCACCTTGGTCTTCCATAAATGCCCATGCCGCACCGAAGCTATTGGTTTCATCGCCGCAAGATGGGAAGACAAACAAATCGTCAACTTCCGGAAGTTCAGCGATGCCTTTATTCAGTTTCACATTCATAAAGACGCCCCCCGAAAGCCGAATCTTACAACGACCGGTCCGATGAATCCAACCTCGTACCCATGACGTAAGAAACTCCTCCGTGAAAGCCTGAAGCCCAGCACAAACATAATCGAACCTGGTGAACTCTAGTTTCCTGCGCCAATACTCGTACGAGAACATCATGTCAGGTACACCTTTCGCTCGCTTCCAAAGGCCGTCGTCCGAAGATTCGAACGCCTGACTGAATAGGGCCTTTGCCTTGTCAGCCCGATCACCATCTGCATAGGGCGCCATTCCCATCAGCTTGTACTCGTGCTCCAAAGGTACCATGGAAAGTAGCGCCGTAATCACCGACCAAAGGTTTCCAACGGAATGCGATTCCCCAATGCTGGCAAGTCTTTTTAAACGACCATTGGAATCTGGGATCGACACCGTTGCGCACAACGAGTCACCTGCACCATCCGCCGTTATGACCAAGACATCGGAATCTGCTCCGGGGCCGTAGTACGCCGTGGCGGCATGGCAGCGATGGTGCTCGATGGTATGGATCCTATCCCGAGCGACACCATGGGTAAGTAGCTCTTCCAAATGCATTTCCCGTCGCGATTCATGAAGACGCTTGCGAATCGGCGTATTGCGTAGCATTCGTTTCAGCTGCCCCACGGGACTGAGCATCTTCTTGTAGCTCATGATCCGGGCAGAACGATCCCCTTCTTTCATTCCGTGCTCGCTGTAGGTTTCGTACCCCCCGAAAACCCAAGCGTCGACGTCCCTGCACGAAATTCCGTGATGCTCTAGCAGAACGCGAATAGCTTGGCTCGGATATCCGCTCTTGTTCTTGACGCGAGTAGGCCGCTCCTCTTGAAGGGCTGAAAGTACTTGGCCATCTCGAACAAGAACAGCCGAAGCCGTATGGCTGGCATTAATACCACAAATCAACATGCTAGATCTTTCTCTTCAGAACAAGGACAAGGCTGACCTCGGCCTCGAACGTCTGTGTTTAACTACGGTAGGCAGGAAAGAAATTCGAAGACATCATTTTTTCAGGTGTTGCCCCCGACGTTTTGGCGGCAAGGCAGACTAACTGGTGGTACTGAGCGTCATCGATCACAATACGAGAAGTAAGGTAATGGGTCCGTTTGTTCGAGAATCCTGCTTTGAAATGGAGCACCGAGTCTTCTCGGCCGCCTACACCTCCACCGAGTTGCAACCAGCGATTCCCTCGCGATTTTGCCCATCGTATTGCCTCATGCATAGCCATGATGAACGGAGAATCGGCAAGAAATTCTGTCCGGGTACCTCCGAGATGCGTATTGACGATGCCATCACACTCAAAACAAATACAGGCTGCGACTATCGTCGATCCACTCTCGATGATGCAGCAATGGACTCCTGGAAGTCGAGCGAGACAATCAAAATAATCTTTATCGAAGTAATAGCATTCTTTTGCTTTCACCCGATCCATAGTTTGCCAATAGATTTCAACGAACGTTTCGAGCACATCGCTCAAGGAAACCACTCGAGCCGTAAAGCCCAGTCCTTCGCACTTTCTTAAAGTCTGTTGAAACGCTCGACGAACTTGCTTCCATAGATCGGCTTCATCGGGCTCTAGGTCTACGACCACCGTTTGGCTCGCATTGCAAAACATGCCATCCGGGAACAACGTTGCAAAGTCGGCACCAAGAATCGGATTCATTCGCAGAAACGCCGAGGAAACGCCTCGTTCGGCCAAGGTCTGGCGAAGTGCTGTTAGACCTTTGGCAACGAACTCTGAATTTCTTCCATGGTCACTTATCAGAATCCCTGGGTACCCGTAAGGGGAAACTGCATCGAGTATCGGCTTTCGAATTTCTGGAAACAGCAGATTGCAAGATCGTAAGATATAAGGGACAAAAAATAGTTGATCCCCTTCACTAACAAGCATCGCTTCGGGTGTTGCATGGATCCGTCGGGCTTCCAACTGAACATATCCCGGTTGATGATAGAAATCGTGGCGCAAACGGCTCAATGCCGACATCCATCGTGGATCATCCGTGGTTAGGGTTTCTATTACCATGATGAATGTCCCTGCCAACGATAAACCACCGTCATCCGACAGGTGACTCGGGGGCATTGAACAATAGTCAAATCAGTCATAGTTGGGCGTTTGATTCATAACCTTAACAGCAAAATGGCACTAAGCAGTTTCGAAACCGAAAAATTGCTCTAGGTGACCGTAGTTTGCCGAGGCGTGAATGAACCAGAATGCGAAAAAATTATCACAACAATCTGGCCCAAAAGCGATAGCCGTGCCCAATGTATCGATTGTAAGGCAATCCTCCGGGAAAAAGAGATCTCCCCAGTAACGCTGCAACAAGAGGATTGCAGCATAATACGTATCCTCAATAACTGGCTTACTCTATGGCAGCTCGCAACGCATCCTGACCTCCAACGATTGGCAGAACCAGCTTGGTTTCATCCAAATCAAAAGTCAATTCGGTACCCGGCTCAGGCCATAACGTGAAGTCTCGGTCGCTTGAAAAGATCATCAGCCCAATTTGTTCCCCTGCCTGAATCACTTGATCCTCTGGCTGCAAATCAAACTCCACCGTTCGAAACTCCCCATCAACCATCGGCTCTTGAGTTTCAATGGAACGGGCATTCTGAGGGTCCGCCCAACCACGCGTTATCACATCCTCTGTAATTTTCTCGCTGTCAGTCCAGGGCAGTGACACCAACCACACGCTTAAGTTTGCAGCAGGACGATTGCTTGCCAATCTAACCGTGATTCTCGGTGTTCCCGAAATATGAAGCCCCTTCTTTAATGGACTTGTTGCAAATAAAAGGCGATGGTTGGACCACTCCGCTTTTGCCAACAAAGGTGCGCTAAACGAATAATTGTCGATGATGGTTTCATGCCCCTGCTTACCCAACTTTGTCTTCTCGTCCATTGTCACCAAACTTGACTTGGATAGCCCCCCCCGAACTGGCATGAAAGAAACGCCGGAAGCTTCCGCGTTGGGATACTGACTGTACGCTGTGGGCTTTCCCCTGTTTTCGCCTTCACGAACAATCCAAGCTTGGGAAACGGCTGGGGTTTCGACGTCAATTCCATAAAGATACTTCGTAAACCATCGGTTCATTTGCTTCAAGGGCGGCGGACCACCGTGACCGCCTTGATGCATATACAGCTGAGTTGGAATGCCCTTTGCTTTAGCGGCATTGTAAATTCGAATGCTGTGCTCGGGCATCACATTCCAATCATTGAAGGCATGTGCCATCAATAACGCAGCCTTCATGGGCCCCATGTCCAACAAATAATCTCGCTTCGCCCAAAATTCGTTATAGTCGCCGTTCGCACGATCAAATCCTTCCATCATCTCCTTGTCGCGTATGTTGCAATCGCACCCCTCTCGCGTATCTGGATCGCCACTATTCACGAAATCATAAAGCACGTCGATGTCTTCACCCATGTAACCACCGGGATGCCTAACCAACCCATTCGAACGATAGTAATGGTAGTACGATGTATTGGGCGCCACAGGAATGATCGCTTCAAGCCCATCAACCCCCGTCGTGGCCGCAGCCAAAGCAAGTGTTCCATTGTAGGAAGTACCTGTCATGCCCACTTTTCCAGTGCACCAATACGCTGTTACCAATTCGTCTCCGTCTACTTCGGTGTAGCCTTTTGCTCTTCCGTTTAACCAGTCGATGACGGCTTTTGGCGCCAACGACTCATTGTCCCCACCGATCGTAACACACCCCTGCGATAGCCCTGTGCCTGGTGAGCAAGAATGCACGACGGCAAAGCCGCGAGGAACCCATTCTGCGGTAAGCTCTTTTGAAATCGCAGGACGAAGACTCTGTTGCTTAATGCTAGGAGATTCTTCGTGCAATGGAGGTGCCCCTCCTAACGCTTGCTTAGGACTCCACATGTACTTGACGTCAGTTGAGCCAATGCCCGCATAATAAGGGCTTGATTGGTAAATGACGGGTACCTTCAGCTTCTCCGAATCGGTTTGCTTTTGCCGAGTTACCGAAACATGCATTCGATCCAACTTACCATCAAGATCCGAATCGAATTCTGTTTCAACCCATAAATCGTGTTGTATCCAGTCTTTGCGAAACGCATCGACCTCTTGAGCTTGGCCGTCTTCAAATTGAGGCCGTGCAGGCTCCGATTCATCAGCATGACAGAACGACAAACTAGCAAGCCCACACAAAAGCAACGCAACCATTTTGAACCGGAATGCCGCCCCTGACCCAGTACCAAAACGGTTGTTCACAGAGGCTTCCATCGTCAAGGGCTGCGTCCGTTGGCTAGCCATGGCGGACGAAGACGCATCGGTTGGCAACGGCTTGGATTTCCGTTTAGCCAGGGGCAACATCAGGTTTTGCATTTCTTGTGTCTTGCTATTCGAACGAGCAACAAAATTTTAACGAGCAACAAAGGATTTCAACGCGTCCAAAACGTCGAGCAGACAACTTTGGGATACGTCCGTCCAGTGATTGGACCGGTGGCGAACGATACTCAGCTTAAACAGCTCGAGCGCATCCGCAATATCCGGTGGAAGATTTGGAAGCGATGCAAATGGATTTCCCATATCTTTGCTGGCGTCGAAGGATTCCGTTTCCACCCCAGAGTCTTCACGATCCTCTCGGCTTTTGTTGGAATCTTGATCTTCGTCACCAAAATCCGGCCCCTCGGACAAAGGCCCGCTGGCTTCGATGCGATCTCGTTCTTCGCGATCTTGCTCTTCTTCCTGTTGTTCTTTCAAAGCGTCGAAATCATCATCGACTTCCGATGTGATTAGCTCTTCATCACGTGGAGCATGCTGCGGATCGCTGCCGCTGGCTTCCCACCGCATTTTCCGCATCTGCGAAATGCTCCATTTGCTTCTCATGGCTCCTTCTAGCCATAGCTCCGCATCATCCCAATCCAAGCTTGCCAAAAAATGGCTCCAGTAAAGTCCTGGGAAACTCGCTTGTGCTTCGCTGAAGCGTTCCGACACTCGTCGCAATCGCCCAACATGTTGGCTGGTGACTGCCCCAACTTGTTTGCTCCAAGTTTCGTCGCTGTAGGCGCTGGTGCTCGCGCCCGACTCGATCAAGGCTCGGCGCCAATCCGATATGATCTTCCCTTTTTCCCAATTGGTTTGACTGATCAATGCATTCCATTGTCCGACAAACGGCTCGGTCACCGTCAACGACTGAGCGTCAAGCTCAGTTCCTTCCGGCGAAAGAACAGGAGTGTCAACAGAATCCGATCGAGTATCGGCGTGATCCAAAAATGCTGGCGGTGGTGTCATGTGCATTCGTTGCGAGAGAACAGAAATCATCAAAACGTTTACCACTCAAGTGGAAACGCCTTCCTATGTCCCTTGAGAGTACAGCACAGATTGGCTCCCACCAATGCATAAGCCCCAGGTTCCATCTTGAATGGTTTGCAAATCGATCAGAACGTTCTACTTAGGAAAAATCTGAGGGCGCAGAGCCCTTCCATGAAGATCGGAAGACCATGTGCAAAACTCGTCAGTGAATCGAGAAGGTCATGATCAGCAACGTACTCAGCTGGACAAGATAACAATTTGATCCGAGAAAATCGCCTGTAACACCCCCGACTCGACGCTTGATCAAATTCCCGTACAAAAGGGTCACGAAAATCGCACCGAACAGCGACACGAGCATCGCAACGCCATTAGAAACGAGCTCAGCGACCGCCGTCGGATCAGTCCCCATGCCAAGGAAAACAAACCAAAACGCCACGTACGCCATCAATGGCGCTGCTAATCCAGCCAGAACGGTTCGCAGGCTAGGCTTTGCACCAATGTCTCGCACCAGAGTATGGCGATCCAATATCGGCTCCAAACGCACCATCAGAGCCAGGATCGACCAGCGCCCTAAACCCGCTGATAACGGAACGATCAACCAAGCTTCGATCCAGTCGCACTGACTGATCAAGGCAACGCGCAGCGAGACCCCCAACACCAGGGCTAGCACCCCATAGGTCCCATGCCTAGAATCCTTGAGTATTTCCAGAACTTGCTCGCGAGTCCATCCTCCGCCCAGCGCATCTGTTGCGTCAGCAAATGCATCTTCATGAAAAGCGCCTGTGAGCCAAGCCTCTACGCCAACCGCAATCATTGCTGCAATCCATGTTGGCCAACCAACACATGCAGCCAGATATACACTGGTAGTTACAAGTCCGATAAGGACCCCAACCAACGGGAAAAACAAAAGCGAAGCCTTCAACGCTTCTCGAAAATCTAGCTCAGGATCGTTCATAGCTCGTGACACAGGAACTCGAGTCAGAAACTGAACTGCGGCAAGAAATGCAATCCTATGAGGAATCCTTTTCGACGAACTCATGTATACTTCTCTAGCAAACGTCGATGCTGTCTACGATAGTACTGACAACGATCCAATAATTGGTCTTTGCTGTCCAGCCGGAGCACGTAAGCAAGCCGTTTGAGATCTCGGTCTGATTCAGGCAGGTCGTGTCTCGCTCGTGTGTTCATCAGCCGCAACCCGGATTCGACGCTGCGAAGGAAGTTGTATCCATCCTGCAAGACTTGAGCATCTTCGGCCTCAATGATCTTCGCGGAACTAAGACGCTCAATCGATTCCAAGGTACCAGCAACAAACACATCCGGCAGTTTCGCGACGTGCCGCAACATCAAAACTTGGGACACGAGTTCCACATCCATGGTGCCCCCCACCCCGCGTTTCAGATTCTTATCGCCTGCCGATTGTTCAAAGGACTTTCGGGCATCGAACAAGATCTTATCATCCGCTTTGGTCCACGCTAAGTCGCGTACGATGCGGGACAACGATTCGTGCAGCTCAATCTTAAAATCCTCAGGTCCATAGATAACCCTGGCACTGCACAATTGCTGGCGAGCCAACGCAGAATCTGGGCTTCCTGCTGTATCAAACATGAACTCGGTGAATGAAGCTAACGGCCAAGCAACCGTTGTATTGTGATTGGACGAAGCGACCCAATTTCGAAGTTCGTAAAGCCGCCCCGATCGCCCTAAGCGATTCACCGACTGCATGACCTTCTGCGCTAAATTGTGATAGAAATGCTCGAGCGAAATCGACTCATGGTGACGAGAAACCGTGATGGGCTTGGTTGCACCTTCAGCGTCATAGACATAAAACAGAGTGATGTCGCTGTGATAATTAGGTTCTCGGGATCCTAACTTGCCCAGGGCGATGACCGCAAACCGAGACGGCAGACCGTCCGCGCGAACAGGCATTCCAAAACGCTTGACCAACATCCCAAACTGCGACTCGATCGTTTGCTGCAAACAAACGTCCGCAATATCGGAGAGGGCTTTGTGCGTGTTCGCGATACTTTCTTTACCTAGAATATCGCGAACTCCTACATTCAGATGCCTCTCGTTCTTGAACGAATGCACAATGGGCTCAATGTCCTCGGCCCCGCGGCAGAGATCATTCAAGTTCGCACTCAGCTCTTGTTCGGACGGCAACCGATTGAGCATCAACGAGTCCAATAGCTCGTCAATCTTTCCCGGGTTGTTGGTCAATATGCCAAGCAAATAGGGACTCGCTCCGCACAATCGAACATACAAATCCAACGAGGGCTCATGGACACTAAAGAGCTCCCACAATACTCCCTTTCCGCCAAGAGAACGGCTGCCAATAGCAAGGTTTCCCAAAGTCAAATCCGGATCAGGTGTTTCGCCAACCTTCTTGAGCAATTGAGGCGCAATAATCGAAAGAAAATGCCGACATCGCCGAGTGGACAGAATCGCGACATCCTCCTTGGCGAGCTCCATCAAATTTTTGTACGCCTCCTGCGGCCGCACAAACTGAAATCGAGAGAGCCGTTGCTCAACCCATTGCGGGCTAGGGCTCGGGTCGAGAATCAAATCTGTCTCTTCGGAAGATTGCGTTTCATCGATGAAAACATCGCTGCGTAAGTGATCGCGAATCTGACGAACCTTACGCCAGATGTCGGTTAGTTCATCGTAGGTCATGGCCAACAAGTCAACTGCATCTCGCGACAGCTTTTGCACAGCGGAAAGCTGTTGAACGGACAGAGTATGCGCAACAGAATACATCAGCTGATGCATCAAAATCGAATGATTAAAACGCTCTTGCGCAGATGCCAAGATAGATCGCTCCTGCTCGGTCAAACATCCATGCCTTGCCAAGGCGTCGATCGCGTTTGTCGTATTTGGAACTCGAACGGCTGCTAGCTCCCCCCCGTTGATCAACTGCAAGAATTGAATCAAGAAATCCACTTCCCTTCGCCAACCCTGAAGCCATTGGATCGAAAGCTCCGATGGCGCCACATCGGGAGCATTGGAGGCTTGCCCCTCGCGGTCCATCTTTCGCTTCAATGCTCCGATACCAATAATGTCTGCCCGACTTAGAAAGCGTCTGAAGACAAGCGTTGGGATCTCTTCCAAGAATCGATTGGCCAGAACAGGATTGCCCGCAACATAGCGGGACTTAAGTAGAGTTAAGCGAACCCACGTTCGGCCTTCGTTTTCAATCGATTGAATCCATCGCGTGTACTCCTGCAGTCGCATTTGCGACCAATCAGCCCCAGGACCAACATCCTGATTGCCTTGCAAGTTCAAAGGAAGCTGAATTCGATACCCAGGTCCCTCTGGATCGGAAAGTATGTCGATCGTTCGGTGAATCAGCCTATGCATTTCTTCGTGAAGGAAATCGTAATCGGCGTCTCCCAGGAACATTTCGGTATCCAGGAGAAACACCAACTCGACCGGACTTTCAAAATCCAGCTCCTGCCCACCGATTGCACCGATTCCGATCACGCTTACAAAATCATTCAGTGACGAAAAGCCGGATTGCCTGAGCATGCGAAATCGACGATCATTTTTGCGCTCATTCCCCGCCGCAACCAAAGATGCATGAATGATCGCATCCGCAATCCACGATAGCTGCTGGACTGCCGAGCTGACAGACATTTCATGCAAACACAATGCGCAAATAACTCGCAACGTTTCACGCTTCTTGAACCGACTCAGTGTCGACAACACCTGCGAAGGTTCATCCAAACAGGATATCTCCTGAAGCAAGGTATCTTTGAGATGGTCCAGCGCGACAGCTTGCCCGGCACTCAGGCGAAGCCAATCGAAGCTGTCCGGATCGTCGATCAACCACTCGATCGCTTCGGAATCAATGGACAGAATCTGAAGCAACGATGGTAATGCATCCCGGTCTCGGTCCAAGTAAACCAAAAAACTGGAAGGCATGCGAGTGTTGCGAACAAATCTCTCTAACGGCTCGATTCCACGCTTCAATTGCGGAAAAGCGCTCAAGGATGCTTGCAACTGCCCCATGAGACGATCGCGAAGATCCTGTTCGTCCGTATGCGAAAGCACCAATTCGATCAATCGATCCATCGACGGATCTTCAGACGGTCCGTCCTTCCGACTAGTATCCTTGCTGGTCAAAATGATCTCGTCTTTGCAAACTAGTGTGTAAAAATCGATCGCAAGTCGAGACGTTACTCGCTTCCCTGAGCTGAAACGGCAGAACCAATATCCAACTTGGTCCATCCCTTCTTATCTGAAAGTCGCTTCAGCCCCGCTTCGGTCACGGCCCCATTCTCTTTAAACACAAGGGTTTGAAGCGTTGGAATTTGAAGAAGTTTTTCGATCGAACGGTCCGTCACTGCAGTGGACCGAACAGTCAACTCTTTCAAGTTAGGCAGTTTGGCAATGACGTCAATACTCTCATCGGTCATCTGAGGTACGCTCCAAATGTCAAGCAATTCAATAGACGAAGCTGCTTCCAAGTTTTTCAGCCCGACGTCGGTAACGCCACTCAGTTCGTGCAGGAACAGTTTCTTCAGCTTGGGAAGATCCTTCAAAAGACTCAAGGCTGAATCGTCGATTGTCGGTAGGTCTCTTAGTGTCAGCCGTTGAAGATTAAGGCCCTTCAAGTCCAGTACCCCCTGACTTCCGAAACCTTGGCATCGAAAGATCTCCAACTGAGACAAAGCCTTCAGTTTTGCAAGATGTTTCCCCGAAGCGTTCGTAATCGCAAAATCTTGAATCAGCATATTTTCAATCGAGGTACTTTTGGAAAGCTGCTCCATTCCATAATCAGAAACGACGGTGCTGCGATGTTTCAATGCTTTGAGCTTCGGAAGGCCGGACAAGATTTCGAGGGTCATATCGCCCGCTTGAGTGTTTCCGCGAAGATCCAATGATCGCAAATCTTGCAATTTCGAAAGCTTCCGAGTTCCGATCTCGTTCAAACGGTTTTGGACCAATGTCAAGTTCTGCAAATTCTTGAGGGTCGAAATCGGCTTTAGAATCTGGCCCGACATGTTCGCATTGGATGACAGGTCCAGGTCTAACAAATTAGGAAAGGACTTCACAATCATGTCGACGGCAGCATCGTCGATGACCGTATTCGTTAACGCAAGCGATTTCAGTTCCTTCAGGCCGCTTATCTGTGCTGCCATCTCAGAATTTAAAAAACGACAATTGTAGATCTGCAATTTCTTGAGATCACTTAGACGTCCGAATAGAGCAAAATCGTCCGAAGTAAGAAAAGAACCATCTTTAATGTTGATCTCGGTCAACTTGGCGCCGTCCATCGTGACTTTGGCCCCCGCCCCAAGTTCCTTCATCCGTTTCTTGGTTGCTTCCAAATCCGCTTCGGAGACATTTTCCGTCTCCGGTGCATTCGTTAGCTCCCTAGCATCAGCCATCACAGGCTCAGTCGGTAGTTGCGTTGCTGAAACCAAAGCAAAGCTAAAGACTACGAATCCTCTTTGGGTTAGACCAACCAAAGTATGGCGTTTGTACATTACTGGCCCTTCTTCTATTTTCTGTCGAGATGCTTCTGGGGGATGGATTGATCCAGTTGGATAGGATTCCCCAAGAGTATTACGTTCACCAACCAATTCGGGTAGCCTCGCGTGCGCCCAATTCTCAGCCAATTTTAATCCAAGAACACTCGCACCAACGGTCCCAATCTTTCAAGATCATCCCATTTTGCAGGGTGTTTAAACAAAAATCACAGGGTGTTTAAACAAAAAATGCATTCCGCCCGGGTTTACCGAACGGAATGCAATGCTCGCTCTTTTTGCTTCAGCTTCTAGGATCGATGCAGCTCCGTTAGCATGCCGCCAACGGAGGCCCAAACTAATCCAAACGATAGCCCTTGGCGTAAACTGGCTTAATCAATCCAGCGACACCTGGGGTCTTCAAAGAAGCCAAGTTGGTAACCTTAAGGTTCTTAGCATCCCATTCCACTTTCTCTCCCCATTCTCCCATAGCACCCTTTTCGCCACCCTTGGCCGCGGCCCATACCGCTAGATTCCCAAGCAGAATGGTTTCAGTCAGCGGACCTGCACGTTCAATAAAGTTTGACTTGCAGATCATCGGATCGCCGGCCATCTTCGCACGGAACAATTCGTACATGTTGTTCAAATCATTATTGCCCTTGTCCTCGGCTCGTTCAAAGTCAACTTTGACTTTGCTGACACCCTTCAGCTCGTACTTGCCGCAGTAATCATCGGAGCTATAGAAAGCGCCCTTCTCACCAACGATCAAAACACCACTGTCCGCAACGTTTTCAATGCCCCACTTTTTGAAGACGTCCATCGGCGGCTTGTTGCCCTTGCGGTCGTACCACCAGAATGGAATCGCTGGACGCTCTGAGGTCTCAGGAAACTCGAACTTAATCACCGAGCTTGCAGGGAAGCTATCAAAATCATGCCCACTGGTCTTGGCAACCACAGAGATCGGGTCACGCAGACCGCATGACGCGAATGGAACCGTTAGCTGATGGCAAGCCATGTCACCAAGAGCGCCTGTACCGAAATCCCACCAGCCACGATGCTCGAAGCTGTGATAAAGACCTGGCCAAAATTCGCGTTCTGGGGCAACCCCTAGCCAGCTCTTCCAATCCAGCTTCTCAAGGCCACGTGCGATTTCCTTTTGCTTTTCCTTGATGATTTCTGCTGCTTCTTCAGCATCTTCCTTTTTGGCCTGCTCTGCAAACTTCGCAAGATCCATGCGTCGACCAGGCCCTTGCGCCCACACGGGTCGGTTCGACCATGCATAGACTTCTTTCAGAGCGCCTAGAACGCCCGATTTCAATTGAGCAATGGCCTCACGCGAGGAATCAAGGGCTGTCCCTTGATTTCCCATCTGAGTGCAAACGCCTTTTTCCTTGGCGACCGTTGCCAGCAATCGAGCTTCGTAGATGGTCCGGGTCAAAGGCTTTTGTGTGTAGCAACTGATGCCAAGACGCATGGCTTCCAGCGTCACAGGAGCATGCATATGGTCCGGAGTGCTGACCGTGACGATGTCGATATTCTTTCCATGCTTTGCAAACAATTCACGATAATCAGTGAACTTCTCAGCAGACTTGAATGCATCCGACTCGGCTTTTCCATCCAATGTGCCTCGGTCGACATCGCACATCGCAATCACGTTTCCAAACGTGGCGGCATTGCTTGAATCGCTGCTTCCTTTTCCGCCGACACCAATACACGCTACGTTCAGCTTCTCGTTGGCAGAATTGCTCATGGCAGAACGACTGCCTGCGGCTACAAAATAACCAGCACCGATGACCGATGAGTTTTGGATAAACTTACGGCGATTTGTTCTCGACATGGATTCTTCTCGTTGATTTGGAAACAGAAACAAACAAAATAAGGTGCTAATGTGCACCGGACGATCAAGGCGGGCGAAGAGGACCTACAAACCGTTCTATCGGCCGATCTTCGTATCACGCCCAGTATATCCCTGGGGAACTCTGGTGGCAACAATCATTCCCGTTAACGGCCGCCTAGTAAAAGATTCTATGCCCTTGGTCTGGCCGACAATCATTCTGCGACCGATGCGCTCATCGCTTCCGAGATCGTCTTTTTGCCAATGCTCGATTTCTCGGGAAAGGGGCCGTCCACGCCTGTTTTAGGCCACGATTCTTGGTCGGCAAACTGGCCTTCGTCTCGAAACTGTTTCTGCAACCTGGCTATCTCACCCTTGAGTTCATCAAGCAATTTTGAAACCTCGGGTAACTTTGCCTTGGTCGGATCGAATAGCAGATTGTTTTGCTCGGTAGGATCATTTTCGAGATCGTACATTTCATAAACTTGCTTTTTCCAATAGTAAATCAGCTTATGCGTGGCAGTCCTCACGCCAAGATGGGCGGCTGTGTTATGGTGGCCAGGATCGTGATAGTACCTGTAGTAGATGCTCTTTCGCCAGTTCTCTGGATTCTTGCCCTGCAACAGGGGCAGCAGCGATTCCCCTTGCATGGACCCTGGGATGTCTAGACCTGCAAGGGCCAGAAAAGTGGGCGCCAAATCGATGTTCGCAACCAGTTGCGACGGGACATTTCCTTCAAGAATGCCCGGCCCTCGCGCCAATAGCGGGACGCTCAAACCAGGCTCGTACATAAAGCGCTTGTCGTACATCCCAAGATCTCCCAGATACCAACCATTGTCGGCGGTGTAAATCACAATGGTGTTTTTTGCCAGATCTGACTTGTCTAAATAATCAAGAACTCGGCCCACTCCGTCATCTACCCCTTGCACGCAGGCCAAATAATCCTGCATGTAGCGTTGGTACTTCCAACGGACAAGCTCCTCGCCGGTCAGCAACTTTCCATCGACGGTCAATTCCATCGGTACTGTGTTTTGCCATCGATTCAAAGTAGGCCCCGTTAGATCGCTCGGAGGAACCAGCTTCAAATCACGATGCGTCAAATCGCGAGCTATCGTTTGTCGATTCTCTGGCAAAGCGGCAGGCCGAGTTGCATAATTGTCCCAAAGCGTTTCCGATTCAGGAATCACTTGGTTCTTAAACTTCGCTTGGTTCTTGAGATCAGGCTCCCAGCCGCGATGGGGAGCTTTGTAATGAAGCATCATAAAAAACGGCCGATCTTTGGGCCGCGTCTCCATAAACTCGATCCCCAAATCAGTGGTCACATCCGTGCAATGCCCTTCCAGAATCAGCTTCTTACCAGGCACAAGAAATTCGGGGTTCCAATAGGCTCCCTGACCGGGCAATACCACCCATCGATCAAAGCCTGTGGGGTCGGAGCCCAAATGCCACTTGCCAATCATTCCGGTGTGATATCCACCAGCGCTCAGTCGCTTCGCAACATGGTCCAAACTACCGTCAAAGCGATTAAAGACCGGGACACCATTCAAATGAGAGTACTGCCCCGTCAGCAATGTCGCTCGACTGGGGGTACAGATTGAGTTGGTCACAAATGCATTCGCAAATCGAGCCCCACCAGAAGCGAGCCGGTCGATGTTCGGCGTCTGATTCACCTTCGATCCATAGGACGATATCGCATGACGAGCGTGGTCATCCGAGAAAACAAAAATGATGTTCGGTCGCTCCGTGCCGTAAACGGGAATCTGCATCATCGATCCAATTGTCTGGATCAAAAGCAGCGATACACAATAAGTTAGGATTCGATTCATGCGATTAGAGAGTCTCATTAAAATCCTCTGCCCCAGTTGGTCACTTCGCCCGAGATAATTGCAATACTGTCTAGTCAGTCCAACTGGATCTCCCAAATGGAACGATAACTGTCGATATTCTCAGTATAAGCAATTAGGTCCGCGTAAAAACTATGGGTTGAAAGTGTCGCACTGTCTCCAATCATACACAGCTTGCGTTTGGCTCGCGTGATCGCAACGTTCATGCGGCGAGTGTCCGCCAGAAAGCCGATTTCGCAGGTCGGATTGGAACGGACCAAAGTAATAATCACGACCTCTTTTTCCCGACCTTGAAATCCGTCCACCGTGTCAATCTCAAGCGACCGAAACGGACACATCTGCCTGAGCAATCTTACTTGCGCCGCATAGGGTGCAATGATGGCGATGTCGTCGGGGCGAATCCCAAGTGCACAAAACTCTCGAACCTGATGCATGACCCATTTCGCTTCCAAGGGGTTGCAACGGCTCTCACCATCCGGCTCAAGCTCCTCATCATAGTTTGCCCCGGCGGTATCCACGAACAGGACGGGAGTCTGCAGAATAAGCTCATGAGGTGGATCGACAAGATCGGCCAATAGATGCGCTGCGACAGAAGGTGCAGCAACCAAGCTTCCGTTGTAAAAGCTATCGGATGAGTACTGCATGATTTGGGCATGCATGCGATATTGGACTTGAAGCTGTCGAGTGATCGAGTCCCCCAAATCGCGAACCAACCGTTCCATCATGCTAACCGCAAACCCCTCCGCAGCAGCATCCTTCGCCAGGATTGTCGGCGGCAACTGGCAATGATCCCCCGCCAAAACAATCCTCTCCGATCTCAATAGGATAGGCCAGCTTCCAGGCTCGGTGCACTGACATGCTTCATCGATGACTCCAAGATCAAATCGCCTGTCACCCAGTATGTCGGGATCGAAGTTCGTCGTAGCGCAAATCACATCAGCTCGATCGAGTACATTCGCAATGATCTGACGTTCGTACAACTTCGCGTCTTCACGAAGCTGTCGCGATTCGCTTCGCATCTCATGTCGAGCCCCCGGGGCAGGTTTGGCTCGAGTGAACTTACCTGCCTTGCGCGCAATCTTGTCGGCCTCTCGCAGCATGTCAGCAACCACTTTGGTAGCAGGTTCCGACTCTACAATCGCATCTAAAGTATGTTGCTGAAGCTCCTCTTGCACCCGAGCTGGATGTCCAATCCGAACCACTCGCACCCCGCTGGCAACCAATTTCTCCAGTAGATTATCTACCCCTGTGTTGCTCGGTGCACACGCAAGAACTTTTTGCCCCTTCGTTACGGCCTGCCGAATCAGTTCGACAACGGTAGTTGTCTTGCCTGTGCCTGGGGGGCCGTGAATGATGGCGACGTCGCGGCTTGCCAATGCAAATTCGATGGCTGACTTTTGAGAATCATTGAACCTTGCGTCCAAGTCCAGCGGCTTTGGTTCGTCAAAGCGAGACTCACGCTCATACAGCAGAATGTCGCGTAAATGAGCCACTCGACCTCGAGCATTTCCGACCGCAGCCAACGCGGTAAGCTGTCTCGATCGAGTAATCTCGTCAGCCGATATATCCAATCGAAAACGATCTCCATCGGGCCATTCATCAAATGCGACTTCTACCGAACCGTTGTTGCGCGAACAGACGATACCATAACCAATATCGTCCCCATCGGGCTCCAGCGAAGCCACAACGGGCGAACCAACGCGAAAGCGATTCCAAGGCAAACTCTGCGTCCTGTTTCGCTTCACAAAGGTAACAAGATACCTTCCGCCTAAGCCGGTTCGATGGTCTTCGATCACCAGATCAAGAAGAGTATCACCGCGCGACTCCGCATTGGCTTGCGAGCGAATCTTGCGACGCTCCATCATCCTCTGACGCTCGGCGTCCGATTCCATACTCAGCCATTTTCGAAGTTGGTCGAAATGGGAAAGATAGGGTATTGCGTGCGCAGCGATGTGCTATGTCTCCGAAAAGGGAACGAAAAACGAATTCAGCCAAGGAAACCGCATGATATACCTTCCCCCCATGGATTGAAACACCCAAGAATCGCTCGCCTCGGACAAGCTCGCTATTGATCAAGAGCCTTCCTTTCATCTGATCATCGGACAAGGCAGTCATCTTGGGCAGTTTGGGTTGAGTTTTCGATATGTTTGGAGATCCTACGCGATATTTGACCTCGATCGATGCGTTTCATCTGAAGCGGGCTTGCATCAGAATCTTAAAACACAGAAAATCAAAGCGGATGGAATCGGACCAACCTTGTAGCCCCGGAGACGGCTGGGTAGCAACGAAATGGCAATGGTCCAACACGTAGGTGAGGAGCATCATATGAGTAACCAATCACTTGCGTTCGAAGAGCTCGGCATTGGTCAAAAGTGGACTAGCCCTCGTCGAACGATCATCGCATCGGATTTGACTGATTTTTCGGAGCTAACGGGCGACCACGATCCACTTCATACGGATGCGGATTTTGCAGCCAATGGCCCTTTCGGTAAACCGATCGTGCATGGGCTCCTAGGTCTGTCTATTTTAGCTGGACTTAGCTCCAATGCGCCCAGGGTTGCGACGACTGCCCTGGTGGACATTCGCGGTTGGAGCTTCTCAAGGCCTGTTTATGTTGGCGATTCCGTTTACGCAATCACCGAAGTCATCGATCTAAAAGAACGCGGTCGTCGACATGGTGAAGTCCACTGGTATCGCCAATTGCTGAACCAAAAGGACGAAAAAGTTCAGGACGGAATTCTTGTGACTCTTGTTTCGCGTCGCGTCCCGTTGCCAACCAAGAAAACCAGAGCCTTCGCCCCCAGCCCCCAAGAAACTCTCGCCCCGGATTGCCTGAGTCAATCGATAGAAGTCGTCGAGGTGTTTTAGCTTCGAAATGGAAAACGCCGTTGTTAGCTTTGCTTCACAATGAACAAAACAGGCTAGCATCAACCCTTGTAAGTAACTAAGCTAGCGTTCATGCAACATCTAGATCATCTAAAAAATCTCGTCATTATGGCCTCGGCAGATGGGGCTTTATCCGAAAGCGAAATTTCGCTTCTGGTGGACCGCTGCAGCGAAATGGGCCTCCACGAATCTGACCTGGGTAAGGCCGTTGCGTACGCTCTGAGCGATGAAGCAGCCCTGAAGCTTCCTACAGTCAAGGAAGAGCAACTAGCCATGATGTCCGATTTGATTCGTATCATGGCCGCCGATGGAAAGCTAAGCGAGGTAGAGAAACGCCTGTTTGCTCTCGCCGCTGCAAAAATGGGGCTCGATCGCGACGAAATCGACGGACTCATTGACCGCCTTGTGGGCAAGCACAAAAGCTAACTGGTCGTCGTGGACAGCACCAACGCGAACCAAGGTAATCGCAAATCTCGCTGGGCCGTCGTCGGTGGCGGCATGTTGGGTCTTGGCGTAGCCCGGAAGCTTCTGGAACGCGGTGAAAATGTCACATTATTTGACTCGGGTGACTCGCTTGGCGGCTTGACCTCTGCCTGGAAAATCGGGGACGTCACTTGGGATCGGTTTTATCACGTGACTCTTTTGAGCGATGTGCATTTGCGCCGACTTCTGAGAGAACTGGACCTGGAGGAAGAGATCGAGTGGGTCCAAACCAAAACGGGCTTCTACTCTGCCGGCAAGCTTCACTCCCTTTCAAGCTCGATCGAGTTTCTGAAGTTTCCCGTCCTGAATCTTTACCAAAAATTTAGGCTTGGAGGAACGATCTTCTTCGGTTCGAAGCTGAAGAATTGGAAGAAGCTAGAGGGGATCTCAGTTGAAAAGTGGCTGATCCAATGGAGCGGCAAGTCCACCTACCAGAAAATCTGGAAGCCCTTGCTCCAATGCAAACTAGGTGCTGCATACCAAAGAACCAATGCTGCCTTTATCTGGGCCTACATCCAGCGCATGTACGCAGCCCGTCGAAGCGGAATGAAGAGAGAATTGTTTGGCTACGTCCTAGGTGGCTACGATCGCGTACTTCAGCGATTGGCGATGTTCCTCGCCGAAAAGGGCCTCACGATCCGCAGTAAGTCGACAGTCCACCGAGTATCTCGAGACGCATCTAAGAATTCATGGACTCTAGAATTCCAGAATGAAAACGGCTCGGATTCAGAGCAGTTTGATCGCGTCGTGATGACTCTCCCCTCACCGACCATTTTGAAAACGGTCCATGGTCTTTCCGACAAGGAGCAGCTGCGATTGGCAGCAACAGACTATTTAGGGGTCGTATGCACTTCCTTGTTGCTCGACCGACCGCTTGGCGGCTACTACGTCACGAACATCACTGATCCAGGAATTCCGATCACGGGTGTCATCGAAATGGGATCCATATTGAAGCCAGAGCATCTGGGTGGGAATTATCTAGTTTATCTGCCAAAGTATGTGGATTCGCGGGACCCAGCCTTGGAAGAATCGACCGACCTGATTCATGCGCGATGTATTTCGACGTTGAGTTCAATGTACCCGTCCTTTCATCCGCAGCAGGTGCGTGCGATACAAACTGCGAAAGCTCGATATGTTATGGCGATACCCACCTTGCATTATTCGGACAATCGTTGCCCGGTTGTTTCCTCCATGCCCGGCCTTTACTTGCTGAATTCAGCTCGAATTGTCGATGGAACTCTGAATGTCAACGAAGTGCTACGATTGGTCGAGACTGAGTTTGAGGATACCATTTGGCCTTCCCATCACAGTGTCTTGTAGGAGCAAGCGAAACGTAACAGCGACGACTGCAAGTGACCTGAAAGAGCCGCCTTGGCGGACTTCTGTAGTAAAGACTACAATGCATGCATGAACGATGTCGCCTCAACCAAAGAATGGTTCCTGAAGGATACCGCAAATGCGTTGGGGCTACTGCGCACCAGTCAAGAGCATGGGCTGAGTGCGATCGAGGTGACCGAACGTCGCCAGGAATACGGCAGAAACGTCTTAGCGATCCGAACCGGCAAAGGGCCTCTTCTTCGGTTCCTATTGCAGTTTCATCAACCACTTATCTACATGCTGCTGCTTGCTGCTGGGATCACAGCGTGGCTGAAGGAGCCAGTCGATGCGAGCGTGATCTTGGGGGTCGTGTTGCTTAACGCCATTATCGGCTTCGTACAAGAATCGCGTGCCATACAAGCTATTTCAGCGCTGGCAAAAAGTATTGTGACAGAGGCAACGGTGATTCGAGACGGGACTCGGCAACGCTTAGCTTCCACGGAGCTCGTTCCGGGAGACATCGTTTTCTTGGCGGCGGGGGATAAGGTGCCTGCCGACCTAAGATTGCTTCAAACCAACGAACTGCGCATTGCAGAAGCTGCGTTGACCGGCGAGTCGCTGCCGGTAGGCAAGTCCACCGAAGCCTTGGTGGGAAATGTCGGCCTTGCAGATCAAGTGAATATGGCCTTTTCGACCACCTTGGTTACCTCCGGCCAAGGTGTGGGGCTCGTGACTGCGACAGGGGATCGTACCGAAATAGGCCGTGTTGCTCATTTGGTCGATTCGGCAGATGAACTCGCGACCCCTCTGACCCGACGTTTGGCTCAACTCAGCAAGGTCATGTTATGGATGATTCTGTTGTTAGCCAGTTTGAACTTTGTGATCGGTTGCTGGTGGCATGGTAAGCCTGCCGTTGAAATGCTCTTGGCTTCTGTGGCCCTTTCGGTGAGCGCCATACCAGAAGGTTTGCCTGCGGCATTGACGATCACCTTGGCGATCGGGGTTGCTCGTATGGCAAAGCGCAAGGCCATTATCCGAAAACTGCCTGCCGTAGAAACGCTTGGTGGGACAACCGTGATTTGCTCCGACAAAACGGGCACGATCACTGAAAATCAAATGACGGTGACTGAAATTCAAACCATCTCGGGTACCTATCGAGTATCTGGTGGCGGCTACTCGCCGGTTGGAGAATTGATTTGTCATCAAGGTCCTTGTTCTGGCCCCGCGGATGTTTCGGTCGATATTGGATTGGAACGATGCTTGCGAGCTGGGGTACTGTGCAATGATTCCGATTTGCGGCTGAAGGAAGCTCAATGGCAAATCGAAGGGGATCCCACCGAGGGTGCTTTGCTGGTTGTGGCGAAAAAAGCGGGATTCGAATTGGAAGAACTTCGATCGGAACGTCCTAGAATGGACGTAATACCTTTCGATTCCAACAGGCAATTGATGGCTACGTTGCATGAGGTGCCGGGCGATGCACAACCCGTCGTCTTCGTCAAAGGAGCCGTAGAACAAGTTCTGAAACGCTGCCGTGATGCCTACGACGCCGAAGGGGATTGCGTTGAATTGAATCACGCGGAAATGCAGTCTCACGTTGATCGCCTGACGCATCAAGGTCAACGGGTGTTGGCCTTTGCAAGATTGCGGCTCACGCCTGGTAGCAATCGTATCACCGAGCAAGACCTAGAAGGATCGCTCACGTTCTTAGGACTTCAAGCCATGATTGATCCGCCGCGGTCGGCTGTGATCGCGGCCGTTCAGTCCTGCAAGCTTGCGGGCGTTCAAGTCAAAATGATCACCGGGGATCATGCTGGAACGGCTGCGGCCATTGCTCGTCAGCTTCACCTGATCAACGATTCGGAATTTGCCATCACCGGGAAAATACTGGCTGAGACGTCGGATCAGGACCTGCCCGAACTCGCCGAAAAACACTCGGTTTTTGCTCGCGTCACTCCAGAGCACAAATTAAGGTTAGTCCGCGCTTTGCAGTTGCGAGGGCACATCGTGGCCATGACCGGTGACGGTGTCAACGATGCACCGGCGCTCAAGCAAGCTAATGTAGGCATCGCGATGGGAATCACTGGAACGGATGTCTCCAAAGAAGCTGCGGATATGGTGCTTACAGACGATAACTTTGCCACCATCGTATCGGCTGTGGAAGAGGGGCGGAGCGTCTTCGATAACTTGACCAAGTTTATCGTTTGGACGATCCCCACGAATATCGGCCAAGGATTGGTTTTGCTTGCTGCCGTATTGCTAGGAACGGAATTGCCGATCCTGCCCGTTCAAGCATTGTGGATCAACATGACGACCGCAGTTTTGCTGGGGCTGACATTGGCGTTTGAGCCTCGCGAAGCAACCTTAATGCAGCGGCCACCTCGGGATCCTCAAGAACCAATACTAAGCCATGAGCTGATCATGCGCACGGGCCTCTTGGGACTGCTTTTGTTGGCCGGTGCGTTCGGCCTATTCTGGTGGATGTTGGTTGGCCGCAGTGCATCGCCCGCCGAAGCTCGAACGGTTGCGGTGAATGTCTTTATCCTTGGTTCCATCGGTTATCTGCTCAATTGCCGTTCCATGACGCAATCGGTATGGTCCATCGGTTGGTTTTCGAACGGTTGGTTACCCCTGGGAGTCGCCGCCATGCTGGTTTTTCAGTTGGCTTTCAACTACGTCCCATTCATGAACCAAATTTTTCATTCAAGGCCCGTTGACGCCTTGTCGTGGGGGGCTGCCATGGCCGTAGGTCTCGTCATTTATTCCATTGTCGGTTTCGAAAAGTGGGTTCGTTTTGGACGAACTCCATCTAAAGCAAACTCATCGAAGGTCCTAGAATCATGATAGAAGCACAAACCGCGAACTTCGACTTGGTAGTCATCGGCGGTGGGCCGGCGGGCGTTAGTGGTGCGCTGGCCGCGGGGGTTCTCGGCAAGAAAGTTGCGTTGATCGAGAAGGAAGCGGTGGTCGGTGGAGCGGGAATCAATACGGGAACGATCCCCAGCAAAACACTCCGCGAAACTGCATTGGTTCTTTCTGGCGGACGGTCGCGTCGGCTGTTTGGCGTGGATTTATCGCTTCGGCGCGAAGCAACCATCTCCGACTTCATGTGCCATGAAAGGCACGTGAAGGCCCAGGAACGCAAACGCTCCGAAGGCCAACTTGCTCTTCGGGGGGTTACAACCATTCACGGCAGTGCAAGCTTTCTGGATCCGCACACGGTGAAGATCGTTTCTGCCTTGGGCGAGGAAACACGGGTTCGCGGCGACAGGATCTTGATCGCGACAGGAAGCTCCCCACTGAGACCACCAGAGTTTCATTTTGAGGATGATCGTATTCACGACTCGAATGAAATTCTCGAGTTGAAAACCCTGCCTAAGAAATTGGTTGTCATAGGTGCCGGTGTGATCGGTTGCGAGTACGCCGGAACGTTCGCTGCTCTTGGGGCGGAAGTGCATCTGGTTGACGGTCGAGATACTCTCTTGCCCTTTCTGGATCGCGAGATATCCCGAAGTCTTGAAGGTGCGATGAAGGAAAACGGCATTCGATTTCATTGGAAAGAAAAGGTTTTGGTCTGCAATGCGCAGGAAACCGGTTCGGTATCGATCAAGTTGTCTTCCGGAGCGACCATCGAAAGCGATGGCGTTTTGGTTTGCGCCGGTCGCAGCAGCAATACCTCTACCTTGAACACAGCAGCAGCAGGGTTGACGCTCGGACATCGAGGCCTAATCCAAGTGGGGGAACATTACCAATCGACCGAAGTTTCCCACATCTATGCCGCAGGCGATGTGATTGGCGCACCAGCTCTGGCGGCAACAGGCATCGAACAAGCTCGTCATGCCGTATGCCACGCATTTGACGAGCCATGGAGCTGCGGTCTATCGCCCCTTTTGCCAACCGGGATCTACACGATCCCCGAAGCAAGTTTCGTCGGCGATACCGAAGAAATGCTGATTGAAAAGAAAGTGCCTTACATTGTCGGCCGGTGTCGATACTGTGACATTCCTCGCGGTGACATCATCGGTGACAATGTCGGATTCCTAAAGCTCCTTTTTCATCGAGAGGACTTGCGTCTTTTAGGAGTTCACGTCATGGGGGAGCAAGCGACGGAAGTGGTTCATTTGGGGCTACTGGCCATGATGATGAAGGCCACCGCAGATTTGTTTCATCAAACCTGCTTCAACTATCCGACGCTTGGCGATCTTTACAAGTACGCAACCTATGATGCTATGCTTCAATATCGTCATCGCAAGCATGAAGTGACTCAATGACGCAATCGATGACATCCGTTTCCGCTGGGGACACCTTTCCGATTCCTAAAAATCCCCCTGATGCATGAGCCACGGCGTAGCAAAGACCGACAATCTCATCGATCAATTCGTTGCGACTGGGGGCTTTCAAATTCGTTAGAGTTGCAGCAGAAAACTCCTCCCAGATTTTCCAGAGATCTTCGTTGGGTGGATTGCGAAACCACTCATGATCAATGGTTCGAGCGGCTGTTTGCTGCGAGAAGCCTTTGGTTGCGAGCACGTCTAGGATCGCCTTCTTTTCCAACGCATCAGCATTGCCATCTGCCCAGGCAACAAAGACCAAGGGAACCCAGATGAAGGCTGTCAGGGTTGGCATCTCGAAGCCAGCATCAACGAGCGACTCTAGACGCTTTACATCTTGAATCCCGGTCGCTTCAGCAAAGGATTTGATCTTCTCGTCACGCTGAAGCTTTCTGCCTAGCAGCTCGATAAGCTCCTGATCCATTCGGAAAAAGAATGCTTCTTCCAGTGCTTTACCACGATTTGTCTTCAGCGATTCTGTATACATCGAACACTCCCGTTAAATTGATTGAAATCGATCTCGGCGAGTGCAATAGTAACGGAAGATTCTCCAGCGAAAACATGATAAGTCGCATCGGAAAGCTAGATTTTATTAATGCTTTTATTAACCGTTGACTCGGTCGGCTTAGGACCGATGCTCGTTGCGGATTAAGAATTCTGCGTGTTCCAAAAGCGCGTCATCGTAGTGTAGAGAGATGACGCCCGTGCTTTGCAGTTCTTCCACCAGTTTTAGTTCCTCGGCGTAAGTCGCCTCCGCGATACGATTGATTTTGGAGCCCCTTTGATTCCAGCTCAATACAATCATCGAATAGATCATGAGCGGAAGTATAGAAATGATTACGCTGGTAAACAAAAGGCTGGGGCTCGCATGCGGAAATCGATTGACAGAGGTGTTGTCGCCCAGCAATGTTTCGTAGCTTGCTGATAGATACTCCCGGTAGATCGCAACGATCGGGCCTGACATCAGCATCCAAAAAATCAAGCTGCCGACCAGTCCGAACACTTGAAGGGTTAGCCAGGAATTCTTGTTTCGATCCAATCCCCATTCGAAAACCGTTCTCGATCGAGATTGAAGTTCTTCGATTCCACTAAGTCGAATCGTGGGTGTTGCAATCAGGTTAGTGGGTTCATCGCTAGCTCCTCGCATCTGCTTGACAGCGCGATGGAACTGAGCCTGAACGGGCTCAAGCCTGTCTTGGATCTGACGATTGAGCCGATCACGTATTCCTTCGTTCATCTCCCACTGAACGTTGTTCGATTGGCGAATGTTTCTGGCCCAAGCTACGAACGTTCCAAAAATCGATGGCACGCTACCGCTCAGTGAAAGCAACAGTCGATCCCAAGCGCCATGGGTCACACCCAGAATGGTCAGGACTGTTCGGTATGGGAACCACATCATGCTAGTTTCGGCAATCAGCTGAGCTCGAAGCCGGCTCCTGATTGCGGAGTGTAGGATATTCTTCGAACCCAGTACTGCCTCGATTGCTTTGCTCGGTAAAGCATCCGCCTCCAACCGCAAACGGCCTACGGCGGCAGATAACTGAGGCACTTGTGTTTCTAAGAGTCGACCAACGCGGTGCCGTAGTCGGGAGGTCGCAGCCGAAAGCCTGTTGGCACGCGTTGCTGCGATTTGTTCCAGGGATTCTCCCTTCAAGCTAGCTTGTAGCTGCGATGCAAAACGTTTGCCGACTTTCGATTCGTCACCATCGGCTTCGAAATCGGGAACGAGCACTGGTGCCAGAAATCGGGTTCGGGGGGCGCTCCCCTGCATCGCCAAACAAAAATGATGGAGATCTTCATCGAGTCGCGATTTGCCCGAGGTCCCGCCTGCTGCTTTCGTATCCAATTCAGGAAGAGGGACGCATGTGATTACAGGGACACAGATCGCTCCTTCGGTGAAGTTAGCAAGCTGGCTGGTAATCGCCGAGCGAAGCTGATCACGACGCACGACTAGCAATTTAATGGGAGAAAGCGCTAAAGCATCTTTCGCAATCTTGGCAGCTTCCAAGTTGTCGTCGGTAATGCCTGGCGTATCCAGAAGCATATACGGATGCTCCAGATCGAGCATGTCTTCGGATCGACAGCCATGATAGCGCTCGCAATGCAGGTCCAACGAATCGGGAGGGGTCGGACCGATCCAATGCAAGTGCGTGGTGGCTTCGCTGGACAGAACGCCCGTTGGCAACGCATTTGCTACCCTTGGGTCCAAGATGAGCTGTCGGGCAACCCATGTCTTGCCTTGTCCTTTGGCGCCAACAATGGCAATACTGATAAGGGATACGCCGCGCCCAGCCTGAATCGCGACGCACTGTTGTAGATACTGATCACACCATTCGTCGATTTGATGCGTTACGACTTGATCGCCTAGCAACGCATGCGTTGCATTCCGAATGCGCTGCACAAACGAGTCGTTGGGATTCACCATCAGTGGTTTCTATTCTGCCAAAACAATGTTCTTGAACTGAACTTTCATCGGTGGGCCTGCATGTAACTGAAGCGCAATAATTCCCTCGGCGGAACGTTTGTCTTCTTGCTCATCGTGGACCTCTGACATCAGGTAGCCATTGATGAAGTGTTGGCAAACATTTCCTTTGGCGACAATCTTATACGTGTTCCAGTCCTTGACGTTGAATCGCGATGTCAGAGCGTCCACATCGCCGCTGGATCCAACAACTTCTTTGGTGCCGTCCTTGCTCAATTTGACGATTTCACCACGCTCTGCCAAGATCCCGCGGCCTCGTTCTTCGTAGTTGATCCCCATGAATCGAATTTGGGAATCGATGTCTGCCTGATAGCCACCGACGATAAACTTGTCCTTGTCCATCACTTTGCTTCGGTACTGAATGCCGGAGTTGCCGCCTGATATTTTGAATTCGCAGGTTAGCACAAAATCCTTCACTGGCTTTTCAAAAACGAGAAACGTATTGTTTTGTAGAGGCTCCGATTCTTTGCTCTCACCCGTGATTGCCCCGTCTTCTACTCGCCAATTGCTTTTCGAGCCCGACCAGCCCGCTAGCGACTTTCCGTCGAACAAGCTTTTGCCGTTGGTGGCTTCTTGAGCGGACGCGTTATTGAGACTGGCGAGGCCGGCAGAGCCAGCGAGAACGATTGCGATCAAGCAAAGGAAGGCTGACCGAACGCGAGTCGCGTGAAAACAAAAAAGACGCATGGAGAGGCTCCTGTGGTTGTATCCGGTAGGATTTACTCGGGGGGGGAATGGATGGTGATTCGTACTTTCGTGGCTCGATCGTCCGAGACCGAAAGGACTTTGGCGGTAACGCCAGGGAATTCTATAATATCACCAGCTGCTAGCAACCGCTCGGCCCGATTCAACAAAAGTCCAGACATTGTATCAACATCTGCCTCCTCGAATTGAATTCCCAGCTTCATTTCGACGCTTTGAACCTGGGTGGAGCCCAAGATTACATAGCTTCCTGGACCATCGGGAACGATTTCTGGGGCTTCGTCGTCGAACTCGTCTGCAACCTCGCCAATGATCTTTTCAAGGACATTTTCCAGGGTCACGATTCCAATGATCATTCCGTATTCATCGACCACAAAGGCCATGTGCTGGTGTGTTCCCTGAAAGTGCCGCAAGAGCTTGCTGATGGGCATGTTTTCAGGCACCTTTTTCGGTGGGCGCATGATGGCTTTCCAGTCATACCCATCGTGGATCGTAGCGCCTGAAATATCCTTCACATGCAACACCCCAAGCACTTGATCCATGGACCCTATGCAAATGGGATAGCGTGTATGCTTGGTGCGATGGATCATTGCCAAAGTCGTTTCGGTTCGCTCTTCCGTGTCCACGTAGTCCACGTCCGTTCGAGGAACCATGATGCGTCGGCACACCAAGTCGTCGAATTCGAACACTGCATTGATCAAGCTGTGTTCGCTGCGCGTCAAGCTGCCATGGACATGAGCTTCGCGAAGGAGCGCTCGAATCTCCTCTTCGGTGTAAGGGATGGAGTCTTTGCTGGAATCACGAGCTCCCAACAAACCCAGCACTGCAGCGGTGGTCAGATTCAGCAGCTGCATCAGCGGGTAACTTGCAACAAAAAAGATTTGCAACGGAACGGCGCAGGCAAGCAACATGCCCTCCGGTTTACGAATAGCAAAAATCTTGGGTGCTTGTTCGCCAATGACCAAGTGCAAGGCCGTGACGAAGGTAAATGAAAGAGCAAATGCAACGGCGTGAATGATCGGTTCGGATTGGATCTGGATCGCTCGAAGCAGTGGTTCCACCAACTGAGCGAAGGCAGGCTCCCCAATTCTTCCAAGAGCTAGCGATGCCATCGTGATTCCAAGCTGGCAGGCAGAAAGGGACTGTTCCAATCGCTGGGCTAGCCACCGAGCCGTACGCGAGAAGAGTTTCCTGTTGAGCACCAATTGTTCGATCCGACCAAGCCGAACCTTCACAAGGGCGAATTCCGCCGCGACAAAGAAGCCGTTTACAAAGACCAGGAGCAACGCAACAAGAATAGTAATCAGATCCGGAAACCAAGCAGGCATTAGAAAGAAACGCTAACCTCCCAAAATCGAGGAACAAAACCGACCCATAAAGCACTGATCTCCCATTCGATTGACTTGCGAAATTGCCTTGCGAACCGGTGGAGAACTGGACGCAACAGTGTACCTTACTGAATCGCCTTCGTGTGATTGCACGACTTTATTTCTTTTTGCACCTTGCCGATTACTTGCTCCATTTTGAATGCGGCGTGGAGAAATCAACCAGACCGCAAGGGCGGTACATTCGCCAATTCGCAGACGGATTTTCTGCCATTTCTCTCGTTCCAATCCAAGAGAGGCCGTGAAAACGCGATTCATGTGGAAAGTTTTACCACGCAGCAGGTTGTCGCTACGCTCTCGTCATCTAGGACGATGAATTCAAGCCAACCACGACACCTTGGTCTCGGATCTGTGACAAATTCGGTTTTTCTCTCATTCGATTTTTCATCTTGAAGGAATTTGCAAATGCAGGCGGCACCACTTCTGCACCGAATCGATTGCGCCATCAAGCAAAACCCTCACGGGGTAAGACGCCATGTGTTTTTAGAGAGCTTGCCCGGTAAGATCATCCTTCGCGGAAAAGTCGATTCGTTTTACCAAAAGCAAATGGTGCAAGAATCGCTCCGAGGAATCGAAGGGGTGCCAGAGATTTGCAACCAGCTCGAAGTCGATTACGGTCTGTAAGAATCGGTTGAGACGCAGCGGGTGCATCACGCAAAGCTCAGTTGGCTCGCGGGGGAGGCGCGCTTGGACGGATTACAGGCGTTGCCCCAGGAATTCTTCTTCGGACTGAACTGAAAACGTGCTGTGCCGAATAAGCCGTGTCAGAAATGATCTCATCGATCGAATTGCGAAAAACTGCGAAGGCCGCCAGCGAAGGAATGGCAATCACCAATCCCGCGACGGTTGTGACCAAGGCAGAATAAATACCGGCCGCGAGATCGCCGGCACCAGCTGTCCCTTGCGACAATGCCACCTCTCGGAATGCCAAAATCATACCTGCTACCGTCCCGAGCAACCCAAGCATCGGTGCAATGTTGCCAATAACCGATAAGTATTCTAGTTTTCGATAAAGACGAGCTGCTTGCTCAGCCGTCGAATCCTCCAATGCCTTTTCTACTGCAGGCCAGCCGAATTCAATCTCGGCAATTCCGCTGACTAGTACGAAAGAAAGCGGGCAAGGGCGTTCGCGGCATTTTTGGTCTGCGTCTTTGAGCTTGCCTTGATTCAGCAAGGCACGCACCTCTTCGATGAGATCTGCTGGAACAAGCTCTTTCTTTCGTAAAGCAAACGCTTGTTCGATCACCAAGTACATCGCAATAACTGATAAAAGAATCAGCGTCACCATGATGCCGATCCCCATCACTCCACCACTAAAAACGATCGACAAGAAGGTGTCATCAGCAGCGCTGTTGGATTCCGCAGCTGCCAAAGGGAACCAGTCCAAAGGCATGAGCAGAGTAGTTGTTGTAGATCCGATAAAAAAAGCCATTGTGATCGTCGCAATCTACTTCTTAGAGTCTTGGAACTTTTTGCTGCCAACAAATTGCTCGTGCAACTTTCTGGCCCGCGCGGCATCTTCTTTCTTGCCAAGCGTATCGAGCGAATCAATCGCTTTGGTCCATGCCCGATTTGCAAAATGGTATCGATCCGAATGGAGCGTTGCAATGCGGAGCCATTCACTTGCTGCCAACATCGGCTCACCCGCTTGAGCCATACGATGAGCCAGCAACGTGCTGGGCCCTGCTTGCAACGCAAACGGAATTCGATCTCGTTCTGCGATCCACTTTGGCAAAAGAGTGGATCGGATTTCGGCGGGAGGTGCAATTCGCCACAATTGGCATCGAGCGTAGCTGCCAATCCAAGGCGTTTTCGATTTGGAAAGACTTGTCAACGTTTCGATCCCCAGCGGTCGTTGGGCACCCGAGAGCAGCCAGCTAGCCCCCAGCAATTGAATGGCTTCATTGTCCGAGAGCAACCATTCCGACGCTTTTGGCTGAATGGTAACAGCTTCCCCCTCCAACTTCTCGTCGCCCCAACTCACAGGAATCGTAGACAGCAGAAGTTGCGGGGAGTTTTCCTTGGCAAGGGAAACAAACAACTGGCAAGCCAAACGTGGTTTCCCCAAGGCCATCATCGATTCAATCATTTCGGCCAGGATGATCCGTTGCTGCCAAACCGGAATACCAGGTTTTTTGATTGTCTCCGACCCTAGTTTGATGGCTGCCGTGAAGTCGCGTTCTGTAAAAAGCTTGTGAAAATCACCGCCTGCAGGGTCTGTCCAGTGCGGCTCAATCCGAGAAACGAAATCGCCAGGGATGCTGGTTTCGCGTTCGGCATTAGGACGGACAAGAACGACACTTTTGGAATTCCATTCCAGAATAATCCCTGTTTCTTGCTTGGATTCGACTGCATCCCATTTCCCAAGCCCGGTGTCGCCCCCTTCCGTCAACCATATTCGACTGTCGCCACCAAATTTTTGCTCCGCCTGCTGACGAAGTCCTTGGCCCAAAAGTGTCCCACCGAAAAACAGGACCAACAAAAAACCTACTCCGGTCTTCCCGAGGGAAAAGACATTTCGAGAGGCACTTTCAAAAGGATTCATAGGTTTACGAATGACGTTTTCTAGACCACAATCTCGACTCCGAACAACGTAACACGAGGCACTCTTTTCTAACACCCCAGGTTGTATGGCATCGATCAAGCTCATTCATTATCCGCACCCCGTTTTAAGGTACAAATCGAAGCCAATCGCCAGGGTGAATGCTGAACTGAAGTCGCTCATCGATGAAATGTTCGAAATCATGTACGAGTTTCGCGGTGTTGGTTTGGCTGCTAACCAGGTGAACCTTCCCATTCGCCTATTCATCGCGAACGCGAGCGGTGAAAAGACAGAAGGGCCTGAATTGGTTTTCATCAACCCGGTTATTGTTAAAGCCAATGGCAGCGCGGTTGCGGAGGAAGGGTGCCTTTCCTTGCCAGGCATTAACGGCGAAGTAAAACGCAATAAGTCGCTTCAAATCAATGCCTACGATATGGGCGGAAACGAAATCAACACCGAAGTCGACGGATTTCTTGCTCGAATCATTCAGCACGAAATCGACCATTTGGACGGAGTCTTGTTTATCGATCGGGTGACGGAAGAATCCAAACGGCCAATCGCCGACGAAATCGCAAAGTTCGAACGGATTTATCGCGAACGTACCGCTGCAGGCGAATTGGGAAGCGATGCTGACATCCAGGCTGAAATACAGAAATGGGAACAAAAATTCTGCTGAGAAAATCTGCAATCTTCGATCTCGCGGTTGCCAAGGACTAGGGACACACCTTTTGTTTGTTCGTTGAAGATTGGTGTGCCGGCCCTTCAGGCCTTTGCAGTCTCATTTCACTTGTTACCGGGGCCTTCGACCCCGGCAGAGGATGTGCCAGCCCTTCAGGCTTAAAGCCAAACCAGCCCTTCGGACTTCAAACCAGTAAGAGAGCGAAGCTTTTTTACTAACTACCAATGGAGGTCCCGTTGGCATGCAGCCAACGGAAAACACTCTTCTATCCCGGCACTGGGCAATAAGGCTGTAGTGGCTTAGGCATCGTATCGGGAACTTTTGGGCCAGGAGACTCGCGAGCCGGATTCGGACGTCGTTCGGGGAGCGGTGCAGGAGCAGGTACCCGTACAGGACTAGGTTTAGCAGGTAGGGCTGGCTTTAATGGAGTTGGCGTCTGAACGGGTTCTTTCGTCGGAGCATGAATCGACATGAAATCAAACCTCCATACCTATGCTTGCTCGAGGATAAAAGCGAAGATCGCGAATCGAGCCTGTCGAGTCTTGGATCTTTGGAAAAATAGTGCTGAACCAATAGAGTTCATCGTCGAGAGACATTCTTCCCTGAGAGAGTTGCACTCTTCGGCCATCCATGACGACCGACATGTCATAGGTATCGATGACTAAACTCAAATCCGGTTGGTCACCCAGCGCGAGGGCATCGCAAAGAACTAAGATTGGGAAATCTTCCCTCTTCGCTAGGTGCGACTGTCGCATGGCATGCCACTCATAGGCTTGAACTAACATGCGTATCGAATTCCGATTCGATACGGCTTCAGAGCTTTCTTGCAAGCGAAGCTGATTCTGATCAGGCACGCTCTCATTGAAAACTCCTTCGTCCTCAATCGACTCATCGATATGGTTGGTGGTAACGATGCGTCCCGCGGTGTAGCCTCGATGCCAATAAGCGTGAGCGATACAAAACAATTTATGCAGACTCGTATACTTGCTGACCAAGCTCCATATCGCGTCCTCTGCTTGGCCCAGTATCTCGGCGCGCTTCTGGTTCAGTCGGCTTAATTCTCCTTCGAGGCGTTTGCCTATCGAACTCAATTCGAACATCCGTTGTTGGCCAATACTACTAGTGTGATAGCGATGGCTTTGTTGCTCCCATTCCATGATCGCTTGATTGTGTTCTTGCGTTCGGCGAACGATATCATCAGTTGGTTTTTGCAGCTGCTGCAATCCAACACGTTGACCGATTCGTAAGAGATGATCTTCGAAACCAGAGAGAATGGCGGACACGCCACCGACATCGATCGCGCGCGCACTGATCAATGGATGCTGAAGGAAACCCTGAGGGCTCTGAATCTGTGCATTCAAATCGGGGCGGCGTTGGTCAAACCCCACGAAGTCGGAATAGGGAATTTGCGTCCCTAAAAGCAGCTTAGCTACCCCTTCGTTTGGGACGAGGTAAGCCACTTCTTGAAACGGATTCCGAAAGTGATCGTTGAACACGATGAGCGAATAGTGCTCGCCGATTCCAGAGGGTAGCAAGTAGTCTCGTCGTTTGCATGAAATCAAAAGACAACCACGCAAGAAAACAAACTCTGCATCGTCGAAGTGGTCCATTGCTTCGGCCAAACCGGGCCAAGCTTTCTTGTAAGCGTTGAATGGATCCCGACCGGCCCGAACGCCGTCGCTTTCGCCCGTCGCAAAACACTTCGCCAGCTGGAGTCTAGTAATGAAGAATCCTTTTCCAGGAAACAGATTGGCGTCCTTTGCGTTGATGTATCGCACCGACTTATCAGAACCAACGTCGATTGCAAATTGGACAAGATCCGGAGGTTCGCGAAATGGACCTCGTTTGGCGGAAATGAGTCGCGACGTAAAGCCCTTATGGATCGCATTCAGTTCATGCCAATGATTTAGTCGCGTCCGCAGTAATTCGGGCGAAACCAAGTGGCTGGGGTCAGCGAGCCGGAGACGATCCACTTGGTTCAAAGCCTGCGCCGTGAGTACTCGTTGCGTCGATAGCGTTTCGACTTGTTTGAAATCAGTCAGGCGTTCCACCGATTTAAGAAACGTACTTGCATCATCGATCTCACCTCGCTCGAATGCGGACAGTAGGTACCGAATACGATGCAGCTCGACATTCGATTCCATTGCATTTTCAAGCAATTGTCCGAACTCGGCCGCCATTCGCCTTCGTCCTCGTTTGCAACCGAGGATGCACCCATCGAGGAGCAGCTGGGCAACCGCTCGATTCTCGTGACGTTGGACCAGTCGACGAAACCATTGAGCGGCTGTGAGCAATTCATTATGTTCAAGATTCGGCTGATTCAGCAGTTGCAACAAGAGTGATTCGCACTCGACGAGCGTCAGCTCTCTCATCTTGGAGCGAATCGGTTGCAAAAGGCCAAAGGCCTGCAAGCATTCGGTCGCGTTCAGTTGATTTTTTACCGCTTCGGTTAGGATACGATCCAGAACTTCCGCCGTCGCATCAACATCGCAATTGTCCCGATATTGTTCGACGCTCTCCAAGGATTCCGAAAACAGATCCAATGCGATCAAGTCACTTCCGGATCGTCTAGACTCCGATACGAGCAACAACGCATAGAGCGACAGCAACTGCGAAGACCATGTTGCCGATGTCTGAATCTTGCGAACAAATTGTAACAAGAGCGATGAGTAAACGTGCGAGTTGAAAGGGGTCTGGCTAGCAACCAACGATTCCAGAACCTCAGCATAGGCGACGACAATTCGAGCGTTGTCTGTGGTGAGCTGGACTCCACTTTGCGAAAACTGGCAGATAGCCAGTAGTCTAACGGAGGGAGAGCTAGGAAACCTTGGCTCAGGAGCCAGCGTGGCAACTAAGCCCTGCAACTGAGTGATCGCTTGAAGTTGACTAGAAACGTAAGACAGGAGCTCGGGAGCTAATCCAAATGGATCATGGCGAGCGGCAATCACTTGCTGGGCCAACCCAAAGAGTTCTTGAAACTGCAATTGGTTCAGTTCTACGTCATTAGACTGGGATTGCTGTTCATTGAGATTAATCGCCTTTGGACTCCCGGTATTTTCCACCCTGGCTCGCGTAACCTGCTTGAGCAAGCGATGGATCGTCTTCGTTCCAACGGGTTCCAAAGTCATCCGCAATCCCTCCGTATGTTACCTAAAGCAGGCCGCAATGCTCAGTTTGACAGGTGCGGTCCCAAGAGGCAAGTCGTCGTCGAAAGCGACACTGTTTGGCAGAAGAAAAAGTTGTCATTCGTTCCTGGTGCTTTAGCGGTCTCTGCCATGCCCCCTGCGGTAATGGGGCAACCTGAATTTGGCGTCTACTGAGAATGACTTCTTAAGAAAGCTGAAATCTCAGTCTTACTTAAAATGCCTGTCGCAGTCTTGAGGACTAGTTCAACTAGCACATCGTCGCTTGCATCAATAACGATGGAATTGATTTCAAGGAACACAAGCGCTGCTTCCAGACCGACTCTTTTGTTTCCATCAATAAAGGGATGATTCATCACCAGATGAAATAAGTAAGCAGCAGCCATTTCGTAAACATCGGCATGCAGGAATTGTCCACCAAATCCGGCCTCCGCTTAAGCAACCGCCGATTCGAGCAGTCGGAGGTCTCGCACCCCGTAGCTCCCTCCGTAGTTCGAAATTTGGCCAGCGTGGATCTCAATAACGTCATCAAGTTCCAGGAATTGCATGCCGTTTACTCAGCGAGTTTCCGAAATGCCTTTGAGTGCTTTAAATTCACTTTAGCACTAGCATCCCGGATTTTTGATTTTTTGCTCACCGGAGCAATGGGTGCAATCCGGATCGACTGTCCGTCTGTGGTTAATTCAATCTCGGATTCAGGGTTAATTTTCAGCAAGTCAAGAATCGGCCGATCAATGACGACAGCCCAGCTATTGCCGTGTTTTACGAGATTTTTAATCATGAATTCTCTCCCTAGGAATGGTCTATCATTGGTACAACAATGGTCGACCAGTTACAAGAAAGATTGCGACATCTTCCATAAAAGAACCGATTATGCAACCACGAAACATCCGGAATTGATGGTACAAGGAAGCCGGGCTCTTTTTCCGTGTGTTCCGTGTATTCCGTGGTTGTTACTAGATGATCTTGAAGCGTTGCGAGGTATCGCTTTGTCACGTCGCTTTCGAGTACGAGTACCGTTTCACTGAGTAAGAGCACGAGTACGAGAAAATCCGGATTTGACTCATGAATGAAGAAGTAGAGGCTGCGCGTCTCGGAGAGACGACGCTACGTGAAGTTCACGAGAAGAGAAAAATGCGGCCGAGAGGGCTCGAACCTCCACACCCTTGCGGGCTCTAGGCCCTCAACCTAGCGCGTCTGCCAATTTCGCCACGGCCGCATATGATTCATGATTCGAGGGCTCGAATTCAGATCGCAAGTTTAAGAACATTCGCGACTGCGTCAAGTCGACTCCCTTGGAAAGTCAATCAAACTTATCGGTGTCGACCACTCGCTTTTCAAACGATTGCACTTTATCGATTGCTTCCTGAAGGATCGCAATCATTCGGGTCATGATCGGCTCAACCTCGCCCAGTTGCTGCTGGTAAAACTCTTGAGCCGTAGTGTCGTTCCAGGATTCTTCCACCAAAGCGGTCGTTTCCCGCCATTTGCCTAGCGTACTATGAAGTCTGCTTTTGCAACCGTTCAAGTCATTTCGGCTTCGAGGTGACATCGCAAGTCTTTTTTAAATTACGGGATTGGATTCGGTAGAAAGAACGTCCAGCATCGACTGAAGTCGCTCTCGCAATTGCTTCATGACCGGATCCTCTTCGCCCCGTGGGCCGCGATCGGCAGGCACTTCAATCGCCTCGTCGACTTGCAGGATTACGTCCAAAGGTCCGTGCACGCAGGCCTTATCCGTTAAATCTTCTTCGAGCCTTTCGACAGTTTCAAGGATGCGTGTGTCGGTGGTGGGAGAAACCAAGTAGCTTGGCGGGTACGAGGCGACTTGCTGGGCGAGATAGATTTTCGACAAGTGATCCCAACGCCGTTCGCGTTCGCGTTCTACCAATTCGCCCGTCGTAAGCTCGGGCACAATCTTCATCCGTAGCGCCTTGACTCGGGGGATAATCGAATCGCGAGCCGTTTTCCCAAGCCAGTCCAATTCCAAAGGATCCAGCAAATGATCGACAAGCCTTTGCTGGCGTTCTTCGATGGTTCCATCTTGCGCTTTCCCAAGGTATTCGATTTCCTTCAGGCTCAGCATCGCCACCGTGATCCGATGGATACGCTGAAGGGTGCCAGCCTCTTTGAGTCTCGTCCAAGTCAATCGTTTTTCGAGCGAGTCTAAAGTTACATCCACAGACTTTTCGAGGTTGCCGTGGAAAACGTACTTGATGGCCACTGGATGGATGACCACTTTGCCGGTTCCCTCTTTGTTACGACGCTTGGCGGCAGCCCTTGCCATGAACGCCACACCGTCCAACAGCGGTTGCAATAAATCGTTGGTCCGAAAGACGGCCCCTTCGGGAAAAACTACCAGCGGCCTGCCTGGGTTCGACAGAACTTCGATTGCCATGTCCAACGACTGCCTATCCAAGCCTTCGCGGTACACGCTGAATGCACCCATCGCTCGAATGGCATTGGCTTGAATCCAACTCTGTTGAAACAAATGCCAGCTGGCCATCGCATACATGGAAACCTCTGCCTCTCTCGCAAGAAAAGCCATGACCAAGGGGTCGGCATAGCGGCAATGATTGGGGGCCAGCAGAACACCATGCCCAAGTCGCATCGATTCGCGAAGATGATCTACCCCTCGAAGCTGATGCGAAACAACCCCTTCAAACTTCTTCAGGTACCAAGGAACGATCCCAAGCTTTAGGATCGCCCAGGGCAGGAAGCTGCCTCGATGAGGCGGAATAAACTTGTAGGGCTTTTCGATGATTATGTCTTGCATGGATGCCTCCCGTCTTTGTTCCCGTTTGTCTTTGCCGCGTACCTAGCTTGCGTATCCGCGAGGATGCGATTGGTGCCATCGCCAAGCCGTTTCCACGACCTGTTCGATCTCAATATACTTTGGCTTCCACCCAAGCGTGGACTGAGCCAACGAACTGTCCGCAATCAAACAAGCGGGATCGCCAGGTCGGCGATCTGAATAGACTGCGGGTATCTCATGGCCGGTCACTTTGCGGCAAGCGTTGATCACCTCCAAAACGCTATGCCCAACGCCTGTACCCAAATTCATTTGAAGCACTGTGCTTGGCTGAAGCTTTAGAAGAGCGGCAACGTGCGCCGTGGCTAAGTCCTCCACGTGGATGTAATCCCGGATGCAAGTTCCATCGGGAGTGGGATAATCCTTTCCAAAAACAGAAATGGAAGGACGCTGGCCCAGTGCAACTTGAAGCACGATGGGAATCAAGTGACTTTCCGGTTCGTGGTCTTCGCCAATCGAACCGTCAGCAGCTGCGCCCGAAGCATTGAAGTATCGCAAAGCCGCCACGCCAAACCCGTAGGCGTGCGCATAGTCGCTAAGCGCCCTTTCCACGACAAGTTTGGTAAAGCCGTAGGGGTTGATGGGATTCTGAGGCGTGTTCTCGGAGATAGGCATTTTCTCCGGTTGGCCGTACGTTGCTGTGGTGCTTGAGAAAACAAATCGCCAAACACCGGCCGATCGCATCGCTTCCATCAGATCAAAGGTTGCAGTCACGTTGTTTTGATAATACATAGCAGGGTGTTGTACGGATTCCCCAACCAACGCATACGCTGCGAAATGCATGACCGCCTCGATCTCTTTTTCACGCATAACCCGCATCAACAGAGCGCGATCGGTAAGATTCCCCTCGATCAAGATCTCCGAAGGGACGCTTTCTCGATGGCCGCGTGAAAGATTGTCGTACACCCACACCGTATGTCCCAAGCTCCTCAAGAGCTTCACGGAATGCGAACCGACATATCCTGCTCCGCCAACAACGAGTATCTTCATCCTAAAATTCTCCATACCTGGTTTTTTGAGTGGCGAGCTTGAGATGCTCACCCAATTTTGTCACAATCGTATTTCTTATCGGCAATCTTCGCGAGTGGACATCTGAATCATGGCCGTCAGCAAGCTGAAGAAATTGAAACAATCTGCCCCCGAGGCTGCCAATCCGGTAGAAACGATGGCCGGCTGGATTGAGCGTTATACCGTTTATCTTCGATCCGAATGCCATTTGGCAGAAAATACCGTTCAAGCCTATCGGCGTGATCTGGAGCACATGAAAGAGTGGCTACACGGACGTTCGCCAACCGCCATGTCCATTTCCGACCTAGGCGATTTTGCAGGGTTTCTAAAAAATAAGAAACTCGCAGCAACCTCCATTTCAAGACACATCGTCGCCATTCGCATGTTTTACAAGTTCTTGCAACTGGAATCCGCCATCGCGGACAATCCCGCAGAATTGTTGACCACCCCCAAAGTCTGGCAACGAGTTCCTTATGTTTTATCGATTTCCCAAATTGATCGATTCCTGACATCTCCTCAGCGATTTGACCAGCTGGGCCTTCGAGATCGAGCGATTTTGGAGCTCATGTATGCTACCGGTTGCCGTGTTTCCGAAATTTCAGACCTCCTCGTGGCAAATGTTCACTTGGAAGAAGGTTATTGTCTGGCAGAAGGAAAAGGGAGCAAACAACGGATGGTGCCTTTGGGGGAGCGGGCAGTGGAAGCAATCACGATTTACCTGAAAGAACAAAGGCCTGTTCTTGCTGCCGGACGTCAGTTCGCAGAATCGCCGTGGCTCATTTTGTCCCGCACTGGTCAGCGCATGAGGCGAGAAGCCATTTGGGAACTGATCAAGCGATATGCCCTTCGAGCAGGAATCGATAGCGAAGTCAGCCCCCACACCCTGCGGCATTCCTTTGCAACGCATCTTTTAGGAGGCGGGGCGGACTTGCGATTGATCCAAGAAATGCTGGGGCACGCAAGCATCCAAACCACGCAAATTTACACTCAGGTGGAGACCAGTAAATTGAAGAAAGTTCACAACCAATTCCATCCTCGCGCCTAGACGTTCTTCTCGAACGAAGGGATGCAATTGTTCAAAAGTCACGCGTCGGTCGGGCCCGTTTAATCGGATTCTTCGTGATTTTTATCCCGCCACTTGGCAGCAGATAGCGATGTTGCGAAATCCATATTAGACCTTTCCGGTTCGCATAGCTAAAATGCAACCACTGCGGAATTTGGTCCATTTCACCCCTTCCATAAATGATTTCCCATGTCGCGTTCGGCGTTGATCACCGGAATTACTGGCCAAGACGGTTCTTACTTGGCAGAGCTGCTGCTTGAAAAGGGTTACAAAGTTCACGGGCTAGTGCGACGTTCCAGCAGCTTCTCCACCGGTCGGATCGACCATTTGTATCGCGATATCCATGAGAAGCCCCAGCTTTTGCTCCACTACGGCGACCTGACCGATGGACAAGCTTTGACGAACTTGGTTCAAGATATTGAGCCAGACGAGATTTACAATCTTGGGGCTCAAAGCCACGTACGAGTTTCCTTCGATCAACCCGTTTATACCCTGATGAGCGACGGAGTTGGATCCTTGAATGTTCTCGAAGCCGCCCGGTTGCTTCATCGTCGCAAGCCCGTTCGAGTCTATCAAGCCAGCAGCTCAGAGATGTACGGAATGGTGCTGGAAACTCCACAAACAGAAAAAACCCCATTCAATCCGCAATCGCCTTATGCATGCGCCAAAGTGTACGCATACTTTCAAACTGTCAATTACCGTCGAAGCTACGACATGTTTGCGTGCAACGGTATCTTGTTCAATCACGAATCACCTCGTCGTGGCGAAACTTTCGTGACTCGCAAGATTACTCGAGCAGCTACCCGAATTAAGCTTGGGCTTCAAGACAAATTGTACCTGGGGAATCTCGATTCCAAACGCGATTGGGGATATGCGAAGGACTACGTCGAGGCAATGTGGCTGATGCTCCAGCAAGACGAACCGGACGATTACGTGATCGCGACTGGCGAAACACGCACGATTCGAGAGTTTTTGGACATGGTCTTCGAACAGCTGGAGCTCGATTGGAAGCAGTACGTGGAAGTTGATCCAAGATATTTCCGACCAGCCGAAGTGGATCTTCTTTTGGGCGACGCAACCAAAGCCAAGACGAAACTAGGTTGGACCGCAGCGACAGACGTGCGAGAATTGGCAAGAATTATGGTCGAACACGATCTGGAGCTTGCTCGGCGAGAAAAACACGACCAGAAATTTGTAAACGCTTAGGCTCATCATCTTGATTCGTAGACGCAAGACTTGCTAATGTTGCAGAAGTTGCGCATTCAAAGACTTTTTTGAAAGCGACCTTTACTCTGTTTCCAAGTCGTGGACCAGTTCATGAATCCCAGAACTTCGCTTGCGTTTGTCCTTACTTTAATATGTGTTGGGGCAATTCCGTCGAAGGCGATTGGACAAAGGGGCCCCGATTATGGTGCCAAACCGGAACGGCATTCTTTCTCCGGCGATGGCTACATCTTGCTGCAAAATGGAAATGTGCTTGCTGGAAAAATCGCCACCAATTCCGAACGGATCATCATCAGGGTCGATGGGAACAGCAAGCTGAACCTTGAGCACAAGAACGTCGAGTACATAGGCCCATCCCTGGAGTCCCTTTACCATCATCAAAAATCAGGGATACGGTCGTGGGGCACAGGTGAACACTGGCACCTAGCCCATTGGTGCATCAAACAAGGTCTAATCGATCATGCCATTGCACATTACCGTGTGATTGAACAGAACGCTTCGGACTCGCCGCAGTTCAAACAGATTGAGCACATGTTGAGAGAAGCGCTCCTGGCCAACGAAAATGTACGAAAGTCTCTTGGAGAAGAGACATCTCAAGGCAAAAATAGCGGCGTGGTTCAGGCTAATGCCGAAATTCCGAATCTGAGCGACGTCCACGAATCAGATCCGGAGACTCGACGTACCAACGTCAATTCCTGGACTCAAACTGAAATCCCTGGCTATATTCGCAAGACTTTCCAAACTTCGATCCTACCCGTCCTGGTGACTCGATGTGGCCAATCCGGTTGTCATGGAATTCTCGGAAAATCCGACTTTCATCTCTACCAACCTATTGGCGATCAGGCTGCCTTGACATTGGCCAAAGACCTGGACGAAGTCCTTCGGTACGTTGATCGTGAAGGAGCACATGAAAGCGAGCTGCTGGCTTATGCAACGAAAGCGCACGGAATCCAACGCCATCCAAGCTTGAATGCAGCGCGTGAAGATGAACGACTCTTGATCGAACGAATCGGTCAATGGATCAAATCTTTGGCTCTTTCGCAAAGCATCAACAAGTCCATGCCTCAACAGTATCCTGTCGTCACCGCATCCGCACAGAAAGATTCTATTGGGGCAGTGACTCAGGCAATTGCAACTAGTCCGCTGGATGGCAGTGGCGACAGAATGACTCGAAGCGAACTATCCAAGATCGCGGAAAAGCGGGACCGCAATGCCAGCCTTTCTAAACCCGCCAAATCCGCCCCTCCGCCAGCCATTTTGTCGGGCAGCGAGTTGGATGATTTGGAAAAGGCTATCCGGGATTTGGAGGAAAAATATGAATCTGCCGAGCCCAGCAAAACAACGCAGGCCAAGGATCCCTTTGATCCGGATGTTTTCAACCGAAAGTTCCGATAGGTCGAATTCTAGTAATGCCGCAACTTTCTGATACACTTCGCCAATGGCCTAGATACCAATTGTTGATTTTAGAAAGTTTCATGCGATGAGCACTGGAGAGGGGTCCTCTGTTTCGTTTCAAACCATGCACGGACGAAACTATCCAACGATTCGGCAATTTACCGTCTTTCTCGAAAATCGAGTCGGGCAATTGCTGGAAGTGGTGCGACGGTTCGAAGGAACTGGGATTCGAATCGTTGCTTTGTCGATCAATGATTCCGCAGAATGCGCGTTTGTTCGCTTTCTGGTGAGTCATGCTGAACGCGGTCGCGAGATATTGGAACGAGCAGGGCTTGCCATTATCGAAAGCGATTTGATTGGTGTAGAGCTTCCCGAGGGAGGGCAGCCCTTGCTTCAGATTTGCACGGCACTTTTGCAAGCAGAAATCAATATTATCCAGGCATATCCGTTGATCTTCCGTCCGCACGGTGAACCAGCGGTTGCCATCATGGTGGACAATACCGAACAAGCGCTGGAGACGCTGGCGCGTAAGGGCTTCCGGATGATCACCGAAGGGGATCTGCTAGATAGCGCATCGTAACTACATTGGCCGGCAGAACTTGATTGGCATTTCGCTTTCAGGATCGTCGAGAACCATTGCGAGTTTACCTGTAAGAAGCTCATCAAGTTCCTTACCGATGATCTCAGCTCGCCAGCCTACCGTCAAACTCGGCGGATCGGCGTCTGCATTTTTGGGATCGAGTCGATATTTCACAAAATCTCGCAAGTCTTCCGATGTTGCAACGATTGCGGGTGCGATACGTTTTGTCCGGCAAATGTACGCTAGAGCTGCCGATAAGAACTGAGTTAACATACCGGCTGGTTGCCCTTTTCCATACCGTTGCTTTCGAGGCCAGACCGGCATCGGCTGATTCAAGGAAGCTTCAATTACCTTAGCCAGTTCGGGCAAGTACTGCTTAGTGTGACGATGCTCCATTCCTCGCAACGATGTCATGCGTCGCACATCCGACGTTCCGCGTCGAGCCAATTCAATCAGCAAATCATCCCGCAGAATCTTGCGAGGCGGAGTATCGCGTTCATTGGCCTTGGCATCTCGCCATGCCCATAAACCCTTCACAATCGCAAGCGAACCGCCAGAAAGGGCTTGAATGCCACTGATGCGGTACCAGTTATCGCCCGATTCAAATTCCTGAAGCTCCAGCTGGCGTTGCTTGGTCTCTTCTTCCAACCAACTCAATCGATCGAGTTTAACGATCTGACTTTTGAGCGTCGAATACAGCTTCGGCAAATCACGTACATCCTGAGCCGCATACTGCAGTTGCTGCTGACTCAACGGACGGATTCGCCAGTCCGATCGAGTCTCTTCTTTGTCTAGCAACATCCCAGTGAATCGATGGACCAAGTTGCCATACGACGCGGGAAACTCAAACCCCAGAAAGCCGGCTGCTATCTGAATGTCGAACAAATTGGGAATTAGTTTTCTCGTGGCGCGATAACAGAACAACGTCTCCTCGCGGCCCGCATGGACAATCACCGTGTTCAAGGGATCCACCAAGGTGTCCCAGAAAGGCGACAAGTCGCCACAGGGGTACGGGTCGATGATAGCAACATCACCTCCCACGGCAACCTGGACCAAACAAAGCTCAGGCTTGTAAGAATCCTCGGCCACAAATTCCGTGTCGAAAGCGACTACCCGCTCCACCGATATCTTGGCGCATAGCTGATGGAGCGATTCTTGGTTTGTGATATAACTGTAATGAGCGTTCAACTCGATCCTGTTTCGTGTCCGTGACTGAGATCCTTCAAGTCCAAAAATGCGTTTCTGCCAGCGATCCTCATGGTTTAAACCACAAGAAAGCTAGCAAACGCACGCTCTTTGTACACGGAATTCCAACGAATCACAACATCGCGGGCCTCGAGACTCGCTCAGAACCGCGAAATCACGAGAGAAAATTGGGAAACCTGAACGCAAACGGAACCAGGAAACAGCTTGCCGCATCAGGCCTCGAACAACCGGCGACATCTCTTTTGACGACCAGGAATTCATCACCCGGGCATTCATTACCGGGACGCCCAACAACAGGTCTTCTTGTTAGTGCCAGATCCGTCGCCGAAGCCCGACTGGTCCAGCAGCACGGCAACGTTTGGCTAGACTTGAAAGAACCCTCTTCTGGCTCCCTGGGCAGACCGTCCATTGAGACGATCGAGGACTTTTTGTCGTTGACTCATTCGAACCCCGCTCCTACAAGCATCGCCGCGGGGGAGCTGGTTCAATGGACCGATGACTTGTCGGCCACCCTCGCTGCCAAGCTCCCCCCCCATTGCTTCATCAAGTTTGGATTGTCCAATGCAAAACCAGATTGGGCGGATACGTTGGCCCAAATCGGCAAGACACTTCACCGCCGCCAGCAAATGATCCTTGTGCATTATGCTGACTCTGAAGCGGCTCAATGCCCAGACTGGATCCAAACATTGCGAACCGCCGAAATGCTGGATTGCCGCTACGTTTTAGTGGATACCTACGACAAATCTGGTGGCGGGCTTCTCGACCACTTTTCGATCGAACGGCTCGCAAGCATGATCCAGATGGCAAACGCAAAAAACCTTGCTGTCGCTCTTGCAGGTTCATTGCAAGCAAACCAACTTGGAAGTCTAATGCATGTCGGTGCTGCGTGGCTCGGATTCCGCGGAGCCGTCTGCGAAAACCAAGAACGCACGAGTACTTTGTGCAAAAACAAACTGCAATCTTTGTGCAGCGAGTTTACAAATCACGTTATGAGCGATCATCACTCAAGGAACGAGTCCTAACGAGCATGTCATCAGGAAGCGAACGAGATCGGCCATGCGGTGTGCTCCGGCAAGGAGCGAAAGTGGTTGGATGCATTTGCATGCCCGAGGCAACTGAAATCTTTATCAAAGAGTTCAACCACTGCTACGGACAACTGCGATTGGAAGTTTCTGCACCGATCTTAGAATCGCCATCGGACGCGAAAAACCCCAGCACGTTCCGATTGCCTATGTGGTTCAGGCACGTTTGGCATTCCACGAACCCGGAATCCTAGTCACGCCCCCTTTCGTTTTTCTCTCGAAACCATGTCCACTCTCGAAACCCCTGCCGCGCCGTCTCGTCCATTCACGCACCTCCATTGCCATACCCATTACAGCCTTCTAGACGGGGCAAGCCCCATCGGGAAATTGTTGCAACGGGCCAAGTCGCACGGCATGTCGGCTCTTGCGATCACTGACCACGGAAACCTTCACGGCTCGCTGGAGTTTTATCGCAAAGCGAGAGAATTGGGCATCAACCCGATTCTTGGTTACGAAGCATACGTCGCACCTGGCAGCCGATTCGAACGGGATGCGTCCTCTTCCAAAGAAGCCGCCTATCACTTGACTCTGCTGGCCAAAAATCGCACAGGCTTCAAGAACTTGATCCGCCTGGCATCGATCGCGAGCCTCGAGGGCTTCTACTTCAAGCCTCGAATCGATAAGCAAGCATTGGAAGCGTACAGCGAGGGCATCATCTGCTTAAGTGGTTGTGTCTCCAGCGAATTCTCACGCGCAATCTTGAAGGGCTATGACACCGACTCGGCCATCCAAGAGGCTGTCGAAGTGACTCAATGGTTCGATCGCGTCTTCGGCGATCGATTCTTTATTGAGATCATGAACAACAAGATCGAGATCCAACGTCAGCAAATGGCAGGAGCGGTCGAAGTTGCCAACCGAGTGGGTATTCCCTTGGTTGCTACCAGCGACGCACACTACGTGGATCGCGAGGACGCCGAGCTCCAGGATGTCATGGTTTGCATCAGCACAGGAAAATTCCGAACGGACTCCAATCGGATGCAAATGGAAGGGAACGAATTTTACCTTCGCTCCCCAGAAGAAATGTACCTGAACTTCCCCGGACACGCGGACGCTGTGGCTCGCTCGCAGGAGATCGCAAACTCCGTCGATATCCAGCTGGATTTGGGTTCTCGCAATTTCCCATCGTACACGATTCCTGAACCGCTAACCCCGGACGAATACCTTCGCAAATTATGTCGGGAAGGTCTAATGGCTCGCTATGCCAAAAGCTCCGACATGCTGATCGACGGAAAGCTGGCTCAAGTTGTCGAAGATCGCTTGGATCGCGAGCTAGCAGTTATTCAAAAGCTCGGCTTCTCCAACTACTTTTTGATCGTTTGGGACTTTGTTCGCTACGCTCGCGAGATCAACGTGCCGGCGACAGCTCGGGGCAGCGGCGTCGGTGCACTGGTTTGTTATGCGCTGTATTTGTCGCACGTTTGCCCGATCAAGTACGATCTGCTCTTCGAACGTTTCCTAGACGAAAGCCGACTCGAAGCACCCGATATCGATATCGATTTTTGCCAGGAACGACGCGGCGAAATCATTCGCTACGTCAAGGAAAAGTACGGCGAGGCCAACGTCGCTCAAATCGGAACGTTCGGCACCCTGAAGGCGCGTGGTGCCATCAAGGATGTTGGCAGAACTTTGGGGCTGCCTCTCAATCGAGTTGTCGAAGTCAGCGAATTGGTCCCTGACGATCCTAAAATTACGATCAAAGACGCTTTGGCGCAAAGCGAAGATCTTAAGAAGCTCTACGACAACGACCCCGACATTCGCGAGCTGATCGATGTCGCCGGCAAAGTGGAGGGGATGGCCCGGAATATCGGAACACACGCCGCTGCCGTCGTAATCGCGGACAAACCGCTCACTGATTATGTTCCGCTGATGCGTGTCTCTGGCAAAGAAGACATCATCACACAATGGTCGATGGGCGACGTCGAAGCAGCTGGCCTTTTGAAGATGGACTTTCTTGGACTGCGGAACTTAACGATCCTTTCTAAGTCGGTCGACATTATCGAGCAGACTCGCGGACACCGAATCGATCCGCTCGATTTCCCACTGGACGATGTTCCAACGTTCGAATTGCTCAAGCGAGGCGAGACCAAGGGTGTATTCCAGCTAGAAAGTGGCGGTATTCGAGATCTTCTGCAACGCATGAAGCCGGACCATTTTCACGACATCATCGCGACGAACGCGTTGTATCGACCCGGCCCGCTAGAAGGCGGGATGGTGGATGATTATGTCGCGGTCAAGAACAAACGCAAAGCGGCTGTCTATTTGCATCCGGTCCTTGAAGAAATCCTTGCTGAGACCAACGGTGTGATGGTCTACCAAGAGCAAGTGATGCGGATCCTAAACGGGCTAGGCGGAATCGAGCTGGCCAAAGCCTACACGTGCATCAAGGCAATCAGCAAGAAGAAGGAGTCGTTGATCGCGGCTAACGCGGAAAAATTCCTGGCGGGCTGCGTGGAAAAAGGTCTATCCCAGAAGGAAGCGGAAGACTTCTGGAACATGATTCTGAAGTTCGCAGGCTACGGCTTCAACAAGAGCCACTCCACGGCTTACGCTTTGATCGCCTACCAAACGGCCTACTTGAAGACTCACTTTAAAGTGGAATTCATGGCTGCCTTGCTAACCGGCGATATCCCGAACCGCAATTTCAAGCGCAAAGACGGGCTGGTGGAACACCTGGAAGATTGCCAACGTATGGGAATCACGGTCGAACCACCTAACGTAAACACATGTCGCTCGGATTTCAGCGTCGCAGACGACAAGATCTACTTCGGGCTGTCCGCCATCAAGGGCTGCGGTGGTTCGGCCGCGGAAGCGGTAGCGCGAGAACGGCTGAAGAATGGCCCCTTCAAAGACATCTTTGATTTCTGCGAACGAGTTGACGTGGTGCAATGCGGACGAGCGACCATCGAGTCCCTGATCCGAGCCGGGGCAATGGACTGCTTCGGCGCACGTCGTGCCCAGCTGAATGCCGTTCTAGAAAAGGCTCTGCAAGGCGGAGCGTCGAAACTGAAGGACCGCAAGAGTGGCCAGATGAGCCTGTTTGACGATTTTGAAGAGGTCGTTCAAGAGGTCAAGATTGTGCTGCCCGACGTCCCCGAGTTCCCGGAGAAGGAAATGCTGGCGATGGAGAAGGAAGTGCTTGGCTATTACCTAACCGCACATCCTCTTTCGGAATACGATGCGATTCTGAAAGCTTTTTGTTCTCACAATTCGCAAACGGTGAAAACGGTCAAGAAGCGAGACGAGGTGTTGATGGGGGGCATGATCTCTTCCATCAAGATAGCCCACGTCAAAAATCCGAAGCCAGGTCAATCGTCGAAGTACGCTAACTTCGATCTCGAAGACATGGACGGCTACGTGCGAGGGATCTGTTGGCCAGACGGGATGGAAAAGTATGGCGAAATGATCCAACCCGACGCAGTCGTGTTGATTCGCGGCACCGTCGACAAGCGAGGCGAGGACGAATTCAATTTGCTGGTCAATGAAATGTTTCCAATCCAGGAAGCGGACACACGCTTTACTACCGGGATCCACATCTCGTTTGATCAGCTTCGACACCAGCCCGAAATGATCGGCAAGATTCGCGAAATTTTGCGAGGCTATCCAGGCCAACGCGACATTCTCTTCGCCATCAAGTTGGAGTCAGGCGATGTCGTGCATGTGAAGTCCGCTAAGCAGAAGGTCACGATCAGCCCCGAACTTCGATCGAGGCTTGATGATCTACTTGGCCCTGGAAGCCATCGGTTATTGATGACGAAGCCAACTTTAAAGAGCGGTGGGAACGGCAAGGAATACGCCCGCAAAACGTAATCCAAGGTTGCATCGAAGAAAACCGCTAGGCAGCAAGCCAGAACGGTTAGAACCTTGCAAACGATAACGACCAAGGTACTACAGGCCGCTTCGAAAGAAGGGCGATATACTTTTAAAACGAAACGGGATTCGTATCTTGGTCCGATTAGCGAGTGCTAACTGCCTAGACGTACTTTGGCTCTAGCTTGAGCAAGAGACCGTTCCTTCAATGCTGCAGTCTCAGGTGTTGTAGACTTAATCGCCATAGCGCGATCTAAGTCCGACTCCGCTTGCTTCCGGTCGATTTCCGATGGTTTTACCAAACTGTCGGTCAAGATGTTAACACCTTCACGAGTCACCTGAACGAAACCACCATCCACAAACCACTCTACAACCGAAGTGCCGGTTCGGATCTTGAGAATTCCGAACCCAAGTCTTCCAACCATGGGTGCTCGACCAGGTTGGATTCCAAGTTCACCATCAAACAATGGAAGAACCAACGAGTCACAAACCGTATCCAGCTCCGTTTTTTCCGGAGTGACAACCACACAATGTACTTTACCGTCGTTGCTCATGATTCTTGTTTCTATTGGACCGGTTCAGACTATTTCTTGGCAGCAGCAGCAGCTTGCTTCTTGGCTTGCGCTTCCACTTGCTCGATCGCCCCAACGTACATAAAGGCCGATTCAGGCAGGTGATCCCACTTACCATCACAGATTTCTTCGAAGCTTCTAATCGTATCTGCCAACGTGGTGATTTCACCTTGCTTGCCAGTGAACACTTCCGCAACCAAGAATGGCTGTGACAAGAATCGCTCAATACGACGAGCTCGCATGACAACGGTCTTATCTTCAGCACTCAATTCGTCGATACCAAGAATCGCAATGATGTCTTGCAGTTCGCGATATCGCTGAAGAGTCTTCTGAACCCGTCGAGCGATCGCGTAATGTCGCTCACCCACAATCGCGGGATCCAAGATTCGTGAATTGGAAGCCAGCGGATCAATAGCTGGATAAATTCCCTTTTCGGAAATCGATCGCTCAAGGTAAATAAACGCGTCCAGCTGTCCGAACGCCGTAGCTGGTGCTGGGTCAGTCGGATCGTCAGCAGGAACATAGACCGCTTGTACCGAGGTGATCGCACCACGCTTGGTCGATGTAATTCGTTCTTGCAAAGCACCCATTTCCGTTGCCAAGGTTGGTTGATAACCTACCGCGGATGGCATCCGACCAAGAAGTGCGGACACTTCCGAACCAGCTTGCGAGAATCGGAAAATGTTGTCAACGAACAACAATGTATCTTTACCTGTTGTATCGCGGAAATATTCTGCCATAGTCAACGCCGACAAAGCAACTCGAAGACGCGACCCTGGTGGCTCATTCATCTGACCGAACACCATGCACGTTTGCTCGATAACCTTTCGACCTGTCTTGCCGATCTCGGTTTCTTGCATTTCAAGCCACAAGTCGGTGCCTTCCCGAGTTCGCTCGCCCACACCCGCGAATACCGAGTAACCGCCGTGAGTGCTAGCAACCCGAGCGATCAATTCTTGAAGAATAACCGTCTTGCCCAGTCCTGCACCGCCGAACAACCCAGCCTTACCACCCCGTACGAACGGAGTTAGCAAATCGATAACCTTGATACCGGTCTCGAAAACTTCGGTGTTGGTAGACAGTTCCGACACCTTAGGAGCTTGTCGGTGAATCGGCCAATAATCGTCTGCTTTGACTTCGCCTCGTTGATCGATAGGCTCACCCAAGACGTTGAAAACACGACCCAAGGTTGCGGTTCCTACGGGAACGGAAACAGGCTTTCCTAAGTCGACGCAATCCAGTCCACGCATCAAACCGTCGGTGCTACCCAAAGCAACACATCGAACTCGGCCGCCACCAAGGTGCTGTTGAACTTCGCCTGTCAGATTCAGCTTCACCCCTTTGGTTTCGCTTTCGATCTTGACCGCATTGTAAATCGAAGGCAACTTGCCCTCTGGGAATTCTGCGTCAAACGTGGAGCCGATAACTTGACTGACTCGACCGACGTTTTTGACAGTGCCGACGCTCATATTTCTCTCGATTGATAACTGATGGATACTAGGGATATGTCAAAAAGGAATGGATCGTAACCCGGATCCATTCTCGATGGACCTGGAACGATTGATTTGTGGTTTAACCAAGGGCCTCAACGCCACCGATGATTTCCATGATCTCTTGAGTAATCTTGCTTTGTCGAGCTCGGTTGTAGCGTCTTGACAAGGACTTGATAATGTCTCCGGCGTTTTCGGTAGCGCTTTTCATCGCCACCATTCGCGCGATCTGCTCGCTAACAGCCGCATCTAAGAAGCACTTGAACAGCCGAGCTCGGAAGCTAGCTGGAACAACTTCTTCCAAAATCGCCGAGGCCGACGGCAAGAACTCGTAGTCGTCTTTGGTGCCAGCACTGGTTCCCGAGGCGGCTCCGGCACCGGTTGCTTTTTCAGCCGAAGGGACTGCGAGACTTGAAAACGGAAGCAATGTTTCGACCACTGCGACTTGCTTCGAAACGCTGACAAACTTCGTGTAAGCCACATCAACTCGGTCAATCTTGCCGGTGATGTAACGCTCAATCAGATCGTCTGCAATCCTGGCAACCGCCGCGAAAGAAGGCTTGTCATCAAACTCGGTGTAGGTTTTTTCAATCGGGATACCTGCGTAACGCATCGCGGAAATACCACGCTTGCCGCTAACGCTGATCTCGCCATTTTGAATCTGTTGCATGATCTCGGCACGCCGAGCGGTTGCGGCTCGAACCACCGATCCGTTGTAGCCGCCGCAAAGACCGCGATTGGCCGTCAGTACGAGCATATCGATCGAGTCGATTTTCTCGTGAGCGGTTAGCAGCGGATGCGATACCTCGGTACCACTGTTGGCCAAGTCTTGTACGATTGCAGTGATTCGCTTGGTGTAGTCCGTTGCGGCCGCTGCACGATCCATGGCTTTCTTGAATCGCCCTGTAGCGATCAACTCCATGGTTCGTGTAATCTTACGAATGTTTTTGACAGACTTACGTCTTTTGTCGAGCTGACGAATATTTGCCATTGCTAGACCTACCTTTGCTCAATCGCTTAGCGGAACGATGCCTTGAAGGTGGTGATCGCAGATTTAATCTGTTCTTCAATCTCCGATGTCAAATCCGCAACCTCACGGATCTTGGTCAACAATTCTGGCTTTCGGTCACGGACAAAGTTCAGCAATCCGATCTCAAACTCACGAACGCGATCGACTGCAACTTCATCGAGATAACCTCGAGTTCCAGCGTAGATGCTGATGATCTGCTCGGCGACTTCCATCGGTTGGTATTGCCCTTGCTTCAGCAATTCCACCATTCGATAACCCCGATCGAGTTTCGATTGAGTCGCAGGATCCAGTTCTGTACCAAGCTGAGCAAACGCTTCCAGTTCTCGGAAGGATGCCAAGTCAAGACGCAAACCGCCAGCGACCTTCTTCATCGCCTTGATCTGAGCATTACCACCAACTCGCGAAACCGAAATACCAACGTTCATCGCAGGACGAATACCCGCAAAGAACAAGTCAGGCTGGAGATAGATCTGCCCGTCCGTGATCGAAATCACGTTGGTTGGAATGTATGCCGAAACTTCACCTTCCAGAGTTTCAATAATTGGCAAACTGGTAAGCGATCCGCCACCAAGTTCCTTGGAAAGCTTGGCGGATCGCTCCAACAAGCGACTGTGGCAATAAAACACGTCCCCAGGGAAAGCTTCCCGTCCTGGTGGTCGACGCATCAACAAACTCAACTGTCGGTATGCAACCGCTTGCTTGCTCAAGTCATCATAAACAATCAGAGCATGTCCACCATTGAACATGTAGTGTTCTGCCATCGCGGTTCCCGCATAGGGGGCAACATACTGCAAAGGTGCAGGCGAGCTAGCACCTGAAACGATGACCGTCGTGTATTCCATGGCTCCTGCTTTTTCCAAAGCATCGATCACCAAAGCGACCGAGGAGTCTTTTTGACCGATGGCGACATAGAAGCACTTAACTCCTTTGCCTTTTTGATTCACGATTGCGTCGACCGCAACAGCGGTCTTGCCAGTCTTTCGGTCACCGATGATCAATTCGCGTTGTCCACGACCAATCGGAGTCATCGCGTCAATCGCTTTGATACCGGTTTGCATTGGCTCGTGAACGGGTTGTCGTTCTGCAACGCCGGTCGCAATGATTTCTACAGGACGAGTGATCGTCGCGTTAACTGGGCCCTTGCCATCCAAAGGATTCCCTAGCGGATCAAGAACGCGACCGATGACAGCGTCTCCAGCTGGTACCGAAAGCAGTCGTCCTAGCGCCTTGACCTCGTCCCCTTCTTTGATGCTCAAGAAGTCACCCAGAATGATGACCCCGACGCTCTTTTCTTCCAGGTTGAACGCAAGGCCTGTTACCCCGCTAGGAAACTCGACCATTTCCCCAGACATGACGTTGGATAGCCCGTAAACACGAGCAATACCGTCCCCCACCTCGAGCACGGTCCCGACTTCACGCACGTCAACGGTGCTACCAAACTGTTGTATCTCGGCCTGAATGACCGATGCAATTTCGTCCGAATTGAATTTCATGGTTTACTAATCAACGACTAACAATGGATCAAAGGTTTGGTAGCTCGCATCGTTGCGAACTGGAAAAATTTGTTTTGGATCGCTTCCTAAGAAGCGAGTGAACTGAGCTTATCACGAATCGTTTGCTCGGCTTTAGCAATAGTGGCTGCACGCAGTTGTTTTAACTGTCCATCGACGCTTCCGTCGTAGACAACGTCCCCAACTCGAATCAGCAAACCACCCAATACGGTCGCATCCACTTTGGTGTTGAGGATGACTTCCTTCTTGAAAATACCGCTCAATTTGGTCTTCAATGCTTCCAAGGCTTTCACGTCCAAGGGCTGAGCCGTTGTGACTAGAATTCTTAGTCGCCCAATCGCTTCATCGCGCAGATTGGAAACCGACTGGAAAACGCTACGGATGGCTCCGAAACGACGTCTAGTGGCCAATACTTTCAGAAACTTCAACAACGTTCCGTCCATCTTGCCAGCAAAAGCTTTGTCAAGAACTTGGATCTTTTCATCCGATCCGAGCTTTGGATTGGCCAACGCCGACTCCAAGATCGGCTGTTTGTCCAAAACGTCATGAACGAATGATTCAAATTGAGCTACCATCGCGTCGACATTACCGGCCGCTTCGGAAGCGGCTAGCAAGGCCTTTGCATAGACTTGCCCAACATGCATCGATTCATCATCGAATACGGTTGTGGTTTGTTTGGATTCCGACATCGTATTTCTTCGCGAGTTGGACTAGTTACGGCTTGGCATTTTGGATAACGCATCGGCAATCAATTGCTGATGATCTTCTGTTTTCAATTCTCGCCCAACGACCCGTCTGGCAAGCGAAAACGCAATGTCTGTGCTCTTGCCAGACAGTTCGCTCAAGGCGGCCTGCTTGGCCGACTCGATGTCCGTCAAGGCACGGTCGCGTTGACGAGTCGCTTCGGATTGCGCCTCTGAAACGATTCGTTGACCTGCACTCTCGGCATCTTTACGAGCCTGAACAAGCAAATCCTGAGCTTGAGCATGGGCGGTTTGGAGTTTCGCGTCATACTCTTTCAACTTTGCCATCGCTTCTTCCGAAGCACGCTTGGCATCGGCAAGTTGAGTCGCAATCCCTTGTTCTCGCATCTCGAGACCTTGGGAAATAGGCTTCCAAGCAAGTACGTACAACCCGCCAAACAAAAGTCCGAAAACAACTACAGACCATATCGCCTTGTCGCTTCGGAACTCGATCAACGAGTCTAAACTCGGATTGGCATGCCCAGACGTTGGGTCGGAGCCGTGGCCATCACTTGCAAACAAACCATCTGCTGCCGCGATGGAAGATACCAACGCAGTTAACAAAACCAGCTTTCGCATACCGATATACATGTCGCGTTCCACTTGAGTGCGAGCAACCACTAAATCTGAAATAAAAACTACGGCTGAGTCGAGCAAACATAAACAGCGTAGAATGCCACACCTTCGATAAGAGCGGCAGCAATAATCATCGCAACCCGAATCGTACCGGCTTGTTCAGGCTGACGAGCGATCGACTCAACTGCACCCTTGCCCAAAAAGCCGATGCCGAGACCTGCACCAATAACAGCAAGACCAGCACCGATTGCTCCAGGCATGCTTCCATCAGCAGCACTCGCTGGCATCGCCATCAACGCAAGAGCTCCCAATGCATACAAACAAACTCGAACAGAATTAATCACTTTCTCAATCTCCTAGCTATCGTAACGCTTCAAAACTCGCCTGGAACCAAAAACTAGACTCCAACGCCAGTTGAAGTCCAAACAAAAACATCTCAACATTCCTAGTGGTGGTGCATCGAACTACCGATGAACATCGCCGCCAAGAAAGTAAACAAACAAGCCTGCAGAAAAGCCACAAAGAGCTCAAGCACGCTGATCAAAGTCGTACCAACTACAGATATAAAAGCAACACTGCCCCATGCGGGGGCACTCATTTGTGCCGCTGTTACGCTAATTCCAATTCCAAGAATCCCCAATAGAGCCAAGTGTCCGGCTCCCATGTTCATCAACAATCGAACCGCTAAAACGCCGTGCTTAATGAACAACGACAGCAATTCAATTGCCCAAAGCAGTGGAACAATCCAAAAGGAAAGATACCAAGGCAAACCTAGTTCTGGACAAATATTCTTCAAATAACCCACCACACCGAACGTTTTCACACCGAGAACAAGACCGATCAGAAAAACAATCGCCGCCAGCGCCGCAGTTGTTCCAATCGAGGCGGTAGGGGATCCAACCCAAGGGAACATTCCCATCAAATTGCAACCGAGGATGAAAAAGAAAAACGTCCACATCAGTGGCATAAACTTCTTCGCGTCATGCTCGCCCATCGCGGGCACAACCACATCGGTTTTGACCCAACTGGTGAGGCCTTCCAACATGTTCCAAGCCTTGCCTTTCGGAGCGTTTCCGCTTGCGACTCGTTTTGCAAGCCACCCAAACAAAGCGAGGCAAATCACAGCCACGACCAACTCAATGATCATGTATCTCGAAATGCAAAATCCAGATTCTGGCTCGTAGGCATTTCTTGGAGTGCCGAAAGGCTGCGGGATCATAATCTTGCCGTCAAGTGTGGCGTTGTATTCTGCCAGTTTCGACGCGTCCCACTTCGGACCTTCCGTTAAGTAAGATTGAAGGTAATCGTCTGAGTTTACCTTCGACTTCAATTCGTTCCATTTCGCAAGGTTCGACGGGTTCTTCTCAATCTGAACAAACCAATCGATCGCAGGCCTTGTATTGCCGGCCAAATAAGCTTGATAAGAATTGGTCGCTTTGGGGGAGTTCTTGGCGGCCCACACTCCCGCCGTTTTCATCACGTCCGCAGATTGCTTTTCCAAGTAGGCATCAAACGGCCATGCAGCGTTCTTGGAAGACGCTTGTTGCCATTCAAGCCAATTTTCTTTAGCAAGAACCAACTCCTGTTCGGCGACTCCCAGCTCTCGCAACCCAACGATCAGAGTTTCCGCTTCCATCGCTTGGAAGTCTGAATCCAACCGAACGAACCAAGAAGGAAAGTCGGAAGGTTTGTCCAACTTGCTTCTCCAAAGTGCCTTAGGTACTTCGAAGAAATAGCCGTCCTTAATGTGGAGGATGTCAGAAGCCATGTGCTTAGACTGATTCGTCTTCGTCTGAGGAGGGGATCAAAACTGAAAAGCTATCGCTCGAAGGGGCGATTGTAATAAGAACATTCAGATTGAATAGCCCACGAAACAACGTCGATGAACTTTGTCGGTGTCTAAATTGTCGCAGGCCCCCCTAGTACCGGCCTAAACCGTAAGGTCGAGGTCAGAAAGTCATCGCAAAGAATACGTGAATGACATGGTGTACGGTGGATGAATTGGCTGGAAAGGAACGGCAGGCGGCGATGCGTTTCGCTGATTTTTCGCTAACGTGGGGCGGAAACCAGCCGCTGATTTTTCCAAGAACTTTCGTTGGACTTCACCCAGTTTTTAATGTCGTCAACGTCCATGCCCCCAATTCGGTCGTCAATCACTTTTCCGTTAAGAAATAGGAAAGAATGTGGAATCCCCCGAACTCCGTAATGTTGTGTCAACGGGCCATTCGTATCCACGTCGATCAAGACGACTTTGACTTCGCCTTGGGATTGAGAATCGTACTCTGCGAGAGCTCCGTCCGTAGAAACGCATGGCGGGCACCAAGACGCGCCAAACTTAACCAGTACCGGGCGAGTTTCGTTCGCAACCGTGGACTGAAAATACTCGTCAGTCGATGGTTCGATATCCGATTTTGGGGTGGGCTTAAGGCATAGAAACAATGCCAGAAGGACTACTACTCCAATGACTCCATTGACGCATCGATTGATTCCACTAAGCATTTTGTTTCACTATTAAATATTTCAGAAGTCGGAAATACCAACACTTGAAAAACTAGGTCATGCTTAAGCGAGGCGTGCGGAATTCTACGCAAATCTTCTGTTTTTCATCGTAATCCATGGATGCTCGTCCAATTGAATTCAAATCTGCCGAGCCCCTTGTCACATCCGTGGTTTTTCTGATAGCGATGTTCGACGCAGGGTTAAAGAATCGGTGATAACGTGTATATTGCTTGCGTGTAGGTTGTCTAGAAGGTCCACGCTTTGGAGACCGTTATGTTGCTGTTTCGGATGAACAGGTTTGCGTTTTCGAAATTGACTTGTGTTTTGGGTGGCTTGATCCTCAATGCCTTCGTAGGACAGCATGTCCTGGCTGAGGATACGCTTGAAATCGGCTCGTCTGCACCTGCTCTCGATATCGAGCATTGGGTCCAAAACGGTGATGGAAAGTTTTCAAAGGTAACTTCGTTCCAGAAGGACAAGGTTTACGTAGTTGAATTTTGGGCAACTTGGTGCGGTCCCTGTGTTCAGAGCATGCCTCACTTGGCGGCGTTGCAGGTGAAGTACGCAGACAAGGGACTCCAGATCGTTAGCATCAGCAACGAGCCTCTGGAGGAGGTGGAGGCTTTCTTGGATAAATCGATCCAAGATCTCGACGGAAAGGAAGTTTCGGTCGAGGATGTAACCAGATCCTACTGCTTGACGACCGATCCGGATGGGTCATGCGACAAGGATTACATGTTGGCAGCCAAGCGAGACGGCATCCCTTGCGCGTTTCTCATTGGCAAGGATTCCAAGATTGAATGGATCGGTCATCCTATGGAAATGGAACCGGTCTTAGATGCGATCCTTGAAGGAAAGTGGGATCGTGAAGAGTATATCGCGGAACAAAAATTGATTGCGGAAGTTCAAACTACGATCGGCGGACTTGCACGCAGCAAAAAGTATGCAGAAGCAGCAAAAGCAGTCGACGGATTTTTGGAAAGGGTCACAGACAAGCGGCTTCAGTTCGGTCTGCTCAAGTCCAAAATTGATCTCCAGATTTTAGCCAAGGCGGATGAGACTGCACTGTTAGAATCCTACAAAACACTCTTTGCGAGTTGTGAATCGGAGCCTCTGTTCGTCCAAGATGTAGCTTGGTCTGCATTCGAAAAATTCTCCGAACAGAAGTTCAAGAACAAGCAAATCTTAGAGGTTTCGATCTCCGCGGTTGAGAAGGTTATTCCTGGAGTAGAGGGCGGTGACAAAGCGAACATGTTCGACACAGTTGCTCGTTTGAACCACGCGATCGGGAAAAAGGAAGCTGCACTGCAAGCACAATTGCAATCCGTTCAGTTCTCCGATGGTAGCGACGAGGGTGGGTTCCAGCAGTTCTTGGAAGAACTTCAGGCAGAAATCAAGAGTGATAGCCTCAAGAGCGATAGCAAGGAACCGAAGTTGCCATGAGCCAGCCGTTACCTATTGCGGTCTTAATCTCAGGCGGCGGCACGACTCTTCGAAACCTTATCCAGAAGAAAGCGGCGAGTAAGATCGATGTCGATTTTCGGCTAGTAATTAGCTCGCGATCCGATGCAGCTGGATTACAGATTGCAGCGTCCGCTTCAATCCCATCTTTGGTGGTTCGCAAGCTGCCGTCGGAAAGTGGTCAAGAACATTCAGCCCGAGTGTTTGATCCAATCCGAGCGCTTGGCGTCAAGTACGTGATCATGGGCGGGTACCTACAGCATGTGCTGATCCCGGACGACTTTGAAAATCGAGTGATCAACATACACCCTTCGCTGATTCCAGCCTTTTGCGGCAAGGGAATGTACGGCCTCAAAGTCCATCAGGCGGCGATCGATTTTGGTGTGCGTGTATCCGGTTGCACCGTTCATTTTGTCGACAATCAATACGACCACGGACCTATCATTCTCCAGAAGACCTGCGAAGTCCTGAAGGAGGATACCGCTGAGTCACTGCAGCAACGCGTGTTTTCGCTTGAATGTGAGGCTCTACCCGAGGCGATTCGTCTGCTCCGATAGATGGATAGACAGATGTCCCCAGGGCCCTTTCCCCGTAAAGCGATTAAGCTTCCGGCCCCACGCTTACAGTAACTTGCTTACGGTCGGAGAGCTTTTCAAATTCTTCCTGAACATCCTCAATCTTGACCGCTTGATAGTGCTTTGTCGCCGCTTGGATCGTTTCGTACTTTCGTCGAAACGTCCATGAGTTGCCCACGGAAAACAAGCGATTGCTGGGACGTTCCGAACCAAGGATCATTCCGGCACAAATCTTGTTCTTGGCGAGCTCCATCTCCCGTTCAGTGATGGGATTCTGTTTGCCGGAAGCAAGCGTGTTTCGAATCGCCTCCCAGTTTTCTTCTTGCTGTTCTGGGGCACAAGCCAAAAACGTGCAGATCAAACCACACTCTTCAAATTCTTGGGTAAACACGGCGGCAGATTCCGCCAAACCAGTATCCACTAGTTCCCAAAACAAACGACTTCCGGAATCGTCACCCAAAATGGATGCCAAGATCCGAGTCACGTACCTTTGTTCATCACAGTATCCAGGACCTGGTGAATACTGAAGTGTGTATTGCTGAGTTGCCGGCGGGTGAACCATCGCGACATTTTCCGACTCGATGGCTGGTGAGCGGAGCGACCGAGCTGACGAAGATGGCTTCCAATGCTTTGTCATTTTTTCCACGGACTGGACCAGCGCATCAAAGTCAACGGCTCCGGTTGCAACCAAAGTCAAGTTGTTCGGTGCGTAACGTGCTTCATGGTAGGCTCGCATGGATTCCGGATCGAGAGCCGCAACGGTTTCACGAGTCCCAAGCACTCGGCGAGCAAGCGGATGGTCCCGAAAGTAGACTTCCATCGCCCGCTCCATCGCACCATAGGGTGGTTGGTCGTCGTACATAGCGATCTCTTCCAAGATCACTTGTCGTTCCGTCTGAAAATCTTCGTCGCGAAGCGCTGGACGCATCATGTCGGTTAGCAGAGCCAAAGCAGCGCTTTGATTTTCTGGCAAAACGCTCATGTAGTAGACGGTCTGCTCCTCGCTCGTGTAAGCGTTGGATTGGGAACCGAGGTCATCAAGCTCGCGATTGACATCCACCGCAGAGCGGTTGGGCGTGCCTTTGAACATCATGTGTTCCAAGAAATGGCTAACCCCGGCCATTTCAGGAGATTCATCACGCGAACCTGTTTTGACAAAATAGCCTAGGGATTGGCTGAAGGCTTCTTTGTTGACTTCCGCGATAATCTCGAGGCCGTTGTCGAGAACTTGGTTATGAAACTGCATTTGCGAACTCCAGTGGCTCGGGACCAATCGTAACTAGCGACCAACTCTTGGGCCGAAACTTGCTGTAGTGCTCAATCAAGCTCTCGCATGTCAGTGCATCGATCGTGCTAAGAAGTTCTTTTCGCGTCGGAACTCGACCTAAATAGGCCCAATCATAAGCCATCTGCGAGCTTCGCGACGAACTGCTTTCTTGCTCCATCACCAGAGATGTACGGACCCGCGACTTCAGTCGCTTGAGTTCGTCCGGCTCAATCCCTTTTTCAAGTTCCAGAATGGTCTGCACGGTCACATCTAACGTTTCTTGTGCTCGGGGAGCAGTCGTTCCGGCGTAGCACAACACGCTTCCGCAATCATCGAGTGAATGCGAAGAAGCAGAAACAGAATAGACTAGCCCACGCTTTTCTCGCACCTCGGAGAACAATCGCGAACTCATGCCATCACTAAGTATTCCAACTAGCCCTCGGCTCTGGTAATACTCTGGGTGATTGTAGGAAACCGCATCGTAAGCAATGGCGATATGAGTCTGTTGGCTATCATGCTTCAGATGAGAGCTTCCTGGAATGGAGACCACTTTGGCATGTGCTTGTTTTGGCTTTCCAGTCCAATCGCCAAAGAGTCTCTCCACAAGCTTCAGGAACGAATCCCATTGAAAGTTCCCAGCAAGGCTGATGATAGCTCCGTCGGGATGGTAGTGGCTTGCATGGAACTTTTTGCAGTCGTCCAGTGTGGTTTCTTCCAGCCCTTCCTGGCTTCCAAGAGACGATCGGCCATAGACTTCACCGAACCGCAATCGCTTCAATTCTTTGAAGCATTTTTGGGCGGGATCGTCTTCGATGGACGCCAATTCAAGCAAAGCGGATTGACGGGCCTCTTCGAGCTCGTCCTCAGGGAAATGGGGTTCACGGATGATCGTTGCAGCAATTTCCAACGTCGGTTCCAGAACGCTCGCCATCGCAGCCATACTCAGCGAAGTATGAAACGTGGTCACGGAACTGGAACGTTCCACACCGAGAAAGTCCAATTGCTCTACAACATCGCGGCTAGACCACGGTCCCGAGCCGCGTTGACACATTTCCAGTGTCATTCCCGCAAGCCCCAGGCGGTTTGAAGGCTCATGATGAGTGCCCGCGGGAAGCAAAATCGAAAAAGCCACCGATTCCAACCATGGCATCGGTTCCCCAAGAACCACCATGCCATTTGGCAAGCGATGTTCAAACACTTTTTGTTGCATCTACAGTACGCCTTTGGAGCTTGGGACGCCGGTTTGTCGCGGATCGATTTCGCATGCCACTCGGATGGCTCGTGCAGTTGCCTTAAAAATTGCCTCTGCAATGTGGTGCGTGTTGCGTCCATGATGGAGCAAGATATGCAAGTTGCACATGGCGTTCGCGGCAAAACCTTGCCAAAAATCCTCAACCAGCTCGCTATCGAATTCACCGATCTTGGCGGCCGGCATCTCTGCTTTAAAAACAAGATAAGGCCGACCACTGAAGTCGATGGCGCTGGTCACCAATGTTTCTTCCATCGGAAGGACCATGTGACCATAACGTCGGATTCCGATCTTGTCCCCCAAGCATTCGCGGATCGCTTGGCCCAAACAGATACCAACATCTTCGGTTGTATGATGAGCGTCTACCTGAAGATCTCCAACGGCCAAAATCTCCAAATCGATCAAAGCATGCTTGGCGAGTAACACAAGCATGTGATCCAGGAATCCAACTCCCGTTTGAATCTTATTTTGGCCGCTTCCGTCCAGACGCAGTTTGAGGGTGATATCCGTCTCTGCCGTCTTGCGCGTGATCGCGCTGGTTCGTTCCAATGTCATAATCGCTTTCTGATGCTGCAGGCTGTTTTGTGGACTAAACGTCTAGATTCTTCACGTCCAAGGCGTGCTTTTCGATAAACGCACGTCTCGGTTCAACCTTGTCTCCCATCAGAACTCGAAACATTTCATCCGCGGCCGCTGCATCGGTCAGCTGAACCTTAACAACCGTTCTGTTGGAAGGATCAAGAGTGGTTTCACGCAGTTCTTCTGCATTCATTTCACCCAAGCCTTTAAAGCGAGTCACCGATAGCCCGCGACGTCCTGATTCACGAATCGCGGGTAGAAGCCCACGAAGGTCTTCAAGGCCGATCGCGTTTTCCTCTCGATACAAGTAAAAACGGGAATCCGTAGCGCCCGTTCGATCTTTGGGGATAAGCTGCTCGATGGAAAATCCGAATTCAGCAAGGTCCTTCAAGCCTGTATTGATCGTCCTGACTTCGTACAGCTCAGCGATGTGTGCCACAGGTGCAACCGCTTCGGTTTCATTTTTGGATTTTTTATCCTTAGGATCCGATTCCATTGCGGGTGCCGAACCAGCAGCCTCAGTAGCTAATTTCGAACTATTTTCTTCGATAACCACTTTTCGGCTGGCCATGAATTCATCCAGTTTGTCACGAGTCACAAACCAATGATCTTCCGTGCCCATATCCAAGTGAAAAACAGGCAGACGTCCGGTTTCCGCATCCATGCGTTCCGCGTGCCCTCGCAAGGAAATCCCGCGTCTCTCCAAAGCTAACATCGCATCTTCCATCGACGAAAGAGTCGTGCACAGCTTTCGCATTTCTTGCCCTTCGAACTTCCGGCCATTTTCATCGACAAAATGACTATCGTTAAGCCCCCGCTCCAGCAATTGGAACTTCATCTCCTCTTCAGTCTGGACGTAGTATCGCTCTTTCTTGCCACGGACGACTCGGAACAAGGGTGGCTGAGCCAAATAGACATGCCCACCGGCTACCAATTGGTACATTTGTCGGTAGAAGAAACAGAGCAGCAGAGTCCGAATGTGAGAGCCGTCGATGTCAGCATCGGTCATGATAATGATTCGATTGTACCGACGTTTGGCAATATCTTGATCGATCCCAATCCCGCTGCCGATCGCCTGGATCATGCTCATGACTTCTTCGTTCGCCAAGACCTTATCTTCGCGACTCTTGTAAGCATTGATGATCTTACCTCGCAGAGGAAGAATGGCTTGCGTATCGCGAAAACGTCCGCCTTCGGCACTTCCGCCTGCGGAGTCACCTTCGACGAGGTATAGTTCGCATTCTTCCATTTTGTTGCTAATGCAATCCCGAAGCTTGCCTGGTAGGCCACCGCCCCCCAAGACATCTTTACGTTTCCGAAGAGCATCCTTGACTTTCTTGGCAGCTTCCCGAGCTTCCGCAGCCAAAAGCCCTTTCTTAATCAACAACCTTGCGTTCTTGGGATTCTCTTCCAGGTACTTCGCAAGCCCATCACCGACGGCGGAGTTGATAAGCCCTTCCACTTCACTGTTGCCAAGTTTCGTTTTGGTTTGCCCTTCAAACTGAGGGTGTCCAACTCGGACGGAAATAATGCAGGTTAAACCTTCACGAAAATCTTCCCCGAGCGGCGTAAGGTCCTTGAAAAGACTCTCCTTTTTGCCGTACGCGTTCAACGTACGAGTCAACGCGGAACGGAAACCAGAGACGTGCGTTCCTCCTTCGATCGTGTGAATGTTATTCACGTAGGAATGAAGGTTTTCTGTGTATTCCTCGGAGTACTGAAGAGCGATCGAATAGCCCAAATCGTCCTTCTTCCCTTCGATCAGAATTACGTCTTTGTGAACCAGTTCGCTGGCGCGATTTAAATGCTCTACAAACTCGACGATTCCGCGTTCGTAATAGAAATCATCGTTCTGGTTGGTGCGTTCATCACGCGCCTTGATGCGAACTCCACTGTTCAAAAATGCCAATTCCTGAAGCCGTTTCACCAAGATATCGTAGGTGAATTTGGTATTAGGGAAGATCTGTCCATCGGGCTTGAAGGTGGTTTTGGTACCCCGTTTGGTAGTTGCACCGGCTTCACGAATAGGCCCTGTGGCGACTCCGCGTTCGTACGACTGAGTCCACGCCTTACCGTCGCGGCTGACTTCCACATCGCACCACTGCGACAGGAAGTTCACCACCGTTACTCCAACCCCGTGAAGTCCGCCCGAAGTCTGATACGCTTTCTTTTCAAATTTGCCGCCGAACTTGAGGACCGTCATGACCCCTTCCAGGGTGCTCATTTCCTTCTGCATCAATTCGGAAAGCTGCGCGTGGCGATCGACCGGAATTCCGCGACCATCATCCTCTACGGTAACCGAACCGTCCGTGTTGATAGCCACCGATACATATTTTGCATGCCCAGCCATCGCCTCATCGATCGAATTGTCGACCACTTCGTAGACCAAATGGTGAAGCCCTTTGAGCGTGGTATCACCGATGTACATACCAGGTCGTTCGCGAACATGCTCCAAGTCGCTTAGGTGCTTGAGATCTTCACCGTCATACCCACCTTGGGCTTTCTCTTCAAGATTTTCATTCCCGGAAGTCGGTTCGATCGGCAAGTCGTCAGAAGCACTCATACAAGGTCCAATTGGTGTGAAATCCGTCCAAATTAGGCGATTGGAAATTTCTTCAAATTTCCGCCTCGAGTCAGGTCGGTAGAGTATACCAATTTTTAAGATTTTGTGATGGGGTAAGGGTACAGTTTGCCCGCCCCCGCCATGCATCCTATCGTGCCCCGCCAGGGCTGCTTGTCCTACGTCTCCACCTAGGCCGTCATGGCGTAACGATTTCGCTCCCTCAAAACGGGCGTCTCCTCAAGGTTGGAATTTATGCACTCCCAATGAGTCTTATGATCATGGAAAGGCTGTCATGACGCACGCCATTTTGAAAGCCCACCTTGGAAGTGTAATATCGCGAGAGAGAGAAATATTTAACGATTGACCTCGTTGGCATCTCACCTAAGATGCGACATGTGTTAATCGATATTAGCCTTGCCGAGATATCATCGCGATGTATGTCCGTACGGCTGGCCATTTTGGATTTGGTTCGAAATTGCCTCCAGTGGACTAAGCTTTCGGCGGCCACAAGGGTTGGGTGCCATTTATATGTCTCGAGTATAAGCAGTACAAATCGAACAGAAGTGGCTAAAGAACTTCCGGTTAAACGGCCTCGAACAAGGCAGCATGATAACAAGGTTACATGGTTATTGATCTGCGATCACGTGCGGTGCACGCGTGAATTGGTCAACTTGAGGTAAAATAGAACATGTTCAACATAGAGGAATAACATTCATGGTTGATATGGAACGCGTTGTGACGCTTGATGAATTGATGGATCGAGTTCCCGAAGACTTGGTTCGGGATGCAGAGAATCGAAAACAAGAAGCTATAATCCAGAACAACACCAGAGAGGGCAGTATGACGAAAGAACTGAGCAAAGCAAAACGTATCCGAGAGCATATGGATAAGCATCCAGAAGCTCGAAACAAGGATATTGTGGATGCCTTGGAGGGGTTCGGCGTAACTGCCGCCGATGTTGCTAATGTCAAGAGCCAGATGAAACGAGCCGAAGGTAAGGCCTCATCGAAGGCGTCCGCGCCCAAGCCGAAGGCTGCTCCTGCCGCTGCCAACAGCACCGCTTTGACCAGCACCGGGCCTACCATCAATTGGCGAGAACTGGACGCCGGCGTTGCCTTTGTAAAAGCGGCTGGGTCCATTCAACGAGCTCAGCATCTTCTAATTATCATTGAACAAATCAAAGCGTGTTAACGGACAACAAGAGTCATGAAGACTGTAAGAATGATGGCAGGTATCCCTGCTTTGAATGCAGGTTTGTATCGTAAAATTCGTTTCTTGGTCGGCGATCCTGTCGCATGGATCGAGGTAGAACAGGGAACAAGCGTCGAATCGACTCTCATTCTTCGAGATATTGAAATGGACCGAGCTCGGCGGGCCGCGAATGCGACTCGCGTGGCTTCACCTGCGGAGTTCATGCCTGTGGGCGGGCTTTCTGGCGATCGAGAAACCGCCACTGCTCAAAGCGCGGCTGAGCTTATTCGCCGACTGGATTGCAAAACGGTTGTTGCTGATCGCTCTTTGCCGTTGATTTTCGCTGAGATGCTTAGCCGAGCCGGAATCCAAGTGGTCTGCGATACCGAATGGGGGCTGATCGAAAGACGGCAGAAGGATGCTCAAGAGATCGAGGCCATACGTTTCGCTCAGAAGATTACCGAAGAAGTCATGACGCTTGCATGCCGCACCATCGGTTCAGCCAAGGCGGGAGCGGACGGAGTCCTGATTTCCGAAAGCGCTCCACTGACCAGCGAACGAATGCAATCGATGATCGATGTATGGCTGCTGGAACGAGGTTTTTCGAGCCCCGGCTCGATTGTCGCTTGTGGGCCTCAAGGATCGGATTGTCATGAGCACGGCCATGGTCCGCTCAGAACCGAACAAACCATCATTGTGGATATCTTTCCGCGGGATAAGAAATCTCTTTATAACGGCGACTGCACTCGCACCGTTGTTCATGGGAAGATTTCTCAAGAGATCGCTGCCATGCATTCGGCGGTCGCAAAGGCCAAGGCGGATGCAATCGCTGTGATCCGAGCGGGTGTTACCGGTCAGTTCGTCCACGAAGCGACTTCGAAGTCGATCGAATCGTCCGGCTTCAAAATGGGCTTTGGGCCTGAAGGAAGCCCTGATTCTTACACGTCTATGGTTCACGGAACTGGGCATGGCTTGGGTTTAGAAGTTCACGAACCGCCTCTTCTTGCATTGGGTGGCCCCGAGCTTCTTGTCGGTGACGTAGTAACCGTCGAACCCGGCTTATACTGCAAAGCCATCGGTGGGATTCGATTAGAAGACATGGTGGTAGTGACTCAAGATGGCTGCGAAAATCTTAATTCTTTGTACGAAGGATTGGATTGGTCCTAAGTCATCACAATGCAAATCAATGGAATTGAAATCGAAGACACGTTTGCCGAAGCGTTTGATATGACCGCAACCCGGATCATCATCACGGCGGCGGAACCCGCATGGGCTCGTCGTGCTGCGGAAGCAATGACAGGCTTTGCAACCAGTGTGATCGGATGCGGAGTCGAAGCGGGAATCGAGCGATTTCTAGATGGTGATGAAACGCCGGACGGTCGGCCCGGAGTCGCTATTTTGATGTTCAGTGTCTCCGGCTCGGAACTGGAAAAGCAACTGGTGCGACGTGTGGGGCAATGTGTGCTCACCTGCCCCAGCACTTCGGTATTTGCAGGCTTGCAGAGCGAAAAACGGATCGCTATGGGCTCACGATTGCGCTATTTTGGCGACGGTCATCAGATATCGAAACGCATCGGGAAAGAGCGGTATTGGCGAATTCCGGTGATGGACGGTGAATTTGTTTGCCAGGATACCGTTTGCCGACAATCGGCGGTTGGCGGCGGCAATTTTTTGGTTCTAGCCAAAACGATCCACGGCGCATTACACGCTTGCGACTCTGCTGTCTTTGCGATCAAGAAATTGCTTGGATGCATTACGCCTTTTCCTGGCGGGGTGGCTCGCAGTGGTTCCAAGGTCGGGTCCAAGTACAAGATGCTTGGGGCTTCCACCAACGATGCCTTTTGCCCCACCTTGCGGGAACAAACGAAGTCGTATGTTCTCGACCAAACCAGTGCGGCTTTGGAACTCGTGATCGATGGGCTCACTCCGGAAATTGTGGGGCAAGCGATGCGAATCGGGATCGAAGCAGCTTGCGAAGTTGGACCATCCTGCGGTGTTCTCAAAATCACCGGCGGGAATTATGGTGGGAAGCTAGGCAAGCATCATTATCATCTTCGCCAACTGATGACGGCCTAGAACACGCCCGGGATCAAACGTGACCGGACTTTCGTCATATAGTTTCGATAGTCTTGGTCCTGGCTGAGCAGTCGCTCTTCCGCCAGAATCCTCGGAATCTTGATCGCATACAAGACCGCGAAAACGCTGAAATTCCATATGCTTGGGTTGAGCAGAAAGAAGCCTAAGTGCAGCATAACATACCCCATGTAGATGGGATGTCTCACAAGCCGATAGGGTCCGCTGCTGCATATCCCGCGATTCGCGGCTACCAGTCCGAACCGACGACCAAGAGTCATTTTAGAGTAAAGCTGAGTTGAAAGACCTGCAATCGTTAAGGCAACCGCAATTCCGTCCCAAGCATGAGGACTGCCTGGGCAAGGACGGGCCAAAAGCGAAAGGCATGTCGCGGAAAAAGCCAAAGCCCAATCGGTTGGACGGAGGGATAGATTCTTTGCCCCTCTCCTAAATAGGACCAGCACCACCATCATGGTCTCGGTAATCAAGAGCATCATGTCGCCAATGACGACGGATTGACCTGTTCGAAATGATTCAGCCATCGATCCGATCAGCGCTTGAAGGAAGCTGCCGAACAAAATCAGGATTGCGACGCGTTCGACCGAATCCAACACCATGGATCTCAAGGCAGGTGTTTTCCACCATTGTCGCCATGCATCCGAACATGCAAATTGAGGTTCCGAGGTCGACGGGGTTGAAGAAGACATCAATCAAAAACCTTTTGGTAATTCGCACCAATGAATTGCAGGCACATTCAGCGAGCCGTATCCCCGGGGGTGTCTACAAAAGCGGGTAAGCTTTTCAATCGGCCTGCGGAAAAATACACTAGGCAAATCATCGAGGCCTAGAATCTGAACGAAATCTCACGATGAAATCTATGGATTCGCGAAGTTTTGCCTGATTTGCGGACTTTGAGGGATGATTTGCTGATCGTTCCGCCTTTTACATTCTCGAAGCATCGTTACACTATGCGGGTTGTTGACCGTTTGTTTGTGTGTTTACTCTATTCTCGATATCCCTTCGAGGGAGGTTCGTTCGGTGGCTTCGGGCAAATATCTATTTACTAGTGAATCAGTATCCATGGGTCACCCAGATAAACTGGCTGACCAGATCTCCGACAGCGTGCTTGATGCACTTCTGGCGCAAGACCCCATGAGTCGCGTGGCATGTGAAACCGTCGTAACGACGGGCCTAGCCATGATCGTGGGCGAAATCACTACCAAGGCGATTGTTAATTACTCGGACATTGTCCGTCAGGCCATTCTCGACGTCGGATACGACGACGACGAAGCGGGCATTTCGGGACGCACTTGCAATGTCATGGTTGCTTTGGACCGCCAAAGCCCTGATATCGCGATGGGTGTGGATAGCTCGACCGACAGCAAAGACACCGGCGCTGGTGACCAGGGGTTGATGTTCGGCTACGCCTGCAATGACACGACAGAATTGATGCCGTTGCCAATCGCTTTGGCGCACCGCATTACCAATCGTCTCACCGAGGCTCGATTCAACAAGGAAGTCGACTGGTTGCGACCAGATTCCAAGAGTCAAGTTTCCGTTGCTTACGATGGATTTACCCCGATCGGAATCAACAACGTCGTTGTGTCGACTCAGCATGCTCCTTCGGTCACCCAAAAGGAAATTCGCGAGTTTGTCATCGAAAAGATCATCAAGCCATGCTTGCCACCGGCGATGATCAAGGACGACATTACTTACCACATCAATCCAACCGGTAACTTCGTGGTTGGCGGCCCTCATGGAGACAGCGGTTTGACCGGTCGAAAGATCATCGTCGACACCTACGGCGGATGGGGACGGCATGGTGGTGGTGCATTCAGCGGCAAGGATCCAACCAAAGTGGACCGAAGCGCTGCCTACATGGCTCGCCACGTGGCCAAGAACATTGTTGCAGCTGGACTAGCTGACCGATGCGAAATCCAACTTGCATACGCTATCGGAGTCAGCAAGCCAGTGAGCGTTCGCGTTGACACTCAGGACTCTGGAAAGGTAAGCGATGAAAAAATTTGCGAAGCTGTACAGAGGTTCTACGATCTGACTCCTCGCGGCATCATCGAGTACCTGAAGCTACGACGTCCAATCTATCGAAAGACTGCTGCTGGCGGACACTTCGGTCGAAACGATGCGGACTTCACTTGGGAAGACACCTCCAACGCTGCCAAGTTAGCAGCAGCGGTTCATGCCTAGTTTGCGATCTCGTTCGGATGACTCCTAAGCTTCGGCAGCGGAATCAGCGACAAAAACAACTTTGCCTCGGTGGTTCGACATGTTCGATCACCGAGGTTTTTCTTTGTGAATGCCATGACGCCCCAAAACAAACTAACCGCCCGACTCATCGCATTTGCGAAGCTTGCGATTTTGGTTTTGATCGTTCGTTGGCTGATTGTGACATTCCCAGCGAAAGACTGGGACGCCCTGGTATCTCAAGAAAAAAATTGGTGGCTGCTAGTCGCTGCCTTTCTGATGGTTCTTTTGGCACACTTGATCAGCTACTGGCGATGGCATGTTTTGGTCAATGCGTTAGGGGTACCGTTCGGTCTTGCCAAAGCAGTTCAATTGGGGTTCTTGGGAACGCTTCTCAACTCCATCAGTGTTGGCTCCGTCGGTGGCGACGTTTTCAAAGCCATCGAAGCGGCTAGAAAAGCGGAAGCCAAAAGGGCCGAGATTGTCGCGTCGGTACTGGTGGATCGGGCTGTTGGGTTATTGGGTTTGGTGCTTGTCGCAGGAATTAGCCTGTCCTTTGCATCGACCTTGTCCGCGCGAATGACTTGGATCTGGGCCGGAGCATTGTTGCTAAGTGCCATTGGGGTTGGGGGCTTGGTAGCGATTGTGATTTTTGGTCATCGTTTTCCATTGAATTGGTTGGCTAAAATCCCATTGCTAGGGAAAGTCCTGTATCGCATCGCTCGGTCCTGCATGATTTTTCAAGGGCGACCGACCTTGGTAACTCAGTTACTTGTTTCAAGCATCTTGGTGCACGTATGTCTAACGCTAGGGTGTGTCTTGGTTTCGAATTCGTTGTATTCGGATTGTCCAACAGTTGGCCAACATTTCATGACGATTCCTCCAGCGATGGCGGCTGCAACATTGCCGATAACACCAGGAGGGGTAGGAGTTCAAGAGATGGCAATACAAAGCTTGTTTCAGGAATGGCCAAACTTGCCAACGGACTATTCCGGACTGATCATGGCCAGCGTATTCCGAGGGTTGTTGCTGGGTGTAGCATTAATTGGGGCGATCTACTACTTCCTGGGCATAGGAAACCGTATCACTACGAAGTAGGCCGTAACAAGCGCTATCGCAGTTACGGCAAGCCCCGCACAAAGCGAATTGCCCCATCGAAGGCGAAATGGGTCTGAAAATGGAAAACTCAATGTCTCTCCTATAGCCGTCATGAGCACTTTTCCATTCGACGCTACCTCAGAGAGCGTCTGTGCTATCGCGAATTCACTCGAACTCGCGACTATTATCCATCGCACCTTGCTTCGATCGAGTCCATAAACTCTGTTTTCGTGGCCTCGAGTAAGACCTTTCACCAGATGGGTTCGGCAGTCTCGTTTTATCGGAATGCTAACCATCGACATTCGGGCTTGTCCCGAAATGTCGCAATAGGTTTGGTGCGCTAATCGCCTGATCGACCAAACCAAGACCGCGTTCGTGGGCCAGAGGCCCACGAACGCGGTCTTGAAGGGGGATGCGTGTTAGCGCACCAAACCTGTTTCGTTCGTCGGGCACGAGGCCCTTGAACGCGGGTGCTTTTTGGGGCTTGGTGGAGGTAGCACGCCAAACCTGTTGCGAAGCTTGGGCTCGAGGCTCAGCTCCGTATTGCTCACGCGGGCGTTGCCTGAGTGCTCGCCGCAGCGACGATCGGGCTTGTCCCGACACGTCGCAAGAGGTTAGATACGCGACTCGCCACGATAGCCCGGAGGGCGGCATCTTCCTGCCGGTGGCGTGAGCCACCGGACTCGGGTGGAACGAGTTGCTTAGCCCGGAGTGCGACACCGGGAATTCACGATTGACTGACCGATGTGTCGCCCGCTGGGCTCTCAATGGTACGCATGCGGGCATTCCCGTTTCACTGGAATGCTAACCAGAATTCAGCCCGAAGTCTGGCGACTCCGGCTACTTTTGATGCGTCATCGACTTGCAAAGGTTAGCAAAGGAGTCAGGCCAATTTATGATGATTAACATGGAGCTGCACCGCTTACCGAAGCTTTCCGTTGGGTTCACCCCAATCGGAAGCAACAACTGGAAGCTACGCTCAACGCCCCATTTGAATTCTCACAGTCTTTTGGGCCTCCATCGGGCTTGTCCCGGTCGGAGCCAACGTTGGTGCCTGTTGTAGCCTTCAGTTGTGCGCTCCGCCGAGATAGACTCGACGGAAGCGAGACATGGCCAGTGGTGGGCATGGTAGCGGTCAGTTGTGCGCCCCGCCGAGACGAGCTCGACGAAAGCGGAACGCGGACTGTTGGTTTAGCAACTACGGCCTAACCGCTATCGCCAGAAAGGTACTTCCAAACCAGTACCACTATTGCTAAGCGTGGTGTCCACGCTGTTATGGGATTCTTCGAAGGAAACGGATCGAAGCGACTGGCGATCCAGTTTGACACGTGAGCGAAGTTGTTTCAGGTGAATGGATACACCGCCGCTAATCACAGCCGTAATAGTCCCATTGGGCATGGCATGAGTCGAGGCGATGGAGTCGATCGCTTTCGGAGCGGTCGTCATATGAGGCTGGAACGAGTCATCAGCTAAAAAAGTCAGTGGCAAGCCCTTACCTTGCTCCATTTCTAACTTTACGATTTCAAGAGCAACAGAGAGATCAAAAATGTGACGCAGTCTCCCAAAACAAGGATGCTCCCTTTGTAGTTTCGCAAAGTTGCGCGTGAAGCTGCGAGCGTATGCGTCTGCGGCGGGATCCGAATTTGGCGAAACGACTTGCTTGCCCTGTTCGTTCAGCATTTGCGCCTCGCTTTCAACTTGCACATTGGAAGAAGCAAGATGGTAGATAGAACGTTCAGGGTCCATCGGGATTTTATGATCGGACAGCGAAAACCACCAACGCACAAGCCCCATTTCACTGCGTGACTGACCAAACGTTTCTACCTCCTGCCAATAAGACTTGAGTCCCAAAGGTCGAAACTCCAGATCGAATGCCAAACGTTTCATATGAGCGTCTGCGATGAGAAGTGCGTAGCCCGTTGGCGAGTCTTGGGGGATTCCAACAACTTTTGCGTTTTGATGGCCAAGCGACTTTCTCCAGCCCTCTACCCATCGATCAGGATTACGGGCGAGTGACTTCATGGCAGCGGACGTACTAACAAGTCGGTTTGATTCCACTAGCCTTTTAGGATCTGGATCGATGGAACAGCCAAACTCCCCTTTGCCTCCAAGAATATGTGGGGCTAGGGTCAACAGATCTTCAAGCAAAACAGGAGGAAGATTTGTTTCAGAATTTAGAATATCTCCAGACTTTGTAAGAACCAGCGAACCCGATGGTCCACCCAAGAACCAACCTTTAGAAACAGAGTCGTAGGCTACGTAATCAATTCGGTACAAGCCTCCTAGCATCTCCATCGCTGCCGAGGCACGATCTTGCTTTCGTTCTGTGAGTTGCCGATCAAGTTCGCTTAAGGAAACCCAACGGAGTGAAGTTGGCTTCTGCCAATCCCCAAGACTCTCCAGCGACACCAAAGCTGGGGTCTGCCCGATAGTCGGGGAATGAACTTCTGTTGAAATGATCTTGCTTGCTTCAAATCGTTCGATCAATCCATCTGCGTTGATTTTCACGCCATTACGAAACTCCATCATAGTGGAGTTACCTCCGGCGGATTGCCACCCATCAACGTTCACTGTCGATTCGATCAATCGAATCAAGTCGGCGTAGTTTGCAATGGCTGCCCCACCGGGAGTAGGTGAAGCCCCAGAATTGGAGCCGGTATCATTTGTTTGGGCTGAAACAAAAGGAGGAATGAGCAACGCCGCAAAACAAGCCCAGAACATCAAAAGTCCGTTCAATCGTCGCATGCCAACAGTCCCTATTCATTAGCCATGTTGATACCCCACCATTTGATTGTATCGGGGTATCAAAAAATTCGCGAGAAGATTTTTTTGCAAGTACAACCAAACGCTGATCTGGCCACAGATCCGACATCATCTCGTAGTGGATCTGGCCACAGATCCCGCGTTTGCTTTACGCTTTAGCAAGGCGGGGACTCGTTGCCTCGTCCACTACCAAGACAGGGACTCGTTGCCTCGTCCACTACGAAAACGGGGACTCGTTGCCTCGT
>JAIYDN010000045.1 GCA_027487485.1 Planctomycetaceae bacterium | reverse complement strand
AGTTCATCTCGGCGGGGCGCACAACTGACCGCTACCACGCCCACGATTGTCCTGCCTCGCTTCCGTCGAGTTTATCTCGGCGGAGCGAACAACTGAAAGCTACAAGTTTCCTTAACGTTTCAGAGGAATAAAAGTGTATAGCTGAAACCTGGCATTCCGTAGGAATCTAAGCCTGTAGCCGGCGGTTGAGCGTCAGCGACACCGCCGGTAACACGTCAGTTCTCTCGTTGCACCCCGATGGGGTGCCAGCAGTATAACGCCGACTCAATCGATCTGGAACGAAGCGACATTGCTCGCGATGTAGAAGGTGTCAGGAGTCTTTTTTGACCCAAGTTCTCAAGAAACGGTTCCTGACACCATCTTTCTGCTCTGACACCTTTTACTGCCCGAACAAATGCCGTGTCCCTTTGGTTTACTTTCTTTGCTGTCTCGTTGTACGAGCGAAAGAACTAAAAGAGTCTGTCGAAAAATGGAGGGCGAAAAATTTCAGAACCTTGCTTTCGCTGATTATCTTTCGACCCACATTTTTCGACCGCAAGCATCGTTCTCGATTCCGAACGTCCTTTTGGGGGACACTCCACTTTTGATGTTGAATCGTTACAGCGAACAGCTAAGGCATCGAATGTCGTTCGACGTCGAAGGCGAACGAGAGCATTCTTGCTAGCAATTTCGGTCGAATGTTATTGTTTGGCAGGCATCCTGTACTTCTGTTCTCAGTCATCTACGTTTTACACACCTTATTCTTCTGAGACCACTTGGGAATTGTTGTGGCAAGGACAAGTGACGCCGGAGATGGGCGTAACTTTTGGGTTGATCTCACTAATCGGATTGGTTACCTTTGGAGCGCTATTTCTGTTGCTTGGTCTAGTCTCTTGGCGAAATCGGTCGGTCGATATTTAGCATGTTTCAGTATTCGTTGCGGAACTTGATGCTCTTCGTCGCCATCTTCGGATTGCTGCCTGTGTTTTACGGCAACATGCTGATTCCATTTGCTGTAATCTTGATCGCATCCATCATTCTCGGCTTTCATGAGTTCGGAAGCAGTTCCAATTCTGAGCCACCGAACTTCAGTTAGGATAAAGCCTTGAAGGTTATTCCAAACATGGACGACAACAATCTACCTTGAATGGATGCAATGTGAACAATCGATTTAGACCAACGAGTATGTTGCTAGTTGCGATGATCTGCTTCATGGCGTGCCCCAAAAGCTATTGCACGGACCAGAAGAAGGATGTTGTATTCATCGATGGACAGGAATGCTTGTTTTTGGAATCGCCCATGCGAGATCATGGATACAAGCTACCGAATTTTGATTTTGAAAGCACTGCAAATTGGGGTGGTTACACGCCGGAATGGGAAATCAAGGAAGGCAAACTCTGGCTGACAGCCTTTCACGCAAAAATGAATGGGAACAAGGTTGAGCCGAAGGAACTCTTCCATAAGGATCTACCAATTCATGCGACGTGGGTTAATGGACCGATGTACGCAACAAAAGATATAGTTCGGGACGACGAAGGACTTGTCTTCGGGACGGAAACGGAACGATTTTTTTTCATAGATGGAAACGTTCACAAGAGGGCATGTCACAATAACAAGATTCCATTTGAATTGGGCATGCTGGGGATTGGCTTCAGCGATAAAGCTGGTAAGCTCAAAATCGACTCCGTTGAAAACATCAGAGCCGCTGTTCGACTGGATAATGTTTTTGTTGGAGTTGAGGTGATTTCCATGATGGATATCGATGGAGAGGTCTTCGACGTTTCTAACTTTTCGAAATCAAAAGCATATCAGTTTTTTCGAGTTGTTCCAAACCAATTGATTCGCTTTTCAGTTCGTTCGGTTGCCTCGGGCAAAGTAACCGAAATTGAGTTTACTTGTATCAGTCATCGAGAGAATGTAGAAGCATTTGTTGAAGGCCAAAGAGCCTTAAATTCAATGCGTTTTGATTTGAGATGATTCTCAAATCTTTTGGGAACAAACACTATGAGCAGATTCTTAAATTGCGGCATCGCATGACTACCGATCCCTTTAAACCTATCCTGAGCGAGTCGTCGAGACCATTGAAAAGCATTCATTGGCTTCGTCGGTTTGCCATTCTGAATGGCGTGTTATTTTTGGTTCCAGTGGTCTGTGCTTTGGCAGTCTATCTCGTTTTGGAAGAGAATGGCATCGGTATTAGCGGAGTGTCTGGAGTGATGGGAATTGAACTCGCTGTCTTGCTTATCGCTTATCTTGCGATTCCAAATTCGATTATGTTCGCATTCTGTTTGAGGTCTCGCCGTTCGTTCCGTCAACAAGACGGCGGCAAATGATTTCCGCCGTCACAACCATTTGGGAATTATTCCGTCGATTCGAGTGCGTACAACTCTACGACTCTGCCATCTGGATCGTTTACAATGGCACGCAATCCCCAATCCGTTGGTTTTGGTTCTTCGATGATTGGAATGGCATGAGAGCGAAGGCGATCGACGATACCTGGTAGGTCAGGCAATGCGAACCCAAGTCGAGTCATCCGATCCACATTCTCTGGCTTCTTGGTTGGATAAATCTCAAACACGAGGCCATCAAGTTTAGTAGCGAAATGCATTGGCCCTGTCCCGTGACGGTGCTCAATGAAGTTCACTCCCAACAACTGATAGAATCCAAGGACCTGTTCGATCTCGGTCGTTCGAATGACAAGGAGTCGGAATTGCGGTGTTTTCATGGATATCCGACTGATTGCCGTTAAAGGATATGCCTCAACCAAGGTTTTTGACGCTTAGTTTTGTGAAAGAGCCACACCTCGAAGTCTTGCGCGCGATGAAGGCACTTGACTACACATGGTAGCGACCATGCAAGTGTTCCAATCCGCGTGATGATGGAAAATTATACGAAAATTACAGATGAGGAACCCCGGCACATGAGCAACCGAACCTATTAACGAATTCGCAGCCGTCTTTCGCTCGAATCGTAATATGCAATCGGTTACCGATAGACATCAATTGGCCGATGCCAGCCGATACATGGTGCAAGTGGTATCGCTTACCTAAAGCGGTCGCACTTTTTTTTACACGTTAGGGCTACGATCGCAATTCCGCCAGAAGCAACTCAATAGCCAAGAATGCGACGACCATTCGACGGGAAACAGTTCCGCTTCCGTCGAGTTTATCTCGGCGGAGCGAACAACTTACTGCTACCACGCCCACGATCGTCCTGCTTCGCTTCCGTCGAGTTCATCTCGGCGGGGCGCACAACTGACCGCTACCACGCCCACGATTGTCCTGCCTCGCTTCCGTCGAGTTTATCTCGGCGGAGCGAACAACTGAAAGCTACAAGTTTCCTTAACGTT
>JAIYDN010000044.1 GCA_027487485.1 Planctomycetaceae bacterium | reverse complement strand
GAATTAACCGCGATTCGAAGAAGCGTCAATCGAGGATGCCCTATGGGAGACGAATCATGGTCGAAAAAGATTGTGGCTCGACTTGGCCTAGAAAGCACCCTACGCCCACACGGAAGACCTAAGAAAAGTCAAAACGGTTCCTGACACCTTTTTGCCTTCTGACACCTTTTTGCCTTTCATTGATCCCCTTTTCATTAATCCGAGGTGTCCCCAAGGGTCCCGTTCGACGCTTCCTTTCCTCTAGCGGGGCGATTACACTGGGACTTACGTTCGTTTCAAACCATCGATGTACCACGAAACAATCGATTCCCCTGCACGCGTCTTGAAAGTGAACCATGTTCTTTAGAAAGCGCAAAAGGGCCTCCGTCTCCAAGCCAAACATCAAGCGGGTTGGAGTCTTTGAACACCTCGAGGACCGGAAACTCTTAGCCACGTTGACGGTCATCAGTTCTGCCGACCGTGGGCCGGGAAGCTTGCGAGAGGCCATCGAGAACGCGAACTTCTTTCCAGGGCCCGACGTAATTCAATTTGCGTTGCCAAATAATGACACCATCATTCGTCCGCTGACCGAATTGCCTGCTGTCACTGAGCCTTTGACCATCGACGCAACCACGCAGCCAGGTTACGCCGGAAAACCCATCGTCGAACTCTCGGGAGAACGCGCCATTGGATTTGTCTACGGATTGAAACTTGCGGGAGGCAATAGTCTTGTTTCTGGATTAGCGATTCATTCGTTCCCTGCCATCGGAATTTTTATCAGTGGCCCAGGCAACAACCACATCACACGCAACTATGTCGGTATTGATTCCGGATTCACGGCCAAAGCCAATCGCTTTATTGGAATCGCAATTGATAATTCGCCCAAAAATGTCATTGGCGGTACTACAACCGAGGGAAATGTGATTTCAGGCAATTCCGTCGAAGGTATTCGAATCGAAGGCTCTGCGGCGACTGGGAACAAAGTTCAAGGCAATAAAATAGGCACGAACCCAAACGGAGACCAGGCGGTTCCGAATGAGTTGGAAGGGATCGTGATCTTCAATGATGCAAAGGGAAACATCGTTGGAGTTGACTCCGATGGGCTTAATGATAGCCAAGAAGGAAATTTGATTTCGGGGAACAACCGGAATGGAATTCGGATCTATTCCTCTCAAAACAATATCGTGGCGGGGAACGTGATTGGACTTGCTGCAAATCTGTCTGCCTCGTTAGCCAATAAGGAAAATGGTGTCGTGATCGACAATAATATCTCCGAATTGGTTAGCAACTCATCGGGTAACTTAATTGGCTCCAACGGCGATGGTCAATCGGACGAATTAGAAAGGAACTGGATTGGCGGAAACCTACTAAGCGGAGTACGGATCGATCAATCGACCCAAAATCAAGTATCCGGGAATACCATTGGTGGTTCTGCCGAAGGCCAAGGTTTATTGGGAAATGGCGTTGACGGGATTTTGGTATCGAATAACGCATCCAATAACTTGATCGGAGTCAAGGATGGAGTAGGCAAAGGGAATGTGATTTCTGGTAATGGCAGAAATGGAGTCATGATTTTTGGCTCAACGAGCAACTCAATTGGCGGGAATTATATCGGAGTCACGTCTAGTGGCGATAAACCGCTACCGAACTCGGGACGAGGCATTCAAATCGAAAGCGGTTCCAACCTCAATGTCGTCGGAACCAACGACAACGGACTGTTTGACAGCAGCGAGCGGAATGTCGTATCTGGTAATACGATGGACGGCATTGCAATTGCCTTTCAAAGCACTCAAAACGTGATCGCCGGCAACTACATTGGGACAAATGCTAACGGGTTAACCAGCGTTCGTAACGGATTGTCGGGAGTGGTGCTCTCCACGCAAACTTCCAACAACACCGTAGGCACGAAAACGAGCTCCCCTGCCAATTCAAGTGCCGGCAATTTGATTTCAGGCAATGGCCAGTATGGCGTGCAGCTTGAATTCCAAACAGGTCGCAATAACGTCAGCGGCAATCGGATCGGCACAGACGTTTCTGGGAATCAAGCGATACCGAATGTTTCCGGAGGCGTTCGTTTAACGAGTCGCTCATTCGAAAATGTGATAGGTGGCCTGCTCCGCCATCAGCAAAACAAAATCAGCGGTAATACCGGCTATGGTGTGCTAATCGAGCAAGGCGCGTTCGTTAACGGCATTTACGGGAACGCGATTGGTCTCGCCGCAAATCAGTCAGCGCTAGGCAACACGCTTGGCGGTATCCGAATTGACGATGCTGGAGGCAACTTCATCGGAGCCCCACTCAGTGGAAACACCATCGCCTACAATAGCAAGAGCGCGATTGTTGTCACTGGTCCTTTCGCTACCGGAAACCGAATTACGACGAATTCCATTTTCGGAAACGAAGGGATTCCGATTGATCTAGGTAACGATCTTACGACTCCAAACGATCCGCTCGACTTCGATTCTGGTCCAAACACTCTCATCAATACACCTAGCGTCTTGTACGCTGCGAGCGATGGCGTTCAAACAATCGTGGTGGGAACTTTCGGTAGCGAGCCACTGTCTACTCAACAAGTTGAATCCTATGTTTCTGCGGATGGTGAGCGTGACGCCAGAGATAACTTAGGAAGATCTGAGCCGGTGAAACTGAACGCGCAGGGGCAAGGCGTCTGGCTAACATCGACTGCTGCCTCGACTAACGTCGGGCTGAACGTTTCTGCGATGGCGACAAGCAGCAATGGAAACTCGTCCGAATTCTCGGCAAGCAAAACGGTCGTCGAGCTATTGCCGATCGAATTCGCCGCTCCAACCGTGTCGGAAAGTGCGTCCACCGTGCGGGCAACGATTCGACGCGGTCGGATTCCACTGTCGCAGCCTATTACCGTTCAACTGAACTCCAGCGACTCTTCCGCTGCGACCGTCCCAAACGCGGTCACGATTCCCAGCGGAGAGCTATTCGCCCAATTCGATGTTACCGTCCTCAACAACGCGATCTACAACGGCGACCGAACGGTCATCATTTCTGGCGGCGACAATCAATCCGTCGGCGCTGCAGCCTTGCGTATCATTGAAGACGATCTCTTCTGGCACAACCCTGTGAATGGCAATGATGTGGACAACGATGGTGCCGTTACGCCTTTGGATGTACTGGCGATCGTAAATTTACTGAACCTCGACTTCCCAACAAACTTGTCGCTGCAAACACCTTTCAATCCACCGCTCTATATCGACACCGACTACGATGCCTTTTTGTCTCCGCTGGATGTCTTGATCGTTGTGAATTTCTTGAATGGCAGTGGTAGCGGTGAAGGCGAAGGAGAAGACACTGCGTTCAATCTCTCACACGAACCCATGTCTAATTATGGCTATTGGCCGGAAGACATCCAAGAACTTACCTCAGGCAATAAGAAACGAGCAGGCTTAAGCATCAAGCCGTTGCAGTCTTAGCCTGAACGGTGCCACCCACGAATGGCACTGTACAAGCCGGGTGATTGCGCAAGTTCCCTAGCGGCAGCTTCCGACGAGGGAAAAAGGTGTCACGAGGGAAAAAGGTGTCAGGAACCGTTTATTAACATCCGTATTGCGGTTTGCTAGTCTGGCTGGTTATGGGAAGAGCAAAGCGAGCGGCAGTTGGTGGTTTGATTTATCATGTGCTTAATCGTGCAAACGCAAGACTTCCTATTTTCGAGAAGGACGAAGACTATGACTCCTTCGAGCGAATACTAGAGCAAGCCATCGAAAAGACGGGTACACGGCTTTTGTCGTATTGCCTCATGCCCAATCACTGGCATCTTGTTGTTCAGCCGATCGAAAATGGAGAGTTGTCAAAGTTTACCGGTTGGCTAACCCTGACGCATACGCAACGCTGGCATGCTCATAGGCATTCCACGGGCCAAGGTCATGTTTAT
>JAIYDN010000014.1 GCA_027487485.1 Planctomycetaceae bacterium | reverse complement strand
GTTGCCTCGTCCACTACGAAATGCGGGGACTCGTTGCCTCGTCCACTACGAAATGCGGGGACTCGTTGCCTCGTCCACTACGAAATGCAGGGACTCGTTGCCTCGTCCACTACGAAATGCGGGGACTCGTTGCCTCGTCCACTACGAAATGCAGGGACTCGTTGCCTCGTCCGCGACGGGGATGGATCTTCGCAGCCGCTTTATTTGGATTTCAAAGCGTCAAAGCAATACAGCTGGGTTGCCGTTCGAACGTAAAGCTTACCGTTGTGCAAGCTTGGAGTCGCTACAATGGATTCCTCCAGATCGAGAGTCGATAAGGATTTCCATTCGCGTCCAGCTTCCACCAAGCTCAGTTGACCAGCAAGATTCGCAAGCAACAGCTTTTTGCCATCGGACACAGGGGAAGCATAATACTGCCCCGTCGCTCCCGTTAACCTGCCTCGCTTGACCACTTCGCCCGAAGTCGTATCCAAACATAACAACACTCCCCCATCGTTGATGATGTATACAAGATCATCCAACATCAGGACCGATGAGATATACGGGGTGGACTTCGAATACCGCCACAAGACTTCTGCTTCCAATGCGCCTTGCCTTTCCTTCAACTCAACGCAAGAAAGGCCACCGTTGTTTAAGAATGTCCCAAACGCTTTATCCCATTCCGTCTTGTCCACCTGCCCGTCCGAGTTTCCAAAACCATTGTCGATCCGTTCGATCAAGCGGAACGTACCTTGCGATCCCTTCACTTCGGCAAGTTCGATAACTCCATCCTTGTTTTGATCCGCAGGTCCCAATGCCTCCATCGGAATCGGTTCCCCAGGTGGTTCGGAATAGTAGATTCGATTTCCATGAACGACAGGCACCCCAACTGGGGCATTGGTTAATCCCGCGACGGAAAACGCTCGTTCACCCGAACTCAATTCATAACCCACCATTTCACCGGGGGCTGCGCTAACCACCAAGGACTTTCCTGCGACCTCTACTAAAACAGGGGTCGAATAGCCACCTGTTATCCCGATTAGTCGATCGACTTTCCAAAGTTCTTTGCCGCTACGCGCATCGAAAGCAGCAATATAAGGTGCTTGCAATTGATCCACTGCGAGAATAATTCTTCCGTCCGCCAGGATAGGCGATGCGCTAACACCATGCATGCTGTAAAGCGGCCCTAGATCCTTCTGCCAAAGAAGCTTGCCTTCCATGTCGCAGACCACCAACCCTGCATCTGGAAACCACGCGCACACCACGGATCCATCGCATACGGGAGAACAGGTCGCGGCGTCGTTTGGCGGTGTCGCCGTCTCCTTCCTCAACTGCTTGAAACTCTGCGACCAAAGAGTCTTTCCATCTTCTTCAGACATGCACGCCAAAACTCGCGATTCTCCATCGTACGATGTGGTGAACAACTTCTCCTTCCAGGCAACGATCGATGAGCCACCACTTGCCAAATCTAATTTCCAAGCAACCTGCCCCAGCGATAAATCGCTTGAGAAGCATGGGCTAGATGAAATGCCCGTACCGCTCGGTCCTCGGAACCGAGCCCATTCCTGGGCATACGTATAACTGGTGGTTGGCAAGAGTATCAACCCCACCAAAATCGTGCGCATCATGGACATGGATAAGTCGTTCTAAGAAAGAGTCACTGAAATGTAAGGGAAATGTTGATGTAGCCAGCCATTGTCGCTACGGGATTGGACGCCCCTGCAAAAATCTTGTCCGGTTGAACAAATAGACAAGAATATCTTGCACGAACTGCTATGGCAGAACTTTAGGTTTGGCCACCACGCTCTAGGTAGAAAGTCACTGGGCCATCGTTGATCAAACTGACTTGCATGTCTGCTTGAAAAACACCGGTCTGCAAGGGAACCTGGGCGGTGCCGATTTGATGGCAGAAGTATTCATACAGTTCTTTTGCGAGACCGGGGGGACTCGCTTGATCAAAGCTAGGCCTGCGACCGCGTTGGCAATCGCCATAAAGTGTAAACTGGCTAACCACCAGAATGGCTCCGCTGACGTCCTGCACGCTCAGATTCATTTTGCCCTCTGCGTCAGAGAATCCGCGCAACTTGACACAGCGATCCGCAAGATACGCAGCATCTTCTCTGGTATCGCCGACCCCAATTCCGAGCAAAGCTAACCAGCCGCGTTGGATTTCCCCAACAATCTTACCCTCAACCTCAACCTTGCTGGTCAGCACCCGCTGCAATACAACTCGCACAAGAATTACACTTTCTGCTGACGTCTATTCCGACGCGTAGACAATCGAAACAGTCACCCGGAAGAATAGTTCGTCTGGTTGACTTGCCGTGACGATTTCCTCCGAATCGTCCATGAACCCAGCTGGCATCGAAGTAGGATCCATATATCCACGTCCATAAGATGATAGTGCATAGTCGTAATGATTAGGGGTCTTCGAGACACCGATTGGTTTACCAAGTTTGATCGCACTTGCCTTGCTAAGCATTTGCGCATCTTCCGTAGCGCTCTTGAATGCGCCTTGAAATGCTTTTTCACGCACTTCGGACGGTATTCTTGCGACAAACAAAATCTTCGGACCGTTTGCATCCGGGCTGCTGCCGTAGTATTGCTCCTGCATCATCGATTCCATCTCGTCCAATTGTTCCTGCGCATCCCCATCCAACATAGGTTTGACATTCTTTCCTTCTAAATCTCGAATCTTGATTTGGTCAAGCAAATTTGCGGGAAGGATTGCAAGGGCATCTCCCTCGCTAACAGGCAAAGCCCATTCTGCCTTGACAGCGCACCTAGCCAAGAAGACAGCAGGTGGTTTAGCAGCTTTCGCATTGGGTCTACCTTGCATCTGCATTCGCATCATGGCGCGCTGCTGATTCCCGGTTTCGTCGGAAGCGACGCGCGATGCTGAAAACTGAACGCTCTCGGAATCGGCCTTCATCAACTCCAGGTCTTTTTTTACTCTTGCCTTTTGCTCATTCAAGGCGGTAATGGCTGACTTAGGATCTTTGCCTCTCGCCTGAACCCACATGACTAGTCGCAGCTTTTCTGGCTTCAACGCTACACTCTCGGTGGCTGTTCCACTGATTGGGCCAACCGAACCAGAAAATGCGACTTGACCTAGCGCACCAGATTCACCAAGCACTGAACCAAACACCAAGGTGGCCAACGCCAAAACCAATCTCATCGTACTTCTCCAAGCAAGTGAATAAAACATCAACCAAACTCTGCTACCGTAAACATGCTGTCCTATCAATAATTGGAAAGAACAGAAGAGCCTTGTTTCAGTCGCAACTTCGTTCGAAGGGTCCGTATCTCAGGGCCCTTTAAGTCACGCAAGATAACATACAAGGGACTCGCCAAATCGTCCCCTACCGCCAAACTATCGCTGAATTTTTCATAGTAGTCCAACGCCTCGGGATCCGTTCGCTCTGCAATCGAAAGTGCCGCACACACCAAGAGTGAAGCAGACTTACCCTGCAGGTCTTTGGTCGCTTCTTCAATCGATGGAGGCATTTTCGTAGCTAACAGCAGCGTGCGGGCCAGCGAACGCATTTCCGCTTTCGTGTCCAGGTACGATTGAACCGCCTCCACCGGGATCTCTCGTTGCGAAAACCATACCCCAGGCAAATGCTCTTCATGCTGGTAGACTATCACTGGAGCGTAATCCGTTTGCTCCGTCGTACTAAAGTCTTGCGGGGCTTTGCACAGATACCGTATTGCTATCTCCCTAACTTCAGAGACCGGATGGGACAGCCATTGCACCGCTCGATCTGCACTTAAAACGTTGTCGTCGCAAAGGGCCAAAACCAGAGCAACATTCAGGCACTGGCTAGGCTCCGACGCTTGCGCGACCAAACCAACCGAGGACTTTACCGCCACTTCATAATGAACATACGACAACATGCTCAATAGCAACGCACGAACGCTGTCGTCTTGCGACGCCATAAACTTTTCTCGCAACCAATCCCGAGCACGCTTTTGACCAGGAATATGAAATGTTGATTCGTAAGTCATTCCCTGTTGATCTGCAAAGATCCAAGGGTCGACCGAATCTGCAGCCGGACCAACTAAGGCCCGCAAAAGGAAGGGGCGAAGACGCGCGGTCTGATTGGCAGCCAGCTTGCTTGTCTGAATGTTCTCCAAAATCCAATTCGCGATTTCTACATCGTCGACAACCGTGAGCGCTTTGATGAACTCGATGTCCTTCTTGGAAGGCTCTGCCCATTGTACGTTGGTCGACTTTGCGACCCGAACGCGGTCTTCGGACTTCAGCCAAGGGACGATCATCTCCGCAGGTGGAAGCTGGCTGTTTTTATCAGACTGAGCCGCTTCAGCGACCAGACGATCCGCAAGCACAGACGATAAGCTCGAATCGCCTGCCGCCAAGGATGCGGCCATTTGCCATTCCTGCTCCATGCTTCGCGCACCCTCGCCGCTCTGGTTCTTCAGCTTGAACTGAAGCGCAATTTGAATGGGGGTTATCCACTCGTGCTGTCTAGCTCGAGGCCGATCCGAATACCAATTTTCCAACCATTTGGACGGCAAGCCTGCCTGGTCTGGATCAAGCTTGGTACTAGAAACTACGTTTGCTTGAAGCTCGGAATTGGAATCGCTTTCGTCCTTGGATGGCGTGGATGGTGGCGTACCAAAAAAGTCATCTACCGCAGCAAGATCTTCTGCAACTTTCGCCGCTTCTTCTTGCGTCATGGCGGATTCTTGATTCGAACCGGAGCTTGAGTTTGTTCCGAAGATCCCGCCCAAGATACTTCCGATCACAGAACGTGGTGGCGATTCCTCCACCAACGTAAGTGCAGCCTCGCCTCGCTTGTTTTTGGCTTTGGGCACCGTCTGCAACGATTCGGGAACAGGATACCAATAGGATTCCGGACCTACCTTATTAGCACTCGTCGATCCCCCGAACGAGAAGCTAGATTCTGGGTCAACGGTATAAGTAAGTCTTGGCGCTAAAAGCGTCGCAATCAAAGCCTCCAGCGCCGCAAGCCTCGTCCCGGAATATTCCGATTCCAACAATTCAGGAATTTTGTCGTTCAACGACGTCGGACTTATCTTGGTAATCAAGGCAGCCGCTTTGCGGATTTGATCAGGATCTTCGGATTTTAGTAATTCCTTCGCTGCATCCACCACGGGCACCAACAACGTCGGCTTTTCATAGTCCGAAACTTCCTTGAGCATTGGGGCGACTTTTTCCACATGGTCCATCCAGTATTTTGCGACCAAGCTTGCAGTATCCGGGCTGATCAACTTGACCAAGAGTGCCTCGGATCGCGAGACAACGAATGGATCCACATCCTGAAGGCCGGCAATCACCGCTTCTGCAGCCTCCTTAGAAATTTCCTCGTCGGTTCCCACCGAATAGAGACCGCTGTTTTTGATGGTTCCACCAATAGCATCGATGGCCGCAGCTCGGACACGCCAGCTCGTATTTCGTGTCAATTCAATAAGTGCCTGCTGAGCGGCTTGTTTCTCACTAATCGTTCCAAGAGTCTTGGTGGCATAGACCAATAGATCCTCGTCGGTTTCCTTTTGAATATAGTCAATTAGTGTTTGGATCGATTTTACATTCTCGTTTTCAGACAGCTCACGCAGAACGGCGGTTCGCACACTGGGGCTTTTATCAGCGAGCAAACGAGTTAATCGATCGGAATCTTCAAGGGCGCCGAACTCTTGTTGCTTTGGAATCGTCAGTTCACGAATGATCGGATTGAGATCGCTCGACAACTCGTCAATCAACATTTGATCTTGCTGCGTCGAGGATTCGATCAACTTCTCCGCCGCAATACGATGCGTCTCTCCATTCAAACTTGCCAACGCAACCAAAAGGGACGATTGCTGCAAGCGTGACTGCTCGGAAGCGAGCAACCGATAAAGCAATTCCCTTAGAACCATCTGCTGCTGGTCGTCAAAGTCGGAAGCGTGCGAAAGTCGCTGCCGTACCTCAGGCAGCATCGACGCACCCAAAGAAATCGCTTGAGCCATCAAGGCATCTGATCTCGAATTCAATAATTTCTTGAGCAGCTCTTGGCTCAATACTTGGTCGTCCAGTTCGCCCGCGGATCCAAGATCTGACTCGGTTGCGTTGGAAGCTTCCTTTTCGCGATCCTTCAGCCAGTCCAAGGTAGATCGCAGAGACTCATCGTTGATCGAATCGGGATTCCAAGGATCGATGGACTGCACAGGCGCTTTCCATGCCGCAAGTACTTGCAATGCAGCTAGTTTCTGGATCAAACGCCCTGTCTTCAAAAGTTGAATCATATCGTCGGCTACCAAGGAACGATTGCGGATCAATCGATCCGAGGCAGCTGCCCGAATGTTGGGCGATCGATGAGCCAGAAACTGAATCAGTTCCGTAATATCTTGCGCTGTGGGTTCACCTTGTTCGTACAGCACCCGTTGGATCTTTGGATTCGCCTCATTCAGCTTCGAGTCAAGCCACTCCTGGAGCTGCTTCACGGGTGAATACCCTTCTCGACTCGCAATGACTTTCTCGTCAAGTCCGATGACTCGGATGCCCGGTAACGCACTGGCTTCCAAAAGCTCCGCAACTTCCGGATCCTGATCCACGTCGACCTTGACGACCACCCACTTTTGAAGGATCGATGCCCCATCGTCGGAATCGAGCTCGGATTCTAGCTTTCGGCACCAGCTGCACCAAATCGCTCCTAGAATTACTACGACCGGCCGTTGTTCGAGCCGACCCGTCTTGAGCCCTTCCTGGTAGTCGTCCATGATCTCGATCCGTTTTCCCAGTCCGTCGCGATGGGTATCGGATTCCGAACTGCTCTCCGACTTCGAAGTTGCCGAAGTATCCGTTACCGGCATATCCTTGACAGGCTTATCAGTGCCAGACGTATCCCCAAAAAGATCGTCGATATCCTGAGCGAAAACTAAATTCCAAGAAAGCGTTACCAACAGAACCACCGCTTTCGCACCCGCTAAGGTTTGCCCCCGTAGAATCATGGTACTTTGCTCCCTGCATGAAAGATCTTTGCCCAGTAGGTATCGCTTTGGAAAGCGGGACTGTTCTCGTGGTCGTGGCAAGTGACACATTGCTGCTTCGCTTGAAACGGTGTCCGCTTTTTGGGATCCAAGACATGCGCTTGCGATGGGCCATGGCAATTCTCACAACCCACGCTCGTTCGTTCGCTGGACTGAGCCACATTCACAAAGCCCCCATCCTGACCGTAGCCTGTGGAATGGCACTGTTGGCAATTCGGATCGAAATGGGCTTTCTTGGCTTGAAGGACATCCCAAGCATGTGAGTGCTTCGAAAGATGCCATACCGAATTGTCAGGCTCGTGGCATTTAGCACACGATTGCGAACCCGCGATCGAATAGCCTGAATCGTCAGACGTTGTTGCTTCCACCAATCCAGCTTCCGTACTGGTGTAGTCCTTGCTTGCAAGCTCACGATAGTATGCCTGCAGATTCTCAACTTGGCTTGCGTTCTCTGCGAGCTCGCTTTTGACCTCGATGATCGAAGCCTTCACTTCGCGAAAGCCATCTGTCGATTTGACCAACTGCAACTGGCCTAGAAACTTTCCTTTGTTCGTGGCTGACAGAAGTGTCACGCCTCCCAAACGAGCTGGGTTGATCGATTGTCCTGTGGGCCCACCGATGACATAATCGACTTCTGGCAATGCACTGGCTAGTACCTTTAAAGCCTTCTCATCCAAATAAGCAAGCACGATCCGTACGTCTGCTTTCGAGTTTTGGAACGCTCGAACGACGGCTTGCAAAGGTTCGATCGATTGCCAATCGGGATGCTCGATGAACAATGGGTCGATGACCCCTGCAACATCGATCTTTAACCCGGCTCGTTCGATATGAAGAATCGGACTACCAACGGGTTTCCCCTCCTGATCCAGCAGATTCGAGCTGAGCCATTGTGTCTTTGACTGCTGGCCAATGGATCGAAGTTCCGCAGGGGAAAAAGCCGTCTCCGAAGCACCGATGTTGTGTGCATCCAACTGCATCAGAGCCAACCCTTGCAGCAAGAACCTTAATCGCGTTTGCTGGTATTGGCTGGTCCCAATTGCAGAACCGCCGACATCCAAGAACAGGGTATCATGATTGCGGCGCAAGCTATCCAGCAAAGTGGCGCGCCGTGCTAGCCCTCCCGATTGATTGGCTGCACATCCGCAGGGAGTGATCCATCCTTTCGTGTCGCCGGCAACCACCATGGATAGCTCGCGCGGCGAACGACCACATCCAACAGCCATGGCCAAAGCACAGCCAAGGAAAAAGGGTATCCAGTAGCGATCGCATTGAGACATGGATCTCATGATCATTGCAATAAACTGTAAAGAAGAATGTTGACATTGATTTCTTCCGCGTTGGTGATCTCATTCCCACCACAGCAGCAACAACCTTGTGTGTTCGACGTATCGTTGAGTCCATCCTGGGAGTAAAGCACCCCAAGACGTGTTCCAAAGTGAATTCCAACCAAAGGTTGTGGTGTACCATGCTTCGCTTGCAAGTCAGCGATGTCGTAGGCGGTATGAAAAACGAGATGGTCTTGAGCCAACGGTTTCATCTCGCGATCTTGAAACACCTTGGCCATCTCGCTTCGAAATGATCGATCCCATTCTTGCGAGGAACATCCGGAGGAAGCTAACAGGAATCCACCTCGCTCGACAAACTCACGCAAATTTTGGCGTTCTTCCGGGAGGAGTTGGAATTCTCCCTCGCCGGTCATGATCAACAGGGGGAAGTTGTAGATCTCCTGGGATGCTAGCTTGACCGAGTGCAATCGGCGACTGGTGGAAATTGCCGAATCCTTCTCAGCGCGTCGCAGAAAGTGATCGGAAAAACATTCGCTTGTTTTAGTTCCAGCGTAAATCAAGTTTGCCACTTGCACCACGCTCGATGCCTCGCCGCCGGAAGTCGTTGGTTCAGAAACCACATCTCCCTTTCCTGCCACTTTGGATTTTTGGTCATCCGCATACGCTGGAACACACAACAATAGTTGAAGAAGAATCAACCCCGTGGGCATACCCCATCTGAGCTTAGAACTGGCGTTTGGCAATCTCTTCCGTGAAGAGATCGATTTGGGTGATTGATAGAAATGTTTGGTCATCGTTTACTCCTTGGTCTCGGCGGTTCCGATTTGGTCAGAGAGATTGCGTAGATAATCAGCGACCTTGGATCGGTAGGTCGCTGGGATGGAATTCATGCTTTGCCCGGAGGATTCCCCTTTGGCAATCGCCTCTTTTTGGGCGGAGCCACCGGCATTTGTATCGATGGCTTTACTGGATTGGACACCTTGCGATTGCCGATCTCCTTTGCCTCGGCTTGGAGAATTTTGAGGTGTAGGCATCGAACCGTACATGCCGACATTTTGCGGACCAGCCGTTCGTTGCGAATAACCACCTCCTGCACCGAAGCCCATTCCCATCCCAGGTTTGCCACCTGGTTTCATACCGCTTCGGCCTTTCATTCCCATCATCTCCAGCATTTGCTGCATGGAGTTTCCCATTTTCGTCCCACCGGGGTTGAACGCAGCTTCACAATTCTTGCAAGCTTTGTCCCCCATTTCTTGACTCTGGTTGAGAAATTTCTCGAGGGTCTCCGCAGCTCGCTGTGCACTGGACTGGGCATCGGAAAATGCATCCTGCATCAGTTCTTGTTGGGCCTGGACCATGGTCTTGTCTGCCTGGCTATCGCGAACAGCATCTACGAATTGCAGTGCTGTATCACGCAGTTTTTCCAAATCGGTATCTTCAGCCAAATCCAAGGCATGATCCTCAATGTCCCCCAAAAGCTGCTCCAACTGCTGCTTCAGTTGCTCTTGCTCCGATTCAAGCTCTGCCACGCGCCGTTGTGTTGCACGATCGTTCGGGTCTGAGTTTTGAAGTCCTTTCATGCGTTGCGCTAAATCCTTTTGTTGTTCGACCAACTGTTCAAACCTTTGTTGATCCACCATCAAGGGAAGCATCTTTTGCATGGTACCCAGCGGATCGATGGCGTCTTCTGTCAGCTCCTGCTGCATTCCACTTGCCTTTTGGATCATCTCTTGAAGCTGCTCTTGTTCTTGATCATTCAATGTAGGTTTTGCGTTCTCCTTCATTTGCTGGATCGCATCGGCCATCTCTTTAGCCTGCTCGCTCATTTCCTTGAGCGTCTCTGCCAATTGTTGATCGACATCGATTGGCATTGCCTGCTCCCCTAGTTTCTCGATCTCGCGAGCAGCTTGTTCAGCCGCTTGCTTGGCTGCTTCCATCTTCTTCTGAAGATTCTCTGCGGCTTCGGCGGATTCAGGATTCGCCTTCAAGGCTTCGGCAGCCTCATCGGCTTCTCTCAACGCACTGGTCAGCTGATCCATGTAACGGCGCGCCATTTGATATTTGGCTTGGATGCTTTCGGCCCCCCGTTGCTGAACCATCATTTCTTGAAAAGCTTCGACCGAAATAATACGAATCGTGGTGACGGGTGACTCCGCTCCTTTTGCACCCGATGGATCATTGTCTTCGGTCCTCGCAAAAAGCTGAATCTCATCACCTGGTTCTAAACCAAAGGTTGCTAAAGGCAGATTCCATCCATGTTGCACGCGTGCTGTCGATTCCAATTCCGCCAGGCTGGGGATAGCGGGGGAACCATTGAGGGAACGGTACAAAGATAGACTGGATATTCCGTAGTCATCTTCCGCGATGACACTTACCGGAAGATTCACATCCGGTGTTGCAATCGATAATGGTTGCGGTTGAACGATTCGTACAATAGGTCGTTGATCCTGGGAGATCACGATCGAGCCTGTCACACGATCCTGAGATTCTATTCCATCCACATCCACGACCGTTAACTCGAACTGACCGGGCTGACTCAATTGGATATTCGCGCTAACCGTGCTGCGTTCTTCCGTTGTTTTGCCACTGGCGTCAAGCGACGGCGTTAACTCGATCTGTTCTTCGTCCCCATTGCGATACTTTAAGGACAGACGACCATTCCTGAGCGGTCGATTGCTAGAAACGGACCATCCCACTTGAGTCCCCACCAAGCCGCTGATTCCCTGTTCAGGAATCGGGCCGCGGTAGGGACTTGTTTTGGTGTACTCGGGTGGTGTGATCGTAACCTTGGGGGACAGGATCTGCGGGGTCATCTGGACGTTCAGCTGGTGCTTGCGTGAGCGGCTGCTTCCGCTTCGAGCATATACCGTAAGGGGTTCGGTAACTCGTGATAACAACGATTGCCATGCAACTTCATTCTGAGCCAACATCGGAACCGTTTGCTCCTTGGCATTGGCTGACTCGATCACCAAGGTCATGCGTTCGACCTTACCAAACAGGACATTCGCTCGAACCATAGCGTCTTGGCCGTACAAGACACTTTCCTTTTCCAATACCAGTTCGATATCGATTCCGGTGTACGGTGGAATGTCCGTGGTTGGAAACAAAAATCGCTGCATTTGATGCCATGCGACCTGAGGTACGATGGCTGCGACCGTGCCGGCAATGGCGACCACCGCCAACAAAATCATGGCTGGCTTCTTGAGCGTTTCGGATTTCGCGACAACACTGGGCGCGATCGATGGGAGCCGTTCGGCGGCGCGTTGGGCAGCGATGGCAGCGAAGCCCTGCGATACGGGACTTGCCGGATGAACGGGGCGCGAAGCAAGCTGCCATCCCGCCAAAATCTCACCCCCACTACCTGTCGATTGGTCAATTCGATTTGCGATTCGATCGTTGGTGATTTGGCGAAATTTCCAAATCAAGCCAAGAACAAACGCCAAGATCGCCACTAGAATTCCACCGCGTGTGGCAACCCATCGAACCGCAACCGGCAAAGCCCAGACGGTATCGAACCATAGCAAGAACAGAATGGCAAAAACGATCGCTGCCGCGAATAACAAGCTCAACGTGCCAGCATCCACGCTCATCGCACGACGACGAAACGGGGCGAGTCGCCTTGCAAATTGTTCGCTCGAAAATGTTGGTGTTCCTGCTGACATGCAATCGTATTCCTTGTATTGGTGGTCTTGTTCAGACTAGCCCACTTTGACGCCGCACAACCCACGTACTAATCCATCCCAATAAAATCGTGATCAAAACCAAGGGATGGTCCCACATGCTGGTTCGTGTCTCTTCGTGCTTTTGTTGTTTTAAGATTTGCTCCTCAAATCTGGCAACCAATTCAGGCACTTGTTCGGGCTGCAATACCTCGCCCCCACTCAGTCGTGAAATCTGCCGCATCACATCCGGTCTCGCATCCACCTCCAGGCTTTCAAACCATGGGTCGCGGACTTCGAAAGCCGTTGCCGCTAGAACCTCATCTTGAGTCCCCTGCACTACCTTTAGAGCGTAATACCCAACCTCCAGAGCCCCAAGTTCTCCTCGAAATAGACTGCTATCGATTCCGGAAGGAGTGATCGAGAAGCGTTTCGGAAGTTCCGAATCCGGGGACTGCATCAAGATGCTTAAGCTGCTTTCGTTTCCGTCTGCATTCCACTTTGCTGGATTGCGAAGTGTTACCGAGCAACTTGCTCTGTCCCCGCTTAAAAACGTAGCGCGATCGGGACGAATCGCAACCTCTTGACCAGGCATCATATCTTGCTGTGAGATTATCCATTGGACCAAGGATTGCCACAGCGTCGGATAGATTTTATCTTTAGAGGCATGCTGAGGGGGAAGGAACGCCCATCTCCACATCCCCGCTCCTTCCACCACAATCGACTGACCACCCCCGAACGGTTGGTACGTTACGATAGGTATCGTGTTGTTGGAACTATCCGCTGCGTTGTTGACCGTACTTTGCATCAGCACTTGTGGCAAACCTTGGCGCTGCTTGGGTACCGCTCCCACCGCCAAGGTTGGCAACGTTCCCACAGGATCAAACCCATCGATCATCAACGGATCGAACACGGAAGTATCCAGACCATGCTGAGTTACTTCGGCCCGAACTCGAGATTCACTCGCCGGGGTCCAACGCACGGGCAATATATCTGCGAACTTGGCCCCTATCTGGTCCGACGGAGCACCGCGAGAGCATAACAAGCATCCCCCTGATTTTGACATCCAACTTCGAAGATTATCGATCGCAACATCGGTCAAAAATTCGCTTGCATCTCGTCCCAGAATGACCAATCGAAAGCGTTCCAGCAATTCCGTTGACTCCAGCGGTGACTTTAAATCCTTTTCAATGGTCCAATCGCTTTGAGTTGTCTCGACGAACTTGGGTTCGCCCGACGTCGCATCCTCCGCAGAGGAAGCTTCTCTTGCCATTTTCCTTTGCAAAAAACGCCCCGGCCCCAGTTTCACCAAAGTCGTCAATTGAACCACGGGATCGCTTGCCAGATTGCGGGCCAAGAACTTGCTATCCCAATACGGCTTTCCCTCCAAGACAAGCACCCCAATGGGTTCATTCAAGCGTTGCACAAGAACCGTGGTTTGGTTGTCCGCGGTTGTCGCTTCCCCGAATAGCTCGCTTGCGACAATCCGATACCGTTGGATCGGAGTGACCGCGCCCTGTTCGATGTTAAAACGAATCTCTTGAGTCGGTTCGGATTGAAGTCGGACCGTTTGCGTTTGCAACACCTCTTCATCCCGCAGAAGCTGGACTTGAGTGGATTGCCCCGCGAGTCCATTGTGGCCCAAGATGGCACGTATCGCGATCGGATTGTTGGGGAAAGCGATCATGCGTTGCGATTTGGCGACGATCGACATGTTCTTCATTCCCACCGTCGAACCAAGCGTGACGGTGTAAATCGGAGTGGCCATGGCGTTGGCTTCTCGAGCCGTTTGCAAGACGCTCTCTGTCGACCCTACGTTGTGAGCCCCATCGCTGATCATCAAAACTGCATGCCCGACAGGCGAACCTGCCCGCGTTGTTTGTCGCAATGCTGCCGCAAGATCGCTTCGATGCCCTTGTGGCCATCGATCATCAGAGCTGTTTGCACCGCCGTTGCTGTTCCCAGTATCCAAGGGTTTTACTAACTCACCGAAGGCCATTTTCCGAACTTCCACTCGATGCCCTTCGCTATTCACTTTTCCTGCAAGATCGACCGCTTGAGACCATCGAGACAAGTCCGTATTCGCGCCGCAATCCTCCGTCTTCATGCTGATGGTTCCATCCACCAACACCGTCAACATCGGCTGACCAGGCACTGGCGGAATGATCTGAACCCAAGTTGGATTGAGGGCAATGAGAAGCGGTCCGACAACACCCAACCCCAGCAAGATCGACAGTACCCATCGTCGACCTGCGGAAACCGCCCATTCACGACGAAGCACGTACCAAGCGATCGCAACCACGGCAGCAATCAAAATGGCCCACCACAGGCTCAACGGTATCTTTGGATCAACAGTCCACATGATTCACCTACATTCGATTCCAACGTAAGGCCGCGATTTCGCCAATCAGTCCCAGAAGGCAGGCAGCAATCAGCCAACTCCACAGATCGTCCGAGCCTTGTTCATTGGTTTCAGCCGATGCGAAGCCAACTTCGCGACCACCGCTCAAACGCTGAGTAAGAACCTCCTTGTCCAGTGAACTCAGATCTGACTCGATCGCCGGCGCGCTGGTTGCAACCATCCAAGCCGACTTGGCATTTTCATCTAACGCGTAGATGCCAGGTCCCGGCGGCTCTTGCCAAGACCAGACCATGGCACCTTGGCCAGCCGACCACTGCCATTTGCCAAAATCTCCGTCGTTGGGTGGCGTACCTTCCACTGTCCGAGCTTGCAACTTCGACTCACTGGTCAAGGAGGCTGGCAAGACTCGAACGACCGGTTCGCCGCTAAACGCTTGATCCCCTTGACCCCGCTGAGCCAACAGCGATTTCGTCAGCTCGCTCAACACGGGAAGAAAGGTAGGCTGAACCGGCCAATTGGAGCGCATCAAATCCGCATTTAGTACCGCCATTTGTCCCGAACCAACACTGGACAAATACATCAGAGCGGACGTATCGCTCAGTTCTGCCAAGATTTGATCCGACATCCCGTTGGCGGATGCACGTGTCGCGAGACCACCTTGAAATCGAACCGGTTTCAGCAAAGGCGCTGCGTTGTTGGTACCGAGCACACTAAACGGGCCATCGCGGCTTTGAACTTTGCGAACAAACAGATCCTTGCGCGCTGCATTCTCAACTGGCGGAATCATATCGACCGGAGGTTGAAAATCGTTTCCAAGTAGATCCGCGAATTGTTGCAAATTGGTCGCATCCACCATTTCCGAAGTAATATAAAGCAAGCCCTTTCCGCGTCGCATTTGGGATGCAAGCATCTGCAAAGCTTCCTCTTCTAGCGAACCAGGATGATCGAGCACAAACACGTCGGCCGTCGGCCAAGTTCGCAATGCGTCCCTCGACGGATGAACGCGTTGCACCGTTTTGCTTTTCGTTGAGCTACGGTCGTCGTTCGAGGATTCATCACCCATGAGGGCAACTTGCAGAGCCTGTTGAATGTAAAAGCTGGAAGAAGGAATCTCTTGAACATTCTGTCGAGAGATCAACAGGACACTCACGGGCGGACGCACACGTACAGCAATCGGTCGTTCATCATCGCTGGGAAGCACGTCCAAGTTGCTTTCCAATTTAGCCCAGCCACTTCGCCAACCTTCTTCATCAAAGGTAACGGTTTCGGAAAGTGTTCGGCTGCTTTGTGGGAGAATCTTAGCGGTGAGCGTTCGCTTCCAAGTTTGCAGATCAATATTGCACCGAGCTTCGACTTCACGGTCCGAATAGTTGGCAATCTCCACTTCCATAGTGACCGGTTGCCCAACCACCGGTTCCGATGCAAATCGAACGGACGTGACAGCGATATTTCCTGAATCGGGAATCGATACGCTATGAAACTGAATTTGTGTATCTTGAGGGATCAAATCCAGCAGCAAGGTTCCCCAATTGGAACGTTGGAAGTCACTGAGAATTATGAGCTCTTTTTTTTCTGCCTTGACCTTCTCCAGGATTTGGGCAGCCACCTCAAGGGCAGCTCGCGGATCGCATCGTTCGGCAAGTGGTTTCGCTTGCATCACCGCTTCGCGCAGGGCGGCTAAGTTGGGAGACAGCTCATTGAAAACAGCTCGAGGCTTGGCACCAGCAAAGACGACTGCTGCCTTGAGCCCCTGCGCGGACTCCAGATACTGGGTCGCACTGACAACGGCTGAAGACCAGTTTGTTAAGCCACCGCTGCCGGCAGTCATGCTTTGGCTTTGGTCAATGACCAGCACGCGCTGCGCGTTGGCCTCGCCCGTGGTTGGAACGGCCTGCCGTTCCTGAAACAAGGGTCGTGCCAATGCCATCGCAAGCAAAGCAACACACAATGTTCGCAGCAGCAAGATAAGCCAATCGCGAAATCGGCTGCGAGCTTTCCGCTGCTCGATGGCTTCTCGTAAGAAGCGAACCGTTGACAATCCGAATCGTACTGGCTTCGGCTTCGTCAAAAAATGAACAGCTACCGGAGCTGCAAGCGCAACCGCACCAATCCCTAGAGCCCAAAAGTGTAAGAAGTTCATAGGAAGATCTAAGCGCTCCGGGTGACCAAGAAGGAACGCAGCACATCCAGATAGCTTTCATCGGTTCGAATGCGGTAGTAATCGCAGCCCGCACTCACCAGTCCCGTACGAACGGATTTTAGGTGCAATTGAAATTGCTCTTGGTATGCCTTGCGAATTTCTGCAAGCTGACAATTGACTTCGCCATCCCCTTCGAAGCCGACAAAACGGAAAGCGTTTCCTTCCGGCAGCTTTTCCTCATCGGGATGAACCAAATGCAAGACAACGATCTCCCAGCCACGCGATCGAAACTTGCGAAAGCTGGAGATGACCGGTTCCATGCTGGGCACAAGAAAATCGCTCATGACCAGTAGCACGCCACGTCGCGACGATTGCACAAGCAGCTGATCCAAGCCCACCGCAAGATTGGTTTCCCCTTCAGGCCTGAGATTCTCGATGGAACGATGGAGCAGCGACCGATGCTGCATGGAGGCAGCGGGTGGCAGATATTCTTCGATTTCATTCCGAACACAGCACAAGCCGACCGCATCGCGTCCAACCACAATCAAATGCGACAAAGCGGTCGCAAAGAACTGCATCCATTGCAGCTTCGATCCGCGAGCATCATCGACAGATCTTCCGCCTTGCAGCATGGAGCCGCTGGCGTCTAACAATAAAGTGCACCGAAGATCAGTTTCATCCTGAAAAAGCTTCAGGTAGCTGCGGCCGGTACGGCCCATGGCTTTCCAATCGAGCCGACGCAGATCATCACCAGGCGAATACTCGCGATAGTCTACGAACTCGCCAGACCCGCCACGACGTTTCGCAATATGCCGCCCTGAGTAAGAACCTTCGACCCGACGGGATGTCGTAAACTGCATTTTCTCCAAGCCGCTCAACTTCGAAGGTTCGAAAAAGCGGCTGCGCAATGGATCGGTTTTTGATGTGTTTAAGATGGGTGGTATCGCTTGTGACATGACAGTCCTACGCTTGGCTGGTAAGCAACGATTGAATCAACTGCTCCACCGTATAACCATCGCCAATCGCACGATGATTCATCAGGATGCGATGCCGTAGAATTGGCAACGCTACCTCGCGAACATCTGCGACCATCGGTGCGGTTCGTCCATGCAACAGAGCTCTAGCTTTGGCTGCGAGAACTAAATTTTGACTTCCTCGTGGCCCCGCACCAAACGCGACATACGTCTTCACGTCTTGACTCGCCCCGCTTTGTTCCGGTCGACTACCGCTACAAAGACCTACCGCAAAGTCCACCACGGCATCGGGAACCGGAACTGCGCGAACCGTGCGTCGCAAAGCAAAGAAATCCTCTTTTGTCAGGGTGCTGCTTAGAAACTCCGATGGCTCGGCAGTCGTTTTCAGAACAATCTCACGCTCCTGAGCCAACGTAGGATAGCCCACGCGAATCTCCATCATGAACCGGTCCAGCTGAGCCTCGGGCAATGGATAGGTCCCTTCTTGCTCGATCGGATTCTGAGTGGCCACGACCAGAAACGGATCCTCCAGATCATGTGTTTCTCCTCCGATAGTAACATGATGTTCGGCCATCGCCTCCAACAGAGCAGACTGGGTCTTAGGTGCGGCACGATTGATTTCATCCGCCAAGATCAAGTTGGCAAAAATAGGGCCGCGCCGAAACTTCATGATCGACTCGTTGCCGTCAGCACTTCGCGCAAGCAGCTCGTAGCCGGTGATGTCGCTGGGCATGAGGTCGGGTGTGAATTGGATTCGATTGAACTTCAGATTCAGCGATCTTGCTAGCGCCTTCACCATCAGCGTCTTGGCTAAACCCGGAGCCCCCACAATCAATGCATGGGAACCGGTCAAAGCGCAGATAAGTAGCTGGTCCAGAACCTCGTCTTGACCCACAATCGACTCGGTTAGCTTTTCGCGGACTCGAACCGCTTGATCCACAAACGAACGACTCACAGAAGCAGCATCTTGGGCGATCACGTTGTCTCCTCGTACCTTTCAGAATTGCAGAATTGGATCTGTCGCTTTCGACCGAGTATAACGTTTAGCGATTCAACTCAACAGCTTTTTCGGTGCGTTTCACTGTTAATATCTGCGCAACAAGAAAGGCGGGTTCCAATGTATCTTGGGGCTCGTGGGTGCTTTTCGATTGTTGGATCGGCTTAATTCAAATTGGCGTGACTGGCATTTAGGCATTCATGCGATAGAACTTATGGCTTGAAGCTGGAAGTGTGTATCGTTTTTCCTAAGGAATCCGTAACGCGGCTAGCGAGGACTATTCATAACCCGAAGCGTAAGCGAGGGATTGCAACATCGCCCCTCGCTTACGCTTCGGGTTGTGAAAGCAGTCTGCATTGTTTGCAACCCAACGTAACAAGTTATGCGAGCTTGACTTACATCCAAACCAAATTAGGTTCATGAATAATCCGCGGCTAGCGCCCGCGGCTCAAATGTGTATAGGACCAAGCGGTTCCGGAAATTTCAAAACTCGTAAGGAACTTAAAAGGAATCGTCGTGAGTCAATTGGAAGAAAGACTGGATGTCATCGTTGTGGGTGCGCATCCGGACGATGTAGAAATCGCATGCGGCGGCACGATCGCTCTTTTGGTGGAGCAAGGTTATCGAGTTGGAATCATCGATTTGACCGATGGCGAGCCTACGCCGCTCTGCCCGTCGCCAGATGTTCGTCGCGCTGAAGCGGATGCAGCCGCGAAAGTGCTGGGAGTTCACATGCGAAAGATTCTTCCCTTCACAAATCGCCGCTTGATGGATGGGTTCGAGGAGCGAGTTGCGTTAGCGAAAGAGTTCCGACGTTACCGACCGAAGATGGTCATTGGCTTTGGCAACAAAACCCCGATGGCCTCCCCGGACCATTACCAAGCCATGCAGATCACCGATGCGGCGGTGTTTTATTCGCGACTGACCAAATGGGACGACGTCTTTGATGGACTCCCTGTCCATACCATTGAACGGCAAATGTACTTTCGTCTGCAGTTTGAACCGAGTCCGATCGTTGGGTTTGATAGCCAGATCACCGTTGACATCAGTCAGACGTTGGAAAAAAAAGTGGAAAGCATTCGGTGCTATGCAACTCAGTTTCCACCCGCCAAGGCGTACATCTACGATCGAGTTCGCGCGCTTGCATGCGCAGCCGGCGCGTCCGCAGGTTGCTCGGCAGGCGAAATCTTTGCCAGCACCCGCTCTCTTGCAACCAAGAACCTTATGCAAACGATGGGACTATTGGGTTATTGAGCTGTGCTCGATGAGCCACGTGGGGATGCCCCAACGCGGACATTGAATGGCAACGGCCTCGCCGCACAAAGATACCCTTCCATAAACAGCCGTTCCTTTAGGTTCCGAAACTGTTCAAAACTGTCTGGATAGACCCAGACCGTCACGGTAGTTTGCTTGGATGAGTTGGCTGCCAGTTCGACACGTAGCCTTCCACCGGCGGCAAGCGATTGATCGACTGTCTCCCGAACTACTTCCGGCGTTGGATCCAATTCAAACTTCTCGAGTTCAACGGACTTGCCTAGACGAGTCGATCGACCATCGGAAAACACACCGCTTTGGCTCTTAAGACTGTAAGTCATCATGAACCCATCGATGGGCCCAAGTTGATTCACCATTCGATTTTTTTGCGAGTTTCGTTCTACCGTGTGCCGTACTTCACTTTTCAGTGTGGTTACCAATCGATCCCATGGAATCACCGACACGTTTCCATCTCGCATCATGACATGCAATTCGCGTCCAAACACCGTCTTTGCCATCGGTGTCGGCAGGTGTTGCAAAACAGCGGTTGTTTGTTCGAGTGCTTGGACGTCTCCTTGTTGTTTCAAAAGATCAGCAAGCTGCTTTTGAAGTTCGCTCATTTCGAAGTCGATACTTAGATCCTCGCGTTGGGAGCTATCCACCTTTTGCATTTCTTGTTCCGCGATCTGCTCGGCCACGGTAACGCGATCGACAATCATCATCCGCTCCGCATCGCGCATGGCGATTTCATATTCGTACTGCTGAAGCTCTTTCGCTTGTTGCTGCAGATCAGAATCGAGCTGTTTGGCTTTGCTGATCGGTGCTTCCAGCTGCCCGATCTCGTTACTCAATTTTTCCTGAGCGACAATCTTCGCGTTCGCATAGCTTCGTGAACCTACAATGACCACCAGGATGATGAGGATGCCCACCAGATTCGCGATCGTGTCGAGAAAACAGTCCTCGCCAATCGGCATCTCGTCGCGACTGCGTTTGCTCATGATGAAATCAAGCCTCCCAGTTCAGTAAGTGATTCGCGGAGTTTCCCGATGTTTATCTTTGTTTAGGGATCGTCAGGGGAACCACTCGGATTTCGATGCCGCTGCCTTCGAGCAATCGCTGGAGTCTTGCCACACTCTGCTGAGCGTCGTTGGCGGATTCGATCGTTAGCGTTGGTGACCAATATCCGCCTGGCAATGACAAACCCCATGAATCCACTCGCTTCTTGAGAACCGTCGCAAGTTGGTTGCCCGCTTCCTGTGGTCCCTCCTGCATATTGATGTCGGCATCGAACGTCTTAGGATCAACATCGGATCTCAATAACCATCTATCCTTGAGGGCAACCACGTTGATGGTGCGAGTGACCGGCGTCGCTTTGCCTGCGGCTCTTGACGCTGCCCAATCCTGACCTGCACTGACAGAAATGGGTTTCAAGTCACCATCGGGATTGACATGCTTTGCCTTCGATCCTGAAGAAACATTCCCCTTGCTGTTCTTTCCGTCGGAAGATTGTTTGTCAGAGCTAGCCGTTTGCTTCGATCGAGCCATTTCCGCCATTTGTTCTGGCGTTGCATTGCTCTGGGCTGAATCGCCTGTAGCACTTCCAGAGGAAAATGCATTGGCTCGAGGTTGTGTCGGTGAGGTACTTGCATTCGAATCTCGACTTCCAGTGGCGCTGCTTCCAGTGCCACCTTGAGCGGAATGACTTTGCGAATCAGCGACCGATTGCGAACCGCTCTCTCCGCCAGCACCTTGACTTCCATTTTGGAATGAGCCGTCGCTGAACTGAGGTTCTTCAGCGACAACCACTCGCTCACCACCCATACCACCAGCGTCGCTCGGATCCGGAACTTGGCCTGCGGTACTTCCAGTATTCCCGTTTTGGCTGATCACATACTGCCCTGACAACTGGTTCGGTGCAATCGGATTCTGGCCCATTGGATTCTGGCCCATCGGATTCGGTTGGGAGGGACTTCCCCCCGCACCAAGGCCATCTCGCATCGCATTTTGTTGAATCGAGCTTGTGACTTGCGAATTGGCCATTCCTTGCACCAGTTGCCAATCCTTCATCGATTCGGTCCCTTCCTCGACAGCCGCTCCCGTTCGGTTCGCAGGGTCTGAACCAGAATTGCCTGCGGATCCGGCTGGTGGCTGGATCGAAGCATCAATGCTGTCCCAGCTTTCTTCGCGTGCGGCCGTTGAATAAGCACGAGGCATCGAAGCAATCATCGAGCGCTGTCTCGCCCTAGCGACTTCGACGGTCTGTGTTAACTGTTCATTGAGCCCTGGGATACTTGTTGGAAACGTTAGATCCATATCGCCATTGATCAGCTCGTATCCGTACTGATCGTCCCAACCACTCATGGCCTCAAGCGCCATAGCGTACGTGTGAATTCCATCCGGGCGCACAAGCAGCAGAGGATAAGGCGGTTGGTTGATACCAAACGTCACATCGCGTTGTTGGTAAGCCAAACGTAAAACGCGCAAGGCTGCGTCTAACGGATTGCCGGGGCCTGTCGGTGGCTTCAAGTCTTGAACCGAAATCAACATCCCCTCTGGCTGAATCACCACGCCCTGCTTGGTGCATTCCAAATAGACGGGACGCCGCGATGTCCCATTGTTTCCGACGTAAGGGATCACCGCAAAAGCGGGTTTGCGCTTTTTTTGCTTCTCGATTTCTTCGAGCAGTTCTTTCTTCTTCGCGTCAATCTGCTCTCGCAGCGACTGAACCAATGCTTCTTTCTGGCTTTCTGATTGTTCCGTGTCCGAGGCATACGACTGAATTTGTTCGATACGACTCGCGAGTTCCTGCAGATTCTTCGTGAGCCGCTGAATATGGTCTTCGATGTCGGCCAAATCCCTACGCCTACGTTCAACTTGCTTTTTCAAACTCTCCCGCTGAGCCACCAATTCGTCGGAAACTACTTCCATCATATCAGCCGAATCCTTGACGTTCGATGCGGCGAGCTCGGCATCGCGACGGGCTGAGGCATGAGAATTGGTAACCGTGATGACCAAAATCAAGACCAAAGCACCAATGGTACACAACAGAACCGCCAAGAATGGAAACAAAGCGGGTGCGTTGTTATCGCTACGTCGCCGGCTCCTACTCATCCTGCTTGTCTCTTCCAGGTTTTGGCGGCAGCGATCGGGATGGTGGCTGGTTCCGTCGAATTTTCCGAGCTGTCCAAATTGTCCATATCAGGCGCTTCCGCTGAGCTCGGAACTTCCGAACGACGCCGTACGGGTTGCTTGCCCAAAAATCCATGGCGTTCCAACTGAGTTCCTAACACAGCGATCGCTTCTGTCATGCAGACAGCGACTTCATGAAAACGTTCGACATTGGTAAATCGTTCCAAAGTCGTATGGTCGATTTCAGTCAACTGATCCAAAACCTTTTGCAAAGGTGGCTCCATCTCGCGAATCGCTTCGTGCTTCTCGATCAACTTGGATAGAAGCTCTGTTTGTTGATTCATCTGCAACTGTTGATGATGAATGGCTCGCGTCTGTTCCGAAAGAGTCGTTTGCCACTGTTGCCACCGGGAATCAATTTGGGCTGCACCATCGGATTGAATCCGAGTGATCTGCTCCGCGTGCGCTGCAAAGGAAGTCGCATGCTTGGTCATGGCCCCTTCGATCGCACCCGCCAATGCAAATTGCAAGGTATCCGCAGATTTCGAAGTGAGATTTTGCCAATGTCCGTGCGCGTTTCCGATGGTCTGCTGCCAAAGCTCTACCTGCTTTTCGACCAATGATTGAACCGCTTGGACCAATTCGTTAGACACCCTCCGAAGCGAAGATTCTACGTCCACGGACACCGGTGGAGTGTCTCGTTCGGTCAGACACAATCGCAGCGCCTCAGAAACCTTGGCATCCATCAAGCCCAGAATGGATAACTCAGATCGATTCACAAAGAATTGAATGAACATCGCGACCATGGTCAAAACCAGACCAATGGCGGTCGTGTCGAATGCTACATACAAGCCGGCTGTCAGGCTGTTCATGGCATCCTGCGAACCGCTGGCAAGCGCTTGCGCATCCATCATGCCAAGCGTATCGGAAATTCCAAGAACCGTACCGAGAAACCCCAACATGGGCATGGCCCAAGTTACGATGCGAATCAAGCCATAACTGTCATGCTGCAGATCGGCATCCCGCTCTGCAAGCTCCTGAATATCATCATCGAGATGTTTCGTGTTCTTGCGCTTAAGTTGCCTTTGCAACGTTGCCGTAACCCGCTGCCCTAACCAACTATCGCAAATCTGACGTCCCTGAGTCTTCCACAACGTGTCAAACCACTGCGCTTTTTGAGCACCAGTGGCATCCTCGGGCAAATCATTTTGATTGAGCGAAATCTCATCGAGCGAATCGCACCCGCGTTTGCAGAGCGATCGCTGCCATCGGACTTGGTACCACTTTACCGACAACGCAACGAATGCTACCAAAAACAATTCCGTCGTCGCGATCGCAACCGGATGGCACAAGCAATAACGACGTATCATCGCGTAGTCGAGCGGACCAGCGTAGATGAGTCCGTAAAACAACGAGCACGCAACCGTCCCAACAAGAACCGCAGGGCCGATCGATGTGTGAAAGCTTGGTTGGGCCGAATTTCTATTTCGAAACTGCACGGCAGTCCATTGCCTCCGCATGAGGTACTAACAAGTTTGCTATCAATTCTAAGGTTGTCGAAGCCTGCCAAACGCTTCGACTACTTGCTTCTACTGATCTGTTCAACGGAACGCAAGTTAACTTGGCGTTTCTGTTGGTTCGGCAAGTCGGATGTCCGCACCTTAACAAAACAGGCAAACTTTAGGGACCAAGCAGAGTTTTCGTCCTTTAGCCAATATTCCGTCGTTTCCCCCCTTCCTACGACGATAACTAATTTGGGGGGGGCAGCAGAACAACCCCAGGAGGTTTGATCAAGCCTGAGGCGAAGAGTGACCCTGAAAAAACTCTTTCGCCTCAGGCTCGCGCGACATTCTCAAGAGCCCCTTATGTCCATTGCTGGAGGAATCTCACTCAGCAGGAACACGTGACGCGGCTCAATGGCCTTATGTCCATTGCTGGAGGAAGCTCACCCAGCAGGGGATGCTCACCCAGCAGGGCATGTCTTTCGATTTACTCTGGGTAGAACAATCGAAACGTCTTGTATCCACCTGACAGATTTCTCACTTGAAATCCGTTCTGCACCAGAATCCGAGCTGCGATGTAGCCACGTTGTCCTACTTGACAATAGGTAACAATCGGTTGGCCTTTCGGAAGTTCATGGAGCCGATCGCGCAACACGTCGACTGGCATATGGATCGCATTTGGGATGTGCCCCGCTTGAAACTCTTCTTCCGTGCGAACATCCAGAATCATTGGGCGTTGCTCGGACGCATGCATCAATTCGGGGACATGAATCACTGGATGAGATAGGCGAAGGACATTGGCGGCAACGAATCCCACCATGTTAATGGGATCTTTGGCGGACCCAAATTGCGGCGAATATGCCAGTTCCACTTCTTCTAAATCAAAAACCTTCATGCGAGCTTGCATCGCAACGGCGATCACGTCGATGCGTTTGTCGACCCCTTCGCCCCCTACAATTTGTGCTCCCAGAATGAGCCCATCGTCCGGTGAAAACAAAAGCTTGATCGCCATGGGCTGAGCGCCAGGATAGTACGTCGCATGATTGGCGGGATGGACATACACTTTTTCGTAGGGGGTGCCGGACTTTTGTAGCGATCGTTCATTGGCTCCCGTTGTCGCAGCGACGCAGTCAAAAAGCTTAACGATCGCGGTCCCTTGTGTACCTCGATAGGATGCTTGACTACCAAATACGTGATCTGCAGCGAGCCTGCCTTGGCGGTTCGCTGGACCCGCGAGCGGAATCTGAGTTCTGCCCTTCGACACAAAGTCTTCGACTTCGGTGACATCCCCCACCGCATAGATATCGGGGTTGCTAGTTTGCATGAACGCGTTGGTAACGATCCCGCCTCGCGGCCCGAGCTCAAGTCCAGCATCGCTTGCCAGTTTGCTTTCGGGCCTGACACCCACGCCTAATAGCAAAAGATCGCTTTGGAACAACGAATCGTCGGTCAGACGCACTTCAAGCCCACCCGAACTTGAATTGCGAGCCGATGCCACGGTCTGTTTCAAAACCAACTGAACACCATGACGTTTCAGAGCAAGCAACAGCGGTGTTGTCATTTCGGGATCCAATGCAGCCAAGATCTGGTCCCCCAATTGAACAAGCGTGGTGGTAACGCCACGCCGCACCAAATTTTCCACCATCTCCAAGCCGATGAAGCCAGCACCTACAACCATGGCGGAAGAGATACCACCGTCGACGAGCGCCCGAATCTTGTCGACATCCTCCAGTGTTCGAAGCGTGAAAATACCGGCCGCATCATTACCCTCAAAGGCGGGTAGGATCGGGGAGGCACCCGGCGACAGGATGAGCTTGTCATACGATTCTTCGTATTCGTTGCCAGAAGCGAGATCCTTCACAACAATCCGCTTCTCATTCGGCTTGATCTGGATCACGTTGGAACGAGTCCGTACATCGATTCGAAAGCGGTCTCTCAAGCGTTGAGGTTGCGTCACGATCAACTTTTCTCGCTGCTGAATCTCGTTACCCACATAGTAAGGTAAACCGCAGTTTGCAAACGAAACGTAATTGCCACGCTCGATCAAAAGGATCTCTGCGCTTTCGCTCAAACGCCTTGCACGTGCTGCGGCGGAGGCTCCACCCGCTACACCGCCAACGATGATAATCTTCATGGTTTGGTATCGATTCTCTTTTGGAAAGCAAGCACAAACGGATCAGGAAATTTGGCCGAAGAAACGCTCGAGCGTATCAGTGCAGCGGCGAGAGTATTTGCCTCGGTCCAGCCATCGATCCAGCGCTTTGCGATTCTCCTCGACGATGGTTGGCGAATCTTCCAGCAACGTTAAGGCTCGTTCAATAGCGGGAACCACAGCTTCGCTGTCCCCTACCTCGACCATGGTATCACGCGGGAACGGTATTAAAAACTCGTAATGGCTCAAGTCGTTCGAGACGACCATACAACCCGCGTACAAAGCCTCGAAATGTCGATAGGTCCATGGAGCATATCCGCTCGGTGCGAGCGCCACTTTGGACTGCCTCAACCCGGCGAAGTAACTGAGGAATCCAATTTTCTTCTTGTTCAGCCACAATGCGTCCAAAACCTCAGGCGCAACTTCTTGTTGAGCAACTTTTTTCATATAGGCACCACCCACAAGCCCGCCCCATAGTTTCCAATCGGGACGTTCTTGCTTAATCTCCACCAGCCAACGAAGTCGCTGGTTGGTTGTCAACGACCCAGTGGGCCTAGCCACGAAGCCAACGTCATAAGTTTTCGTTTGTTTTCGAACAAAAGGCTGCTTGATGGATTCGAGATTTAAAGCAGTCCGAAGCCGATTGTTCCATGGCGGACGTTTGATCGGTAGCAATCCGATCTTCATCGTCTCGTTCCAACGATCGTCGCGCCAGTTCTTCAGGCATACATTGGTTTGCGATGTGAGAAACTCGCGGTCTGAGAATTCAAAATTCAGTTCGTTGGTGTCCGACGCATCGTATAAAGCCATCCGATTGAACTGAATGTTGGCCAGATGGGGAGCGTTCAGCGTGGTTGGCAAACCAATAAAGAGCCAGTCCGTTTTTAACTTCGAGGATCGATGCAGCAATTCCGAAGGTCGCAAGAGTTGCACCTTCGACCTTCCAAAATAGGCAATCAAGAACCAGTACAAACCCAACTGCGCATACGCGCCCAGGTAGCTAGATAGCCACCAAAATGTTTTGGTACCTCGAAACCCGGCGTCGTAATCTTCGACGTCGCTAATCACTACCGTGTACTGCTTCATGCCTTATCGATCGCTATCCTACATCCCCAAGCTCGGCTAATGCGCCATGCCTTTGGATTACTTGTCTCTTCAGTTTCATGTGTTCCGGCAAATCTAGGTTGGGATCGCGCTCGATGCAATCCAACGCCACCTTGCGGGCCTGGTTCAACACCTCGGCATCCCGCACCAGATCCGCAATCCTTAACGATGGCAGCCCAATCTGTTTGGTTCCCAACAAATCACCTGGCCCCCGCATGCGCATGTCTTGCTCTGCCAATTGAAAACCATCGTCGGTCGATGCCAAAACGCTCAGTCTTGCGTTCTCTTCGGGCGCGGAGCCCTGTTTGGCAAACAAACAAATGTACCCCGGATAGCTTCCACGACTGACGCGACCTCGCAATTGATGCAGCTGGGCAAGGCCAAGTCGGTCCGCATCCAAGATCGTCATGATGGTCGCGTTGGGGATATCGATCCCGACTTCCACCACGGTGGTCGAGACCAAAACCTGTGTTTGCCCCGAAGAAAAAGCATCGAGCTTGCTTTGCTTTTCCGATCCATCCATGCGGCCATGAAGCACATCCAATCGCAAGCCTGCCAACGGCCCGGATCGCAACTGCTCAAACATCTGCTCCGCTCCCAGGACTTCCGAATTGGGATCCGATTCCACTCGAGGTGTCACCACGTACGCTTGGCGACCGCTTTGCACTTGCTTTGCTACAAAGTCCCACCACTTTGCTTGCTGTGCCGCATTGCCAAGGTACGTATGCACGGACGCTCGCCCTGGTGGCTTGTCTTTCAGAATCGACACGTCCAAATCGCCAAATAACGTCATAGCGATCGTACGAGGGATCGGTGTTGCGCTTAGAACCAGATAATGAGGCACCAATCGAGACTCACGCAGGCTAGCTCTCTGTTCGACTCCGAATTTATGCTGCTCATCGATGACCACCAATCCCAGGGAAGCAAACTGAACATGTTCGCTGAGCAACGATTGAGTCCCCACCACAAGATCGACGGTTCCAATGCCAATCCGTTGCAACAATTCGGTACGATCTCGCTGTGAAATCGAACCTACAAGCAACTCGACCATGACCTGGCTGCCCGCCAATTGCTCCTTCAACCGCGAATAATGTTGACGCGCTAAGAGTTCCGTCGGAGCCATCAAAGCGGCTTGCTGTTTGTTCGCAACCGCATTGAGCATTGCATACTGCGCAATCACCGTCTTGCCGCTCCCCACGTCTCCCTGAACAAGTCGATTCATGGGGATGTCGCTGGCCATATCCCGACGTACGTCTTCGATGGCTCGCAATTGATCACCCGTCAATTCAAACGGAAATCGCCGCAGGATGCGAGCGTGAATCTTAGGGGATGCTTCGATCTTCGGTGCGGGCTTTTCATGCCGCAGCCGATGTCGGCGCATGGCCAACGCCAATTGATAGACAAACAACTCTTGGAAAATAAAGCGATGGCGGGCCTCGTTCGCTTCAGCCATCGAACTGGGTTGGTGAATCGCCCGCAACGCCTGAGCAATCCCCATCAAAGGCGGATTCCCTGCCGTACGCTGGGAGCCCGCAGTTTCGTGGGGCTCAAGTTCTTTACCGAGCTCCTTCGGTAAACCAAGCTCTTTAGGCACAGTAGCGAAATTGGTAGCTGCCAACCGCAGCGATTCCGGCAAAGCTTCCTCCATGGTATCCAACAGAGAAGCAAGAACAGCCTCCACCGCGCTTGCGATATGACGCTGCTGCAACCCATCGGTCAGCGGATATACAGGAAGAGGTTTCGCGGCCGGCAAAGGCTGGTCATTTGCCAAAATGGTTGTCTCCGGGTGCCTCATTTCAAAAGAAATCCCGGTCGGCTTCACCACCCCCGTGGCGATCACTCGCATTCCTTGCGAGTACTGTTGCCGGCGAAACGGCTGGTTGTACCAAACACAGCGAACAAATCCTCCCCCTTCGATTGCTAGCAAAATTCCAACACTACTTCGGCCCTCAAAGCTGACGCGTTGGTCCATGTCGACGACTTGCCCGACGACACTTGCTCGCACACCCGATTCCAGTTCGGTGATGGACTGATAAGGGGCGATATCTTGGTAACTACGTGGAAAAAAGAAGAGCAAGTCCGTGGTTCGACGAATTCCTAAACGATGAAACAACTCGAGCCGATTGGGGCCGATTCCAGGCACAAACTGGAGGGGAGTCGACGCTTCCAAACCGATACGGGCGGGAGTCTCGACGGCTTTTATGGCCGACGAGTTCAGAGCGTTGGCTCCCAAACGAATCAGCGAAGTTTGCAAAGGATCATGGGACATGTTGCTAAAGCGTGGTTGTCAGGTTGCCGTTCCTGCGGATAATGGGGATCTTAAACTGACAGTTCCAAAGGAGTGATTAACGTCGTGTATGTAGCTGCATCAACTGGTTGCTTTCCTGATATTCCATTGCCCGATGTGATCGAGGTCCTTAGCGATCTTGAATTCACCGCTGTGGAAATTGTGCTCGATGACAAAGGCATACAAATGCCTCCTGCCAGGATTGTGGAGGAGTTCGACGAGTGCCTGCGCATCGTTCGCGACACGCACCGTCTGGATATTTGCAGTTATAACGTCCGAATCGATGCGGAGGGACCGGTCCACTACGAACGATTCTCAAAAATCTGCGATCTTGCGAAAGCAACCAAAGTGGTTTCGCTGACGATCCCAAGTGGTGAACATGGTACTCCTTTCAATCAAGAAGTGGAGCATCTCCAAAAGTTGGTAGAGATTTCCGAGAGCCGTGGTGTCCGAATTGGACTGAAAAGCCAAATGGGCTGCCTGAGCGAAGACCCGGACACCGTCAAGAATTTGTGCGATTATGTGCCTGGAGTGGGGCTAACGCTGGACCCAAGCCATTACTTGTGCAGCAACAATCGCAACAAAAACTATGAAAAGCTGATGAAGTATGTCTACCACGTTCATCTTCGCGATTCCAAAAAAGACCAATTGCAAGTCCGCGTCGGTCAAGGCGAAATCGAATACGGCCGTCTCATCACTCAACTGGAAACTGTGGGATACGATTTAGCCTTGAGTGTCGACATGTCCCCTATGGAGGGGATGGATATGCGGCAAGAACTGAGAAAGCTTCGACTTTTGCTCGATAGCCTTCTGTAATTCGCCCTAAGGAATGAACCGCAAAAGCTCGAACGCACCCCGAAGCCAACCAACATTACCAACCTCCAAAAAATGGTTGGTAGATGGCTTCCTGTACTTTTCGAGCCGCATGGTTGCCAAGCAATTCCAGTCGTTTGCCATCCAAGTAAACGGTGCCGAGCTTGATCGTATACCACCGACAACACCTGTGGTTGTCTTTGCGAATCATGCCAGCTGGTGGGATCCGATCAGCGCTTCTTTGATACGGCAAAAGTACTTTTCGAATCGTGTCTTCTATGCCCCGATCGATGCGGATGCGCTCAAGAACTACCGCATCATGGCTCAATTAGGCTTCTACGGCCTCAAATTGAACACCATTCGCGGGGCAGCTGACTTTTTAGCAACCACGCAAGTCATCTTGCAGACACCCAATTCGGCACTCTTCATCACCCCCGAAGGCAAGTTCACCGACGTACGCGATCATTCGCCAGAATTAATGCCTGGCTTATCGCATTTGGTTTCGAAGGTTCCTGAAATTGTCTTTGTTCCGCTTGCCTTGGAATACGGATTCTGGGACGAAAGCCGCCCGCAGATCTTTGCGAAACTGGGAGACGCTATTCATTGCGACCATCGAAAACACGCAGAGACCGAACTGAACAAGTCGCAGTGGAATGAATTGTTGACCCAGCGTCTAAGGCAAACTCAAACAGAACTCGCCAATAGCGTGATCCAAAGGGAAGGATCTGCTTTCCAGTATGTCATCGCAAGTCGCCCCAAGCGTTTAGGCTGGTACGACTACTTTCGAAGCTGGCGAGCGTTCTTGCGCGGTCACAAGTTTGACCCACGGCATTCTGCGCCGAACTAAGGCGTATCGGACCTATTTTCCAAAGCGTTCATCGAACACCCAAGGGGCCAGCGAATGGGCTACAATGCGAAAACGTATTGAGTTCCAAAAGTTTAGTTTTTTCGGGATGTTCCAATGATGAAATCTTTTCTTCTTCACGGACGGACTTTACCTCTGTGGTTAACGGGGCTGTTCGCTTCGGTCGCACTTGCTACCAACTTATCTGCTCAAACGCCTTCACCGCGTTATAGCCAAACGGTTGCCGATTCGATCTCCATCACGTCGATTGATGTCGGGGCGATTCGCAACCGCAAGGACTTAGAAATGGTTCCATGGGAGATCATTTCTGCCTTTGGCATCCAAGAGCTAGGAGTCGACCCTTTGTTGATCGACAGCGTGGACATCTCGGCAAGCATGCCTTCCCCGAATGGTCCTGAGTTCGGTGGCGTCATCCGAACGACCAAACCGGTGGACATCGCTGATTTGAGCTCCAAACTGTTCGGCGAAGTAGTAAACTCCCCAAAGATCAAAGGGATGCGATCTCGCAATGCCAACGATGCACCCATCAAGATCGCTCAAACGGAAGAGCAGGTCATTCTGTTCGGAAGCGAAGGGACGCTTCGCCGAATGCTGGGCAAACCATCCAAGGGTAGCAAAGCGATCGATCTGCTGAACGCCTCCAAATATCCAATGCGATCGGTGACCAATTTTGCCAACATCAAGCCGATCATTGCAGGCGGCCTTGCCGATATGGAATCGCAGATCCCACCCTCTTTGTATCAAGATATCGAAGTGGTTATTGAAGAGCTGGAGTATGTCGTCAGTTCCAACGACATGGCTGGATTGAGCGCCCAAATCGAATTAAAGCTGGTAGCGAAAGACGGCGAATCCGCTGCAAGACTTGCAACCGCCCTCGAGAACTTACGGACCAATGGGATGGAATTCGCGGAGCTATCGCTGCGAAACGCGATCCGTCAAGAACAAGAAATGTCCCCCGAGTTGAAGCAAGCATGCATTCAGTACATGGAGCGGGCTAAAGAATTTCTCGGCAAAGCCGACCTCTGGACCGTCAACGGTGATGAAATCGCCATCAACGGAACCTACAGCTACTCCATCCCGACCATCGGCGTATTGACGGGTCTGCTGTTACCAGCGGTACAAGCGGCTCGCGAAGCAGCGCGACGGATGCAGTCTTCCAACAATGTGAAGCAACTTTTGCTGGCGATGCTCAATTACGAATCGGCCTACCGACAATTCCCACTTCGCGCGACGGTCGATAAGAACGGTGGGAAGCTGCTCAGCTGGCGCGTTGCCCTACTTCCTTACCTCGAGGAAAATGCATTGTATCAGGAATTTCATCAAGACGAACCATGGGACAGCCCTCATAACATTCAGCTGGTGGACCGCATGCCGGCCTTCTTCAGGCATCCATCCTCGCAGGCGGAAAAAGGCCATACCGTGTATTTGGCTCCCTATCGCGACGACACGATTTGGAATTCCAAGAAACCCAAGATGAACACCATCACTGATGGCACGTCGAACACCATTGCTATTGTCGAAGTGCAAGATGAGTATGCCGTCCCTTGGACCAAGCCAGAGGACTTGGACTTGAACGATTCGGAAAACTTCAGCTTGCTTCGATCCCCGACAGCCCAAGCGGGATTCTTTGATGGTTCGGTCCGAACGATCTCCAACGCAATCGACAGCGAAACCTTCGAAGCATTGGTGACAAGCCAAGGTGGCGAAGTCGTTAATGTCCCCTAGCTTGGTTTGCACATCTTGAGCCGTGGGCACTAGCCGCGATCCGGTCATCTGCTGGGGACAGGTATTCGAGCTTGTCCCCATTCCGATCTCGTTCTATTGGAAACACAGAGACACGGAGGACACAGAGAAAAGACCTTTACAGACAGTCCGTCCCTCTGTGAACTCTGTGACTCTGTGTTTTAAAAAATACTTCGCTGGAGTCAGACAAATTTATCAGAACGGGGCAGCGGACTCGTGCTCAACTATTTGCTAAGCCCGGAGGGAGGTACAAGGGAATTCACGAAAGACTAGCCAAAGTGTCGCCCACCGGGCTAAGGATGGAATCGCCAGCCAAGCGACACTCGGGCTTGCCCCGAAGTGTCGCAAAAGGTTTGGTGCGCTAATTGCCAGTGCCATTCGTTACTGACACTTTCTTTAGTTCAGAGGACTTGGACTTGAATGATTCTGTGAGCACTTTATCTCTATGGTCTCCGCGTCTCCTGGTTTCCCGATAGTTGCGAGCGTCGCAATGCAAAGACATGGAAATTGTGGTCTGTCTCGAGGCTGCCGAACCCGTAAAGCGACTAGAGATCTTGTCGGTACAAATACCAGCAACTAATGCCCAGCATGAAACCGATAAACAAAAGGTTGGTCCAAATTGGAGTCCAGGGGTCGGATGCGATCTTTGGCAAATCCAGATCGCCACGGTCGATTGCAATGGTTTTGTTCTTCGAATTCTTAAGTACGTACTCGATCGTATCGTTCATCGCTGAAGGCTTCGGATTGACTTGGTAAAAAGGATTCACTAGATAATCGAAGATGAGCTGTGAGGTGAATGCCCGTGGGCGAATCGAAGTGATGGAAGAGCCTGTACTGAGATCTACCAAGTCTACTTTGCCGCGAGCATGTGCCACCCAAAGTTGGTTGGATTCATTGAAATGAATTGCAAACGCTGATCCTTGGCCTGCAATCGATGGCTTTTCACAGGATTGCCCGGTGGCATCGACGGTCCATACTTTTCCATTCGTTGCAAGAAGCACAAACTTTCCGTTCGTGTCGACTCGAACTTGATTGATCGTATCATCGCCAATAGTTTCGATTCGGCCTTGGATCTTCATTGCTTCGAGATCGATGACAAACGGGGCCATACCAATAGGGCAAACCACGGCTGTTTTATCGTTAGCGCCCAGGATGGCAACTGTTTCGGATGGAATGTCCAAACTCAATTGTCCCGACTCTTCCAATCCATCTTCGGTCGCTTTGAGATCGATCACTTTTCCATTCGAGTAAAGGACTACCCGAGCAAACGAGGGTGCGACCCCGATATCCAAAGGCTTTTTGTATTCAAACTTTTTTGTCATGGCGGGGTATGCAGGGATCAGATTTTTCGGCAAGCCAAAGCCAAACCCGCCCAGCATCGATTTTTGTTGCTCTGCCTTCACGCTTGCTTCCGCGTCAAAGCGGTAGATTCCCTCGGCGGTCAATACCCCGAAAGTATCCTTCCATGCAAACAATTGTTGCGGGTCCGAGGGAAGTTCAGGTCCGCTATCCAAACGTCCGTCGTCCCAGGGCTTTGATTGGAAGCTGGTGTCCGATGCATCTGCGAAATCGGGCAGGTGCGCCAACTCAAGTCGAGTGTCTTGCCCGATACTGATACCAAACGGCAAACGTGGAGGGCGCGCAAAGTACATTGACTTTTCTTTCGGGAGCCAGATGGGCCCTAGTACTTTTTGACCGTCGACTTCACCGAAGGCGGTTTTCCATGCACGATCTTCTTCATTCCAAAACTGGATCCGACCTTGTTGCGTCGATAGGATTGGCTTGTCGTTGATAGAAAAGACCCGCTGAGTTTGTCCTTGAGAATTTACAAAATCATTGAAGAAGAAATGGATCAAACCTACCGTGAAGCAAGTCGCCCAAAACATGGCCGTGACGACCACGCTGATGATAGGGTTCTTCCATATCAAACCAGACAAGGCAGAGACCGAGTAAAAAATCATAAACGTAAATATGAACAGCGGGATACACCACAGAATCCCGGCGTTCCAGATTTCCAGCCGCAATCCCGCGTACAGAAACAATCCGACAAGGAGGTACACAATATTCAGAGCGACGAAGGTGCATCCGCCAACGAACTTGGTCAGGAACAGCAAGCTGCGCGAGATAGGTTTGCTAAGCAACAGATGCATCGAGCCCGTTTGAAACATGTCTGGAATCATCGGGCTGGTGATAATGATCGCGACCAGCATGGCGCCAATCCCTAAGCCCAATCGCATTACCAGTGGAAAGATGACGGTTTCGATGATCGTTCGCAATTGGGATTGAGAAATCGGTAATCCGTTTCCTAGCCGCAAGCCAGCGTACGTGATCCAAGTCGCTTGTCCCGAACTCGAGGAAATCGAACCTTCGAAAGCAAGATCGATCAAGCCACGATTCAGTTTCTCGAGTTCCAAGTCTGAACGATTTGGGTTTTCGATCAGTTCCTTTAGCTCGGGACGCTTCACCGCAGTTGGCCAAACCGCAGCATCATAAAGGTCCTTTTCCTTCAACAATTTATTGAACGATTCGATCATCTTGCCAATTGAGATGCGGCGTTGATTGGTTTGGCGTTGCTTTAAAATTCCCTGAAAGTCCTCATCGAGCTTTGCATAAATGGCTTTGTGCTTTCGAGTTCCTTTACCATTCGAAGCCGCTGCAAGCTGATCTAAGATGATTTTCGCAGACTTGAAGTTGCCGTTGGTGAAAACATAGGTTTCCCCTTTGCTCATGGAAAGTGGAAAAAGGGCGAGCAAAATCAGAGTCCAAGCGGCGAGCAATACCCACAGCACTTTCGATTTCATCGACTCAAGAAAACTATCAAAAAGTACTGCAAGATAAGGCTTCATGGAATTTTATTGGGCGAATTGGGTTTGGACTTGGTAACGGGAACAGCATCCGAAAGAGATTTTTAAGGTTGATGAGACGCGTTGGCCGCCCCAACAATGCTCATGAAAACTTGCTCTAAGCTTGGGCGGAAACGTTCCATTCGGTAGATGCTGATCGATGCGTTTCGCAGACGGTCAACCACTTGGTCCACATTCGATTGCGAAGTTGCATCCACTTCAATTCTCTGGATGGCATCGGAGCTGTCCTTGCTGTCTTGGATCGTGGTGCGAGATCGGATTTCGCAGCCAGCGGTAGCCGCTTCTACTTGTGCCAGGCTACCAACGACATCCATCGTCACGGTGGCTTTGTCCGCATCGGGGTGGCCTTGGATCAGTTCATCAATCGTGCCTATCCCTCGTAGTTTCCCAAGTGCCATGACAGCAACACGATCGCAAATCAGCTCCACTTCTTGAAGGATGTGGCTGTTGAGGAAAACCGTCTTGCCTCGCTGCTTCAGCTGGTAAAGGACATCGCGGATCTGGGAACGGCCCATGGGGTCAAGGCCGTCGGTTGGTTCATCAAAAATCAGGAGGTCGGGATCATGCAGCATGGCTTGCGCTAAACCCAAACGTTGTCGCATTCCTTTGGAGTATCGGCGTACTGGTTCGTGTTCGCGACCGGTTAAGCTTACCAAGTCGAACAGCTCTTTTTCCTTCGCGGCGATCTGTGCGTTGCTCATTTCGCTGAGACGCCCATAAAAGTAAAGAGCGCTTCGCCCGGTGTGGTGCCTAGGGAAAACAAGATTCTCCGGCAAGTAACCGATTCGGCGTCTAGCGGATTTGCTGCCTGCTTCCATCTCAAGCACTCGAGCTGTTCCTACATTGGGATGGAGGATTCCCAGCAAGATTTTGATCAAAGTGGTTTTACCGGCTCCGTTGGGGCCGAGCAGTCCAAAGACTTCGCCTCGCTTTACCGTCAGCGATACATTAGCAAGCGCTTTATGCAGCTTGGCAAAAATCAGCCCTTCTTTGTAAGTTTTGGAGAGTGATTCAACTTCGATGGCGTAAGCGGGCAATCCCATAGGGGTTCTCAATCAGGAGTTTCGATTTTCAAGCGATTGCGGTAGTAACTGGCAATACGGTAGCCTTGCGAACAGTGACAAGCAATCAATATTAGTCGTTTCGTACCAACTGTCGCCCGATTCTGGCAAAGTCTTCTTTCCACATTCTATCAGCGAACCTAGTAGGCGCTAGGCCGGATTCTTCTGTCTGAGCCACCGTTGCTTGGTTATGCCAGGATTCGGACGCTTTGGGAGATTATTGGAATACATCACACAGACAACTGCAAAACGGACCCTTTTCCTGATAAACTAGGGTCCTGCTCGGCGATCGCTTTTTCGCGTAGTCCGTTGAGAAGGCTTCATTTCCCGAGCGGCCTCGATTCCCCCACCAACCCAAGTGTGTGCATGTATTTAAGGCTCGCCAAGCGTTTGCTGTTCGAAACGGATAAGCGTCTTCTTTGGAAGCTCGCCTACTTGGCGGGCTTTCGCGGATTGAGGAGTGTACAGAAGCATAAAGCACGATTGAAACGCGGGGAGTTCTTCCCTCCGTTTTTATACATCTCCATTATCAACACTTGCAATCTTCGTTGCCAAGGTTGTTGGGTTGATGTTGCGGGCAAGCAAACCAAAATCGACTTCGCAGCCATGAATAAAACGCTGACCGAAGCCAAGCAAATGGGGAACGCCTTCTTTGGCATCTTGGGTGGCGAGCCCTTCATGCATAAAGAACTGCTCGACATTTTGGCGGCTCACCCTGACGCTTACTTCCAAGTTTTCACCAACGGCCACTTTATCACCGACGAAGTTGCAAAACGACTGAGGCAACTGGGGAACGTGACCCCGCTGATCAGTGTCGAAGGGACGCAAATCGTCAGCGATCAGCGCCGTGGTCGCGATAATGTCTTCAGCAAGACGATGGAGGGTCTTCAGAACTGTTTGAACAATAAGGTGATGACCGGAGTCTGCACTAGCGTCTGCAAGACCAATATCGATGACCTGCTGCAAGATGCTTGGGTGGATCGACTGGTGGAGATGGGGGTCATGTACTGTTGGTTCCACGTCTACCGCGTTGTTGGCCCGGAAAGCTCGCCTGAACTTGCGTTGAACACCGAAGAGCTAGGCCGCGTTCGTCAATTTGTCGTGAACACGCGTGTGAAGAAGCCGATCATCGTGATCGATGCTTACCACGACGGACAGGGTAAGGCGTTGTGCCCTGCCGTAACCGGATTCACGCACCATATTGGCCCGGGCGGGCATATTGAGCCATGTCCTATTATCCAGCTGGCCAAAGAATCGATCCATGATGGTCGTCCTTTGAAAGAGGTTTTTCAGCAAAGCGAGTTCTTGCGAGATTTTCGTGAGACCGTTTCGAAACATACTCGTGGTTGCGTCGTGTTGGAACGCCCCGATATTCTTGAATCATTAGCAGCCAAGCACGGCGCTCGCGATACAACACTACGCCAAACCGCCTTGAAAGAAATTGCTGCGATTACGCCGCGTAGAAGTCAATATGTTCCGGGCGCCGAGATCCCTGAAAGATCCTGGGCTTACAAGCTTGCCAAATGGTACGCGTTTCACGATTACGGAACATACACTCGCAATTTCGACAAGAAAGACTGGGTGGACCCAGATGCCCAAGTCGCCACGTCGGAATGCTGCAACGATCCTTTGAAAAGCACGTGCTGTAACGAACCCAAAGTTTACACACCCACGCTTCCTGATTAGTGCAAGGTCCTAGAACAGCGTCTTATTCCATCGTCAAAATCACTTACCATCCCACCTTCCTTTCCTCTCCAACAAGAACCCACACTTATGAAATTTTCGCTCCAACGTCTTGTTCGTTCCGTTTCTCTTTGCTGCTTGACATATGTTTCTTTGGCCGCGTGCAGCATGGCCGGCGAAGTCCAGTTGTTTAATGGGAAAGACTTCAGTCAATGGCACGGGCGTCCGACCGTGGATCCCACCACGTTCGATGCGATCGATGCAAAACAAAAAGAGGCTTGGAATAAGGAAGTCGCCGAGCATTGGAAGATTGAAGACGGCGTGATCGTTAGCGATGGGCAGGGAGCCTATCTAACCACCAATCAAGACTTCGCCGACTTTGAGTTCTCGTTCGAATACTGGATTGTTCCAACTTCAGACTCGGGTGTTTACTTGCGAGGCATCCCTCAAGTTCAAATTTGGGATCCAGATGCTGAAAACAACAAGCCGAATGGCAACGAAAAAGGAAGCGGTGGACTTTGGAATAATCCAGCCGGATGGCCAGGCAAGGATCCCTTGGTTCGGGCTGACAATCCTCCTGGAAAGTGGAATGCGATGCGCATCCGCTTGATCGGGGAGCGATGCAGTGTGTGGCTGAACGATAAGTGTGTTGTCAACAACGCAAGATTGCATAACTTTTTTGCGAAAGGGGAACCTCTTCCTAAGAAAGGCCCCATCCAATTGCAAACGCACGGTGCAGAGATCCGCTGGAAGAATCTGAAGTTGGTCGAATACAGTGCAGAAGAATCGAATGATCTGCTTCGAAAATTTGAAGAGGAAGCGATGGCCTCTTCAGGAAAGTTTGAATCCCTTTTCAATGGAAAAGACCTTACAGGCTGGGCTGGCGCCACCGCAAACTACACCGTCAAGGACGGCACAGTTCAGTGCCTTGAAGGCAAAGGGGGCGTGCTTCACACCGAGAAGGTCTTTGCCGACTATGTCATGCGCGTCGATTTCCAATTGCCACCTGCAGGGAACAACGGGTTGGTCATGCGATATCCGACCAAAAAGGAAATCGAAGCGATGCCCAAAGAACAACGATCAGGCGATGGTGCCTACATTGGAATGACCGAATTGCAAGTTTTGGACGATGGCCATTCGAACTACGCTACCATCGATCCGAGACAAGCTCACGGCAGTGCTTATGGTATGGCGGCCGCCAAACGCGGGTTCCTTCGACCGCAAGGCGAGTGGAATCATGAAGTGGTGACCGTCAAAGGCTCGACGATCCAAGTCGAACTCAATGGCACCATCATCTTGGATACCGACCTTTCCACCATTTCGAAGTACATGTCGGATTCACCTCACCCAGGGAAAGAACGCACCGAAGGACATGTTGGATTCGCTGGCCATTCCGACCCAGTTCGTTTCAAGAACGTCGAAATTCTACCTTTGTCGAAGTAGAATGAGGTTGCGAGCGATCCGACGAACAACGATTTGGGTTTCTACCCAGATCGTTGAGATCGTTGGGTGCGACACAGTCCATTCCTGCCTAGACCTTCCCCAATTCCCTACCAAGCAATCTTATGCCCATGCCCTTTGACCTTTTTCGTTTGCTTGCTACCCCAGCTACTCTTTGCACGCTTCTGTGTTTTCCTGCCCTGCCTGTTTTGGCTGATGACTCCGGTAAAGTTCTGCCTGTGAAGAACTCGGAGGCGAAGACAGCCGAAGAGATGAAGCCTTACACCGAATTGATTGAACACACATCGGCCAAAGTCGAGATGCTACCGATCCCAGGCGGAAAATTTCAGATGGGAAGCCCGGACACAGAAAGCGATCGACGCCCGGACGAAGGGCCTGTTCACGAGGTTGAAATCGCTCCGTTCTGGATGGCCAAGTTTGAAACCACTTGGGATGCGTATGACGTTTGGATGTCCGACTTGGATGTTTTTGCTATGGAAGTGAACAAGCTGGAACCCACCCCCCGGGATGTTATTGCGAACGAATTCCAAAAGAGTCAACCAACCAAGCCGTATTGCGATATGTCGTTCGGAATGGGAAAGCGAAACTTTCCAGCCATCTGCATGACTCAGCACGCTGCCAGAACCTATTGCAAGTGGCTATCCGCAAAGACAGGTCGCTACTATCGGCTTCCGACTGAGGCCGAATGGGAGTATGCATGCCGCGCTGGTACGACCACGGCTTACTCGTTTGGCGATGATCCAAGTGAATTGGAGAAGTACGGCTGGTTTGCGGACAATGCTGGCGAAGCTTACAAAAACGTCGGTAAGAAGAAACCCAATCCCTGGGGCTTGCATGACATGCACGGCAACGTGGCGGAATGGGTCCTAGATCAATACGTCGATCAAGGTTACCCGGCGGATACATTAAAGCCGGTGAACCCGTTGCTGGTTCCCATGACCTTGTACCCGAGAACGGTTCGCGGCGGTGGCTGGGACAAACCAGCTGTCGATTGCCGAAGTGCCGCTCGCGAAGGCTCCACCGAAGACTGGATAGCACAAGATCCTCAATTTCCTGTAAGCATTTGGTTTTTGACCGATGCGTTGCACGTTGGCTTTCGGGTGGTTCGCCCTTTGCAAGAACCTTCGGAAGAAGAAAAGAAAACGTTCTGGGATTACTCAGAACCGATTCAAAAAGAACGACCTGTCCCTCTGGAACGATAGCCGCATTTGCAGTCCTATCCGCCCTCTATTCCTCCCTTTCCTTTCCTTTCCTTTCCTTTCCTTTCCTTTCCTTTCCTTTTGCTTTGTTTAGGAGCACACCATGACCCAATCGAACCCACCCATCCAAGACGCAAACCGACGTAACTTTTTAAAGAGTTCGAGCGTGATTGCGACCGCTGGCGTTCTTGCATCCAATCTTTCCAGAAGCGTGCATGCTGGCGAAGACAACACGATTCGCGTTGCCTTGATTGGCTGCGGCGGCCGAGGTGCGGGAGCTGCCGCCAACGCACTCTCTGTCGACAATGGTGAGATCGAATTGGTCGCAATGGCCGACGTCTTCGAACACAAGATGAACAGCTGCTACGGTTCCTTGATCACCCAATTTCCAAAGAAGGTGAAGGTACCTGAGGACAAGCGATTCGTGGACTTTGACGGCTACAAGAAAGCCATGGATTGCTTGCGACCAGGTGACGTGGTCATCATGGCAACACCCGTCGCGTTTCGAACGGTTCACTTTGCGTACGCGATCTCCAAGGGCCTCAACGTATTCATGGAGAAGCCGGTGACGGTCGACGGACCAACCAGCCGCCGCATGTTTGAATTGGGGCAACAATCGGTGGCCAAGAACTTGAAGGTAGCAATCGGTTTGATGTGCAGGCACTGCGATGCCCGCGCGGAATTGCATCGCCGCATTCAAGGGGGTGAAATCGGTGATATTCAATTGATGCGAGCGTACCGAATGGCCGGCCCAACGGGCTCTGCAGCCACAACCAAGAAGCCTGAAGACATGAGCGAACTGATGTATCAAATCAATCGCTTTCATGGCTTCTTGTGGGCCAGCGGTGGCGGTTTCAGCGATTTCTTGATCCACAACGTCGACGAATGCTGCTGGATGAAAAACGCCTGGCCAATCAAGGCGCAAGCAAGCGGCGGCCGACATTATCGAAACGATTGCGTCGATCAGAACTTCGATACCTATTCGGTGGAGTACACGTTCGAAGACGGCTCCAAGTTGATGTTGAACGGCCGAACAATCCCTGGATGCAAGGACGAGTTTGCAAGCTACGCACACGGTACCAAGGGATGTGCCGTGATCTCCGCGTCGGGTCACTCACCTGCTAAGTGCCGAATTTACAGTGGCCAAAACTTCACCAAGGCAAACATGACTTGGCAGTTCGGCGGCAACGAGCCTTCGCCATACCAATTGGAATGGGATCATTTGATCGATGCGATTCGCAAGAACGAACCGTACAATGAAGTAGAACGTGGGGTTCAAGCGTCCGTTGTTACCAGCATGGGACGCATGGCGGCTCATACCGGAATGGAAGTCACGTACGACGACATGCTCAACTGCGATCACGAATTTGCACCAGGTTTGGAATCGTTGACGTTCGACAGTCCCGCTCCATTGCAAATGCTCGCGAATGGAACTTATCCAGTTCCACAACCAGGTATCTTGACCGATCGCGAATACGCCTAATCGCTCGTTATGAAAAATGAGTGCGAAACGCGAGATGCGTTTCGCACGGGTTCACCCCAGAGCATCGCGATCTATTTTCGCGGTTCACGAGCATATCGAACGCGGCATCCACGGGCCAGCGTTTCTGAGACACTCGGTTGTTTGCCTGCCAGTACTGCTGCGGTGGCATCGCGCACGTAGTGATTCTTGGCTAATTTTGCATCGGTGTTGTCGTCCATGCTGCCCATGTAAACAACCTTTCGATCGCCATCGAGCACAAAAAACTCGGGCGTGAAGTTGGCTCCGTATTGTTTCGCAATCTTTTGGGTTTCGTCAAACAAATACGGGTACGGTAAGTCTTTGGACTTGGCTCGCTCGATCATCTTTTCCATCGAGTCGTCGGGGATACGGTTCACGTTGATGGCAACGATCGCAATCTCATTCGACGATTTTGCCAGTTCGATGATTCTGTCTTCATAGTCCCGAGCCGCAGGACAGCTGTTGCAAGTAAACACGACCACAACAACCTTTTTGTCTTTGAGATCCCCGAGCGAATGCTGTTTGCTATCGACACCTGGCAAGTTTTCCCATGCGGGTGCAGAGTCGCCGATCTTAAAGACTTCGTTGTATTCACCACCGATTGCAAAACTGGCCACGGTAAAACTGGCTACGGTAAAGCAGAACAAAACCAAAGCGGTACGGAACATATTCTTCTCCTGGATTGGGCCTAGAGCGGCCTTACTCGCGCAAATGGTCCTTCGAAACCATGTGATCGTCCGATTGGCGATTTACCAATCGCACACCATCCGCTCCAGTATCAATGTTCTGGGCCAAAATGCAACACGCAGTCCCTCGTGCTAAGCACATCGCCACAACGAAACCGTACTTATCAGATATTTGAATGCCGGTTGGCTTGCCATGATTTCGTCCAAAATTGAACCGCAGGCGATAGCCGCGACAACGTATCTAGCGCAAGGAAACTCAACGCGGCTAGCGCCAGCGGCTTAATGAAGCGAAAAGCCAACTGCCGGTTAACCCAATGAACCATGCTTATGTGCTTATCGACGGGTAACTCCTGTCGAGGTAGCGGATTTTGCTGCGTTGCTTTGGCAACTAAACAAGACTGTTGTTGTTGGAATACGTCACACCTGGTACAGGGGCCAGGAACGGAGCGGGTTCTTTGGCAACGGGTGATTTTCGATACCCGAAGAAGCCTCGTCGTTGGATTGTTTCAGCGACCTTCGCAGGGACATGTTCCATCCAGCCAGGATCGCCCGCTTGTATCTGGCGAAGCACTTCGCGTGAGAAGGTATTCAAGTCTTGCGGGTTGAAGTTGTGCAGCTGTTCAATGCAGCCTTTTTCAACGAGGTACTGATACAGCTTCGTCAGCTCCGGAGCCACTTCGAGATTATCGACAGTTGTCAGTGCCCCGGTTTTTCGATCCAAGAGCGGATAGATGTACAGCTTTAAGTCGTTTTTGAAGAGCCTTCCAAAGGACTCAAGGATGCCACCGTCCAGTTCTGAATAGTAGCGATCATCGAATAGCTCGCACAAGCTTCCGGCACCCATCGTGATACCGATTTTTCTCTTGGTATAACGAGCCAGATACGCGGCCAGGCGATAGTACTCGAAGTAGTCCGAAATCAAAACGGTCATTCCGCAATCGGCCAGCAAGTCAACTCGTGCTAGAAAATCTTGGAGATTGATATCGCCGTTTGCCTTCAAGTTCCGCATGGTGATTTCCGCTAGCGTCACGACTTGATCGCCTGCCACATCGGGTTCTTCGCAGAACTTTTCATGAGCTGCACGAAGCATATCCAAATTGACATTGGTCAGTGGGCGGAAGCTGCCGCGTTCCACCAAAATCGGCTTCTTGTAGAGCACTTCCGCTGGTTGCAAGACCTCGCCTTTGGCTGAGAACATGGCTGCATTGCTGAGTCCTAGTTGAACCAAGCGAAGGCTCATGACCCGGTTATCAACATGTCGGAAAGCGATTCCCGAAAACTCGATCATGTCGATCTCGATGCGCCTTGTACTTAGATTGTCCAGCAACGACTCAATCAATTGGTCGGGTTCATGATTCAGAAAGAATGCACCGAACAGCAGATTCACTCCGACAATCCCTAAGGCTTCTTGTTGAAGCGCATTTTCCGTATCTAGCATTCGTACGTGAATGATGATTTGGCTATCTTGATCTCTTGGATGAGCTTGGAAACGAACTCCAAGCCACCCATGGCAATCGTTAGTCCCTTTGAAATTTCGAGCGGAAACGGTATCCGCGAATGTGAAGAAAGCAGTGGAGTCACCGCGTTCTTCTCGCAGTCGTTCTAAATTGAGTGACTGTTCATGTTCCAGCATGTCTTCCAGTCGCTTGCGACAGACGTACCGATCGCATTGTCCGTAAATGGCATCGCTGACGGCCATATCGTAGGCGGAAATGCTCTTGGCGATGGTGCCGGCTGCTCCGCCCACGCGGAAAAACCATCGCACGACTTCTTGGCCTGCACCAATTTCCGCGAACGAGCCGTATCGACGCGGATCCAAATTGATGGCAAGTGCCTTTCGTTCAGTATTGGGTCGTTGCTGGGTTGAATTTCGTTCGAAGGTCATGATTTGCGGTCCGCAAGAAATTGGCTGAGAAACTAGCGTGCAAACATGGGATACACCACTAACGCGGTTGCGATATGCAGCCAATAAATCCAAAATTTGCAGCGAAAATGAAGCTTAGAGACAACGCAATCCGAATAGCCGAAATAATCGGCACAGGGTCCCAGGCCGCACAGACTGCGCGATGTTCGATGGGCACTAGTTTTCGCCTGGCTGCTGCTCTCATCACCCATGGATGGCACCTTCAAAAGAAACACACCATCTTCAGAACACATCTCTCTGTAACGGGTCTCATATGTCGCCCTCGTTGCCTAGCAACTCGGTGCGCCCGAGTCCCGGTATTCCTTTGGTTTCCAATCCTTCGGTAGCTGGAGTCGCCAGACTTCAGTGCGTCGAAGAAAAGCCGAACTCTGGCGAGTCCGGCTACCGTTGCCAACCCCCATTTTCAATCTGAACAAGGCACTAGTTCATTGGGTTGGAAGCAACATTTGGAAAATCGGCATACGGTAAGAGAGGTTATTAACCGATGCAGTCTAAGTACGCTCGTACTGTCTTGGCATAACCCATTTCAAGAGCGTCGGCAATCAATGCGTGTCCGATGGAGACCTCTAAGACCCCTGGGACGGACTTAAGAAATGGAGTTAGATTTTCCAGATTCAAGTCATGACCGGCATTCACGCCAAGCTCCGTTTGGATGGCCGCTTGAGCTGCTGCTATAAACTTCGCTAAGGTACTATCGCGAGCAGCCGTAGGATACGCCGTTGCCCAAGATTCCGTATACAGTTCGATTCGATCTGCACCCAGTGACTTCGCTATCGGAATCATGTCCGGCAATGGGTCCATGAATAAGCTCACTCGGACACCTAAGTCTCGACATTCTTGAATCAAAGGACGAAGCCGCTCCCCGTCCTTTTCTAAATCCCACCCGTGATCGGACGTGCTTTGTGAAACACTGTCCGGAACAAAGGTTGCTTGATCGGGACGAACCTCCCGTATCAAATCCATCAGATTATGAAACGGGTTTCCTTCGATGTTGAATTCCGCTTTTGGCCAATCTTGAAGGAATGCGTTTAGCTCAAAAACATCGGTCCGCCGAATATGTCGTTCGTCTGGCCGAGGGTGAATGGTGATTCCATCCGCGCCCGCTTCCAAACACAAAAGCGCCGCGCGAACGACGCTTGGGATACCAAGGTGGCGAGTGTTGCGTAACAACGCCACCTTGTTGACGTTGACAGATAAAGCAGTCCGATGCGATTGAGCCATTTAGCGTCGTTATTCGTTCTTTGCGGTCACTCCGGGCCAGTCGTCGGTTCGGAATGGGGTTAGCGGTAATCCATTGTTTGCAAACATATTGCAGATTGGGTTCTGTGCCCAAGCATAGCGCACCGAGACTGGTTTTGGAACTTCGGGAGCTGATACTTGGATACGTCCATCGGGAAGAATGTTCGCTTTGGCGTTGTAGAATTTTTTGTCTTCGCCAGCAATCGTAAATCCGCGTGGCTCCCTGACATCAAAGGGGCGCCAGCCACTTTCGACATACTTGAACTTCACGATCATCGAGCTTTCGCTGACTTCGCTGGAATCGTAGCGAGGGCTTTGGTGATCAATGGAGATACCATATTGTTTAGCCAATGCCCAACGAGCCAGTCGTTTACCCACGTCCAATTTATTCTTGGGATGGATATCTTTTCCTTCGCCAATGTCGATGATGACCGCTTGCCCGCTGTTGGCGACCTTGTCCATGGACATGGTTTGAGCTTCACGGAGTTCTGCCCACGGGGAATCACCCGGTTCTGCCTTTTCAGCTTCAAAGTCGGCTAATTGGACCCAATAGAACGGGAAGTCTCCTTGGCCCCATTCTTGCCTCCAGTTCTGAATCATCAGTGGGAACAACTCGCGATACTGGTAAGCTCTTCCTGCATTGGATTCACCTTGGTACCAGATGGCTCCCTTGATGCCGTAGCCAAGATGGGATTTCAAAACGCCGTTGTAGATGTTGCCGGGTCGTGCATTTCCGAACATGGAACCATTGAGTCCGTCAAGCTGCTTTTGCTGTTCGGGTGTTCGTTCCTTGTTGGCTGCTAAAGTGGCATGGGTTGCTTCCATGTCCGTCCATCGCTTCATCAATCCATCGAATTTAGGGTCCGCTTTGAGAACGTCGCGATTCACCCAAGCTTCTGCTGCGGAGCCACCCCATGCATTATTGATCATACCGATTGGTACGCCGGTGGTTTGATGGAGCTGTCTCGCAAAGAAATAACCTACGGCCGAAAATTCGCCTACGGTTTCTGGAGTGCTAACTTTCCATTTACGATCGTCGTGTGTCCAGATCGCTTCTTGTCGACCGATCTGAGGAAAGTTGATCATGCGGATATTCGGATAATTGGCAGACAATCGTTCCAAATCAGGATCGGTCGATTGATTGACATTCCATTGCATGTTGGACTGGCCCGAGCAAATCCAGACTTCTCCAATCAGGATATCGTTGATTTCGATCACGCTGGAGCCTTGTACTCGCAGCTTCAGTGCATTGCCACCCACCTTCATCGGCGGAAGCTTCGTAGTCCATGCGCCCGTTCCATCGGTAGTGGTTTCTACGCTTTGATCACCGATGGTGATGGTGATTTTCTGACCGGCATTGTCGGTGCCCCAAATCTTGTTTTCCTGGCCCTGTTGAAGCACCATGTGGTCTGAGAAAACATTAGGCAACTTGACGTCTGCCGAACATCGAAGCGACAGTCCGGCCGATGCGAGCAATGAACACGAGAAGATCAAAAGCGATTTTGTTTTCGAAAAAAGCAGTTCGCGATTCATAACCAAGAGACTCCTGGAAGGGTGGGAGGGGAAGGAGGTAAGTCAGGTCGACTAGACGATGCCAAAAAGCTGTGCCATGTGTCGCCAAAACGAATGATGCAGCATACACACAACCACAAGGCATATGTTCATTCCAAGCGGATTAATTGTGTTGCATTCTTCATAAGGGTAAAGCCGAATTCGTCGAATCCAGGCAAACCCTTGCGCTGCCAGTATACCCAAAATTACGATCAGTAAAGTCGCCTGCCAACCCGTCACGCAGCCAATCAACATCGATTCCAAAACCCAGTGTTGCCGAAGAACTTTAGAATCCTGCGAGCCCAGGAATTGGGATGTGATCCAGCCCACCAACAGACCGATGGTTGTACCAATCAATACCGAAACACCCGCCGAAAGGCCGAACCCAATGGCACCCTGGGGGCCTCGCGTCGTCATTCGCATCCAAGGTTCGGACCATTGGACCACCTCACTTGACGAGATTGAAATTCTCGCGATCGCAAAGAGCCCAACAATCACAAGGAAAGCGCGAACGGGAAAGGCTTTCTTGGCGGGTGTGCCAACAGCCATCATGACGAGCACCGCGTACATGGAAGCATGAAGCACAAAGGTCGAAATCATTTGCCAGTTCGGAAAGAAAACAAGCTCGGTCACCCCTTGCCAGCCACTTAGATCGGCATGAGGTAAATTGGCACCATTTCGTACAAGCTGCCAAAGCGCTAACCATACGAACATCAATCCAATCACAATCTCGATCAGCAAGTATCTAGGTGCAATCGGCAGTCGACACGAGCGACATCTGCCTCGCAAAATGAGCCAGCCCAAGACGGGTGTGTTGTCGATGAAGCTCAAGCGAGTGTTGCAAAAAGGGCATTTGGAACCGCCGAAGACTATTGTCTTCCCTTCCGGAACTCGTCCAGCGACCACGTTTAAGAAGCTACCGATACTTGCACCAAAATAGAACACCCAGCCGACAAAAAGAAACTCGCATGTCCTGAGCAGAGTTCGTTGTCCCAATTTCAAATCGAGTTCAGCCGGGAAAATTTTTCGCTTGGGAGTAAGCCAATGGAGATACTCCAATTGCAGCCAAGGTAAAGCCAACACATAAAACAGCCATGCGCCGAGGATACAAAAAGCGACAATCCAAGGGAGTGGGTTGAAGCGAAAACGTCTTCGCCTTCGCGCGCGGGTCTTTACCGTCGGTTCATGGGATTCGCGGAGTGAGGATAGTTCCAATTCGGATTGCGATCCATACTCCGACCTCTCGTCAGTCTCGCTCAAAACGAGCCTCGTCGTTTTCGAAATTGCTTCAGCAAATCCTTAAGAGGGTCGTTGGCAGGTCTCTGGCTGTCGAGTTCCAAATCGCGTTGACTGAGGCGTCGAACACTTCCTGGATTTTGCGCACTCATGGCCATTCCGTACGCATCGATCTCACTCTCTTCAGGCAGTGCGTCTCCCGGAGGGACAAGAAAAAAGCCAATGCTTCTAGGTTGGTAATTGACGTCTTCGATTGGATTAGGGCTGGTCCCCGTTCGGTCAATTGCAATCGATTGCAAAAATTCCTCATACACACTGATGTCGTAAAGCACATTGGCAGGGATCGTCGTGTTGAACTGTTGCTGCTGCCAGTTACCGAAACCGTCCATCGTTTCGAATGTCTCTACGATCGTTGCTCCGGGATCTCGATCCATCTGGATTCGTTCACTCTTTCCAGCAGCAATCTTCAGCTTCTTCAAACTCGAAGTGTTTCGGCGATCCGCCACCAAAACAACTAGCGTGTCGCTGTGCGTGTTCGTGATGTTGGCAAAAACAGGTGGCAAGGAAGGATTGGCGATGACTTGTTGCTGCACCGTTCGATACTGAATTTGTGGCAGAACGAACGTCGGCGCGGTTGGCCACCATAACTGCCAAGGATCAAAGGTAATAGGCTGAAGACTCAAACCGCGGTTAGGAATGCAAGTCAATCCAAAGCCAGGATACATCAGGCTCTCGAAACAGTATCCACCGTTTGTCATATTCTGAATTTGCCACAGTTGCTCAACTCCGTTTTGAATCGGGAGCAATGAAACCGAGTAGCCGCTGGACGTCCGCCGCGATCCATTCCCAATGCCGATCGCTAACCAGTTTTCGCCGATGCGCTGCTGCAAACGAACAATGTTGTTCGAAACGGGAGTGATATACCAAGTCGATTCAACACCTGCCGCTTGATTTGCGAAGCCAAACCGATTGCTCCCTTGCATCGTCAAAAACTGTCGACCTGAAACGTTGCCAGCTGCCAAATGCACTGCAGTTGTTGGCGGAAGAACTTCCTCGATCGGCTTCAATCCCATGGCCGGTTCAGGCATAACCAGATTGTTGGTTTCCGTGTCCGGAAGGGTGCTGGTCGTAATTGTCATCTTGCTCCATACAAACTCGATCCTGCCTGTTTTTAGGGTACCAATTTGCATTCTTCCTGCGTTATCAACCGGCCATCGAATCACTTGCTGTGCTTCGCGTGAGCTGTAACCTTGCAAGGTACCATCTGCTGTATCGTATCTTGGCAATCGTTTGTAGTTAGTGATTTTTCCCGAAGAGTCTTGAATCACCAAAGCCTCAGCAGAGATACGGGCGAGAGACGATTCTGCGCTTCCAGGTACGGACAATTCGTACAGGCCAGACTGCGTTCGTTGAAGCTGAGCTTGCCCAAAGCCAATATGGACCAGACCGATTGCCATGAAGGCAACGAAGCAAACGATCCGTTGAGTTATCATTCTTGCACCAAGATCCTTAAATGCCAATTCGTTCCCAACATCGTTCAACCCAGTTTCATGATCAGGGCTTCGAGGGCTAGCCTTGCTCGTGAATCATTACTGTGGCTTCCTTTGAGTTTCAATTCTAGTTCCACAAGCCAAGATAGCATCTCTTTGGCTCGAACTCTTCCAATGCGCTTCAATCGGACTTCCGATTTTGCGATATCAAATCGATTGAAACCAGCGCGTTCTAAAGCCGTCGTTAGTGGGATTTTGTTACCTACCCGTTCCGACTGTTCCACCAATTGTGCTGCCAGACCAAACCTTCGCAGAGACCATGATAACTGGGCTACCAATCCAACTGCATTTTGCCCTGCTGTGAGTAATTTGTCCAATTGCAGTAAAGCGCCAGCAACTTGGCCGTCCGCAATGGCATCCGATAGCTCCCACGCTGTCTGTGTCCTCCATCCGCCGACCAGTTCTGAAACGTGGGAGTCTGATACAGCGCCGCTGGGATCCGCAAACAAAGCTAACTTGGCGAGCTCACAATCGATCAGTCCACATCCCGAACCAATCCGTTCGACAATGAGCGTGCTTTGCTTCGCGGTCAACTGCATGGAGTGCCGAGCCTTCGCCCAACTGACGATCCAAGCCTGCATTGCTTTCTCGTCGGGAGGGTTGCCCCAGGACGCCTTTTGCGGAGGCGTACAGTTTACCAGCATTCCATTCTTTGCAATCAGTTTGTAGAGCTTTGTGTTTGCTGCGAGCGTTTGAATCTCCAAAATCAAACAGGATTCAGGTGCAAAGCTCTCCGCCCAACGTTCAATCGCTTCTCGATTTTTGGTAATGAATTTATCAGCGCCTCGAACAATGGCTACCTTATGGCCTCCCGCATCGAACAGAGACCTTGTCGCAAGTTCGTCATGCACCTCGCGCCACGAATCTTCGTCCCCCTCAAAAGATCGGATGGTCTCTGAATCGAGCTTGGACCCTTCGACCCAATGTTGAATCGCAATGCGTCTCAAGAAGTCATCGCTTCCAAAGCATGCGATCACCGGCGGTAATGGATTGACCGGCGTTGCCTTGAGAAAATCGAACGCATGGATCGCAGCAGCTTTGGGAGCTGGTTTTTCGGACGCAGTCTTAGCCGCCATTCGGGCTCTTGTTGGTTGGGAGAATTTGACAAAACCATCAATGGACGAACGTCTCAATGGCACCGGGAGATTATAACCACCGCAAGCGAACTTGAAGACATCCCTTTCCACCTTTTCAACAAGTGCTGGGGGCTACAAGTTTCCATTTGCTTTGCGATACTGCTCCCACTTTTCCCGCAAGGTCTCGGGCGGGCGAACTCGATTGCCTTCTTCAAGTAGTCCTTTAAGATCGTCGTCTTGATCCTCGACTTTCCTTTCTCGGCTCTTGCTGGGCCGAAGTCCCAAGGACCTTAGCGTTGCGTCGAGTTCACGCTTTTTGTTCGGGTCCGATTTTGCTTGTTCCTTAGCTTCTGTCCATCGCTGTAGGAATTTTTGCATGTCTTCCTTGGTCCAGTTCATGCGCTTTAGCAATTCAGGATCAGGCTGGTCTTTTTGCTTTCTAAGGTAGTCTAGCGCAAGATCGGTTGTCTTGTCAGCGTAATCTTGCTTAGCATCCTCTGCTTGACCGTCGGGAGAACCGCTGGTCCGCTTATTGGATCCGCCCGCACCCACATTTTCCGTTTCTTTGCTACCTGACGCTTCTCCGCCAGAGGAGTTTGCGCTGGGCTTGGAACTCTTTGAGCCTGATTTGCCACCTTCTCCCTCGGACTCTCCAGAACCCTCTCCGGGTTTTTGCTGTTCTGACTGCTTGCCGTCGGACTTTTTACCATCTGACTGCTTGCCATCGGACTGCTTGCCATCGGACTGCTTGCCATCGGACTGCTTGCCATCGGACTGCTTACCGTCTGATTGCTTACCGTCTGACTGCTTACCGTCTGACTGCTTACCGTCTGACTGCTTACCGTCTGACTGCTTACCGTCTGACTGCTTACCGTCTGACT
>JAIYDN010000057.1 GCA_027487485.1 Planctomycetaceae bacterium | reverse complement strand
ACCTTTACCTCATGAACCCGGTGATCGGAAGTGCCTGAAATGCAACGAAACGTTTCGTTCGAAGAGTGCCGCCAATCGCATTTGCAAGAAGTGCTCGCAGATCAATGCGTCACTGAAATTGAGTGAAGCACAAATCGCTCGCGAACGAGGCGCGAAACGCATGAACGGCAACTTGATCGAAGAACAAGACACCTACGAGATGAATTTCCTGTAGGCATCTCTTTGAGCAAATAAGTAACAACAAATACTCGCATAAGCACCCATGTCCCAAATCATCACACAACCTGAAGCGAACGATAAGACGTTGCTGACCTATTCAGCGCTCAACACGTTTCGCAATTGTCCTCGGAAGTACAAGAACCGCTATCTCGATAACCTGCGGCCGCGAGAGCGTGCAGAGGCGTTGTCGTTCGGCAGCGTGATCCATACGGCGATTGAGCTTTGGTACCGATCGTCAAATAGCGAGTCGCGACTCCCCGATGTCCTCGCCTACATTGACGATGCCTTTGAAAATCGGGTTGTCGATCCGAATCAGATGGTTCAGTGGCATTTGGCAACGGCGATGATCCGTGGTTACGCCGAACGCTACGCAACTGAAGAATTCGAAGTCGTCGAAGTTGAAAAGGAGTTCGTCGGCGAGATTCGCAATCCCGATACTGGCCGGCAGAGTCAAACGTTCCGAATCGCCGGCAAGGTTGATGGCATCGTTCGTTGCCACGATGGTTTGTATCTGCTCGAGCATAAGACGGCATCGACTGTTGATGCGAGTTATCTCGACAAGCTGTGGACCGATACGCAGATCGCCTTGTACTGCTACTACCTGCGTGAATTGGGCTATCCGATCGTTGGCGTCATCTACAACGTGCTGCTCAAGAGTCGGCTTAAGCAAGGCAAAGGCGAAACTCAAGAAGAGTACGAAGTTCGTCACGCAGAACTTGCTGCCAAAAACAAGAGCGGTAAGTCGACCGCGAAACGTCAGATGCCAGAGACGGATGATGAGTTTCAGTCGCGACTGACTGAATGGTATTCGCGTCCCGAGGCCTTCCATCGCGAATTCATTTATCTCTCCGAAGACCGACTTGCCATGTTGCAAGACGAAGTCTGGGAAATCACCCAGCAGTACCTCGATGCCCGTCGCCGTGGCAAATGGCTGCTCAACACCTCGAACTGTTTCTCGTACCAACGCCCATGCGAGTACTTGGCATATTGCCAGTCGGGATTCAATCCAAACGTCGCTGACAACCTGTACGAGATCGCTCTCCCTAACGAAGAGCTATCTCGTGTTGATTCTGAAGCACCCCCGTTCTGATTTGAAAGGAAACCTTATTTATGACAGTGACACTACCAACCACTAAGACCAAACCGACCACCGACTTGGCAAAGCAATCGATCTTGCTCTATGGCGTTCCCAAGCTCGGCAAGAGTTCGTTCGCTTCCCAGTTCCCCGAGGCTATGTTCTTCGAATGCGAGCCAGGGCTCAATCACCTGGAAGTGTTCAAGGTGCCAACCTACTCGTGGGAAGCGTTCTTGGAAGCTTGCAAGTTGCTTGCAAAGGGAGATCACAACTTCAAGACGCTGGTGATCGACACGGTCGACAACGCGTTCAAGATGTGTTCGGACTATGTCTGTGCCAAGCATGGCATCGAGTATGAAGGGGACATGGGCCACGGAAAAGGCTGGGCACTGGTCAAGAACGAATGGCATCGCGTGCTGACTCGTTTGGCCAGCTTGCCCTATGGCTTGATCCTCATCTCGCACGCGGTCGACAAGACGATCGAGACGCGAACGGGCGAATACACCAAGACCACTCCCAGCTTGCCTGATCGTGCTCGCAACGTCGTGTTGGGCCTAGTCGACATCATCCTCTATGGAGATTCGGTCTCTCGCAAAGATGCTGCTGGCAATCTCGTTGTTGATCGCGTGCTGAGAACCAAGCCTCATCCAACTTACGAGGCCGGCGATCGCACTGGTCGCTTGCCCGAGATGCTGCCACTCGACTACGCCGCGTTCAACTCGGCATTCAGCGGCACCGCTTCGAATTCACCCGCACAGAGCCCTGCGCCCGGCAAAGGCACTGCTGCGTCTACTTCCACTCCGGGCAGCACCCCAGCAGGAAAGGCTGTTAAGCAATGAGCGATTACGAAGAATACGAAACCACTACCCAATCCGTTGATCTGTCGTCGTTCGATGATGATTTCGCAACCGCGGAAGCACCGGAGTATGACGAGGTCCCCGACGGCAAGTATCAAGCTCGCATCGAGTCAGTGAAACTTGAGAGTAGTCAAAAAGGCGACCCGATGATCAAGTTCGATTTGGAAGTGCTGTCTGGCTCGCATGCCGGTCGTCACATCTTCAAGAACTCTGTTATCACACAAGCATCGATCCCTTATGTGAAGGGAGATCTGAAGACGCTGGGACTGGAACTCTCCAGATTCAGCGAATTGGCCGGGCGACTTGAAGAACTGCTCGATGTGACCTTGGAAGTCACGAAACGGACTCGTGGTGACTACACCAACGTCTACTTCAATCGACGCATTCGAATTGCCGCTGTATCGAACGGAGAAACCTCAACCGAAGGTATGCCGTTCTGATTCGCAATGGTTCGAACTCGCACGGGTGCGGCTGGGACGGAACAAGCGAACGAGTCGGTGTTAATTGGCCATTCGCTCCGTCCCGGCTTTCTTTGTTTCCTACATATCGGACTTTCTTATGGCCGACGTTGAGTATCACGTTGTATCTGGGTTCCCTGGTTATCGGATCGGGACCGACGGCACTGTTTGGTCGCAGCTTGTTTTCAGTCGCTGGAAAGATAAATCAGATGATTGGCACAGGCTTAAACCTCAGCTTCGAAGAGGGTATCTGCGTGTCGGTCTAACTAGAAATGGAAAACTCCATTGGCGATCAGTTCACCGCCTAGTTCTAGAGGCCTTCGTGGGGAATTGTCCAGTTGGTCACGAAGCTTGTCATAACGACGGTAATCGACAGAACAACATTCTCCAAAATTTGCGATGGGATACGCCTGAAGCAAACGGATGCGATAAGCGGCTTCACGGAACTATTGCACGAGGTAGCCGCAGTTCGAGCGCAAAGATTACAGAAAGAGATGTTCCGCTGATTCGAGAACTTAGGACAAGTGGACACTCATATGGAGAGATTGCATCTCGATTCGATATTACGCGAGCCACAGTAATTGCACTGTTGAAAGGAAGAACATGGACTCACGTATAGAACTTGAACTTCCGTTTCCACCAAGCATAAATCATTACTTCAGCTATTACCAGGGGCGTCCAGTTCTATCTAAGGACGCACGTACCTATCGGCACCAAGTCCGTCGCATCGCGATCGCCAAAAGCATCAAACCATTGATGGGTCCACTTGCGATCCGCATCGACATTGCACTGCCCGATGATCGTCGTCGCGATTGTGACAACGTGCAAAAGGCTGTTCTCGATGCGTTGCAGCATGCTGGCGTGTTCTGGGACGACTCGCAGGTCGTTTGGCTGCTGTCGATCAAGCATGAATGCAAACCGAAGGGACAGATCAAAGTGCAGATCGATGATGCCGAATCACAGACGCTTTCGCCCGCAATGGAGATCGCCTAGTCATGTCGCAGCTCACCCATTTCAGTTGCCCTATCATTCGACATCTGCCAAGTCTGAATCTCGTTGTCCGTTTTGATGATTCAGGCATCTCCTTCCGCGCGTACCGCTGCCGCAAATGGAAAAGCGTTACATGGGCTCAACTCGCGTCTTTAGCAGACGAAACCGAGCCGGTGGTCAAATTGTGTGAGACTGAACATGGTTCACGAGTTTTGAAAGCGATGGGGGTGAGCGTTGCTATGGATGCGAGCAAGGGACCAGAGAAAGGTGGCCCAGCTTGAGTCTTTCAGCGATCAAATTACTAACGACGTTGTTCGAGCCGTCGGACCTTATTCTCTTTCGACCTGTGGAATCGTGGAGCGAAGGCGGACGAAAGCGCAGCCGCGTTGACTATAGCAATGTATGTTACCGGCCAGCTAAGGAGGCAACGCTCGAACAAACGCTGACTCGGTTGGAGACCAGTTCCGAGTCTGAGCGTACGAATTTGTTTTTTGGAGTCTGTCCACGATTTGGTAACAAAGGCCGGTTCGACCTAGCATGGCAAATTCGAATTATTCGATGTCTCTGGGCAGATCTAGATGAATGCAATGTTGCGCAAGCTGTTGAACGTTGCAATTCACAGGCGATCCCTGTGCCAACTGCAATAGTCAATAGCGGCAATGGTGTACATCTATATTGGTCGCTGGATCGTCCGTTCCTGATCGACGATGTTGGCGATCCGCCTCCAGTCGAGACGGAATGGTCCATTGGTAGCGACGGACGTAAGAAACCCAGACGGTATGTGCTTGATGGTAGAGATCGTGTCTTCTTGGATCGCTGCCACCATTTGACCAAAACCAGTACCAAAGCTTTACAGGCCCAAGGCATACTCACGGGCATTGCGGCTGCGATCAGCGGTGATCATACAACCGACCTTACTCGGTTACTCCGACTGCCGGGCACATTGAATCGAAAAGATCAGCGCAATGGTCGCGAGCCAGTCAAGGCAGAGCTGATCGAATGTGATGGCTACCGGCGGTATTCCATTGATCAATTTTGCCATTTAGCGACGACAAAGAAGATACTCGCAGGAACGCACTCCAACGAACAAGATGCAACAAGCGAAGGATGCTATGTCGCTGGGGAAACGCAAATGAAAGAGCAAGTTGCGATTTCGTTGAGCGATGAGGAGATCATCGAGCTTGCAACCAGCAAACACGGCTCGGGGCCGAAGTTTACATCCTTATGGGAGGGCGATTGGGAGGGTCAGAGGATGAACTCGCCTAGCGAAGCCGATTCTTCAGTCGTGTTCACGCTCGCCTATTACACAAAAGACGCAGCGCAGATCGATCGTATTTTCCGTCGCTCCGCTCTGATGCGTCCTAAATGGGATGAGATTCACGGTAGCGAAAGCTATGGCGAGAAGACCATCGCCAAAGCTCTTAGCAAGGTCACGAAACAGTACGAGCCGAAGAAAAAGCGTCCTGCCGCCTCCAAGCAAGGAGGCCAGCCTCCGGCCAACCTTGGCTTTCCCAAGGCCGCCATCGACTGGGATTTCAAAAGCGACCAGACCGAGAACGCAATGGCTGTGGAGTTCATCGACGGCAACCAAGCCAAACTGCGTTATGTGCCATCGTGGAAGAAATGGCTTGCCTGGGACGGGAAGCGATGGAAGGTCGACATCGATCAAAGTCGAACGACTCGCTTGGCGCGGAGGCTAGTCCGCAACTACTGGGACCGTCTGCTGGCTATTCAGACTGAAAAGCAACAAAAGGAGTGGGCTGATTTCTGTCGCTGGGCCAATCGCAAGACCACGATTGAGAATGTGGTGTCTCTCGCTCGGTGCGATGCGAGGACGACGATTGATCATGAGTTGCTGAATCAGAACACGTACTTTCTGAATCTGCAAAACGGAACTCTCGATTTATCGACTTGGGAGTTCCGCGATCATCGCCAGACGGACTCCATCACGCAGATTGCAAACGTTGCGTACGATCCTAAAGCTCAATGTCCTAAGTGGCGAGCGTTCATCGATCTGATCTTCGGTAGCGACGATGAAGCCAAGCGATACATCCAGGCGCTGCTGGGTTATTCGTGCTCTGGCGACGTCGGCGAACACATTCTGCCGATCTGCTACGGCTCGGGTGCCAACGGCAAGTCAACGCTGTGGAATGCGATCGTCGAGTTGCTTGGCGACTATGCGATGCTCGCACCGAGCAAGTTGCTTCTAGGCACGACGAATGAACACGACACCGTCATTGCATCGCTTTACCAGCGGCGATTGGTGGCCATCAGCGAGCCCGATGAGGGTTCAAAGCTGCGCGAGGCTCGCGTCAAGGAATTGACTGGGGATGAGCAGATCACCGCGAGGCGGATGCGTGAGGATTATTGGAGCTTTCGGCGGACACATAAATTCTGGCTAAGTACGAACCATCTGCCTCAGATCAATGGAACTGACGAAGGCATCTGGCGTCGCATCAAGCTGATTCCATTCCGCGTTGACCTTCGCAAGGTTACCGAGCCCATCCCTGACTACCACAAACTGCTGGTCGGTGAGGAAGGTCCAGGGATCCTGAATTGGCTCCTAGATGGCTTCAAAGACTGGCGAGCCAACGGATTCATCGAACCCAAGTCGGTCATCGAGGAGACAAAGTCGTATCGGGGAAGCTCAGACGAACTGGGGCGTTTCATTGCCGACTGCTGTGAGGTTTCACCTGAGCTCGTAGCCTCCTCATCGGAGCTTTTTGAGGCCTATCGCAACTGGGGTGGGCAGCAATCTCAGACGCGATTTTCGACCTCAATGCAGTCGCGATTTAACTGTGCGACTCGCACCTTCGGACGCTTCCGAAACAAGCGCGTTTTTGAGGGCTGCGCACTCTCAAAAGTGGATGAAATGGAGCAATCTGAACATGCTTAAAAACCCTCAAAAACATTGGGATTTTGCCAAGTGCGCAGGGTTGCGCATGGTTATTTCGTTATCTGCCATGCGCGCACGCGCATGGAAAACAACCAAAATACCCTCCGCAACCCTGCGCACTCGACTGATTCTTGAGCAATCAGATGTCCATTGTTCGAGTCCGGTTCGGTGCCCCGATCAAGTCGCGAACTATCGAGTTCTCTCTGATGCCCTATGGCATGTATCCATCAGCCGCTGCAGACCCACTTCGAAGCTGCACTGCGATCGCAATTCGTCTTTGTCGTTAGTCACCTGTCACCCCTTCGTAGGAAACCATTCAATGAACCAAATCAGCCGGATCGAACAGGCTCGTCGAGATGCAAAGCTCCGCCAGGAGATGGAGGATCGCTTTAATGTCATTCGCAAAGCTTGGAATCTCGTCGAGCCAGATCCCTACAACCGCGATCCAAAGTGGTTGAGGATCGCGGCCAGTCGCGGAGCCAAAGCAGGAAGGCTACCGCGTCATTTTGCTGGCGAGTCCGTACTGACGATGCTGTTTGACGCCGGCTATGGTCGCGCTATCGACCACCCAGCGATTGAAAAAGTGGATGGCGTTCGAAGAGTCATCCTTGAACCATACGAGTCCCGTTGCAGCATGGACACCGCGCGTCGCATGGCAGCCGAGATCGCCATTCTTCTCAAATGCGATGCGAGTGTCTCACTCTGCAGTTGGCACTACCCAGGTTTGACCATTCGCATCACGCTCGCACCGACGCCGACGTTTGCGAGTGTCGCGACCGTTACACCACGTTCGAATGGAATATCCAACCAGCCAGAAGTCGCGTCAGTGGGCCAACAGTGGCCCCCACGTTGCGTCTGCCACTATGGCACGCGGGCATCAGAAGAGCTTTAGGTACTCCGAGCCAGACCCCACCGATCTTGGGTCGTGGGAACAGCCGCAAATGGACTCAGAGTTTGTTTCTGTAACGCATTGTCCTAAATCCATGAATCACCAATTAAAAACATTCGAATTCGAGCTGCTTTGTAATGTGATGGCGGACATCGAAACATTCATCGAACTTAGCGACCGCCTGCAACGGAGCGACGAACGATTCGTGCGCGCGATTCGCGAAGTCGGTGTTCCATTTACGCCGTCTTCGTGGAAACGTGGAAGCATAACCTCCGCTCAGAAGATGGCTTACACGAGGGCAGTGCGACGGCTTGAACAATCAGGATTCATCCATCGAATCTCGGAATCCAAACGCGACCGAACAACCCATGTAAGACCAACAGAAACGGCGATTGCTTTCATGATTGATCAGTTGGGCTCGCAAATCGACTGCGATCAGCTTTTCGGTAGCATCAGCCGATTCGACTGGTGCGGCAACCTAGTGGGTAAATCTCAGCGGATGGCCGAACTAGAAAAGATCGAGGACAAAGTTCATGTCGAATAGCGAAACCGAAGTCGAATCTTGGCTGCCAGTCCCCGGCTACGAAGAACTCTACGAAATCTCATCGATAGGACGATTGCGGCGAAAGAACGCTTCAAAGATGGCCCCAGCCGGCTATGTGATGAAGTGTCGTTTGGACGTGCATGGATATCCCAGATACTCGCTGAGCAAGTGTCGCAAGTACTGGACTGTTAAGGCTCATCGGCTGGTTGCCCTTGCTTTCCTTGGCCCTCCGCCATTTCCCAATGCCCAGGTCGCTCATTACGACGGAAACAAGCAAAACAATCACGTAAGCAATCTTCGCTGGGCGACGCAAAAAGAAAACGCAGCGGACAACATTCGGCTCGGCGTCGTGCAAGGAGCACACCGAGGCGCTGAGCACCACTTAGCCAGTTTAACGACTGATACCGTCGTGCGCTTGAGATGTCTTGTCGAGTTTGGTTCAAGCATTGTTGACGCAGCAAAAGCCATTGGAGTCCACAAGATGACCGCCTATGACGCGATCGTTGGAAAGACTTGGTCACACATTCCGTTTCCCCCTCCCGTTTCTCGAAGAAGGAAGTAACTTGCTATGGAAATTAAGCTAACACCCATTGATCAGATTAGACCATACGAAAATAACCCGCGTATCAATGATGGGACAGTTGATGCTGTTGCCAAAAGTATTCAGGAGTGGGGATTTCGTCAACCAATTGTTGTTGATGCCGATGGCGTGATTATTGTCGGGCACACGCGATGGAAGGCAGCAAAGAAGCTTGGGCTATCTGTCGTTCCAGTCCACGTAGCACGCGATTTGAAGCCGGAAGCCGTGCAGGCTTACAGAATCGCTGATAACAAGACTGCAGAGCTGTCTGATTGGAATTACGATCTATTGCCGATCGAATTGTCGGCTTTGCAGGAAGCGAACTACGATCTCGGGTTGCTTGGATTCAACGCTGAGGAACTTGCCAAGCTGATGGATACCGGCGTCAACGAAGGCTTGACTGATCCGGATGACATCCCCGAGCCGCCAGACGAAGCGGTCACTCAACCTGGCGATCTTTGGATCCTCGGTAACCATCGGTTGCTCTGTGGCAACTCCTCATCGCCGGCAGACTTGGATCGTTTGCTGGCCGGCGCTGCGATTCACCTTTGCAATACAGATCCGCCTTACAATGTGAAGGTTGAACCGCGATCGAACAACGCAATCGCTGCCGGCCTCTCGTCGTTCACGAACGATGGAGCATCTTCGAGGCTCAAAGGTGGCCAGGGTAACGCTGCTTCATTCGGTGTCGATCATGAGACTGGCAAACCGAAGCATGCGGCGACGCACAAAAAGCTTCGTGCTAAAGACCGTCCGTTAGCAAACGACTTTGTTAGCGATGAGGCTTTTGATCAGCTGCTCGAAGATTGGTTCGGAAACATTGCCCGAGTATTGCTACCTGGTCGTTGCTTCTACATCTGGGGCGGCTACGCCAATTGCGGCAACTATCCGCCCGTGCTGAAGAAGCATGGTCTCTACTTCTCGCAGTCCATCATTTGGGACAAACAGCATCCGGTCCTAACACGCAAGGACTTTATGGGCGCTCACGAATGGGCGTTCTATGGATGGAAGGAAGGGGCTGGGCATAAGTACTACGGTCCCAAGAATGCGACGGACCTATGGCAGGTGAAGAAGATCAATCCGCAGTCAATGTCACATTTGACTCAGAAGCCAGCGGAGCTTGCCGTTCGCGCGATGCAGTACTCGTCAGTGCAAGGCGAGAACGTGCTTGATCTCTTTGGTGGTAGTGGCTCGACGATGATCGGTGCCGAGCAATGTGGTCGCAATTCGTTCTTGATGGAACTCGACACGCTTTACTGTGACGTCATCGTTGATAGGTACCAAAGGTTCTCTGGTAACAAGGCCATCCTGGAACGGACCGGCGAATCTCCGATCCCAATGCAGCCTCGTGAACAGAACATGCGATAGGAGGTCGCGATCAAAACTTATGACTATGCCAAGCCTCGTCTTCAAAGACATAGATGTACTCCGCTCCGCAGTTCCTGGCGAATTCATGCAGGGCAGCGCGAGTGGGCATGACAACCGCGCGGTTGCCGTCGTTGAATCGTTCCGGCGTTCCGTCGTTGGCGAGCGAACGAATATCGCCGCCTGCGACCAACGTTCGCGCCGACTCGATCGATGTGTAATGTTCTTTGAGGACTCTGCCGGCGTGGTCTTGGTAGCCATCGAAGTGAAGATAGATAGCCGCGTAGCGACCATCTTCCTGCTTGCAGGCAATCGTTGCTCTTGTGGACATAGGTTGGTTTCCTTACTTCGATGGTTCGTGGTGGTTGGGTTCGACGATGGCGACACAATCGTCGGGCATCGTCAGCATGAGCGAGCGGCCGTTGTCCCAGTCGACATCGACCTGCGCCCAATCGCGGTGGTCATGAACGGCGACAACAGTCCCGAGCGATCCAACGGGGATCGGGTCTGGATCTTGCGGCATCGATACCAAACGGATGCGATCGCCTTTCTTCAATCGTTCTTGCATAGTTATTGGTTCCTTGTCTCATTTCGTAGGTGCGGTGAGCTTGTCGGGCACAACAAGGTGAAGGTTCTCGTAGGGAGCTGCCGGCTCGAGGGTTGGTTTGGCCATGGTTTGTTCCTGGTTATTGGAGAAACGAAAGACGATCGTCAACAGTCAGCCAGCGATTCGCAAAAACATCAAGCCAACATGCGAGCATGTTTTGCGAAATTCTTTCAAACATGTGAATGCGCCGGCGAACCGCAGTTTCACGACGTGTCGCGTTGTGTTGCTTGTTGGGCTTATGTTCGCATCAACGAGAAAACGCCCACACGGTGTAAACGTGGGGCGATTGGTGGGAAGCCTTCCGTGCTTCGGGCTTGTCTACAAATCGTGCGGTACCAGGACGGCAGCGCCGTGGCCGGAGACTGCGATCGAGTCTCCGTTGGTCGTTCGCGCGAACAGGGTTGGGCCTTGTCGGATCACGTCAACAACGCTGCCGACGTCGAGTCTGCGATTGTTGATCGTTCGCAGGTCGTAGGTGATGCCTGGCTCTGGCGTTGCAATCTCGCCGTCGGCCAGGTCATCCACCGTTCGCAAATCGTAAAAGAGTTTCACCGGCTTGGTCTCCTAGCCTCGAACCGTGAATCGTCCGCGTTCGGTCTTTACGAACTTGCTGTCGTCGCCCTTGGCCAAGTCGCGAAGGATCGCGCTGTACAGCGTCGCGTGTGGAGTCTTGCCTCCAGGGCTCGTCCAATAGCCCTTCGATTCCATCGCCGTGATCAACTCTTGTGCGTTCATCGGTTCGCTCGATTCGCCAAGAACTTTCAAGGCCGCAGCGACGCAGCTCAATCGCTTCTCGCCGGCGTCGCCGGTCTCGGTAGATTCGGTCTTGGCTTTGTGTGGCTTCTTGAGAACCGCAACCGCTGTGGACGAATCGCCCCCGATCGTTTCGACCGTGGCCGGCTCGTTCTCAACCACCGTTACGTTGCCTTCGGTGGTGACCTTCGCGCGTCCGCGCTTCGCACCCACTTCGCCCAGAAGGCGTTGAGCGCTCTTAATGAGAATCTTCTTGCCGGTTGCGAGGTTGGTTGCATCCCAGCCACCGCGAGGCTTCTCGGCATCGATTTGAATCTCACATCGGTTGCCCGAAACGTTCGCGTAGTACTTGCCACCAATCTTTACTTCTGCCTTCTTCATCTTCGTAACTCCAAATCTGTGTTCGTGGTTGGCTGCCATCGTCAGGCCGATCGAACCACCGATCGACTACGCGCGTCCGTGCTGCGTTTCGGCTTATTGCCCAAAGACCAAGTCCGACAATCCTTCGCAAAGAAAGTCGACCACCACCTGGACCTCCGTATTGACCGCCGGCACATCCAAGCCGCGGTCGAAGTTGAACATCACTTTGCGGTCGGAAAGTCGCTGAATCCAAAGCTTCGAAATCTTGCTTTGGTTCAGCTCGTACGATTCGCTCTCTGCGTGGTCAGCGAAGACCAAGGCGTCGAAACGGTATTCGTTGTTGATCTTGCCTTGCACCCAAGATCCGCCAGCGGTGCGGTTGCGGTTGCTGATCTTGGTTATTGTGAGGTCGAGGTCGTGTTCGGTCATTTGTTTGTCTCTGTGGTTGGTTTGGTGAATCGTTTTCGCGTTAACACACATGAGCCATGCGGTTCGAACCGCATCAAGCCGGATTCAGATGGATTTCGGAATCTTTTGTTCGGTACATACCTGTGTTCGGAAATGTTGGGCGAGCTTCGCAGCCGTGGCTTGCACATCGGCCAGCTCGTCAAAGAAATGTTTCAGGGTTGCTGGGTCGGCAGCGGCGAGGATCGGCATCTCTTCGATCGCTGCGTACAGGTCGCTGACGGCCTCGAGCGCTCGTCGGTGTGCGCTGAGGAACTGGGCCGAGGTCAGGCGTGGTCGGTTGGTCATGGTTGGCATCTTGTTTCTCCTAAGCTGGTTTGGACTGAAATTGCATTTGCGATGTCACACATGAGCCATGCGGTTCAAACCGCATCAAGCCGAAGGGGGAAAGATTCTGAAGGTTTTCCAGAATCTTTCCCCAGGCGCATCGCTGTGTTGGGATCAGCTATTGCGGCATGTTTCCCAGGCCCGTTTGCTGCCGTAGCAGATCTGACCACCCTCGACGATGTAAACGATGTTTTCGTCGGCAACATCTTGATCGTCGTCGGCTTCGTCGTCGTTCGTGTCGTTCATCTCTTGGCCCGAGGTAACGCCACAAATGCGGTTCTCAAAAGGCCAGTTCTGTTGGGTCATCAACCGGACCTCGGCGTCGCCGCCATGTTCTTCGCGGTAGTCGTTGAGGATTTCGATCAGGGTGTCGAGATTCATGTTCTTGTCTCCGTTGTGGTGAATGAAAAATCGTTTTCCGATAACACACATGAGCCATGCGGTTCGAACCGCAGCAAGCCGATTCCAGCAGCTTTTCACAATGTTTTTCCATGTTTAATTGCATGCCACACATTGCCCCACGTTGGCGTGTGTTGTACTAGTTTCCATGTGGGGTCGTCAGTCGCATCCGAGACAGAGGACGCGACGGTGGGCGACTGTCGCGACCGAACGAGAAAACGCCGCGCATCCGTTCGCGGCGTCCGTGGCATTCCGTTGTGCGGTGGTTTAGAGGATCGCGCCGAGCCGACTTCGCTTCATTGCGTCGATGGCTTCGATGGCGTAAAGGTGTTCGACGAGCAAAGGGCCTGCGGAGTCTTGTTGGTTGGCGTCGGCGATCTCAAGGGCGTCTGCCAAGGTTCGCAATCCCTCGACCGCGTTGTAGTACGCTTCTCGAATCTCTTGAGCTTGGTGTGCGTCCATCGTTTTGAAAATCACGCGAAGGGCTGCGTCGGTTGCTTTGTGTTCGTTACTGTTCTTGGCCATGGTCTTGTCTCCGTTTCGGAAAAGGGTTGGAATCGTTTATGCGATAACACACATGAGCCATGCGGTTCAAAACACATCAAGCGGATTCCAAGAGGAATTCGCAGCCTTGTGAAATGTTTTTCAAAGGCCGCGAATCCCTGTGGATGTGCGGCCGAACTATGGGCCAACATTCGTCTCGTCCGGCATGATCACCGGCAAATAGCTCTCACTAACAATGGCCATCGCGGTTTTCATTCGTCGTTGTTCTTCCAACAGGAAACTTCTTTCACTGCCCTCGAATTGGGATGCAGCCGATTCGAGATACTCGCCCAAGTAGAAGAGCCGATCCCAAACCGCATGGAATGCGTCGCGAATATTCATCGCTTCGACGGGTTCGTCGGCATCCAGCTTCTGGAAGATGCTTCGTATGAGTTGATGTCGTTCGTTCTCTGTTGTTGCGTTCATTTGCAAGGTTACTTGTTCGGGATTGTGAATCTATGTTTCGATGACACACATGAGCCATGCGGTTCAAAACGCATCAAGCCGAGCTTGCAAACATTTCAAAAAGAATTTGCCGGCGGCTCCTTTGGGCCGCCGGCCATTCCATCTTTCTCGCTAGTCGTTCTTCAAAAAGAACTTGAGCATGGTCTGCTGCTCGTAGAGTTTGGTGAGATCTGCTTTGGCTTCACGCGCGTTGCGGAGATCGCATTCAGCGAACTCAACCCAGGACATGCTGCATGGTTGGTTGGCCAGCATGGCCTCCGTGTCGTGAACCGCGTTTTGGGCCCGTCTCAGCATCTCTTGTGCGACGCCTGCCAAGCGTCGTTGCGCGTCGGGAATCATCCACTCGAGGCGTCGCAGTTGGGCTTGAATCGCTTGCTCGGCGTTGTTGGTTGTTTCGCTCATGGTTTTTTCTTCGTTTCGGAAAGGGAATGGAATCGTTTACGTGATGACACACATGAGCCATGCGGTTCGAATAACCTCAAGCCGAGCCTTCAAGGATTCCAACAGGAATCTGAATGTTTTTCTGGATCGCGTCAGTTCGCACAAAACGCGCCGCGTCGCGTTGCGGTTCGGGTTTGGTCACTATTAGTGACATACACGATTCGACCCCACGGTGACGTAAAATTGGCCCCACGTTGCCAAACGTGTGAAAGCCGAACCTCCGTGTTCGGCGTTTCGTTTGGTTGTGGTCTATGCCGCGCGGTCGTATTTGCGGGCGAGGTCGAGGAGCTTGGTTTTGATCGTTTTCCATTCCGGTTTGGTTTCGCTGGCGATCTCTCCGTAGACCTTGTCGCGAAGGGCACCCTTGTACCAACCCTTGGTCCATCCGAGTCGGTAGAACAATCGATTGAGTTCCGTCTCGCCAAGGCCGGCACCAGGGCGATCCCAGCAACTCTTGGTGCCTTCCTTCTTGATGTAATCCCATTCGCTGCATCGTTTGGTATTGAGGGCGAGTTCAACCAAACCCAGGACCATCATCAGGTATCCAACCACCTTGGTCTTGTTGAGCGTTCCGCCGAAGGCCCGAAATTCGATTCGGTTCTTGCCGCGGGTAAGGTGGGTCAGGTTCAGCAGGTGGTAGCGATCCGATTCGCATCGGCTCTTAGCGTTGTCTTTGTTGCCGTATTGCTTGATTCGCTTGGCGTACATCATCTGTTCGCGTTTTCGGGTTCCGGTCGAAGCGTAGATCGCTCGTTCGTGGTTTCCGACCAAGGAAATCAATCTTGCCAAGGCGGCTGCGTCTCCATTCCAGCTAACCGTTATGTGAAGGCCGCAGCTGGAATTTACTTGGCCACCGCGGGCGTTGATTTGGTCGATCGCGTTCTCGATCTGTCGTACGCCATCAACCCCTTTGAGTATTGGGCTTACAAACTCGCATCCTTTGCGAGAGTTGTTTTCGGGTCGGATACTTCCGTCGCGTTCTGCTTTCCATCCGGTTGGCAGCCAAGGCACCTGGTATCCGCTGTGGTAAGGTCCGATGGGAGTGCTGTCGGTACCGGGGAGGGTGGTTTCGAATTCAATTCCGAAGGCGATTTCGTTTGCGTTCATCGTTCTGTTCCTTTGTGGTTCGAGGTGTGTTTTGCGTCGCGTTTTCTGCGTCGCGATGACACACATGAGCCATGCGTTTCGAGGAACATCCAGCCGATTCCTGAATGTTTTTCCGGTAATTCTGCATGTTTTTTGAGAGGCCACCGGTGCCCCAACATTACGCCACCGTCGCATCCAAACATGCTCCGCATAACGAGGCGAACATGCGGCTAAAACGCGACCGTGCGCAAACGGTGGCCCCACGTTTCGAGATGCCAAACCATGGAGGAATGCGATGAGTGAAGGAAACAACCAGGTCGATCCGACGAGGCTTTCGGTAGAGCAAGCGGCGAAGCTACTTTCAGCCGCGTACCGAGAACGCATCGAGCCAGAGAAGATTCGACTAGACCTACAAGACGGTGCGCCGGTGAACGTGGATGGAACGATCAACCTTGTGCACTACAGCGCATGGCAAGCAAAGGAGATGGGACGTGGCGAGTGATCCAAGGAAACTAAAACCAAGTGAGTTATGCCGACTGCTCAACTCGACGCCACTAGGCGAGGTGATCAGCGAACGACAACTCTATCGGCATCGTCAACGCGCCGGCGCACGTATTGGCGACAACAAGACCGTTGACTTGCTTCGCTACTGCGCTTGGATGCACCAAGTCCGTCATGCGCCACGGCCGCCCAGCGATGCAGATCCTTATGAGCGCATAAAGGAATCGGCTCGCGCTCGCAATGCAGCACTTGCTTTGGCTGGTCGAGACATCGGTGAGATACCGGTAGTTGAAAACCCAGATCGCAAAGATCGCGCATCGCGTGACTTCCAATACTTCTGTGAATCCTACTTTCCGTTGACCTTTCACCTCGCATGGTCACCCGATCACGTGAAGATCATGCAAAAGATCGAGCAAGCTGTTGTCCATGGGGGATTGTTCGCGCTGGCGATGGCTCGCGGTAGCGGCAAAAGTTCTATCGCGGAGGTCGCTTGCATCTGGGCTGTGCTTTATGGGCATCGCGAATTCGTTTGCTTGATTGGAAGCGATGAAGGGCATGCTT
>JAIYDN010000033.1 GCA_027487485.1 Planctomycetaceae bacterium | reverse complement strand
TCCAGCAGCAAATTAAACTCAAGAACGTTGACTAAACCCTCCGCCCCACCGGTGTCGGCCGAGCTTGAACCTGCTTGCTTTTGCAACAGATCGCGAATGATGGAAACATCGACTTGTCGACTCATGGCTATCCGGTTTGCTTGAATCAGTGCGGCCTCTTGGGTGATATGCGGGTCCAGCCCTGAACCAGATGCAGTTACTAGGTCAGCGGGTAGCGTGGCACCATCTGCCACGGCGTATTTGACGAGTATTGCTTCCGCCCGCTCACGAATCTTAGGATTGGTCGGCGACAAATTGCTGCCACCCGCTCCGGAAGCATTGTAATCCACAGCCGACGGTCTCGGCCATAGATACTCGGGACGCGAAAAGGCTTGAGCAACGAGTCGCGAGCCAATCACCTTTCCGTCAGACCCATAGATCAAGCTGCCAAGACGCTTCTCCGGAGCAACCAGGGAAGCGCACGCGAGTATGAGAGCGGTGTAAGCGACGACGCAAACCACGATGGTCAGCCCAGTAAGCCGCAATGAACGCGTAAAATCGATGAACATTATAGATTTCTTTATTGTTGTGAAACGTGGCATAGGCTTCTAGCCTGTGATTTTTTCAAGCAATTGATGACAGGCTGGAAGCCTATCCCACTTCTATCCGCATTAAACCCATCCAACGGCCACCAACATCAGATCGATTGCCTTGATTCCCACAAAGGGAACGATTAATCCACCGAGTCCGTATACAAGCAGGTTTGTACCCAAAAGTGCGTCCGCTCCAATCGGCCGATACTTCACACCTTTAATGGCAATGGGAATCAGCAGGGGTATGATCACGGCATTAAAAATGACCGCTGCCAGGATCGCACTTCGAGGCGTCGCCAGCCCCATGATGTTTAGCGGTGCCAAGTGTGGCATGGCGCTCATGAACACAGCCGGGATGATCGCAAAGTACTTGGCGACATCGTTCGCGATGCTGAATGTCGTAAGCGCACCGCGAGTCATCAACATTTGCTTGCCCGTGGCAACAATATCGATCAGCTTCGTAGGATTAGAATCCAAGTCGACCATGTTGCCAGCTTCTTTGGCGGCTTGTGTTCCAGTATTCATAGCGACAGCCACGTCGGCTTGAGCCAATGCGGGTGCATCATTGGTTCCGTCGCCCGTCATCGCCACCATATGTCCTTCGCTTTGATAACGTCGAATCAATTCGAGCTTGGCTTCGGGAGTCGCTTCAGCGAGATAATCGTCAACGCCAGCTTCGGCTGCGATCGCAGCGGCCGTCAGCGGGTTGTCGCCCGTGATCATCACAGTCTTGATTCCCATCCGACGAAGTTCGATGAATCGTTCCTTGATTCCACCTTTCACAATGTCCTTCAAATAAACGATACCTAAAGCTTGGTCATTCTCTGCGACCACCAGAGGTGTGCCACCTGCCTTCGCAATTCGTTCGGCCTCGGACTTCACTTCACGTGGCAATTCTTTGCCAAGAGCGATAAGGTGCGTCGCAATCGCATCGACCGCTCCTTTGCGAATGACTCGACCTTCGAGATTGAGTCCGCTCATCCGAGTACGTGCGCTGAACGGAACCACTTCCGCTGCGAGTTCTTCGAGGGCCTGGCCTCGAAGACCGTATTTGTTCTTTGCCAGAACAACGATACTGCGTCCTTCGGCCGTTTCGTCAGCAAGTGATGCGAGCTGTGCCACCGTTGCTAGTCGCTTTTCATCGATACCTGGAGCAGGTATGAATTCTGCAGCTTGACGATTCCCTAGCGTGATCGTTCCCGTTTTATCGAGTAGCAAAACGTCCACATCGCCGGCCGCTTCCACGGCTCGACCTGACATTGCCATCACGTTTGCTTGACTCAATCTTGCGATTCCGGCGATTCCAATGGCTGCGAGTAATGCGCCAATGGTGGTCGGAATTAAACAAACCAACAGAGCAACCAAGGTTGGCACATCGATCGTGACATCAAAGTAGGTTGCGATCGGATACAGCGTCACACAAACCAGCAAGAAAACCATTGTGAATCCAGCCAACAGGATCGTAAGTGCAATTTCGTTGGGAGTCTTGCTACGATTTGCTCCTTCGACCATTGCGATCATGCGATCCAAGAAACTCTCACCTGGCTTCGCGGTAACTCGTACGAAGATATGATCTGAGACAACTCGTGTCCCGCCTGTCACGGCGCTACGGTCGCCGCCACTTTCGCGAATCACTGGTGCACTCTCGCCCGTCACTGCGCTCTCGTCTACCAAAGCGATCCCTTGCACGACTTCACCATCGGCTGGGATTGTTTCGCCTGGACGAACGACAAAAAAATCTCCCACCTTCAATGTCGATGCGGGTACCTCATCAATCACATGCCCCGCAATCTCAGCCACTTTGTTCGCGGTTACGTCTTTGCGAGCGGAACGGAGACTGGCCGCTTGCGCACGTCCACGGGCTTCAGCCACTGACTCTGCAAAGTTAGCAAACAAGACCGTGAACCATAAAATAATGGTCAATGCAAGGAGGTACCAAGTTGCCTCGCCGCCTGTCACGATCTCTTGCGCCGTAATCAATGTTGTGAGTGCTGCGCCAACTTCAGCGATAAACATCACAGGGTTCTTGGCCATTCGGACCGGATTTAGCATTTCGAACGATCTGATGATCGACGGCCCCAGCATGCTCCAATTGAACAGCTCGGGCCTCGGTCGATGCGATGGTGGGCTTTGATGACCCGACCTAGGTTCCACGGAAACGGTAGACATAATTCAACTCCGATACACTTTGTTTGTGCGGTTACTTTATTGAGCGGCTTGCATGTACTCGGCGATCGGGCCAAGCACTGCTAGTGGCAAGAACAGGAGTGCTCCCACGATGAGCACAGTGCCCAGCAGAATGACACCGAACATCCACGAGTCGGTGCGAAACGTTCCAGCCCCTTCAGGCGTTGCTCGCTTTGCGCTGAGCGATCCAGCGATTGCCATGGGAGCGATGATCGGAATGAATCGAGCTAAAAGCATCACTAAGCCTGTGGCGATGTTCCAAGGCGGAGTATTGTCTCCTAGTCCTTCGAAGCCAGAACCGTTGTTGGCCGCTGCCGAGCTAAATTCATAAATGATCTCGGACAAACCGTGACTGCCTGGGTTGTTGAGTGTGTCACGCCCCCATGAGGTCGCGGCAAACAAAGCAATGCCACCGAGAATGAACAGCGGATGCGATAAAATCGTGAGCAAGGCAAGTTTCATCTCATGTGCTTCGATCTTGCGAGCTAGATACTCGGGCGTTCGACCGACTATCATCCCCGCTAGGAAGACTGCCACCACAATGAAGAGAAACATATTCAACATGCCAACACCGCAGCCACCGAAGATCACATTCAGCCACATGCCGATCATGGGAGCCAGTCCCGTCAGCGGGTTGAGGCTATCGTGCATCGCATTGACCGAACCGTTGGAAGTCGCCGTTGTGGCAACGGCCCAAGTAGGTCCTGCGGACATGCCGAATCG
>JAIYDN010000029.1 GCA_027487485.1 Planctomycetaceae bacterium | reverse complement strand
TAGCTTTCAGTTGTTTGCTCCGCCGAGATAAACTCGACGGAAGCGAGCGATGGCCAATGGTGGCAGGGTAGCTGTAAGTTGTGCGCCCCGCCGAGACGAGCTCGACGGAAGCGGAACGCGGTCTTGAAGGGGGACGCGTGTTAGCGCACCAAACCTGTTGCGAAGGCAGGGCACGAGGCCCACCTTCTCTTTGCCGACAGTTGCAATCGTGTTCCACTGCCACTCGCCCACTTGTTCGATGAGCATTACCTCGCGAAACGTGTATTGAAATAGCAAGATTGTCGTGGAAATATCCGCGAAGATTTGATCCGTGCACTTAGGGCTTGTAAAGAACTGAAGGATGAGGGAACCCTAGTTTCTTGTCGACGATGTTGTAAAGCGGGCTGCCGGATAGATAACGCTTTAAGTTCTCGCAGATCAATTTGGTGGTGTCATCCGTTCTCAGCTTCGCTTGCGCACCCACATGAGGTGTGATCAGAACGTTCGAGAAATTCCATAACGGGCTGCTCTCGGGCAGCGGCTCGATATCGGTGACATCCAGCCCTGCGCCCGCCAAATGACCGGACTGCAAAGCTTCACAGAGATCCGATTCCGCAACGCATGCACCTCGTGCCACGTTGATCAAATATGAGCCTTTCGGAAGTGCGTTGATAATGCTTCCGTTGACACAACCTCGAGTCATGGCGTTCAAGGGGAGCGTCAGGATGAGAATCTCCGACCAAGCTGCTAGTTCCATGAGCTCCGTGTGCGGCAACAACTGCTGAACGCCTTCGGGTTTTTCTTCCGGGAAGTAGTCGGTCGCCCGAATCGTAACGCGAAAGGGCTGCAACACTTCGACCAAGCGTCGACCATTTCCACCCATGCCGACGATACCGACACGTTTGCCATGCAAATCATCTGTTGGGCGACGAATGAATTCGCGGCGTTGCCATTGTCGGTAGAAGATCGGAATGCCTCGTAGAAGTCCTATCAACAAAGCCAACGTTTGTTCTGCAACTTGGTTTGCAAACAATCCGGATGCGCTGCAAACCACGATGTCCGAATCAATCACGCTTGGGGAGAGACAGTGATCTAGCCCAGCAGCCGACGACTGGATGAACTTCAGTCTACCTTGCCGCACCACGTCGTCCCAAGGAACTGGAACTTTAGCGTGACCAACAAAAATGTCCGCATCCATAATTCGATGCGGGATTGTTTCCTGGGTCGCTTCAATAAAATCGAACCCAGGGGCCGCAGCCTTCATCCAATCCAGATGATAGTCCTGAATGGGGAAACAATGAACAATCTGTTTCACAGGACTACGCCAAATCCCGATCTTCGAACAACAGCAAACCGATTAGGGTGGCGGCGATTCCGTAGATGGTGGTGTAGACCAAAATGCTCGCCAGAACAGTCCAAGGAATGCTGACTTCGGCATCGATGGCAGCTTCCATGGAGAAGTGACTGAGGTTGGGTACAACGGCCGAGATCAACTGAGAGAAGAACTCTACCAGCGGCAATCCGTCCGCAGCTGACTCCACGATGGTCGGTGTCAGGTGTCCGAGAAGGTAAATGGAGAAGCAAATCGAAAAATTAGCGATCAATGAGAAACGCGTTCCTAAGGCAACAGCAAAGGCCCCTAGGACCGATGCCTGGAAGAGCGCCATGGCAAGTCCAGGGATGGTCTGCATCATTTCGTTGTGGCATTGTTGCCATGTGGGCGCATCGAGCGAAGATTCCCGAGCTTCTACCATCGGCTTGTAAGCCACTGCCAATAACTCGGTAGAACCTAGCACTAAGAACATCAGCATCACAATCCAGGTGATCCCCATAATCTTGCCGATGATAAACGATCGGCGATGTACTGGCTTGCTAAGCAAGGTTAGGGCCGTTCTACCTTCGATCTCATCGTTAACCGAAGTACTTGCAGACCAAACGGCTTGGAAAGTTGCAGCCAGCAGAATGAGCGTTACGCCACAGTCTTTGAGCAGCTTAATGTCTTCACCCAAGGTGTGAAATGGCAAGAAGACGAACAGCAAAATGGTCAATGCGACCAGCAACATCAAAATGGTTGGTAGCGGTTGAGACAACTCGCTCTTGGCAGCGGAAAGAGCGATCGCGGCGGCTTTCGGTGCAACGGCTTGCATCAGCATGAACAACAATCCAAAAACGACTACAAACAAAGCAACCAAGACAAACGTTAGCGATTCCCTTACTTTCGGAGCCGACGCAAGAACGACTTCGAAAACTGCTTTGTCCACTTCTTGATTTTGGATGTAAATTTGCGACTCATCGTACATCGGTAGAGGACTTTCTTTGGCGCCCATTTTGGTTGTCCAAATAATGGGTTGATTCGCTTCGATCGTGAGGGTCTTCTCTTTTGATTCGCTAATCGATGGTCCATCGGTCAGCAAAAGTCTCCTGTCTGACTTCAATTGAATGAAGACAAGACTGCCAGGCGAGTACTGCAAGTCGATCTTTTGAAATGGTGCTACACCATCGCTTCCGATTGGTGGAGCATCGAATTTACGATCGACGTTTTGAGATGTGAACAATTCTGGAATACTTCGCAAAGCACCCACAGGATCCGAAACCAAAAAGGTGGAAGCCAAACCAATCGCTGCCATTGTGCTCAAGGTCGTGACCATATAGAGGCCAACACCTTCAAAAAGCAACGATCGCAACTCGCTCAAAAACCGACTCGATGAACAGAAAAGTACCGCCCATACCACGATGCCAATCATCATGGTGGTTGCTACACAAAACATGGCCCATTCTTCTGATTCGAACGAACCTGAAGCAGAGCGAAACAAGACAGAACCACCACCGACACGAAGATAAGCGGCCAGCAAGCCGCCAAGCACCAATGTAATCACCGCAGCAATGACGTTTGCGGACCCATCGCGACGCATTTTTTCCAGCATTCCGACTTGGGAAAGCACTTTAAAAAGTCCAAGAAACCCAAACAGAACAGCGAAGCCCGCCACGATCCCGACCCCTAGGAACCAAATGGGGGTGAGCCACAGGGTCATCCAAAAGTCAGCCGCGAAAATGGGTGTCGGGATGTCAAAGGACATAGCGAATCTGCTCAATTGGGATACGAGTGGAGAAAAAGAGGAATGACCAAAGTCTTGTTTTTGAGGCTGGCGTTTCGAAAGCTCAGGGGCAGGTACGATTGCCGCGCTTCGCAGGTTCGAGACATTCCAGTCCAAGGCTTCCAGGATAAGCAAAAAAAAAGAATTGAAGAGAGGGAGGCAAGGAAAATCAGGTGCAAACACAAAATCCGATGACTGGTGAATCCGGCTAGGATGAGCTATGATCTCGCCGGACTTGAGGTTCTTCGGCCTCGTGCCACTTCAAGTCTCACATTGTTCTCGGATAATTGAGGTTGGAAGCTTTGATTCGGCAAGGAAAACCAGGTTTTTTGGCTCTCGAGGACGGAACCGTTTTCGAAGGTGTTTCGATCGGCTTTGAAGGGGAATCGGACGGAGAGGTTGTATTTAACACCTCCCTCACCGGTTATCAAGAAATCCTGACCGACCCTAGTTACCGTGGCCAAATCGTCACGATGACCTATCCGATGATCGGAAATGTGGGTGTCAACGAGGAAGATATTGAATCCGCAAAGCCGAGAATCGCAGGGTTCGTCGTTCGCGAATGCAGCAGGCTTTACAGCAACTTTAGGGCCAGCGGGTCTCTGTCAGAATACTTGGCCAAGCATGAAATCGTAGCGGTATCAGGAATTGATACTCGTGCGTTGGTGCGAAAGATTCGAAGCCTCGGTGCTCTCAAGGGCATTGTCTCAGTTACGGATTGCGATCATGAATCGTTAGTTCACAAAGCCCGCTCAAGCGCAGGACTCGTTGGACGGGATCTTGTTCGAGAAGTGCTACCTAGCGAATCGCGAATTTGGAATGAAGCCTTGCATGGCCTGTCCTCCTACGATCCGCGAACGGCCCCCAAGCCGCAGCAACCGCACGTCGTTTGCTTGGACTTTGGAATGAAGTGGAACATTCCTCGTCATTTATCCCAACGCGGAAATCGAGTCACCATCCTTCCTGGAACGGCGACCGCTGAAGAAGTTCTCGAGCACCAACCTGATGGAGTGTTCCTGAGCAACGGGCCTGGAGATCCGGAACCATTGACCTATGCGATCGACACCATTCGAAAGCTCTTCGGCAAAAAACCAGTTTTCGGCATTTGTTTGGGCCATCAACTTTTGTCGCTCGCAGCAGGAGCGAAGACGTTTAAGTTGAAGTTCGGGCATCGCGGGGCAAACCAACCGGTTCTGAACTGCATCACCGGCCAAGTTGAAATCACATCACAAAATCATGGGTTTGCCGTCCACGAAGAGTCTTTGCCGGATTGTCTGGAGATCACACACAGGAACTTGAACGACAATACGATTGCGGGAGTCCGTCACAAGGAATTGAATGCTTTCAGCGTCCAATACCACCCTGAAGCTTCGGCAGGGCCTCACGATAGCAGTTACCTCTTCGACCAGTTTCAAAATTCTCTGGACCAACAGGTCGCACCTCATTAACGTTCGTATGTGTGGGTAAAAGGGGGCGGTTCATGCTGGCAAAACGAGTGATTCCTTGCCTGGACGTTCATCAAGGTCGAGTCGTCAAAGGGACCAATTTTGTTCATCTGCGCGATGCCGGGGACCCGGTCCAGATCGCTCAAAGGTACGAGCAGGAAGGTGCCGACGAACTTGTGTTTTTAGACATTACGGCTAGCCACGAAGATCGTGGAATCATGCTGGATGTCGTGCGCCGCACGGCCGAACAGGTCTTTATGCCTCTCACGGTCGGTGGCGGAATTCGAACGATTGAAGACATCCGAGTTTTGCTGCAAGCGGGGTGCGACAAGGTTTCGATCAACTCCACCGCATGCAAAGACCCTCAGTTCGTAAAGCAAGCGGCAGATCGCTTTGGTTCGCAATGCATCGTGGTGAACATTGACCCGCGTCGCGTCATTCGCGATGGAGCCGAGTTCTGGGAAGTCCACATCAACGGTGGGAGAACGCCTACAGGTTTGGAAGCGGTCGCGTGGGCCAGAGAAGTGGAACGGCTGGGCGCGGGCGAAATCGTCCTAACCAGTATGGACCGCGACGGGACCAAAGACGGCTACGACCTGCCGATCACTTCGGCGGTGAGCGATGCGGTTCAGATCCCTGTCGTCGCTAGCGGCGGGGCAGGAAAACCAGAACATTTGGTAGAAGCGATTTTAAAGGGAAAGGCGGACGCCGTCCTGGCTGCAAGCATTTTTCACTTTGGTGAGTACACCATTGCCGAAACCAAACGCCTCATGTCAGAATGTGGAATTCCAGTAAGGTTATGATTCCATTTCTTCTGGACTGAGTCAGGATAGAATAGGATTGTCGTAGCCAACGTACTTTACCGAGTTCCTTACCGATTTTTCTTTTTGTCAGAGTGTGAACTATGGCCATTGCAGAAGCTCGCCCAGCCGCCAATACTCGAGCGCCTTCTTCGTCCGAGGATCTCGCAGCCTCGCTCTTGGTTACCAAAAAAGAACTGGAAGTAGACAAGCTTTTCAAGGCTTGCGTTAAGCTTCTGGGTAGCGACTTGCACTTGAAGGTAGGGACGCCACCTATCGTGCGTGTCAAAGGGGACCTAAAGCCGCTCAACCGCCCACCGATCGACGTCGAAGAAATGGTGCGTCTACTGATCCCGATGTTGGATGACCGCAACCGTCGGATCTTTGAAGAAGAAGGCGGGGCTGACTTTTCGTATACTATCAACGTGGACGGAGAGAACTGGCGGTTTCGCGTGAACATGCTCAAGCAGTTGGGACGCCCCGGTTTGGTCGCTCGACGGATCAACAACTTCATCCCGAATTTCAAGGGATTGTTTTTGCCGCCGATCCTAGAAGAGCTATGCAAGTACGACCAAGGGATGGTGCTGCTAGCCGGTGTGACGGGTTCAGGAAAAAGTACGACCATTGCGTCGATGTTGAACTGGATCAATGCAACCTACCGGAAACACATTTTGACCCTTGAAGATCCGATCGAGTTTGTATACACCGAGGACAAATGCTTGATCAATCAACGAGAAGTTGGGACGGACGTTAAGAATTTCGAAATCGCAATGAAGCACGCGGTTCGGGAAGATCCAGACATCATCCTTGTCGGTGAAATGCGCGATCAAGAAACATTTATGACGGCCATTCATGCCGCTGAAACAGGGCACTTGGTTTTCGGTACCATTCACGCGTCGACGGCCCCCTCCACCATTGGACGTATTCTGGACTTGTTCCCGGAAGAATTGCACAATGCGATTCGAAACGCGATGGCCTTTAACATGAAAGGGATCGTGGCACAAAAACTCCTGCCCTCCATTAAGGAGGGGGTCAGCCGAGTTCCCACTTGCGAGATCATGACCTTTAGCCCAATGATTCGAAAACTGATCCTGGAAGGCAAAGACCAAAAGCTGTCGGACGCTATCCGCATTGGAGCTCAAGACGGAATGCAAGACTTTACGATGAGTCTCAAGCAATTGATTGACGATGGCCTGATCGATCGCCCGACGGCTTTCGAAGTGGCGCCTAACCCCGATGCATTGAAGATGGCTCTCAAGGGCATCAACGTCAGTCAGCCTGGTATTATCTAGCAGTTTTCGTTCGCAGGGCACTCGATCAGAATTCGCAACATCACCCGTTCGTTCTCATACTTTGAAACCTCCTCGTCAAGCTGCTTGAAGAGCCTGACTCAACCAAGATTCTTTTCAGTAAATGTTTGGAAAAAAGAAAGCAAAGCCAGCTGCGTCTGAGAACGCACCTCAAGTTGGAGCCGAGAACGTTGTCCTTCCACCGCTGGAAGTAAAGACAATCGGGATCGGGAAGGATGAGGCGCAGGGATTGATGATTGCGTCCCGACAACTGCCAGGCTACCCGACGGCGATTATTCTTCTGGCTAACGCGATAGGCGGACGCGCTGATCGAATCCTGATGGATTTTTCAGCGCAAGGTGCTGTGGTGCGTTATCGAATCGACGGGAACTGGGAAGGCCTGCCTCCACTGGACCGCCCCACAGGGGATGCAGCTCTGGTGGTTATGAAGAAGATGCTGGGGCTAAACCCAGTGGAGCGCAAAGCCAAACAGGAAGCAAAATTTGCGACCAACTTCAAAGACACCGATTGGGTCGTTTCGTTCATGAGTGCAGGGGTCCCGTCCGGCGAACGAGTCCTGATATCGATCGATACCAAAAAGCCAACGCTGAAGACTCTCACCGACCTGGGTATGCGCGAGGCGATGGTAACAACCTTCCGTGGCTTGCTGAACGGCAACCAAGGAATTGTTCTTGTCAGCGGGCCTGCCGGACAAGGCTTACCTACCACTTGGCGAATCACTTTGGAGGCGGCTGATAAGTATGTCCGCGATTTCGTATCGCTCGAAAACAAAGCGGATGCAGATCCTGAGATCATCAATGTAACCCAGAACTTCTTTGTTCCAGGTGTCGGCGACGCCCCCGAAGCAGCGTACGAAAAGATCTTGCTTAAGCAGCCGGACGTTCTGGTCATGCCCAGCCTGATCAATTCCTACATTGCGGAACGGACCATCGACCAAGTTTCCAAGCAAAGCAAGCACGCTATCACTCGTATGGTTGCAGCCGACGCGGTGGACGCTGTGATCAAGTTACTGGGGACGTATCGTTCGGAAGCCAAAGATCTCGTCAAGCTGCTGACAGGCGTGATCAATCAACGCTTGGTTCGTCGCTTATGCTCCAATTGCAAACAGCCGTTCCAACCAACTCCCCAACTGCTTCAGAAGCTTGGAATCCCAGCGGGTCGAGTTCAAAAGCTATTCCAGCCGACGTTCCCTCCACCACCGGAAGAACGCGTGGATGCGAAAGGGAACCCGATTGAGATCGAAATCTGTAAGAAATGCAATGGCCGAGGTTACTTTGGGCGGATGGCGATTTTTGAATTGCTGATCATCGACGACGAGATGAAAAAAGCCATCCTCAAGTATGCCGGAACACCTGATGAAATCAGAAAGTTCGCCAAGAAGAAAGGGCACCTAGGCTTCCAAGAGGAAGGCATTCTTGCCTGTGCAATCGGCGACACGTCTTTGCAAGAAATTCAAAAGATGATGGCTAGCAAGTAGGCTTAACCACGACGAGGTCTCCAGGTGCTTTTTGATTCGCAACAAATTCTTGACCAAGCCAAGCAAGGGGACGAGAAAGCCAAAGGCGAACTGCTCAATCGGTTCCGCCCTTACCTGAATGTTATCGCTCAACGCATGCTGGACGATCGACTTCAGGGCCGTATGGACTCGGCAGACGTTGTGCAAACTACCTACTTGGAGGCATCCCGTGATTTTCCCCAGTTTCGCGGGGAATCGATCGAGTCCCTTTTGGCTTGGCTGGCCAACATTCTCCGAAACAATGTTGCTACGGCACACCAAGAACACCTTGTTACCCAGAAGCGATCTGCACGCAAGGAAGTGGTGCTTCGCGTCGCTTCGGAGTCGGGTGGTAGTTCGTTAGGGATGGCGGATTTGATTCCATCGGAGTCATCGTCGCCCAGCCAACGCTTGATGCGGGATGAAGCGGCTGTTGTTTTGGCTTCGTGCTTGGACAAAATTCCCGAAACGCAGCGCGAAGCGATTCGCATGCGGTATCTCGAGGGCATGTCGCTCAAGTCAATCTCCGATCGCACAGGAAAATCGGAGATGGCCGTAGCGGGTCTTCTGAAACGCGGCTTAAGAGCCTTGCGCGAAGTGATGGTCTAGGAAGTATTGGGCTAGGTCGTTACCAGCTCGCCCAATTGACTGGGTGATGAAAATACCTGAATGGGAACGGTCATGCCATACCGGCGATACAGCTTATTGAGTCGCTCTGGATCCAACGGATTGGCTTGAATTTGGCGAATGCAAATTCTGGCAACCTGTCTTGGGAACTTGGAGGCCAGCTTGGCATAAATCTCTGGGTCCCGCTCGCCGCTATCGCCGACAAGAATGAAGGAACGCTGCGGAAGTCGCCGAATCAGCGTTCGGATAACCCCGCCCTTGCTCTTTCGACGCAGAAGCTGCCATCTTTTAAACAGTTCGTCACGCAATCGGAACCACTTCAGGTGCATGCTGCCCGGTGGAAACGCGTTGTCCACAAGGAATTGGTTCAAGGCGTCATAAATCTGCCATGGGCTACTGCTGACATAATGAAACAAGGCACCTTGTTCGGCCCATCGTTGGTAAACGTTCGCCATGCCTTCGATCGGCTCGAAGGGTTCTGAAAAAGTACGTTGTAGCATTCGGCGTCGGCTGTTCACTTCGGTCAACTTGATCGTATCATCGATGTCGGTAACAACGCTAACGCCAGATCGTTCCGCGAGAAAAACTTGGCTGCTGGCTTGCCCGCCCAAACCCACGTCCCATTTTTGGAGCACCTCCATTTGATTCGCATCTTGACTTGGGCCGGATGCGTCTTGGAATTTGACGACGCCGTACCTTTTAAAACGCTCGAGTTGCTTATCGGTCAGGTCCAATTTGCATTGAAAAAGCCCGCTTGATTTGGACTTTCGCGGCAAAACATAGTGCTGACCCGCAAGTTCGATTTGAATCCGAGCCCCCGCGATCGGGGCTGCTAAAAAACCTCGTACTCGATTTTGAAACAGATCCCCTTGCGCCACGTCGGCAGGCACGTTCAAGGCCCGAATCAATCCTCGCAACATGATTCGCTTCCCAAGCGATGCTGGGGAAGCTTGGGATATACGCCCTTGAATTTGGATTCGCCATAAAGAATCGCCACGCAATCGGTATCCGACGGTTGGGAACAATTGCACCTCGGGGTCGGCATCATTGCGTATCGCTTGCTCGGGACTCATTCGCAAAATCTGATCGCGATGTTCCGACGCCAGCGGAGCTGACTGGGCATTCGATTCTTCTAACGATTTGCGAATGTTCATGATGGAAGCGATACCAGAAGATTTAGGATTCGACAGCAACGGTCGTTCGCGTTGCGATCGACTTGTAGATTGCTTCGATAGCGAGCAGATCCTTGAGACCTTCTTCGCTCGAAACTTTGGAAGTCTGATCTTCCAAAATGCACTTCGCGAAGTTGTCCATCTCCGTGGCGAATTGATCTTGCGCTTGGAGCTCGATCTTGCCCTTCGACGTTTCCAACCGTACGTCGGAATATCCGAACGCTGGGTCCATCCGAATAAATCCCTTGTCGGTAAAGGCTTGAAAGCGATTGAGGCCATTGAAGTTGTAGCTAGTGCTGCAATAAGCAAGGACCCCTGAAGGGAACTGCATAAGCCACGTGATCGATTCGTCCACTTCCGCAAACTTAGCTGCATCGGTTTTGGTTTCTTGTGCTGTGATCATCTTAGGTTCTTCACCCAGAAGATAACGACACGATTGGAGCGCGTAGATTCCGACGTCCATCAATGCACCACCACCTGCAAGTTCCTTACGGAGGCGCCATTGCTTTGGATCGCCAATGGTAAAGCCAAAACCCGCTTCAATCATTTTGATTGCTCCGAGTTCTTTGCTGCGCGCAATCTGCATGCTCTTCATATGATGCGGTTCAAATTGGCAGCGATAACCGATTGCAAGCTTGCGGTCTGCAGCTTTGCATGCATCGATCATCGCGCGGCAGTCAGCGGCGCTGTTGGCCATCGGTTTTTCGCAAAGCACATGCTTGCCTGCCTTCGCTGCTCGGATAGTAAATTCCGCATGCATGCTATTGGGAAGGACAATGTAGACGATGTCGACAGAATCGTCGGATGCGATTTTGTCGAAGCTTTGGTAGTTGTAGATATGATCGGGCTGGATTCCATATTTGTCCGCCCACTTTTTCTCCTTTTCGGGAGTTCCCGTAACAATGGCTGTTAACTTGCAATGGGCGGAGTTCAATAATCCGGGGGCAATCTGGTTGGTGCTAAGGCTGCCAAGACCGACCAGAGCGACCCCCAGCTTCTTGTTTTCTTTACCGTACGTGGAAGAACTGAAGAACCCACCTTGTGCAATTCCCGCAGCGGTTGCCGCAGTAAGAGTGGTGCCGAGGAACTCGCGTCGATTGTTTCGGAGCATATTCATTGGGTTTCGGTTACATTAGAGGAAACGACGGACAAAACTCGAATTGAATTCTAATCGAAAAGAAGTGCCATGGCGACCGAAAGCAGCGACTTCCGTGCGTCCCGAGATCATGCGCCCGAAGATTAGGGGGAAGCAAATGATCGAAGCTTGGCAAATTGCTCAGCTCGATTGTTCATCGGCTCGTACCCTAGATTTGTCCGCGCGGCCGTAATGTTGAAATAGTGATCCACGCCCAGCTGGGCGGCGACGAACCGAGTCATCGGCGGTTCCTTTTTGGAGCCGGCCAGCCGATACATCAGTTCCAAAATCGCCCCGATCCGATAGGCTGCGGCAAAGCTAATCCTTTTCTGGGGCGGCTTCATGCCCGCCGATTCTAAAATGTCGGTGATCCATTCCCAGCATTCAATCGGACTACCGTCTGTGATGAAATACGCTTTTCCCGCCGCATGCCGATCGTGCTGCAACATCCGTTCTAAGGCCAAACGATGCGCGATTGCGGCAAAATCCACATGCACCGTATCGATTAGGTTTTTGCCGTCGCCCACACGCCGTAGCTTTCCACTTCGACAACGGTCGATGACTCTGGGAATCAGATGCGGATCTCCCACTCCCCAAATCAAATGGGGGCGAAGCGCACAAGTCGAGAAATGGCCAACACGGTTCGCTTCTAAAACTTGCTTCTCTGCGATGGCTTTAGTGCGTGGATAATGGCATAACCAACGATCCGGATAAGGTGCGCTTTCGTCGATGTTGCATTGAGGCATTCCGCCAAAGGTGACGGATGGTGAACTGGTAAATACAAACGCTTTTACCCCGTTTCGCAAACTCGACTGAAGAAGGTTGTCGGTCGCCACTACATTCGCCAGTTCAAATGGCTTGGCTGGTCCCCAGACTCCTGCAAGCGCGGCGGTATGAATCACCGCGTCTACGCCGCGGCTGGCCTCTTCGCATGCACCTACATCCACAGCAGAGGCCTGTAAGGACTTGACTCCAAGTTCCTCCAGTTCCGGATATCGATTTCTCGCGAGACCTCGAACTTCATAGCCCTTGCTAATCAGTTCTTTGCAAATAGCTCGGCCAAGGAACCCTCCGTGGCCTGTAACAAGAACGATGGCGTTCAAGACGATCCCTCTACTCTTTAGCGGCCTTCAGAAGAATATCTCGAGTCACTTCGTGGATCTTCTCCTGGCGTTCTGCCAGATCTTGCAGTTCCCCAAGCAAGCTTGGGTCTCCCACTTGTCCAACACTGTCGTCGGGGTTGTTGGTTTCTTTCGAAAGCGATTGCGTCCGTCGATTGACGCGAAGCTGCAGCGTTTTCAGCAGCCTCAGTTCAGAAATAGAATCGACCAGAGGCTCCTCCTCTTCCGAGCCGGATTGCTGTTGTTGCTGTTGATTTTGCCGCTTCTTCTTATCGTCGCGTTTCTTTTGGACCTGCTGAAGCGATTCCAGCATCTCTTCCACTGCACCAATAACTTCATCTTCAATGGCTTTGGTATTCATCGATACGTTTGCCTGAGTCAACCGCTTAACCACCAACTGAGCGTCACTGTTCACTTGCTCAAGGGCTTCCGGAAAGGCAGTGCTAGATCCTTCGTCTTGCAACAGTAGCAAAGCCCGCTGGCCTTCCATCACCACTTTGGATTGTTCGATCGACAGTTTGTTCGCTTGAATTTCAAGCGTGCGATCTTTTAAATCTCCAGTCAAATTCCCGAGTCGCTCCGTTTCTTCGCGCACGGCTTTCTGCAATTCCAGCATTTTTCGCAACCGCGTTTCCACATCGGCCAAGGACCGTTCAATCTCCTCTTCTCGCAATTGACGCAGAATCTTCTCCAGCTCTTCGATGGCTTCTCGCAGTTCGTTTTCTGCTTCTCGCTGCTCTTGTACCGCTTCCTCGCGATTCTCTTGCTTTAACTTGTCTTCTGCGTTTTGCATGCGTTGTTTGGCTGCTTCCACTCGCTTCTTGGCCCGTTCTTCGCGTGACTCAGGCTTCGGCGGTTCTTTCGAGTCCGAAGATTCACTGGAGGAGTCGCTAGGCTTGCTGTCGTTGGGCTTGCTGTCGTTGGGCTTGCTGTCGTTGGGCTTGCTGTCGTTGGGCTTGCTGTCGTTGGGCTTGCTGTCGTTGGGCTTGCTGTCGTTGGGC
>JAIYDN010000037.1 GCA_027487485.1 Planctomycetaceae bacterium | reverse complement strand
TGAAACGAACGGCACTTGGTACATCGAACAGTTGCTCGCCAAGCCCAACGTTGCGTTTCGTTGTACGCACCTTGAATCGTTGCACTCTGGTTTGGCCGAGGAGACGTCGACCGGTTCAATCGGCGAAATGGTCGACATGCAAGCTCTCAAAGGCTACCACGATCGCTTGCGAGAGATCGAAGAAGAACTTGAGGAAGCGACAAGCTTCAACGATCCAGCGCGTCAGGAAAAGCTTGGCGATGAACGCCAGGCCATTCTGGACCAGATCAAATCGGCCCAAGGCCTTGGTGGACGCGTTCGCCAGAAGTTCGACGCCGAGCGTTCGCGGAAGACAGTTTGCAAGGCAATCTCCCGAGCCATCGAAGCTATTGAGAAGGTGCATCCCGAAATGGGACTACATCTCCAAAAGTCCGTCAATCTCGGGCTCGAGGTCAGCTACAGCCCTGACGTCGTCATCGACTGGTTGTTTTGACATCGAGATGAAAACGCGTATTGATCGCCGGAACAAACGATCTGTTTTCGCGTTTTGGTTAGTTTTCCCGTCTGGGAAAACTTGCTTTTTCGCGAAAACAGGCTATGTTTTCGTGTATAAGGCACTTTTCCCGAGAGAGAAAATGGACGAAAACACGAAAATCGATCCGCAGTTGATGCTTGATCGGCTGCATTCCGGTGAGCCATTGCTGCAGCCGCTGGTCATCCGTCACGCTAGTTTCGAGTTTGATCGAGCGATCGACGCACTACTTGAGGTAGCGTTCAACGGTGCCGCTGATATCGAACGATTCACCGTTGAGTGCAAGACTCAATCTACAAAGAAAGATTTTCGACAAGCCACTCAGCAAGCCGCAGACAACGCCAAGCGACTGGGATGTCATCCGTTGATCTTTCTTCCGTATTTGTCACCGGATCGATTAGCAGAACTTGAGAGCATGGCTGTCAGCGGAATCGATTTATGTGGCAATGGTATTGTCTACGTTCCCAATCGCATCTGCGTCGTACGCACAGGTCAGCCAAATCTCTATCCCGATTCACGACCAGTCGCGAATCCCTTTCGTGGTCGGTCAGGGCTAGTTGCGCGGATGCTGATCGAAAAGCCCAACTGGGAAACACTGAGCGAATTGACTGAAGCGATCGAGAATCATGCGCAGCTAAAGGGACCTTCGCTTTCTCAAGTTTCCAAAACAGTCTCCGCATACGCTGAAGAGTTGCTTGTGCTCAAGGATGGGAACACAATCCGCCTCGCCGATCCCATTCGGATGCTGGATCAACTGGGCAAGAACTGGCGATTGAATCCATCTGGTCGAAATCGCTTCTATCGAAGTTCAAAAGGACCACTGAAGCTAAGCGAATTATCGAACTCAACAAGACTAGCTTGGTCACTTACCGGCGAGTCCTCGGCGACACGCTATTGCACCATCGCTCAAGGCGGACCAATGAAGGTGGTCGTTAGCGACTTGAAGTTAGCTGAATCGCTGCTTTCGTTGACGCCTGAGAGCGTCCCCAGCTTCGCGGATATCGTACTTATTGAAACGCAAGACGATGCAGCGTTCTTTGCAAACGAGCAAGACGAAGATGGGGTTCGCTATGCCAGTCGAATTCAGACTTGGCTTGAGCTTAATGCAGGCGACGCGCGTCAACGCGAAACGGCCAAGGATCTGTATCAGTCCATCATCAAAGCATCGAAGGCGTAGTTGTAATCATGGATGATCTATTGTGGCCGCACTTTCAGCCGCTTTGGCGAGATCTCGTTTCTGCTTCTTCAACCAACATCCTCGTCGCTGGCGGATACGGTCTATTTCTCAAGCAGCGCTGGCTATCAAGCTCCGCAAGCTTGCCCACCGTGGTACCGATCCCAAACTGGCTTGATGCGACACCACGCGTTACGAAAGACGTTGACCTGGTTCTCGGACTTGATCTGATCAAGGATGCGAGCCATCAGAAGTCTGTCGTCTCTGCCCTGACTCAGAATGGCTTCGAAGCCAGTGATCGCGAGTCTGAACAACGTTGGAAGTTTCTCAAACGATTTTCGGGAGATCAGTTGATCGTTGTCGAAATGCATGCTCAACGACCAGATCCCGACTTGGATGGAATTACTGCGACGGACAAACGCGTTAAGCACAAACCATCGCTGGGCGAACAAGGCGTTCACGGCCGGACCAATCCAGAAGCAGTTGGATCAGAGCTGCATCCATTTCAGTTTTCACTAGATGATGTCAAGTTAGTCGTCCCGAACCCCGTCACTTGGAGTGTGATGAAGCTGACAGCGACCCGCGATCGTTGGGTCTCATCGCAGGATCTAGCGCGTGAAGAAGGATCTCGGGAGTTCAATCGTTTGCAGGCCGCCAAGCATGCTCAAGATGTGTACCGCGTCATTGCCATGATGACGATGGAAGAGCGTGATCGTGCAAGTGAAGTGGTCGAGTCTCTTAACGGAACTGACGCATTCGATGCAGCGAAGCAGTGCTGGCGGAACGACTTTGCAGACAACCCGATCCCTGTTGTTCTAGAGCTCGGTGCGAAATGGCAACCTGGCGACGCAGCAACCATTCGTGGAGTGCTGTCAGGCTGGTTCGGTTGAATACCGCCAATATCACTCAGCATTTGCTTAGCGAGAGTTTAGTATCCCAGGTTTAGTTCTTGAGCTTCATCAGCCAATTCCTGAAGCGCATCTTTGCTACAACGTTCCTGCCGCTTCTTGTACTCGAGCAAATCAATAAGTTTGATAAGCCGATTCTGACCAACTTTGCGATGGCAGATGTCACCCGAGTCGAGCACTTGATCCAAATAGGATTTCGAAACATTCAGTATGTCTGCTGCTTGTTGATTCGTTAGCTCCTCGTCCATCGACATCAACTTAAACGGCTTCCCTTCTGAAATCACCGAGAGGACTTTGGTCAGCACGGTGACCACGGCATGCGGAATCTCTACAGCCTCAACGTTGCCCTCACGCTGCAACATGACTTGCGAATCTGGCAAAATTCCACGGGCAAGTGCTTGGCTGAAAGACCTGGCCTTTTCAGCATCTTTTTCAGATGGAACGAAAGTCTCGTCGACAATTTCCACTTCAATCTCCTTGATGTTCAATCGGTCTGATTCGTAACGCCATCCTTCTCCCTTGTCTGGATCAGTGAAGAACGCTTGCTCAAGCCGCAAGAATTCCGTCTTGAGCTGCTCAGATACGGGCAATGGGCCTTCTGCCGCCAAGCGATCGAGCACTGACATCGCCAAAATGAACTGAAGTTTGTTGGGTAAGGCCTCAATGGCCGCCAGTAGATCGTTTTGCGTCATTTTGTGTCTCCCAATGAAGTTTCTACTTGACCATCCTACCTCGGTCAGGCGGCTCTGAGAAGAAACGCGAATAGGACCCAATCAACCCTTCCGGGAGAAACTCGGATTTGCAGAAAACGCAGGCATTTTTTGGGTTTTCCAAGTTGCGACACGTTCTGTCGCGATGCGACACGACTTGTCGCGGCTGGTCCTCGGTTGAGAGGACGTGAATCGCCCGACTGACCGTTACCTGCGTTTCCGCGAGTCGGTCTCCGGCGCATTTCTGGTAATGGTCTGAGCGGCTGTGGTCATGCGACTCCTCCAACCGGAGGAAGAAATTGACTGCGTCTGAATACCAAAGCCAGATGGTCCCCTTCGCGATGGAGCTGGCAAATCGCATCTCGCT
>JAIYDN010000098.1 GCA_027487485.1 Planctomycetaceae bacterium | reverse complement strand
CGTTCGATGATGATTTCGCAACCGCGGAAGCACCAGAGTATGACGAGGTCCCCGACGGCAAGTATCAGGCTCGCATCGAGTCAGTGAAACTTGAGAGTAGTCAAAAAGGCGACCCGATGGTCAAGTTCGATTTGGAAGTGCTGTCTGGCTCACATGCCGGCCGTCACATCTTCAAGAACTCGGTCATCACACAAGCATCGATCCCTTATGTGAAAGGCGATCTGAAGACGTTGGGTCTGGAGCTTTCCAAATTCAGCGAACTGTCCGGGCGACTTGAGGAACTGCTCGATGTGACCTTGGAAGTCACGAAGCGGACTCGCGGTGACTACACCAACGTCTACTTCAATCGACGCATTCGTCTCGCGGCCACTTCGAACGGTGAAGTTCCATCATCACCGGACATGCCGTTCTGATCGTTTGGCGCTTGAGTTCGCACGGGTGCGGCTGGGACGGAACAAGCGAATGAGTCGGTTTTAATGGGCCATTCGCTCCGTCCCGGCTTTCTTTGTTTCGATTTCCCACTGAGGCGATTTGGATGTCGTTGATTGTTCTTGTCATCTGCATATGGATGCTTCGATTCCTATTGATCGCAGTCTCCCTGCTATTCGTTGTACAGATCATCGGCATGCTCTTGTCCCGAGGTCACTGAAAGGAAAGAGACTGCCATGATCGAGTTGGCGTTGCCATATCCGCCGAGTGTCAATCATTACTTCAGCTATTACCAGGGGCGTCCCGTCCTCTCCAAGGATGCACGCACCTATCGGCACCAAGTTCGCCGTATTGCGATCGCCAAAGGTATCAAGCCGCTGATGGGACTAATTGCGATTCGCATCGACATTGCACCGCCCGATGATCGTCGTCGCGATTGTGACAACGTTCAAAAGGCAGTGATTGATGCCCTGCAACATGCCGGCGTGTTCTGGGACGACTCCCAGGTCGTTTGGCTTCTGTCGATCAAGCATGAATCCAAACCGAAGGGCAACATCAAAGTGCAGATCGATGACGCCGAATCACAGACGCTTTCTCCCGCAATGGAGATCGCCTAGCCATGTCGCAACTCACCCGTTTCAGTCGCCCCATTATTCGGCATTTGCCAAGTCTCAATCTCATTGTCCGTTTCGATGATTCGGGAATCGCCGTCCGCGCATATCGCTGCCGCAAATGGAAAAGCGTCACATGGGCGCAACTCGCATCTTTGGCAGACGAAACCGAGCCGGTGGTCAAATTGTGTGAGACTGAACACGGTTCACGAGTTTTGAAAGCAATGGGAGTGTGTCTGCCGTTGGGTGAGGAACCAAATAAAGGTGGCCCAGCTTGAATCACCCAGCTATCACTCTACTGACGACTCTTTTCGAGCCGTCAGACCTTATTCTCTTTCGTCCTGTGGAAGCGTGGACTGAAGGTGGACGGAAACGCAGCCGCGTCGACTATAGCAACGTATGCTACCGACCCGCCAAGGCGACGACACTCGAACAAACGCTGGCTCGGCTAGAATCAAGTTCCGAGTCTGAACGTACGAACTTGTTTTTCGGGGTCTGTCCACGTGTTGGCAATAAAGGGCGGTACGACCTGGCTTGGCAGATTCGTATTGTCCGATGTCTCTGGGCTGATCTCGATGGATGCAATGTTGCTCAAGCTATTGAACGTTGCAATTCACAGGTGATCCCTGCGCCCACTGCTATCGTCAATAGCGGCAACGGCGTGCATCTGTATTGGCGTTTGGATCGCCCACTGCTGATCGACGATGTTGGCGATCCACCACCCGTCGAAACGGAATGGTCAATTGGAAGCGACGGACGTAAAAAACCAAGGCGATTTATCCTTGATGGCAAAGATCGCGTTTTCTTAGATCATCGCCAGCATTTGACCAAAACAAGCCCGAAAGCGCTGCAGGCCCAAGACCTACTGATGGGCATCGCAGCAGCGATCAACGCTGACCATACAACTGACCTCACTCGGTTGCTACGACTGCCGGGCACACTGAATCGAAAAGATCAACGCAATGGGCGCGAACCAGTCAAGGCAGAGTTGATCGAATGCGATACCAACCGACGTTATTCCCTTGATGTCTTCAAGAATTTCGCAAAGTCATGTGAAGCCACCAAACGCCAGCAGCAAATTGAGGCGATGCCATTACCGGCGGTGCGAAAGCTATCGGCTGGTAAGTCCGACAAGCTTTCCGAGCTTATCGCCGCTTGCACGATCGCTCCGGATGGTACTCGCTCTGAGGCTGACTTCGCAGTCTGCTGCTATGCGATTCGAAATGGAGTCGCGAAGGATGAAGTTTGGACACGGTTGCAATCTGTCGGCAAGTTCGCAGAACAAGGTCGCCGTTATTTCGACTTAACCTGGGAAAGTGGCGAGTACGATGTGCGGGCTACTTTGTGCGATCGCTTGCAAAAGCGTTTGCCAAATGAGAGCCCAGCGGTAGCTGCCCCTTCCGGTGACCAACAGGTAGAGGAGTCGGAAGAAAGACGAACCATTACGATCGACTCGCGATCAACGCCTGTCGCCTCAACCATGGGCCAGATCACCGATCGATTGCTTGCCACTGGCTCTTGTTTTAATCGGGTGGAGCAATTGGTTGTCGTGCGAGAGCAATCGATCTCGCCTGTGCTCTCATCTGCGGAATTGACAGGACTGCTCAATCAACACGTCGAGTTCTACTTCGTCAATGAAGATGGAGGCGAGTACAAGCCGTTGCCAACGTCGTATGCGAACACATGGCTGAACAACGTCGGCCAGCGTGAACGGTTGCCCGCAATTCGACTGTTTAGCCACAATCCGATCTACACTGAAGACTGGCGGTTGGTCAGCCCGGGTTTCGATCCCCAGTCCGGTTTCTTCTACGCTGGTCCTCACATCGAGCCTGTTGAAGGGACGAAGCATCTCGACGCGTTGTTGCGAGACTTCTGTTGGCGGAAGCCGGCCGATCGGACCAATTACATCGGAATCCTGCTAACGGGTCTGCTTGTCTCACGTTTCATCGGCTCCAAGCCTGCTGCGCTGTTCAATGGGAATCAACCGGAGCTTGGCAAATCGGTTCTTGCGCAGATCTTGGCAATCCTTCGGGATGGTCATCATGTGGAAACAGCATCGTACAACGCGAACGACGAAGAGTTCGAGAAGCGTCTGGGAACAATCGTCAGGCGTGGCGTAACGACAATCATCATCGATAACGCCAAGGCCCGAGGCCGCAATCCAAAGATCGACTCTGCTTGCCTCGAGCGGTCGATTACCGATCCGATTCTATCCTTTCGGTTGCTTGGCTTCTCGCAAGAGATCCGAGCCGAGAATTCTCATCTATTTTGCATCACCGCCAATTCGCCCGATGTGAGTCGCGACCTTATCACTCGCTGCGTGGTCATCAATTTGCATCACGAGGGCGATCCAACGAAGCGATCCTTTTCGATGGACGATCCAGAGGCGTACGTTCAAACGCATCGACTGCAGCTGCTGGGTGAGCTGGTAAACATGGTCGAACGCTGGAAAGCCAGCGGCATGCCCCTAGCCAAGATTCAAACACGGTTCAACAAGAAGGGCTGGGGCAACATCATTGGCGGAATTCTTGTAGCCAATGGTGAACCGGACTTCATGGCCAATGCCGAGGATGCAGCCAGTGAGATGGATGACACTCGCCGCGAGTTCGAAGAGCTCGTCACGGCGCTCGCAAAGCATCCTCAAGGGATCTGGTCGGGCTCTGAGTTAACTGACCTCGCAAACAAAAACTTTGTGCTTCAATCCGAACTTGGCGACGGGACTCCACGATCTCAAACCACGCGCATGGGCAAACTCGCAGGCCGCTTCGTCGGCGAGCGCTTCTGCCTCGATGACGGCACCTACGCAGTATTCAAACGAATCTCCGGCGGGCGACACACCCAGTATCAGGTCTTTCTAGAGTCGTCGCAAAGTGAACGCTCTGGACATGCAGACGTCGAGAATCACACGTCTGCAACGTCTGCAGAAATGGAGCTGTTTTCATGATCAATATCACAAATGCAAATACTGCCGGTCGTTTGTATCGCTTTGGCAGCTTCCACGTCGGAGTCATGACTTTGGCCTGCAGACGTTTCGGACGTTTTGCAGACATAAAGATTTCCAAACGTCTGCAAATTTCATCCTGCAATTTCATTGGTGGAAGCAGACGTTGCAGACGTTTCAGACGTTTATCCCCAGTTAGTTATTGGGAGGGTAAACAACGTGTTTTTCCCCGTATGTAGATCGTATAGGGAAACACGTCCGCAACGTCTGCAACGTCTGCAAGCCAACCAAACCACCGTTTTCAACCGCTCAAAAATCGAAAGGCACCCTCGCTATGAATCACGCATTTGAGTCTCGCCCCACCGTCTACAACGGCGTCCAGTTTCGTTCCCGTCTGGAAGCCCAATGGGCGTGCTTCTTCGATCAAGCGAAATGGAAGTGGGACTATCAGCCGATCGACCTCGTCGGTTGGACGCCAACCTTCCGTGTGGAGTTTCCATGCGGTCACATCGAGTGCTCTGACACCCATGTGCTTTTGATCGATGTGCAACCCTTCGACGACATCGCGGCGTTTGCTGGTCATCGTTGCACGGACTTCGCATACGGCGAGTGCTGGAAACCAACCGGTGAGATTGAATCCATCCCCGCTGATGCATCAGCCGCATTCGGGATCAATCCCGACGTGACCTATTGGGAGATGGGTCATGGTGCCGGCGATGGTGTCGAGAACGTCCGGAACTGGGTGCCAACCAATGTCCACGAACTCTGGAAGGCAGCAGGCAACATCATCCGAGGCTGCGCATGAGCAACCAATCGAGAACGCAAGTCATCGCACACGTTAGCGCACGTCGCAACCGTTGCACCGCATTCGAGTGCAACGCCCAGTTCACGACAGAACGCGTCAGTGGGCCAACAGTGGCCCCCACAACGCGTCTGCCACTATGGCACTCGCAAGCCCCCAACGGATGGGTCCTCCCCCAAAAACCACCGCGTTCTTGGGCCGCGGGAACAGCCGCGCGATTAGACACAGTTTGTTTGTTTTGTCCGCCTAACCACGAGGTCCCAACATGATCACCAACATCCCTGCGAGACAGAGTGAGACACCAATCCAGTCGAAAACACTTGGTTTGATGCCGTCGACGACCCACAGCCAAACGAGTGCAACGCCAATGTAAACGCCTCCATAGGCGGCATACACGCGCCCCGCAGCTGTCGGATGAAGGCTGAGAAGCCATGCGAATACTGCCAAGCTGAGGGCCGACGGAATGAGCAGCCAAACCGATTTACCCTGCCGCAGCCAGAGATAGGGCAAGTAGCAGCCAACGATTTCTGCGATTGCAGTGAACACGAACAACGCTGCGATTTTTACTAGTTCCATTTATCACCAAAAGGAAGAAAGACAATGCTAATCGAATTGCGATCAATAAATTCTATTCGACCTTATCCAAATAACCCACGCGTAAACGATGCTGCGGTCGATTCTGTAGCCGCATCAATCAAGGAATTTGGTTTCGCCCAGCCTATCGTCGTCGACGGTGAGGGTGTCATTATTGTCGGCCATACGCGATTGAAGGCCGCTCTAAAGCTTGGACTCGAACAAGTTCCGGTTGTCGTCGCTTCGCATCTATCTCCCGATCAGGTGCGTGCGTACCGCATCGCCGACAACAAAACCGCCGAGATCGCGGAATGGAATTATGACTTGTTGCCGATCGAACTGTCTGAATTGCAGGAAGCGAACTACGATCTCGGGCTCCTCGGATTCAACGCTGAGGAACTTGCGAAGCTGATGGATACCGGCGTCAACGAAGGTTTGACCGATCCGGATGAAATCCCAGAGCCACCAGACGAAGCGGTGACGCAGCAAGGTGATCTTTGGATCCTCGGTAACCATCGGTTGCTCTGTGGGGACTCATCCTCGCCGGCAGACCTGGATCGTCTTCTGGGGGGCGCTGTGATCCATTTGTGCAACACAGATCCTCCCTACAACGTCAAAGTGGAGCCTCGATCGAATAACGCGATCGCTGCGGGTTTGTCTTCGTTCTCGAACGATGCAGCATCTGGCAGGCTGAAGCAAGGACAAGGCAACGCCGCATCGTTTGGTGTCGATCACGAAACGGGTAAACCAAAACACGCAGCGACTCACAAGAAGCTTCGTCCAAAAGATCGACCGCTCGCAAATGACTTCGTCAGCGACGAGGCGTTCGACAAGCTGCTTGATGATTGGTTTGGAAACATTGCCCGAGTCTTACTGCCAGGTCGTTGCTTCTACATCTGGGGAGGCTACGCCAACTGCGG
>JAIYDN010000107.1 GCA_027487485.1 Planctomycetaceae bacterium | reverse complement strand
GGATCTGGCCACAGATCCCGACCAGCAACCCGTAGTGGATCTGGCCACAGATCCCGACCGGCAACCCGTAGTGGAGCTGGCCACAGATCCCGTCCTGTACCCAAAAATCCCTCCAAACAACGCCTGGCGAACGAGCCTCTATGAGCCGTAACTCGGTTGTTTATAAGCTGCGCAAATTGGCTTTCAGTCGTACTCAATGAAATGGTACACATACTCGTAATCGAAAGACATTAGTCGAGTACGAGTACCGCGGGTGCTGAGTACGAGCACTCCATTTCGTATCTGCGTCTCCGCCCTGCCCAAGATAGCAACATCTTAACCCAGATACCGGCATTCTAGCCCGGAAGGCGGCATGTTAGACCGGAGGGCGGCATTTCCCTGCCGGCGGCGTGAGCCGCCGGACACAGGCGCAACGATTTGCTAATCCCGGAGGGCGACACAGGGATTCATGGCAGACTGGCCGATGTGCCGCCCTCCGCCTTCAGAATGAAACGCTGACCAGCGACACTTCGGGGTAAGCCCTCCCGTCGCGAGATCGCGGGCAAGTTGCCACGATAGTAGACCAAACTAAATGCGACACCTTCGGACCGGTGGCTCTTGCAAGATAGGCATCCCGAAGTGATGCCAACATCGATTTCAATCAACCATTTGGGCGTCGAATTCGATTTCAGCCACATTCAACTTCTCGACGTATTCAACGCAACTCGACTGGTTCCTAGGATGTTGAACTGGGCTCGCACCATAACGTTTTACCGAGAACCGAGCATTGGATGGCACAAGGACCTATCCGAATCTTCTTTCACTTTTCGACCTCAACTAACACTAACGCATTCGCAACCAGTCGTTGCGTCTGATCCGAAGGCGTATTGAGAACTCTTCCATTTGCCCACAGCGTACTAGAACCACCGCCATCTAGATTCAAGGCTTCCGTACAGCCGAGATCTTGGGCAAGTTTAGCTAATTCCGAATATGTCATTCCGATGGCGACCTGCGGTGCCCTACCATCGACAACGATCAGAAAAAGGAACTCTGTGTTCCAACCGATAATCGATCGCGGATGGCGGTCTTTCGATTTGCCGTCCGTGGCAATCTCACCGTTGACCAACAGCAGTTCGCCTCCACCGATGGCGTTGGCAGATCCACTTAGATCCGGTTCAGTCTCCAGCTTAACTTCCAGTATTTCGCCGACCTTAACGGCGGGCGCGCTGGAAAGCAATTTCGGGCCAATGGAAAGGATCACTGAATTCTTGGATATCGGCGAATTGCCTCCTTCACGGACGAAGGCTACTTTTGCCTTGTATGTTTTTCCGATTTGAAAGGGTTGCCAGACGCTTTCGTCGATTGGTTCGAGCAGAAGCTCTCGGCCATCGGTTGTGCGCGTGCTGTACTCGTATTTTGTTACATCCTTTGGATTATTGGCCATCCTTGGGGTGTAAAGGACTGCTTGGTTATCGCCTCGGCGTTCGTTCAAGCCGATCTGCGTCTCGCTAGAGCCATCCGGCCATGTGACTCGAAGCTTTGATTCGACCAATCCTAGGTTGGGATTCCCTTCTTCATTAAACCAAACGCAACCTCGATTTGTCGGAGCACTAAGAATTTCCCCCTCCATGATTTGTAAGCCAGACGGATCTCCTTGATAGTTGCCCCGGGCAATTGCAAAAAAGTCACCGTTGATGGCCGCAAGGAGACGACCCTGAAGTGTCGATGCAGACGCATTAGCAATTGCTTGGGTGGTGGCCAATCCGTAAATTCGACCGTCTCCCAGGCCTGTCGTCCATTTCCAACCGGGACGATCTAACTTGACTTTCAACACGTGAATAGACTGCGGCCCCTCAGCCTTTAGGATGTGAGTGTATTCCAGACCTGCTTCAATCTCGCTGTAGGTGATCTCCTGTGCGGTAACAATCGAGGCAGGCAACAATAATGTGCAAACCAACAAAGCCAATTTTTTCATGCTGAAAAGCTCAGGTGAGAAATGTTCAAGAGCGGTGTTGCGTAGTTGGGAGAAGTGTAGTTGGGAGAAGTTAGGTGTTGGCTCGGTTCAAAGTTCGATCTCTTCCTTTGTTTTTGGATTCGCCGGCATCACTGGGACGTAGTTCGTTTTGATATCGTAATTGAAGACATTGTCCTTGTTTGCAACGACCTCAAATTCAATCTTACTTTCCCTGTTGAACTCGGCCGGAACCACGTCTACCGGAACTTCGCTTCCAAACTGGATCGTGTTGTCGGCGGGTTTCCCGGTCTTCTTATCGAAATCAATACTGCTGGTAATCCGAACAACATACTTTCCAGGCTTGACTGCATTGGCACCAGTCAGCGCATATTTGCCGGCGTTGATTTGACCTTGGCCAAGACCATCGCTCCCTTCCTCTATCGGAGAAAATAGAATTCCAGACATCCCCGTAAGAGGCTTTCCGTTGAGTGTTATTATGCCACTAACATTTTCGCGGCCGTCTGGATTACTGGATCCGGAACACCCTCCTATCAGTATCAGTGAAATCGACAAGTACAAAATGGTGATGAACTGTCTATGTATATTTCGGTCTCGCAACATGTAATTTACCTATAAAACTTATTATGCACTTTTCTAAATATTTACAAAAACCGAATTTTGGTATCGATCTCATGTTTTGTTTCATGAAACACCCTTTTAGCGCAAGAACAGGCTCATTGTTATCAAAGAATGAAGGGTGTTTCTGAAATTCATTAATAGCTTTCGCTATTCGGTGGTAGCAATCTCGCTACCCTGGGATGTACCGGTCGCACGCCAAACCTTGCGTTCAATTGTTTGGCTTACGAAGATAACGCTTCCATCTCCTCGGACCATATTGACTCCGCCTGGGTGAAGACTGCGTGCTGAGATGCGAATCGCATATCCCGCTGGTGCGTTCTCTGCGATGCAGGGTGCTATGGGGGTGTTCTGACAGTAGGAAGCCACCATTAGCTCATCTGGGTTGGGCGTATTCGGCTCATAGTAGGTCGAAAAGAAAGCATTTTCGCCACGGACGCTGCCACGGAAATCGCTAAAGCTTGCATGAGGAGTAGGCCCATCTCCGGTTTGAAGTCCTTCAGAGAACATGGCTGTATTCGAGAGCCCGTCCAAGCATGAAGCCAACGTTTCTCCGCGTTCCTTAGACATCGCGAGTGTTCGAGAAGCCGCAGTTCCTCCGATTGCAGGCACACCGTTGCCAAACAAGGCTCCCATCTCGTTCAAAACATCCGACGGGTTCCCGCCAATCCTTTTTAAACCATAATAGTTCGATACTCGCCAGTTCGTTCCGCCGGCAATCACTGAGCCTGTCCGTGTCTGCGCATCACCAACAGCGGTTTGGCCAATGCAGGCCAAATAACTAATCTTAGGCCATACATTCGAGTTGACGCGAAAAAGGTTCTGAAGACCACTTGGACAATTGAAGGAAGGTACCCCGCCGATAGCTCCGCCCCAAGCTACAACATTCTGTTTACGATCATATCTACCACCTTCGGTTAGATTGCTAGGATCATAGACAAATCCGCCAGTACCCGAAGTCGCACCAAACGGCACATAGGATACGCTCATTTGTGCCTGGCGATTATCCTGCTCCATATATGGGAGAATGAATGACGCCCAGGTCATGAAGTTGTAGTCGCGACATCCCGAGGGCAATTTTCCGCGACTCATGTCTGCGAAGTTATGTGCTGCCAACCCCAGCTGCTTCAGATTGTTTCCGCATTGCATACGGCGCGCAGCTTCGCGTGCCGCCTGAACCGCAGGAAGTAGTAACCCGACCAATATCCCGATAATCGAAATAACGACCAACAATTCTACCAGCGTAAAACCACGCCGATTACGTTCGCTGATTAACATAGATTACCTCCAAATGATTAAGAAAATTGCGAAGAAAAACACACAATCTGTTCATTGCGAAATAGACATCTCAGAGTGTCAAGAACGTATCTGCAGGTTAATGTCGAATCAACAGGCCGCATCGCGTTCTTTCGTGTATTCGCGTTAACTTCATGCATCTATAACTTTAAGAATATAATTCGGTGCCATCGCAACTCTGGGGACCATCCGCCTACCTTACCGAATCGAGTCCACATCGCATGACCGTTTGCATCCACTATTCGAACCGAATCATGTGGAAGACGCTGGGAAGTTTAAAAGACAGGGTTCGGGACGGCACCCATCGGTGGAAGCAAAGGTTCGATTTTGAAGGTCCTATTTTTTCACACTTCTTCCAAACAGAAGATGCGATGAACGAACTGATAGTGGTATGCATGGCTTTGGTTTGATTACGTCGCCGGCAATCGTGAACGCATTCGCAGCACTTGATTCAACGTGTTTTCGATGCATTCCCATTGAGTGGCGAGCTTTTGATTGCTGAGAAGATCTTGTGGGACGATTCGACGGGAACGCGTTGGGCCTTGTCGCAAAGCAGGAATATGTTGGTGTGCTCGGAAGGGCGAGAGCGAACGATTGTCGAGAATGGCAAGATGCTTTTTCAAGCGGGATTTAAGAACGTGGAAGCCGTAAGAACCTCAGTAATGGAACTGGCCGTCGTTGATGGTAATGGAGCTAGCCACAGATCCCGCCCCGCCCAGCAAAAACATCCACCCTAACGCCTTGCGAACGTGCCTCAATGAGCCGTGGGCGCAAATTTTGAAGTTGTGCAGTTTAGCACTCAATCCTACTCTTACTCAATGAAATGGTACTCGTACTCGAAAAGCGTTGGTCGATTACTAGTGCCGCTGGTGCTGAGCACGCGTACGAAAAACCACGTTTCCCACGTCGGCGGGTGTTGGGGATATCGAGTTACCAAAAATCAAAAGGCACTAGCTTTGACGCAATATCACGGGTGCATACATCTGCTAAGTGCTATTAAGAGACATGGCACTTTTTCGCCTCCATCCAAGCTAAGCCGCGCTGGTCAGTTCGATCAGGCTGATTTCGGGGTGGCAATTGAGTCGCAGATTCCAAATGCTTCCAACCCCTTTGGTGATATGCAACCAGTGGTTGTTCCAATGATGGAGTCCTCGAACGAAGCGTTTGTCGGCGACTGGGGCTATTGGCGAGGAGCCCCAAGGAAGTATCAATTGGCCCCCATGGGTGTGGCCGGAAAGCATTAGTTCCCATTCAGAGTTTGCGATTAGATCTTTGGTATCTGGGTTATGCGACATGAGTACTCGGACGGGACGAGCGTGATTTTTTTCGAACAGGCCTCGCGGTTGAAAATCATCTTCCCAAAGATCGCCAAAGCCGAGCAGTTCGAAGGGTACTTTACCAGGCAACGCGATCTCTTGACGCTGGTTCATAAGCACTGGGATATCGGCCTTCTCCAGCATCCCGATAACATAGTTTGGGGTTCCCAAGCCGCCGCGAGTCCGCATCATCGGCCCGCCGTCGTGATTTCCGGTCGAAGCGTAGGTTGGAATCGATTTGGATAGCCGAGCAAGGATTCTTGAATAGGCGTTCCATTCGTTCCATTGCTTGGTAATAAAGTCACCCGTCAGGCAAATAATATCGGGGTTTTGCTTTAGGCCCAAATCGACTGCCGCATCGATAAAGTCGAGCGGTACTTCGTGGGAAACGTGCAAATCGGACAGTTGTAAGATCCGGATCGGTTCAGCGCCGTTAGGCAAGATAGGAACTTGGTGTTTTCCGACTCCCAACCAGTTTGGTTCGATGAAACGCATGTCGGTGTAGACAGCTGCAGCGCAGGCCGCCATTCCGGTCAACATACGTCGCCGTGTGAAGAGCTTGGAGGGGGAGGGGCGTTTCTCGATGTTGTTGTCTTTTTCCATGATCCGGATGCCCCCGGCGGGGATATCGCAAGTTTGTCGTAATCTTACTGAACCGCGGGCGCTAGCCGCGTTTTGAATTCCTTGAAATCAGTATACGTCGCGGCTAGCGTTCGCGACTCGATTCCCGAAATCATTCGAAAAAGTGCTGCGTGAATTCGATGATTTCATTGTATTCCTGGCGATCGAAAACCCACGAAAGTAACACTCTCGTCCCCAAAAAAGCAGCCAAGAACTATCACTGTTAGGGAAGCCCCCACAAAACCTGGCCAGATGCGAAACTATTGGCAATCCTCGCCCCCCTTGCTCGAGAAGTCTCCTACGTTGCTGGATGCTCTTGGCCAATATGTCTGCGATCCAATTCCGTGCTGCCGCGTATTGGCGGGCTCGGTTACAATAGCCCCTCGTCTCCTGCGAGTCCCGCTTCCCAACAACACGAACGCATTAGGAATTTTGATCTTGGCAAATGCCCCTTTAACGTACCATGATGAATCGACGGTTCTGATTATCGGTGTTGGCTTGATGGGTCAGCATATGGCTTCTCATGTCCTGCAGTGGATCAAACCGAAAAAACTGATTTTGATCGACCATTCGCAAACCATTGGGGTTGGGACCACCAAAATGGCATTGGTGGATTTTGCTAAGGGATTGTCCGACGCAAATGCGGGCGATACCGAAGTTGTCGCGGAATCGGTGGACATCACGAGTGAAGAAGCCGTTCGCGGTTTCTTTTCAAAGCATCCTGGAATCCACTACTTCATGCATACGGCTGGCATCTCGCCCAAACCTTTAACTCCGCCTGAAGAACTGACCAAGGAGGATGTGATGGGAGCGTGCGAAGTCAACTTATGGGGGGCACACAATGTTCTCAAGCACGGCGTCAAGACCGGGGCTTTTGGAAAAGGTACACGCGGTGTGATCGTGCTGTCCACTTCGGCAACGGTCGGTGCAGAAGGACGCGCCAGTTCAGCGTACGAAGAATCCAAAGGTGGCCTATTGAATTTCCTAAGGCTTCAATCGAGGCACTTCGTCGAAAAGTATGGCGTCATCTTGAATGGATTAGCGCCTTCGCCACTGCGAGGCCCCATGGCAGCTCAGAATCCAACCAGCGCGGGACGATTGCAAGCGGTCGAAGATGCAATGCCCATGGGTGGTTTGACCGAACCCAAGCATATCTCGGCAGCGACCATGTACTTTTGGGCCGAAGAGTGTTGGTGCATGGGTGAGGTTTTGACCACCGACGGTGGCTATACAAAACATCGGCCCATCTATGGTGCATTGAGCCCAAGCTAAACCACGCGTTTTGTGATTGGGATAAGATCGTTTTTGAGTCGCCGAACTCGTTCGAATTTCGAGGGCGGCATTTTACGCTGCGGTAAAGAAATGGAATCGGTGTCTGTTTTTAGCATCCGATTCTACGATTGATTTCCCAAGTGGCGGGAAGGTATAGGGCCGAAACAACTCCATGCCTCGAAGTTGTTCAAACGGGAACGGGGCTCGATCAGGAGTGTCGTTCCAACCATAAACCAGTAACCCTTGGGGACGCAGGGCTCGATGGATCCCTTCGTGAGTCCGCTGCAGAGCGTCCATGGTGTTCAGGCCAAAGCCATAAACACCGTTAAAGACAACCGCATCCAACGAACCTTCGTCGAAATGCTCGTCGATGTTCTCGCAGGTATCGCAGATATGTCGCGGTGCGCCATAACGTGATTCGGTGGGACAGAGCTCCATCGTGGTGAATTCTCTGTCCTTGAAAATTCGCGGGTAGTGTAGGGTGTACCAGGCGCAACCCACGAATAGAATTCGTTGCATGGAACTGTCTCGCAACAATTCGGCAAAGACAACTTGTTCCAGAATTTTCCGATCGGCTCGTTTCTTTCGAATGTCGATCCCGAAACGGATCAAGTTGCGATGAAGTCCGATGCGTATTTGCTTTGCAAAACCATGGCTCATGATGGTTGCACCTACCGAACCCGGACCACGCGTTCAGCAACAATCTGTTTTGCGGCCAGGCCTGGCAAGTAGCCTCGGATTCCGTGAATCGTGACGGGCTGTTGCAGATAGCGGCGCAGGTTCAAGCTGGCTGTCGATTGGACATAGGCGATGACATTCCCAGCGTCGTCGGTCAAAGCAAACTGAGGCTGGCCAGGATTGGAAGTGTGAACTTGGACCAACCAACCCGATGCGTCCCCTTCGGTAGGTGGAGCTGCCCCGGGTTGCATGGCATTTGGCGTGCCTATCGGTTGTGTCGCCGAGGCGGTGATGACTCCAGTTCCCTGAGCGGCCGAGTTGGCCAGTCGCATCGATTGGTCGCGAATCGCTTGCTGGGCGATGTTGGAAGTATCTTGAGCCATGCCCAACGTGCGTTGTCGCAGTGATTCAAACCGTTCAATACGTTCCATCAACAGTCTTGCTTCGCCGCGAACCATGGCCGTTGGTCCATTTTCGATCCAAGCAGCCGCTTGGTTGCGAAGCGGACTCAAGTTCCAGGATTCGGTGGGGTTGGCCACTTGTTGTGTCAGTTCTACCAGTGCCGATTGGATCTCGGGCGTACGAAACTCGTCCAGCGTGCTTTCATCTTCGTCGGCGTCCTGGAAAGAATCCCTCTCGGTTGCAACCCGAGCCATCCCATTGCTGCTTGGCTGGGTGGATTTGATTCCGTACCATGAATTGTCGTTCCAAGTTGGAGAAGACAAAGGAGCAGATGCGGTAGATGGCGGCATCATGTTTTGCGACATCATTTGCCCCGGCGGATAGGCACCGGTGTAATTGGGGGGCACCGCGGCAACGCTGTTTGGGTTGCCGACGGCGTATGGATTGGGATAGCCTGCGGGATAAGGTGACTGGCCAAAAATCGGATCGCGAGAGTTTAACCACTTAGAAAAAGTGCTCTCGCCCTCCTGCCAAGGTCCTTGATTGGTTGGGCTGGCCTGAGTGCTTTGACTGGCATGGCCATATGCAGGATCGAATACTAACGAAGAGCCCGACGGAAGAGTCATCGCAGGACCGCGTTGATTTGGCCGCGGAAGCCGATCAAGACGGCTCGAACCCACCGGTCCAACTTGTGCTAGATTGGCATTGCTACGAGTGTTAGCGTTGCGGGCAATTTGCGAATGGACGGGAACTCGGTCCGCTTCCACCACGCTAAACCCGATCAGCCCCAGTACACTGTTCATGGGGCCGACACGAAAGTTCTGTTGCTTACCAGACTTTTGTTCGCTGGAGCGTACTGCGTCCCAATGGTGAAGCGAGTCAGCTGCCGGATCGTAGGTTTGCTTTTTGGTTTTGCCTTTTGCAGGGATCGGTCGTATTTTGGTCCGCTTCGTTCCAGACGATGGTGATGCCATTGGCATGCTGTCGGAGCTTTCGTCCCCCATGCCCTGTTGCGATTCTATTTGCTCATTTCGAATCTGGCTTTCCACTTGATCCAGCACTTCTTGTTCGTTTGACCATACGATCGTTCCTGGATCGTCGCTCATGGGTGGTTCTTCGGAAATGGGGATTTCGTCCAACTCCGCTCCGGGCATGGATTGCGAATCGACAACAGGCTCTTGGTGATTGACAAGGGTTACGGGCGACTGCAATGGTCGGCTTGGATTTGGTCGGAGTTGGGTCTTGGTGGTCTCGGACGGCGCGGATGCAATGGTTTTGGTTTCAACGGGCTGAAGTTCATCGGAAAGTTGAGACGATTTGATCCACCGAAATTCACCCTGCGGAGGAGCGATGCGGTACCAAAGTTGCTTCGAGCCATCTTCGTTGACGTGCGTCTCTTCGCCAAGGACGACCACTTGTTGTGATTTTTTGAGGGCAACTTGCCATTGGAAATCGGAGACATCGTTGGAATCGCTGCCAATCCAAGCGGGCGTTTCATCGTCCTTGATTTCAGCAGCCTTAGCCCCAGGCAATAAATAGGCCACGCTTGCAGGAATCCAACCATGGCTTCCGGAAGGTGGGCGAATGCCGGACCATCCGTCTGATGTTTCAAGATAAACATCCACCACAGCGCCTTGCTTCAACGTGCTTGTGAGATAGCTCTTGTCGGAGGGGCCGGATCGAACGACAGCTTGGAGAGTATGTACCGATCGGATTCGTGGTTTCTCATGCTGCGCTGTGATGTAGGCAGGGACTTCTTTCCCTTTGTTCTTTTCGACCGGTTCCAATGCACTGCAGTAAGATGCTAAGGACATTGCCATCACGAAGCAAAGTGCTGAGCTATACCGTGGGCTGGCGAATTCAGATCTTGATCGCGATGTTGTTGTTATAAAGCGTGCCACCGGCAACCGTACAATGGCCCACAACGATCGGTATGAATGAAGCATGAATTGCGTCCTTTTATCGAATGGTGTTCGATGGGGTTCCGGCTGCGAGCAGAACTTGGTTGATTTGATCTGCGATGGAACTATCGGATTCTCGTTGCTTGAGTAACCGAAGCTTACGCATTGCTTCAGGGCTAGACATGGATCCAAGCATCGCAATGGCTTTGCGTCGCACTTTCGGGTCCGCTTGTTCGGCCATCCAAACCAACCAAGGAACCGAGTCGAACGAGGTGTCCCTGACCAATTGGTCCATGGCTTCCGAGCGTGCTTGCGCATCCCCTTGAGCCAAGGCAACTGCAATCTCTAACTGAGGGCGGGACATGCCCCGGCGCAACAATTCGTTCGAAGCACTGACGGCGATCTTAGGTTGGGCGCTAGCAAGCAATCGCAAAATCTCCTCGAAAGGTCGCTTTTCCATCCCTTGGATTGCGACGGGTGTTTCTTTCGACTCCAAATCTTCAACCGAGCTCTCAATCTTCTGAGAGGTTTCAAGGAGAGGTGGCGGTACAGAACTGCCACGCCACGGGGCTCTCGGTACATTCGAATCCGTTAACCGATTCGTGGAGGATTTGGGCTCGGTCGGCACCGGCGTATTTCCCAGTGTATTGCTTAGAGTATTGCGCGGCGTATCGCTCGACGTGTTGCTTGGGGGATCGATGGGGGTGTTCCAGGGTGCTAGGGTTTTGCCGTCGGTCTCGAACGAGCCCATTTTTTTCGCTGCTATTCTGGGTGCCGACGGTGACGACAGGTTTTCTGGAGTTGTAAGTTTCGGCGCTGTGTCTTCTAGTTGAGCAGGCGAATCCGTAATTCGATTTCGAATGACGCGAGTTTCTGCAATGGGCGCCGGCTTGCTCATGGCAAGCGTCGGGCTGTCCACCAACTTTGAATCCACCGCTGCAACGTTGGCGCTTGAAGCAATGGTGGAGTTGGTATCGCGAACGTTATTCGAATTGTTCGATGCCGCAACAGCGATCATGCTTTCGAGCGAAGTGCGAAGGGCTGATGGAGCGTCCGCTTCCCGACCAGTAAATCGTAACATGCGAGCTGCAATCTGAGCGCGTAGCATGACCGAGTCTTGATTGGAGGACGGCATGCTATCGAGCGACTTTGCCAACGCAGCCAATTCCGAGGGACTGGGTTTTACTTCCGTCTCCCATCGATCGATTCGCTTTTGAAGCAAATGGTAGGCAACGAGCCGTTTGTCTACATTGTCACTGGCCAGTTGCGAGACGACCGCAACACTATGGTCGGGGCTAAGATCATTGAGAGCTAATAAAATAGGAAGAACGTCTTCGGATGACTTTGTGGTCGATTGAACGATCTGTTTGCTCCATTCCCAATGCAACCAGCTCTTGGAGGCAATCGGCCATAAGCAAACAGCGGCAGCCACTAAGGTCAAGAACAGGAGTGTTGATAAAACTCCGCCTCGTTTTGAATCTGGTTTTTTGTCGTCAGGTTTTTGGGAAACGGCAGGGCTAGGCGAATCGCCCAGCAGCCAATCTGCGTCGAGAAGCACTCGTTCTGATTTTTGTTTCCACCGACCAAACATGAATGGCAGTTCGATTGCAAGCTAATGGATCAATACCTTGATCGGAAAAAATGTTCCGCGAATATGGCATATAGATTAAAGTCCACTCGTAGGACAACCCCAACGGATAGGGTTGGGACTGTCGAAGTTGAATATCCCCAAGTCGATCGGGGTTTTTATCCGATTGCTTGCAAAAGCATCTATCCAAGTGGAAGCGCCGGTTGGGTAAACTCGGTCGATGCAAGGGGCAATAATCCGTTAGAGAGCGTGATACGCAGAAAGTCCATTTTCGTTTCCTTGGACAATATCGACCTGCGCGAATTTTCATCTGGTAGTTCAGCACCGCTTGTGCAATATGATTCCTATGGACGACGAGTGGTTCGAGCGTGTAAATCGGCCCCCTAATGCAAGGACGGATTCGCAAGTTCATGGAAAACGCAATTCGCAGCCAAGAAATCGAGCCAATGGCAGAATTACTACGGAAGAATGAACCGATGGACGATTCGTTTCCATGAGCTTTCGTTCGGAAGACTTGACGTTTAGGGAGGCCTGTCAATCGTTTTCTGTTTAGAATGGGACGGCCTGCTCAAAACACCAGGTCGAGTGTTTGTTTTGACCATTGACCCTTTTGACAATTTTTGGTTCTTTTTGTATGCCGAGTCCTCCATTTGATCGCGATCCTTCTTTTGGGGAAAACGGGTCCCGAGACTTGAAAAATCTCGATGCGACCAGCGGCTTCGAATCCATGCCGAAGCTCGATGAAACAAGTGCTAGCGATGCGAGCACCAAGAACGAGCCGTCCAAGAAATCAAGCAAATCCAAACAGCCCAGGAAAGTTGGCGGGTACGAGCTTGGCGAGCTGCTGGGTCAAGGAGGAATGGGACGTGTTTTTCGAGCGGAAGATTCTACGGGCCGTTTAGTTGCTTTAAAGTTATTGTCCCCGGACTTGGCTCGATCGCCCGAGGCATTGGCTCGTTTCAAGCAAGAGGGGCTGATAGCAAGCCAACTGAATCATCCGCATTGTGTCTTTGTTCATCACGTTGACGAAGATGCGGGGACTCCCTTCATCGCCATGGAACTGATGACAGGGCAAACGCTTAAGGATCTTGTACAAAAGCAAGGCCCGTTGGCTTGTGACGAGGCGGTGCGATTGATTCTGCAATGCATCGATGGACTCATCGAAGCGCATGCGCTGGGAATGATCCATCGTGACATCAAACCGGCGAACTGCTATCTCGATGATGATGGCAATGTGAAGGTTGGGGACTTCGGTTTGGCTCGTTCGCTCGTGTCCGATTCCGAATTGACTCAAACGGGTGCTTTTCTTGGCACGCCCTTGTTTGCCTCCCCGGAGCAATTGCTGGGGCAGTCGATTGATACACGATCGGATATCTATTCGCTGACAGCGACGCTTTATTATTTGTTGGCGGGTAAGGCTCCATTTGAGTCACCGCATGCGGCGCAGGTGATTGCCCGAATCGCTTCTTCCGATCCGCCCAGCTTCAAGTCGGTTGGTATTTCGGTACCTGCTTCGGTAGAACAAATTGTTATGAAGGGATTGTCGCGGGATGCATCCAAACGCTATGCGTCGTTTGCGTCCATGCGAAGTGAATTGCAAGCCACGATTCAGCCAACATCAGAACCCGCAACGTTGACGCGTCGATGCGTCGCTTGGGTGGCGGATTATTTTTTGATGACGAGTGTTGCTGCGGCAGCCATGATCTCCGTTTTTTCGGCTCGCGATTTAAGCGAAGACCCGTTGTTTGCCAACATCATTGGCATAGTGGTCGTGTTTTTGTACTACTTGTTGACGGAATCTGTTTTCGGAACCAGTATTGGAAAAGCGGCCATGCGCATCAGCGTGGTAGACGCAGCGACAGGTGGACGAGCCAAGTTTGTTGGTAATTTGATACGAAGCACGTTCTTCGTCGCGAATTCGAGCGCCCTTTACATTCTTCTCAAGTTGTTGATTCCAGATGAGCAAGCAACACTTAAGACGCTGGCTTTTACCGTATCTTTCCTGGGAAGCTTGGTGATTCTGTATTCTACCTGGAGGCCGACCAAGCGACGTCAGTTCCTTCACGATTGGTTAAGCGGGACGGAATGTCGAACGCGCAGCGGTGCCCTGTCAACCAGCATCTCCCCGCTGAAGCTTCCAAATTGGAATTTGCCGGTGAAAGCGACCGAGTCAGAAAACGCGTCAGCGCCGAAGTTGTTGGGACGGTTTACGATATCTGCGGAGATCGATATCGAGCAACACGAATCGGGGATTCGATGGTGGATGGGACAAGACCCGCAATTGGAAAGAACCATTTGGGTTGCATGTGTCGAAGACAAATCCATCGAGTTCGATGAAGCTCAAAAGCAGAAACCAAAGTCGATGCGATTGCGTTTGATCGAAGAGGGAGTCGAAGAAGGCTACCGGTGGTTTGCGTACGTTGCACCAGAAGGTGTTCCTATCGGCGAGTGTATACGCCATGGTGTTCAATTCCCTTGGCCTATCGTCCGGTCCGTTTTGTTTGAGTACGTGGGATCTAAATTTAAGAGCGATTCCAATTCGCAGCCGCCCATCTTGGATGGGGCAGCGGCGACTGTCGATGCTGAACGTGTATGGGTAGATCAAGCAGGTCGTTTCGCTTCAGTAGACTTTCAAGTGAATCCATCTGCGAAGCCCGAACTGCATCCCCAAGGAACACCGCTGACTTTCGTTCAGAGTTTGGCGACGCTCGGGTTGCCAGCGCGACATCGTTTACGCCGCAAGGTGACTTCGCGTGCCGCTTCGCGAGCGCTGGCTCGTTCGGTACCAGCTATCCAGGAGCTACCACCGTTGCGTGCGTTGAGATTGTTGGAAACAATCGCATCGCCAAAGCAGCTAGTCTCGGATGCCGTATTGGCGAAAGATCTTGCTTCTATCGATAAAAATTCACATGCCGTTACGAGCAGCATTCGCTTTTTCGCGTCCGCGGTATCGCTGGGTCTAATGTCCCCTTTGATTTTTCTCGGAATGATCGTCTTACTGATGCCATCGATCATTCTTGTTATTGAACTTTATCGAGAGGTCCGGTGCCTCAAAACGCTTTCGGCTTGGTCGAGCGAGCCGGAGGTTTACGAAGATAGATGGAAAGAGACGCCACAAGGATCTCGCGAAACATGGACAACCGAATCGAATCAAAAGGCCATTCTCGAGGCGCTCGATTTGCAGTCCTCGCGTCTTGAAACGGCAACGCAGAACCTTGGTATGCTCGAGCGTTTCATTACCAAGTCGATCCCAATGGTTGGAGATTCACTTTCCAATCCGCCTATTCACGGTCCAGCTCCGAAGAAGCAAACATTCGAAAAGGACGAGCAGGATGGTGACGGAACCACGGAGGTGAAGATCAATTTTGGCAACAGACCGATCGGTCAAGTCAATTTTGGAAATGAAGTCGTGGATCAAAAATTGAGATCGAAGATATTAACAAGTGTGGAACGGAGTAAAGCACTACCAGCGCCCGAGAGCCATTTTCCAGACGGTTTGATTGTCTTGCTGGGAATTCTTGGCTGTGTTGTCTGGACAACGATTACTTTCGGCGGGATTGTCCAATACTTCACGAGCACTTGCATCATGAGTCGCGATGGGCGTCGATTGGGATTTGTTCGTAGCTTTTGGCGAGCGATGGCGCTGTATCTGCCGCTGGCATTGCTGGCTTCAGCGATCGCTTACTGCAATTATTTGGGCTTTGAGTACCTTTGGTTAGGGACGCAATTCAAAAGGGCCATTGTCATCGTGCCGATTGCGTACTTGGGAGCGACGCTGATTTTGTCCCGTCGCACTCCGTTGGACTTGGTTTCCGGCACTGCCATGGTCCCACGTTAACCATCGCCAATACGCGGTGAACCAATGTCGAACAGTTGTCCTCAACTGTTCATGAAGCTTGCAACGACGTTCCATCTCGAGTCATACATACCGGCACTTCACAAAAGCCTCACGGTCAGTGCCAGATCCGATTATGGAACCACGGAATACACGGAATGAAGACTTCAACGAGTTAGGGCTCCTTTTCCGTGTGTTCAGTGTGTTCTATGGTAGTTACGAGTTCGTCATGCAGCTTGCAACGACGATCTATCTCGAGTCATACACACTGGCACTTCACACCGGCCTCTCGGTTGGTTCCAGATCCGATTATGGAACCACGGAATACACGTAACTCACGGAATGAAGACTTCAGCGAGTTAGGTTCTTTTTCCGTGTGTTCAGTGTGTTCTGTGGTAGTTACCAGTTCGTCATGTAGCGTGTAATAGTCCCCCTTCCCACGCCCGATGGCACTACACGCTCGATTCCGTATCGCCGGTAACGGGATAAGTAGCATATTCTTCTCTGGTTTTTTGAAGATTGTCTGCCATCGTGTTTTGGCTAGAATTTGAGCATATCAGAACATTTGAGTACCTATAGGAGCTCCTCAAAATGAGTCTTTTGCGTCGGATTGCCGCCATGATACGTGTTGTGGTGATATTGGTGGTGGGGCTTGGTCTTTTCGTGGAATTGGCAAGTGGGCAGTCGGCACCATCCAATTTGGGACCGGCAGGCCCGGATTCTAATCCGGAGGCAGCAAAGCATCTTGAAACGGCAACTCTGGGGGGAGGTTGCTTTTGGTGCGTCGAGGCGGTTTATCAACGAGTTGACGGAGTCACCGCTGTTCTATCAGGCTACGCGGGTGGTGACGTCGCCAACCCCTCTTACGAAGCGGTTTGCACAGGGCGAACCGGTCATGCGGAGGTTTGTCAGGTGACTTTTGATCCGGAGGTGATTTCCTTCGAGCAGATCCTTCTGATTTTTTTCAAGTCCCATGACCCAACCTCGTTAAACCGCCAAGGCCAGGACGTCGGGACTCAGTATCGGTCAGTCGTCTTCTATCACGACGATGCCCAAAGGGACGCAACCGAAAAGGTTATCGCAGAACTCAGCAGCGAAAAAGTTTTCGGGAGAAAGAAAATCGTGACCGAGATCAGCCCGTTGCCGGATTTTTACCCCGCCGAACAATATCACCAAAACTACTTTAGGCTTCATCCGGAGGCGGCTTATTGCCAGACGACGATTCGGCCCAAGATCGAGAAGTTTGAAAAGCTATTCAAGGATCAAAGTCGGCAGCAGAAAGAGCGCGAAGCCAAGAAGAAAAAGAAGTAGTCGGCGTGTGGATTTTGGTTTGCGGGTCCCGTAGGACTTCGCTTTGTTTTTGCCGTTGCTAGGAAACGGGAGGTTGCTATACTACGCGGCTCCCAAAACCTGAAAATTCTTTAAAAACGTTGAAGATCCTGCTAGGCAAGTCCACTGTTTTCACAGTCGGAGGGCTGACCCGATCGAAACTGACTCCGAATTTGGGGTTAGCAACGGTCTGTTTTGGGGTTCAACCGCCTGATTACCTGGAGATTAGCCAAATGAAAGTTGTTTCGTCGATTGGTGCTTTGAAGTACCGCCACCCTGATTGCCAAGTTGTACGTCGACGTGGTCGAATTTACGTGATTTGCAAGAGCAACCCACGCTACAAAGTCCGTCAGGGCGGAGCCAAGAGCAAGCGAACGAAAAGATAGGCAAGAACGCTTATTTTGAACGTTGAGTGTCGGTAAACTTGGTTTTATTTTATGAAATTAAGAATCGGGGTAATCGGGCAAGGTCGTGACTGGCAGTCGCGTTACCTACCGGCGCTTCGGTCGATGCGAGATCGCTTTCAAGTTGTTGGAATTTATCATAGCGTACCGGTCCTTGCTGAGACGGTCGCTCGGGAATTTGAGGCAAAAGCTTTCTCTAGCTTTCGTGCCATCATGGAAAGTCCCTCTTTGGATGCAGTCCTGGTCTTAGAAGAAGACTGGTACAAAGCGATGCCACTGTTTGCGGCTTGCGACTACGGCAAGGCTGTGTTTTGCGGGTCGGACCTCACGTTAGACCATGATTCGGTGTTGCTTATTCAGAATCAGGTTCAATCCTCCGGTGTTGCATTCATGACGGAATTCCCCCGTCGCTTTGCCCCCGCAACGCTTCGACTGAAGGAACTGATCGCGACTCGTCTAGGGCGTCCTCGGCTGTTGTTCTGCCATCGACGTTTGGCTCGGGAGACCAAGGAGTCGCGTGGTGGAAAGACGTTGGACGCTCGGTCGCAGCGTGAATTGATTGAGCTTGTCGATTGGTGCAATTATATCGTCGCTGAATCCCCGACTTGGATTCAGGCGATCCGGCACACCAGCATCCAATTGCCACGCAGTTCGGACTATCAGATTTTGAGTCTAGGGTTTGGGGATCCTGAGAATGATCCCAAGGCGATTTTGGCTCAGATCAGTTGCGGCGCCTACATTCCGGAAGTATGGCCTGAGGCGATTGCCTATCGACCACCAGCTGCGATTCAGGTTTGTTGCGAAAAGGGATTAGCGTTCATCGACTTGCCATCGACCTTGGTATGGTTTGACGATGCAGGTCGACATCAAGAAACGCTGGAGACGGAGCTGCCGGTGGGCCAGCAATTACTTGGTCAGTTCCATCGTTCGGTGACTTCCTTGATCCGAAAAACTAGCGACCTGGAAGACACCTGTCGAGCGATGCGCATTCTTGAGTTGGCTAAAAAGAGCACCAGCGAATGCTCGCGCGTTGCAATCTAATCAGCATGGTCACAGCATTGTCTTTGTAACGCCCGTGCCTCTTTAACAACCGCGCCTCTGTAACAACGGTAACTCTCTAATAACCCGGCTTCCGTTACAACTGGTAGCTTCGTCAGAATGCTTGCGGGTTGGGTAATCGGTAGTGACCAAGTGAATACTTCTGATTAGGTAGACTTCTCTGCTCATGAAATGGAAGAGTGGGTTCGATAACCATAGCAGCAACCGACGGAAAGCGTGAGCCAGGACTGGCTGCCCACGATCTCCGACGTTCCCACCTAAATCCAACACTTCCAAACGATGATGTTTGGTCCGCCGATGGCCATGGATGGCTGAATCAGCCACGGCGCTGCTTCAGCCTTTTCAAACCATCACGACCAACCTTCGGAATTATTCAGAGGTTTCTCGCTATGCGTTACAGATACTTACGTTCATTGCTTCGTACGGCTCTTGCTGTAGGACTTATTACTTCAGGTCAACAGCACCTGAAGGCTGTTGGATTAGGTTCTTTGAATCATCCACCTATGGGGGTCTGCTTCGTTCACGACCTTGAATGGGAACCATTTGCTGGGGCAAATTGGAAACTGGAGGATGAGTGCTCGCTTGGAAATGCGAGCAACCAGACAGCACAACCAGAAGAGGTGATCAACACCGAACCTGCAATCGAAGATTTTACGCAGCAAGCGGAAGCGATCTTGGATTCAATCCAGTCCCATGCGTCGTTCTGGGGTTCCCGTGCGAATCGATGCTTGATGCCAATCGTTCAGCTGCCAAGCCGATTGGATTCTGCGATCTCGATCGGAAGTGTTCGCATGGTAGAGTGGCTTCAAGTTCCAGAAGTTCATTCCGTGACAACGATTGAATCCGCAATCGTGGACGACACCGGGATCAATCTCGTTGAGCAAATGGCGATCGCTTCGGAAATGGAACCCGTAAGCCCTAGCGATCTTGCAGCTGCTCCCCAAGATGATTTCACAAACGAAGTTGAAGCCGAATGGAATTGTTCGGAATGGGATTGCTCCGACTGGCACTCGTCGTATCAAACCAACGTGGCTAGTACTTTTCCAGCTCGAGATCGAGCTAATACCTTTGTTTTCGTTTTGGATGCCTCGCAGCCAGACACACAGATCATTCCGCCAACTGTGGTTGATGTGCAAGTAGGGATGGATCCTGTGTGTCCTGAGATCAACAGCCCGATCGATTCCTTGTGCTGGGCAGATGTTTCCGACAAGCCTCGTGTTTGCTGCCCGCTGGATCAAAAGATGTTGGACGATGCGATTGCGACTTCACAAGTGGTGATGGCAGAGCCGCGAGCTGTTCCACCGACGCTCGAGTCCGATCTGGCATCCTTGGACTCGGTTCAAGTCACAACATCGTTACCCTTGGATTCGAACATCGAGCAATCAGCAGCCACGGATGTTGGCTCCTTCGAAACCGAAGAACCCCAAAAGACAGTCGAGTCTGCCGAGCCTGCCGATACAATAGGTGCGACCGACTTGTTAGGTGCAGGGCACTGTATTGTCGAAACGCAACATGCAGCTCGGCATCAAGATGCCCAAACGGAGCTCTCGTCCACTTACAGAGACTGGCCAATGGATTACGCGACGCATCTCGTCGGGAACGAGCTTCCAACGGGGATACCCAATTGGATGGATAAATCGATATGGGGCAGAGGATGGTGCGATTCGAACCCGATGCAACAACGAACAAGCTACATCGGTCGCTATACACGCGAAGATTTGTTGTACGCCAATCAGATCTCCACGAAGGTTTTCAATCCAGCACAAGTCGACTGCCATACCGATTTCAAAGATGTCGAGCCATTGCTTGAATCGCCGACGACCGAACAATCACTCAAGACCAGTCTCTTCGGAACTTGGGTCCTGCCGTACACGATCGCGAAGTGCATCGAGTTTAGCAAAGGAACGACCCCACTTTTCATCCCAAACGAACAGAACCGTGCAGAGACCAGGATTCACCTAGCCAAACAAGTGCGATCGATTGGTCAGCTGCTGATTGAATTTGCGGGGCGGATCGAATCGAACACAGACCGGGTTGAGTTTGCAACTCGGGACGCAGATGTACGATAAGGGTCAAGTGTTCCAGAACCCGCTCTTGGAATCGAAGAAAGATTCAACGCATTGAAGAAGTGGGTCGATGGTCTCGGTTTGAATTTGATGAGGGGGGGACCAGTCCCTCCATTCGAATCCAAGATGTTCCGTAGCTTGGATGTTGACGTCCTTGGTCAACAAGCCCAAGTAGATGGTCAGTTCCTTCCATTTTTTCCCCCCGCCATCTTTTCGGTATGTGACCCAGTATTGTTGTTTAAACTCAAATTCGGGTACGGTTTCTAAATCCGAATGGTCAATTCCAGTTTCTTCAGAAAGTTCCCGGATTGCAGCCTGGTGTTTCGATTCGCCCGGATCGAGGTGACCTTTCGGTAAATCCCAGCGATTTGCGTGTTTCATCAAAAGAAACTGGAGCTTTTTTTGCTTTCGAAAAACGAGATACCCGCTTGAAAATACTTCAGGTTCCATGGCTAATAATGGTTTGTTGAATGGACAAGGAAACGAACCCATAAAGTGATGGATGTTGATGAAGATATACACGAAAACGGGCGATGCGGGGACCACAGGACTTTTTGGTGGCCCTCGCGTGGCAAAGGATGACCCAAGGATCTGTGCGTATGGGTCGGTGGATGAACTGAATGCTGTGATCGGAATCGCTCGATCCACCGGTTTGGGAGAAAAGCTGGATGGAATTTTGAGTGCGATTCAGCATCATTTGTTTTCGATCGGGGCAGAACTTGCGACCCCCAACCCCGAAGAGCATTCTCTCAAATGGGATGGCAGTTCGCATGTCGCAGCGATGGAACTCGCGATCGACGAACTGGAGCAAGATCTCAAGCCGCTTCGCAACTTTATCTTGCCCGGTGGCAGTTCCCAAGCAGCTCATTTGCATCTAGCGCGAACCGTTTGTCGCCGGACCGAGCGTGAGATTGTCTGTTTCTCTCGAGATCGAAGTGTAAGCGATGCATCCCACATCGTTATTTTTTTGAATCGATTGAGCGACCTTCTCTTTGTGATGGCTCGAAGCGCCAATCAAAATGCGGGCGTAGTTGACGTTCCATGGGAAAGCGTTCGAAAGTAGGAAACGATGTCGAAGCACATCGCATTTATTGACTTTGAAACCGCGAACCATCAGTCCAATTCGGCTTGTCAGATTGGAGTCGTGTTGACCGATGATTGGCAGATCGTCGATGAGCGTGAGTGGATGATTCGACCGCAACGCATGTACTTTTCGCCGAATTGTGTTCGCGTGCATGGCATCACGGCTCGCGACTGCATGGATAGCCCTCAGTGGGATCGAGTTTGGTCGGAGCTGTTCCCGTTGCTCGATGGGCGCACGATCATCGCGCACAATGTCGGCTTCGATGCGGCGGTACTGAAGGCGACTTCCGAAGCGTACGATATCGCGTTACCTCAGATCGATTTGCAATGCACAAGACTGATCGCAAAGCGGACTTGGCCAGGTCAATCTGGTTACGGATTGGCTGCGATTGCCGAGCGACTTGCAATTCGATTTCAGCATCACAATGCATTGGAAGACGCGCGCGCTTGTGCAAAGATCGCGCTCGCTGCTGCCGAGAAGGCAGGCGCTGCGGACTTAGATGCTCTTGAGGAATCGTTGGGTTTAATTCGCGGACGGATTTGGGTTGATCAAATTCGCCAACCTCGCACCGTTCGGCGATCGAGAATCGAAACCGTGGCTGAGCCGATGTCCCGATATCAGCCTAAGTTGTTTCGAGCTGATGGTACCCCATCCGCATCGCGCACAGAACAGATACGTAAAACGCGTCTTCGCGCCGATGCGATTTTAGCGGGCTGCGAAGATTCGCGCCCGCTGGCAGGAAAGCATGTGGTTCTCATCAATTCGTTGCTGGGTATGCAGCGTGAAGATGCAGTTTCTTTCTTGACCCATTTAGGGGCAACGGTTCAAAGCAAAATCAATCTGCAAACTCATTATGTGATTATGGGAACCGAAAGCGAGCTAGATCGGCCGGGGGCCTCCGCTTCCGAAACCAACGATCCGTTGTCGGCCGAAGTGACTCCAGACGCGATTGTTGGAACTGGCGATCAGGAACCAATGGCGGAAATCGAAAAAAGAAAACAAGACGGTCAGCCTGTTCGCATTTTGTCCCAAAGGCAACTGCTGGCTTGCATCCCTTCGGCGCTTGAGATTGCTCGCGGTGATATGTAGCTTTGTTGAGCTTTACGGCGGCAGGCGAAAAGTAAACGATTTAAAACGAATCGTGCTCGTCGGCGGTTGGATCTAGATGTCCTGATTTATTGATGGCAAGCAGGATTCGAAAAGCCACCAACGAACTTACCACAAAGCCAGTCAGGCCCATGATGGACAAGTCCTTCAAGCCTAGCGGCCCACCATCCATGAACAAAAGAGGTGGAACTTTGTATGCCATCAGGATGGAAGATCCCAGAAGCAGCGAGCTTGTTAGCAACCCGAGAACCAATCGATTGATCGAGGGACTTAAGCCTCGGTGCGAAAGCTGAACATCCAGCTTTCCTTCTTGAACCATCTCCATGAGCGAGCTGATTTGAGAAGGCAAGCGTTCCACTAACCCTTCGAGTTCAACATACATCCGGCGAAGCCGTCTGGCTTGCCTTCGAGGCGAAAATCGATTGCGGCGTATTTGCCCCATCATGGGTTGGATGACTTCTAGGACGCTGAAGCCAGGGCTTGAGAGCCGAATGGTACCTTCAAGAGTGACGAGGGTCTTGATAAGCAAGCCCATCTGGCTAGGGAGCGTAATGCGATGTCGATGCAGAATGTCGGTTGCTTCATTGAGAGCGCCACGTAGATCGAACGAATCCAGGGGCTGAGATCCATAAGCGGCAATCAGGTCTGCGACATCGTTGGAAAGCTGAGCGTCATCGATGGAGGCGGGGATTTTGCCAGCTCTTTTGATCAACGAGGTGAGCAGTGCAGAATCTTGATTCAAAACCGCCCATAGCATTTCTTCGATCGTGCCTCGTAAGGAATCGTCGATTCGTCCCACCATCCCAAAGTCTAGTAAGCCGATGGTGTTGTCCTGCTGTAGCAGGATGTTTCCAGGATGAGGGTCGGCGTGATACAGACCTTTTACAAAAATGGATTGAACGTAAAGTTCCGAAACTCGCTTTGCGATGGCTGTACGGTCTTCGGTGGAAAACAAGTCGGGTTCTGATAAGCATTGGATCGATCGACCTTCGATCCGTTCCATCGTAAGGACGCGGGAGCTAGACAATTTGGGATAGGCACGCGGCACCACGATTCCCGGCACGTCTCGAAGCGAAGCCTGAAACATGGCCAAGTTCGATAGCTCCCGTGAAAAGCTCAGCTCGCGACGAAGGGAACGGGACAGCTGTTCAACGATCGCACGCGGTTGCCAAACGGCAAGCTCTGGGATGGATTCTGCTAAAACAGCAAGTCCTCGAAGAACTTCTAAGTCCTCGTTCACCTTTTCTTGAATGTTAAAGTGCTGAACTTTGACCACGACTTGAGTCCCATCCCGCAACACGGCGGCGTGGACTTGGCCGATCGATGCAGAAGCGATGGGTGTTTCGCAAAATTCTTGGAAAGCCAATTCGAGGGGCTGCTTCAGTTCATTCTCGACAACAAGTTTGACTTGGTCGAAAGGATCGGCAGGCACTTGGGACTGCAATTGTTGCAGTTCAGCCGCTTGCGCCGACCCGACAAGATCGGGGCGCAACGAAAGCACTTGGCCAAGTTTGATGAAGGTTGGCCCAAGATCGGTCAGGGCCATCCGAACGCGAGCCTCGCGCGAGTAACTGGAGAGAGGAACACCGCGTTCGTCCTTGAGCCAGTCACGAATGAAGTCCACTCGCAATCGGCTAAGCCAGTCAGCGAGTCCATAGCGTCGCAAGACAACGATGATTTCTTGCCAGCGACGCAGGTTTCGATAGTACCGAGGTAACGAACTGATTCTCATTCTTTATCTGGCTCAGGGGGCATATCCTGATCGTTTGCCTTTTCGAGATCGGCAGCTCGCATTTTCAAGATGCGATCTTCTATTTCTTTTCGGAACGGCCGATAGTCGATATCGCCAAAATCAAATCGGGCATTTTCGGTGACGGCGGCTTCTGGATTTTCTGTATCCTTGTTGCCCCAAACCACGTCAACGGAAGTGCCAAGGAAAGTGATACTGATTGCGTTTTTGATTGGATCGATCTGTTGGGAAAAACCAAGGTTGCGAATCGCAGGCAGATCGTCTTTGGCATACAAGACTTGACCATCGCGAACATCCACAATGGCGACACTGAACAAGTCGGGATTCACGTCGGCAATCTTGGAAAGAGTTAATCTTCGAACAAAGAACGCTAAGGGTGAACTGCGGTCTTGAGCAACCGGCAAAAAGAACATCTTCGCAAAATTGTTCTGCTTCCAAAGGGCGCTGCCGTCTTTAGCAGAGATTGCGATCATGCGGCCTGCTACCGGGACAAAAAGTGGATCCGAGGGGTCCGGCCAGACAGCGATCGAATCTAAACTTTGCGAAATTGCAAAGGGAAGAATTAAAAGGGTGTCGCCAAACCTTTGCACGTTGATCCATCCAAAGGATCCTTCCACCTGGACTTTAGAACTGCTTTCTGTTTCGTTGAGCAAGTTCCAAAAGGTAAGTTCCCCAGACCCATCGGCGGACTCGCGAGCGCCGCTCAAGGCAACCAAACTTGATTCGCCGTCGAAGGCAAGTCGCGTATCGGATGCAAACAGCTTTTCAAAAACAACCTTTCCATTGGTCGCGTTTAGCAAGCGAAGAGAATTTTGCTTGCCGCTGCTAGTCGAAAACAGGATGTACTTCCCAATCGAGGCAATGCTCTTGCCTGCTTGCATTTCCACCTTAACGTCGGTCTGTTTCACGCCGTCGCGAATATCCAGTTGGGCGATCGATTGCGATTGAGGTTGGTACAGATAAATCGATTCTTGATGGCTTGCAAAAGAACAGTCCTTGACGCCGCGGATGGTCCAAAGTTTGACACCGGACCAAAGATCCAGACACGTCAAACTATCCTCAAAGGCAACCACAATCCCTGATCTTGAGAGGGAGACAATCTGCATGGCCTTGCGTTGGATAGGCAATCCCCAAGAATTTCTTTCGACAAATGAGACTCGTCCACGCCCGCGTTCGTTCTCGGGCGTGCTGCTCTCAAAAGCCTCTCTCCAAAGCAACCCGTCCTGTTCACTGTTAGCTGCTTGCAGGGTGTTCACCGCAAAGATCTGCTTATTCATTTCTACGATGGCGATGCTGTCGAAGGAATGGATTGTGGGTTGGAATCCTTTTTCTTGAGTACCTGGGTCAACATAAATTTGGAATTGCCCTTTTCCATCGGGAGACTCAAACAGCCAGTTTCCAGGCCCATAAGAAACGGTCCAGTCTTGAAGAGCATTCCCGATTCGATGATTCCAGCGGCAGCGATTCATGGTTTCTAGCATGTTTGGTCGGACCGCTAGGTTCGCCATTCGGCGCGAGGCAGTCACTTGGATTGGGCCACGCGGCCATTCGTCTGCTGATTTCGCTACCACTTTATCTTCGAGTGACGACTGGTTCGTTTCGGTCATTTGTTGTGAGAACTCGGACGACTCCTCAATCATCGATTTCAGTCGATCGGTATTGCCATCCAATAAAGTAAGTGCAAGTGGGTACCGTTGTGCGCGGACATAGATTTCGGCGAGTAATTCCTTGGCTAAGGAACCAAGGGGATTAGCCACCGTGTCTTGTTCTGGGGTGTTGGCGTTTTGTGTGTTGGCAATTTCGGCAGTCAGCAATCTTTCGGCGGCCAAAAGGTCTCGTTGCTGAAGGAGCTCCAAAGCGGTCGCAATCCGAATGGCATGTGTTTCAGGAATTCCAGTTAGATGTTCTAGCTTCAGTCTGCGAACGTTGATGGGTGCTCTTTGGAGTTCGTCCAACCGAGGGGCGAGAGCCTTTGTCCATTCCTGTTGTTGAGGGACAGTCAGGTTGTTGAAGGCTCGCTGAATGTGGGTTGCGATCCATCGATCTTGCTGCACACTTGAATCGCTGGATTGAGAGAAAAGGTCGCTGCTAGCCGTTTGATCTTGTCGCTGGGCTATTCGAAGGTCGGACATCTCCAGCAGCTTCCCGAGCGCATCTACGAATCGGCCTTTTTGTTGTAAACCCTGCGATACAAGCTTGAGGTAGGGCATGCGTTCGCGATCGAAAGCAAGGTCCTGCGAAAGGGTAACGCGGTCTACGTACTTATCGAAGTCACTTGTCAATGCGGCGATTCCGACTTTGTTGAGCAAGATCAGGACTTCGGCATTGCTCGGTTCCAACGACTTTGCTTTCTCCAAAAACTGCAATGCTTGCTCGAAGTTATCTTTTGAGAAGGCGAGTTCTGCTTGTCGCGTCAAACTTTGACGAGAAACGCTACTGCGTTGAAGCTCCTCTTTGAGTTCGCTTTGAAAGGCTTCTCGAATAGCATAACAATCGAGTTGGAATGGAGAGGCAGACACGAGTCTGTCGCCAACCACAACGATATTTCCAAGCGGTTGCTCCACGCGTACTTTTTCTACAACGCGTCCCTTCTTTAAGTCAATTTGAAGGATTTCTTGTTCGGTAGTAGGCAGAAAGTACATACCTCCTTTTCGAACGCCCCGACCAGCGAGTTGACTGTTCTGAGGAAGGTCAAGCGTCCAGATCTCCGTGAACTTTTTCGTATCGATCGCAACTAATTGAGACTGGCATGCAACGATTGCCATTCCATCCCAAACCCCTGCGATGTATCGAACTTGGTCAAGTCGATTCACGTAAGGTTCTTCGGATGCTTTACCGTCTTCTTGACTGGGGCGTTCATTCGAGTCCCAAAGTTTAGTCCCGTCCGCGACTGAAATCGCGTACAACCCATCGCCGTCTGGCGGAGCGAAAAATGCGATGCCATTGTAGATGGTGACACTTGGTTCCGCGGATCTACCGGCCAGCGCGTTAAAATCACCGAGGTCGACTTGCCCGAACTGCCCGAATTGCGCCATATTCCCCAACATGGAACGCAAGGGATATTCGAACGTCCAAAGCAGGGCATGGGAAACGGTATCGAATGCGATCAAATGACCAGATAAGGTTGGGCAGATTAAGATGGAGCCTTCCGCGGCCGGGGACGCGCCAACATTGCGACGAAGCTGATCGCCCGCAATCGCTTGCGAATTGCTAGCCAGCGGTTGTCGCCAATTGACTTTGCCCGTTTCCGGAGAAATGGAGAACAGGTAAACATCGCTATTCAGTTCACCGATGATGAGCAATTCGCCCGCAAGCGGTAATGGAGCACCCAAAAATAAAACTCCGGCCAAGCTGGTGTCGGTTGGACTTTTGGCGCCCCCCACTTCCCATTGGATCTTTCCTTCTTCGGAAACGCTCCAACATTGAAGCACATTGAACCCGCGTACTCCTTGAGGTTTCGAGACACGTGCGTTTTGTCCGAGCGCGAAGCTTTCTGCGACATCGATTGCTGGAAGTTCGCTAATGCTGAACACCCGCTTCCCATCACTGGTTGGCATTCCAACCACGCTTTCCCCCCAAACGCGTTTGGTCAGATAATCGGGGGCAGCTGTATTGAATTGGTTGGTGTCACGATTCGCGAACTGTTCCATGGAGAAGCCAAGAGGCATTCCGCTATAAAGACACTCCCAACCAAGGCGGCCCGTTTTCGCATCTACGGCGATGATCCGCTGATCATAGGTCGATGTGATGATCCAGGGCCCGACACTGATGGGGTAACGCGAAGGGATAAAAGTCTGCTTGCGATCCAGTATCTTTTCTTTGAGCGTTCTGGCGAGATTATCTTTGTGTTGTTTTGATTCATGAAGCTCCGTGTGCCATCGCAGGATAGGCAGCGGGCTTCCGGCGTTGGTATCTGCGTTCCGACCAGGATTACCACCCAAGTAGTAGGGCTGCTTGCTGGCCTTTTCAAACGAAGTGGCCTGATCGGCGGCTTCGCGTTTCCCCATGATGGCTTTAAGGATCTCGCTGGATGCGACCGGTGGATTGGTGCGACTATCCCAGTTGATCTTGGTGCCGTTCCAATCGATCGATACCTTGCTGATCGCTTCACGAGTTTGATCCAGGCATTCGATCGCTTCTGTTTGGAGACCAGCAGCTTCCAAAGTGCAAGCCGTAAGGATTCCTAATTCTGCACCAAGGCGACTGAAGGCGCTTTTCTGGCGAAACGCAGCGTTGAGAAAACGTGAGGCTAGGAGCGGGTCACCGTTTCGAAGCCAGTACTCGCCCAAGATGACACATGCATCTTGTCCGGCCGTGGTAAAAGGGTAACGACCTGCAACGCGTTCCATCTTTTTCCAGTCCGACTGGGCGACCGCTTGCTCGAGCATTTGGCTTGCGAGCACGCCGTACCTCAGATCAACAAATTTTGTCGCTTCCATCGGCAACGACTCCACCAATTCAAACGACTTCTTAAAGACGCTCTCGCTGGCTCCAGCCCGTGATTTTCTGAGATCGTTAGGTCTATTCTCCTCCTCAATAAAGTAATCGACCCCCATCAAGTCCCCTTCGTCTTGCGATTCAAGCCCCAATAGAACCCCTAAAGCAAGAGTCGCCTCCGTCCATTGTTCTTTTTCGATATGCGATTGCGCTTCTTCGATGAGCACCTGGACTTCGCGAGGCGCCGGCATCAGCATGGCATCCTGTTGGATGGGCATTCCTCGTGCATTTCGTTGCGCGAGGGAATACGTGCAGAACAGCCACGATTGAAAAATCGCCAGCAAGGCACAGAATGTTTGGAGGTGGCGTAGTCGTCCGCACTGTTCGGCTCGAATTCGATTGTGGTGTTCCATCCGTAGTTCTTGCATCGTCATAGTTCGAGAAAGTGTTTTTCGAGGTGGAAGGTCTTCGCTTCCGATAGAGTTTACCCGGTTTGCTGTTAAGATGCAGCCCGTTTGCGGGCGAACTACTGCTACAAACCCTACAGGTGTTCCTGTATCAACCATAAGAGTTCCCTGAGCGAGGAATTCCGCTTTTCTTTCCTAGATTTACTGAAGTTTGCAAGCGGCAAAATTTGACGGACCCTAATTGTGTCGTAAGTTTATCTGGCGATACCAAGTGGTTCGCTGGCTGTTTTAACAGCAAAAGCAGTCCTTCATGTCGGCTGAAATCATGGCGATGAGATCAGTATCGCGATTGAAGGATCAGTTTCTATGTTCACATTCGGTAACACCGAAATACCTGTCGGAGGGTAAAACCATGAAGAATTTCGCCAGCAAGATCAAGCGCTTTTTGAAGAGTGAAGACGGACCAACAGCAGTGGAATACGCTGTTATGTTGTCCTTGATTATCGTTGTCTGTATCACTGCTGTAACCAGCATTGGTAAGAAAGCATCGACAACGTTCACGAACGTTGCCAACCAACTTGGAACAGCGGGTTAGTTTTCACTTCAACGTTATTCGCCTGAGCACCTTGCCCTCAAGCAGGGCTAGGTTGTCTCAGGTGGTAAAGGAATAGTATTATGAAGAAATTTGTATCGAAACTTTCGCGATTTATTCGAAGCGAAGATGGACCAACCGCAGTGGAATACGCTGTTATGTTGTCTCTCATTATCGTTGTTTGTATCACTGCCGTTACCAGTATCGGTAAGAAGGCAAGCACAACCTTCACGAACGTCGCCAATCAGCTCGGAACAGCTGGTTAGTAACGACAATTCCAATTCGAGTCGCAAGTTCGAGTGGACTTGCTTCTTCAATTGATTTTAGAGAGTTGATCTCCTCCAGGATCAACTCATCCGGCGAACATGTTTACGACGGTTTGTGAGTCATAGAACTGGCAAATGGCGAGATTCACGTCTCGCCATTTTGCTGGCTTCTCTTATTTTTGTTTTTTTCGAGGTATCACCATGTCACAAGCATTTTTTCCGATCGAGGCGATTAGCAGCCTTTGGGAGATCGTTTGTTTCGGGGTGACTCTATTCGCTGTTGTTACCGCTTGGGTTTTAGCACCGCGTTGAAAAAGCGATTTCGGTAACGACTGTATTTATCCCTTCCCAGAACATTTTTGTATTGAATCACTGTAAGGAAAGTCGCTCATGAGTTCGGACACATTATTGAATGGCATGATCAATCATTGGCATATTTGGTTCGTGTCGGTCGTACTAGTGGTTGCGGCTGTAATCGACGGCTGGAAACTGAAGGTTCCCAATTGGATTACATTCCCGATGATTTTGACCGGTTGGGTCTACAGCTTCGCGTCTGGCGGTTGGCCAGGTCTTGGCTGGAGTCTTCTTGCAACCTTCTTCGGCCTCGGCTTACTTTATGGCATCTATATGGTAGGTGGCATGGGGGCAGGAGATGTCAAATTGCTCGCTGGAATTGGTGCTTGGGTTCATGCCGAACATACATGGAATATATTTGCCACAACAGCGATCGTGGGTGGAATCATGGCGATCATGATGATTGCTTACAGCGGTCGGTGGAAGAAGCACTTTCAGCAGTTTAATATGTTGATCGGCGAATTCGTCGAAGTACGCGATCCTGAGGCGTTGTTTCAACGAGCAGCGGAACGCAAGTCGCGAATGTACCTACTGCCCTACGGTATCCCGATGACCATTGCGGCTCTGGGGTACTTCGCCTTCCAAGGCATGTATCTCTAAGACACTCTGCTAGATCAACAGACTGTAAGAAGTTTGAACTAAATCGAAGCCGACTCCTCTGCCGCACTTGCACGGTAATAATGCGGCATGACAGACATCGGATCCAAAGTTTGATTTTGAATGAAGCGTTGCAGACCAAGTCGTGCAACGCTTTCTGCTTGAGGGATCGATTTGGGAGTTTCGTTCCAAACGAATCGCGAACGGATCGAACTTAAGTCGCGACCTTCTAGCCAATCGTCGTCCAGCAGCGTCTTTCGAAATCGCGAGCAGCCCGGTCCGATAAAAAGAATTTGTTCCGTCGATGGGGTCGCATCCAAGACCGATCCGACCAATTCGATCATGTCCACAATCTTGGTTTCAGTCAGCTTTTCAAAAGTGCCTTCACGCTTCACCTCATACGTAGCGTAGAACAACTGACCGCGATACGCGTCCATGATCATGTGCATCACTTGAGGCACCTGGACATTCTGAAATGCGATCGCATCGAGCGTGTCCACTTCTACGACTGGAACTTGCAATGCATAGGCCATCGCTTTGGCAGTCGCTACTCCCACTCGCAGTCCCGTAAATGAACCCGGGCCGGTCACAAGGGCGATTGCATCCAAGCTGGTTGGTTCAATCGACAGATCTTTCAGAAGGCGTTGGATGGTAGGTGCTAACGTCTTTGCCGAGCCCCATTGTTGGGGTAGGTCTTCCGAATCGCAGATCACGGACTGAGGTTTGGCTCGCAAGACCGCAACCGATCCGCTCTTGCCGCTTGTTTCCATGGCCAACAAACACAGTTGCGATTTACCTTTCCACTGTGGCCCAAACCCCGTATCGCTTGTGTCGGTAATCACTCTTTTCCAATCTCTGATAGCAACTCACTCATCTCCGCAGCCGCATGGTGGTTGTTTTGCAGCCTTGCTTCCTCGATTCCTTCGCGCAAATAGGATCTGGCGTCGTCGAGCCGTTCCAGTTCTACCAATTGTTGGGCAGCCATAAAAAACGCGGCAACGTACTTAGGGTTTTCGTGAATCGTCAACTCGGTGAGCAGCTCGAGACTTTTCTCGTTTTGTTGCAGCTTGCGATATTCCATTGCCAACGTGTACCGCAAAAATGGGTCACGTGGATCAGTTTCGAGCATCGAAAGGATTTTTTCTAAGCGGGAATTCATGTTGAGGTTGTACCGTGATTGGTCAATTGGTTGCCGAGGGTTTGGCCGCGTTGAATGCAAAAGGGTTTTAAGTCAATCTCGGTCGGTTCGCCTGCCATCCATTGTTGCATCAGCAATGCCGTAGCCGTCGACCAATGCAAGCCATGTCGAAAGTGTCCGGAAGCCAAAAAACCGTTTTGAAAGGGATGCAGTGTACCAAGATACGGATACGTATCAAACGATCCTGGTCGTAATCCAGCCCAAGATCGAAGGACCATCGACGGGGTAAGCAACGGACACAGCCGGTAAGCCCAATCTTTCAGATCCTGGACCATCGTGTCGGTGGTGGTAGGATCGAAACCGACCTCTTCTTCGCAAGAACCTGCAAGAACGTGGCCATCCTCCCGCGGCACCAGGTACCGATGCCCATCATGGATCACTTGCGAAAAAGGAGGATGATCCAGCTTAAAAAGAACCATCTGCCCGCGCACAGGAAGTATTCCTGTATCGATTCCTAGTTCAGGCAACAGTTGCGAGGCCCATGCACCGTTGGTAATGCAGTAACGATCCGCCGAAAATCGTTGGTTTCCTGAGATCGCTGCAAGGATGCAATCGCGCTCGCTGTGAAAACGATCGATAGGAGTCTTTCCGACCAAGTTAACCCCTAATTTCAAACACGCTTGCATTAAGGCCTGAAGGTGACGTGGATTTCGGAGGGTGCAATCCGCCGGCACGTGCCAAGCCCTTAGGTTGGGGGAATCAGCAGCGAGATCTTTCAAAGCCGAAATGTTACGAGCAAGTTCCTGACCTTCCCAGCATTCGAACTGGATCCCGTGTTCGTTCCACCAGAGCTGATTCCCCGCCAAGGTAGCGCGTTCTGCATTCGTTCTTGCAAGATAGACTCCGCCGCTGTTTCGATACTCGTTATCGATACCTGTTTCTTGCTTCAGGATGCTCGACCATTCGGCATGAAGTTGATGCGACAAAGCCCTTAGTTGCTCGATTGGGTCTAGGGCGGGAAGCTTAGCCCCGGCCGGCAGAATACCGGCCCCTGCCCAAGAAGCCCCCTTGCCGATGTCGCCAGAGTCTACGACGATGACCGACCAGCCCTTCCTAGCGCACTGGAGGGCGACGGACAAACCGATTACACCACCTCCACAGAGCAATAGATCATATTTTTTGTTCGACATGGGCGGCGCTTTGCATCAAAAGGGAGCAGCATTATAACGCAACAACCAGATTCAAGCATCGGGCCCGAAGGTCGATGGTTCTGTTCAAGCCGATTTCCTCTTTTGCTTGTGCTACTCGGAATTTCATTCCCCACGATCAGCACTTATATCTATTTTGATCTGCTATCCAATGCATCCCCGTTCCTTCAAAAAGGGGCGTATTTTGCTGCCAAGCTGTTTCAATTCCTGATTCTTGGTGCGGCTTTGTTGGTTTGGCGTGATCGGGCTCGGCGCGACCTAATCACCGGCGGTGCTGCCAATAGCCTCAACGGCAGTGATGCCAACGGCCTCACCGACGGCGCGGCAAAAACGGAGCCGAGGAAAAACGCCGGGATGTTGGCTGGGTTTCTGACCGGACTGGTCGTGAGTGTTTCGATCCTGGCGGCGTATCAGTTTATTTTCATGCCCCTGGGTGTGATGGAGCCGGTGAAAATCGCCGCAAAGCAAAAGCTTCAAGGGCTCGGAGCGGACTCGCCAATGGTCTTACTTGGGATTGCAATCTTCTATGCAGTCCTGCATTCGGGTTTTGAAGAGCTGTATTGGCGAGGGTTCGTGTTTCAGGGGATGAAGGAGCACTTCTCGATGCCGATTTCGATGGTGTGTTCCAGTTTGGGTTTTATGTCCCATCACATCATTGTGCTTGCAAAATACTTTGGATATGGGTCGGTATGGACTTACTTGTGCGCCCTGGGAGTAGCGGTAGGGGGCGCGATTTGGGCTGCGTTGTTGGTTCGCTACGGAAAACTTGCTCCGGGCTGGTTGAGCCATGCAATGGTGGATGCCGCGATTTTTGCTGTCGGGTATTTACTCCTATTTCAATAACGGTTGCTTCGCTGTGCGAGTGAGGTGAAGCTGGGTAGTGCTTGGCGTGCGGCTGCTTTTCTTTTTTCAGAAAAAGGTCCCCTACAATCGGCAAAACCTGTGCCGATTGCAAACTCTCCGCCCTAAGAAAAGTCGGAAAATGATTAGTCCGGGTCGGGAATCTTTCCCGCGTAGTACCATCTAAAGGACGTTGTGATCCGTGCTTCGTATTTTTGCAAAACCAAGTAATGGCCAGCCCGAACCCAAAAAAGCGGACCCGAAAGCTCGGCATGGAAATGCTCGAGGATCGTCGTGTCATGGCCACGCTTCCCTTCGGCGCGGAAGCGGAAGACACGGGTGAGTTCATGCTTGGCAGGGTCGCCGTCACTCCTGTCTTCCTAGAGAGCGATGGAACCATCGATGAAAGCACAGAGAACTGGACGAGCAGCCACACGACGGCAGTACTGAACAATATTCGGCAGGGTTTAAATTGGTGGACGGATTTGCTCGCGACGAAGAGCTCCGTTCACACCTTGGAATGGGTCATTGATACCACGTATGCAACTCAACCACATCCGACTCCTTACGAGCCGATCTTTCGAAGCTCGAACGCGTACTCTCTTTGGGTAAGCGACTTTCTTTCGGACGTGGGCTACTCCGCCAGTCCTAATCTAGAATCCAATGTTCGAGACTTCAACAACGCACAGCGTGCAAAACTAGGGACCGATTGGTCCTTCACGATTTTCGTTGTCAATTCCGTCAATGATGGTGATGGAAGCTTCGCTCCGGGCGGTTCTTTCGCACGTGCTTTCGCTTTCGCGGGAGGGTTGTTTCAAGTTGTTCCCTCGACACGTCCCGCCTCCACCTTTGCACACGAAACGGGCCACTTGTTTTGGGCTCGCGATGAATATGTTGGCGGTGGTGAGTACAGCGAGCGACGTGGATACTATAACGCCCAAAACACGAATGCGATCGATAGGAATCCGGACCCCAATTTTCAGCAAGAATTAAGCATCATGTCCGCAGGATCCAACCTGCAAGCAGCCTATGCTTCGCTGGTGTCAGCCGATGCGACACTCGCTCAAATTGGTTGGGTGGATTCTGACAATGATGGCATCTTTGATTTATTGGATGTTCCGCTGAAGCTCGAGGGCACAGGGCGGCTCAACTCGTTGAGTGGGTTCTATCGTTTTGTTGGTAAAGCATCACCACAAACTCTTCCCAATCGGAATAGTTCCGGTACTCAAAATGACATCACCCTCAACAGAATCGGTCGAATTGAGTACCGAATCGACAACGGGCCATGGACAACTGCGATAACTCCCAATCGATATCAAGTCGACATCGACATTTCCATTCCGGTAAGCTCCGGTCAACAACGCATTGAGATTCGTGCGATCGATCCTCGTATCGGGATCACCAGTAATGTGTTTGAAGGAACTTTAGGCAATCTTCCGGACACCACCGCTCAACCTGGAATACAAGGGTTCGTGTGGAACGACCTTGACAACGACAACATTTGGGACGCAAACGAATCGGGTTATGTGGGTGCATCGGTCACAATCGTCGATGACAACTCCTTGCCAATCAATTTGCAACGCATCGTTGAGCCAGATGATTTTGGTATTGGCTTCTTCAGCAATCAAACCGCAGGCGTAAGATTGGATGTCGTCGGACCCGATGCCTCAGGAAGCATCGGTATTTTCAATGATGCCAACGCGTCGACTGGGACTAGGATTTTTCGGCCTTTCTCGCGTTCGGCGGGAAGCTATGTCGAAGCATTCCACAGCACCAACCGACAGTTGCGAGTTCGATTCGATAGCCCAACCTCGTTTGTTTCCATCGATGCAATAGCTATCGCGGACAATACCGATGTTCGCGTTGAGGCATTCGCCGCCGATGGATCGTTGATCAAACGCACAGAACAAAAAGGGATGATCAATGCACAAAAGCTGACTTTGGAAATTGGCACCGACACAGCTCAGATTGCTTCGGTCATTGTCCGCGGAATCAACGACTCTTCTGTTAAGCTCGATAATTTGCGATTCGGTCCACGCAGCTCGGCTAGAACAGCCAGCGACGGAAGCTATGCCTTGCCCAACCTTCCGGCTGGTTCGTATCGCTTGGTCGTCCTGCCCGAAACTCAAGCAGTCATTCCTTCCAACGGCTCCAGCGGGATTCAGACCGTGATCTTGAACGCCGGCGACACTATTTCGCATGTCGACTTCGGCCTGCATCGATTACCTAGTCCTTGGCAAAATTCAAACCTACCAGAAGACGTAAATGCCTCCGGTAGCGTCGAGCCTTTGGATGCCTTGATTTTGATCAACGAGATCAACGCGAATCAAGCGAGATCGCTGGACGGTTCAGGGCTTGTTAATGCGCCCTATTTTGATGTCAACGGGGATAGAGCGATTTCTCCCCTGGATATTCTTCAGGTCATCAACTACATCAACCGGCGTGGCTCGGGTGAAGGGGAAAACCGAGCTTCCACAACCGTTCCTACGAATGGAGACAATAGCTCTGAGCAGCATGGCATCTCCTCATTTCCTTCGTTCGTCCTCGACGTGAATGCAAATCAGCCTACCAGCTGGATCGTCAGCAATTCGAACGAACGCAGTCGGCGACAAGATATCGGCCCGGACCGTTGCAACTGCCCAGCTTGCGCCTCCTGCGCCCCAGCGGGTGAATACAGCTCGTCCATTCTCGATATTGCAAAGGCAGCCGCTTCGGCTCCACCCTCTTCGAACGATTCGGTCATGGGGCCCAAAAAGCCTAGCCATGAACTGGCAATCGGGCCGAGCGAATTACCCCACTTGGGCGGCCTGGACGCTTATTTGGCGACCTGGAATAACTCTGGAATTTAAGTCGCCAGTTGAGCTACAATAAGAACAGCGTCTTGACGGGCCAACGTTCCACTCCTACTTCGGCAGGCGTTTGCAATGCGTTCTCACCAATTTGTTTCTTGTTTCGCTATTAGTTCCGTTCTCGCCCTTTCTGGTTTGGCAACCGCGGACACGTTCGAGCTGATCGGTGGCGGAAGCTTTTCGGGCAAGTTGTTGAATGATCGCAATGCAGAGATTTGGAGAATCGAGACAACCGACGGTATTGAGATCGAGTTGCCGAAGAATAAATTCTCTTCCAAGTCAACACGAATCGGCGATCGAGAAAAACAATACATCGAATCGGTAGCTGCCAAGGATGATTCAATTGAAGCGCATCGCGAGGCTGTCAAAGAATGCATCGCCAATAATCAAAAACTCCTCGCCGATGCTCATTACGAACGCATTGTGGAGCTGGACCCTGCAGACAAGCAATCTTGGGCAGCGTTAGGATACCGCCCCGACAAGTACGGTAACTGGCTTCATGGCGATCGAATCCAGAAAAGTCTCGGCTTGGTCAAGAAGTACGAGGCGAGAGGATGGACAACCCCGCAAGCCAGAGCCATCGTCGAAGTCGAACAAAAGCAAAAATTAGCGAAGGTAGAAATCAACAAAAAAATTGAACGCGAATTAAAGAACCTTGGAAATCCGAAAACAGGCAGGCAAGCCACCGAGTTCCTCAGAAATCTCAACGACCCTCTCGCTATCGATCTTATTGTTTCGAAGCTCAAGAAAGAGCTAGACCAAGGTAGGAATGGAGAGTTCTACATGCAAGTGCTTGAACAAATGCCCGGAACAACTGCGTCCGCCAGCTTGATCGATCTTGCCATGAATTCTACCAATCAAACCATCGTAGACCGATCGATCGAATTGCTGATGCGGACCGAGCAGTCTCAAGAGCTTGCTATTCTGGCATTCTTGAGTGCCCTGGGATCCAAAGAGGTGAAAACCAAAGATCGAGCCGGAAGCAATCTCAATGGCATCGCCGATGCTCGCTGCATTTACCAACTGATCAATACCCTCCAATCAACCATTGTTCGCACTCAAGCCGTAGGTCAAACGAATACCGTTACGAACGATGGCGGTGTTTCTGCATCGACCCCGAGCGTTATCACGACAAAGACCCCATACAATCACGAACCGATACTTGCCACCTTAACTCAGCTGACTGGCGAAAACTTTGGTTTCGACAAGCAAAAGTGGCGGCAGTGGTATGCGGAAAAGTTCGCAGATACCAATCTTGATTTGCGGCGTGACTGGTGAAGGTAGCGGTTCTTGAGCTTCTGAGCGGTGGCGGCATCCACGAGCTTATCGGAATTCCCAACTCTGAATCCGCTGGTGAATCGGAAATAAGCGAGATCGCGCAAGCCCTGCTTCGTGAAGGCTGGGCAATGCTGCATGCTCTTGCGAGCGATCTTCAGCAATGCGGTCATCAAGTTTTTACTTGCTTAGATCAGGAGCTTGTCCATTCGAAGCAAGATCCAACTTGTGCTTTAACACCATTCGATGATTTTGTCTGCAGCAATCGCGTCGATTGGCTTTCGCAATGGCGGCAAGTTGCGATTCCTGCTGAAATCACGATCGTGATCGCGCCTGAAATCGATAATCTTCTGGCGATCACGGTCAGTTACTTGCGCGAACACGGAGCTATCGTACTTGCGCCGGATGCATTGTTCTTGAAAGCAACCTCCGACAAGCTATTGTTTGCGGAAGCAATGTTGGATGCGAATCTTCCTCATCCTTCCACGCAAACTCTAACGTCTTTCTTACAATCCCCCCCGGTCGAACAGACTAGTTTCGCTAATGCAAGTCCAGATGGATTGGTCCTGAAGCGACGCGACGGTGCAGGGTGCGCTGATATGAAGCGATTCGAAAACGACCGATCTCTTACAACATGGTGTCGTTCCAACCCACAAGTCACCCAGCCCAACGAAGCCACCCAAAGAACTGAGGACTCCGCTTGGAGCTTGGAAGAACGGGCCCAGCATTGGGAAAGCTGGATCGTGCAGCCGTGGCTGGCAGGGAGCGCTCGGAGCCTTGCTGTCCTTGCCGGACCGTCCCATTGGATACTTGGATCCGTTGCGCAACGCATCGAACATTTGCCATGCAAGGACGACGCATCCGTCTCCAATGTTCAATACACAGGTGGTTTCGGCCCGCTAGACGACACCACGCTTCAGCAGCTAGAGCGGTTTGCCAATCGAGTCCTGAACGCGATTCCTGGCAAGCCTTCCGGCTGGATAGGGATCGATTTTTTAATTCCTGATGGCACCCATGACTGGACTCAGTGGGTGCCGATTGAAATCAATCCTCGACTGACAACCAGCTACCTTGGCTACCGACAGTGGTATGGCAGGGCGCTTGGCGATATGCTGTTGGGGATTCAGGCCAATTCGAGTTCACGGGACCATGCCTGTTTTCATTCAGTTGACTTCCATTAGAATTTGCAGACGATGGCTTTCAACGACACCAACGTTTAACTAGAAACACAATCTGTGCAAGCAGCAAATTCGGGCGAAATCGCTCAACGCGTTAAAGAACTTCGCAAGCGCACTCAGGATTCGATCGAGCGAGTGGTTGTAGGCCTAGGGCATGTTACCGACCAGCTTTTGATCGCGCTGCTGGCAGGCGGGCATGTGCTTTTGGAAGGAGTTCCTGGCACGGCAAAGACCACGCTTTGCCGGACCTTTTCGATGGCCTTGGGAATTCATTTCGAAAGAATCCAGTTCACTCCCGATTTGCTTCCTTCGGACGTGACAGGAACGCAAGTCCTAGACCGACAGACCAGCAACTTCGTGATGCGAAAAGGGCCTGTCTTCTGCCAACTTCTCCTTGCAGATGAGCTCAACCGTGCTCCCGCACGAACGCAATCGTCGCTGCTCGAGGCGATGCAAGAGCGTCAAGTCACGATCGAAGGGAAAACCCTTCCCTTGCCTGAGCCCTTCATGGTTCTTGCGACCCAAAACCCGATTGAACAAGAAGGGGTCTATCGTTTGCCTGAAGCTCAATTGGATCGCTTCCTGTTTCGCATCCAAGTAGGCTACCCTTCACGCGATCAAGAAATCGCGATGCTCGATCTTCATAGCAAACCTACCGGCAAGACACTTCCGATTTCCAACGCCGAAGAATTGATCATGATTCAAAGAATGGTCGATTCTGTTTTTTGCATCCAGGAATTGAAAGGCTACATCATTGACTTGGTTCGCCGCAGTCGAACTCATCCGGATCTTTTGCTAGGGGCCAGCCCGCGAGCTGCAATCTACTTGATGAAAGCGTCACGGGTTCGAGCGCTGATCCAAGGACGTGAGTTCATGACTCATGAAGATATACAAGCTGTCGCGTTGCCCGTGCTGGGGCATCGTTTGATCCTTCGGCCAGAATCCGAGATGGATGGTCAATCGGTGGAAGCAATTGTTCAGCAGTTGATCCAACAAGTTCCTGTCATTGTGGATTCACAATCAGGGTCACCAAAGCTGTGACCAATCGAGCACGATTCCTGGCGTTGATTGCTCTGGCTGGACTTGGCATCTCCATGGCTCGAGGCCAAACTACCATTGCCACTCTTTGCCTTTCCGTTTTGGTTTGGATTGTTTGGAGCTGGATTTCGTTTCTTTGGTTTTCAGCACGCGAGCTTGAAGCGTTGCGCGTTGTGCGTAAAGTCAACGGTCGCGAGCAATCGACAGGAATCTTATGGGCTAACCGGAAAGCCGAAATTGAATTGGTATTGGAATGCCAAGACAGTGTTTTCCGAACGGCTCAACGAATACGGGATGTGCTTCCCGAAAATCTACAACTTGATCCAACACCATCGAATCCAGGACCAAGCACGCCGCCGTGGCTGGCTTCCCTTTGGCGCCCACTGAGAAACTTAGTGTTCATCGAACAGGAGAGCGTGAAGGCCAACGAAATACGCGTTCAAAAACCGCAGAACCTAATCCGAGTTGCCTACGATGCACATGCGTTAGGTGCTGGGGAGCTGGTCATGCCAGGTGTTCGAATCGAATTTCACGATCCATGGAAGTTTTTCCGCAAAGAAGTATTCGTTGAAGCCTCGCAGTCCTTTTTGGTTCTGCCTAACTTTATACCCTTGAAGGACATGACTCCCATTCTCAAGAATTTGAGCGTGATTCCACGACAAGGGCTTCATCGCTACCAAAGGCCGGGTATCGGCTTTGAGCTGCTGGAGCTGCGTGAGTACGTTGATGGCGATCCACCTAAGTCTATCGCTTGGAAAGCATCCGCCCGGCGCGAGAAACTGATGGCGCGTCAGTATGAATCCGAAGTGCCCGTGCGAGTGCAGTTGATTTTGGATGGAACCGCGAGCACTCGGGTCGGTGGTTTTGGACTTCGATTGATCGATCAGATCACCAGCGTTGCAGCCACTTTGGCGCATTCGGTCGTTCATGCCGGTGATGCCGTTGGATCGTATCTTATCGGCGATACAGAAACGCAGCACATTCCCGCCACAACAGGTACCAAGGGCTTTTATCAGCAGATGCAGGGAATGGCCAAATTCGCCACAAATTCTTGCCCCAGTCAAACCCAGGCTTCGGTCGCGCTCCTGGAAACTGCCTATGCAATTTGCAACGAACGCTTTCCAGAGTTGCTAGATCCACAAATCAACCCGATCTCCATATCCTCGTTCTCGTTCCTAATCACACGAGCGACTCGCCAAAGAACTCAGCTGGCGGCTGTGATGGCTGAACTCTACGACCTTTCGCCGATCACTCAAGTGGAATTGAACTGGAACGCTCCTTTGTTGGCAAAATACCTCGCTCGGTTTCTAAGCGAATGTGGGTCTCCATGGATGGCACCCATGATCTCATCGACCGATACGTCGTGGTTGCGATCGTCGGCTCGATCCAATCTGCTCGCGAAAGCGATTCAGTCGGCTGTCGGCCGAGCTCGCGACAACGAAGTGTTTGCTGTGATAACAGAACTTACAGGAATGCAATTCCATCGAAGCGACTTTTTCGAAGCACTGAAAATCGCCAAAGCCAAACATCATCGGGTGGCTGTCGTCATTCCATCGCCGACGTTTGTTCGGCCAAAGCCGTTCACGTTGGAAGGCAGAATCCTTAGCGCATCAGATTTACGGCGAGAGGCCGAGCACTTGCGGCTTCACGAATGGATGGCACCGTTAAAGCGCAACCTCGCTAAATTAGGAATCCCCGTGGCGATATCCGGAGAGGCGAAAACCATGAGGTTATTGCTATCGGAAATCGATATTGCTCGCGACGGGCGTGCTAGCGCGACAGGAGCAAGACGATGAGCGATGAACACAATGGTCCAATACAAATAATTGCACCTGGGGACATTCCCCCTGAGGCTGCACCATCGGGAGCAATGGGCATGGCCGACAGCAACGAATGGCGGAAACCTGCAGAGCTCGCATGTAGCGTTTTTATGCTGCTAGTCACTGGGGCGGCTATCGACGTCCTGTTTGTAGGCTCGTTGCCGATCTGGCTTAGCTTGCGATTGACGATGATCGCTGCTTTGGTCTTTTTGACATCCAGGTCCAATGTAGCAGTACTACTGCTTGGATTGGTTTTATGCTGGAGTTTTCGGGATCGATCAAAATCGCAACTGGATCTGTCGTTGGAATCGATCACTACCGTCATCCTTGCAATGTGCTTTCTTGCTTTTGCCAGTCGTTATCAAGAGATTCGCAGGAAATTCTTGGATTGGATTCTATTCGTCATCGCGATGGATTCGGTTGGAAACTCGGCTGTTGTGCTAGCACCCGAGACAGATATCAAATGGATATTCCGAGTTGCTTTTTACGGCGTGAAGATACTGATTTTCGTGCTGTTTTCCTTGTTTCTACTCGGACACCAGCCCTGGACACTGGAATCCGAACCATGGTTCAATTGGACGTTGGCCAACAAGCAAGTTCTTTGGCCTGGGCCTACTTTGATCGTCATCATGATCGGAGTATTTCTATTCCTGAGCGAACTTGCATGGCGCATGCGGACAGGATATCAGAAGCGAACATTCCTTCGATCCGACGGAGCGAAATCGCTATATCCCGACCTGCGACGCATTCGATAATCTGCCTGAACCAAAGAGTTACGACGGATCAGATTTTGCACGTGCTGTGCTTCCGAAGTTTTCCATACACGACTTGGGTCTAGTATCGAAAACATGGCAATCCTCAGTTCGCAATTCTCACGATGTGATCACTGTGAGGCAGGAAGGCTGTTTGCCTGTTATTCAGCTATCAACGCAGCCGTGATGACCAATTCGACGCGGTAGCCTGGAGCTGCTAACGCTGCATGAATACACGCTCTTGAAGGAGCGTGCCCGGATGGAACCCAAGCGTCCCATATCTCGTTAAAACAGGTCAGGTCGCTTGGGTCGGGTAGATATATGACCACTTGCAGCAAATGCTGCATGTCACTGCCGATCTGCTCTAGCCGTTTCTCCACTTGCTGAAGCACTTGGCGAAACTGGCCCTCGCAGTCCAAACCAGGATCGTCCGGCACCTCGACAAAATAGCCAACGCCGCCATGCACCACGGCGTCGGACCAGCGTGAAGTAACACCGTGCCTTACGATCCTGTTCATACTCAATCTCTTTCTGCTACTTCGCTTGTCGATATACAGAACGGGTGACGGTGCCGCCCGAACCATTGGAGGTAGTGCTGCTGGATAAATCCCCGATTTGTCCCAGCACGCCGAACATGGCAAGAACGTCGTTTCCGGTCAGTTCGTAATTCGCAAAATCTTCAGGCATCGATGGGTCCAGAACCGAGTCGTTTAGGTTTTCCATCGATTGGCTCATAGCGTAACGCAGCCAAGGAGAAGCGAATTGAAACAGTCTTCCAAAGGAAACGTACGACGCGTTGGCCTGATTGGCCGATGGGTCAATAACCCCCTGGCCGATCTTCAACGGAGTCGCTGTCATCAGGGCTACCGCTTGCTTGTCGGAATAAGTTCCCACGGCGAACTCCCCGCTAAACAGCATTTGCGGCATCATGTCTTTAGGGACGGGGCAATCGGCCGGAATGGGATACCCAAATTTTTCACCTTGCGCAGATGTGGATTGGGTTGGACGCGGAATCGAGTAGCCTGCGGGCACCGCATTGGGATCTTGCTTTCGAATCATTTCAACGATTTCGTCACACAAGCCAAACAGATCTTCGAACCCGCTTTGAAACAAAGACTTGTCCTTGAGCCCCGTCACTGTGGCTAGTTCGATCAAAGGCAAGGGTTCCGACGCTGGTGGCATATCCTTGACCCATTGTTCAGCAGCCAGGTTTCCGGCACTGAGGATGATTGCATGTTCGCCCGACATCGAAGGCAAGAATTTCTTTTCCCATGCATCGGCGACTCGGACCAAGAAGGGCCAAGCCATCTCGACCGCCTGCTTCGCTTGTTGCAGCCTGTCTTGAATATCTTCATCCTCATTCAATTCGCTCCAGTCGACTTCGACGGCCTCATCGAAACGCAACTTGGCCTTCTGGACGATTTTTCGAATCAATTGAAAATACTCGGGGTGGTCTTGAAGCTTGGTGGCAACCATCATCAGTGGGTCTCCACCTACATGCTCCAAGGTGGCGAGCTTGGAACTGGTGTCCAAGAGAACATCTTTCGTTCGAAGATGGTCGTGCCGTTCCCAACCGTCATCCGTCAGGAAGGTTAAGGAAAGTGCACCTTGGAATTTAGGAACAAATTTTGCGATCGCTTCATCCATCCATGCCAAGTCGCTCGAAAAGTCCTCCAAGAAGTCCTTGATTTCGCTGTCTTCTTCCAGTTGCGACGAGATCTGCATGCTGGCGCCGGCAAGATTACGGGAGAAGAAATTCTTATACGTCGACGTGAAGGTGGAATCAGCCAATGCATCGGAGGAATAAGCAATTCCTATCAAAGGCTTGCTCATTGCGTCGACGACCGGTTTCATGTCGGGATGCTCAAGAATCGATTCACCTTTCCCGAGTTCCAGAAGGGCTTCCGGAGTCGGGCTTAGAGCAACGATAAAGTTACCATCAAACAACCCAATCGTGAGGGTAAAGGTGACTGGATCCAAGGCTTCCTTGACCGTGTCTCGCATCTCTTCATCAAAATCATCATTGGTCGGAATAACGTCCCACGGTATCTGGGAGCCAGAGATAACCCATTGTAACCGGTCGCCACGTTTATCCTCGATTCGATTCAGGCTGTGCAAGAACGGTGCAGCATCTGGAATCTGCTTGAGAGCAAAAACGGGCACTTCCAATTGATCGATCTTACCCAGGGCCAGATCGGTATCGTCGCATCGCGCTCCCATAACAAGGGTGGGAATGGTCATCCCCTTCAATCCCTCGATCCATTTGGTTGCAATCAGTTGCGTTTGCTCTTCGCTGTCATCCAAACCTGATGCCATCAAGCTTGCCATTTCATCGTTGATTTTGGCTATGCGCAAATTCATCGACGAGAAATTTTTGTCGCCAAACAGAAACAGCTCGGAAGAAGTAAGTTCCCGCAAGAACGCCAATGCATCTTGGACATTTCCATTTTCCAGAGCGACGCGAATGTTAGAACCAACCGCCTCACGTTCCTTCCATTCCGTTTTAAATTGCGTCAAGATTTTCACGACCGATGGCAGCTTCATGAAGCTGGTTGCCACTGGACCGGTCGAAAGCCGGTTCCATTGTTCAGGCAATCGGAATGAGCCGTAAAGAAAATCGGCGTCTTTGGGGACCAGCTTCAGTGACTTCAGTTCGGAATCGCTTTGCGCATCGGCACGGCTTGGAAAGGCACTGATACAAACGCCTGAAAAGACAAACATCAACCAGGTCGCTCGAAAGATCTTAGTGGACTGCAACACCTTCATGGGTTTCTCCGTTTAGAGTTCAAATCGGTCGAGATCCAGCATGAGCTGGTCGATCTCGGGAAACGAGTCATCGTGTTCCAAATTCGCAATGCTTAAGTTCGACTGTTCGTTCGTCGGTGAAGCATCTTGGTTGGATTTTAAGGACGCTTGGGAAACGAGCGGGGATATTGATACCACATTCGGTTTCAATGTCGTGGCTGGCGAAGGTTCTGGTCTCTGCTTGATGCCACCAAGCGAAAACACAGGAACGGATCGAGCCTCGCGAAGCCCCTGTAGGACGCTGATCGTTTTCTCGATCGGAATGCTGGTAGAAAGTGCAATAAAGAAGATCGTCTTTGCAGGCTGCCCGTTCCGATGGGAGCTGTGCTTGGGGCTTCCATCCGTCGGGACGAGATCGACCGACTCCACACCCAGCCGATGCAAATGCTCGCATACATAATCCTTGGATTCCCAAGTGGCTATCGCAAAATCACCCTTCAAACCTTCGATGCAAAGATGGTCGGTGGTGTCGATTCCGATGGACTTCAAGTCCGCAACCAAGGTGGCGTCCAGACCATTCTCGAAAATCAATCGAGTGATCAATTGTTCTTCGTAGTCTGCCATTGCGCCCGAGCGTCTTTCGCTTTGGCTGACTACAACAGGTATGCGAACGGCCATGCAAGATTACCTAGGGAGTAAAACGGATCATTCAGTGGTTAGCCACGGATGCAAACGACATCGACGAAACACCATGCTAGAGCTGGTCGTAGGGAAGCTCAAAAGGTTGCATCATCCCTTGGACATCGCCAGACTTGAAACCGCGAGAAAACCAAGTCACTCGCTGTTTCGATGTGCCGTGCGTGAACAAGTCCGGCATGACCCTGCCTTGAGCCCGCTTTTGAAGCGTGTCATCGCCAATCTTGCTCGCGGCATTGATGGCTTCTTCGATATCGCCTTCCTGGAGAATTTTCTTTTGCGATTGAGCATGATGAGCCCAAACGCCAGCCAAGTAATCGGCTTGCAATTCCAATCTCACGCTAAGCTCATTGCTTTCTTTCTTGCCAGCTCGGTTTTGCATGCTTTGAACTTTCGCAGAAAGCCCAAGCAGATTCTGGACGTGATGCCCGACTTCATGAGCGATAACATACGCCATTGCAAAATCGCCAGGAGCCTTGAGATCGTTCTTTAGATCTCGGAAGAAATCAAAATCAAGGTACACGTTACTATCACCGGGACAATAAAATGGTCCCACCGAAGCTGTCGCCGCACCGCAAGCCGAACGCACTTGTCCTTTGAACAGTACCAATTTTGGCTCTTGATAACGAGCCGAAATTTGCTCGCGAAACAACTTGCCCCAGACGTCTTCCGTATCTCGCATCACCACCGAGACAAACTCCTTCAACGGCGCGTCTCGATCGTCGGCTGGATTGATGCTGGTTTGTTGCTTGTTTTGTGGCTGCTGCTGCCCCACCTCTTCCATCAGCTTAGCTGGGTTCGCCCCCAGAAAAGTCATAATCAAAATCAGAAGCAGAGTACCAATGCCGCCGCCGGCGACCATGCCGCCAGCGTTCATTGCCATTCCACGTCGATCCTCCACGTTCGCTGACTGCTCTCTACCTTCCCAACGCATACGAACGCTTCCTTAACTAGTGGCCACAATAAAAAAGAAACAGGTAAAACGAAGGAAAATTCTTAAGGCATTTTCCATCGTCAAAAACAAAGCGGTCGCGTTTCTTCATGCGAAACACGACCGCTCAGTAATGTAACAGGTTTTCTTGCCGAACAACACTCGATTATCGAATGCGAATTTGGAACATTTTGTCCGATTCCGCATCTCGAATGACCATTTTGATTTGCCCGCTGGACCCGTCCGTCAAGGCTCGTTCCACCGCATCCGAAAATTCATCAACATTATTGACTTTCTTTCCGTTGACCGACAGGATCACGACCCCTGGTGGGATCCGGGTTGCAAGTGGGCTGCGGCGGTTGATTCCCTTCACTTCGACTCCTTCACCAGCCTCCAGGCCGAATTCTTCCCGAGTTTCGTCGGAAACTTCGCCAACTTGGATACCAAGAATTTCGCGAGATTCCATGGACGCAGCAAGTGCCTTCTCGTCCAGTTCACCGACTTGAATCAAAAGATCGGTTGGTTTGTTGTCTCGCATAATGGTGACGCGGACTTGGCTGCCCGGTTTCGACTCGCCAATCGCTCGCCGCATGTCGGAACCAGAGATAACTGGTTTGTTGTTGATCGCCGTAATAACATCCCCTCGTTGAATACCAGCTTTGTCGGCTGGCGTGTTTTTGTTGACGGAGGTTACTAAGGCGCCCTTCAGGTCCGGTGGCAATGACAATTGCTGTGCGATTTCAGGCGTTAGCGTTTCCGGCGCCACGCCGATGAACCCACGCGTTACGCGTCCTTTGGAAATCAGATCCCCTAAAATCCTCTGAGCAGTATCGCTTGGGACCGCAAAGCAAATCCCATTGTATCCACCGCTTCGCGACGCAATCGCCGTGTTGATGCCGATTACTTCCCCCCGAAGATTTAAGAGCGGCCCGCCGCTGTTTCCAGGATTGATGGCTGCATCCGTCTGGATGAAATTGTCGTAAAGCGTAATGCCTTGGTCGTTCCGATTCGTGGCACTCACGATTCCGGCCGTTACGGTTTGAGCCAAACCGAACGGGCTGCCGATAGCGATCACCCAGTCCCCTACTTCCATATCACCCGAACTGCCGAGCTTCGCAGCAACCAGTCCGGTTGCGTCGATCTTCAACACCGCAAGGTCGGTGCGTTCGTCAGTTCCAATCACTTTGGCTTCCATCTTGCGATCGTCGCTGAGCACGACCTCAAGGACACTCGCACCTTTGACCACATGGTTGTTCGTTAGAATATAACCATCTTCACGCACGATGACTCCCGAGCCTAAGCCGTTGTCGACGCGGCCTCGCCGGATCTCACCACCGGAAGAATCGCCGTCAAAGTCATTGACCTGCGGGCCTAAGAGCTTCTCCCATTCGGGCGGCAAATTCAAATTGCCTCGCGATCGTCCTACGCGTACTCGCTGCTCAACAATGTTTTTAATGCTGACCACGGAAGGCTTGAGCGATTTCGACACGTCGCGGAAAACCTTGGAAAGCTGATCCGCGCTGGCGACGCTAGCGGAAAGCTCCAGGCCATTTTTTGCAGACTGTGCATCCGTAACTTGCTGGGCATAAACGGGAGAGTGGGTGGCCGACGGGCTAGACGCTAACCAATATCCAATCGGCGCCCCAAACAAAAGCGAAAGGGCGCATAGTTTCCAAGCTTCGAGAGGTCGATACATTTTCCTGGCTCGTTTGATTTAAAGGTTTGAATTGCGTTGTCAAAATGACTTACGCAGAAAACACCAGCACGGCTCACCTACAAAAATCGTGCCAACTGCTGACGCAAAAACCGCACCAACCACAAAAACCTTGCGAAAATCGATTGATTAAGTGACGTCTCTTTGTCACCGCTAACGCCATCCCCCCTGAGCCTTTCTTGACTTTCCTCGCAGATTGGCTCTGCATAACCGCTTCTCTTCGGATTTGTCGGAGCGACTGCAAAAACTTCCATGCTTTAGAGCACTTGAAATCCACGTTGGTAAGTTTGCAGAAGCGTTTCGGGACGAACCACGGAGAATCCAATTCAGCATTATTGAAAGACGTTGGAAGCCCGATTTACGATGTCGCGAATCTCTCGCAATGCGGCAACGGCCGGATCAACTTGAACCACGCAGGCATCGAGCGAGCCGTAGTGATGCTCCAGACACCTGAGCAGCAGCTGCCGAATGCTAACCACATCGGGATGGTCGGGGATTTTTGAAGAATGATACAGACTCTCCAAGTGCTTCTCCTTTTCTGATGCCCAGTGCATGATGTCTTCTTCGGGGACTTCACCACGACGAATCGCCTTCAGGTGCTCACGATCTCGCCGTAGATCTATGTTGCCATCCATCAAAATTTGTTCGCACTCGCCAAGGAGTCGCACAATGTGGTAAGCATATTTGACGTCGTACCCAAACTCTTTCTGCAATTCCAACCGCTTACCGATAGGGTTTTTGCCACGCATCTTATGTAGCTGTGCATAGGCGTACCCTTTGAATTTGGGCCAGCAGCCTTTGTGCAAAAACAGATGCCGCGCTTCGCGGACCATGGTGCCTACCTGAGTAATGTGAAGAACGCATTCGTGAGGCGTGAAAAGTGAGTCAATCATGTTCGGATTGCATTCCATGCAAAGAGACATGTACTTCACGAAGGAATAAATGGTCAGGTCGTATTTTACTCCTTTGCCGCCTTGAGCGCTGGAGTCATCAATGTGCGAAGCTTGGAACTGCTCGAAGCGTTTCTTGGGTTCGCCGAAACCAGGTATTTCACCATCGAGATGGGGAAACACGGCTTCTTTCGGCGGAACACAGAAACCATAAATGTCGCGATCAGACTGGTCCGTCGAAACGCCATAGGCAATCGAGCCCATCATCGTTTCGTACATGACATTGTCGGCCAAAAAATGGGGCGGCCGAATAAGGCCTTGCTGGGCAAGTCGAGCAGTTGTGCTGGGCATGGTCAAGCTAACGAGAGGAACGAAATCGAAGCTCTCCATTTTATCCCATGACGGACCCATGAGGCGATCGCCACTTTGAAAACTTTTTTACTTAACGAGGGCTCTTGGGCTCGTGTCTGGGTGAGCCTGGGCATCAACGGGTTGAAAGGCCAGCATCCCCTTTGCGAATTCAAGAATGATTGTTTTGCAAAAAATGGTGAGATCCTCAGGGCTTCTGCTGGTTATCAACCCTTGATCGCAAACACATGCTTGATTGAGCCATATGCCACCGGCATTGACAATGTCTGTCCTTAGGCTTGGCCATGAAGTTAGCTTTCGGCCGTCAACAACATCGGCTTCAATGAGCAACCAAGGAGCATGGCATATGGCTGCGACAGGCTTATGTGCAGCAAAGAAGGACTTTACGAAGTTGACCGAATCCTGATCCAATCGCAAGGCGTCTGGACTGAACACTCCGCCTGGCAAAACCAATGCATCGTACTCTTCCACGTTTGCATCGGAAACGTTTACATCAACGATAAACTCGGCGCCCGGAACGTCGTGATGTACGCCACGAATCGTTCCATCAAATACAGGGGCGACCAGCTTCACGGTTCCCCCTGCATTCTTAATTGCCGACCATGGGTCGGTAAGTTCAATTTGCTCGAACCCATCTGTAGCGAGGAATGCGATCGTTTTTCCATACAACACTAAGTTTTCCATATGCGGTGAACTTTCATTAAAAGGAGAAGAGGCCAAGTGATCAAGACAACTTACTGCTCAGTCCATGGGTGCTTACCCCAACGATCTGACATGCTTTGATCGAACTACCAATCGCCACCAATACCGCGCATCTAAGTCCGCGGATTCGAATGAGGCCCGACCTCCGTCATGGTGTCGCAAAAGCGGTGCCAAACCTCTTGAGCTTACGACTTCCATCGGCCCCTGCGCGTTGGCACAGCACTTGCAACATTGGACTTGCAACTGGGTTTGAGAGCGGCAAATTTCAAATCGCGAATTTCAATTGAGCATTCTCTGGAGAAAAAAATGAAGTCTAAATCGGGTGGTACAACTGCATCGAACGTTGAACTGAGTAATGAAGATCCAATTACCGGCGAACCCGGCTCACATCCAATGGGAACCGGATTGGGTGCAGCGCTCGGTGGAGCACTTGCGGGTGCAGTGACGGGAACCTTGGCCGGTCCCATCGGCACCGTTGCCGGAACCATAGCAGGTGGCGTCGCGGGCGCTTACGCAGGGAGAGCCATTGCAGAGAACGTCGACCCGACCGTCGAAACTGCTTACTGGCGCGATGCCTATGAGGACCGACCCTACTACTCCGGTGATTATTCCTACGAGGACTATGAACCTGCCTATCGGTCCGGTTGGGAAACCTACGAGCCCGATTTGAACTGGAGGGAAGGAGAATCGCGTGCCAAATTGCGTTGGGAAGCCGAAGGGGGCGCCACGACCATGACCTGGGACCAAGCAAAGCTAGCCGCCGAAGATGCGTACGGGCGCATCAACGCGCGAACTGGTAACAAGCCTCGATAATCAACGTTAAGGGGCAAGTCGGAGGGGGCGGCATCAAATATCGAGTGGTCTAAAGCACGCCAACATTTCGAGACCTAGGCTGTTGACGGATCACTCTAGACGCTGACCGACCAGAGTCTACGGTTGGTAAGTGAGCTTGATTTTGCAACACAAAAATCAATGGGATCCAAACCAACGAGGAGAATTGAATCGATGGCTGAAACACTTGGTTGGGTGAAAGCTAGTCCTGAGGATCGCGGCGCAGCAATTGCAACAACTTTGGCTGAGCGTTGATGCAGCACCGATTGCTAGTGGTGCGTCTGAATCATTCGACTTCGTTCGATGACTTCTGCCGACTTGGTCAGAACGTGAAAAAAAATTCGTTGCACGACCGACAACTCAATAGAAATGAGCCAAATACTATGTTGAATCAGAATCAAAGACCGCCCCCAGGGTACGGAACGAACGAGGGATCATTGAAGGAAAAAGAAGCCATAGCGACGGATTCGTCCACAAGTCCGGTGTTGGATGCCGTCACAGGCAACGACCCTCCGATGGAAGATGCGCATCCAGGTTTGCAACCAGCGCTCGTCTTTGCTTCATACCCGCTGGCCGTGATTGTTTTGGTATCCATCGCCGCGATCTACTTCTTTTTCTTTTCCGGATCCGATGGAAAGGAGTACGAAAACTCCCCGGCCCAGACCGAAACCAGCCAACCGTAATCGTTCCATACCGTTCAGGTGTGGACGGTCCTTCAAGGTTGCTAGTTTCCAGAACAAAGTGGAATGACTGCTGTCGAAAAATGAGGGGCGAAAAATGTTTGGCGCAAGACAGGCTCGAAAATTTTTCGACCCTCATTTTTCGACAGATTCTTTCCGGCTTCTCGTTCGTACTGTCCCGACTTCTAAGCGACGCTTCTACCTAAAGCGCCTAAGTCCGACTAAGCCCAATTCTGACCGAAGAACAAGAGCGGAGCAGCCCAAAAGGTCTGATTGCTAATGACTGCTCATCTATTAGCGAAGAGGGTTTTCAAACCAATACAGTCCCGATTTACCTGGCGCAACGATATCGACATCGCCATCGGCATCCAGGTCGTGCAGTGCCATCTGCAATCCAGTACCTGCGGAACCAGGTCGGAAATCTTGGAGCGCGTCGCGAAGCTCGGGGTTCATGGGAGCAGCCGGAGCGGGCTCGCCACGGTAGACGACCGTTCTCAGCCATTTGGAGTTCTGGCGGTCGAACTTAAAAACGTAAATGCATGGCTCCGCCGTAGCCCCGGGTTCACTCTCATGAGCATAGATTCGTTTGCCGGTAACGAACTCTTTCTCGCCATCACCATCGAAGTCCGCCAAGTGGAGTGTGTGGACTTGAGAAAACGTCATGTCGATATCTTCCTTCGTCCACGTCCTTTTGCCTTCTGCATCGGTAGACTGCTTCAGCCAGTGCAATCCGAAATCATGCCCCATTCCCCAAGCGATATCGGTATCTCCATCTCCATCAAAATCGTGTCCGATGATTTCAATACTGGCCGTTCCAAGTTGGAACTCGGGATGAAACGCCCAATCATCCGTGCGATCTACGGGCTGCTCGTACCATCCCATCGGAGTGATCAAATCGATGCGTCCGTCTCGATTGATATCACCATGCCCGATGCCGTGCCCTGCGCCCTGGGATGCAAGTTTTCGCATCTTCCATTCGACCTTCAGAGATTTAGAAACCAGTTCGTACAAGAGGACCTGTCCTCCTACGTTCGGGATCAGCACAGGCGTTTTGTCACCATAAAGATCGAGCAGATAGCTTGTTTCCATCGAGCCAGGCATATCGATAACGTGTTCCGTCCACGGTAGAGTCGGATCAGTAGGTTGTTCCGCCCAAGCGATCTTTTGGCTGAAGTACGCGCAAGTCACGATGTCAATTTTGTTGTCGCCGTTGACGTCCAGCGGGGCATCGCAGAAATCTTCGTAGTAATGAGGGTTCGTACCTCGAGGTACGTCACGAACTTTGTGCTGAGTCCAATTGGGCGAGGCATACCACGAGTCGCCGCTGAACACATCTAGTTTTCCGTCACCATTAAAATCCGCCACACCGACGGCTTCAAATGGTGATCGATGATTGATGATATGCTTCTTCCATGCGGGCGATTCTTGCGCATCAAGTCGGCTGGTGTATGACAATCCCATGGGAAGGATAAGAGCTAGGGAGGCGAGGGATCTTAGAAGACGATTCAGTTTCGGCACAGTGTTTTTTCCGGGTAAGTTGCATAACTTGAGAGGGCAGCCTGGTTTCGAAAACATTGTACTGGATCTCTTACCGTTGAGTCCTCCCGGAGGTGATTCTGTTTCCATGGAAAATCTGGGCCCAAGGCCTACCTTCGCGTTGCAGTTGCTTGGATTCTGGTCTGGTGTCTAAAAACTCAGAACATAGCCGGGTAGACATTTTGGATTCAAATCGAATTAGGAGTGGAGTACCCCACCATGTTCTTGTCGAGGGGCCCTTATGTCGAAATTTCTCTAAAGCCAAAGATCGCTGTGCGACATCTGTTCTATACTAGGTGAGTGCTCGAGTGCAACCAGAACAAAGCTTCATTGAACTTCGTAAAGACAGCGATCGCTCGCATCGAGATCTGTCGTGACACCGACACCCCACTAATCTATCCGCCTCAATCAACAGCAAAAAAGGGACAACCCTTGACCACTCCCTCGACAAAATTTGAAACCATCCTGGAGCTTGTCGAACTCGGTGAGCGTGCATTTGTTTATAAGTTGAAAAAGATGAACCCGCTTATTTCAATGACGGAAATCGAGGAAGCCGTTCGAGGATGGTATCAAGATCGCCCTGGCGCGGAAATGGGTGACGGAGTTGGCATCATCGGAGACATAGAGAGGTTCAAGTCATGCAAAAACTCGAGCAGGTAACTCGAGAGGTTGTCAACTGGCTCACGGAAAGCCGGATAGGGTATGCATTGATCGGCGGCTTGGCAGTTTCGTTTAGAACCATCGAGCGATTTACAAAGGATATCGATCTAGTGATTGCCGCTGAAAATGACCAAGAGGCAGAAAACTACGTTCGTGAACTTTCAAGCCATGGTTTCCAAGTGCAAACGCTACTTGAGCATACTAAACATGGACGAATCGCCACTGTTCGGATGATCAAGGCCCCGCTGGGAAGCGTTTTTGTAGATCTACTTTTTGCATCCTCGGGTATCGAACAGGAGATCGTAAATGGGGCCGAGCCAATCGATGTCTTTGATAACCTTCCCATTCCTGTGGCATCGCTATCTGGATTATTGGCTCTCAAAGTACTGTCGGTAGACCCGATTAGCCGCCCTCAGGATGTAATTGACATCAAAAACTTGTTGTCCGAGGCTAACTTAGAAGATATTCAAGAATCCGCGAGATTGCTCCAGCTTGTCCAGGAGCGAGGCTACAACCGCGGGAAGGATCTGTTGGCGGAGTTAGAAAGTTACCGCAAGCCGGTCCAGTAATACGTAATATGCTGAACTCGGTCGAATGAAAGTTGAATGAGACTTGGAACGATAGACTCTCTTGCCTGATCGACTCAAAACATCGTCGGCTAAACATCTTGGCTCAAGCTAAACCAAAAACGAAGTGTCCCAATAGGGCGATTGATTTCTGAACAAAGAGCAATGGCTGCTGTCGAAAAATGAGGGTCGAAAAATGGATCGCGGAAACAAGGCTCGAAAATTTTTCGACCCACATTTTTAGACAGGCTCTTCTCGGTATGGTAGTGCTCGTTAGCGCGCCAAACCTGTTGCGAAGGAGTGGCACAAGGCACGCCTTCGCGTTGCGCTTGCGTGGTTTCTGGACTGGTCTTCTCGCTCCCTTTGATGCTGCGAGAATTGGAATCCCATTACCCACCTCCTGGGAAACGTGGATTCCCGTAATCGACTACCGTGGTTCGAGTACGAGTACGAGTACCATTTCATTGAGTACGAGTATGATGGAATGCCAAACCACGAAACATTAAAACTAGGGCCCGCGGTTCAGTAAATACACGGAATCGGTAACGGGGCAAGCGCCCGCGGCTGTGAGACAAGGGTTACAGATTACCTAGTCGGAACACGCGGAACATCGACAGCCTGGAAGATTGAGAACGACCGCTACAGGTCAACTCATTGCTTCTTTTGGTCGATAAGTTCGAGGACTCAAAAGAAAATTCGTTAGCAGAATGATAGCACGGGAAATGGATTTCTTGTGCCCACCGAGAATTTGAAATTGGTCTATCAAGGATGATTAAGATCATGAATCTGAGACACATGTTCGGACCCGCGTTGGTCCCAATGGCATTCGTTTTTTCGGGATTCTTTTGCTCACCTGCTGAAGCGCAACTTCCCTCCCAAAATCGATTTTCGCCCATCAATTATTTTGGACGTTGGCAAGGCTTTGGATACAGCGATGGCTACCATGCCTGCAAGGAAGGGCGATGCCCGCCCAAACTATCGTTCTCTAGCTTCTACGGTGAACCGACCTCACCACCCTCCTCCCCTCTGTTCCGTGGCCCCAGGGCGACCGCCGTTAGCTACTCCCCACAATTGCAACCCCATACCTACAGCCAGTCAATTCACCCCTATAGCCAGTCGGCATACGCAGGCACGCAAAGCTCTGTCCAACCCAGCCCGGCCCCCTACTACCCTGGCAGTGCCGGTCCAGGAATGAGTCCACAAGCCATGCAACCGGCCGAAATGGCCCCGTACCAGCCAACGCAGCAAATGGCCCCAGTTCCATCTAGCCCACCACCCAACTTCTACGAAACCGTTCCTCCCGCCCCACCCCTTCGTAAGCCAGAATCACCCAGCGACAAAAACTATTTTGAGCTTCCACAGCCGCCCAATTCGAGTGATGATTTGCTGCCAGCCGCACCGTCCGTGCACAGCCGACGCGTTCCGCCAGGAAACCAATCTCTTTTGCACCAATCCAATTACCGAAATCGTTAGTTTTGAAGCGTGGGATCGAACGACGAAACTCAGTTGAATTCAGATTCCAAACGATCGGAACCCGATGTTTCTGTTCGCCCGACCACAGGCACCGGGATCTGGTTGATCATCGTGGCGGCAGTTCTGTGGAGCAGCAGCGGTTTTTTCACTCAAACCAAACTGCTGGACGTTTGGCCAATCGAACACCGCGGAACCGCCATCGCCGTTTGGCGTGCCTTATTCTCCACTCTGTTTTTGCTGCCCCTAGTGCGCAAGCCAAGCTTTCATTGGGTCATGATCCCAATGACTCTGTGCTTTTCCGGAATGACTTGGACCTTCCTGACGGCACTGGTAAGCGGCTCGCCGGCAAACACCATTTGGCTCCAGTATTTGGCTCCCGCTTGGGTAACTCTCGCATCCATCTTTCTGTTTCGTGAGATCCCTCGAGGACGGGATTGGTTCATGCTTGGCACGTGCATTTTAGGCGTGTGTTTCATCTTGGTCATGGACGCTCTCTATAGTGTCCCTTCGAAGCACTACCAATGGTGGGCTCCGTTGTTGGCCGTGATGTCGGGGGTCTGTTACGCCGGCGTGATTATGTGCATGCGTGTACTTCGTGATCACGAATCGTCATGGCTGGCAGCACTGAACCATATCGTGATCCTGCTGGTGATGACCCCCATGGTTTGGCTGAGCGGCGTCTCGCTTCCAACGGGCTGGATGTGGGTCATCTTGGCATGCTTGGGAATCCTTCAAATGGGACTTCCCTATTATCTTTTTGCACGTGGTCTTAAGACCACACCTAGCCACGTGGCTTCAGTCATCACACTCCTTGAACCAATCCTGCTTCCCGTTTGGGTGCATTGCATGCGAACTGGCGATCCGGAATACCAAGTCCCTCAGTGGTGGACCTGGGTCGGTGCCGGCTTGATCTTGATCGGCTTGACCATTCGCAATGTGATTCGGGATGAAGAACTTCAGGCGGAGGCGTCCAAAGCATGAGAGTCATGCACATCATCACAAGAATGATCGTTGGTGGGGCCCAAGAGAATACGCTCTACAATTGCATGGACCTGGTCCGGCACCATGCAGATGAAGTCATTTTAGTCACCGGACCAACGACAGGGCCAGAAGGAAAGCTTCTGGCTCAATCGGACATCTATGGACTAGAGATCCACACAGCAAAGTCCCTGATTCGTGCGATTCACCCGCTCAAGGACTGGCAAGCGAGAGAGCAACTGCTGCAGATTATCGACACATGGAAACCCGATGTGGTGCACACGCACAGCGCCAAGGCCGGGCTGATTGGACGCGATGCTGCTTGGGCTTCCCGAGTTCCCTGTGTAATTCATTCGGTGCATGGTGCTCCTTTCCATCCGTACCAAAACCGAGTCAGCAGATGGTTCTTTATCCAATGTGAACGTTGGGCAGGCAAGCGATGCCATCATATGATCAGCGTTGCCAATGCGATGACCGACTTAATGGTCTCGGCAGGTGTCGCCAAACGTTCCAAATTCACAACGGTTTATAGCGGAATGAACGTCGAACCGTTTGTGCATGCCAACGAGCATCGCGATCGCATTCGCTCCGAACTTGGGTTCAAGGATTCGGATGTCGTGTTTGGTAAGATCGCACGCTTGTTTCATCTAAAGGGCCACACCTATGTGATCCAAGCAGCCAAACAAGCATGCCAAAGTAATCCTCATGTCAAATTCTTGTTCGTCGGGGATGGAATTCTTCGCGAGTCGTTTGAACAACAAATCGCGTCCAACGGTTTGTCTGACCGCTTTGTATTCGTCGGATTGGTGCCACCCGATCATGTCCCTCGCTACATCGGAGCCATGGACGTTCTGATCCACACGTCGCTTCGCGAAGGGCTGGCCAGAGCGCTGCCACAGGCCCTGATCGCTGGCAAACCTGCTATCAGCTACGATATCGATGGTGCGCGCGAGGTGATTCTCCAAGACGAAACGGGCTTTCTTCTGCCACCCATGGAAGTCAACGGACTGACAAACGCCATCTTGAAACTTGCGTCGGATTCCGATCTGCGAAGCAAGTTAGGTAAACGTGGCTCCGAGCTCTTTACCGAACAATTCCGTCACGAACATATGACGGACGTGATTCGAAGAATCTACGCAAATCTCTTAGCCGAGCGGGATCTGTAGCCAGATCCACTACAGGATCTGTGGCCAGATCCACTACCAACTTGTAGTGGACGTGGCGACGAGGCCATGCATGCATTGTAGTGGACGAGGCTACGAGGCCATGCACGCATTGTAGTGGACGAGGCTACGAGGCCATGCATGCATTGTAGTGGACGAGGCTACGAGGCCATGCCTTTGGTTGTACGGAATCTGTAGCCAGATCCACTACGGGAAGCAACGTTATAGACTAGGCGACAGTGCCATGCATGCCACAACTACGATTGGTATTTCAATCGTTTGATGTAGTGGTTATCGCCCAACGAGAAAGCGTGGCGAACGTAACCCAAACGTCGCATCAATCGTTCGGTTAATCGAGTGTTGGTCGCTTGGCAGACAATCGCATCCGCATTCCGAATCCGTGCTATCTCATCGACGGCGGTGACACCACGGTACAATGTTCGGTAGCTCGTGTTCGGACCACTGTGTGCGTACAACACCGACATGAAGCCAGGGGAACGCATCGGGAACGCGTAATAAACGCGGCAATGATCAGCGGGAAGTCGAGGAAGGTAGGAATCCACCATGGATTCCCATTCCGAACCCACTCGAGGCCACCAACGCGGGTAGATGCGATGAACGGCCCCATCGATCAGTTCGATTTCACCGTATCGGCAATTGCGGATTCGTGCATGGGAATGAGCCAGGTCTACAATCGAACCTAGCCCACAATTAGCCCAACGAAAAGAACCTAGCCAGCGGATCAAGCCTGTTGCCCTTGAAATCGAATTGCCTTCCAGGAAGGCCGACGTCCGGCAAATTCGCCTGAACTAGGCGACAGCCGTTGCTGCTTTTTTGATGTAATGGCTCAATCGGCTCTTCGCTCGCGAAGCCTTGTTGACGTGAATAATCTTCTTGGACGCAGTTTGATCCAACAGCTTGCACAGGTCATTGTACTGAACCTTGGCTTCGTCAAATTTCTTGGATTCGACGGCTTCCCGCAGCTTTTTCATGGCTGTCTTGAGATGCGACTTGGCAGAACGATTGCGTGCTCGGCGCTCGAGGGACTGGCGATGGCGCTTTTTGGCACTCTTGATATTTGGCACTTCACAAACTCCTGAAATCGATCAACTGGCTAATCATCCCCGAAAAATTAAGGACGCATATGATGCCAAGCCTGCATAGATTTGTCTAGGGATTTTGGCCGCAAACTGCACAAAACCCCTCCTTTTGGCTAGCAAAAACGTTTCATCAGGCTTATTCCCCCTGCCCCACGGGGACTAGCCTCGATCCTGTTTCCCAGAAAAAATCACAAACGGGGAAATCCGACTGAACTCAAACGGATCCTGTCGGAACCCGTTTGAAATCGGTTACACCTTGGCGAATTAAAGGCCGGGCTTCGGGGGCTTGGTGGGTTTCTCCCACGATACGCTTCCCTTGGCATTCACTTTTCTACGAAAGACTTTGTCCCCGCAGGTCGCGTACAAAAGATCGCGTTCGGGGCCGCCGAAAGCAATATTGCTCAGAAATGCGTTTTGCGGCTTGGCCAAAATTTGGTTGACGCGGCCTGGTTGGTCCAGAATCTGAATGCCCAGCGAAGTTGCAACGTACAGGTGCCCATTCATGTCCATGGTCATTCCGTCCGCGGCGCTTCGAGTGGTCGCGTCCGGGGTGTGCAGGTACCCATATTCCTGCTTATACCGCAACGATCCGTCCGATTGGATCTGGAACGAATACGTGAACCGACCGTCCGAATCCGCGACGTGCAGCAGCGTCTGGTCGGGAGAGACAATGAGCCCATTCCCCAACGAAATACCTGAATCCACTTCTTTTTTGGCGCCATCGAACCCCACATGGAAAATTCTCTTGGTGCTTGGGTCGGTATAAAACAGTCCCCCTTGGTAAACCACCAAATCGTTGCATGGCGAGTTTTCGGCGAGTACCTCCAGAGTTCCGTCCATCGAATAACGAACTATTCGTTTGCGGTTGTATTCACACGCATACAGTTTTTTGTCGGGGCCAAACATCAATCCACTCGTGCCTCCGGCGTCTTTGGCGAAAATCTGAACGTCCGGCTTTCCGTTTTGATCCCTTGCGACAAAAATTTGATTGCTAGGAACATCGACAAAGTAGACTTCCCCTTCCGGTCCAACAGCTGGCCCGTCAGAAAATTGATGGCCTTGACTCACAAGCTCCCAAGGTTGATCAGGCAACAGAATGTTGATCCTGGCCTGAGCCGGCATGCTTGGTCGGATGGGATTAGGGTGCCCCTTCCACAGCCAACGCAAAGCGTCCGGCATAATAGCTGCCCCTTGCTTTCCGTTATGGCCTCCCTTGCCCCAAACATGTTCGACTTCATAGCCCGCGTATTGCAGCGCCGAAAGCATCTGCAAGTTAGCGACCCACCAATCGCCAGCGTAGATGTTCAAATCATGATCGCCGTCTTGCAAAAAGATTCGCAAAGGCTTCGGTTCCGTTTTTCGAACCAAAGTTGACAACTCATCACCACCTCGCAATCCGACATACGTACCGATGGTGCTAAGCACACGACGAAACAGATCCGGTCGTTCCCAAGCAACATTGAAGGCACCGATCGCACCCGAGCTTGCACCGCCAATGGCTCGGTCGTTGGGATCGGTACTCAATGCATAGCTTTTGGAAACATGAGGCAACATCTCGAGTTCCAAGAACTTGGCCAGACGATCCCCAAGACCATCGAACTCGAAACTTCGATTGAAACGCGGCTGAGCGTTCTCATTCGCGGCGGGGACAACACCAGGCTCGATGAATATCCCGATCGTGACTGGCATTTCACCGGATGCAATAAGATTGTCCATGACCACCGGCAGCTTCCATTCGTTCGCCCGGCCGAGTCCATCCAAGACCACGAAAACGCAAGCCGGCTTGGAGGGGCTGTATTGCGATGGCACATACAGATAGTAGTTTCGCTGAGTTCCGGGATAGATTTTGCTTTCCCACGGGAACGGCCCTTCGACCTTGCCTTGGGGAATCCCTGCTTTTTTGATCGAATCCGGATGCTCAGGATAAGATTCCTCCTGAGCTCGAACGGCGGTTAGGCACAACAACAAGAAGCAGAAAGCCATCCCTACTGGGAATCGGCGAAGCGATCGAATGGATTGGTACATAGGCAAAAACCGAACCATGGTGAGAGTCAAGGAGAGATTGAATCATGCCCTATCGGTGCTCAAGCCCCGATAAAATTGCCATCTTCATCGTACCGCACGAAGGCAAAATAGACGAAGTTCACGATCATCATCGGAACGACCGCCCAAAAGACGGGACCGATAAAAAAGATCAAAAAGAAGTTGATGATCAGATACGTCAGCCAAAGCCACCAAGTATCCTTCAAGAATGCATAGTATCGCATGAGTAGTGCTTTATATCGAAATAGCCGCATCGAGATCGGCTATCAAGTCGGAGGGATCTTCAAGCCCGATCGAGATTCGAATCAACGAGTCAGTTATACCAAACTTTGCCTTTGCCTGCGCATCGTAGCTCGCATGCGACATTGACGCAGGCTGCTCGATCAAGGACTCCACTGCCCCGAGACTTACTGCTAGTCCAAACAATTTCGTGGACTGACATACCATCTTGGTGCGCTGAAAATCTCCGTCGATTTCGAAGGAAATCATTGCCCCGAACTGGTCCCCCATGAATTGCTTGGCTCGTTGATGGTTCGTGTGGCTTGGCAATCCAGGGTACAAGACTCGAGTGACTCGCGGGTGCTGCTGAAGCCAGTTGGCGATTTCCAAAGCGGTTTTCGACTGCTCGCGCATCCGAAGCTCAAGCGTCTTGAGCCCGCGTTGCAAAAGGAACGATTCGAGACTTCCCAGCACAGCGCCGGTTGCATTTTGAACGAAGTATAGTTCTTTATGAAGCGACGCTTCCCGGCACGACAAAACCCCAGCCAAGCAATCGCTGTGACCGCCCAAGTATTTAGTGGCCGAATGCATAACGATATCCGCCCCCAATTCCAAAGGACGAAGCATGCACGGTGGGGCGAACGTGCTGTCGACTCCCAGCAAGGCACCGCGTTCATGAGCAATTTTTGCAATCGCAGGAATATCAGGAATCGTCATTAGTGGATTCCCGATGCTTTCGATCCAAACCATCTTGGTGTTGTCTTGAATCGCTGCGGAGATCTGCGATACATCATCCGCAGGGGCCAACGTCACTGTGACCCCAGCGCGATTGCAAATCTTGTGAAGCAGTCGAAAGGTCCCACCATAGATATCGCACCCTGCAACCACATGCTCGCCCGATTTTAAAAGCATCGATGCGCAGTGCGTCGCTGCCATGCCGGACGAGAAAGCAAGCGAGCCCGCAGCACCCTCTAAGCTCGCAAGAGTCTTCTCCACCGCCGAACGGGTCGGTGTGCCGCTCCTGGAGTAATCAAATTGCCCCCAAGTTCCGGCGGCAGGCTGAATAAAAGTGGTCGCCAAGTGAATCGGTGTTACGACCGCGCCCGTTGCTGGGTCCGGTTCGCTACCCACATGGATGGCTCTGGTTCGAAATTTCATACTTCTAACGCTTGCTTCAAATCGGCAATTAAATCGTCTGCGTCTTCGATGCCACACGACATTCGAATCATATTGTCATTGATTCCAAACCGCATTCGATCTTCGGGTGAATAGTCCCAGTAGCTCATTACCAAGGGCTGTTCGATCAACGATTCAACCCCACCCAGGCTTGGAGCGATCCGCGGGATACGGCATGCATCGATAACGGCTGCGGTTTGTCGCCAATCAGCATCGCGGACCAAAAAGGTGATCAAACCACCAAAACCCTTCATGGTTCGCTTGGCCACTTCATGGCTAGCATGCGACTTGAGCCCAGGATAGTAGACGCGTTCAATGCGTGGATGTTTCTCCAAGAACTCGGCTATTCGCTGACCATTCTCGTTGTGCCGTTGCATCCGCAAAGCAAAGGTTTTCAAGCCACGCTCCAACAAGTACATGTTGTGCGGAGAATTGATGCCACCAAGAATACCGCGAAGCTTTCGAACATCTTCCAGCTTTTCCTTGGAACCGGAGATGACCCCTGCAAGCAAATCGTTATGACCACCCATGTACTTCGTCGCGGAATGCCAAACATAATCCACCCCGTATTCGATCGGTCGGATGTTGAAAGGCGTTGCAAGGGTTGCATCGATGAGTGTTTCCACCTGATGCTTCTTGCCAATCGCAACGAACTGCTCCAGATCGATTACGGTCAAATGAGGATTCGTAGGGGATTCACTCACAATCATCTTGGTGCGAGCATTCATGGCAGCTTCCATCGCCTTGAAGTCGCCCGTCTTGACTTGATGAGTCACCACCCCAAATCTGGCCAAATGCTTGGCACAGAATTCACGGCTGCGATGATAACATTGGTCGAAGAATACGATCTCGTCCCCAGCACTCAGTTTCGCCATGAGTAAGCCCACGATTGCAGCCATACCGCTCGAATAAAGGATGGCATCTTCCGCAAGATCCAGGGCCGCGAGCTTTCTTTCCACTACTTTTTCGTTGGGATTGCCATACCGCCCGTATTCTTCGCGATCCTGCTTCTGTTCGATGTAGTCCAGAATCCCCTGAGTCGATTCGAACGTGTAGGTGCTCGCACAACAAATCGAGTCTGTGATGGAATCGTTGGGCTTTTGACGAGCTTCCCCGGCATGAACACTCAAAGTGCTAAAGCCAGCACGTTTGGCAAATTCGCCGTGACTGGATGATGTAGCGGCAGAATCTGCAGAGGAATTCGAAGGAGACACGTTAGGGGAATGATCCACGATGGCAGCGTTTTCCATGGAATGATGATGGCCGGTAGGATGACAAAACGGAAGTGATGCCAGACGAATTGCGACACAAGAGCTAACCATGCATGGTTCACGCACCCTAGAATGATCTGGTAAGGTGTCGTGGTCGCTGAAGTGGGTAGAGCAAGAAATGCGGAATCGCGATTGGACGCGACGCATTTGCGAGCTCGGGAACTTCAGTGGCTATTTAGCAGTTAGGCTGCAAGCGGCCGCAAATCCCTGAACATTCTTAAGCTTAACTGCGGTCTTCTTGATCAGCAAGGAGTTTTTCCGAGACTTTAGAACCTCAAACTCGCAGACTTGGTAAAATGTCGCGACTAGGTTTGTTTTGCCAACATACCATTTGTTTTGCCAACAACATGTGTTGATTTGTTTATTCCGGGACCACGCTCTTCGAATGCCTGCCTTTTTTCAATTGCTTTCTATTCCGACACGCATGATTCCTTGGGCGCTTTGTCAATCGCTGATGGTGGCATGCTGTCTTCATGGCGCTGCCAACGGCGGCCAGGGGCCGGACGACGCGCCCCACGTAGCTATAGGTACCGAGCGGCTGAAAACCTTGGTACAAGATTTGGCCGATCAGACCTTTGCAGTGCGCGAGGCAGCCACCGAAGAACTTGCGACTCGCTGCGATGAAAAATCCCTTGTAGCCTTGGAAGAAATGAGCCGGGAGTCCTCCGACTTCGAAACCAAATTACGCATCCGCGGAATCATCGCCAAAATCAAAGCAGAGCGACTTCAAACTCAAGTCGCGTCGTTCATGCGATCGAAAGACCCCGAAAAAACATTCGGATTCGATGGCTGGAAGACTTTTTCGCGATACAGCGGACAAACACGAGGTGCGAAAAAGCTCTTTTTAACGCTTCTGGAATTGCACCCAAGACTGGTCGAACAACAGCTCGAATCCAAAGACGAAGCCATAGCGTATGCGAAGCAGATTGCCGCCCGAGTTGGCGACAAAAAATCAAGGCTCCTGTACGCCGAAGCAGGTGACGGGCTTGCCCTGCTATACGCTCTTAATGCTTCGGAAGAACTACAGGATCAAGCACTGGAAGGCATTAGCATTCGAACTTTTCGACTTGCCCCGTTTTCTCCGTTACTCAACGAACCTCAATATCGAAAATCGCTCGAACGCATGCTGACCACTTGGAGCTCACGCGTGAAGCTCGAACGCATCACCTGCTTGCTATGGTTTATTGAAAAAGAGCTAACCGGGTGCCGAACTCTTGCACTAGACCTTTTGAATTCGGAGGAGATCAAAGTAGATACCGATGGCTTTGCCCTTTCGATGCAAGCGTTGTTCCGCTTCGGTGAGAAAGGAGATTTGCCCAAGGTGGAGACTTGGCTTCAAGACAAGACGGTTTGTTTCGTGAGTGAACGATTGGCGCTTCCCTCGCCCGACAAACTCGACGCAAATGGCCAATTGCCACCAGGTCTAGCCGTCGAACGTTTTACGGTCGAATACCGCGACATCGCACTCCTCGTATCGCTTCGGCTTCGAGGTGACGATCCACAACCCTATTTTCCTTATCTGCGTCTTCATGCGTTGCGAGGTTTCTTTCCAGAGACGATTGCGTTACCTGAGGGGCTCGACAAGCCGCGCGAAGAGCGAATTCAAGCCTGGCAGAACCAAAAACTGAAATCCAAATAGCTTTTTGATTTGGTCAGTTTCATTTTGGACTTTCAACAACGAGGCGTAAGACATGGAATCTCAAGCCGATACGATTCGCAGCAAACCGGACTTGGTTGCTGAACTAGAAAAGTACTTTGGAAACCCGAGCCAAGCGGCCTTCGGAAGTTCCGTCTTCTTTGTTCCCTTCGCGGAGCAAGCGAACGACCTAGAATCGGAAGCATTAGCAAAGTATCAGTACTTTGTTGGAGAATCGTGGGATCGACTAGGAGCTCAGAATTGGATCAATGGATGGGCGAAAGTTTATTCACGCGAACCAAGTTCCTCGCTCGGTATTCTGGCTGAGCTGAAGTCCTTGACCGACCGGGATGCTCGACAATCTGCTAACCTGTTGCTGGAGAACACCGAGGATGCCGAACTATCCAGCAAAGCACTCCAAACGGCTTTTGATAGTGAGCTGACCACGGAGCTCCGCATCTTCAAAATTGGCGATTGCTCTGCGATGTCTGGAATCTTGATTGCCGCCAAGCTTCAGAACCTTGGTAGCCTGATCCTGTTGCTGTTGCTCGATTGATGACACCAACGAGGCCTACTCGCGTAGGCCGTAACAAGTCGCGTTGGACGCCGTTACGGCCTGGCGTGCTAGGTATGGCTTGACTTGTTCGGTGAGGCAATTCGATTCGAACGGGGCCTGCCGTAACTGCGCTATCGCATGTTACGGCCTTCGGTAGAAATTGAATTTGGCATCGAGTGCCACCACGCGTGAATTGGGATGGGATGCCTTTGCAAGCTTCTAAACAGTTGAGGACAACTGTTCTACATTGTTTAGCTGACGCTTTGCCGTAGGCCGTAACAAGTCGCTTTGGACGCCGTTACGGCATGGCGGGCTAGGCATGGCCGACTTGTTCGATGGGGCAATTCGGTTCGGACGGGGCTGCCGTAACTGCGCTAGCGCTTGTTACGGCCTACTCGCTTGTTACGGCCTAGGTCTTGGGTAGTAACGCTTGGCAATCATCAATCGCATCAACTTAAGCGATACGACATGAAGTAGCAAAAGCAGCAACGAATAGAACGCCGCATCCGCAAGAAAATACGGCGTAAGCCACCAGTTCATGCCTGCACCCTTTCGAAATCGAGCATAGAACACAAGCAATACGATTAGAGCCTGAATGACACTCGTACTAACTTGTTTGTGGAAACCAAATCTCAAAAAAAGTATTAACCAGGCCGCCAACAAAACAAAAGCGGGACCATAATTTGGAAAAAGCATCCAAGCCTGCGCGCCGAGTGCAACAAGGCACGAAAGCACAAGAAATTCCGTGAACGTGACCTGAGAAGTTCTCATCGCCATTCCATGCTTTCGTTCAATTACAGTTCACTCAAAACAACGAAGAACCATATGCCCCATTTTGAATAACTGGACGCGATTCACTAAGTTTGTTTTGCACTTGCTCTGCCGATACCTAAATTCATGCGTTAATCAAAAAGCAATTTGCTGATTTCCTATTGAGTCAATGCATCGTTGCGTTCACGCGACAACGCTCTTCCAATTGAATCGAGCGTCGAGTGCCACCAGATGTGAACCGGGATGGAATGCCTTTGCAAGCTTCTGAACAGTTGAGGACAACTGTTCTACATTGTTTAGCTGACGCTCTGCCGTAGGCCGTAACAAGTCGCTTTGGACGCAGTTACGGCATGGCGGGCTAGGCATGGCCGACTTGTTCGATGGGGCAATGGGATTCGGACGGGACTGCCGTAACTGCGCTAGCGCTTGTTACGGCCTACGTTCGCGCGGCCTACTTGGTTTTTCCAAGCAAGTTCTTTAGGAACACTTCGATTGGCCCGATGGCCTTCATGGTCGCTTGTTCAAAGTTCGAACCACTCGCTAACGTTCTAAGAATCGTTTCATACTGTGACTTCATCTTCGAGTCATACATCCATCGAATCACTCCGAATCCAATGGTGGCTGCATCTTCGTCATTCATGTTGCCGTTCATCAGCCGTTTCATATCCTCGAGCTGCTTCATCGATTCTGGCACTCGCTTGACCCAGGCTTGGACCCTTGCATCGTTTTGGCCTACCAAGTTCGCTAGGGCATTGCGTCCGGCCCCGTCTGCAAACCATTTGGGAACACCATCCATCGAACCCACCCAAAGACTCGATATCTGCTGAACAAGCGACGATTCATTGATCTTGCTTTCCGTCTTATCAAATATGATTGCGATATAAGTATCGAGCGTTTCTTTGCGCCAATGACTTGACCATTCGGAAGGTATCGATCGCCCACCTTCCGCCATCTTGCCAAATTCGCTGTAATCGTAACGTTGCTTCAATGCAAAAATCGTGATACCGCCCTTTAGAATCGGATCGTTCCCGGTAATCTTGAACATCTTTTTGACCTGCTTCAGCGCGTTGTTGGCTTGCGACAACAACAACTTCGCATTCTCATCACCAATATCACCGATCACGTGAAACTGCTGATCGCTGGCTTCGGATGGCTCACTTTTCGGTGAGACTATCTTCCATTTCTCGCGAGCCCGATCCATTCGCTTGGCCATCAGTTCTTCATGACCAGCCTTGGATGCCCAAGCTTTGCCAACCACCTGATCGAGCTTGCCATCTTGACTGTAGCCGTCAAAGGTCGCTCCTTCGCTAATCCATGTCGCAACCAGTTTGATTTTATCGTCATCCAACGGAGCACGCCCCAACGGCATGCGTGCACCCGATGTACCGCGAAGCTTGCGAATAAGTAAGCTCTCTTCCGGCTTGCCTGCTTCAATGGCCAAACCACTGGTCCCGCCCTTGAGCAACCCAGCAAAGTCATCGAACCGAAGGCCTCCAGAATTTCGCGTGCCGTTGTAATGGCAGCCATTGCAATTGGCGATCAAAATGGGAGCGATATCCTGTGAAAAGCTGACGGTTTCTTTTCCTGTTGCCATTGCGACCACGGCCGGTTCCGACTTCATCGGAGCAGCCGCATCAGGTGCTTTGTCCGTGACCAATGACGGCAAAGGGGCCGACGCTGCTGGTCCATCAAACTTCGCACCTTCGGTGACCCACTGTTTGAGTTTGGCTAAGTTCTCGGGAGAAACTTTTCCACCACCACGAGGCATATCGCCGGTTTCAATCACCTCCACGAACCTGCTGCCTACGGGATCCCCAGGGAACAGAACGACGCCATCCCGAGTCCCTTTCATGAGCGCTTCAAATGTTGCCATGGAAAATCGACCACGACTTTCACTCACATGACATCGCCCGCATTGACTTACCAGCCAGGGTGCCAAATCGCGAGTAAAACTGACACCTTTAGATTCATCAGCTTTCTTTTTCTCCTCCATCGTTCCAGCAGGCTTCTTACCAGGCACTGTTCCGCCGGATTTCTTGATCTTGATCAACTCGTCCCAACTAGGAAGATCGTCCAGTTCCGCTCCCTCGATGGCTAACAGCTCATGCGCCTTCTGAAGCTTGGCATGTAAGCCTTTCAGCTCCGTCAATTCTTTGGGAGTGGCTTGCATCACCAGTCCTGGGAGGGCGTCCGAGGCTTCTTGAATGTTCGTGATGCAATCCGAGATCTCACCCGCTTTTAATTGCTGGCCTGCTTTCACTATGGATTGCTTGAGCGCCCCCAGATCGAAGGCGAGCAAATCACCAGAAAGAACATAAGCAAAGACGAATAGGATCGAAGAGCATCTCAACATCATCATTCTTTCACCTGCACGCTTTTGGACGCCATGTTCGGAATCTAGAACTACCGGTTGGCAATAATCGCAGCGATAATGCCAACACCCAAAATCAAGACGATTGCGATTACCGTGATGATTACTGCCGTGTTCGACTTATTCTTGGGCACTGCCGTCTTGGAGGCAATGTTTGGTCCGGCTGCCGATTTGGGCTTTTCCATGGGTTTGACTAGTGGCGACCCCGAGCCGGACCCCTTTTGCGGACCAGACATCGGCGAATTGGCTTTCGCAATCGCTTGACTCTTCGACTTCTGAGCGTTCGGCTTGCTGGTGTCTCGCACAAGATCGATCTTGCTATCGATCGAGGAAGCATCGCTTTTTGCAATCGCTCTTAGAACACCACTGTCGGAAGCGGAAAGGCTAACCACAGCACTACCCAAATTCATTTTGCCACCAATGGTACCGCTTCCGCGATTGGTGACTGTGTCGATGTTCTGTTGAGAACGAACCTTGCCGTCCAAAATATCGGTTACGGACAAATTGTTGTCCCGATGTTTGGAAGGATTGTCTTTGGTCTCTTCCCGGTACTTTTTGAGCCAAGCTTCTAAGATCTCGGCGACTTGAAGGCACGATGTGTACCGGAATTTCGGATCCTTTTGCATCATTTTGACGCATACGCCATCCAGTTCCCCTGGGCAATCGACTCGTTCTTTCCGAATGTCGGGTGGCATCGAGTTCTGGTGCTTGATGATTCGGCTTGCAATGCTGCCGTCAGGAAAAGGCGGATGGCCCGTTAGCAAAAAGTAAAGGGTGCACCCAAGTCCATACATATCAGCACGGCTGTCAATCTTGTGACTATTGATAGCCTGTTCGGGTGGCAAATAATCCGCAGTCCCCAATACCTTGTCGTTGTATTCCATCGTCAAGGATGCATCGGTGTCTTCCGAAAACAAAGCCAGCCCAAGGTCCAAAACCTTGACCACGCCATCTTTGTTGACCAAAAGGTTCGCCGGCTTCACATCTCGGTGAATAAGACCAGCCTCATGAGCGTGATGCAATCCTCGAGCTGCTTGTGCGATATAGTCCGCTGCGACGGCATAAGGCAATGGGCCATGCTTTCGAACCAAGTTCTGCATGTCCGCGCCTTCGACATACTCCATCACCAAGTAGTGAGTGTCTTTTTCATTATTAATGTCGTAGGCCCGAACGATGTTGGGATGGTTCAGCGACGCGATAGCCTTGGCCTCTCGCTGAAATCGTTCTAGATAGCTGTTCTTGCCCAACTTGGATTTTGGAAGAACCTTGATGGCACGCTGGTGCTTCATCAGCATATGTTCCGCCAAATAGACACTGCTCATTCCACCAGAACCGAGGTGCCCTAAAAGCTTGTGGCTCCCCAAAAAGAAACCCTTGTATTTGCCCTGGAGAATTTTCTCGCTTTGCCAACGCGTGATAACGCCGGCGTCTTCAAGCTCCTTACAAACGACCACCGGGTCCTCCGGCAGAACCCCGTCATGCCGGGCCCGAATCACATCCAGCTGAGCTTGAAGCTTGCCTGACTCGACGAGTCGGCTTTTTTCAATAAGTTCAAAAATTCGGTCCGATGTAATCTGCGTCATGCCAAATTGTTCCTCGAAGAACCACGATTGAGTCTTCGTGGATCTCGATGCACTATCCCCATCAAATTAGTCGAAATAGCAACCCTGCATCATTGCAACGAGTCGGCCTTGCCCATCGATAGTCACCATCCATTTTACTGAAATCTCGTCCGAAGAATATGTAGTGTCCAAGGAAGTTAACCGGTTTTCTGGGGTTTTCCAGAACGAGGCGCTGTTAAACCGTGCCTGATAGCCTCGTTGAATACGTAACAGCCGGGACTCGTCGCCTCGTCCACTACAAAACAGACGGGACTCGTCGCCTCGTCCACTACAAAACAGACGGGACTCGTTGCCTCGTCCACTACAAAACAGACGGGACTCGTTGCCTCGTCCACTACGAAACAGACGGGACTCGTTGCCTCGTCCACTACGAAACAGACGGGACTCGTCGCCTCGTCCACTACGAAACAGCCGGGACTCGTTGCCTCGTCCACTACGGTCGGAGTGACTACGGTGGCGAGGTAGGCTAGACTAGGGCTCGCCCGGATTGCAATGGAATGGGTCCGGCGACTGTGATTTGCTGACTTCTTGACGCTGATTCCTCTTTGTGAACTGGAGCTTGACTCGAAATGAACCGACCCCTCTCAATGGAACGCAGAAGCTTTTTAGGCGCTGGGGCTGCCGCGGCAGCAACCGCAGCTTATCTCAACGCTTCCAACAGCCTAGCATCCCCCGTGCGAACGACGGAGGCCGATACCAAGTCTGCAACGGTCGTTCCCCCCACCGGCAAGAGAATTCTGATTTCGTGCAAACTGACCATGATTTCCAATGAGTCCAATGGAAAGAAGCTGTCATTGGTTGAGCGGCTCAAGCTTGCCGACCAAGCTGGCTTCGATGGTGTGGACTTTGATGAGGCGGGAAATTTCACGGTCGATGAAGCGAAAAAAGCAGTCCAAGAATCGGGCGTTTTCTGCCATAACGCCATTAACCATCAGCATTGGCAAGTCCGCCTCACGAGCGGAAACCCTGACGATCGAGCCAAAGGAGTTGCAAATATCGAGCATTGTTTGCGAGTATCCCATGCCATCGGCGGCAGTGGTGTTTTGATTGTCGTAGGACGTGGGGACGATGGTACGGAACACGAGGTCGAAGCCAGAGCCTCCGAGGAAATCAAAAAGCTGATTCCTCTCGCCGCGTCGCTCGGACAACCTATTTTGTTCGAAAACGTTTGGAACAAATTGCATTACGATCACGACCTCCCCCCCGAGCAGTCGCCAGACAAGTTCATTCGGTTCGTGGACAGTTTCAATAGCCCTTGGATCGGAATGTACTACGACATCGGAAACCATTGGAAATACGGACAACCAAGAGCGTGGCTGAACGCATTTGGACGCCGCGCCGTCAAGCTGGATGTGAAGGGCTTCAGCCGCGCCAAAAACAAATTCGTCGATATTACGTCGGAAGAAGACGATCTTCCCTGGGCCGAAGTCCAAAAGGGACTCGAAGAAATCAACTTCACCGGCTGGGCAACCGCCGAAGTGGGTGGCGGCGGACTGGAAAGATTGACCATCGTCCGAAAACAAATGCAAAAAGCCTTTGGATTGTCTTGATCGTCCACGGTATCAACCTAAAGCCGAGCCAAGAAAGCTAGTTTTGAAGTTGCGTTACCTGACTTTTCATGGGCTCAAAATCCTGAATTTCGATGGACGCAGCTTCAAAGGGCGAAAGCAGCGTGACGAATTTATGGTAGTTTCGGTTGATTCCGATCCGGGTAGAATGACCGGACGGAATGTTCGCTTGGCGCCCCATTTTTCTCTCTATCACGCTTAACTCATGCAAATTAAACGTAATCCAACACGAAGCGTCTCTATCGGTTCGATAGCCGTCGGAGCTGAACATCCCATTGCCGTGCAGAGCATGACGGCAACCGCCACGACCAATATCGACGCGACTGTTGCTCTTGTGAACGATCTGCAAAAAGCGGGCGCCGATGTGGTTCGCATCGCGGTCGACAGCGACAAGGACGCCGAAGCGTTGGCCGAAATTCGTCGCCAGACAACCGCCAATCTGTCCGTGGACCTCCAGGAAAATTATCGATTGGTCGAGAAGGTCGCTCCGCATGTCGACAAGGTGCGATACAACCCTGGCCACCTGTACCACCACGAGAAATCACGCCCCTGGCAAGACAAAGTCAAGTTTTTGGCCGACGTGGCGGGCGCCAACGATTGTGCGATGCGAGTCGGAGTAAACTGTGGCAGCGTCGACCCGAACCAAAAAGAACTGTTCGATAGCAAAGACTCTTTGGGCCCCATGCTAGCCTCTGCGACGGAGCATTGCGAACTGCTCGACTCGATCGGCTTCACCCGCTACGTTGTTTCGCTCAAAGATAGCGATCCATCGAATGTCGTTACGGTCAATCAACGCTTTGCCGAACTTCGACCTGATATTCCACTGCACTTGGGAGTTACCGAAGCTGGGCTTCCACCAGATGGGATCATCAAGACGCGTATCGCTTTCGAGCAGTTGATCGGACGTGGCATCGGCGACACGATTCGCGTCAGCTTAACAGTGCCAAACTCCAAGAAGTCGATGGAGATCGAAGCGGGCCGACAAATCATCGATGACATTCGCAATGGACGCTTGAGATCCGTGGTGGCTCTCGACCCAACCAAGCTCAATATCATCTCCTGCCCAAGTTGCTCCCGAGTAGAAAACGAAGCGTTTGTCGAGCTGGCTCAAGATGTCAAGGCGATGACGCAATATGCAAAAGACTACGCCATCACGATTGCTGTCATGGGTTGCCGAGTGAACGGACCGGGCGAAACCGATGATGCCGATCTTGGACTGTGGTGCGGGCCTGCCAAGGTCAATCTCAAGCGCGGCGGGGAAGCGATTGGCGCTTACCCCTACGATGAAATTCTACCTAAGCTTCGCGAAGAACTCGATCGCTTGATCCTGACCAAGCAGCAGACCAGCTCGGCCAAAGCTTAACGACCTAACTCATTTTACTTTCCATCTGAACAGACCTCTCGCCTAGGATCAACGTGTCAAACAATCGGCAACTGGTTTCTGAAGCATCGACCTGGATCGTCAAGGTGGGATCGCGATCCTTGACCGGAGACGATGGCCTGCTTGATCAAGCTCAAGTTGCTAACTTGGCAAGGCAATTGATCATGCTGGTTGAAATGGGTAAGCGGGTCGTCTTGGTCTCCAGCGGCGCGGTTGCCAGCGGAGTCGGAAAACTGGGACTGACCAGTCGACCATCCGACCTCGCAACTCTGCAAGCGGTCGCTGCCATCGGCCAAACGCATCTCATCCACGTCTACGAACAAACGTTCGCCAAGCATGGTCGACTTGCCGCTCAAGTTCTCTTAACCGCCTCCGAACTGGACGATCGCGTTGCTTATTTGAATGTTCGCAACACGCTGCGACGGCTTCTGGAACTGGGTGCCATCCCAATCATCAATGAAAACGACACCGTCGCTGTCGACGAATTGAAAACCACCTTCGGCGACAACGATCGACTTGCCGGGATGGTTGCAGGTCTGCTGGAAGGAAGTCTGTTAGTCATTCTCAGCGACGTGCAGGGCCTATATGATCGCGACCCCAGCGATCCCAATGCACAGGTGGTACCGACCGTCGAACGAATTGATGAATCGATTGAAGAAATGGTTCGCGATCGAAAAACAGGTGTTAGCAAAGGTGGAATGGCTAGCAAACTCGCCACCGCCAAATTCGTGACGAACAGTGGCCAAAGTGTTATCATCGGCTGGGGCCGAGGACCGGATGTGCTGGTTCGGTTGGCCCGAGGTGAATCGATTGGTACCTTGTTTGTGCCACAGTCGAAAGCCATTTCGCCACGCAAACGCTGGATTGGCTTTTCGGCTCAACCCGCTGGACTATTGTCAGTGGACCAAGGAGCAGCAAAGGCCATGTGCGAAGATGGAAGAAGCTTGTTGGCCATCGGGATCAAAACGGTAGAAGGGGATTTTGGCAAGGGAGATGTCGTTTCCATCATCAACGAACATGCCACGGAAATTGCTCGAGGGCTAATCAACTACAATGCGACCCAGGTAAAGCAAATACGAGGATGCCGATCGGATCGGATCGAGCAGATATTGGGACAATGCCCCTACGAAGAGGTTATTCATCGAGACAATCTCGCGATCGTTTAGAACTTGCAATCGCTTAGGATGCCAAATGCCGATTCAACTCAAAAAAGGAAGAGCCCTTGATTCACTCAGTTTGACACCCCTGATCGATGTCGTCTTCCTGCTGCTGATTTTCTTTTTGGTAGCCACCCGGTTCGCTCAGGATGATCGAGAACTTCCTGTTCAATTACCATCCGCGTCCAGTGCTGTCCCCATGACGATGGAACCCAATGAACTTGTAATCAATGTAGATGCATCTGGCCAGTACATGGTCCGTGGCGAGCGGATGACGATCGATCGCGTTGAAGAAGTCGTGAAGCAAGCCGTCGTCGACAATCCCATCAATCAAATGGTCATCATTCGAGGCGACCGAACAGTCGCCTTTCAAGCTGTGGTTGCAATCATGGACATGTGCACCAAACTGAAAGTACCGTCCTATAAGATTTCCACCGAACCACGGGAGGAATCGTGAACTTACCTGCCACACGAGCCAAACCCAACTCCGGCTTGATTGCCCTGGATGCTGCCTTAATGCTTCTGGGAGTGTTGGTGCTGTTGCTGGTGGTTCGACTGCTAAGCTTCGATGATCCAAGCCCATTCTACAATGCATGGACGTACTTGCTTGCCATCCCGACGGTTCTTATCGCGACGTCCATGCTGACGCGAGTTCTGGCAAACGATCTCGTTGAAAAATCAGTTCAGTTGGGTTTTCTCGTCAGCGTGCTCCTTCATTTATTTCTTACGCTGTTTGCGCTCAATGTGGTTTTGTTCCAAGAACCATGGCCATCGAAGGCGAATCAGGTTGCTGCCGAGGCCACGAGCCCAGTCAAAATGCCAAAATACTTTGAGCAGACGAACCCTCAAAGCGATTCGCGTCCAGACTACTTGCAGCCTGTCAAAACCGACTCGACCAAAGCAGAAAAAGCGATCGATCCCGACAAGCGACCGGACGAGCCCGCGAAGTTGGACGCCATGGCAACCAAAGACAATCTGGAACCGACCCTCGCCGAAAAGCCGTTCGAGCAACCCAGAAAGGAAGCGGCACCCAGCCAGCCCGCGATCACCTCCACCGCGAAACAATTGGATCGCCCAGATCCAACAAAGACCGCGGACAACTTGACTTCCATGATCGAAGTCCCCGAGACAGAAGTCCAAAAAGAGCCCGAACCGCAAGCCTTAAGGCCCGCCGATCTCCAGCCCGATCGAATCGAGCTTGATCCAGCTCGGCAGGATGCCAAACAAGGCTCGATCGCCGACAACGCGTTCATGAACAGCCCGCTCCCTGGCCTGCCAGAAAAACCTAATGTTGCGCCGAAGCTTGGCGATCGCTCTTTGACACAACCAAAGTCGAATGAGAAGGAAATGGAAAAAGCCTTGGATAGAATTTCCGAGGCCCTACCCATTCGGCCTGATGCGAAACAGCTACTGGAACGATCCCAATCTTCGGTATCGGAGCTCGCCGGATCTAGCGTTCCAGTCCCTCAGCTTCCATCAAGGTCGGCGATCGCAGATCAACCAAGTGATTTGTCCGCAGAACGAGACACTGGGATGCAAGAGCGTTCCAGAGATTTGACCAAGGCAGGAAGCAGCAGGACAGGCACGGTTCCAACCATGTCGACTCCGCAGCTTGAACCCAGTCTCAGTCGCGCGTCGGAACTTGGCACCCAACAACGTTCCAAAAACAATACATCCGGAGTTCCGAATGAGAATTCGTTTTTGACCGATCCGCGATTTGCACAACAGGGTCAGCTCCAGGGAGCGAAAGCCCGCGAATCCAATCTTGCCACAAGCCCACCCGCCGCAAGCCAACCGATTGCGACCGGTCCGCTGAATTCACTATCTCGATCCCAAGGAGATGGAACCGAAGACCTAGCACCTTCGTTTGGTGCAATGACAGATCTAAGCCGGTCCGAACTGAACTCGAATCGCGTGGGGGATACCAAGGGAACGGCCAAGTCAGGTCGCGAGCCGGCGCTCAGCCCCAGCATCGGTTCGCCTGCGTTGAATATCGTTCCCGATAGTTCGTCGGCAGCGAGGGTGGATATCGCTCGCAAAGGGCTCGATTCCGCCAAGCGAGATATCGCGATGCCTGAGATCAAGGATGTGGAGCTTACGACAGACCGCTTCAAACGTCCGGACGTAGGTGGACCTAAGATTGCGAGATCAGCCGTTCCGATTCCTGCCCCCGCGTTTTCAAAGCGAATGAGCCGCAATCGGGAATCCGAGGACGAATCCTCCAACGATCTAGGACCTTTAGGGCCGCAGACGGAAGCTGCAATTGAACGCGGCTTGCAGTTCCTTGCCAAGTACCAACGTCGCGACGGATCATGGAGCTTAGACGACTTCAAGGAACGAGTGGAAATTCAAAGCCCAACTGCTGCCACCGCGCTGGCCTTGCTGGCGTTTCAAGGTGCTGGTTACACGCATCAACAATTCAAGTACGAAGGGAGCTGCAAAGGAGCGTTGCAATGGTTCCGAGCCAATCAGAAACCTAATGGTGATCTCTATGTACCGACGGACGCGAAATCCGACAGCAATGCATGGCTGTACAGCCATTCGATTGCAACCCTTGCCCTGTGTGAATCCTATGGCATGACCCAAGATCCGGAAATTAAAGACAACGCTCAACGTGCGGTCAACTTTTTGATTCAAAGTCAAGATCCACAATCCGGTGGATGGCGATACCAACCCAAAATCGGATCGGATACCAGCGTGACGGGCTGGTGCATGATGGCTCTCAAGAGCGCTGAACTATCGGGGCTTGATGTCCCCAAAGAGTCCTATGTCAGAATCGAAAAATGGCTCAATGGATCGCAAGCGAGCGAGCGAGAAAAATTCCTTTATCGTTACAATTGGCAAGCTCCGGACACCCCCACCACGCGGCATGGCCGGGTGCCCACGCCGGTAATGACAAGTGTGGGTTTGCTCATGCGATTGTATCTGGGGTGGCGTCGGGACAATGCCAACATGACTCAAGGAGCGGACTGGCTGTTGCAGCGGCTTCCTGCGGAAGGGACCGCAGAAAACCCGCAACGCGACACTTATTATTGGTATTACTCCACCCAAGTTCTGTTCCACATGGGTGGGAATCGCTGGAAAACATGGTACGGAAGCCTGTACCCCATGCTGATTCGAAGCCAATTGCAAAGTGGCGAATTCGATGGATCTTGGGAGCCGAATGGGCAAATCCCAGACGCCTGGGGACGTTTTGGGGGCCGTCTGTACGTTACAACGCTCAATCTTTTGTCGTTAGAGGTATACTATCGACACCTCCCGATCTATGACGCGACAGCCGATTGAACTTGACAATCGTGATCTTGGCGGAATGATGGTAGGTTGAGCGGGTTTGCCCGCCTGATGATAGAATGACAACCGTGAATCACGATGCGACTTTTCTTCGTCTTCGAAGTCAGGTCGCATCTTTTTTTAAGTGCATTAGGATGCATAGGAGTTTGGAAGATGAGTGATTACGTGCCGATGACTCGTGACGGTTACAACCGAATTCGAGCAGAGATTGATCGGCTCGAAAATGTAGAGATGCCTCGCATTTCCGAGAAGATAGCCGAAGCACGGGCCGAAGGGGACTTGAAAGAAAACGCCGAGTACCACGCTCAGCGCGAAAACCAAGGGCTAACCCAGTCGAAAATCAATGCGCTCAAAACCAAGCTCAGCAACGCGCACATTATCGACAGTGCAACTTTGCCAAAAGATCAAGTTGGATTTGGCGCAACGGTGCGGGTAAAGGACCCATGGGGCGACGAAGAAGAATACACACTGGTGGGAGCGGGTGACGAGGACTACGAAGTCGGTCGGATCCTTTCCAGCAGCCCATTCGGCGTCGCATTGATGGGCAAAAAAGTGGGTGAAAAGGTCGAAATCCAAGCCCCTCGGGGAACACTCAAATATGAAGTCCTCTCCATCGAATTCAAAGACTAGTTAGCTGGGTAAATCGGGCCAGTCGATTCCGACCGGCCCCCTAGGCTGACGCCAGACACTCCATCTTAGAGACGCTTAAACCATGGCAAAAGAGAACGGACAACCAGTCGAACGCGGATCCGGTGGACCTCAGAAAGATGTCTCATTGGGCCCCGCTTGCCTTGTCGTGGCCGTGATTGGTGCGATTTGTTTGAGCCTTGGAATGATCGCCATGGCCGCAATGATGACGGGCAGCCAAGGCCGACGCGCTGCCTACTCCGTCCGCGAACAGCTGATCCCCTGGGTCGAACAGTCGTCTTTAAGCACAACCGACAAGCAAGCCATTATCGAACGTATGACCGACCTATCCTCGGACATGGAACGCGAAGAACTTACAACTCGCCAACTTTCGCGGTTAGTGATTCGTATGACCGATAGCCCAGTCTTACAATGGGGCGTTGTCGAGCAACTCGTGGCGGCAGCCAAGCAATCGGACGGGTTCATCGAAGAAGAGAAGGCCGAATTCACTGCGGCTTGTGATCGATGGCTGCGGGCTGCGTCGGAAGGAAAACTGTCAATCCAAGACATGGAATTCGCAGTCCAAAATGTAGCTACCAAAGATCAGCGATCTGGACGCCTTACAATTCGCGACGATGTGAACGATGATCGACTTCGCGAATTCCAACGAAGACTTTCGACCATGTCCGACAAGTTAGTTATCTCCAAGGAACCGTTCGAGAAAAGCGTTTCTCAGGTTTTCCTCACGGTGATCGAAGAAGCCTTAAAAGAAAAGGAATAACCAACCAAGTGTCGAAAGGATTTTCGCTAGGCTTCGGGACTATCATTCGCTTTCAAGGTAGCGACCGCTGTCGTGTCTTCAACAATCTCTGCACGCAAGATTTGCGCAAGCTGAGCCACGGACAAGCGACCGAGACATTTGTTACCGACGTGAAGGGTAGAACGTTTGGCCACGGAATCGCTTTCGGCTTGGACGACTGCGTCTACTTTCTCACAGTCCCAGGGCAAGCCGAACGTCTTGTCCCCCACTTCGACCGGTACATCATTCGCGAAGATGCAATTGTGTCGGACCAAAGCCAACACTTTGTTTTCTGGTTGTTGCAAGATCGAGCCACCGTTGCATCGGTATTTGGCATGAGTATCGATCAGGCCCCTATCGCAGGATCGGCCGGACGACTGGAGATAGCGGGAGTGGAGTGCGTTTTGGTGCATGCCGCTTGGATCGGTCCCGAGTCTTTCTTATGTCTGGTCCCATCCGATGCGAACCAGAACGCGATCCATGACCGGCTTGGAAGTGATTGCTGGACAAGCGACCTTGAAAGTCGATCAGGCTGGGAACACCTTCGCATCCTCGCCAAATGGCCCTGGTACGGTTTGGATTTTGATGATCGCAACTTGCCTCAAGAGCTCGATCGAGATCAGCTGGCAATTTCATTCAACAAAGGGTGTTATCTGGGGCAAGAAACGATTGCAAGACTTGATGCTCTTGGACAAGTGCAAAAAAAGCTAGTCATGCTTTCGGTTTCAACAGCATCTGTTCCAATTTCCCTGGCTACGGTTTATGCTGAGGAGAAGGAAGTGGGAACGATTCGAAGTGCAACGCTCGATGAATCTGGAAACGCGACACAGGTCGTGGCTCTAGCCTTTATCAAACGAAGTCACTTTCAATCGGGAACCCAGCTTACAGTAGACTCCGCCCAGGCGGTCGTTTCCTAACGCCAGCTCGTTTGGAAGGCCCGGGCCAGCCTCGCTAGCGTCGACGATACGACGCTTTCTCTCATCATTCAAAGGGGCCTGTTGATGTCGATATCCGATCTAACTCCGGCATTTGATATGCATCTACCAATGCCCGTTTCGACGGTAGATCAAAAAGTTCGCGAGATACTGTCAAGGGAACCATGGAATCGGAACTGCTTGGCCTTTGAACGATTTGCCGAATTGCATGTTCCGAAAACGGAATTGCGATATTGGACTCCACATCTGTCGCTGACTCTGGATGACGACGGAGCCAACGGGACTCGCATCCACGCTCGATTTGAACCGCGTCAAGAAGTTTGGACCTTCGTTTGGGTGGTCTACTTAGCGCTAGGTTTCACTGCATTTTTTGCGATGATTTATGTTTATGCAGTCTCGCTTTTGAAGCAATCCACATGGATGAGCGCCGTTCCTATCTTAGCCATAGCGGGCATCGCAGCCCTCCACATTGCAAGTCGCATTGGACAACGCTGGAGCTCGGACCAGATGCAGAAGCTTCGCTTGGACTGCGAACTATTGATGGACAAGATTCGCGAATCCCCTAGCGCTTGAAAACCCATCCAGCAACACGCGACTATTCAATCGCTTTCCGAAATTTTCGGTTCCCGTAGCAACTCCAGGAACTCCGATCTCCCCATTCCACCTCCTCTCCATCGCAGAGCATTTCCCAGTGGGTCGGTAACAATGATCACGGGTGCCCCTCGGACGTTGTATCGAGTCAACAACTCAGCGTTATCGGGACTATCCAAGTCGATAGACAGAGGGATGAATTGGGCATTCACCAACTCCTCCACTTCTTTGTCGGCCCACACTTGGCGTTTCATGATTCGGCACGGAACACACCACTTGCCGGTAAAGTACAGAATGATCGGCTTCCCAGAAACGGCAGACTGTTTTTGGGCAGAAACAAAGTTATCAGCCCAAACGATGTTGTTGGTGGGAGCGTAAAAACAATACCAAGCGTACCCAAGCGAGACCACAAGGAATGATAACCAGAAGTATCGCCAAAAATTGAATCTCCGAATTCGATTCGGAAGCGGCGCGGTGTCAACGGACGATGACGCCAAGGATGCAGACTCACTCATGCTAGCTTTTTCCTTGGGTCAATGCCCATTAATCTTTGTTACGCTCAGCGAGCGAGAATTGATGGACAAACTTCTTCAAATTTGCATTCGACTTCGGATCGACTTCTGTTGTGCTCCTTAGGCTCTTCACCAATTCTGCCTTTAGCTGAGGGAATCGTTCATCTTCGGCAGGTTCTTTTCCCCATCGATACGGGACAATATCCAAGCAAACGAATGCAAGTAGATCCATCCGAAGCCCTTCTGCTTCGCTTCCATGCACGTAGCAAAAGTTCAAGCGGTTCACATGATCTGAAAGGACCTTCGTGTCCACCACTTTCATCGACGAGCTTACCTTGCCAGAGATCGACTCTTCAACCGTTTGAGCGATTACGACTCGATCGTCTTTGGTATCCGCGAGGACAACAAATGCATGTGATTTCGGCTCTAAACGTTTTTCAAAGCGGTCCGAGCCAGAGATCACGGTAATGACGGTCGTACGCTCAGAGTCATTGACCAGGCATACATCAATTGCAAACAATCGAGAAGCAGAGAAAAGCAAAACAAGAATTACGACCGCTGTCATGAAACGAGACATTTTTCTCTCCAGCTCGAAGGTGGTTTTGTTTTAGTAGTCTATCAGGAATGGAATACGTCTTCTACGAGCAAAAGTTCGAACGGCAAACCAGAACCAAACGTTTCCAGGCTTTGTTCCCATCTCAATAGATACAAGCCTGACCTTGCCCCACGGGCAAAACCGACGCAATTACATCCTTCCGTATCTCTGGGCCATACAGTTTTTCGATTGCCCATCCCATCAGGTCAACGGCAGCGAGACATCCAGCTGCAGTACCAATGTTTCCATGGGTAACCAAGTGCTTCGTCGTCTCCACTTCAACGCCAAAGCCCCTCAACTCGTCGACGGCGGTGGGATAGGTAGTCGCCGAAACACCCTCCAGAATTCCTAGCGCAGCAAGAATCAAAGCACCCGAACACATGGAACAAATGATTTGGCGGTCTGGATCGAGTCGTACTTGCTTCAAGAAATGTTCGTCCTTGATGAGCTCGCGAGTCCCCGGTCCACTGGCGAAGAATACGAGATCAGCATGATTGCATTCTTCGATTCCTCCGTGCATCGGCAACTCAAGACCACAAACGGATCTGTGAGTCTTTGATGGACCTACAATTCTAACGCTAAATTCTTTGTCGCGGAAACGAACGCGATTCAATAGGTCCCATGGCAAAAACACATCAACATCCGTGAACCGATCGAACGCAACAATTACAGCTTTCATGTTGTAGTCCTTCATGCAAACATCAAATGGCTATCGAGCAATTTCGTGCTCGTGCTCGTCGCCAAGAGTATATCCGCTCGGACGCTTCAAGGCACTCTCGAATTGCATCGCCATCCGAGCCATCATCAAAAATGTCCGTCAACTTGCACGCCAAACCTTTTGCGACATTCGAGGCGAGCCCGAACGGCGCTGTAGCCAAAGTTCGATGAAGAGACGTACCTATTTTTCCTTCTTCCCAAAACAGTCTGTCGAAAAATGAAGGTCGAAAAATTCTAGAACTTTATTTCTTCGAACTATTTTTCGCCCCACATCTTTCGACAACAACCATTCCACATCTATCCGACCTTGAACACCCGCAGGGGATCGCAAGGTGGGTGACGCCGTTTGGCTTCACATGGGATTGCAACGGGTATCGATCAGTCGACGTTTAGCATCTCGGACAGGTTGTGGATTGTGGTGTAGTTACGAGCGGTTGTTGGCACGCCGAGCTTGCGTTCAAGACCAGTTGCGAGTTTCGAGCGGCCGAAACCATCGGGGGCGTGCAAATAAAACACAGTATCAGTCAATTGGAAACGTTCAGAGGGACTTGCGAGTTCAGCAATACCTTTGATGTTCGGCGAGTCCGGTTTGGAATCAAGAAAGAAGAAGTGGAGAGTCTTGGGTTCGAGTATCGCGTCTGTGAACGGGTTGTTAGTGATGGCAGAGCGAAAGTCAGTATCCGTCTGCAGAAAAATGTTTGGTCGAAAACCAAACTGGGCCTCGGTAGCGTCTTCGAGTCTCTTAGAAAGGTTAAGCTTGGATCTCAAAGAAGACACAAAGACGACATTGCCACTCTGAATGTAAGTACGTACGGAAAGGCAGCCTGCAGATTCAAGCGTCCTAGCAAGAACCGCCATCGGCATCTTGTTTCGGCCGCCGACATTGATTCCGCGGAATAGAGCGATCCAGGTTTGCATCAGTTGTAAGCGTGAGAAGATTTCTGGTGGATTGAATTTGCTGCGGCCGAGGCCGGGACGCAACATAGCTCGGTCAATTAGCACATGCAACTAGCACGCCAATCCTTTGTGCGACATTCGGGGCGAGCCCGAGCGTCGCTTTTCTTCTTCCCAAAACAGTCTGTCGAAAAATGTGGGTCGAAAAATTTTAGAACTTTACTCCAGCGAACTATCTTTCGCCCCACATATTTCGACCGAAACCATTTCTCACCTTTCGGATAACTACCCGAGTCGACATCGCAAAATTTTGTAACATCTTAGCAGTCATGTTGAATCACACGCTTGCTCTAGTCCCGAAAGTAGAGGTCGTCCAAGAACTAGCATGTCAGATTATTTGTGGATGGTTGCGCAGTTATGTCCGGTTGTTGGCACCGTTCCAGTTGACCGCCGGCGGCAGTCGTTGGCCGTAACAAGTCGCTTTGGACTCAGTTACGGCACGGCACGCCAGAAATGATATGCTAGTTCAACGAGACCTTTAGATTCCAGCCGTATTACTTAGCCGTCTTTTCCCCATTTTGTGACATCAAGGGGGGAGTAGGCAATGGACGTCACCAATGCGTCGGAATTACAATATGTACGTCCATCTGACCTCTCTCGGCCAGGTTACAGAATAGTGTTGGATATCCCGGTTGCAGTGGAGACAAGCGATGAATTTGAATTTGCCCGTCGAAGCGAACGATTTTGTGAGGAGCCTTGTAGCCCAAGGCAAATACCAATCGGAAGAAGATGCGGTCGTTGATGGAATCCGATTACTAAAAAGCCGAGAGGAACTTCGAGAGAAAATCGCTGCAGGTGTAGACCAACTCGATCGTGGTGAGTCGTTGGATGAAGACGCTGTTTTCGATGAAATTGAGGCCGAACTCAGACGAATTGAATCGTCAAGCAATCGAGGATAGCCAATGCTGAGCCTCCGATACTCTGCCCTATCGAAGGATGATTTGAACGAGATCGTGCGCTTTATCGCCAAAGACAAGCCTTTTGCCGCAAGACAATGGGTTGAGAAAATTCGTGCAAAGTACCGCTTAGCTGCGAAACACCCTGGCATCGGTGACGATCGAAGCGATCTTGGCGACGGTATTCCTTCGACTTACGTCGGAAGCTACATCATCTTCTTCCGCGAAAAAGATGGGACTTTGGAAATCGTTCGCATTCGACGCGGCGACCATGAGTTTCCATTCCTTTAGTGGTTACTCATGACATGCGATTGAGCAACTGCGGTCCTATGCATTATGGAAACACGTATCTCCGCAAACGATGGCTCGGTTGGGCAGGCTTAACGACATGAGCTTACAGAGCTTAGACTATACTTATCGATACGCCCATCCAAGCAACATTGCGGATTCAAATCCCAATGAACCCTTCCTTCGGCTAGCCACCTCCAGCGTCGATTCCCATCCTCAGTTTTTAGATGCGACGCTGGTCGATCCGGTGACCTTTGCCGAGTCCTTGTTATGCTTGGCGAATATCGTCCGGACCCATTTCTTTCTTCCCAAAGCAGGTTTGCTGGACCCCGTTGTTACCTGCGGGGAGGGCACCCTTCGGTTTGAAGGTTTCAGTGGCTGCGTTGGAGTCTATGTCCAAGCTGTGTTTCAAGAATCTGCGTTTCGCAAGCCAATCACAGGACGCGGCACAACCAACATCGACATCAATGATCCTTTGCGAAACAGCTTGGCAAGAATTCGCGCTTCGCAAAACGTTCGGCTCTCGATTGGCGCACAACAGGTCGCAGTCCACGTTGATCAACAAGAGTACATCGAGAAGAAGGTAAAGCTTCCGTTACGTTGGATTCGCGGTTTTTGCGAAGTGCAAGCGTACCTATCGAAAGCAACTCGCGTGACGTCCATGCCTGTCAGTCAATTGCTTCAATTCATTCGCGCTTTGCCACGAAACGCAGCTCGCACGGAGGCCATTTGGGCTATTTCAGCTGGCAGATCGTTACGACTTACCAGCCGAAAGTCTGACAATGCGATCTGCATTTCTGGAACGGAACGACTGCGCTCGATCGAGCCGCTTTTGCGACACGGGAAGGGCGAAGCAACCATTTGGAGCGATCTCCAATCAGGCGTTAGCGTCTGGTGCCTCGACCTAGCGACCAGCCAGTTCCAGATCGCACTCAGCCCAGAATTGTATCGCGGCTTTTCGGGCGAAGGACAAGTACTGAGTGCATTGGCCAGCGAAAACTGGCAGAATGCGTTTGATCATGTCAAATCCTATCTGAATTGGCAGGGTTCAATCGATCCCAATACACTATCGACCAAGTTTGGATTACCGAAGCACGAGATCTGCGGTGCGCTGGACGCGCTGGCAACACGCGGTCTTGTGGGATTCGATCTTTCGAATGGTTGCTACTACCACCGCGAACTTCCGTTTCAATTGGACTTGATAGAATCTTTACAACCACGCCTGCTAGCAGCAAGAAAGCTAGTGAAAGAAGATGCCGTCCATCAGCACAAAGTAATTTCGGACAACCAATCGGAATGGATGGTTCAAGGCAGCGGAACACAGCATCTTGTACTATTGTCCGACGACCACGATCGATGCACTTGCGTTTGGTACAGCAAGCATCAAAGTGAACGAGGGCCTTGCAAACACATTTTAGCAGCTCGAATGAAACAAGAAAGTGAAGCACAATGCCCCCCGTAACGCCCACCGTAACGCCCACCTTAACGACCGTTGATTTGAAAACACTTGTGATCCAAGGCGATTCCGCAGCGATGTGTAACGCGCTCGCTTCAATGACAGAAGCAGAACGTACTCCGCTGTCCGGTTACGCAGCAAAGCTCTGCTATTGGTTGAATCGTTACTGGAGTCCAGGATTTAAGGCCGACGCAATACCGACCGAAGAGCCAGACCGCGACGAGATTTTGGAACTGATGAAAACGATCAAAGAGCAAACCTATCGTGATTGGCGTTGCCCACGTTGGGCAGCTCAATTGATGGCAGTAGCGCTTTGCGATCAACGCTTCTTGGAAAGCACAGACGCGTCCTGTGGATGGTCTCGCACCGATTTGCAGGACATGCCACATCAGATCCTGAAGGTTCTTGCGGCGCGAAGACCACCTTGGCTTGGAAAGTGGCTGGAGAAGGAATGGCGGAATGAGTACCCAATACCGAACTGGTACGTTGAACGAGGGCTCATCCGCGCCGGTGCGTTGCCCTCGAATGATTCGCCCGAGTACTACGCTCGGATGGCAGCCGTATTTCCTTTTTTTTCGTACTCTACCCACATCGACGCAGCAGAAGCTGAAGAACTTTCTGATGATACGGAACCCGAATCCTTTCGATCGATCAAGGAACTGATTGCAGCTGATCTTGAATTGTTGGAACACGATATCTGGCGATTGTTTGATATCGATTCCGACGCATTTCGTTATCGATTAAAGGAATGGGGGACAGCACTGATTGAATTCAGTCAAGACGGCAAACTAGACCGTATGCGGCTCTTGAAGCGAAGCCTCGATGGGATGACTCTGCCGCTCGCGCCGACCACACTGAGCGGTTTTGGGAAATTTCACGAGATGCTCGAACCGACGTTAGAAGAAAGAGTGTTACTGGTCGACCAGTACCTGCAACTGCTAGCCTCCAGCAATTCCACCGTCGTTAGCAACGCCTTGAATGCGATTTCAAAACTCCAGACAGCGAATCGGCTCGATGCTGACTCTTATTTGGATTCGATGCCCAATGCGTTTTTAGTCGACAAAAAATCTCAACCGAGTGCCGCGCTGAAGTTGGCTGTGAAACTCATGAAGCAGTTACCAGAGTGCAAACCCAAAGCAGTGAAAGCGATCATACCAGCCATTCGACACTCCAACGCGGACATACAAGCAGAAGCGATCGCCGTACTTGAGTCCAACCACAAGTTGATCGATCAAGAAGACGCGAACGAGTTAGCGAGCATGAAAGAAGGCGTTGCAGTCGCCGTTCGACCGAAATTAGATATGCTGCTGCAGTCTTGCCTCCAAGGAAACGTGGCACCAAAATCGTCTGTCGATAAATCAGCCTCCCCTCGGGCAAAATCGAAATCGAATCCTTCGTCCGAGTCAAAAACGGAGCATGCAATCCGTGACGCAGTAACAACCGATAGCGAACTGCTCAAGCAAGCCTCGGCTCTTCCCGAAATGCTTCGCCACCAATCGCAACTAAATGCGGCCCTTGCTGCGCTGAACAATAACGCCCAGCCCATGGTTCATCCACTAGACAAACATGTTGCGCCGCGATGCGATCCTTCCTGCCAGATCAAGCCAGTTCAGTCACTAGACGAATTGATTGCCTTGGTTTCGTCCGTCATTGAGCAAATCAGTGACATCATGGACTTAGAGCGAGTGCTCGATGGAATCTGCCGTTTCCATAACGAGAGACCGGACGATTTTGATTTACGAGTTGGAGCACTTCGACAACGCATTGCAAACCGCGCCGAGAACCATAATCAAGAAGTGCTGTACTATAGTATCAATATTGGCTTTCCCCAGTTGCTTATGGCTTGGCTGGGTTTGCCAACAATAGCGCGAACTAGCACGGTTCATTGGTATAACATGCGAGGTTGGTTTCTACGCGAAAGAATCAGCAGCATCCAAAACAATTTGGTTGAGTCCCGGAACCCGTACGCTCGACGACCAGACGCGCCAATGCCCATGTTAGCGTTGCCCACTCACAAGGGTGGGTGGCTCGATCCAGTGATTTTGGTCGAGCGTCTTAACAGCAGCTATGCGAAACACCGTGAGTTACCAAGTCATTACGATTTAGCCCAAGCAATACTTCGATTGACACCAGATGGACGAAGCGATGCGCTTGGGATGCTTGGCGAGCCAGATCACTACAACGGAGGCGTCCCGTTACGGTATGCCCTGGGGGACGATTGCGAGCTTTCCAATAATGGAGGCTGGGGAATTGAAGCGGTCATGATCGCGGCGGAACGTGCGCGAGTCATTTCGTTAGCAGACTCGCATTACACGCCAAGATTACCGATCGCGCGAGCCAAGATCGATGACCAACAAATTATCTCTGTGGACGGAGCCCTGACAGACGACCCTACGGTTCCTTTTTCTCTTGCCGAAAAGGCACTTTCAACCAATCCGACTTCTATTTCATCCTTCGATCCAAACTTGTTGGACCACCAATGGGTCAACTCGTGGGAAGCGATGGCGAACCCGATGGATACCGAGGCTAGCTGTTTAGCTGGGCACATGGCTCACCTATTTGATCCCGAGGCAACTTGGTCAAGCGAAGCCTGTCGATTATGCCTGCTCGCGACGTCCAATGACCGCAATGAAACTCGAATTGCAGCTCTGGATGCGCTGATCGAAGCCATCGAGCGTCTGCTGGTCATTCCAGAACGGCTTGGAGAGGCGATGGCTGGCTGCCAAAGTTACTTGAAACTGAATCGCACGCTCAAGGCCTTCAACGAAGCCGCCCAAGTTTCACCGTTACATCATTGGATCGTGCTTCAAACGCTTGCGCGATACATCGAAACATCGCCCGAACTGCCGAGTGACATCCACTTGATCCTAGCCCAGATGCTTGAAAGCGCGATGACGCTTGGTGCGGAAATAACCCCCAGTATTCGCGAGCGGTTAACTCCACTGGGAGACAAATCCAAGGCGGCTAAACTAGCCAGTCAATTAAGTCGGCTTAGGCAATCAGAAACCTTTCCATCAAGCCTGAATAAAGCCATCTTCGTAAAGACCCTTGAACGAGCCAAACGCTGGGAAAGAATCCATCCTGGTTAACTCGTTACTAACCGACTTCGCCCCTAATACATTGGCAAGCAGAGCATGATACCGACCGAAGGGCCGCAACCACTGGTTGCGTAATTGCCTGCAGTGGATTCATGATGCAATTTCTCGATCATTTCAACCGCCTGATCAACGGTTCTCTTACCGAGTTTAGACAGGTCGAATTGTTTCAGATATTGGACGTCCTTGATCACATAGGCGATAGTTTAAGTTGACTTGGATTTCACATTCCAGATCAAGCGAATCATTCGTTAGCGATGCCGGGTTTACATCAAGTTTTGTCTTGAAAATCATGGTATATCATTGGATCCAAGTCGGTCAGCAGAACGGATCTGTCGATAGTCGCAGAATGGGTTTGGCAACTAGCGACGCATGCTATTGATAAGCAGCTGGTCTGATTCGCTAAGCTGATCAAGATCAATCTCGACCTGTGATCCGTTCGCTCGCTCCAAAAGTACAACGCCAGTTTGATCGACTTCTACCACTTTCGCATCGACTTCAAAAAGCCCCGATTTGTCTTTCCATGTTCGAATTACGGAGGATGAATTCGGCAATTCTTTGGTAATAGGCAATGGAATACTTACGACACTCTTTGCCGAGTTAACTTCGCTGCTGTTCGACGTAGCATCCGTTGACTTGTTGCTTGTTTCTCCCAATATAAGGGACAACAACTGATAATTGGTCAAAACAACTACTTGATTTCCTTTTGGATGGGCGATGATCGTCTTGATACCGTCATCCCGGCTGCGGTAATGCTCCTGTCCCGCGAGAGAGTAAGTGCTTTCAGCGGTCTGACTCGACCAAACGGTCAACGATGGTTGATTCGATGATTCAGGCCGATTCCCGTAGATTCGATCGGTAACTGGGTCTAAAACGCCAAAGCCCGGAGCGGAGTGCTCGCCAGTCTTCGTACTGGAAGCGGATTGCTCGAAAGAATCAAGCGGTATCGGCGTCGATTTCTGATTTTCCTGACGATTATCGACGGGCAATGCTCTATGTCCGAAAACCGAGAACATAGCCACTTTTCGAATACTTGGATGAATCTCTGAAGTTCTTTGGACCAATTTTAGTTTGTTCCCATCGATACGATATCGAACACAATCGTCGAATCGTCCGTTGAAGGCAACAAGATACCTTCCATCGTTGGAAAGTACGGGAAACTTCAGCTCGACATCGATCTTTTCTTCAAACGGAAAGACATCTCCCGAGTTTAACGATATGGCTATCAACTTAGAGTCATCGTGGCGCAGAAAGTATGCCCAATCGCAATTGGGATTGCATGCCAGTTCACCCACGTCCGCGACAGCGAATTTTCTTATTGTTTGGAGATTGTTTGTATTGAGGACGGTAACTGCATTCTTATTCACCGCCACTAATCCTGCTTTAGACAGGCCGAAGAATATGCAAGGCCCACTCAACACGTGACGGGCAACTTCGCTTCTATCCTCGGTAGAAAACGCGATGATTGTACCTTCCTTACTGCCAACAAAGAGGTGGTCGTTATCGCTGGATATTGCCAAGAAAGGAAGAAGCGATTCGCAGTCAGCATGAAATCGACCCAACTGAGCAACGGTGTTGGCCTGGGAAGTGATCAGACAAGGCCTTGGGGGCGTTTGCGAATTCACCTCTTCAGGAGCTGTCCAATCGAATCGTTTGCTTTCAAAATGAGGCTTGTCCTTGAGGAACTTGGATATGGGGTAACACTGCGTTGAACCATCCGACCGTTTAATCTGAATTTGATAAAACAGTTCCTTATCGCCAAGCACTAACTTCAGTGAGTTGGCGGCACTAGGCTGCTTTGTAATTCGTTGAATTTCTAGCTCGCAACTCAAAATGCCTGGTCCAGCTATCAGCTCCGGAGTGCGATCGTTCCAATCGGGAGGTAACGATTCCTTTTCGCAAACAATCGCCATGACGGACTGGATACGGCCATACGGATCAATGAGGTCTGCTTGCAACCCAACTCCATCAGGATTGTTGTACTTATCCATCCCACCGAAATCGCTGGCGACAGTTCCTTGCAACATTGTTGAAATAGTTGTTTGCGGCACGACCAAATCACGAAGGACTTTGCCGTTATTGTCAATCGAGCTCGGAAATGCGATACCGACCAATTTCCCATCGTTGTCAACAACAGCTCCTCCTGAATAGCGGTGGTCAATCAATTGACTTAATTGAATTCGTTCGACCACCCCCGCACTATCGGATTTAGTTTTCAGAATCGAGCAAGGAATCTCTGGGATACTTCCGGAGTCAACTAGCCTTTCACCAGCGTAAAAGTCATTCTGAAGGGCCAACACCTTCACCGCGAGCCCCTCGCTGGGCGAAGCAACTGATTCCAGATCGACGGGTTCAGGGAGATTCTCATGTGTGATGCATAGAATGCATAGACCTCCATAGGTTCGCAAACCATCGGCTTTGCATTCGCAAGAGAACACTTGGCGTGACTCATGACCGAAGTAACAAGTTAGAGGCGTACCCGTTGCAGGCTTGAACTCAACTATACGATCTGATACTACGACGTAGCCCGTTTTGTCTATCTTGGCTACTAAGAGCCCAGCCATTGGGCCAAACCTGCCGTTAACGGTCACAATCGCATTCTTAATTCGCTTCGACAACGAGTCCGTCAAGGCCAACTCGTTTTCAGGTACCTTCGATTCATTCAGATCAGGGGAAGCTACGGGAGAATCCTCGCGTTCAAACGTTGGTAGTTGAGGCAATTCGATCTCCGAAACGATAGTTGTTTGCTTATCTGTTTCCTTGCCACTCATCGCACGATCGTCAATGATTTTCCCAGCAGGACGAATAGCACCTTCATTTGCATTTTGTGGTAGATGGTCGCTTGAAGAAGAATTCGATTCGCCAGACTCTCCGTCCGTTTGATTCGCAACTTCGAACTTCGGCAAGGAATCCGAAAGATAGCCTTCGGAAGGAGCGAAGGACCAAAAGAAAACGGCTCCAAAGTAACTCAAGATCGCCACGAACAACAGCAACACACAACCACCTATTAAAGCAATCGCAGCGAGCTGTTTTACTCCAATGGAAAACGAAAATTCTCTCAAAGGGTTCGTTGTCTCAACCTGCTCTTCGACTAGACGGGGCGTGAGCGGTATCTGGGCGACATGATATTCTTGAAAATCAAGATCTTGCAAGTCCGGCACACCGGGACTATTTGCCTCAGAATCTTCACTTCTTTCCATGTTTTGTTTCGATTCGATTTGGGAGCATCGCGCATATGGCTCGTTCCAATGCGATTCGCAATAGTGTAATATCATGCTTCAATCTGATGCAAATGGTTTATTGGCGACCGTCGATATGGCAGAACAAAGAAAACTAAGCGAGAAGAGTCGCATTAAAGAGGGATTGTTATCGAAACGAAGACTCGTGTTTTTTTGGGTTTTCCTTGCGTTGCCGTTTTTTGCAAAACTTTCTGTTGGAAATGACAAAGAAGCTGCCGTCAAGCGACTTTCATCAAGTGGGTTGAACGTTGACCTTCATTACGGAAACTTTTGGCAGTCAGTATCCTTGGCGGGCAAAGGGCGATTTCTGGCTTTCGCTGGAAAGCAAAGGTCGCACTTTCTTTTTGATTTTTCCACACTGCGGATAATCGAAATGCAAATCAAAGAACCTTTTCTTGATGAAAGGGTCGCTGGAACGGCGACAAAAGTGTTTTTCCTTTCAAAACTTCTCGGCAGAATTTCAAGATACGACCTGAAGACTTTCAATCACGAATTAACGATTGAGCACCGAGATTTCGGGAAAGGCATGTGCGTTGATATCCTCGCTGGCGCCTATGGAAATGGACCTCTCGGATTAATCGTAAAGAATGACAACAAGTATTGGCTTCAATTGTTCGATACAGGAACTCTCGAGCGGATTCCTAACTTCCAACCACAGGAAGTCAGTCTCGATTGCCAAGTGTCGCCTGACGGTCGCGTGTTCTCTTGCGTCCTCGGCTCCAAGATTCACATCTATGATCTCGAACATCTAACGGAGAGTTCAACCAACGAGGCAACGTCAAAGCTACTTCCTTTCATCTCACCTATTGGTTATCTTCCCACAAACTTCAACGGTTCGATCGTCTTCTCCCAGTTTGGCCCAATGTCAAGACAAGGTGTGCCGCTGTATTCAGAAGGTAGATTTCCGAGGATTGACGGGTTGGTTATTCCCGCAAGCCACAGCAACCTTTTTGTCGTTGTTAGGAAAAGCCCCAGATTGAGTGTTACGCAACCGATCGGGCATGCCTCTTTCTATTCCGTGGGTGACACTAGGCCAATCGGAATCATGAACGATGTGCCTTTGGAGGTGCAAACACATGGACGAATCGATGATCCTTTGAGTGATTTCATGCCGTCGTATCAACGTATTTGGTTTGTGCCAGAGCATGAGGTGCTCGCAATCCTCAACCCGAACAATCTTCACATTCGCCGATTCAGCATTAACGAAGAGTTGCGCAAACGAGACACTGATTTTTTGTTCGTGGATTCGATCGGACCACCCAATGCATACGCCGGTTCGACCTTTCGACATGCGATAAGCATTGTTGCCTCGAAGACACCCTGCACACTCGAACTCCGAGACGCGCCAGCGGGGGCATTTCTTGAGAAGAATGTCTTTCGTTGGGACGTCCCTAAAGACGTTGAGCACAAAGAAGTAATTGTGCGGATCGATGTTTTGGACGCCATGGGAACAAACATAGAATATCCGATTCCGATTCAAGTTGTTCAACGTTTGCCAGAATCGAATTCTTCAGGCGAAACCAACGTGGAAGGCACCGCTATTCTTGATTCCAGGGAATGGAAAGACCCTAACGGCAAAGTATTGGGCCGTGGACGATTCGTTCGGATCATCGACAAAAAGTCGATTTTGGTGGAACTCGACAGTGGGGCAAGCATTGAGTATCAATTAAAGCAACTTTGCTTGGGCGACATCCGGTACGCTTTGGAGTCGAGTCAAGCTAGTGAAAATTCAAAATAGGAACAACGCCAATCAATGTTTCGACAATCGCCCATTTCAATTCCTTCCAGGCCTAGAGAGTTAGCTTTCTTGATCTTTTTCGCGTTCGTTTTCTCTCTGCAGATGAATCTCCATTTGCATGCTCAACAATCCGTGTCGATTCGCTTGCCCGGACTTCCGAAAGAAGTTGTCGTTGCGGGCGGTTCCAAGTACTTTGCATTCGTTATAGACGACCCGTTGATCTGTGCCGTTATGGAAGTGAGCTCCGGCGTCATCGTCAAGGAAATTCCACTACCGAGCGAGAAAACTCTGATTTCCGGCACTCGTTCTGAGCTGCTCCTGCTAGACCAATCAACCAATGTGCTCAGCAGCATCGAGCTCGACACATGGAAAGCAAAACCCTTAGTCAGTTTTTCCCAGGAGAAATCAGTTGTAGGAATTGCAAGTGGCTCGTTTGCCGATGGCCCAGTCATGTTCCTTGCCAAAACCGAGCCTCCGCGAACTGAGTTGGATTATCTGATGCTTAGGCTCAACCCGGTTGCACCGATTGAGCTGGAGAAGAAGAAGAACAGGGATCGCATGTTTTCTAACGAAAACTGGGATCAACGAAAAAAGCTTCTAGCTGCGGGCAACGGTTGCTTTTTCGATTTGCGCCATGGTTATGAGAGCTTCCAGTTATTGGGTGGGACCTTTCGCTTAATTCGCAAAAACAATAATATTTCTGGAGCGATACCTGATTTTTCAGGCAGCACCTTCTATTGCAACAATGGACGATTCTACAATCGAGGTGATTCTGCAAATCGAATCCCTACACCTCCCGCACTTCTTGAGAACATAGCCTCTTGGACGCCCGCTCTCGACAGCGAATGGTCCGTGATTCATCGAACGTCAGGTGGGGCGGAGTTGTATCCGCCGGGCTCCGACGTACCGGCATTTCGAATCCCGAAAGTTAGTCGGTGCGACGACAGTTTCTCTGACCGAAGATTGTATCTGCTCACCTCCAAGTCGACTCTACTTGAAACGACATTATCCGCTGAAGTACGGCTCCATCGATTTAATATCCAAGAGCCTGTTCTGAGTGGGAGTTATCTTCATGTTACTTCCACCCCGTATGCTTCCGTGAAGGCGGGCGAAAGATACGAGTACGAAATAGAAGCGAATTCAAGCTCTGGCGGCTTTGACGTTAGCCTGGCGATGGGGCCACCTGGAACACAAGTAAACTCGAAAAGACTTCGATGGGAAGTGCCGGATGACGCCACAAACGCCGTTCATCAATTCGTTTTGCAACTAACCAACGAACAAGGTTCTGTCTGTTTTCAGTCATTTAGAGTGAACGTAAATGGACGCAATTTGGCACACCATGAAAGCTCTCCAGCTTCTGCCGTTGCTCTTGAATCCGCTGCCCAAGTGCGGCAGCCATTGGAAAGGAGCAATTGGTCCGAATTACTCTTGCCAGGCATTCCAAACGACATGGTTGCCATCGGAGGTTCTCGGTATCTAGCGATTTCGTATCCTGATCTACCAATACTCGACATTGTTGACGTCGCAAACAAGACTGCACGCTCAATCCCACTGGATTTTTCAGCTCCATTTCATTTGGCAGGGACAGCAAAAAAATTGCTCCTCTTCACTAACAACGGGATCGTCTACGAATTCCCAGTGGATAGCTTTAAGCGAAACAAAATCAAGACAATTCCTCAAATGAGCAACATCACGCAAGTTGTCGCTGGCTCCTATGGAAATGGACCGATCGGCGTTGTGGCCCAATACGGAAACTCGTTCGGTCTAAACCTGTTGGACGAGGAATCGTTGAATCCGCTCAAGAACATGCCTCCGCTGATGCGAGGCGGTCGCATGTGCGTTTCCCCAGACGGTCGATTATTCTGTTTCCCCAGCAACGGAAAAATCAAGTGTTACGATATCGCTCATTTTGAAATTCCTAACGAAACAGACGCGTCCAATTATGTAGCAGATTGGCGGCGTCCGAACTTCAACGGTTCTTTGTTTTACTCTAAAGACTCGTTGCAAACGCGAAGCGGTGAGGCGATTAAACACTTTGGAAAGTCGGCTACGCTTCACCTTCAATCTCTTGTACCTTCGCGTCACGGCAATCTTTATCTCGTCCTTGGCAAACCTCCAGAATCAAACGGCGACTCCTATGCGGAAGCAGCCCTCTTTACTCCAGGGCGTGAGGAGCCAATCATGAGCCTCAAGAATCTCCCCCGTGTTTCTTCCGAATTCTTTGAGTTCGATAGGGCGGAAATCGCTGAGTCGAGTTTAAGACGACAGGAACGAGTATTCTTAATGCCAGAGTACGGAACGCTCGCGATTCTTCCGACCGGCGAACGGAGGCTTTTCTTTAGGGACTACGACTTGGGCGAGTCTTTACGCGAGGCGAACATGTTCCTGGTAGATAATGTAGCTCCCCCGAACGCTTACCAAGACAAGACCTATACACATTCAATCGTGATTGGGGGCGCAAATGCCCCCTATGAGCTAAGCTTGCCGTCTCCCATGAAAGGAATGAAAATTGACAAAAACACACTACTTTGGAAGGTTCCTAAGAATTTTCCGGTTGGGGTCCTAACGGTTTGGGTTCAGATCGAAAGCCGTGCGAACCAGAAAGGACTGTTTCCGATTCCAATCCAAGTTAACCGAAACTTCAGTGGGGAAACCATGCAAACTGTCGCTGCGAAGGTCGAATTGCGTGAGTGGAAGGACGTGGACGGCAAGGCATTGGCCGTGGGAAGCTTGGTACGTATCATCGATGAAAAAGAAATTGAAATTCTACTTTCGAACCGAACCCTAATGCGAATGCCTATTGCCGATTTGTGCTTGGAAGATATTCGCTTTGCACTCGAAATGGACTCACAACGAAAGGAGGTCAAAGCCAAATGAATAATCAAACTTGCACGCTTAGAGCGAATCTCTCTGGTTTTCGACTCCTGTATTCCTGCTCGCTTATATTAGTAGTCATCTTCGCTACCATTCATACTCCCCTTTATGGGCAGTTGGATCCAGCCAATTTGAAGACACTTAAGGCAGCAACCGTGTACATCACGACTCCAACGAGTACAGGCTCTGGTTTTCTCGTGTTCAAGCAAGGCAAACTTGGCCTAGTGGCTACGAACGCTCATGTTGTTGGACGCGAACCAGTTGTTCAACTCTCCTTCAATTCAGGATCAAACTTGCAATTCGATCTCTCTGGCACGGTAGCAGGAATCGACTTGGTGAACGATTTGGCACTCATCCGCGTCGAATCAAATACGCTTCCTGAACCCCTCAAGATTCAAAAAATCACACCGGGCCTGCTCGTTGAAACACAACAGGTCTATTGTTGTGGCTTTCCGCTTGGAGAGAAATTAACAATCAAAGGAAAAACCCCGGAGCCCACTATCTCGAAAGGCAACATTTCAAGTTTGCGAACATCGAAACTTGCAATTCCCGCCTTGATTCAGGCCGATATTGCAGTAAACCCAGGCAACTCGGGGGGGCCCCTAATTGATACCGAGGGCAATGTAATCGGAATGGTCACACTGAAAGTCAACGGGACAGATGTTTGTATTGCAGTCCCCTCTAATTTCATTGACGACTCGATTGACGGAGCGGCGACGTGGGTAGTTGGACGGCTAACCGACGCGGACCAAGAGAAATCAAAAGTGGAAATGAATGGTTTGCTGATTGATCCGTTTGACCGAATCGACCGTGTCAACATTTTAGTTTTTGATGGTAAGGTGAAGTATGCAGCGGATCAAGACAAGCACAATTCTTGGCGACCAATGGAATCTGCAAAGCGAGTGCAATGCAAGAAAAAAGGCTTGCAATTCTTTTGCTCGGAATCGTTTGATACGATTCAATTAACAAGGCGAAACATTTGGTATCAAGTGGAATCGGTACGCAAGAATGGAACGAAGCATTATACGGAACCCTTGCGCCTGGAACCGCCGAACTATGAAGACGTTTCCATTGATCCTACGGAGTCTCGTAATGAATCGAAAATTCTTGTGGTCCCCATGACGCCGCAAGATATCATGGCAATCAACAAGAAGCTTGGCCCAAGACCAATATCTCCGAGCGTATTTGGAAAGAAAAAAACACAGGAACCAGATCGAAATGCAAATGCGAAACCGGCCCCCGATGCGGATTTGAATACCCTTCCGGCGATGGACCAGGTAACGAAGAAGAATCAAAATCCGGGACAATCTGAATCGAAACCCAGATCAGAAACCGCCTCTGGAGGAACGAGCACGGAAACAAAAAACCCGTTTCGAGAAGTTCAACGAAAGCCAAACGCTTCCTCAAAACCCCAATTGAACGTCACGTCGAGCCTCGCAAACAAAACCTTAGAAACACAATCCGCTCGTTGGAGCGACTACACACCTAAGCAGGTACGAAAAGTAAACAAGCCACTATTGTTGCCCCCATCGGCTACGAAAGAGGGTTTCAATTCGGCCCGGATTTTGGTGGAAGCAAAAACTCTTCTTCCAAGGCTCCAGTGGAGCCAAGACGGAAAGACCCTCTTTGCTTTGAGTTCAACTGGTAGGTTGCATGCGATCAATCTGCAACAATCTCAAGAATCATTAGAGATCGACCTTGGTTTTGAAGTAGTCGACTTCGGACTGAATCAAGAAGGAATCGTTATCCTTACAAAAGAACAGCAGCTGATTTTACTCGATGAATCCACTTGGAAAGTCAAGCTAAGCATCGAGTCATTTTCGAATGGAACTCTCTATACTTCCGCAGCTTCCGCTAGATGCTTTTTGTCGACGTTGGAAGGAAAGACTCTTTATGTATCGGCCTTTGATTTCAAAAAGAAGATTCACGTCCTAAACTCCATCGAACTGGAAGATAGGGACATTTTTTCCCACTACATAGATGTCGGACGCAATCGAATCTTGACTCTAAATGCAAAGCAGATCAGTGCGTTTTCCATTGCGAAATCGAAAATCACGAAAATCGAAAGCCATGAACTGCCAACGACGAATCAACGTCGGAAAGCTGGAATTCTAGCTCCGTTGGGAGGGCATCATTTTGCCGTACTAACCCAACTTGAGCCAGTCGAAGGAACAGCCACAAAGCGAGCGGGTGAGTTCTTGTATTGTGAAGTCGAGAATCCAGACTCCCCAATTCTTGTTGTATCCGTTTCGGATATTCCAAAAGCCGTGATAGCCGGACCGGCTCAATCATTCTTCCTGGGAGGCACACATCAACAGCTAAGTCGCATCGATGCCTCGGAACCGGACTTACTGAAACCAATGCGGTTCCCTGGAAGGCCAGGCAACGCAGTGGCACTTGCGATTAACCCCTCCGAAGAACAAGTCGCAGTGTTATCAACCGAAACGCTTACTCTTCTTGATCTCGTATCGTTGAGCGACCAATAATGACGAAGATCGTCTCTGTTAAAGTCCGTCCTTTGCCGACTGTGATCCTTCTGCTGCTTGCAGCCTTCTTGGGCTGGATGCTAATTCGGCAGTGGCTGACTGAAGCCGCAGCTCCAAAGACAAACCAGGATAGCTTTGTCAATACTGTTCCACCTCCCTCAGGCACAGTTGAAGGGAAAAATCATTGGCTCCCCCCGCATCTAGGGCCGGAATCCAAGTTGAGCAATCGTCAAAAAGAACTCTTAAAGCATGACAATGGGGCTGCCATGGCTCTGAATAGCTTGCTTTCGTTCGACGGGAACGGTGAGTCTCATTATTACCATTTGCAATTAATCTTCAATAACAGGAACCGATTGGCCTTCGACGCATATTTGCTCTCATTTCCCGAACTGCCAGAGGCGCTCATCATTTACCTCGATTCAAAACGTGACCGTGCGGTCGAGTTAATGCGATGCGCGATCAATTCCGATGACGCGAAGTTCATATGTCAGCTTGCCAACTTGCCCCCGATGTTACTCGCACAAAGTAACGGCCAATCCATCCCTGTGCTTTATCCTATTTTGAAAGCGATAGAGAATGACAATACAGAACTTTTTCGCTTGATGGCTCGTCTTCCGTCCCAGGGAGCGTTCGCTGGGATTTCACAGATTTCGACAACTTCACTCCCAAGCTTTGCAGATGAATACATGGATTACATCTATCAAAGCACGGACAGTTCCATAGAGAAACTAGCAAACGCAACTTTTGAGAATGAACTCTTTCGTACGGAACTTTTGAAAAGTGATTCGAATTCATGGGCTCGTGGATTTTGTAGATGTTCTGACACGTTACGCTTTGCACTTTTGCAAGACATCATCGCAGCGAAGAACAAACAAGTCGCGACAAGTTTGTTCATGGAAGGCTTCAAGGATGAAATGGTACGGTGGACTCCTTCAAGCAGTATTGATCAAGCTGTTTTTCGTGACGTAGCTAACGAACTCAATACCATTGGGAAAAATTGGCCTGGCATTTTTGAAGAAACGTTTCCGTCGATCAAGCCAATAACCAAACTTGCAAAATGGTGGGAAGCAGACTTGCAAAATTGCACATGGTTCGATCATCGTGAACGGCTCGACAAATGGATCCCACTATGTCGAGATGCGATTGCGACTACAGAAAGACCAGGACTAAACGGCCATAACCTTCAGACATTTATTGTCAATACAAAGCCCTGGCTAATTGCCTGGTTGGTAGATAATGACTTGGCCGTTGGCCCAAAGAGCTTTCCAGAAGTTGATTTCTACAGAGCAGTCAAAGAGCGAGATCGCGTTCGAATAGACAATTTGATGAAAGTTCATTTCGATTGGCGCAATCCCGGCCGTCTGTTCGCACCCGAACTGTTCTTCATTATCGAGAGAGATGAACAAGGATTGAAATCCGTCTTGGAAAGGAAAGGCTTCGAACTGACATTCGATCAGAATTGGGGCCCAATGATTGCGATTGCTTTCCGCGAGTGCCGCGACTCTAGCGGCAAGTTGGAGAGAACAATTCCGTCGTTGCTTGCCGAACACGGAGCCATAAGAAACGGTGAGATTTTTTGGAAGCTGATTATCGATGACGCAGAAAGCGTTATTGAACTTTTTGACACGAACGTTCCGTTTTCGGACGCCTGCTCGAAATACCTACCCAGCTCGATCGTACTTGCCATGTCGAGAAAGAAACCGGAGCTAGCAAGGAAGTTGTTTTCAAGCCTAATGCGTTTCGAGGAAAGATTCAGATCGTTGGATAGCTCTGCCAATGTCGGACCAACGATTGATGAATTTTTAGCGTCGATACAAAAAGACCAAACACCTACCAAGTCGGCAGATCTGTGCACTGCGGCTTTGGATAGTCCCGAGCTAATCGAGGACTTTCTACAATACGGACTTTCCTTCACCTTTAGGGACTTGCTCTTCGCAACAGAAAAGAAGCCGGTAGAGTCTATCGCCATCTTAATTCGCGATCCAAGTTTACAAAGAATGGAGCCAAAGGAGTTGGCTAAAGTCTTAGATCGAGCAAAGACACGGGGAAATCAAGAAATAACTGACCTTCTTAATTCTCTCAAATAACGCGCGTCTCGATGCAAAAAACTAGTTCATTTCGATGCGAGCAAAGGTTTCAGGAACAGTCGATTGTCCGTTTGCGTTAGAATTGCAATGCAATGAAGAGAACTAGTTTCTGTCGAAAAATGTGGAGCGAAAGATAGTTCGCTGATGTGAAGTTCGAAAATTTTTCGCCCCTCATTTTTCGACAGACTCTTTTTGGGCTTTTCGTTCGTACGAAGAGACCTCCAAGGGGCACAGCACTTGTTCGGATAGGTATTTGCAAGTTGAATTTGGATCTCTCACTTTGAATCGATGGTTCTCGCGTCGATTCTTTCGACGGTACCAACAAGAACAGGAAACCCAAGTTCGACTTCAGCACCGTGAACGCGTTGTCACTGCGTCCTCCGCGAGTCTGCGATTCTAATTTGCCAGGCGCGTCGTAAATTGTTCGTCACACCTAAGCAATGACCGAAGCGAGTTACTGACACGGTTTTGATTGGGGACGCTTTAAGTAGAACCATGGCTTCGCTTTCCGAGGCCCGTCTGGTTGATTGTTGAACACGAGGCAGTTACCATGCTGCCACGTCTCTTATCAGTGTTTTGTTTACTAGTTTTGTAACGGGAGTCTTCCAAGTGTCGTCCGAAAACCCATATGCCCCGTCCGGCTCTTTTGAAGCAATAGCTAGTCAGACCTCTCCCGGTCAACTTCGGCTTGCTTCTCAAAACCAACGTCTTCTGACGTTCATTATTGACAACGTTATTCTCTATCTGATCAATTCGGGAATCGGATTTGCAATTGGGCTGATTTTTGTCGCGCTCAACGGCGGAAGCATTACCGAAGGAGAGTTGGCAGGTCTACAATTATTTGCTTCCTTAGTTGGAGTGCTACTTGTTGTTGTCTATTATGTCGTGCTCGAAGGACTAACTGGCATGACGCTTGGAAAGATGATCATGGGGACCAAGGTGGTTAACGAATCAGGTGGAAGTCCTTCTTTCGGGCAAATTTTAGGCCGCTCCTTTTGTCGGTTGATTCCTTTTGAAGTTTTCAGCTTCCTGGGAAACAAAGGGTTCCCGATCGGTTGGCACGACAGTATTCCAAAAACACGTGTGATCAAAACCCGCTAATGCGTTGACATTCGTCGCTATTAGTTCCGTTGGGACGCTCCTTACTTCAGAGCGTCAAATCTTGTTGAATCATCGCAAGTCCGAGCCAGCCCAATTCTAACCCAAGAACAAATGTGGAATGGCTCATAATGGTGTTTGATTTCGAGAGGATGCAGAGCGGTTACGGTCGAAAAATGTGGGTCGAAAGATAGTTGGCCGATGTGAGGTTCGAAAATTTTTCGCCCCACATTTTTCGACAGACGCATTTAGGCTTTTCGTTCGTTAAGTCCTGTCTTCAAAATGTGGCTTCCGCTTCTAACGAGCGGCACACGGCAGGCTGATTTATCACGTACTCCATTGAGCGAATACGCGACCATTGGCATCTTGTCGTCAATCCGATTGAAGATGGATCGACTCCGTTAACCAACCGCAAAGTGAATCCGAACTTTCGGCGATCCGTCGAAGCGTCAGGCGGGGATCTAACTCTTTTTTAAAGTCGGTGACAATCAGTAATCTTAAAATGGGAACACTAATCGGCACTGATTTTCACTGATGGGAATCAAGAAGCCAAAGTCATTTAATACCCAAAGCGACCGCAGTCGGCGCCCCGCCATGGCGCCATTCCAATCGTGATTAGTGCCGATAAGTGAAGATTAGTGTTTCAGAGCGGCAGTTCCGTTCAAATTACAAAGCGTTTCCATGCCAGCTCAGATGTAGTCCCGAAGTTGATCAAGTAGCCAACTTTTTTCCCAGAGATACGCATGTAATTGAATAGTTGTGCTTCGTGCTCGGAGGCAAGTGCTTTGATCGCTTTTAGCTCAACAACGATTTCACTGAAAACAAGCAAATCCGGTTGATACTTCGTACTTAGCTTATGCCCTTTGAAGTAGACATCCACCGGTGCTTTGCTGATGAACGGAATGGAACGCAGGCCCAGTTCGATCTCAAGGCTCTGTTGGTAGATTTCTTCTGCCATACCATAGCCTTGAACATTGTAAACTTCGAACGCGGCCCCCATCAGTTCGTACCCTTCTTGTTTGAGCATTTCGCTACCTTTCGTTAGTGTCGATCAGCGAAAATCAGTGTTGTCAAAATGGGAACACTAATCAGCCCTGATTTTCACTGATCGGAATCAAGAAGACAAAGTCGTTTCGATCGCTCTAGGATCCGCGATGCCATGGATCCTTGCCGTATCGCGTCTCCATGAGCTGTTCTTCCAACACTTCGATTTCATCGATAAAACTCGGTTCGCCTTGGACATCACTTGCTCCCCATTGGATGGATATTTGCTGTTCAAGCACTTGACGAAATTCCATGGGCGAACACTTCGAATTGGCTGGTAGCAAGGTTGTCACGAAATCCAGATGATTGCGTTTCTCGCGATAATCGGGCTGACGAGGTGGTTCCAAAAGATACTGCCCCAGCCATTCCAGTGGCATGGAAATCAAGATGGTTCCGTGGTAGAGCATCCAGTTTCGTTTGCATCGCAGCGCATTCCCGGAGAACTTGCGATTGGTCAAAGTCAGATCACACGTTCCTTGCAATTCGATCACACCGGGTAAGTCAAACGCTTTCAGGGTTTCCTGACTTGCGTCTCGGACCCGTTGCATTACCTGGGAATGAGCCACGTCCAGCATTCGCAACGCGGGTCGAGATTCGTAGCTCAATAGAAGCGAATACATCAAGCAACCTGGTCCAGCCACAACCGTGGCGCCGCCACTCATTCGTCGAAAAACAGGGATCCCTTGGCGTTCGCAGTTGGCGTGGTTTACCTCAATGTCCCACTTGCTGGCACGGCCCAGCACGACGCACGGAGTGGGCATTTCCCACAGGCGAAGCAGTTCCTGGCTGGTTAGGCCGTTTTCCGACCGTGTTTCGGCCCATTCGATCATGGCTTCGTCAAAAGCGAGATTCTCGACTGGGTTTTTCCGTGTATTCCGAATGAGTTGCATGAAATTCTGGTTAGACAACGATTTCTTGGTATTTTGGGCAGGCGGCAAGGTAGAAACGATGCCTGGTTCGGGTTAGTCTGCGGACGTGCGTTTAAGCGTTTTTCTGTTTCCACCATTGAACTCGATAGTATGCAAATCAGCAAAGCCCTTGTAACAGCGGCGGGCCCGGGCCAGTCGGCGCTTCCGCTTCAGCGATTGGTTGACCGGGACGGGGTCGAAAAAACAGCCCTGGAAATGATCATTGAAGAGGTTGTTTCGGCGGGAATCGAGTCTTTGGCGATTGTCATCAGCCCGGGCAACGAAGAAGCCTACCGCCGAGCCGCAGGTGGCTACCTGGACATGCTGACTTTTGTAACCCAGCCCAAACCAACAGGGTATGGCCAAGCAATTTTATCGGCACGGTCCTTTTTGGGGAACGAGCCCTTTTTGCATTTGGTCGGTGACCATTTGTACTTGAGCAACAAGGAAAAGAGCTGTGCTCAGCAACTGATCGAGGTGGCTCGTGCGGAAGGCTGCTCGGTATCCGGTGTCCAAGCCACGAAAGAGAAAATGCTACCGTTTTTCGGGGCCATCGGTGGACTTCGATTGCCTCAGACGGATCGTCTCTATGAAGTCAAACGAGTCATCGAGAAGCCCACTCCGACTTTAGCAGAACAAGAATTGAACATCGCAGGCTTTCGCAGTGGCATGTACCTTTGTTTCTTCGGTATTCACGTCCTGACGCCGATGATCATGGAAGTGTTGGAGCGAATCGTTCGGACCGTCGATCGGCCCGTTTCTCTTGCCGAAGCGTTGAACGAACTGGCGTCGCGCGAAAGGTATCTGGCTTGCGAGGCACAAGGGCACCGGTACAACATCGGGATCAAGTATGGGCTGCTCAATACGCAGCTTGCTCTATCGTTGTCGGGCGTAGATCGTGATAAAGTGCTCAGCGACATGATTGAGCTTCTTGCGGTACAAAAGTAACAGGAAGCGATAACCATGCCCCCTATCCATAATGCATCCAACCCTTGGATCGAAACGATTGAATCGCTGGACGATTCGATTCGGCATCGCACCTTGGAATCGCTTTGCCTTGGGCTCCAGGCCAACCAGCTTTTGGAGGCAGCAGCGGATCTCGACACGTTCCGTCGACGGACGGGTAATCTGTACCATCGCGTCCGGGCCTTGTTCTTTCTAGCAGCCATCTATCGCTACCATTTACCCAAAACCTTTCCGGAATCGCAAAGTGGTTTGCTGCCGTACGAGGCGTACCAGCATATCCTGGGCCGGCGTTTCCCTGAAGCGATTGATCACATGCTCGCGATTCAAAGCCAAGACGGGCCGACATTGGCCATCTCCAGCGCGTTGGCTCGTGCGTACCATCAATTGGGGATTCAAACGCTTGCCGATCAAGTGCGCCGAAGCGTCCGGACCGTTCGAGGAAATCAATGGATGTTTCGCATCGGGCATCCCAGCGAACATCCGCTTCGGCTCAACAAATTGCTAAGCCGCCCCGATCCTGGGACCGGAGATTTTCCGATCTTGAGCGAGAAGACAAGCGTTCGTATGGATTTTTCGCACTCGGGCTGGAGCGATATCTTCTTCTTGGGTATGGACTATCCCGAGGGGGCTCGCGTTCTCAATGCATCGGTTGACTTGGGGGTTTACGGCCGAGATGCTTCGCCGCGACCACCTGTTGAAGCCTACCTGAGGGTGATCGATCGTCCGGTGCTGCGCCTGGTCAGCGCTGACCTAGGTGCTGAAGCGGAACTGACCGAGATCGACGAAGTGTTTGATTTCGCGAAAGACTATCTTGGCCTGCTAAAGTCGGCTCTGATCGCTTCTGGGTTGGTTCCACCCGCCATGGAAGGTTGCCATCGCAAGATGTCGGAATTGCTTGAAACACTCGTTGGCGAGCCCGGGCTTGGTTTGGAATTGGTATCCAAGGTAAATGACATTCCCAAAGGTTCCAGGTTAGCCGTTTCCACCAATTTGTTGGGATGCTTGATTTCGGTCTTGATGCGAGCGACCGGACAAGTTTCCGAATTGCAAGGTGGGCTCCAAGAGACGGATCAACGCTTGATCACAGCAAGAGCCATCTTGGGCGAATGGCTGGGTGGATCGGGTGGGGGCTGGCAAGATTCAGGTGGAATTTGGCCGGGTATCAAACGGATTGAAGGAGTGCTCGCGTCGGAGACCGATCCCGAGTTTGGAGTCAGTCGAGGCCGCTTGATGCCACAGCACACGATCTTGAAAGAGGATCGCATTTCGCCACAGAGCAGAAAGGCTCTCGAAGATAGTCTGGTTCTGATCTATGGCGGCATGGCGCAAAATGTCGGACCCATTCTAGAAATGGTTTCTGAAAAGTATCTGGTTCGGGCTGATCGCGAATGGAAAGCCAGGCTGGAAGCGCAGCGCATTTTTGAGAACCTGGTTCACGCGATGGAACAAGGTGATATTCAAAGCGTTGCACGACTCACCACGGAGAACTTCGTCGGCCCACTTCAAGTTATTATTCCATGGTGCACCAACTGTTTCACCGATTCGATGATCGAACAATGCCGAGCCCGATGGGGAGACCAGTTTTGGGGCTTCCTGATGCTTGGTGGGATGTCGGGTGGAGGGATGGGTTTCTTCTTTGCACCGGAAGTTCAGAAAGAGGCTCGCGATTGGTTGCTGCAAACTTTGGTAACCACCAAACGCGAGATGCAAACCCGGTTGCCCTTTGCGATGGACCCGGTTGTCTATGATTTCGCGATCAACGATCGCGGCTCCTGGGCAGAACTGCTTCAGGGGGAAGCTGCAACCATGCCGGATGGCTACTATGCGATCTTAGCCCCCAAGTTGATTCGCAAAGACATGCGTGATCTGAGTGCGCAATCACAACGTGAATTAATGCGATTGAACCGATCGTGCCGCGAGGGGGATGGTCGCGCTCGTTGGCTGCTCGACCGGATCTTGCCGCAAGCTCAGACAGGTTCCGACTCGAAGACGCAACTGCTTGAATCGCTGCGCATCAACGGCTTTGATCGACAGCAGCATGAATTGATTCGTAGCGAATTACTTTCGGGGCGGATTGGTCTATCTGAAAATCGCCTTCATCCTGAAACCACGATTCAAGATGTTCCTGCCAAGGACCTGATCGATTTAAGGACTCTCAATCCCGAGCTCAGCGGCAATTCGATCGAATCGAAATCGGGTCGTGACGCATTAGAACGAGGTGAAGTGGCTGTTGTAACGCTCGCAGCTGGTGTTGGATCGCGATGGACTGGAGGTGCCGGGGTGGTAAAAGGCATGCATCCCTTCTGCAAGTTTGCTGGAAAGCATCGCAGTTTTATTGAAGTCCATTTGGCCAAAAGCCGGAAAACCTCGCAGACCTTTGGTGCGACCGTGCCTCATGTTTTTACCACGGGTTACATGACTCATGGGCCGATGGAGCAGCATTTGTCCGAACACAACTATTACGGATATGAGGGGCCCGTCCATCTTTCACGAGGAATGTCGGTAGGCTTGCGAACCGTGCCGACTGCTCGTGATCTTCGGTTCTTTTGGCAAGAAATGGCGCATCAAGTTCTTGATGAACAGCAGCAGAAAGTCCGCGAGAGCGCTCAAGCGGCAATCTTGGGTTGGGCAAAATCGACAGGCGAAGCCAGTGACTATACCGACAATCTGCCTCAGCAATGCATGCACCCGGTGGGGCATTGGTACGAAGTCCCGAACATGCTGCGCAACGGCGTGCTGCATCAGATGCTTGTCGCACAACCCAGTTTAAAGACGTTGATGTTGCATAACATCGACACCCTAGGAGCCAATCTGGATCCGACTGTTTTAAGCAAGCACATCGACTCCGACGCATGCCTTAGTTTCGAAGTGATCAGCCGGCGGATTGACGACCGCGGAGGCGGCTTAGCGATTGTCGGAGGTCGAAAGCGGCTGCTGGAAGGCATGGCAATGCCACGTGAGCGAGATGAGTTTGCTTTGTCGTTCTATTCGTCCATGACAACTTGGATCGATATCGATAAGTTGCTGGCTATCTTTGAACTTGATCGCGAGAAGTTAGCGAACGAGGAATTAACGCAGCAAGCTGTTCGCACCATGTCGGCGAAGATGCCCACTTACATCACGATCAAAGATGTGAAGAAGCGTTGGGGGTTAGGGCAAGAAGACGTCTATCCGGTAACTCAATTCGAGAAGCTTTGGGGGGACATGTCCAATTTGCCGGATGTTGCTTGCGAGTACCTGGCGGTGCATACCATGCGAGGTCAACAAATGAAGGAACCTGGCCAATTGGATGGTTGGGTCCGCGATGGATCGGCGGGATATGTGGAGCAGTTATGCCGTTGGTCATGCTAGAGGCTCGCGACAAACGCTTTTTGAGCATGTGTGCCGTCGAGCTAGGACTTGGCTTGATCGCGATCGTTGTGGGCTGGTTTATCGGCTTGGACCCGCGATCCTTGATACCAGATTGGCGAGATTGGTATTCGGTTGGACAAGGTTTAATTGTAGGGTGCGTTGCTGGAATCATTCTGGCGATTGCGATGCAGCTTTGTGGCATGCTGCCCATTCGAGCCATTCGATCTCTCAGCGAATACGCAGAGCAGCAATTAAGGCTCCTGTTGCATGGCCTGTCCGTGGGCCAGTTAATTGCCGTGGCACTGGCTGCTGGCGTCGGCGAGGAGCTGCTTTTTCGAGGTCTGATCATGCAAGGCATGGTTGGCGAGATGCATTCCTGCACAACCCAAACGCTGGCAATTGGTCTGCTTGTTAGCTCGTTGGCGTTTGGATTGGCTCATCCCATGAGCGTTACCTACGTCGCATTTGCATTCCTGATGGGATTGGCGATGGGAGGGCTGCATTGGTATTTCCAGAATCTTTTGGTTCCCATCGTTGCGCATTGGATTTACGATGCCATCATGATGATCTGGTTGGTCAATCGTAGGAATTCGACTATAACTTAGGTCGAGGGAACTCCCTCATCCAGAAACGGGTAGATTCGCGTGCGGCGTCCGGTACAAGCTAGCGACCCTCATGAGCCCCCGTAAGTCCGCCAGTAAGGCCCCGTCCATCGCTTCGAACCATGAACCGTAAAATTTGTTGGATATTGCTGTTAGGCTCGTGGTGGACCGCTTTCGCGAGTGCCCAAGAGACGCCCCAGCAGGCTGCCAAGCCTGGCGAGATCGTGGCACAACTTGCATCTGAAGTCGCAGATGCCGAGACCGTCATTTCCAATGCTTGGGTGATCGATTGGATGAAACAAGTCGGCAAGTTGCCAACGATCGAAGCGTGGCAAATCGAATCGAACGGGAAACAGATCACGATCGATGAGGGGATGTTTTACTATGCTCGCTATGGTTCGCCGCTGGCTTATGCAAGGGCGTTAGACTTGGCCGTGACTTCTGGCTTTGAGCCCGCCACCGGGGCCAAGATTTTCGACTTTGGTTATGGAAGTATCGGACACTTGCGCATGCTGGCTTTGATGGGGCATCATTGCGTTGGTGTGGATGTTGCACCCTTTCTGAAACGGATGTACGCCAATGCCAGCGGGCCTTTGGGTGACGGCTCTGTTTTTGTGTACGACGGGCAATTTCCCAAAGACGAAACACTGACTGAGAAAGTGGGTCGAGACTTTGACCTTGTGATTTCCAAGAACGTTCTCAAGAAAGGTTACATCCATCCGTCGCAAGAAGTGTCGGACCCGAGAATGCTGATCGATTTAGGGGTCGATGATAAAACCTTTTTAGCGAGTGTGGCTGCGATGCTGAAGCCGAACGGGCTCTTTGTCATTTATAATTTTTGTCCAGCCAAGGCAGCCGCCGACAAACCCTATATTCCTTGGGCGGAGGGCGAATCGCCTTTCAGCAAAGAGGCCTTTGTCAAAGCCGGCTTTGAAGTGCTGCATTTGGATGTGGTCGACGATGCGGAAGCGCGCAGGCTGGGACATGCGCTTGGCTGGGACGCTGCCGGTGGCATGAACCTAGATACTGATTTGTTTGCTTGGTACACGATCGTACGCAAGAACGACGACCAAAAATCAGGAACGCAACCGTGAAGCTCAGCGAACTACTTGGGGACCCGAGCTGGTTATTCGATCTGGGCTTTCCAATAGCCTATGTGAACGACACCAAAGCGTTCGCCAAACCTGAACGTTTGGAATGGGAGTTAGACGATTCATTTCGAATACCACCACTGAGTTCTTTGGCGGACGAGAAGCGCTTTGCCGAGTTCTCTATAGGCTGGAACGACGATGGCTTGTTTCTGCACGGTTCGATTCGCAAGTCGCAACCGGACGGACCTCGACGGGGCGATTCAACCCTTCTCTTGAGCTTGTATGTCGATACCCGCTGGAGTCCCGGCGTGCACCGGGGGACAACGTATTGCCATCGGTTCGATGTGATGTGCAACCCAACCGATTCTAGTGAAATCGTGAGGGGGCACGGCGAATTAGGTGCGATGCAACGAGCCCGTGCCAACCCGGATGAAGTTCATCCCAAGGACATTTCAGTCGGGCTGCTTGCCAGAAGCTTTGGATACGAGCTGAAGGTATTTCTGCCCTCTTTTACCTTGACGGGCTTTGATCCTCGCGAGTTTCAAGAGATCGGACTTTTCTATGTGCTTCAATCCCAAATGTTGGGCTCGCAATGCATGGCACGTTCAAGAAATAGTCCCTATTTTGAAGATCCCAGCGTGTGGTGTCGTGGCAAAATCATTCAACCTCTTGCTCCTTGATGCAACATGCTAATCCTTAGGAAACAAAGTTCGTTTTTGGGTAGCATGGATGGATCGTCGCTCTCCCCAGAAGCCTTCAAGAACCTCTCCCAAGAGGCGATTGAGGCAACGTCAATAGCGACCGATCAAGGCGTAGTGCCGATATCCAAAGTGTTTCAGGTCGAGCGATGCGAAACGAGCCGCGAGGACATCGTTTTGATCGAAGGGGATTGCAAGAGAATTGAGAAGCTGGGATACCGAATGAAAAGCGGTACCCTGTGCGTCTTGGGAGATGTTGGGGAACGAACCGCGATGGAACTGGCGGGCGGTCGTGTTTTGATTGCCGGTAATGCGGGTAATTTTTTGGCGGCCGGTATGAAGGATGGGCTGATCTACTTGAGCGGCAATTGTGGCGACAATCTTGGCTCCCCCTTGGCAGGCCAAAAATCTGGTCTACGTGGCGGCGATCTCTTTATTGCAGGCTCGGTCGGAGATCGCGCTTGCGAAAGGATGAGAAGAGGAACCGTCTTCGTTGGTGGCGACATCGGAAGCTACGCTGCGTCCCAGATGATCGCCGGGTCCCTGATAATCGCCGGCGAGCTAGGAGACCATTGGGGTGCTGGTCTAAGACGTGGGAGCATCATCTTGTTTCGGGATTACACCGGGGAACCATCCGCATCCTTATCGGACGCGCGAGAGTTCGAATTGAGTTTCCTGCCGCTGTTATGGAAACATCTGGAACGAGTTCAAATCGAAGCAATGCAAACATGGACCGATGTTGTTTCGGATGCTCCGCTTCGACCGACTCCGATTAAGATTCCGCGAACACGTTGGGTGCAACGCCAGATCGCGGACCAAAATTATCAAGGCCGAGGTGAAGTGCTGGTCCTGAGACGAGTCTCCTCGTCCGAGGTGCGTTCAAGTCCAGCGACTTACTTTCCTTGAGCCACTTGCGATTGAGCAAACGGATTGACGATGACGACCGTACGACCAGTCTGTGGCGCATCAACTTGAGGTGCGGCTTCGGCCACTGGTTCCGAAACAGCATGCTGCACCGAAGATGGATTGGCATGCGTGTTCATCACAGACCGAGTTCGGAACGGCACATCTCTTGGGACCGCATAATAATCTGGGCCAGATCGGAGCTGCGGGAAGGCAGCAAAGGGGCTATCCCCATAGGGGCGCTGGTAGCGATTTCCGTAATATACGGGAGGGTAAATGGCGAAGTACGGAGGCGTTGGCAATCGATTTCGAAAGCTGTTTTGGTATCCGAGTGTATAGCCAAATTGAAACCCAAAGGGATCCTGAGCTTGAGCCGAAGGGATGGCGCAAACCGTCACCAAAGCGACCAAAAGACCCAAGCTAAACTTCGCAATCATGTTGATTTTCCTTGTGTAATATCGTTCCCCGCACTATTCCACGCTAATTGGATTTGCTGGTGGTTCAATATTTTTTATCCATTTATTGCGAACGTTTTGTGCGAACCTTCGGATTGTAGCGACGTCCCCGTCCTGCCAACGTCGTTACGAGCATCTTCATCGAAGGAATAAAATCTTCTCACAGCTAGTGAGTTACCCAAATCCTCCATCAGGCCTCCGCTTTGGGGTATAGTAACGTCGAATGGATGCTTCCAATTGCTGTTTGACAGCTGACGAATGCCCCCTTCTTTGATTTGGTGCCAATTGATGCCCTTGCTTGGATTTTTCGGTTACCGATTTGAGACCACATGCTATTCAGAAAAACAATTAATTGAGAGATGGAGTCGTCTCATGTTGCGTTTCGTATTTGCCAGCATGCTGTTGTTTACTACCGCTGCTTCCTTAGCATTATCACAAGATGATTCCTCAGAGGCTGTGGCAGGAAAAGCAAAGGAAGCATTCGGCGTTAATGGTTCATATGCCAAAGCTGAGTTCAGCAAGGTTTGGGCTAAGTTAACGAACGAAGCGAGAAGAGTTAAAACGCTTTCAGGGCGAGTTTGGATACGAGAGTATTCAGCGCCTTTGTGGGATGACGTTGCCGTAAAAAAAGAACCCATCGTTTCCTTTCCACCAGAGCGAGCATTTCTCTGTGATTTCGCAAGTGACTTTGTGGAGATGCGAACACGTCAAGATTGGTACGACGTGTCGGATACTAAGATTGACTTTCTTGCTAACTTTACGTTCGATAATCGTATGTTTCTTGACTTGTCGATTCCTGATTCATTGAGGCTGCGAGAGCGTCGAATCCGATCGAGCGACAGAGAGGTTAGATTCTTGAAAACTCATATCCGTATTCAAGTTCCAGAGAGGTTGCCCCGCTCTTGGCCAACAATACTCGACTACCGACTTGCTGGCTGGACTTCCGCTGCTCAATGGATGGGGCCGACGAATATGGAACAGTGGCTTAGGGTACTGGATAGTTACGAGCCTTTCTCAGTTGCAACGGACGATTTTGGCGACACTGTAGTTACTCAATACAACAAGAGTGCAGGGACGAAATGTATTTGGCAGATGGCGTTCGACAGCAAGTCATGGGCGCTGAAAAGTGTGTTTCAGTACAGAGTGGTTAATCAATTGGCAGATGGCACTTTGGTATGTGTCAAAGGCCCACTTTTTCGTAGCGTGATCTTTTCAGAACCGAAGTCCAAAAGAAAGTGCGTTGTTTTAGGGTCGGAGGCGAGCTCGCTGATTCAACGACTCGACTTCGTCGTTGAGGAAGACGACTTCTTAGGTGATGATCTATTCGAACCTGAATCGCTTTCCCCGGCAACGGTCCCCATTACTTACTCGCCTGAACTCGAAGCCATCATCGCAGCAGAGCTAGGGAAAGGTTCACTTCCGACACGCCCGTAGGGGAGCTTAAAAGGTGGCAGGAACCGTTTATTGACATTTGTGTAGAAGTTTGCCATTATGGCTGGTTATGAGAAGAGCAAAGCGAGCGGCAGTTGGTGGTTTGATCTATCAAGTGCTTAATCGTGCAAACGCAAGACTTCCTATTTTCGAGAAGGAAAAAGACTACGAAGCCTTCGAGCGAATACTAGAGGAGGCCATTGAAAGGACGGACACACGGCTTTTGTCGTATTGCCTAATGCCTAATCACTGGCATCTGGGTGTCCAGCCGATCGAAAACGGAGAGCTATCGAAGTTTACCGGCTGGCTAACCTTGACTCATACGCAACGCTGGCATGCTCATAGGCATTCGACGGGCAAAGGTCATGTCTATCAGGGGCGATTCAAGTCTTTTCTGATTCAGGACGATCTGCACTTTATCACCGTGTCCCGATACGTCGAACGCAGGCGCTACGAGCTCGCTTAGTGTCCTATGGGAGCCGAATCATGGTCGAGAAAGATGGGTGTGTCGGCCCCTCAGGCCTTTTGGGTTCCATTTGACTTGATACCGGGGCCTTCGCCCCCGGCAGAGGATGTGACAGCCCTTCAGGCTTAAAACCAAAAAGAGCATCTATTGTCGATTTGTTTTGAATGTCGAACACCGAACAAGGAATTTCGAATAGCGAAGTGGCGTTCGTGTTCCTTGGGATTTCGAAATTCCTTGTTCGAAATTCGATATTCAAAACAGCTTGAAGGTTGATGGCATATTAGCGCACCAAACCTATTGCGAAGGAGGGCACGAGGCCCACATTCGCGTTGCACTTGTTAAGTTTCTGGAAAGGTTGGTGTTGGTTTTAGAACGGATGCCAAAGCCAGCCAAGTAGGAAGAAGCAATCTAGGCGTGGATTGCGACTTGCTCAGGATGATTGGGTAAGCGATGATTGTGACCTACTTTTGCTAGTTGTACTGCAGCAAGAACGAAGCCCGAATCTTTGATGAATTTAAATCCAGCATCCACTTCCTTCACTCGTCGCCAGTGGATTAGCCTTTTCGCGTTGGCGGCCGTTCAGTTCATCAATCTGTTGGACTTCATGTTGGTGATGCCGCTGGGGCCTCGATTTATCGACGAGATGAAGATTTCTCCCGAACAGTTCGGGCATATGGTGGCAAGTTACGGTTTCGCAGCGTTTGTCGGAGGCATGTTCGCGTCAGGATTCATTGACCGCTTCGAACGGAAACGGGCCATGATGGTCGTTTTTGCAATGTTCTGCATTTGCACGTTCTTGTGTGGGGTAGCCAACGATTACGCCACGCTGGTCTTTGCAAGAGCCATGACGGGGCTGTTCGGTGGGGTGGTTGGGTCCATGACCATGACGTTGGTCAGCGACTTGTTTCCGGAAGGCCGACGAGGGTTTGCGTTGGGGATTGTTTCCGTGTCCTTTGCAATTGCCTCGATTGTCGGTGTACCGTTGTCCCTTTGGGTTGCGGATGTTTCGCATTCGGTTCGCGTCCCATTTTTTGTGTTGGCGTTGATCGCGGTCGTAGTCTGGGTTTTGATGCTGGCGTCTCTACCTACCCTTCGAGGGCATATTCTTGCTGTTCCCTTGTCGTATTGGAAAACGCTATCCGATCAGTTTCGCGTGCGCAGCCAGCGTCTGGCGTTCTTCTACACGGTTTCTCTCGTCTTTGGAACTTTCACTGTAGCTCCGTACATCGCGACTTACATGGTTACCAATGTTGGACTTCAGAAACCTGAGGTGAAATACATCTATATTGTTGGGGGAGCATGTACCTTTTTTGCGATGCCGATTGTTGGTAGGTTGACTGATCGATTTGGCAAACGAGTTGTTTTTTGGACGTTCGCTTCGTTGGCGATCATTCCAACACTCTTGATTACCAATCTTGGCCCTGTTTCGCTTCCTATTGCGATCGCGATAACGTCTTTGTACATGACGGTCACTTCTGGCCGCATGGTTCCTGCCCAAGCCTTGCTGGCTTTGGCCACGATTCCCAGCCGGCGTGCGGGATTCATGAGCATCAACAGCGCGGTTCAACACTTAGCAAGTGGCTTAGCAGCTAGTCTATCAGCTGCGATTCTCCAAACCGGCGAGAACAATTCCATCGTAGGTTTTTGGATTGTAGGGGGCGTAGCGACGGTATCGACTTTAGTGAGTCTACCGCTAGCCGGCATCCTGCACCGGGCGAGCACAGATCATTCATCTGGTTCCACTTGAGCCGCGGGCGCTAGCCGCGAATCTCGACGATTTCTCGAAGCAATCAAGAATGGATGGAGATTTGCGACTTTGCGACTAGACTAGGAGCTACGATTGACTTCGTCTCCACCCAACGTGGTCTCCCCCGAGAGCGCATGCCATCCTTTTTCCTCAGCCTTAAATCTCATGGAAGCATTCGACATTGTCCGACTGGTAGCTGCATGCGTTGCACTTGTCCTTGGAGCCATTGTCTTTCTCGTTCTCTTTTTTCGATCGATAGCTTGGATCGATCGATGGCTTAAGCGCCCCGGGACATCCAACTTGCGTCGCATCAAGCAAGTGCGAAGTCCTGGAACCAAATCGAGATCGGTTTTGGACGTTCCGAATCGGGAGATCCCAGTTCAGAAGAAATCCGCACGAAGCAGGCGTTCTCTGTCAGCCTCCAACCATCTCATGAAGAAAGACGCTGAACCAAATACGGTTCGCACAGTCCAGCGAGCTGCATCGCCAATCTCCAAGAGAGCAGCTGCTTCGATTCACCTTCAATGCGGACAAATCATTGAGCCGGTTTACCTTGTCGAATCGATGGAGGCTTTGAAGATTTGCGAAGGCTTGGGTTTACGAGGCGACGGTTCCGTCGTGGGTTATGGCAAACAAGGTGAAATCGTGATCATTCGCGAAGGAAACATCAAGATGATTATGATCCAATCCGATGCACCATCATCGATCGAACGAGATATTCACGAGCACGTGACGATCAGCTAAGTTGCTACGGAAACCAAAGGCCATGGCAATTCAGAGCGGCTATTCTTATCGCAAGCAGTGAAACGTGAATAGCTTAAGGGATGATTCATCTTGCGACGAACCATCCCTTAAGATTTCCCCCTATCACTCGTTCACAGCTTTCGCTGTTCGCTTTCAAACTTCATTGTATTATCGTGCCCGAGTGGAGCCAGGTTGCTGAGTTGCCGTCGTGGTACTGCGATTGCCTGTGATGGGGCGGCTTGCTCGCTTTTCTGGTAGCTCGTCAGCCGAATCCTCAGGAAGTCCTGGTATGGATTCTGGCTTGGAATCGAGATCCTTGATCGGTGCAGGGCCACCTGGGTTTGGACTTGCTGGGCGAGCCTGAGAGTTTGCAGATCCGGTGAACTGTTGGTATTCACCTTGGCTGATCACGCTTGGTCGGCTTGCACCGTAATCAATTTGTCGAGCAGCATCCCGTTCCCGAGCTCGTTCGTGAGCATCCCAGTAGGCTTTGTCTGGCCACAGTCCTTCTTCCAGTGCAATGTTGTTGTATTCGAGCAGCGTTCCCTTGATCAAGTGGATGTCCACGAGCGACTTGTTGTATTCAGCGACAGCTCGGATATAGTTCTGACCAGCAGTCGCTCGACTTTGTTGTGCTCGTAACAGATTATCAATCGCAGCATCTTGGTTTGCATCGCCAGCATCGAATTTGGCTTGGGTGACTTCCACCAATCGTTGGGCCGCATTCAAGGCTTGAAACTGTTCGGTCATTTGCTTGTGCAGTCCATCGGCTTGCCGCCAGTAGTCAGTCAACTTACTAACAGCAGCCTCTTCCTTGGCTTCCAACACTCGGTGAGCTCGAGCCAAATCCAGTTGCTTGTTGGTGATGTCGTTAAGAGCTCGTCGAGATCCGAAGGCGTTAGGTGTGAATTCCAAACGAACCGCACCTTCCTGATAGCGGCCGCCGAGAAGTTCTTCGAAGGCACTCGCATTTCCGTTAGGGAAGGGAGCATTTCCTCCGTTGCGGTCGATCAACGAACTTCCGACACCTAACCAACGATACAGCAAGGATATGTTCAAGTCAGGTAGGGCTTGATTGCGTGCGGAGATCAGTTCGAGTTCACGATGCTTGACAGCCCACATCTGTTGGCGAATGTCAATATTGCGAGTGAGCATTTCGGCTCGGGCTGATTCCCAATCGTATTGAGCCAATCCAAGAGTTGGCTTGTCGCTGGGGCGAATCAGCCGTCCATCGGTTGCTGCCCAGCCCAAAAGCAATCGCAGTACTTGCTCGCGACCATACAGACCGGGATCGTTTCCAAATCCACCGCCAGCAATCGCAGCATCAAGCGATGCTTGAAATTGGTGGAGGGTTACGCGTGCTTGTGCTTCCGCATTAGCGGCTTGTCCCTTCTGGAACTTCGCAAAGGCAATTTTGTGAGCAAGTGCTGCACTATCGCGTGCTGTGGTGGCGGTCTCGACGTTGTAGTAGGCTGCGTAAAGATCCCAGTACGCGAACTCAACATCGCGGACCAAGTTCCGTACGCGTTCTTCGAAAGCCCCAACGGCGATATCTTCGTTGATACGAGCAATAACAACCGGGATACGATTCACCATCGTTCCGCGACCACGCATCAAAGGATGTTGAACCTGCATTTCCAAAATCTGAGTGTAATCGCTTGGAAAGACACGACCAACGTTGCGAGGATCTGCAGCTTGAATCCCAATGTTATTGTTGGAATAGATCGACTGCGATCGTGCTGACACAACACCACCGGTCGCCATGCGTTTCGAAAGAGCCATTTGCCCTGTGGTGTCGCGGGCCATGAAATTCTGTGGATTGAATACGTTCCCTGGTCCCACGTTACGAGCTCGGTCGGTCGTGTTGAATGACAAGAACGAGCTGAACTGAGCATCGAACTCGCTCAAGGCATCTTCGACACCTCCGACTTGGTTCGCACGAGCGGAACCTCGAGGCAAAATACGGTTGCCGTTCTGATCGACGGTGAGCGGTTGTGAGTTGGTGGTAGTCGCGACGATGGCAGGATCCAGGATCGTACCCAGCTGCTGGCCTGGGCTCGATAGAATCACCGAAGCCATGTCCGCGTTCTGACGCTGAATTCCTGGCAACGCACGTACGATTTGAGAATTGACCAGAGCGTACGAAATGCACTCTTCCAAGGTCAAATCCAAGTACTCGAACTTTTGGTTATCAAGCGATAGCGGTTCGAGCGATTGCGTCACTTCCGGCAGCGACTCTTTGTGAAGATCGGGGTATTCGATGTTCTGAGCGCGATCAATGTATTGCGCTAGATCCCCTCGTTCGCCTAAAAAGAAAGGCTGGGTCGGATGGCAACCGGATAGTGCGATGAAGCCGATTTGTAAACCAGCGAACCATCGATAAAGGTAGCGTTTCATGAGCCAGGGAGTCCCGTCTGTCGACGTGTTTCGAGCCACGTTGGCGATGCGATTCCTGCACGGAAGTGCAACACATTGCCCAATGCGTCCATTCCTATTCGCAACCGAGCGAACTTGAATGACAGCATTCGTTTTTCGATACTTGAGTTAGGTTCCCCCCCTAACGCAAACCTGAAAGGGCAATCCATTGAAGAATGAATCGCTTTTCAAGAGTGCAGAAGGAGTATCGGCAACCACCCTGCTAAACTTTGACGATTGGGTGGATTTTTCGGGATAAAGTTTTTGAAGCCCAAGTGTCTCAGGGAAATTTGCTCTGCATGCGTTGGATTCGACGCCTGCCTGTATGACTTTCGGACGCTTAGGCAATTTGAGCGACTGTTGCGGTCTGCTCGAAGTAAGCGGGACATAGGGCTTTGCCCGGCAAGCTTGACCTCAATTACGAAAAATTCACCACCGCGGGAACTTGCCGCCCCCAATCGAATCCGAAACAATCCTGGCACTCTTCTTCTTTTCGTGGTGGATCGCAATCTTCTGAGGTGAATCAAGATGCAGAACTGGCTTTTCCGTGGTCAACCAAAGTCGGACCGCCTCAAACCCAAGAGAAAAAAGCATTCCCCATCAAGGCGTCTTGTTCTGGAAGGCCTCGAATCCAGACAATTGATGGCTATCGACTCGTTTCAGGTGTCCAGCCAACTTGCGGATCCTGATGAGCTTTTGGTTCAGTTTCGCAACGCAACACCGGCTGCATTGATCGGCCAGCAGTATGCGGGAGGTACCATTGCGAAGCAGCTGACCGACGACGGCTGGTTCCGTGTGGATGTCGGTTCCAATGTTCCGTTGACCCAGGCCCTCCTGGCATTTCAATCGAGAGCCGATGTCATTCAAGCAACACCCGACTTCAAGATTCAAGCTCAATCCCTCCCTAACGATCCCTCGTTCTCATCCCTTTGGGGACTCACCAATAATGGCTCGCAGGGAGGCTCAACCACCGCTGATATCAACATTGAGCCCGCATGGGCGTTGGGAACGACCAGTACCGTAGTTACAGCCGTGATTGATTCGGGCATCGATTACAACCATCCGGACCTCGCGGCCAATATTTGGATCAATCGCAACGAGGTGGCTGGCAATGGGGTAGACGACGATCGCAATGGATATGTTGACGACATTCGCGGCTGGGATTTCGCCAACAACGACAACAACCCGATGGACGACAATGGCCATGGAACTCACGTGGCCGGCACGATTGGTGCCGTGGGCAACAACGGTGTTGGAGTCGTTGGGGTAGCTTGGCAAACGTCGATCATGGCTTTGAAGTTCCTGGACGCGAACGGTTCCGGTTCGTTAAGCAGCGCCATTTCCGCAATCAATTACGCGCGCGTCAACGGTGCCAAAGTGATCAACGCAAGCTGGGGCGGAGGCGGTTTTTCGTCGGCTCTTCAATCCGCGATCACTCAGTTTATATCCAGTGGAGGGATCTTTGTCGCAGCCGCTGGCAATGAATCGTCCAACAATGTGAGCACCCCATCTTATCCGGCCAATTACACTGGGGTTATTTCCGTAGGTGCATCTACCCGAACGGATACTCTTGCTAGCTTTTCCAATTTCGGCACGAATGTCGATGTTGTTGCGCCTGGCCAAAGCATCCTTAGTACTCTGCCGAACAATCGATATGGAACGTTGAGTGGAACGTCCATGGCCGCGCCGCACGTAGCCGGAGCGCTGGCATTGTTATGGAGTCAGAACCCGACTCGAACGGCCACTCAGATTACCGATGCATTGATGGCAAACACCGACAATGTATTACGTGGCTCGACTTCGCAATTTGGCCGCATCAATGTTGGCAAAGCCGCTGAGGCACTCAGAGGTACCGTAACCAATCCGCCCCCGCAATCGACGCAGCGAACCTACAGCGTTTCGGGCATTCAAAACATCAACGACGCGACCTCCGTGGCGACCGTACATCGCTTTCCGATCGATGTGCCCGATGGAATCATCATTTCGGACTTGGATGTCGTGTTGAACATATCGCACACTTACGTCCGCGATCTTGGAATTCTGCTGATAGCGCCCGATGGGACATCCCGATCTCTGATCAATCGACGCGGTGGATCGTCCGACAACATTCAGGTGACATTATCCGATGAAGCGACCACCAGCGTGGCTTCGCTTTCCACCCTGCGAGGTACCGTCCGATCCGAGCAGTCGCTGAGTGCGTTCGATGGCAAGAACGCTAAAGGGCGTTGGATATTGCAGATTACGGACTTCGAACGCGGCGACGTGGGGCGACTTCTCACAGGGCAGTTAGTGATCACAACGACAAGCCCCATCGTAGCCGCATCCACTTCGAACACCTCGCTTACGGGGACTGGCACTCGCTCCAACCTAACGAATGCCATGGAACGGGAATTAGCCAACGCCAGGGATTTAGCCTTCAGCCTTTTGTCCAACTGGCTGAATAACTCGAGAAGCACCCGATTGAACAACGTTGCAATGGAGCAGACGGAAAACTGTGACCGACCAGCGATTTCTCCTGAGGGAGAAAGCAGTTCGGCCTCGACCGGCTCGACCGTCAGTGGAACGCTCCGGCAAGTACGTTCTCGGTGGTTCGGCCGATAGACTGAATGCAGCCGATAGATTTGCGGGACCGATCGCAATGATTTCCATGAGCGCAGTGGTTCGCGAGAAAGTCGGAATAAATTTCTTGTATCATGGGTGACATTCTCGTCGCTACCATTTAGGATTGCAGCGAGTTACGCACTCATCCATGACGAAAGGCATTCCAATCGTGCAACAACGAAATCGTGGTCGTTTCTCGCTGTCTCTCTTCCCTGCGTTGTTTCTAGCAACGCTCGTTTTGAATTCCTGTCTCGGTCAACTGAATGCGCAGGACAAGCCTGCCGAAACGCCGATCATCAAGCCAGGGGACAATCTCAAGATCGAAGGAATTCCTTCGATCCCGGTTGCTCTTTCGGACAAGGTTCGTAAGTACACGGAAGCGCGTGGAGCCAGTGTTCTCGACTGGCACCCTACCGACCGTTCCATGTTGATTTCAACGCGATTTGCGAACTCCAATCAAGTGCATCGCGTTGCTTCGCCGGTGGGTTCCCGTTACCAGCTAACCTTCTTCAACGAGCCCGTTGGAACTGCTTCTTACGAGCCGCTTCATGGCAATTACTTCCTTTTCACCAAGGACGTTGGTGGGAACGAATTCGGGCAGATCTATCGCCTTGACGTTGCATCGGGCGAATCCACGCTTCTGACCGATGGTGGTCGATCCCAAAACGGCGGTTGGGCTTGGAGCAGCGATAAGAAACGAATCTGCTACGGATCCACTCGAAGAAATGGTGCGGACCGCGATTTGTGGATGATGGACCCTCTTGATCCCAAAGCGGACAAGCTGGTTGTTCAAGTCACAGGTGGAGGTTGGTCGGTTCAAGATTGGTCGCCAGACGATGCAACGTTGTTGGTGATGGAATATTTGTCTGTGAATAAGTCGAATATCTATCTGGCTGACGTCGCGACCGGCAAGCTAACCTTGTTGACCGATCCGAACAAAGATGTTGCCTACGGTGGTGCTGAATTCAGCAAAGATGGAAAGTCCATCTATTTGACCAGTGATGAGTCGGGCGAGTTTCAGCAATTGGCTCGCATGTCCCTTAGCGACAAAAAGATGGTTTCGCTGAGCCAAGATCTCGCAAGCGACGTCGAGGGCTTTGAACTCTCCCATGATGGAAGCAAACTTGCTTTCGCCATCAACGAACGGGGCCGGACACAGTTGTTTATCATGGACACGAAAACGGGCGTGAAACAACAGGTTCCGAATTTGCCGGTGGGTGTCGTCTCCATAGGGGCATGGCGCAACGGCGATTCGGAGTTCAGCGTCAGCATGACTTCGGCACAAAGCTCGTCCGATGTCTACAGTGTGGACGCTAAGTCACTTCAGTTGACACGTTGGACAGAGAGCGAAATGGGTGGGTTGGTAGCGAGCGAGTTGCCAGCGGCGAAGCTTGTCGAATGGAAATCATTCGATGGCAAAATGATCAGTGGGTTCTTGTATCAACCCACATCGCGGTTCACTGGAAAACGGCCTGTCATCATCAACATTCATGGTGGCCCTGAAGGCCAGTCGCGACCTACGTTTTTGGGTCGGAACAATTATTTCCTGAATGAACTTGGTTGTGCAATTTTGTTCCCTAACGTGCGTGGCAGCGTGGGATACGGAAAGTCTTTTGTCGCCATGGACAACGGGCTGAAACGCCTTGATTCTGTAAAGGACATCGGTGCCTTGCTCGATTGGATTGCTGACTCCAAGGATCTCGACGCATCGCGAGTGATGATCACCGGCGGAAGCTATGGCGGTTACATGACGCTCGCTTGTGCCGTGGACTACAACGACCGAATCGCCTGCTCCTTGGATGTTGTCGGCATTTCCCATTTCGGTACCTTCCTAAAAAACACGGAAAGCTACCGACGCGATTTGCGCCGTGTCGAATACGGGGATGAACGCGATCCAGAGATCGCATCGTTCTTTGAACGAATCGCTCCACTGAACAACTCCGGAAAGATTTCAAAGCCTCTTTTTGTTGTGCAAGGCGGGAATGACCCTCGTGTGCCTCTTAGCGAAGCGGAACAAATGGTGGCCAAAGTCCAGAACAACAATAGCCCCGTTTGGTACTTGATGGCCAATGATGAAGGGCACGGCTTTCGCAAAAAGAACAACGCAGACTATCAGTTCTATGCTACCGTGTTATTCGTTGAGCAGTACTTGCTTGGGGCGAGGTAGCCAACTTGAATATCGCGATTGTTGGAAGTGGTGTCATTGGACTCAGCGCTGCATGTCGGTTGGCTAGCGCAGGGCATCACTTGACCATTATTAGTGGGCAGCCATCTTCCGAGACCACGTCTGCGGTCTCGGCTGCCTACTGGGGGCCCTATTTCGTTGGTCATTACCATCGCTCTTGGGCGATTGAGACTTGGCAGGAACTTTACCAAATTGCCTCGAATCCAGAGCTAGCTCGCCAAAGCGGAACCTCGATTGTTGAGTTTCGCGAATGGCTTGGCGAAGAAGATCAAAGCAAGTTCGAGGAACATCTGCATGGTTCTGTGAAGCACGTTCAAGATCCAGCCGAGGTATCGCTCAAAGAAGCCGAACCGTATTGGTGGCGAGAGCTTCCTGGAATTGACTTTCGCAGATCGCCTTTGGTTCCGTCGCAAGTGATTCACTTCCCTGAGATTGGTGACCGGGTATTTACATCTCAGCTTCAGTTCCGAAGCGTGGTTGCCAGGATGCCCGACTACCTTCGATTTTTACAAACCAAAGCCGAATCCGTTAGGCCTGTCGTTTTTGAGAACCGATGGATTGATGGGTTTTCCGATTTACTAAGTCGCCATGATTTTGTGATCAATTGCACCGGTTGGGGGGCCAAGCGGTTGGTCCAAGAAGACCCTTCCACCGCCAAGATGCGACTGTTGGCAGGACTGGTGGTTCGGGTAGAAGCCCCCAATCAAAGCTATGCCTTTTCGCTAGGGCATGGTGTGTTTGCCAAAGAACCGCTGTACATCGTGCCTCGGCAGGGTTCTCGAATCGATTCGATTTGCGGCGGAACAGCGATTGAAATTCATGGTGATGTTGACCCGAGAAATCCATTCCCGTTGGAGATCGATGAGCGGTGTGACAAGATCTACCGTCGCTGTGTTGCTGCGAGCGATTCAATTCGCGACGGGAAACGATGCGAGAACTTGGCAGGCCTTCGGCCGATGCGGGATGCTGTTCGCATCGAACCCGACCCTATCAACGCTCGATTGATTCACTGTTACGGGCACGGCGGCTCGGGCTTAACACTATCTTGGGGTAGCGCCAATCGAGTCGCAGAGTTAATCGGCTGAACGAAAGCATACCGCTATGGCTCGCTGCCAAATGGGTCAATGCCCGATGAGTCGATGGCACGGACCCGAATGACTTCCATCATCAAAGATTCCAGTTCTCCGTAGTAGGCTGATTCCTCCAGAAGCTGCTTTCTGGCTCGTAGTACTTCCAGTTGCTCTTCCAAATGCTCAATTTCCGATTGTTGGGCGAAGGTCAATGCCATTTGCTTTTTCAGCGAGGCTATCTGAATGCGACTGGCTAAAAGTCCGTCTGGCTTCAAACCTTCCGCTGGTGATTTGACGGGTCGCACTCCCCGATAGAAAACGGCAGGAGTTCCTTTCTTATCATTGTTGTCGTCAAGCAAAGCCTGTTCGGAAGGTATTCTGTCTTCGTTGGAATAGAACTGGGTAACTCGTTTGGAAGCCGCTAAAAATGCTTCCAAGACGGATATCTGGTGGTCATGGTCTAAGTCCGAATCAGGGTCATTGATCGCCAGTGACAGGTACTCTCCAAACCGAGCGTAGTTCTGTTCCGCTCCGCTTTTGGTAGCCGTAACCACCACGCGGTTCGGGCCGGAGAGTGCATTGATCCACGGACCACTGCTCGATCCACCATGAACAATCAACCATCGCGAACCTTCTTGCTTGCCCAACGACTTGGCTAAATCTTCATCGGAAAGATCGCGTCCTCGAAGATTAAAATTCGATGCATCGCGATCGCTGGTTCCGTGCCCAATCAACACGAGCCACCGCTCGGTCGCTGGCTCAGATTCGATCCAGCCCAGAACGCGCTCGCGATCGGATTCCTGGTTTTCCTCGCTGCCTGCACCATCGACCAAAATAACTTCGATCTCGTTCGCATGACACGCTTCAACCCATTGCATGGCTGCTGCTCGGAAGATTTCAGCGTAACTTTCTTCGCCCGCAGCCCCAATAACGATCATGGCATTACGCTTCGGAGCAACGTCGTCCTCCGATCGGATGATGGACACCGAACCCATGCCCATCATCAACGCTGTCAAAAAAACAGTTGCAAACGAACCGCGATGGGAATGGATACGAACGCTGATTTTGGGATCTTTGCAACTAGGCCAAACCATAGCGTCTCCTCAAGCCCCACTCACCGCAAATGCAAGCCAGCGAAATCAATAGGATCCAGCCTTGATGCCATAAGGGTTCGGTTTTCGTTTCGGTTATTGGTACTTTGCGAGATTCTAATGACTGGACGAACGACTCAAGCTGTTCTATCGCAATCATCTCGCCATCTGTTGCCTTGGCGAGTCCCTCTAGTGCACTGGTGTTTTCGCCGAGCTGCTGAAACTCTACCGCGTTTGGATCATGAATCCAACCCAGCTGGGATGTTCCCAACAAGCTTCCATCCGCATCGGTAACGGTGGCGGTTACGGAGTAGATCCCTTCTTCATTAGCGACCAAACTCAATTCGTATTGTCCCGCAATCTTGGAAGAAGCTTCCGCCGGCACAAGCGTCTCCTTGCCTGAGGGTGAGACGATCACGGTCGAAACGATTGCATTATCCAGGGAACGAAAGTCTGGCCCTTTGACGTCAACGAGTATACGAACGGAGCGGTTCGACTGATTGGATTCGTCGATCTTCATCTGGATTCTTTTTGGTACATCGGCAATCAACCAACGCACCATTTGCCTCCATGATTGGTAGAGTGGCGATTGGGTATTTCTTGAATTGTGCAAACCCCATCGCCACATGTCTCCGATGAGCAAGGCAGCGGTGCGTCCCTTACCGAATCGTTGGGTGACCAGAGCGGGTGTTTTGGTGTCGGTTGAATCAACCGCTTCGGCGAGAACCGATGCACCCGGCTTTACGCCGCGAGTGCGGTTCAACACCTCAAAACTGGGCATCGTTGCCAACCTCTCTTTCTCGCTGGATTCGCTATCTTCGGTGCGCAAAAATGGCAACAACCAACCTTCGCGCGTCAGGGTATATCGGACCGAAGGAGAATCTTCAAATTCGAGTTCTTCATTCTTGTTGGTCTCCGAATCCGAAGGGGCTTCCTCTCCATAGACAGGAAGCAATTGGCCTAAAACAGAATCGCGAAACCCTCGCCCTCCGAGCGATTCTTCGCCCCCCAGGACTAGCAATCCACCGCCGCGCGTGGCTACGAACTGACGCAGCATCGACTGTTGGTCGGCGGAAAAAAAATCATGTTCAAGATCATCAATGATGATTGCACTATATTCAAATAACTCCGATGCATCCTTGGGTAGCCCCTTCTTGAGTTCGTTGGCGGAGGAAAGCCCAAGTCTCGCGAAGACGGTTTCATCATATTGTTCTTTCTCCTCCGGAATGACATCTTCGAACCCCGAAAACAAAGGATTCGATTGGTCGACGGCAGAGTCTCGAAAGTTAAACTTGATTTCCTTTTTTGCGATTCGAATCAAGGAAGTGATTTTGATCTCATCATCTTCATCGAGCGCTCGTTTCAAAAACTTGTATTCCCAGTTAGGTCGTCCCGCGACATAAAGGATTCGGTACGGCCCCCTTCCACGATCGACGACCAGAAAGCGACTATTGTTCCCTAGGGTGAGTTCTGAAGTGAGTTCTGCACTGGCCAGAATATCCTTATTTTTTGGAACGCCATCTACTAGCGTGGCATCTGCCGTGGCCAGTTCCGAATCTCTGCGGGCCAAAATGCGATAACCTTGAACCCCCGATTTTTCTGGCCTGAATCGAAACTCCGCCATCACCGGTGTATCATCTTGTTGCATGGCAATCGTTTGGCTTGCCACGACTTTGCCTGACGTGTCGATCAAATCAACACGGATCGAGTCACCCGAGAAACCCTGATGTGTCACCTTGACTTTGGCTGTGCAAGGGGATGTTTCGAATTCGGACTGGGATATCGTTACGGAATCGATTCGAACATCCTGCGGAGCGCTCTGGTTTCCCAATCGAATGGGATAGACGGGGAAACCATATTCCGCAGCCAAATCTTCTGGTACTCGGTCCGTGGCTTGGCCGTCGGTCAGCAGCAAGACCCCCGCAAGTGGCTTTCCTTGAAAGCGATCTTTCAGGGAACTCAAACTGTCGTATAACGCAGAATTGTTGCCTGAGTATTCCGTTTTTCCAAACGCGTCGATCGGTTCTAAGCTGGAATCGAAAAGAAAGCGCCGCACACGGAAATCATCGGCCAGTTTACCTAGCCAGGGAGAGGAATCGTCAAGCACACTACCGAGCGAAGGCGAACCCTGCCGGACTCTTTGTTGATTCAGCACATCCATACTCTTGCTGCGATCGACCAAAATTGCAAAGCTATTGGCTTGAGGCTTGGGCCGTTCTAACGTCGCCATCGGTTCGAGCAAGCAAAAAAGCAAAAGCCCGATTCCGATGCTTCGTAGAAGAACGCCAAGGATTCGCATCCACCATGATAGCCGACTTTGCCGATACGAAGCAAAACTCAGCAACATGAATACCAAAGCAACTGCGATCGCGGTACCTAGCCAAGCCCGATTCCCGAAAACGAAATCGGAATAGCCCGATACACTCGCCATCAAGGGCGACACCAACGTGAAGGTTAGAACGTTCATTCAGGCTTGGTTTCCCGCTTCTGCATGTTCTTTCCTGTTCCTAAGTTCTCGTAGTATCGGTCCAGTCGTTGTTGATACAAGCTGGGGACGGGATCTCGATCGACAGGGATCAATGCGTTGCGTTCGGCCGACAATCGAAGCAATTCTTCTTGAACCTTTTCGGTCAATTGTTGCAGCGGATTAGCGACCAGTTGACGAACGAGTGGCCATTCTGGCTCCTTGGCGTGCCGTTTGTAATCCACTCGCATCGAACGCACCGCCTCGCGAATTCGAGAGGCCTCTGCCCGCATTTCGGGATCTCGCACTAGTTCTTCTACATCCCTGATGGAATCGGACCACGAGGAATAGGATTCACCGGTAATGGGATTGCCCGCGTTTCCTTCACGGTTCGCTTCTTCGCCAACCTGTCTAGGTTCTTCGCCAATCTGTCGCTCGGCTCGCTGCAATTCACCAAGTGCCCGTCGCAAAGATTCTTCTTCACTTCCTAATACTCCTTTTGCCGCTTCCGCGATCCCATCTTTCAAGTCCTGAATGCCCTGCTTCACTTCATCGACCATGCGATTGGCAGGCTCTTGCAACCCTCGTTCCATCAGGATTGGTATTTGATCCAAGCGTTGCTCGATCGCCTTTTGTTTGGTTTCACGGAATGTTTCGTAAAGTTGTTCTGACAGCAACGGCTCACTCGATTCCGCTTCCGAAACGGTCTCTTGGATCTTCTCTAAAATTTGATTGAGATCGCGCTTTTGGCTCTGCCAATTCGGCTGCCCTGGCTTCTCAGGCTTGGGCTCACCTTCAGGTCGCAAAGGGGACGCCGTCTCGTTCTTGTTTTCATCGCCTGTCGCACTTTCAGCTGCGGCTAGGCCTTCCGCGTTGGTATCCGATTCTTGAGGATTGGATGCCGTGCCTTTGGGCTTTTGGACTCGCTCCGAAAGAGCCTGCTGTTGCTTTTCAAGTGCTTCCGCCTGATCGAGCAACTGTCGCATGGTCTGGTCGAACTGATTGGATGATTCTTTACGAAGCTGCTCGCGAGTCTCCTCCAATTGCCGTTGGGCTCGTGTTCCAGACGAAAGCGACTGCGATGTTTCGCCTTGGGAGAGCGACTGAGTCGACTTTTGCAGTTCACTTCTGGCTTGCTCGGTTTGCTCGCGTGCTTCTTGCATGGCTTGACGATTCTCCGGCTCATTCATTCGTTCCAGCAGTTCGTCGGTATCGCGCAAGAGCTCCTCTTGATTATCACGGAGCCGCTGCAATTGCTCTTCGAGCTCTTTCTTTTTCTCTTCCGTTTTCGCCTCTCGCAGCTCGGTCTCTAGATTCTTCAGTTGTTCGTTGACATCCTTTTGTCGACGTGCAAGCTCCTCCAAACGGTTCATCACTTGGCGTGTTTCGCGTTGTGCAGACGGTTCTGAGGTCTCTGCTTGCTGTTCGGTCTCGTAGCGGTTGTCGTTCTGTTCCAACTGGAGCTGTTCCAATTGTTCCTGACGATCACGTTGGCTCGCACTTTGAGAGGATTGGGATTTTTGTTGTTGCGACTTTACGATTTGATGTTCGCGGGCACGTAGTTTTAAAAGCGTTTCGTAGGCACTGCGTTCTTGTCGCAGCGCCTGCCGTAAATCTCCCAGATCAGCAGCGGCCAAAGCACTTTCCAAGTGTTCTATCGACAATGTCATCGCGTCGCGAACCTTCTCAAGATACTGCAACGACTTTTCATCTTGCAGCGTTTGTTGGAGATCGTCGGTTTGCCCAAGGGCGTCTTGCTGGGAATCCAAAATCGTTTGGACATCCGCCCCATAGGCAAGGCTGATGGAAGACTGCTTTTCGCGTCGCAGTACATTCCATGTAGCAGACATAATTTGTTTTTGTAGTTCCGCTAAATCTTCCGCTTTCTTTTCCCCTTGGCTTTGCTGCTGTTGTTGTTGCTGTTGTTGTTGCTCGGACATCGAGGGCCCTTCGCGGAAAACTTCCTCGAACGGCCGCACCTCGGCAAAGAACATTTCGCCTTCCACGCGACGCGGTTGGCCATCGCGATCGATATCCTCGCTCCAAAAATAGTAGTTGACGAGCTGGTCGGCCTCGGCGTTCATGGATTCCAAGTCAACGAGATACGAGATCTCGGCCTTGCCCGGTTTCTGTTGCAGGGTTTGAACTTCGGCATCGTGGGGTTCCGAATCACCCAACGTCACGACCACCCCCGATTTTTGAATTCCAAAGTCATCGGTGACGGTGGCTCGAATCTGAAATTCCTGCAACGGCGAGACCCGACTGTCAGAAGCCCGTGCAAGTTTGATTTCAGGCTCCGCGTTTGGAAGTACTTTTGCCGACAGCTCCTCCAAGAATTTGCACTCGCGCTGCTCCATGTCGACGAGTCGAACTTTCCAGCGTCGCGACTCTGTCATCACAAAAGAAACACGATAGCGAAGTGGATTATCGGGGGTTGGCACAAGGGATGTCACATTCCCTGTCTCGTCTATCAATTCAGCAAGAGCGACAGGTTTGTTGACAAAGCAGCTCCAGGTCAACGTCGCGCCATCGACCACCGTCACCCTCCGTGTATTTTCAACTTCTTTAGGTTCTAAGTTTGCGTATGCCGGCGATTCGATCTTTGCATCGCTCCGCACCAATGTCGGGTAGGCAAAAGTTGTAATCTTGAATTCTCGTGTGAGCCCATCCAGAAAGTCGACGCGATAAGTGAGGTCCGTTGGAATACCCCTCAGATAAGCACTGAAAACCGGGTCCTTCAAGCTACGGCTCATCGACTCGCGCGAGCTGTTACCGGATTCGCTGGATGTTTCTAACCAAGCCTCAGCTGGAACCTTCCCGGGAAAACGAACGGAAACAAGCACATCCGAACCTTGCTCGCATTCGATGTCGCCCGGTTCCACCACAGGACTGATCATTGTTAAGTCCCCCGTCAGGGAAGGCACAGACGATGCGGAGGCGACATCCGTTCCTTCCCAAACCCTGGCGACAACAAGGATTGCAAACGTCAGAGAAAGAAACTGGCACGTCCAAGCCAATAGAACTCGACCAGCCGGAATCACTTTGGACCAATCGTGAGCGCGAGCATGGCGAACCGTATCATCGATCAAGGACTTTTCGAAAAATCCATCCGTTTGTTTCAATTGAATCGCGGTAATCAACCGCTCTTGAAGCGAAGGAAACGCAGCTTCGATTTGCGATGCGACCCAACGTCGGTCTTGATACCGACGCTTGGATAGCAACCACGTTCCAACGGATGTTGTTCCGACCACCGCAATTCCAACAATTGCTTGTTGCCAGCTTAGCAATCGAGAGAATTCGCCCGTGGCAGTACCTATCATCCAGACGGCTGCCAGAACGCACCAAGCAATTGTCAGTACCCATGCCCATTGCAGGAACCGATATCGACGAGCGACTGAATCCACGAGAAAGGAAAGATTGTTGTTCATTTGCTGCGAGACCTTATGATACAAACCGCGGATTCAGTTCCAGCAAGACCAAGAACACCGATCACGAGCCAACGCCACCAACCTTGCTGAGCCTCCAATTCGATGGCTTGCAATTGGCGTTGCTTTTGCATGGCTCGTTCAGGTGAGTTTAAGTCTGCCATATTCACACCTAGTCTCTCCAGGCATTCGCTATCGGCTGGAAGGACTAAACTTTCAGACTCGTTTAGGTTCACGGCAAAGGTTTGAACCATTTTGTCTTCACGCCATCGTTGATAAATGCCAGGTTCCGATAGAGGGCATCGGTTCATCTTCCTGTTAACATCTTCAGACGTGTTCTTCTCCGAAATCGTATCGCCATTAACGACGCTCTGCATGGTCTTTCCCATCGGGTCGACAATGCGTTCCTGATCATCCCAAATCACTTCATCGCCAACGTAGTACGTATTTGCATCCTGCACATCGTGAGCCGCGATTCGAAACAAGTTGGAGACGATTGGTACAAACTTACTGGAGAGAGCCAGTTGCGATTGGTTAGGTTGCCACCCAGCAGCAAGAACCCATAGCAAGCCCTTTCCTTTCTCCTTGGACAGCAAGGCAGGCGAACCATCATCAAAGCTTGCAAGGATTTTCCACAGACTTGACTCGCTTGGCAAAAGCGTACGATGGCTCCAAAATCGAATTTTCGTAAAGTCATTGAATCGCGCATCGGCCAAATCCGCAAACACCGGATGGCGGAAATCAATCCGCTGGAGCATCGAGTAGTCCTTGGATTTTGCTTCCGTGACTGCGACGGCAGTGCCCGCGATATCAGCGAATGCCTTTTGGTAATCTTCTGAAGTAAAGCCTGCATCCTCGGAAATGGACTGGTCCATCACCCAAAGCACACTCCCGCCTTGTTCGAGATAAGCCGATAAACCAGTTAGATCTCGATCTTTCAGTTCCGAAGCAACGATGATCCAAGGTGTTGTGCTGGGACTGGGCCATTGTGCCTCGCTGTCTGGTTCGCGAGTTTCGACATGAACGATCCGCGTTGGAGTGCTTAGCGGAATCTGAGCAACAAAGTATCCTAAAGAATCCTCGCGCTCTCGCGACTTGGGCTCCATCACCAAAACCGAACAAGAACTTGATTGCTGGGTCGCCACATAGTACTTGTTATCAAAATCTGTCGAATCACCGATTAACTTGAGGTACAGGGCTTCTGCAGACGGAGCAGGCATCGCAGTAACTGCGTTGCTACCACTTGGTACACTCGCCCGAGATTCGGTACCGACGATTTCGTCTTTGGCATTTCGCCAAGAAAGTTGAAACTCATTCGCGTTCGACTTCGGCGAATTGCTTACCCGAACGCGAACTTGATTGGAATCCGCCGACATGGTTTCCGGTTCTTGACTGGATGTGGCGTTCAGAAGGGTTGCGTTGGCGTTGCCTGGCGTTCCAGATTCGATTCGTTCGATGCGCACTCGGGTGTTGGGTGGCCATGCGTAATTGGCGAGAGCATCAAGGGTCATCCCACTCTGTAGGTCTGTGACGATCACAATTTCGCCAGACCCCGCGCCCCCCTCGTCGATCGAACTGATCTGTGCATGCAGCGCATCCGTTGCTTGCACTAGGGCCAAACCTAAATCAGTCCTGTTCCAAGTTAGCGCGGCTTTCTTGAGCGAATCTACCGCAAGCAATTGTCGCTGTGATGGTAGCACTTGCGTTGCTTCTTCAATTGGCAACAAAGGACGCAAGGATTGGTCGAATGCGTAAACGGCAATCGTATCGGTGATTCTTGATTGCTCAATCAGGTCTTTGATCTTGGACTTGGCTTGTTCCATCATTCCATCGCGACGCATGCTTGCGCTGCAGTCCAGCAGAAAAACGCGTCGTAAACCAAGGGTGGGGGCTTCGGCCAGGGAGGCTATGTTCCAATAGGGACGCGAAAAGGCGACGGCAAGCATCGCAATTGCCGCCACACGCAAAGCCAGTAGTAGCCAATGGTCGACCCTGCTTTGCTGAGTCAATCGCGGTGCTGCTGGCTCTAAAAACATCAAGGAACTAAATACTTGCCGATCCTTGGGGCGCTTTCGGACCAAATGAAACAAGATCGGGGCCGCGATCGCAAGTGCTGCTAGAGCATACAAGGGCGTCAGGAAATTCATCGGCGACTCTCGCGTTTCTTACCGCCCTGTTGTCGATAAAGTAGATCAAAAAGGGCATGCTCGACAGAATCGGTGGATACCAAAGAAGTCCAACTGATCCCCAACTGAGCGCACATCTGCACAAGCTCGGATTCATGCTGCCGAAACTTTTGTTGGTAACGTTCCCTGGCCTTCTCGGGATCGATATGCATTTCCTGGCCTGTTTCAACATCGGTAAGCATCGCGGGGTTCTTGAGGCTTAACGTGATTTCACATGGGTCGCAAACACGCAGCAGCATAATCTCATGGTGACGTGCTCGCAAAAAAGACAAGGGCTCGCGCAGGCTCTCTGGCGGAACTAAAAAGTCGGACACAATCAAGATCAAACTGCGATGACGCACAATCTCCGCAAGATGCGCCAAGGGCTTGCGCAGATCGGTGGATGTTCCTTGTGTGGACTTCTCCAACAGCGAAAGGATACGTTTCATTTGACCTGGGCGATAGCGAGCCGCCAAGAACTCGGTCACATCCTGCTCAAAGGTAAGCACCCCAACGGCGTCGCGTTGCAAGGTCAGATAGTAGGCAAGCGTTGCCGAAAGAGTTCTTGCGTAATCCATCTTCGAATACTCGATCGAGCGATACTCCATCGACTTGCTTTGATCGACGACAATGTAACATCGACGGTTGGTTTCATCCTCAAATTTCTTGATGTAGAAGCGATCGCTCCTGGCGTACAACTTCCAATCGATCGAACGTGGGTCGTCCCCTTCGCTGAACGGTCGATATTCACTGAACTCAACGGAGAATCCATGGAGCGGACTTCGGTGCAACCCGTTGTGAAAACCATCAACAACTGACTTGGCTCGCAATTGCATATCCTTGATACGCATCAACGCCGACATATCAATCCAGGAATCTGCCGACTTCAGCTTGCTCTCTATGCCAAACTTCGACGCATGTCTTTCCATCGGCTCAGTTCGGGCGAACGGCTGTTTCATGGTTAGTGAACCTCGGTCAGCAGCCGGTCGATGCAGTCTTCCACCGTGATTCCCTCGGCCTCCGCTTTGTACCCCAAAAGCAGTCTATGCCGAAGGACGGGATGGACGAGCGCACGAATATCTTCCATCGCGACATGAGACTGGCCGTTGAGCAGCGCGCGTGCTTTGGCTCCCAACACCAGCATTTGGGCGGCTCGTAACCCAGCCCCCCAATTCAACCATTGATTGACGAAAGAAGCCGCCTCGGGGCGTCCCGGACGAGTAGCAGCAACTAAACGGACTGCATAACCGGCTACCTCTGGCGCGATTGGCATGCGCCGCACCATTTCATGGAATCGCAAAATGTCTTCGCCGGAAAACAAGGGCTGGATAGGCTCCGGCTTTTTACTGGTTGTATCCAGCACGACCTGAAGCTCGTCTTGAAAGGGCAAGTAGTCAATCATCACATTGAACATAAACCGGTCCAGTTGGGCTTCCGGAAGCGGATAGGTTCCTTCCATTTCGATGGGGTTTTGGGTAGCCAATACAAAGAACGGTTCAGGCAAGCCATAACGTTTCCCTGCCGCCGTGACTTGATGTTCCTGCATCGCCTCCAACAACGCCGCTTGCGTCTTTGGTGGCGTTCGGTTGATTTCATCGGCAAGGATGACATTCGCAAACACGGGACCTTTTACAAATTGTAGCACCCGACGTCCATCGACTTCATCCAAGATCTCCGTTCCGGTGATGTCTGCAGGCATCAGGTCGGGAGTGAATTGAATTCGCCGAAACTCCAGATGAAAAACTTGAGCAACGCTTCGAACCAAAAGAGTCTTTGCAAGTCCAGGCGCACCAGTAATCAAACAATGGGACCCCGAGAACAAGCAAATGAGCAACTGTTCGATAACCGCCTTTTGGCCCACAATCGTTTTCGAGAGCTCATGATCGATACGAGCTCGTCCTTCGCGTATCTGCTGAACTAGCGCAGCTTGCTCTTCGAATGAAAGCGTATCGTGACTCAAGGTGTCGTGACTCAAGGTAGTAAAGTCCTAGAAGGTTCGATGGGAAAAAGTTCTGTGGAGCAATGTTCAAAATTTAGCAGTGACACGATGCAGAAGGTCTTCAATGCGTCATAGCATAGGTAACGATATTGATTCCTAAAGGATAAGCCTTTTTGATGGAAAACTCCTCGAAATACCAACGGTCTTCGCCTTCACGTTCCCAACCGTCTCCCAGGTCCGTATTGTGACAGATGAAGACCATGATTCGATTTGCATCGTCGCGGATGGCACGATAATGGGGAACGCTCGTATCGGAATCATACCGAGGCTCCCAGGTTATCCCTGAATCGCGGCCTCTCCATGCGGAGTCGATGGAAGGCAACTGAGGTTTCTCTTTCAAATCGTAAACGCAGTGGAAAATTTCGTGCTCCAACGGCACTTCTTCTGGTTCGCGATCCGGGAACACACGCTTGATCTCACGGTAGAAGTTGTCGTACTCCGTATCACCCCAAAAATCGTCCACCATCAAGAACCCTCCATTGAGCAAATACTTGCGAAGCGCTTGCACCTCTTCATATCGGAACATCAATGCGCCAGGTTCTATGATGTAGATAAAGGGGTAATCGAATAACTTGGGATCCGTCAGTTCGAGCACGATTGGCTCAGGGCTCACCTTCAGGGTCGTTAGCTGCTGAAGTCGCAGAGAAAAATTGAGTTCGCTATCTCGAAAGTCGGTTGCCCAGCCACCGCCTCGTCCATAGCCGTGCGATTCGTACTTGATTCGAACAAAAGTAAACAGTTCTTTTTCAAACTTCGGATTGATCGGCCAAGTTGGAACATCCCCTCGCCCTTCGCTTCGCCAATCGCGTTGCCTGCCCCGTCGTTGTTGGGCTAACACACAAAGGGACAATAGCACGACTAATGACAACGTCCAAACGAAGATTCGGTTGCTGCGAGAAGGAATCAATTTCACGGCGAAACGCCTTCCTTGGTGGATTGCACAGCTTGCGACTCCAGCTGTTTTCGTATCTTGGCCAAAAGCTTCAATGCCTCAATGTAGCGTGGGCTCTCTTCCAACGCCAACAAAACTTGCCTTTTGGCAAGGTCGAGCTCATGGTTGCTCTCATGTGCCAACGCCATCTGATAATGCACCCCTGCTGGATCGATTGGGCCTAGCTGCAAGCATGCTTGCAGAGCACGAATCGCAAGGAGTGAATTCCCCCGTTGGAAAGCCGCCTGGGCTCGCGCCGACTGAACGTCCAATCTCAATGGATCTATCTGGACCAACCGCTCGCACCAAATCAACATGGATTCGAAATCCTCGCTCTGACGATCGATTTCTAGCAGGCGAAGAAGCGCCTGCCGACAATCGGCGGAAAGATTGGCTAGCTGAATCAAAGCAAGCCGTTCTTGCTGCACGTCTTCTTTGGCTCGATGAATCGCAGCCAGCATCGCATAGATACCTTCATGCGACGCGTCGGATGGTAACAGAGTTTGCAATCGCAACGCTTGCTCTAAAGCCTCGTCCCACTTCTTCCTTGTGATAAGGTTCTTGACCTTCATACGCATCGCGTAAACAGAATCGGGATGCGATTCAAGCCAACTTGCCATGTTCTCTCGATCCTGCTTCGATGGCTTGGCCAGATCAACTTCGTTGGCATAATGCTGGGCCTTGTCGGACGCAAAGGCAAAGAACTCTGCATCCAAAGCATCCAAAGAGCCGGGAGCTCGACGAAGCGCCTCGTCGGCAGGCATGCCAACCGAAAGATCTTCTAACAGCCGAAGCAAGTTTTGCATTCCATACTTTTCGATCCAATACTCGACTGCCAGCGATGCTTCGTAGTATGCAAACTGAAGATGCAAAGGAGATTTGGGTTGCAGGAATGCACCACTCAACTGGCTCATGGGGACAAAATCTTCGCCCAGAATCATTTCTTGGTACGTTTCATTCATCGATTGTCCCCAGATGGGATTTCGCTGTCGTTCTTCGTAAACAGAAATCCCCTCGGAAAGCCATCGCGGCATCTTATTCTTGGTCTTTTGCAAGGTAACCACGTGGCAGTATTCATGCCACAATACCGCTTGCCAGTTCGAATCGACCTGCAGGGCTGCTGGTGAATTCGCTGTAATCAATCGACCGAAACAGACCCCTAAAAACCCTTCCCCGCCCGGCAGGCCAAAGGTACGAATGGCAAATTCTTTTTGCCTTGGAAAGATCTCGACGTAAATCGGCTCGACCAGCTTCGCATCGTACTTTTCCGTCAAAACGCTGCGGGCTTCCTTCAGTAACTCAACAACCTCCTGGCCGTAGATCTTTGCTTCTTTACGGTCCATACGAATGACGAAGCCTTCAGTCTCGATGGTATCAAGCGTTTCGAGCTGAGCTTGAAGCTGTTTGAGATTAAAGATCGTCACATCGTAAGGATCTTTAGTTCGCACTTGATTGACTTGATCCCATCCTGAATCCAGCTCTCCAAGTCGTAACAAGTCTTGTGCAAGTTGCCCTTGAGCTGGAACGCAATCCGGATCCATCTGAAGCGCGCGACGCTGGTACTCTGCCGATTCGGAAAATCGATAATGCATCGATAACTGTTTACCGATGACAAAATCCACTTCGGGGTTCAACGCCCATGGTATCAATGCCCTCCGCCGAAACTCGCCCTCGTCAGCATATATCCCTTGAAGATGCGCAATCGCAGCACGCAAAGCCCAAAGCTTTGGTAAGCTGCTATTGGTGCGTTCAACTTCATCCAAAATGGTCTTGGCCTTTTCGTAATCTTCAGCGGACATCAAAGCTTCTGCTTGGACGATAAGACTTGGAACGTAACGCGGGTTCCTTGCAAGCGATTGGCGCAAAAAGCTATCCGCCTTGGCTGGGTCGGTAGAGCTCCAAGCTCTTGCAAGCAAGCACAAGATTTCAGGATCCCCGGCGTCGATTTCAAGAGCCTTTGCAAGCGATTGCGACGCAACCTTATCGTCATTCTTATTCAGCGCCAGCCTCGCTGTGGCCAAGTGAGCCTCTACCAACTTCGGATCGTTCTTGATGGCCTGATCAAAATAGTTTTTGAGAACTAGCTTGGGGTCCTCGCCCTGTAGCAACAAATACTCGCCGACGGGAACCAGGTCCGATCGGTTTCTCATTCGCCATGTTGCACGCTCGAACAATGCCTTTAGGTAACTCAATTGATCGAGTGCATCGCCACCGCGATTATTCATTTGATAAACGCGAACCCCGACCAACCGCAGCCGAATTGAGTCGGGAAACTTTCCGATCGCCTTTTCATAGGTTTCTAGTGCCGATGCGTACTCGCCTGTCGCCAGTCGTGATTCGATCAGCATGCGATGCCAAACATCATTCCAGATTCCGGTTTCAATCTGAGCCTGAGCAAGTTCGGCACAAGCGGCGTAGTCCCCTTTTTGGAAATGCGATTGCAAATCATCGAGATCCGATGCTTGCAGAGTTCGCAATGTTGGGGCGAAGAAGAAAAAGAAGCAACCAAGCAGTTGAAAGCCAATCGCCGCATATCGTCGACCATGGCCCACCGGGATCTCAAATGCCTTCCGACTTGGATTCGCTGGCTTCAAACTCTTCAAACAAAGCACCTCAGTTCAAGGGAACTTGACGATTTCGACAGAAACCACGGGTGAGTGGCTCCGGAGAAACATGATAACACGCCGGAAAGCGTCAAGTGTCGCAATAAGGTGGCAAACCGAGCTACAAAATCTGGGCGAATAAGCTCGCTTGGTTGAAAATCAAAGCGAATAGCCTCGTAGAAACTCTCGGCTTAGCATCAGACGGTTGCCTGCAAAGAAATCCAATCGACTCCGCCACGATTGAACTTGCTGAACAGGTGCAGGTTGTCGCGTGATTGCAACAATCATTTGCTGAATAAAGAGATCGGGGTTGTTTCCTGCTCGGTCATAGAATGCCGGACTTGCCAATACTTGAGCCCGCATTTCGCTCGCGGTAATCGAACCGCTTGCCAACTGCTGGGTCCACACTTGGGCTTCACTAACGGATGGGGCTCGACCCAAGAGCTGCTGGAAAACTTCTGTTACGGAGTTTTGATTCGGATAATAAGTTCCGAACGCAGGAACCATGGTCGACGTGTAGTTTGGTGTTCCTTGCAAACGCAAGTCATACGACTGGGTAGGCCCGGTCAACGGTACGGGGATATCGTAGGAAGTGTACCCCACTATTTGCTGATACGTATTGTAAAGGGTTGCAACCAATCGATATCGATCTTCAGGGGCCACAAAGCGAGGGTCGAAATTGATGGTGAATGCGTAAGGGCCTGGGCCTGTCACTTGTTTATAGTCATTCCCCCCCGATGCTTGCAGGTAAGGTCTGCTCGCATTCTGCAATTCCACTTTCAGACTACCTTGCGAGGCTAATAACCCCAGGCCGTCCACAAAGACCCGTCCTGAAAGAAGATTGGCTGCCGCCACTTGCTGCGCAATATTGAGATCGTAATTCCTCAGTTGCTTACTGAAGGCTTCCAGCACTACTAACCTTGCTACGCCGAATGCGTCAGCCCTTCGGCCAATCTCTTGAATCAAGTCCACGTTCCTACCATTGACGTAGCCGACCTGCGATCCGCCGACGGAGATAACAATATCTCCCGATTTCAAGCCCGATCGTTCTGCGAGCCCGCCAGCAACCACTTGCTGAATGAGAACGCCATTGTAGGTACTTTGAATGTAAGCACCCAATTGCCAACCCGGTCGAATATATGCGGAGGGTAGGTTGACGGCGGTGGGATATCCAATTTGTGGAACCTGAACGATGGCGCTCGAGTAGTAATTCCCCCACTCGCTACCGTAGCCATTGTTCATATAAGCGCTAGGAGCAAAACCAAACTGAGCCTTCAACGAAGGACTGGGTAGTAGCAAGCCTAGGAACATGCAGATACCAATCACGATAGATCGTATCCAAAACTTCAATCGATGGATCACGGCCAACCTCTTTCTATGATGGATGGATTGTTAACGTAACTGCTGTCCGAAGATTTCATTCAATTGATGCTTAATGAATCCTGGATCTGCAGGATAGAAGCCTGCCTTCATGACGATCGACTGTCCGTCTCGACTGAGCAAATAGCGCAGAATGGATTCTCGTAACTTACCTTCGCTTGCCAATTGCGACTTGTCGAACACAACCAGCAAGGGACGAATGATAGGATACTTGCCCGAAAGCACCATTTCTTCTGTGGCTTCGACCAACCGTCCCTGGACCAAGACCGGAACGCGTCGAACCATCGGATTCACATAATTCATGTCCGCGAAACCGACTCCGTTCGGATCGTCGCCGACTGCCTTGCAAACATCGGAATTGGATTCGCAGATTCTGTACGACGTTGCAGGTTTCGCGCCTGACAAAAGCACACGGGTTACAAAGGTTTGAGAACCGCTGGCGGAGTCTCGTTCGTACGCCACAATGGGCTTATCCGCTAAAGGACCCGTAACACCTAAATCGCCCCAGCGTTTTGCTTTGGGTTTTCCGTCCTCGCCCGCCGCGAAAATTGCCTTCACAATTTCCGGCGATAAACTTTGCAGCGGATTGTCTTTGTGAACATACATGGCCAAGGCTTCCATGCCGATCGTCACTGCGATCGGTTCTTTGCAGTTGCCAGCTTGCAACAGCTTTTGATCAGCCTCGTCGACAGGTCGACTAACACCAGCGACACTCAACGGATTCTCAGCGAGCGCCTTCAATGCGACTTCCGAACCGTCTGCTTTGCCCTCAAATTCTACGGCAGGATGAAACTGCTTGAAGTTTTCTGCCCATTGGTGCCCCATGTCGCTCATGGTACGCGAACCGTTGAGCTGAACCTTTCCTGAAAGCTTTTCCAAGGGCAAATAAGGCTCCAGCTGATCCAGCATTTGCATCAGTTGGAAGTGCTGCTGGTGTATCACCTGCTGAGCTTGGTCTAACGCGGGGGCTGGAGAATTTGCCGATGGCGGAGCTGCAGCTTGGCCATTCGCTCTATTCAAGCTAGCGGAAGTCATGCTAGCTAGCACAATTCCGAATACGGTCAAAAAACGAAACCGCATCATTTGCTCACTCCCTTATCAATTGCACCTCTGAGAAACATCCTTAGGCAAAGAGTTTAACAAATTATGGCGCAGCACACAGGGGGGCGGGCGACTACGCCAAAATGTCCTTGATGACGCGGCCCGCCACATCGGTCAGGCGATAATCCCGTCCCGTGTGCCGGTACGTGAGTCGCTCGTGATTCAGCCCCATTAAATGCAGGATCGTCGCATGGAAATCGTGCACATGGACTTCGTCTTTTGCCACATCAATTCCATACTCGTCGGATTCGCCGTAGGTTATTCCAGGCTTCACGCCCGCACCTGCCATCCAGGACGAAAACACCCAATGATGGTGTTCGCGTCCAGCAGCACCCGCTCCTGAATTGAACGGAGTGCGTCCGAATTCCGTTGTCCACACGACCAACGTGTCTTCCAACATCCCGCGTCGTTTCAGGTCCTTCAACAGGCCCGCGATGGGCTGATCGACATTCTTTGCAAGGGGAGCGTGAGTCATCATGTCGCCGTGCGCGTCCCAGTTCGAAGAAGACCCGACGTCGATCAGTTCGATAAACCTGACTCCGTGTTCCGCCATTCGCCTAGCGACCAAACATTGCCATGCAAATCCACTGGTACTGCCTCGCTCCAAACCATACAAAGCAAGCGTTTGGTCATCTTCTTTGGACAAGTCGAAAATCTCTGGCATCTCGGCCTGCATTCCAAAGGCCGTTTCAAACGACTTCATCCGTGCAGCCAGCGCGGGATCATCGGCTCTCGCATGAAGATGCTCTTGATTCATGCGCGCGATGGCCTTCAATTCCAATTCTTGCAATCGAAGACTAGGTGCTCGTCGACCGATGTTTGCTACCGGCGTTGCGCCAGGAACAACCAAAGTACCTTGGTGCGATCCCGGTAGAAAGTCACTTCCCCAAACTTGCCCACCTGCATAAGGTGACTGTGGGGCAATCACTACGAATGAAGGAAGATTGCGATTCACCGTTCCAAGTCCGTAACTTAACCACGATCCGATGCTAGGTCTGGCAAAGGTAAAAGAACCAGTATGGATTCCCAGCGTGGCTTCATAATGGTTCGTGTGATCGGATTTCATCGAACGTATCACGCACAGATCATCGACGCACTGCGCCATGTGCGGGAACAGGTCACTTACTTCAGTCCCGCATTTTCCATGAGGCTGGAATTTCCACTGAGGCGCTTTCAGGAACATATTAAAATCCCCTTTTCGCCCCTGAAACTCATTCACTGGGACCGTTTTCCCGGCGTCCGCAAACAGTTTCGGCTTCGGATCAAACGAATCGACGTGCGATACTCCGCCGCTCATGTACAAAAAGATAACCCGCTTGGCCTTCGCTGGAAAATGAGTTGGCTTGGGAGCAAGCGGATCCAATGCTTTGGAATCTTCAGCAAGCAGCTGTGACGCAATCCCTGGTAGTATCAACGAACCACCGATCATGGATCTCAACATACCGCGACGAGTGGGATCATAACTTGGAATGAATTTCATTTTGATTCTTACCCTTGCGACCATTAATCCAAGTACAGGAATTCGTTGCTTGCAAACAAAGTGCGAAGGAATGCCGCCAACGAAGCAACCTCCAAGTTCTCTTGCGTGATCGAAGAAAGTTCGGCCCGGTAGGTGTCCATAAACTCCGATGCATGAATTCGTTCCGAAGCTGTTGGCGAACGGCCAAATGCCATTGCATAAGCCATTTCAATGTTCGGAACGATCGTCTCCTTGCGATTCAAAATCCTGCGTGCCCAGGCTTCCGATTTGGAATAAACGAACGGGTCGTTCAAGAAATAAAGAGCTTGTGTGGGAACCGTCGTTCCCATGCGATCCGCCGTAGAAGCATTCGGATCTGGACCATCAAAGAGCGCTAAGTAAGGATGCCGCTTCAATCGCTGCGACATCAAGTAAACACTTCGTTTGTTATGATCGTATACCGCATTGAATGGCCCGTGTTGAGAGAATCCCCAGGAGATAGGGGAAGGAAAGGGATGTTCCTTGCCTGTTTCACGATCCAGTTCACCGCTCACCATGAGAATCGCATCGCGGATCTCTTCTGCCGAAAGGCGTCGTCGCGAGAAATGGGTGTATAGATTGCGAACGTCGGATTCGTTGGTTGGGCTCGTCGATGACTGCTGGTACGTTTCGCTCAACATAATCATTCGATGCATCGACTTCACCGACCATCGAGCCCGAATAAACTCGGTCGCCAAATAGTCGAGCAATTCGGGATGCGTTGGCGCCAATCCTCGCAACCCAAAATCGTTCGGAGTTTTGACCAAGCCCGTACCGAAATGGTATTGCCAAATTCGATTCACCATCACACGAGCTGTTAACGGATTGTCGCTGCGAGTCAGCCAACGAGCGAGCTGCATGCGGCCACTTCCCGCTGTCTCTGGCGGCAAGGTCTCTTTCCCCAGAACTTGCAGAAAGCCACGTGGTACCGTATCACCCGCCAGAGATGGTTCACCCCGCAATTGGATTGGAACACTATGAGGTGTTCCTTCCGTCACACCATACGCCATCTCAAAGGGTCCATCCACAAGAAGCGTATTCAGTTCCTCCATCTCCCCAGTCATTTTGGATCGAATGGCAGTCATCTTTTTCTTCAAGTCATTAGCACGCTCGATTTTCTCTGACACCCCCGAAGCATTCGACAGTAAGCCCGGCTGAGAATCATTGTCAAAACGGCTCGGCCGAATCTCATAGTTGTCGACATCGATCGCTGGACGCACACCTCCCAAGTGTCCGTAGCTGTCGATGAAGGAGTAGTCGATGGTACCGTCCCAACCCGTGGCAAAATCACCCTCAAAAGAAAGGCCAGATTGTTCCGAACGAAGCACGCCTTGATAACGCTTTGATCTAAGATCGAGCGTTAATTGGATCTGGTTCCATGCACCGAGCGCGAGGTTCTGGAGGGGCTCCCGCGAATCGCCACTGCGATGAAAGAACTGCTTGCCGTTAAAAAACAACTCGACAGCGGCTGAATTCCCAGGGCCGTGGCCGATATAAAAACGCCACGATCCATCGCTACCGTTCGTCACGTCGGCGATACGCATATCGAACATTACAAAAAGTTGCTCCGATGTTTCCAAAGTCCAAGATTTTGGCAGGGTCAATCCAAAACCATCGTACTCCGCTCGGTTGGGCATATGGACACCAAGCCCTCCTAACGGAAACACGTTCGTAAGCTCGCTCTGCGCGCGACTAGCTATGCGAACGACGCTATTTGGTCCTGGATTCCAAGGTTTCTCGGGAGGTTGCCCGTCAGTCTGTAGCTCGAATTCGCCGCCCATTCCTACCAGCTCACTGAACTGGCGTTCTAGATCCGCCAAATCGATCTTGTCTTGGTTCTGATCGTCACGAGTCACGTCGACGGTCGCTGGCGAAATCGCATCGTCTTGAACTCCAAGATTGTCGTATTCGATGGCAGGAGCTGCCAGTTCGGAATCGCATTCAAGAACGACCCCATCGATCGCGATCGATCCGTTCGCTGCTGGCATGCCCGCAAAAGCTACCTTGCGAGATGCTCCGCCAGAGGTAAGCGTGCTATGAACAACACCCTCTACCCAATCCCATTGCAGCTGAAGATTATGCCACTGGTTGGCTTCAATCTGGCCAATGGTTTCCGATTTCTCACCATACTGCAACGAAACAGTTTCGGCACCGATGTGAACCAATAAAGCAGGCCTGCGATCCAAGGACCCAATCCAGAATCGATGGACGCCCGTTGCCTTGGAGTTGGCTTCCACTCGGAAATCTAAGTTGACGTAGACGGATGAGCAGGTGGTAGGAGTTCGGTGCGGGTAAACCGACTGAGCGATGCGGTACTTGCCACCGTCCGCAGGGATGCTCGCCCCGACTTTGCCTCGAGCGTATAAGTTCTTGAACGGGCTTTGTGCAGCGTTGGTAACGGCGATCTTGCCTGCGTAAAGCCACGGCGAAACAAGCACTCCATTGCTTCCACCAGCAGCTGGAGCTTGCATTTCAAAGTCTCCATCCATGTCTTGCAAGGAGCGAAGAATAGCAGACGGTGTCGGCTGCTTTCGGTCCTCGAGCGATGTCGCCAACGTCGCAACGCGTTGATCAAAGGTCCGCCATTTGGGCGTTGCTTCGTCGGGCGGTAAAAGCGGAACCATCGAACGAGTTTTTTGCTTTTGCTCCGAGCCGGGAAAGGCGTATCGACTGCTGTCGAAGATGCCGTAAAGCCCATAGTAATCTTGCATGGAGACTGGATCGAACTTGTGGTCGTGGCATCGAGCACAACCAAGGCTTAATCCCAAAACGGTTTGACCAAGGTTGTCGATCGTATCTTGAATGGTCAAGTGATGATAGTTTTCGGAATCAAAGCCAAAGCGTCTCGAAATCGCAAGGTAACCCGTCGCAGTTACTTGTTCCGCGTAGCGATCGCGGGGCGCAAGATCAGCAAGCACATCACCCGCGATCTGCTCTTGAATGAACTGGTCGTAGGGCTTGTCTGCATTGAAGGAATCGATGACATAATTGCGATAGCGCCAAGCTAGAGGAACAGGGTAGTCGGCTGTCTCGCCGGCGGTGTCTGCATACCGCACCACATCCAACCAATGGCGTCCCCAGCGTCTTCCATACTCTTGAGAAGCAAGCAAACGATCGACAACTTTAGCAAATGCATCGTCGGAATGATCCATCGCAAAGTCTTGGATCTCTTCTACTGTTGGCGGCAGGCCTGTCAGGTCGAAGGTAGCTCGGCGAATCAATGCAATTTTGTCCGCTGGAGGTGCATGCGAAGCCCCCGCCGCACTTTGCTTGGCACGAACAAAAGCGTCGATCGCATTCTTCGTCGAAGGCACTTGCGGCGGATCGTGTGCTTCGATCGGCTTGAACGCCCAATGTTCTGCACGTTCGAACGGAGCGACGGCGACCGGCCAATACGCCCCTTCACGAATCCATTTTTCGAATGCAGTTAGTTGCTCCGGCCGCAGCGCTTTGTCGTTGTCTGGCGGCATCGCGGATACGTCATCGTGCCGCTGAATCGCTTTCATGAGCAAGCTTGTTTCGGGTGAACCAGGGACTACCGAAGGTCCAGAATCGCCCCCTTTCAACAATGCTTCGCGCGAGTCGACTCGCAATTCGCCGGATACCTTGGGGTCACCATGACAACCAAAACAAGTTGCGGCCAGCACTGGCCTAATTTGGTTTTCAAATTCGTCGTCACGTTCGTCCGCGTAAGCGGTGGGTATGTTGCTTGGCAAAAATCCAAAACAGAGCAAAAAGATGCCCAGAAATGGGAGCCTTTTGGCGTTGATCAAGGACGCATAGGTCGATTTGAACGGAGCAATTCTTCGCTTCAAGCTTTTTGACATCCACTCTTTCCTTTTGGTTTGTGCGTCTTCCGTTCAAGTGCCTGAATCCCCATTTGAGCCGCTGGCGCTAGCTGCGTTACGGATTCAATTCAATGGCCAAAATCCCAGCGAGCGTCCAACGCTACTTGCTTATGCCCATTAGCGAGAACTGCTCGCACTGAGAACTTCGGTCTCTGGGATCCTCAAAACTGGAACGCGTTTATCTAAGGTTGCAGCTCATACACTGCGGAAAAGAATCCGTTCTCGGTGGTGGACTCGTAATCCTTGGGAAAGTCGATGCCAGTTAGGTCATAGCAGATTCGCAATGTGTTTGCATTTGGCATTTCAAAAATCGCAAGCAAGGTTTTTCCAGCGTTTGCACCTTCGACACCCTTGATCGTCATCTTGTAGGGAGATGTTGTCATGTCCGAGGTGAGGGTACCTTTATCTGGATTGCCACCCACATCGACATCGTAATTCTCACCGTCGATTCGAAGGTAGGTTGAATCGACCATGGAAGCAGGGAGGTCAGTTCCATTGAACAAACCAGACTTCATCTTCCAACGACCTTGCACGGACGCGCTTGTTGGAGTGAACGGAATCTTGGCGGCCGGCATCTCACCTTGTTTGTTTTCTGGTTCAGGTGGCGGCGTTTGAATGTTCGGGGTCACTTTGGTCGCGATGGCCTGATCCGGTTCGGTATTGCAACCGCTGAACAGTAACAAGAGAAGGAGGTACGCAAAGTGAGTCGCGGAAGGTCGTTTCATCATGTCAAATCGATCAACGTGTAAGGCGGGGAGTGGGCGGGGGAAAAAAGTTCAAGTAGGGTCGAAACCAGTCATCGCACGGAGATTCGACCTGAAACCATTTTAAGTCCAACTCGAATCTCTAGGGAGTCGATTGTCATCGAACTTGCAAAATATGCCCTAAGTAAAACGGGCAGGTCCTTAACGGGCTCGACGGTACGAACGGTGCCATCCACCAAGCGAATACCTGTCGAAAAATGTGGGGCGAAAAAAGTTCGCTGAAATATGGTCCCAAAATTTTTCGACCTACATTTTTCGCCAGACTCTTTTAAGACTCTTCGTTCGGAGGGCGTTTCAACAAGATCGTTTTCCAACGTTGGACTCCGAGGATGGACTGCTTTGATGGAAGAAGAATGTCAAAGGCTAATTGGTTCGCTTCAAGACAAAGAACTTCAAGCGATCGCTTGCTATCGTTTGGATGGCTAAAGTAATACAGAAATCGCAGCACCGCTTGGCTGTACTCTAGCGACAGTGGAACAAAGGTTCAAGCAAAGGCGGGGATACTGGTCCATGGTCATCCAACCCATCCACGGTTTTGGACTGACGAGCTTCCACCAAGGACTGAAGTGCTTCGATCCTCCTTTGCTTGATGGTGTTGAGATCGGTTCCGCGTTCCAGCCCTGGGGGAGGGTACTATCGCCGATATCGGCAGAAATCCCGTCCTGGCCATTGACTGTCGTAGCCAGAAACAAAAGAGCGACAAGTGTCCGCATCAGCTATTTCTCCGAAGATATAGGCATTAAGTTTTGCGAAAGGCTCATGATTGGCGTTATCCACTCTACCGAAATCCATAGCGAGGCCCCACCTCAATCATTCTTGGAAGCCAGAGCATACGGCTAGAATTTCAGGTGATCAAAAGTTTCTGCAGCGAAGAAGAGAAACGGAACACCCATATAGCGAGCAATACAGAAACGACTGGTGTATCATGATGGCTCTCAACGTTACTAACTCCAGTGAGACATTTGCCTGTTGGGATCGACATTATGTTTTCGGCTGACTCCAAATCCACTTCAATATCTCTCCTGGATGGTGCCCGAAAAGGCCAGCAAAGAGCTTGGTCGGAGATAGTGCATCTCTACGGCCCTTTGGTCGTTCGGTGGTGTCGTCAACATGGGATTCAGGGTTCGGATGTGGACGATGTTATCCAGAATGTATTCATGGCAGTTTCAAGCCACCTCGATCAATTTGGTAGGAAATCAGGGACGCACAGCTTTCGTGGTTGGCTATGGACAATTACTCGCTCCAAAATAATGGATCATTTTCGAAAGCAAAAAGAGCTACCAATCGAGATTCGCGGCTCCGAGTTTCGGGAAATGAGTTCTAACACCGAGGTAGAAGATCGCAGCGCAGAAGAAGATCGTCGGGATCTCCAAGAAGTAGTGGGCCAAGTTCTTGTGTTGATTCGTAAGGATTTTTCGGAGCAGACTTGGCTTGCCTTTTGGCGAACGGCGGCGATGGGTGAGTCGGTCAGCCAGGTGGGGATTGATTTGGGGATGAGCCCAGCCGCGGTTTGTATGTGCCGCGCCCGTGTGCTTCGCAGAGTTCGTGAGACGCTTTCCCAGACGGTGTAGTCTGATAGCAAGTCCTTTTTGTCCAAAATGGAATTTTCGCGTGAATGATTTTCGTTGTACCTATTAGTTCTAGATAAATGATTGAAAACAACGAGGTTATTCGAGACGATGCAAGCCGATCACGCTCAAGGAGAATGCCCAACCGCCGATGATTTGTGTCGTTACCTTGCGGGCGAAAGTTCAGGTTCCGGATTTCAATCGCTTGATAGCCATGTGGCAAATTGTCCACGATGCCAACAAAGGGTGGAGAAGCTTAGTCAATCACAGGATTCCATATCCCAATTGATCGCGAACGCGGCTCACTGCCCACCGGTACATATTCCAGTTGGTCTTCAACAGTCACTCGAGCACATTCGACGTGAACCAAGGTTAGAAAATTGCGAGGGAATTGAATCCATGGATTTTGAGAAAATCACGTTCATTCGAGAATATCGGATCTTGGAGTCGATTGGCGAAGGAGGGATGGGGTGCGTTTTTCGGGCGATCGACACGCGGATCAATCGTTCTGTTGCGATCAAAATACTCCGACAAGATCGCGTGAATTCCAAAGAGGCTATTTCACGTTTTTCTCGCGAAATGCAACTGATCACCCAGCTAGAACATCCGAACATTGTGAAAGCACTCAATTCGGGGGAACAAGACGGTCTGCATTACTTGGTGATGGAATTTTTGGCTGGGGTAGACACAGGGCAGTTATCGAAACGATTGGGCCCATTGCCGATCGCCGACGCTTGTCAAATCGTACGTTTGGCAGCGATCGCGCTTCAATACGCTCACGATCAGAAGATCATTCATCGGGATATCAAGCCATCCAATTTGCTTTTGACGCCCGATGGCTGCGTTAAACTGCTAGACCTGGGGTTGGCTCAGTCCTTGGACTTTTCGAACGAGCCGCCGCTTTCCCGTTTGGATCAAGCGATCGGCACACTCGCGTACATGGCACCAGAACAACTTTCGCGGCGCGAGGAAGTGACAACGCGTTCCGATATCTTCAGTCTTGGCGTATCGTTGCATGAACTCCTAACCGGCCAGCGCCCTTTCGAGCAACCAGGCCAGTCTCCGTTGCTCGCAGAACTCTCCGCGATTCGTCCGGATATTGACGAATCGTTGGATCGCTTGATCACGGAAATGGTTGCAAACGTCTCGACGAAACGCCCCTTCACGATGCAAGAGGTCGCTGAACGATTGGATCCGTTCGTAGCTTCAGCAGACCTAACGTCATTGATGACCGAGTACTACCGATGGAACACGAGGAAGACATCGGCTTCTTTTTCCAGGATCGCTCATTCACAGATGGCAACTGGAACTACCAATACCATAGGGAACGCATCGACTGGCGACTTGATGTTGAGCGAAAAGAAGACCTTTCAGCGAGCAGCCAACATGGGACAACAAGGCCGGAAGGCATGGTTGTTGCTCTTTTGCACGGCGGTAACCTTCGTTCTACTCGGTGGGTTCGGCGTATGGCAATGGGTCAAACCGCTCGCTGGAGAGTTACCAGGAAACCTGCCGCTTGATCCAGTCGTCAGCGACACAGGCGAATTGGAAGTAACGGCTTTAGGTGATGTTGCCAAGCATTTGCTTGATATGGGAAGTGTGTTTGCTACCCCTAAAGACTCATCGGAAAAGGAAGCAGTGAGTCTTCGCGAGGGACTGAATAGTATTCAACCCGGTAATTATTCAGTTGTTCTGGAGGGCCCCGAAGTCTTTGAACCACTCGACGACATCCGTATTATCACGGGCGCAAATCGCAAACGTCAATTGACGGTATCACTAACAAAGTCTTTTCAGTACCCGAATATCCCGGATGAAGTCGGGGCATACGGGGCTTATCAAGGATCGGTGTGGCTCAAAGATTGGCCCAAAGGAATGGAAGTCACTTTCAACATTCGATTACAAGTCTTGTCGACGGAGAAACGTCAAGGAGGGACCGACCTAACCTGCCTAAAATTTGAAGCCATCTCGCATCATCCGACAGGCGATTTCGAAGAGACAGGATATCTCAAGATCGATACAGAAAAATGGCGTACCCAAAATCGCTTTGAAGTTGTCGAGGGATTTGCTCGAGCAAGTGGGCCAGACATTGCTGCCTGGGTGAAAGAGAATCGGCAAGAAAGGAAGAACCTAACCATAGTCTTTCCTTTTCATAAAGAATCCGACAATCTCAAGGAAATCGTAGGCGACGCTTTGCCGCCACAACGCTTGAGTCTGCATGACTACATTGCTTTGTTTTTTGGCGATGCGTCGATGCCGGTCGCTAAAGACACAATACGTGGGTTGCGGCCGATGTTGCTGATGTCGGGGGATCGAAACTCATGGATTCAACCTGTCGCGAATGGCTCTGGCTTCGTGCCATGTTATGTTGTCAGCTCACGAAAACGGGATGAAGCAAAGGGAACAATGGGCTATTCGTTGGCTCGTACGAAGGCGGAACCCTTTGGTTTCGTAAAGATGGAGGTGAATACTCCAACGATTACAGTTCATTGCGCGGTAACGGGCTCTGACACCGCCAAATGTGACCCAAGCGAATTCGATTTGATAAAGAAAGAACTCCAAGACGAAAAAGAAATGCCATTGCCCAAACCCATATTTTGGGACCGCGCCGGAATTCCTGACCGACCGGCCTCAACCACTTGGCAAGGAAGCATAGCGGTAGCCAATTCACCGCGACAACTTGTAGAAGCAACGGCGCGTGCGTTAGGTACGGAAATGTGTGACGAGATAATCTGTCGTTGGATCGAAGTCGAGGCTTCGAGCACCAACGAAAATGGTGAAGAGGAACATTGGGAAGCGGCTCGACTTCTCGTGGATGTGCAGAACTATCAAGAAACTGGCAAGTTTGAAATCAAAAAAGGGTGGCTCGCGTTTGGCAGCAACAAAGACTTTTTTGAATGGCCGGCAGATGGAGATTTATCTGAAATCATCGATCAGCGACTTATATTGTCCGACTCGTCGCGTCAATTCCGTCGCTTTAGCGTCGTCGATGCACTCTCTATGCTGTTTGATGCAAAATCCGCTCCTGGATCGATGATGAGCAACCTTCGAAAAGAAATCATGGGCAAAAAGAATGGGCTGGCTCCTACACGCAAATCGATTGATATCGATACTGGATCGGGTCGACCGATGCGAGGGGAGCTTTGGGAGTCGCCGAAGGGCGTTAACGTCAACTATGCGATTCGCCGAACGGCCGGAGTTGCCTTCGATTTCTTTAGCGTTAACCTGGAGCAATCGCCGTTGGCAAAACTTTCGCTGCAGGTTGAAAACGCGGGTTCCAATTTTGGATCTATCAATCCTGTGCTTGGAACGCTTCAACAACTAGTTGATCGTAGTGCCGCTACGAAAGCTCGAATCGATGAACTGAGTAAACCAAATTGGAGAGTTTGGTCGTGGAAACATCCGTCCGGCGTACGTTTCAAAGCATGGGCAGAGTTCGGAGGTATGCTGAATCGACCTGCCAATAACGACCGTACCAAAGAAGAAATACTTTTGCGAAATAGAAACGGAGAAGAAGTCCGGGTACCAGCTAGCGCCTTGGAGGATAAGGATTGGAACTGGGCACGCAAAGGCCGTATATGGGCTTCCGTCACGAGTCCCAATTTTAAAAGTACACAGATGCCATTGTTGGAAGATTTTGGAAAGAACATCGAAATAGCTATTCCTAATAGCAAGTCGACGGTTCTTTTTGAAAACTTAAAGTCAGAGGATAAGGCGTTCCTCAACGACCTGCGTGCCGCTCAAAAGACAAAACCAAACCCTGCCGAACAACTACCAAAATGGCTTGAGTTCGCACCTTACATTCGCAAATGATAACAACTTTCACTTTTAGGAGAAAACAATGGCTTTGACTTCTTTACAACGACCTTCCTCACTCTTTTTTACAGCTACATTGAGTTGTTTTAGCTGTGTTTCATTGGCAATCGGTCAACAGAATTCGGTCATCGAAACGGCCATACCGAGCCCTTCCTCCCTAACGGAAGATCCGTTTCAAAAAAGTGATAGCCCCCAGCCCGTGCGGAAGGAAGACCCCTCCGTCAATGATCCCTTTGATCAGACTCTTGGCGAAGTTGCCAAAACAAGAAATGAACCGATTCCCTTTGCATCACTTCCTTCTGAAGAGCTTGCAAAAATGGAAGAGAAAATCCGAACGATGCGAATCAGCGTCTTGAACAATGCAATCGAAGTTGTCAGAGAAGAATTACAGACAGGAACCGATAGGGTTGGTTTGATGCGAGAGTATGCAGAACTCTTCGAGGAAGTAACCACGCTTGAGTTTCAGAAGGCGAAATCGAGCGTCGAACGTCAGGCCGCAATCCAACGGGCAATTGATGCGTGGAGGTATGAGGAAAAGAACGTGTCCGAGAAGCAGGAAGGCGCAAGGACCGCACTCGCAATCTATTTTGGATCTCGATATCGCTTGCGATGGGAACTAGCCTTGGTGAAAGAACTAAGAACAACGGCCGAAGCGAAGTCCACCAACGCTTCGGTTGTGCAATCACTCCCTATTCAATCCACAATAGTGACACCACAAACAGTATATTACCCAAGCGTTCAGCAGGGGACAATCGTGGGGCAACCATCGTCAACCTATTACTACCCTCGTCAGCAAACCTACCCATACTCCAGAAGTTATCGATCAAGATAGCGACCATGGGTGTTGTGCCAAAATCATCCTGCGTGGATATCCCAAATCAAAGGCCCAAATCAAAGGGGTCAGGCCTCTTTGATTGTAGAGAGAAGGTTCCTTTGGATCGGCAAGTCGTTGAGACATCCGACTCGTCGGCTTGTGGTGATCGCTCCTGAGCGTTGTTTCCGAGGCGCCAAAACGCGGGGAGCAGACTCGCACTTTGAATCAAAGAGGCCTGACCCCTTTGATCGCTCCCTGATCGCTCCCTGATCGCTCCCTGATCGCTCCCTGATCGCT
>JAIYDN010000075.1 GCA_027487485.1 Planctomycetaceae bacterium | reverse complement strand
TCGTCGATGGCAAGCCGATGCCATTCAATTCCAAGCCAGACGCCGCGTATCGCGTCTGTATGCAGAGAACTTGCACTCAGCTTGTGAATGGCTGTCTCGCTAAATGTCCCGCACTCGCATATTGGCCACAGCTAGAGACAAAAGCCCGCCTCGAATCGATTTCGGAGTGGGATTTGTTCCGTAGTTATGAAGCTTGCCCGCCAACAGCGGGCGACGACGAGCTTCGCTCATTCCTCGAAACCAAGTCGATTCCCCAGTGCGCGTTGTGTCCTATTAGACGCGTCGCGTTTCGTCATCCCAGTCCCTTGCAAAGGAGTAACTTGCAATGATTGATAAGTTCAAGCCCAAACTACCTCGATTGCCGTATCCGTTCATTCCACCCTTCGATCCACCGTCAGAACAACCTCCATACATTCCACCGGAGAGTTCTGGAGGCGACGATGAAGGATCGTCAAGCGAAGACCCGGGCCCACGTCCACCATGGTGGCCCGAGGATTGGCCATGGCCGCCACCACCGGACGAGCCTGTGGTTATCGAAGCGCCGCCACCACTACCCAACATCGTCTGGCCGCGGCTCCCACCAGATCATCCTTATCACTTGCCACCAGGTTATCACTACCCCGACAATCTGCCCGAGGGCCATCCAGGACACTATTACCCAGGCATGCCACCATATCCCGTTATTGCTCCGTGATTGAGGCATGATGCCTTCACCGTTTGAGAATGCTAATGGCGAGAGTTCATCGATAATTCCGAACTCTCGCCATCATACTTCTGGATGCTATACCATGCGGCCAACTCTTTCCAGAAGAGGATCGCTTTAGATCTAACGGACTGTCTTATGGGACATCAACGTCGATTACATAAGCATCGTGATCGGAAAGTCCGTCAGCAGGAATTCGCTTTGCGCTCTTTATCGACCAGTTCTGCGGAACTCCGATGTGATCAATTGCATTGCATATATCCTTACGATGCATCAGTTCTGCTGTAGGCACGCTTAGTTTTAGTGATTCGATCGCCTTCAATAAGGCACTCCGCCCACCCTTACTCCCTGCTACCTCAGCGCCAACCAGCGAGTGATTCCAGTCGCCTCCCCAAACCAAATTCTCCTTGGGAAGTTCCGTGAGCAGCTGAGATATTGCGGCTTCCGTCCTTTCGGCGTGCGTTGCGCCCGTCCAGGGAAACTCACCACCGCTGCCTCTCCATGGAAGGATTGATGCACAGAAATTGCATTCATCGACAACCGCAAATGCACTTGCTGGATGAGGATCGCGTTGAGGTGTAAATGGTTTCTGACTAAGCACGGCTGCCCAGTATTGCCCACGAGCCATAACGCTGGTTGAGAGATGGCAATGAAATTCGCAGATCCTACCGTCAAGCGCGACCCACTTCGGGTTAACTTCGGTGAGTAGCCAAATATCGCACTTCTGTTCCTCCAATTTGGAAACGTGCAGCGCTGTTGGTAGTCGGCAGTCTAGATTCCATGTGCCAATTCGCATGGTGCTTGATCCCTCGAAAATGAACTTGGTATCCGAAAGCTTCCTTGTCACATGAAGTAACGGAACTGGTACGGTGTAGTTCCCAGTCCGCTCATTCGTTTCACTACTCTTGCAAGTACTTGCGAGTACCCGATGGTTACGGGGAGCGGATCGTAAAGCGAATCGTTATTCCAATCCATTTTTGTAAGAGCCAATATAGACCTTGCTGTATCATCCCAGGTTCCATGTCCAGCATGCCTAACCAACTTGATGGGACGTGGCGTGCTGCGCCCGCCTTGGAAGTAGTAGCCAGAATCCGCGATTCCTTCTACGCTTCCATGCGTCCACAGCAGTGCTTCGCGGGGACTGATGTCAACCAGAGTACCTCTGGATACTGGATAACTTGCGGCATCCCCTTTTTGCTGCCCTGGGCGTCCATCGATCTTTGCAGCACGCCAAGTTACATCTTGCACGATTTGTATCAAATCAACAGCTTCGCATAGATGCAGTGCCTCCATGCAGCCGTCAATTTCCCCCTCTTTAAACGCAGTCGTCTTGTGAACCATCACCCTTCGTGGCGAGCGGCCAGGATGACGTCGACGGTAGAGTTCGAGCGATCGTGTCATAAGGCGAAACATTTCGGTTTGGGACAGAAATGGATTCTCGCGTTGAACATCAATCTCTTGAGCGTCAAAAGCAATGAATTCAAGACCAGCTCCGTCGGAATCAAAGACTTGGCTGCAGCAAGTAACGAAGCGAGGGCGATTAGATTCAACTGGTCGCAGTGCGTAAGAAATCCCGATGTAGGCTGTCTCGGGATCGGATTCCGCCAGTTTCCAAGGTATGCCACCTGCCTTTGCGTAAATTGCTAGCCCAAGTCTCCACATAACACTCGCAGTACAACCATATGCAACTGCTTTGTCTTCTCGGACCAACTGCAACGGAATTCCCATTGCAGCGGTCTTTGCCTTCAAATAGTCGTGCAGATCAAAATCGTCTTGTACCCCACCCTTAAATCCAGGTGCCCAGCGCTGTGGCAGATAGATAAAAAGCACATCGAATCTTGTTCGGCGTGAGGAGATATCATGAATCGCCCTACTAAGCTGTTCGGCCAAAACAACGTGTGGGGTTTGTGATTTTTCAAACTCCAAATCTATCGATTTATCCAATTCGAGGTGACAATCCTTCGCTGCTCCAACCATTCGGACATTGAAGAGCTCTTTGAAACCAGGCCAAGCAGGAAGGTAGCCTTTTCTTTCAGCTGGCGCATGCGACATCGCCAACTTCTTCATAAAGTCAAAAAGCCGATTACTGTCTCCACTTGGGGATATAGTTGCAATATTGATCGGATCAGGTACGAGTCCGGCGGAGTACGGTCCGAATCGGCGTAAACCGAGAAGAGGATGAATTGCTTGATCGGTGGGGCGATCTGGATGAAAACTCAATTTCGGCTCTGGAAAGCAAATGTGTGAGGTGATCTCGGTAGTCATGTGGTCGCCCTCCGCGAAAAAGCGTTTTGATTTGACAGTCGGTACACTGCATCGATTCCGTCACCGATTCCCAGAGCCCTTATTTCCCTCCCGTCACCAGCAAGATACCGTGACCAGAAATCAAAGAGTCGATTCAACTTTGGGTTGTACCTCTTTACCGTACGTTCGCGGCAAAAGTCAGCAACAATCGTTTTGTCGCGATCCTCGAAAGGCTCAAACACCGTTGTGGGTTCAAACAACAGCCAAAGGTGTCCGCATGCCCATTCAAGCCGAACCCCAACTCCCTCACGCCAATGCAGGTGTGGACTGTCTTTGACAGAGCCGCTGAGACTCCCAACGATGCTTTTGAGTTCCGATAGCGCTGAGTTCTGCACGTCCCTAGGAGCAAGAAGGTTTAGCCCTCGCTTGTGAAATACATCCAAGTGACGTTCACTCGCAATCGCAGATACAATCGCGTCGCTCACAAGGCAATGTTCACCTGTGTCGTCATACCAAAGTCGATTAGATTCTATCGGATGAATATCGAAGTCTTGGATTCCATAGTCTTCGAATGCCTTTCGGACTTCGGAGTCCGATCCGAAGCAAAGAACTCCAGCTCTAGTCCTTGAAACGATTAGCTGAGCGTTTACTTTTGCGACAGCATCACGTGCATCCTTGAGGCCACCTACACCACAAACAACTCGACGGCAGATAGTCGGTGCTTGTGTCACGGCGATTGCGTTGAATCGCAATACCGGCCATCCTTTGTTGCCGGCAGGTTTCGGCGCTGCACTCCATCGAGAACGAGCTGTCGCGAAGGAGTCTAGCTTTGTAGTATCCAACCCGTTCGTCAGTCGAATGAGGTCGCGTAGAATCTCGTCGAAATTATCAATCGTCACTAGGTGGGCTTCAGCGCCAATTGAGTTTGCCTTTGCAAGAAGTTGACAGACGCGTGGCATTGGAGCCCAATCGCCTCTATGCAACCAAAAAAGGCCTGCGGGAAATGCATTTTTATCCGTGATTGCCTCTTCGAGGGCATCCATCACCGAATCATCTCGCCCACTATATCCGCCGACAACCAAACCAAATCTGCGACAGGAATCTACAAGAATACTTCTCAGTCGTGAGTCTTGATGACGCAGCTCATCATTCGTGTTCTTCAGTCGACGCGAACGGAAGTCGCCATGAAGTTTGACTTCAATCGGCCATCGGCCATCCCCGATCAATTGTTCGGCAAGCTCAGGTGCATCTAAAGCGACTACAGACAATGGTTCTGTAGATTCGTGTATGGTGGCTGATGCGTCGGCAATCAAGCAATCAAAGTTTGTTGTCCAGACTATTCTCGTCAATTGCGACTTCATTAGGGTTGCGAGCGCCATGTGACCATACGATGGTTTCGCTCCTTTGATTTTTGAGTCAATGTAAAGTCGGCGATCCGATTCGGATGGGTATGCGGTCTCGAATAGAACCGCATATTCTTCGGGGGTATCTAATGCTGGAAATGTTCCTGACGAATCGATGTGGGCTTGTATTTGGTTGCGAATGATTGGATTCGCAAGATCCGCAACTGCTTTTGGCGAGACTTTTCTCTGACTCACGAAAAGACGCTGCTTAAACTCCCATATCATTTGTCCAGCTGTCGGGATGCCGGCGGCCGCAGATGCGCCTGCACCAAGCAACCACATGAGATTGCTTGTCCGCATAGCAAACCGACGAGCGAAGTCATCTGCGGTAATCCTTAAGTGATCGATCGATTGGTCCATGAAATCCTTTAGACTGAAATAGGCTGTATTCTACAGCAGGATTGACACAAAAGGGTTAAGTCCCGATGAGCGCCCGTTCATCGCACTCGATCTTAGGTACATCCAAACCTTCGATGGTTGGCAGCGAAGTACCGATGAAACCTTGGAGGTCGCCATAGAAGCTGGCGAGGTTGCCGACGGCGCGAAGGATTTGCTTCTCACGCTTGGACCAGAGTCGCTTGGTTGATCGCTTCTCGGAATCGAGGTCGACTTGCATGGAGATCAAGGCTTCGACGACGCCAGTCACTCGCTGCTGGAACTCTGTGCCGGTGAGGTAGTTGTAGACAAGCTCGGTCTTCTCGTGCTGATCCTGCATGGCGATGCGAGCCTTCCCGACTTCGAGCAGGCCAAAGCGTAGCACTGTGGCGAGCGCTTTGGCTGTGGGCCAACTACAAACCCAGACGCCTTCTATCTTTTCGAAGTTGCGGACTCCTTCCGGCAACGCTTCCGTCACGATGACGACGCAGTCGGTTCGGGCGGCACGCTGATCGTCGCGAGCCTTGGATAACCAAGTGTTGCTCCAGTTCTTGGTCCGCTTGGACTCCCAAAGAATACTGCCGCATATTGCGCCAGCGTTATTCTGAACTCGCTGAACATTGTCACCGCCGTTCACACCTTTGCCGACAGGCTCGATACGGTCTGAAGGGAACGCGGCCTCAAGCAACTGCTCCAATGCCAATTCTTGAACTTCCCCCTGCAGCTGCTGCGAGCCCTGCTCGACCTTGCGTTGCAGGTCTTTGATCTTCGCCGCCAAGTCCGAGATCTTCTTGTCCTTCTCGGCGTCCTTAAGCAGGTGCTGCTCTTCCAGTTGTTGCTTGGCTTCTTCTCGAATGCGGGATCGTTCCGCATCGATCTGGCGAGCGACCTTCAGCTCCAGCTCTTCCTTCGCGGTTTCAAGCTCTCGTTCCCGCTTGCGGAACGCTAGCTCGCGATCGTTAGCTGCAGTCAACTTCGTCTTCAGTTCCGAGAGTTCGGTCTCGCGATCCTTTATCTCGACACCAACGGCCTGCATGGCCTCCTGCTTAGCCTTGGCCAACAACTCAGAACGCTGGGTTTCCAGCAGGCTCTTCACCTGCTGCTGGATGTTTTCGCGAGCAGACTCAATCGCTTCCTGTTCGGCATCGAGTTTACGTCGCATCTCGTTCATCTCGGCTTGTTGCCGGCGTGCTGCCGCATCATTCTCGCTTCGCACTTCAGCTGTGATTTGGGCTCGAAGGATCTCAGTGACTTCGATTGGACTGTGGCAGCTGGGGCAAGCGATCATTTGCGACATATAAGATTCCTATCTACAGGACAAAGGAGTGATTGAGCGACCTCTACCGCTATTTGCATCACTCGTGCCAATCGAATCTGGAATTGCAAAAGATGCTATTTCGCCAACGAAATCACGGGATCTATTTTTTATGGGATTGCGTAAGAGCGAACTCTCAGAACCACTCACACAAAAATGTTTGTGTCGACATAAAGATGCTTGTGCGGCGGCGGACCGGCTCCGATTCGGTTGCCACCTGTTATTGCATGAAAACCCATGTAAGCAGGGCACATCGCTTAACCAGCTTGCAAAATTCAGAGCCTGGCATGGCGTTCGCGATGTATTCGCATCCAAGTACAAGCCTGTGAACATTCGCTCCGTACTCCCCAGGAAGACCGGTTTCCGGTAGGATAGCTGCCAATCGATCGGTACTGGTCGGACACCTGCACTGAAAACGGAGCGCAAAAATGGGTACGTTCGTTGACGAACGTTGGCTGTCAGTCGAAGAGATTGCGGCTCATCTCGGCATCAAACGAGACACGATTTACAAGTGGATCGAAAGAAAGGAGATGCCTGCTCACAAGGTGGGCACGCTATGGAAGTTCCGGCGGTCGGAAGTGGATGCGTGGGTTCTGTCGGGCAAGGCTTCAGACCAACCCAAACCTCGTTAGATCGGAAACATCATGAAAGCCTCAGAATTAACGACCGTCGCGAAAATGCGAGTCGCTGTCAGCTACCTTGGCGAGAAGGAACAACAAGCCTGGTGGGGTAGTTCGTTTTATTCTCGAGGTAGCTCGGCGTTCCTAAGCCCTCTGTTTCCGCGATCCGAACTCTTGGCACAATGCCGAGGCGCAAGTTCGGCTGCGCTGCGTGTGCACGATGAAAGAATTGGTGTTGGCAAGGTTTTTCATTTGTTTCGTCTGCCCGAAGAGATGGAACGAGGAATCCACGAGAATCTATGTCAGGCAAGTCTTGTTGCTGAGGTTCGTCAACTGATTGAAGACGCAAAGACGGCGGTAGCGTTCCTATCATCGTTCGGGGTTGCGAGCACTAAGCCTGGCCCGATTCGAGAAGGTTCATTGGCCGAACTAAGCAAACCGTCGCTTTGGTCATCTATGGCAAGCCACTACGCGTTCGCAATCCAAAATCAGATGCAAGTGTTTCCCTACATTGTGGACGACCAATGAAAGTAGCCGAAGCACAATACAACACATTCTTGCAGCATGGCACAAGTATGTTCTCCGAAACTCGCACTTTGTTGCGTCTTTGGAAATCGCCTATGCCCTGGCAGGAGCTGGCCACGTTGGCAGTATCATCTGGAGAGTTTGCACAGATATCTGCTCAGCGAGTCAGAAACATTGTCAAGTATGTTTTTGCACCTCGATATCTTGTAAACGACAACCAACCAGCTCGAATTCTGCAACAGTTGGTCGATCGCATTGCCATTCGAGATTTTGAACAAATCCTCTTCGTCTACACCTGCCGCGCGAATCCGATACTTGGGGACTTCGTCCGCGACGTTTACTGGAATCTGTATTCGTCTGGGAAGACTTCGCTCGGAAATGAAGATGCACTTGAGTTCGTTCTTCGGGCTGTGAGCGACGGACTCACTAACACGGCCTGGCCAGAAACACGCTCGCGTCGAGTCGCATCAGACATAACCAGATGTTGCGCTGATTTTGGGCTGTTGGAAACTGGTCCCAAGTCAGTTCGGCAAATGCAACCGTTCGTCGTTACGACAAAGACTTTGATCACCTTGGCGTACGACCTTCACTTCCTTGGTCTTGGCGACAACCAAGTCTTGGCGGCAGATGATTGGAAGTTATTTGGTCTGGAACGCGATGACGTACTCGCCGAGCTAAAAAGACAAGCACTACAAGGAAAACTCATCGTGCAATCCGCAGGGGCAGTAACCAAGATCTCGTGGTCTTGCAAATCAATAGAGGAGATTGCCGATGTCGTCGCTTAAGGACAACTTCAACGAACTGCTCACTCGAATCCAGCATGGCCGCGATTTCATGCAAGCGAGCTTTGAGCCAATCTACTATCTGATCTTCTCGCCGGCCGAGATCCTGGACGTAAAACGCGAACTTCCTGCTTGGACAGCGAAACTGCGTAACGACGGTTGGGACGTACATCGCTTTTCGATTGCTGAACAAATCGCAGAAATTCTTGAGGCGGCAAAGCAACGCAAGCTGTGGCTATCGTCGGACAGGAAGTCGCCGCAAAGCTGGGAGAAGACGAATGAATCGTTGGCCAACACGCTGACACAAGGAGAGGGAGGCGGCCCGCTGCAACAAAGGCTGGAAAAGTTGCTTGACGAAGTAGCCGGCAAGAAAGACTCCATCGTTTTGGTTACAGAACTCGAGGCTTTGCACCCGTATCTGCGGATCGGTGCGATCGAGAGCCAGCTACAAGGGAAGTTTCAAGTTCCCACCGTTTTCTTCTATCCAGGTGAACGGACCGGAAAGACGCGGCTCAAATTCCTTGGATTCTATCCCGAGGATGGCAACTATCGATCGGTTCATGTGGGCGGATAGACACGCCACTCGATTAATCCAACACTCTGAACTAACTATCTGATTTTGAAGTCGGCACCATGAAACAAGTCAAACAACTCTTCGATCCGAAAAAAGACATTCATCGAACGATCGAAAAGGTCATCACATACAACGCATCTCATGGGGCTCGCCTCAAAGCCGAGATCACTGAGTACATCGTTACGGAGAACATCGACGACCAGTTCGAGCGGCTGATCTCGAAGATGCAACTCGCCATGGAGACGGGCGGTCAAAATGAGATCGGCGTCTGGGTATCAGGGTTCTACGGTTCCGGTAAGAGCTCGTTCACCAAGTACCTCGGCCTTGCACTCGACGATCGCGCCGAAAACAAGATCGATGGTGTGCCTTTTCTAAAGCACCTACAGGATCGCCTTCTTAAGTCTCAAACAAAAGCACTGTTGGGCACGGTTGCGGAGAAATACAAAGCGGCCGTCGTGATGCTGGACTTAGCAAGTTCGATGCTTGCCGGCGCGACCATGGAAGAAGTTTCGTCCGTTCTCTACTACAAGACTCTGCAATGGGCCGGCTACTCACGCAATCTCAAAGTTGCTGCCTTTGAACGCAAGGTTGAGAAAGACGGCCGCAAACAGGAGTTCTTAGACAAGATTCAATCGCAGCTCGATATGAGTTGGGCGGAAGTGCAAAACGACCCATTGGTGGTCGATAGTATCGTGCCCGAGATCGCGCACGAAATGTATCCACATCAATTTAAAACTCCGACATCGTTCAACACCGAGACCTCGGACATCATCCAGTTCGAGAACGAACGCGTCAAAGAAATGATCGATATCGTTCGCCAGACATCAGGCCGCGACTATATCGTTTTCATCATCGATGAAGTTGGGCAGTATGTCGGATCACGCGACAACCTCATTCTGAATCTCGATGGACTTGCCAAGAATCTGAAAGCCATCGGTGAAGGCAAGGTTTGGATCATCGGCACTGCCCAGCAAACCCTGACAGAAGACGATCCGCGAGCTGCTCTCAACTCAGACAAGCTCTACAAACTCAAAGACCGCTTCCCGATCCAAATCGACCTAGAATCAAGCGACATTCGCGAGATCTGCTACCGCCGACTTCTGGGCAAGTCTTCAGACGGCGAAACGCTACTCGGAGGCCTATTTGACAAAGCCGGCCAAGCGCTGCGTCAAAACACCAAACTACAAGATGCTCGCTACTACGATGCGGACTTTGATAAGTCTACGTTCGTCAATCTCTATCCTTTCTTGCCAGCACACTTCGACATCCTGCTTCATCTGCTTGGTGCATTGGCAAAGTCGACGGGTGGCATTGGCCTGCGTTCTGCGATCAAGGTAATCCAGGACATCTTGGTCGAAGGACCAGACGGTAAGTCACCCGTTGCCGAGCAGCCCATCGGCTGGCTCGCAACGACTGTGACGCTCTACGACATGCTGGAAAAAGACATTCAGCGTTCGTTCCAATCGATTCACAAAGCTGTCGGCAAAGTCCAGTTACGATTCACGGAGCATAACTGCATCCAACAACAAGCGGCCAAGACGATCGCCGTACTTCAGATACTGAGCAATATGCCAGTTACTGTTCGCAATGTCGCTGCGCTGATGCATCCATCCATCGAAGCCCCAGGCCGCGTGGAAGAGGTTGAACAAGCTATCTCGGACATGATCAACGATGCGATCGTTCCGCTGGGTGAGAAGGAAGGGAATCTCTGTTTCTTCAGCGAGAAGCTCAACGATATCGAACGCGAACGCGTCGAGTATCCTCTTCGGTCGGTGGATACCCGCCGAATTCATAATGAGGCGTTGAAGCAAGCTCTCACTCCGCTCGCGTCCGTTCGACTACACGGCACTTTGGCAGTCTCAACAGGCCTGAAGATCAAATCCGGAAACGCGATCTCCAGTTTAGTAGGCGAACGCGAGCCGGTTCAAACCATTGTCGAGTATGTCGCGCCAGTCGACTACGACACGGCACTCACCAAGGCCGTTGACGAATCACGCGTTCGTGCTTCCCAGAACGACATTTACTTGCTGGGACGACAGTCCCCAGAGATCGATGACAAAGTTGCCGAGATCTTCCGTTGTCGCGAAGTCGTCAATCGGCATCGTGGTGACGCCGATCAAGAAGTGAAGGACTACTGCAACGGCCAAACGGATCGCGCGAACCGTCTAGAAGAGGAGCTACAAAAGCTACTTGCAAAGAGCCTCATGATGGGTTCGTTCGTCTTCCGTGCAGATACAACCGCAGTTTCCACGGTCGATGACAAGGACCTTCTCGAAGCCTGTAAGAAGCATCTTACAAAGGTCGCTGCCGCTGTATTTGATCGATACGACGAAGCACCCCATCGTGCCGACACCGATCTCGCCGAAAAGTTTCTTCGTGTCGGCAACCTGCGGGCGGTGACGTCCAAAGTTGATCCGCTGAACTTGGTGCAACTTGTTGGTGGAACCCCCAAAGTTAACAGCGACCACAAAGCCCTCGTGAGCATCCGCGACTTCATTGACAAACACGGAACGGTAGATGGAAAGCGATTGATTACTCAGTTTACTAGCGACCCATTTGGTTGGTCACAAGATACTTTGCGATACTTGATCGCGGCGATGTTGTTGGGCGGCGATTTGAAATTACGAGTTTCCGGTAATGAAGTTACGGTCAACGGCCAGCAGGCCGTCGAAGCCTTGCGAACCAACAACAACTTCAAGACGGTTGGCGTTTCGCTACGAGAAGGCAAGCCACCAACGGAACTGTTGGCAAAGGCATCAGAGCGATTGACCGATTTGATCGGCGACACAGTCTTGCCACTCGAAGATGAGCTCAGCAAGGCTGTTACAAAACATTTTCCTCAGTTCCAACATCGTTACGCTCCGCTAGCGGAGAAGCTTGATCGTTTAAGTGTCCCTGGAGGCGAGACGGTTCGAACGGTAATGCAGGAGATCGCCAATCTCCTCCTCACTGACGCATCTGATGCGCCCTCCGCGCTTGGCAGCCAAGAATCGTCAATCTATGACGGATTGATCTGGGCTCGGGAGGTTGCCAAATCTCTTGATAACGGGCTGGAGAAGACGCTAAGCGATCTGGCTCGCCACATTCGTGAGATCGATCAATTACCTAAGTCAGGAATGCCAGGCAGGCTTCGAGAGGATTTGTCAGAGTCTATCGATCATGCAAAACAACGAATCGATCAAGATGATTTTTGTAAACACTCGGCGGATCTCTCCTCGGCACTAACTTCGATTCAAGCCGCCACTCGCGACACGGCGATCGCGATGGCTGGCGAACAGAAACGCGTGATCACGGAAGCTCAAGCAGATTTGCAGAATCTTCCAGACTGGAAGGAGCTTACCCAGGAAGAACAGTCGACAGCAATGTCGCAGGTGGAGAATCTCATGATCGACACAGCCGAAGACCTCAGCGGGCTCAAGGCCCGCATCAATCAAGACTTCGTCATCGGTTCCAGAGTGAGTGAGCTAAAACGCGGCATCGAACAGACGGGAAACCAGCGTAGGCGTGAACGCCTCGAACAAGAAAAAGAGAAGGCAAAGCAAGCCGGCAAGACCAAGCTTAGCCGATCGGTAAAAGTACCGAAGAAGGTGACTGGAGCGTATCAGATCGATGATTTGATTTCGAATCTTCAGCTAGTTCGTGAAGAGGTCGCAGTCTACGACGACATCGAAATCACGATTGAATTCGACTCATAAGAGCATCCTCACCGGCCCAAGGCAGACAAACGCAATGGCATTCGATCAAGCAACCCGAAACCGATTATCGAAGTTTGTGACGGACACTCGCAAACTTCTTAGCGACGAGTTCTCGCAGCAGCTGCGAGTCAAGTATGGACTTGACCCTGCGACAGGTACAGTAACTGATATCGACAAACTTCCAACGATGGCGGAGGGAGATCGTCAAACGGCGCAGATGCTTAGAGACACGCTAGAGCATTATACTGCCGCCACTCCTACACGCGACAAGAAAACAATTGCGACGACAATCGACCGAATCGTTCGCGAGCAAGCGTTTACAGTACTCAATAGACTGTGCGCAGTTCGAATGGCTGAGGCTAGAGATTTGGTAATCGAGTCCATTACTCGGGGGACTAAGTCAAAGGGCTTCCAGCTTTATGCACGACTCGCGGGTTCAGCGTTAGGAGAAACCGGCGATGTCTATGAGTGCTACCTTTTCAGTCTTTTCGACGAACTAAGTATCGAACTTCCTGTACTGTTCGATCGCTTTTCTGCCAGTGGACGACTGTTTCCGAAAGAATCGGTGTTGATTGAAGTTCTAGAGCAAATCAATCACCACGAACTACAGTATTTATGGGCGGAAGATGAAACAATTGGTTGGATCTACCAATACTTCAACTCGCAGGATGAGCGAAGGGAGATGCGAGATGCATCAGCCGCTCCTCGAAGCAGCCGTGAATTGGCGGTACGCAATCAATTCTTCACACCGCGGTATGTTGTCGAGTTCCTAACGGATAATACACTAGGCCGCATATGGTGCGAGATGACTCAGGGGCAAACGCGTCTCGTCGACGATTGCAAATACCTCGTGCGTCGACAGGATGAAGTCTTCTTGTCTCATATGACCGGCAAAGACCTGGAACATCCGTCTGATGGCACGATCGCAGTGGCAGAGCTATTGCAATCTGGTACCGAAGACACCTTCCCCGAGTTTAACGTTCACGATCACCAACCCATGATCGAACTAGCACATTGCGTGAGTGCTTATGCAACACTAGGCGAACAAGTGCATGAAATGCCTCATTCCCAGGTTGTGCTAGATGTAGATTTCGATATTGGAATCGGTCCCTACGCAAGTTCTGTAGAAGCGGCACCTTCAGTCTACTCTGGCCAGTTTTCCGGAGTTAAGACGCAGCATATTCTCGAGGTGCTGTTCTATACATGCCGGGCGGATCGACATGGCGGCGATGGTTCGGTTTACTCTGAACGCTGGTTTGTCGACGCATGCAACGAAGTTCGGCGTCGTGTTCTGAACTCACGTCGCGATGAGCTTAATCAAGAGGAATTGCTTCGACAGCCTGTTTTAACTCCGTACCGGCCAGTTAAAGATCCTCGCGACATTAAGATGCTAGATCCAGCCTGTGGATCGATGCACTTCGGCTTGTACGCCTTTGACCTTTTTTTGCGTATCTACGAAGAAGCCTGGGAACTGGAAGGGCGTCTTGGCGATCAAGCGTTTGTGCGTCCCCAAGAGATGAAGAGCCTGCGCGATTCGTATGGAACGCGTGAAAAGTACATGCTTGATGTCCCGAGACTGATCATTGAGCGAAACATCCATGGCATCGATATTGATGCACGCGCCGTTCAAATCGCTGGACTATCTCTTTGGTTGAGAGCGCAAAAAGCCTGGCATGAAGCAGGAGTCAAACCAGTCTCCCGACCGCCGATCACAAGGTCCAACATCGTATGTGCAGAACCGATGCCTGGAGAGGCTGACTTACTTGAACAGTTCATCACCGACCATCTTTCCCAGACTTCAGAACAACAAACAATTGCTTCAATTGTCCGACGAGTCTTCGACGCGTTGAAGTTGGCAGGAGAAGCTGGTTCACTGCTTAAGATCGAAGAGGAGATCGCCGGTACAATTGCGGAAGCCAAGAAAAAATGGGTCGAAGGGCCAAAAGCATTACAGCTTCCACTGTTTGCAATCGACCTGAAGCAGAAAGACTCGGGCGCAAGGCCTTTATTGGTGGCTGGCATTGATGACGCATCATTTTGGGACGATATTGAAGATCGTATTTATGCTGCTTTGAGGGAGTATGGCGAGAAGGCTGGCGGCGGATTTCAGAGGCGACTATTTGCGAACGACGCAGCTCAAGGCTTCGCGTTCGTTGATCTCTGCCGAAAGCGGTACGACTTGGTCGTAATGAATCCGCCGTTCGGTTTATTGGCGACCCCAAGCAAAGCCTCATTGTTCAAGATTTACCCAACCGCCAAAGAGGAAATCATGAATGCAATGATCCTTGCCGGGGTTGCAAGACTCATGGATAAAGGCATGCTCGGATGTATTGGAAATAGAACCGTCTTCTATCTTGCAAATCACGAAGAATGGCGACGCGAACTATTCGAGGGACGCGCAACTTTGACAGCCTTCGGAGACTTGGGGCATGGAGTTCTCGATGGTGCTCTAGTGGAAACAGCGGCCTTTGTATTGCGTGCCACGCCACTGATACATGAGCATTCAATATTTATTAGTACATTAAGTGCCACCGATAAGCAGGGTGCATTGCAAGAAAGCTTACGAAGTTTTCGATCTAGTGAGCCTACAACCTCAGGTGTTTTTCTGCGCAAACTAAACGAACTCACAGCGGTTCCAGGGTTTCGGTTAGCGTACTCTGTGCCTCTCGAGTTTCTCCATTTATTTGGAGAATCGCCGGCTTTGGATCCTGAGTACGGCGAAGTGATCGTTGGGCTCCAAACATCCGACAATGATCGGTTTCTTCGCCTAGCGTGGGAAATCGATGTTGCATCCATTGGCCAAACGCATGAGGCTTTAGCTACTGATAATCGAAAATCATGGGCTTTCTTTGCGAAGGGCGGCGAATACTCGCCCTATTTCTCAGATATACATCTTGCGTGTGAATGGCGTGGGGATGGACGGGTGATGAAAGCATTCGCATCCGCAAAGTATGGTCACTGGTCGCATAACATCCACCATCCAGAATTTTATTTTTCACCAGGGCTTACATTCTCGAGACGCACTGCGAGTAGCTTCAATCCACGAATTCTTCCAGCTGGCTGCCTCTTCGGCGAACAAGGGCCGACTATTTTTCCCAAAGGTGCCTTTCAGAAGCATCCACTTGCGATGTTAGCAATTTGTCACTCGAGAGTATTTCAGGCATTTGTCGAATTGATGGTTGCCTCGGGAGATAGCGCTTTTTCAGGTAGCGCAGCGCGTACATACGAACGAGGAGTTATTGGTCGTGTCCCCATAATTGAACCGTCTGTGAGCGACATGCATGAACTAGCAAGAACTGCGAAGGTGGTAGCGGATGCGCAGCGTTCAATCGACAGCACGAGTGAAACTTCACGCTTTTATGTATGTCCTGCAATGTTTCTGGGGGGGCACAGGTCATTTGCCAATCTGCAGGAACTACATTCCGCGCTGGAAACGACTTTGATTAAATCTCACCTCACATGCCTTGAGGCTACAGCAGAGGTGGAACGCAGGGTTTGCGATCTTTACGGATTTCATGAGACAACAAACGATTGGATTGAATCTGAATTTGGTCCACACCCGAACAGCATTGACAATGGCAGAGAGGTTGATGACAAATTGCTTGATGAGTTCAAAGTTGTCGCGTTGGAGGATGATTCGACTCTAATTTCGTCGCTCGTGGCATCGCAAGGTGGGTCACGGTTTTTGACAAAGAAAACTTACTTTAGCGATCGGCGCACAGAACTGCTTTGTTATCGATTCCAACTTCCGCCACAGAAAGTGTTAGAGCTGTGTAAAAAGACTGGGACATACCTTTACTCAGACTTGAGTAAAGTGATTGCTGGTGTGATTTCATATGCGATTGGCGCTGCATTTGGCCGCTGGGATATCAGGTATGCCACTGGAGAGCGGCCTGCGCCGGTGCTGTCGGACCCGTTTGCTCCGCTGCCGGTTTGTCCGCCCGGAATGTTCCAAGGCATCGATAGCCTACCGATTTCAACTGAAGAAGGTCGCAGGCTGCTGGCAGAGGGTGATTATCCAATCGAAGTAGCATGGGATGGCATCCTAGTAGACGATTCTCAACACGCTTTTGGAATCGAACGCGCGGTACGCACTGCACTTGCAACGATCTGGGGTAGCCGTTTTGACGCATTGGAGCAAGATGCGCTCGACATACTAGGAGTCAGTGACTTAAGAGAGTGGTTCAATAAGCCTAACGGATTTTTTTCAGACCATCTTAGTCAGTACTCTAAAAGCCGCAGGCAAGCTCCCATTTACTGGCCGATTTCAACAGACTCAGGTAGCTATACTTTATGGATTTACTATCAAAGACTTTCGCACCAGACGCTCTTTACGGCAATCAACGAGTACATTGATCCAAAGCTCAAAGATGTCACGGAGAAACTTAATTCACTTCGATCGAAAACTAATCGGTCGAAATTGGAGGAAGAAGAGCTTGAAAATTTGAGTGTTCTTTCTTCTGAACTCGACGATTTCCGCTCTGAGCTACTTCGTGTTGGAAGAGGATGGAAGCCTAACCTGAATGACGGCGTTCAGATCAACGCTGCGCCGCTCTGGAGGTTCTTTCGTTTCAAGAAGTGGCGTGAAACCTTAAAGAAAACCTGGGAAGAACTTGAGGAGGGCAAGTACGATTGGGCACATCTCGCACTTTCACTTTGGCCCGAACGCGTGGTTCGCACAGCTCATAAAGATCGCAGTATTGCGATTGCTCATCGCCTTGAGGAAACTCTTTGGCATGAAGTAGAGATCAAGAAGTCAAGCAAGTCTGGGCGCGTGACTGTGAAGTATGAATGGCAATCTCGCGAACTCTCTGAAAAAGAGCTCGATGCGATAGTGCAGTGTGTCAAAAATGGAGAATTTTTAATCGGCTTCGGGGAAAACGCTAAGTCTTGATACTCATCACTAACTCGCGATCACTCAACATCTAGTCACAACCAACGAACAAACGATGCTCCTACAAGATTTCATCCAACGCGAAGTATTCGAGCCCAAAGTTAAGCATCGGGGTGTCTTGGTCATCTATGACCCTCAGAGACGCTACCGTGAGGTCTGCGCTGCACTTGCAAGGAAAGGACGCGTAGTTGTCGATGCAACCGAGAGCAGTATCGAAAGTCGAGCGACGGCACTAGCAACGCTACAAAAGCTAGGAACTCAAGATGGCGGACTCGACTCACTAGTGGTCTACGTGCCAACGCAAGCTCCACGCAATGACGAAGAGAAGCAGGCGGATCCGTTCGCCATTTATGGTGTTATCGGCTCTGTTTTCCCTGCTGGCGATGGCGACGAGTTTCAGAGTATCTGCCTTCGGGCAAAACCGGATCACTCCACCAAAGTGAGGCAGGTGTTTCGTGAGAACCCGAACCCGACATTCGACATTATCAACGCGATTGGAGGCGGTAGCAGTTGGCCTCAACTGCAATCAATCCTTGGAGCGGAGTCGGCTCGCGATCTACTTTTCGCACTGCTCGCGCCCTCGGAAGACGCCAAGAAGAAGTTGAAGGACAGCGATAACTGGGCGACCGAGGCCAAAGAGTTACTGCAAGGTTGTATTGGCCTGAAGCTGATTACTCGCGGCAAGACATGGAACTCGATCGCCGACGAACTCTGGCGATATGTCTTGTTCAGCGAGTTCGTATTCGACTTGCCGGAAACGCTCCCGGAACAACTCATTCAGGTTCCTAAGGCGGACCAAGAAGCCCGCCCCGTCATTGAAGACCTTTGCGATCGCTTGCGAAATGATCGCCGAACGCAAAACGTTTACATTGAACGAGCCGAGGCTATCGAATCGGAGCTTAACCTTCGGGCGATCTGTGCTGAGATTCATGACCTTGGCATAAAGGACACGTTTCCGTTTGAAGAACGATCCATTTGTGCTCGAGCCGTCAAGGCCCTGGCAGGTGATGACATGGATGCACTTCGCAAGATACTTGGACGACAATCGACGAGTGTCTGGGTTGGACGCGGCGAAAGCCAAGCCCAATGGCAATTACTGCAGGCTGCTACTAGTTTGATTGAAGCCTGTGATGATGCGTCTCGTGCATTACCCGATCATTCTCAAAGCCAACAGTCGCTCATCGACTTCTATATTGCAAATCTGCGCGAAGTCGATCGACTGCATCGCGAGTTCGAGCAATCGGTCAGCGATTCGCTATTCATCATTGGCGAGTCGTTGAATGAAGTCACTCAGGCAGGCCGAGCGGCCTACGTCAAGTTCATCGACCAAGTTCATGATCTCTTCATCAGGCATCTTGAGAAATCTGGCTGGCCACCCGCTGGCATGTTAGCAAATGCTGATGTGTTCGATGCAATCGTCGCTCCCAAGCTTTCCGAGAGCGGTCGTCGTGTTGGCTACATTTTGGTCGATGCTTTGCGTTACGAACTCGGAGTCGCACTCGAGCAACAGTTGCGAGAGGATGGCAAGGTCGAGCTGCAAGCAGCGTTCGCTCAGCTACCGAGTGTAACACCGATTGGCATGGCAAGCCTTCTGCCCGGCGCGAGTACACAGCTCAAGCTGCGTCGTAAGGGCGATGTCGTTGTTCCCGTTCTTGCAGACATTGAGCTCAAGAATGTTCAGAATCGCATGAGAGTTCTGAGCGATCGCTTCGGCGAGCGTTTCGCAGAGATGAAGCTTGAAGATTTCGTGCGCACTAAGACAAAGCCTGCAAAGTCCGTAGAGTTAATGGTTATCCGCACGAACTCGATCGATGCTCACCTGGAGTCGTCTCCAGAAACGGCGTTAGAAGTCATCGGCAAGCAACTCAAACTGTTGCGAGTAG
>JAIYDN010000064.1 GCA_027487485.1 Planctomycetaceae bacterium | reverse complement strand
GAACGGCACCATTCACCGAGTGGCGCAAGGCAAGGTTTCGAAAAATCCAGGCGGCTGACCGCCACTTCGGTGCAATGGATTGTTATCCTAGATCATTGGATTGTTACTAACGGTCGTTCTCGTACCATTTACCAATGAACAGATCAAGAAATTCTACAAAATTGGCTGCGATTGGATAAGCATAAATCTCAAGCTCTTCGCGAGATTTTGATTCAAGGCTATCATCATGCCAAAACTGAACAACCTGAGGGCCGTCTGGACTATTGTCATTCATATCAAAGCAACAGGGGTCGCCCGAGATGTTTGTCGCGAAAACAATGTATCCGTGCTTGAAAACATAGCAACCGGGGACGGAATCGATGTTTTCTCGCGCGAATTCTGGAATTGGCCAGAGTCGACGTGGACCATCAATGCATGAATTTGGTTCGTATCGCGAAAAGAAATCTATGGCTTCGCTCGGAAGGCCAAGTTCTTCGAGTATTGCGATGTGTTCGGGTGGTGCAGCGCGGAACGAAACACCGTATCGCTCGGCTATAAGATCAACGTATTGCTCGAATCCGGACATTTGCATTTAGGATAACGCCCACCGATGACCGAGCGGTGGCTAGTAAATTTTCCATCAGGAAGCGGCCGATCCACCGCTTCGGTCCATCGGATTGTTCTGCCATCCGGTTTTCCCATAACGCCGAAGGAATGCGTTAGTACTAGAGTAGCTCACAAAGAGCAACAGAAGTAGAGGTCCCGGCCTTTCTCAACCAATGCCGCAATTCGCCTCAAACTCTGAACTAGAGGAACCAACGGTTCCGCTTCGCAAGCCATTTCTTCTGTGTTAGCCCAAGATTCACAAATAGAATCAATTTCCGATTCCTGCAATCCAACAAGTGCTTTCACAAATCGGCTCGGTAGCCGATATAGGCTCGATGCATCGGATTCATCCGATGGTTCAAATTCATGCTTGTCAAAATCAAATTCTTCTCGCTTCACGAGCGCATACAACGTACTGACTTCTAGATCGGTGATCCCAGAAGCTTCCACAATGGAGTCGCGTGGAATAGCGCCAAAGTCTTGATTCATGTAGGATTTGGCATCGGATTTCGAGGCGACGAAGAATGCTGATAGATTTGACATGGCTGCTCAAAGTAGTGTGCTGTAGCTAGAAGGCAGAACGCCCCCATTCATCGAGTGGCGGCAAGTAAAGTTTCTAAAAGTCTAAGCGGCCGATCCGCCACTTCGATGCAATGGTTTGTTCGTCGGTCCTTAACTTGTCGCTCTCCTAGACCATGCAGCGCCAATTGCTCCGGCTAGTACAAATTCAAGGAGGTAGTATATCGTGAGGGACCAGTCGAACGGGTCTACATCGAAGAAAATGAACGGAATCGACGTCGCAGTACTTAAAGCAGCAACCAGTAAACAGTTGGCTACCCTAGAGTCCTCAATTGCACGACAGACGTAAAATAACCCCACAGCAAATGGCACAATCCCTACGCACCACCCAAGAATTGTTGCGACAAAACTTTTGTAGAACGTGTCTGCCGTAGATCCGATTGAAAGATAGACAACGAACCCAACGATTCCCCATAGAACTGCTAGGATGCAACTCCCAATGAAGCCAATTGCAAATCCAATCAAGACGGGCTTCCAATGAATTGCAATCTTGGTCGTCTCCGCCGTATAGATTGAATTGGTTGGGCGATACGGGTTATCGGTCAAGGGATTTCCTTCTTCGACGAACGCACGTGGTCACCGATGTCGCCGGGGACCACGTTTCCAAAAGTCAGGAATGCACCGGCGGCGACTTCGGTGCACCACATGGTTCGCCGCTGATTGCCCTTTACGGACCAGTTCCGTGAGGGAATATTTCATAGTAACCGCTTTCGATTGCGGACAACGCCTCATCTATTAGTGAGTCTAGCCAATCCACTACCGACTGAAAAGTCATGACGACCTCATTTTCATATGTATTGAAACTCCAAACTGGCGAATCCTCCTTCGACGAGCATCGTATCATCATAAATTGTTCGCCGAGCCGACCAACGATCACTAGAGCGTCCGCAGGTAGGATTGGCATCTTGCAATCTCGGATTTCGTCTCGCAATTGACGACATCCATCGGTCATCCCAAGCACCCATTCATATGTCGCCGCGTAGTGGTCGTGCGTTAGCAAGCGTCCAGATTTATGGCCCATCTTGGAAAGGTATTCGCGGTAGGCATGTGGCAATACAAATTGGTATCGTGTTTCCAGGGTCGATATCTCAGCGTCACTGCACCCAAGAATCGATTTAGTTGTCGCAACACCAGTCTGGATGAGACGCTCATGAAAGTCTTTAAAGCGTTCATACACCATTGATTTTCCTTTTTCGGCGAACGCCTATGTTGACCGAGCCCCCGCCAACAAGGCTTCCATCTTGAAACGGACCGACGGGGGCTTCGGTCCAACATTTTGTTCGCGCTTTGACTTGAACGCTCTTCAATCTCTAGCATCAAAATCTTGCATACAAGGAAGTACTCCTGCATCAATCATAGCGGGGATCATCTCGGAGTACATCTCCATTGCTTTCGAATTTCCATAGTTGCAAAGGGTGGATGTGAGAGGATGCGTATCGTCACATGCTGCAAAAAGCGATGTGTCTCGTATCTGTTTGAACGCCTTTCCGCGTAGATCGCCCTTAATGTCATCAAATTCAAGAGATTCTTCCCACAGCCAGCGAAAGGGAAGTCTAGTTCTGATGTCAATCTCGACAACTATGATCTGTCCATCCTGATCCCATTTTAGGAATCCATCGGTTCCGATGTTGTAACTCATATGGACTTGAATGTAAGAATACGTGTCGTTCTTAATGATCGCCGAGCTAAACGAAAGGGACTCCGAAAGTGACTCGAGTCGAGCAGATGCAATCGCTCTTTCGAAGACATCGACAGCGAATCGAAGAGTAAAAGGTGTGTCACAACTTAGCATGACGGCCAAGCAATTTAGCGTTTTCTTCCACGGTTCTTCGGGCATGGTATTCTCGACTTCTCGCCGTCACGCGAACGACCGGTATCACCGAGCACGAGGAGTTGACTCAACGCAAGTCAAAACGGTCGACCGAGTGCTTCGTGTGCATGCCATTGTTATGTCGTTTTATGGGTCAGCGTGCAATGAGTTTGGCCAAGCCAACATCCAACTTTTCGATGTAATTTCTACCGTATCGACCGTTTTCTAGTCCAGTAGTCAATGCGTTGGGAATGTCTTTTTTATATTCATCCGAACACGAGGCTGCAGCCATTGCTATTGTCGCAACTGTATCGACATCACCACCAAAATTGATGCAATCCATTAGCAAGCCGGAAAGCGTGTCGTTACGCGCAACTGCCGTAATTGCCGCAGAGACGCTCATCCAGCCCTTGCTGCCAACTTTTTCTTCGTAAGGTTTCGACCAAGTTCCGTCAACGTTCGAGTTTATCCAGTGAGGCAATCGCTTTCGCGAACCAAATGCGTAAGCGAAGTAATGAACCATCAGTGACGAGGCAATAGACGAGTTTATCCCATCTTCAGAGTTGTGTGTGACAGACGCTTGCACGGTTGAATACTCGACGACCTGCTTGACATCTGGTAACAGGCCAATTGCGGAAGCTCTCATGGCAGCACCGCTCTTGTCAGAGTTTGAACGAATGTTGGCCAAGAACGCATCGGCAGATTTTGTTTCGGTCAGAAACCCTTGAAACCCCTTAGCATATCCCCCGCGGGGATCACGGTGAAAACAAGTCAGAAATCGCTCAGCAATATTGTATGCGTTCCAATCGTCGCCAGAGAGCAAAAGCTCCGAAATCGCGAGCGACATTTGTGTGTCATCCGTATACATCCCAGGTTTTGTATCGCGATGTCGTGGGTGCTGCACGTAGACAAGTTTGTCAACACTATGAATGCCCTTGTGCGGGACGTACTCATAACCGGCACCAAACGCGTCGCCTATTGCAGCTTCAAGTAGCATCGCTCGTAACTCAGTCCTCCAGTTCTTCCGACATAACGTTTGCCATCACCCGGCACGCGCGAGCAAGGCATCCATGTGAAAAACGGCCGATCGCGTGCTCGGCGTGCATGGCTTGGTTATCCGCTCTTTGTGGTGCCTTTGATCGTGGCCACACATTCGGACACCGATCCGTCCCATCCGCAACGGCGACATCGGCCGTCACGAAACGAATGTGCGCAGTTTGGCTTGTTGTACAAGTAATGCGAACACTCTGGACAAAGCGATGACATTGTAGCTAGTGACGACAGGAACCGCGATCCGCATTCATCACAGTTAGTTTCTGTCCCGTTCGCAGCAGATTCAATGGCAACAAATTCGTGCAATGATTCAGTGAGGTCCATTGCCGTACGCAAATCAAGTTCGAGTTCTACGTTGCCAGTCACCGCCGAATCAGAAACATCAGTCACCCACTTGGCGTTTGCGTTCAAGGCGTCAGGATCAATCGACCATGCCTCCAAGTTGATGTGCTTGGCGTGAACAAGTCGCGTTTCGATGAAGCCACCGCGGTACTGAATACCGTCACATCGTAGGCGTGTAGGTTCGGTGTCATTCATATAATGAATTTGAGGCGGATAACGGCAACCATCAGCGAGTGGCCGCCAAAAAAGTTTCTAAAGTCGAGCGCCGCCGATCGGCCACTTCGCTGCATGGTTTTGTTACCCGTCTTCTTCGGGTGGTTCATATTCGTGAACGAGACGCCATGCCGCAAGTGAAAACGAAGGTGCGTACGATTCAATCAATCCGGCGTGGTCGTGAAGGTATGCGTACACG
>JAIYDN010000071.1 GCA_027487485.1 Planctomycetaceae bacterium | reverse complement strand
GTTTCATCGGAACCGTGGATATCGTTTATCAGGCATTTGATGGGTTACTGCGATCGGAGCCGATAACGATCTCGATCAATGTGTTGTTGCCGGACAACTTGCCAGGGGACAATGGCGGAGGCAGCAACAGTGGTACTGGCGATAGCGGAAGTAGCACAAGCAGTGGCGACGCGGCTCCGGTTCCCATTGGAGGAGTTGAGCAGGCAACTCAGGCAACCGAGCAAGTTGTCCAAGAGGTGATCGTGGTCAGTGGTACAGGGCCAGAGGCCACGGTAGCGACGGAGCTGGTCTTAGCCATGGTGGAAGAGAAGAAGGAGCTTGCCTTGGCATCGTTCATGGAACTTTCGAGTCGATCGTATTCGGAATCCAGTGTGGGGCATAACATGTTGCGTCGCCGGGGCGAGGAGCATCACTTTGAAACGCATAAGAGTTCTGACGACGAGATGATCAATTTCTCCAACGCATCGCAGAAGGAGCAAGACGAGTCGATCGAGGCGAAGTCATCTTCGTTTGAGTCGGTGATGTTTAGTACCGTGGTAGGTACGGGTATGATTTTGTGGGTGGTTCAAGGCGCACAGTTAGCGGCGACATTGATATCGGTGGCCCCGGCCTGGATGCAGCTAGATCCACTTTCGGTATTGAACAACGCCGAAGGCAAGCTAAAGAAAGAAGAGCTAACAGCAGGTGAGAAGCTGTTTGACTAGGAAGCTTGGCGATTCGTTGATTATTCAGTGACGCGTCTAAGTTCGTTGCAGCATTTGAAACACGAGACGGTCACGGAGGACGATTCCGACGATTTGATTCTCGTTATTGACAATTCGGCAAAGGCTACAGTTCTCAGATACCATTTTGTTTAAGACCGCAATTTGACCGGTGTTTTCGTTGAAGGTTTGTAGTGGTCTTAGTTTTGGGGGGCTGGAAATATTTTTGAGGTTGGTTACTTCGAAATACCCGACCAATCGCTTGTCTTTGGGGTGAAGGACGGGAATGAGAGTTTGTTTTGATTTGAGTCCGATTTGACGTGTCTCTTCAATAGGCGAGTCGAGAGAAACAGACTTTAGGCCTCGAAGAGGCATGCAATATCTGGATATTGGTTCACTTCCGTACGCGAACATGTTTTGGACTAGGTCTCGTTGGGCAGGCTCCAGCAGTCCGGCTTGCTCACCTTCTTCAAGTACTTGACGTAGTTCACGGCGGGCAAGGGCTGGCCTAATTCTGAGTGGTTCTTCGCCGAGAATATGCTGTAGCCAGCGGCTGATGAAATAGAGAGTCCACGTCAGTGGCAGACTGATGATTGTGAGGAAAAATAATGGCCATCCAGTGCGCTGAAGTAAGTAATGTGGTTTTTGATGGAACAGACTTTTTGGCAAGAGTTCACAGAAGATAAACAGGAACGGTGTGCTTAGGATGCTGAATGCAACGTTGAACCGAGGGTCGTCGTAGCCAAGCAGTTCAAGAAGCAGCCAAGCTACCCCCACGGGGAATATGTAATTGGAAATGTTGTTTCCGACCAGTAGAGTCGACACAAACAGTCCGGGATGGTTTGTTAGCCAGAGTAGACCGCGAGCCACGCGAGAACCATCGACGGCGTCCAGGACCAAACGCATACGAGGTACTCGGTAAAGTCCTGTTTCGACACCGCTACAGAAGGCACTTAGGACAGACGCGCCGAGAATCAATAGAATTGGAAGAATCACTCGATTCCTCCTGATTCGTCAAGGCTGATATCGATTTCGGAGCTGGTGATTTGAACTAGCATTTCGCCGCGCCGCGGAGCATGAGTGATCAAAAGGGTGAATTGCCCCCAGTCTACTTTATCGCCCGTTACCGCGATTCGTCTTAGTTGGCTTTGAAGAACTCCTGCGATGGTCGCATCGCGAGACTCAGGTAATTTAATACCGAGCGATCGTTCCAGTTGTTTGATTCGCGTAGCTCCTGTTACTTCCCATTTTGCTTCGCCCGTTTTTGCAAAGGAGGGACGGCCCATGGTATCAAATGAATTGGAAGAGCTTGCGAAAACGGCTTCAACAACATCGTCCAAGAAAAGAACTCCGATAGTGTCGCCGCGTTCGTTGACCACGATCGCTGCTTGAAGTCCTTGTTTTTGCAACAGTTGAAGGACATTTGCCAAGCTTGCGCACCATGGGACGTACAGAGCGGGGCTTGTTTGAGGAGTAGAGCTTTTTGCGGCAGCATCATGAATGGATTCTAGGGTCGTGGTTGAAACGATTTCCCCGTCGGAGGGAGAGAGTACCAGGACAATTTCGTGGGGTTCATCTTTTGTTTCATCGCCGTGCAGTTCGAGCCAGTCTGTTATGTCGGAAGGTGTAGCAGGCAGAGTGATGCAATGAAACTGGCTGCGCGGATGCATCCAGTCGGGGGCTTGAATGTTGGAAAGTTGGAGTATGTTTTGCAATATTCCTTTCTCCAAGTCGATCATTTTGGAGTCGGTTTCGCTAAGTTCGATAGCACGTTCTAGGTCTGCTGTTTCGAGAACGGATTCGGGGACCAAACCTGGCCAGATAAGGCGGCGGCATACGTCGTTGATCCATTGCATTGCGATAGCGATGGGTTTTACTATCGTCATGACGAAGGACATCGGAATGGAAACAACGCGACCTATTTTAAGTGGGGCGAGTACACCCAGGCTTTTGGGAAGCAATTCACCGAACAGGATGACAGCGGCGACGGTGATGAATCCAAATGCGACAGACCAGCCAGCCCACGATTCTTTCTTGGTTAGCCAAGTCGAAACAACGTTTGCAACAGCGAAGAATGTGATGTTGACAAAAAGATTGCACAGAAGGATGCAAGAAAGCAACTGCGATGGATTGGTAAGTAGTTGATCGATCGACTTTTCGCTGCGACGTTTTAGGTCCAGTTGCGATCTTTGCGCCGTTGTAAGCGAAAAGAGAGCTGCTTCGCTTGCGGAAAAAAGAGCGGAAAGTCCGAGCATCAAGATCAGCGAGCCGACCGAAAGGAACCAAGCAATCCAACTAACTTCGTTCACGTTTTAGTTCGTCTAATTTAGGAATCCAGAGCATTTGTTCAGTCTTCATCGACGGTTCGCGATCTGCCAAATGCAAAATCGAACTCGCTTAGAGCAGGGATCATCATCGCAGCGGTAGCGAACGCATAGGAGCAAGACACGACACTGAAAACAGTGAGTTCTTGATCGCGAAGGATGAAGCTGGTGATGGCAAAAAAGGTTAAGAAAGGGAGCAAGAACGAGCTTATGGTAATTGCGGGAGACGGGTTACGACTACCGATAGCAAGATAAAGACCTGTACCACCACCCAGGATGATGAAGAGGAATGGTGCGAGTTGTCGTCCGAAGGAGCCGCGAAACATCAGCATGATGAGCATGCAAGTCGCAACACCCAAGAAGAGAAAAAAAACAGTTCCAAGGCTCGTTCCGATGGCAACTCGGCTTTGTGAATAGATCATGCCGCAGTGGATGCCGAGCATGGAGACGAACAGATCCATAACCAGCAGCGCGACACAAGTGAAAATCAAGTTTTCTGTGGTCATCGCGGATTGGCTCCACATGAATCCACAAAGGACGATTGGTGCAATCACCATTTCTTTGGTAACGTAAAGAACCCCCGCTAGCTTTCCGAAGAGAAAGTTCAGTGGCGAGATTTCGGTAACAAGCAATAGATCCAACGCACCTGCGTCGCGTTCGTTCGTGATGGAGTTCACCGCAAGAGCGTTGATGATGATAAGAGAAAGCACAAGGAACGGGGCTACGATCGAAACTGCGGTCGGAACTAGTTCTTCTTGAAACGAGGTGGACTGCAGTGCCACGCCGCTGTCGATGCTTTGCGACAAGCCTAGTCCGACCAAAAGAGCGATACCCAGATAGGCCATTCGGATGAAGAGAACTTTTCTTCCATAGGCCCAAGTGCGTATTTCACGCCACAGGACAGGGTTGTTCCAAACACGTCTCGGAGCGCGGCTCTTCCATGGTTTTACGATGCGTTCGGAGGAATCGATTTGTGTAGATTCTGACGTAGCCATTGCGGGCTCTTCCGATTCTGGCGTGGTGGAACGTCGTTCTTTGGAAGGATTCCATTGACGCAACATGACGATGGAAAGTGCCATTAGGCAAAAGCCAATCATCAAGATAAATAAACCAGCCAGCAGTGCGTTTCCGATGGGAATGCCCATCGGTAGGATTTGATTTGAGGCGATCGGTTGCGATACATCCCAAACCGCTCGTAGTGGGCTGACGACGTTGGCCCATTGGGGATCGATGGCACGAATGCTTCCCGAGGCAATCCATTCGCCGAAGACTAGCCACAAGGCGATCGTCAGCATGGTGACCGCGATGGACTGAAAGGTTTTTTCACGCCAAAACGAAATGGTCGCGCCCAAGGAAGCGCTCGTGACTAGGGTGCACCCGGTGATCCAGGTGCATGCGATGACTTGTTCGATAGAAACCCCGCCCAGCAGGGTAATTGCAAAAACGATCGGGATCGAGGCCAGGAATGCGTTCACGCTTGTAAGTAGTCCAGCGCCGATTTTGCCGAGAACGACTTCGGTGTTGCTCAAAGATGTCATCAGCAACAGCAACAGAGTCTGTTTGTCTTTTTCATGACTGACTGCGGTCGACCCAGCCAACGCGGAAGCAAACAGCAAAACAATCAGCTGAAAAGGTGCGATCAATTGAAAGATCAGCACTCCAAAGCGTGCAAGATCGCCGGCGTTTTGGACCGGTTGAATACCTGCAAGCAGAAGCCAAGTCGTGCACACGATTGCGAACAGCATCATTGCAAACACAACTCGGTTTACAAAGTGCCGACCTCGACGGGGCAAGGTAGCCGTTTCGCGTTGAAAAATAGGTCCAATCATGATTACGAGTTTAATATGAAAGTTGGGTTGTGACCATCACGCTTGAGTGAAGAACCTGAGATTCGGAGGGTTTTACGCAAGCTGCGTCGTGCGGCACTTAAGAAAAAATGAAAATGTTTTTAAAAAAGTGGGGGGGCGGTATCGGATTTGATGGACCCGCCTGCGAACTAAAGCCGAGAACCAATGATGGACTTGGGTTGGTCGCACGTGCAAAGGGAGGGATCATGAGTTATCTCAGCCACTGGAAGTTAAATCGTTCACCATTTGTTTTGTCTGGCACTCAACGTGGGGTTTTTACGGGTGGGACGATTGAAGAGGCCATGGCGCGACTCGAGTTTTTAGCGGATCAACGCAAAAAGTTTGGGATGATTTTAGGGCCATCGGGAGTGGGTAAATCCACTTTGCTGGAATATTTTTCGGCCAGAAGAAATGCGCATGTTCCTCGGGAACAAGTTGTGCTAGTGGACATGAGCTGTGTCAATGAAGAAAACATCGCCTTTCGTGTGGCGGCAGCTCTTGGGCTTACCTACCAAGGCAGCTCAAACGCTTGTTGGACGGAAGTGCAGGACTACTTGTTTTCGAGGACATCGATTGGGCACCGCACCCTTTTGCTTTTGGACAATTTTGTCGATCTTCAAGACCAAGCCGTAAGTGCCTTATCCAAGCTTTGGTGTTCGAAAGCTCATTGGAGCACTGTGATCAGTGTGGATGATGAGGCAATCGTCAATTTGCCTCGTTGGTTGTTGGAACAGTGTGATCTCAAGATCGAACTGCCACCTTGGGATTTGGGACAGACAGCAGACTATTTTGAGTTCGCGATCAGTCGCGAAGGTGGACGGGAGGATCTATTTGATGCCCAGTCGATCACTCGGATTCAAGAGCTCAGCGATGGCATTCCACGACGGATTGTGCAGATTGCAGGGCTTGCGTTGGTTGCAGGGGCTGTGCGCAAGTGCCAGCGAATCACCGCTGATTTGGTAGAACAGGTTTGCGAGGAGTTCACCGTCTCGGTTGGGCCGAAATTCCCGACTTTCTGGTCCGAACCGCAGTTGAATGCCGGATAATCTGAACAACAATGGAAAACCGTGGTATAGAAGTTAATGGAGCGTTAATTCTCCGTGAAGTCGTGTTTTTGTGAATTCATCGCCCCGGAGTTTTTCGGGATAGCCATCTATTCCAAGAAGTGAACTTTTCGAATCGCATTCCTGTCGTTATCGTCTGTCAACCAATTCGATGTGCGCAAGACTGTATCCGCAATTTGAACTCGGGCAAATTTCCAGATGACCACGAAAACAGGCCAGATTTTCACCATCGAACAAGCGAAGTCCATGCTTCCGCTTCTTCGTTTGATTGTGACGGACATTTCATTGGCGCACCGTGAGTTAACCGAACGCAAATCGAATCTTCGTCGGATGCTGCGCCGCCATGAAGGGAAGTCGCGATTTCAGGTTTACGATGCCGAAATCATCGAGATCCAAGAGGATCTGAAAATCGAATCAGCTCATTTGGAAGAGTACGTCAGCGAGCTTGAGCAATTGGGTGTCATTCTGAGATCCGCTCACGAGGGTATTGTCGACTTTCCCGCATTGATTGATGACGCTCCAGCGTTCTATACATGGCAGATGGAGCAAGCGGATATCGTAGACTTTCATTGGGCCGACGAATCGACCGCAGACCGAAAGCGGCTCTAAGGCCAATCAAGCGTTGCTTTCTTTCCTGCCGATACGCCCGAGTTGCCGATTGGCTTTTGCTGAACGTGTGCGTTCATGAACCGGATTAACGTCGAATCGTTTCTGGCCCTACCACAAGAAGTTTGTCCTGACCTGGAAGGCTACCAAGCCTTTCGATCACTTGCGAATGTTGAGGTAGTTGGTTCTGCAATTCTTGAAGATGTTCTTCTGTCGTGATCAACATGGACTCAGGACTGCTTTTGGTCATTTCAATCGCATCATCGTTCGAGCTACTGAAGTGGACCACTTGGCCGAAGTAAAAAACCAAGGAGGGTCTGAATTGCCCCAGGACAACAATCGTGTTGTCGGATTCCGAAGGGACTGAAACAAAGCCCAGCGCACGTTGTTCTAGCCCAAAACTTTCAGCCATTCGCTGAGCACCCTGCCAACGGTCGACCTGAGGAGCAACAAACTGAGTCATCAGACCAATCAATGCGATGGCTCCCAAAGTGAACGCAACGCCAGAGAGTTTCCATTTGCCTTGCCCCAACGCGAACCAGCCTAGCGTTCCAAACAGGCATAACGGTACTCCTGCCAGTGCAAACCAAGCTATGCGTTGTTGAGAAATGGAGTCTAGCCCGAATCGATCGAGCATCGTTTTGCCCTCGGAGGCAACGAAGCTCATTGCGGGAAAACCAAGCGTGATGGCAAAACCAATTAGGATCATCAATGCCCAACCAAGATGAAGCCACTTTGGATTGACGCTTCGAATATCGGTCATCCAAACGGCAAAGAATCGACCGCAGAAAATGGCAAGAGCTGGATACGCAGGCAGAACATAATTCGGCAGCTTTGTCCCGGCCAGCGAAAAGATAACCAAGTATACCGCCGCCCAGCATACGACAAATCGCATAGCCATCGACCGGACTGGCGAAACGCATTCGCGAAAGACATGGATGAGCGTGGGAATGGCGAACGCCGACCAGGGATACATTCCAACCAAGCATGCAATGACGTAGTAATAAATCGGTCCACTGTGATTGTCCATAGCGCCAGAAAATCGGCCCATGTGATGGATCCCGATGAACTCTCGTAGAAACGCTCCATCTGTTCGTATTTGTACCCACCAGTACCAGGGCCCCGCCACAGCGAGAATGCAAACGACGGCAGTCACTGGACGCATCCGCCAAAGAGTTTGAAAAAAGGAGATTGGCATGTAGGGCTCGATCGTTCGCCACAGCCTTGCCCCTGCTGATTTGGAGACCATCGCGGAACGCTCTTGTTCATTAAGCAGGAACAACCCAATAACAGCCATTGGAAAAAGAAAGCCAATCGGCCCTTTCGCAAGCACGCCCAATCCCATCACGGCGTAAGCCGCAATCCAAACAAGCCAAGGCATCGACCGAAGTTTTGCATCGCGATTCAAGCCAATCGCACTCAAGTAGCCATTCATCCAAATTGAAAGCGACAGCAACACAAAGAACGTCAAGTGGGCGTCGGCAGTGGCGGACCTTGCGACCATGGTGAACATGATGCAAGATCCGATGGCAAGACCGGACATCAGCCCCGTGAGCGAATCGAACAGACGTCTGGCCAATTGATACGTTAGAAGAATCGTGCCTATTCCGAATAAGCTGGAGACGAACCGAGCCCCCAGTTCTGAAACTCCGAACCCAGAAAAGCCAAGCATCATCCCCCAAAACATCATGGGCGGTTTGTGAGCGAACAATTCCCCGTTGAAGGAGGGGACGACCCAATCGTTCTTGGCGTACATCTCGGAAGCAGCGGCTGCATAATAGCCTTCGTCCTGGTCCCACAAATGCGTGTTCCCAAGCCGAACCGAAAACAGACTAATGCCAACCAAGATCAGTAGAAACCAGTGCCAACGCTCACTTTTCATCATTGTTCCGTGCTATGCAGATTTTCGGTAGCGCGCTGGATTCGCTTTTGCTTCTTCAAACCGATACACATGCGGAGCATCGGCTTCGGTCGCATCGGGGGGATTGATCCATACGACTCGGTGAGCGCAGCCGGACGAGTCCACGTTGACCGAGTCGCCAAGCACATACAAAGGCCGTTGTTTGGCTTCATCATAAATTCGCCCCACGTAGTCGCCGACCAATCCAACCGCTGTCAGCGTAGCGCCATTGAACAGCAACTGGAAGCACACCAACGAGCTCCAACCTGGAGTCGTCGACTTGATGAATAAGGCTGCGTAAATAGCATAAACGGAGTAAGCCAGGCCGAACGATGTGAGCATGATCCCTGCGGAAAGGCAAATCCGTAACGGCATGGCAGAGAACGAAGAGATCGCAGTCCACGCTAGCTTCACTAGCTTCCAAGGTGGATACTTGGTTTCGCCTGCCGCCCGAGCTGGACGATGAAAGCGAACAATTGTCTCACGCAGTCCAAGCCAAGCCACCAGGCCACGCATGAAGCGATGCTGCTCGCGAAACTTTCGAATCGCTTGCACTGCACCTCGGCTAAAAAGTCGGAAGTCACCACACTGGGCTGGCAATCGTTCATCCACTGCTTTTTTCATAAAGGAGTAAAAAGCGTTTGCTGTGGCCTTTTTGAAAATGCTCTCACCTTCGCGGGAAATTCGTTGTGTCGAAACGACGTCGAAGCCCTTTTTAAACTGCTCGACCATGGTTTCAAGCAACTCGGGCGGATCTTGCAAGTCGGCATCCATCACGACTACCGCGTCGCCATTGGCAAAATCGAGTCCGGCGGTGATCGCGGCTTGTTGCCCGAAATTCCGGCTGAAAGCTAGCACTTTGACTCGGTCGTCTTTCGCGGCATGTTCGTTCAGGATCGATCGAGTGTTATCACGGCTACCATCATCGATAAAGATGAGTTCGTACGAGCAACCGATTCTTTCTAGGACAGGTGGTAACGCAGCAAAAAGTGCGGGCAGCACCTCTTGTTCGTTGTACACGGGTAGCACTATCGATAACAGCATGGCTGATACCTCGAAGGAATCATTGGGTTGAGCGAGAAAGCGAATACAACCGGCGGTGATAAAGGATTTGCTCGGTATGGGTCAATAGGACAAAAGCCAGCGTACCGAGACGCTATCCAGGACAATCGCTGAGTAAGCTAGCTATCTAAACTAGTCGAACTCTCCATGGAGCATCCATGTCGCATTTCTTCGGTCGCGATAAATCCACAACCATGGGCCGCTTTCCAGCTTCACGCGATAGTAGTCGCGCTGTTGGGTGATCCCTTGCCACCATCCGCTATCGACTCGTTCGGGGCCGCTGGTTTCTCGGACGCATTGAACATCGCCACGGTATCGTACCGTGCTGGGTTGATTGGAAATGGCATCCCAAACGACTTCGATTTTCTGGGGTGGTTGGATCAGTCGCGTTGGTCGGCGCCACGCTTCGTTCGAGGTCGGTTCAAGGCCTAGCTCATCCGCAAAATTTCGTTTAGGAGCCTTCGCAAGCTTGCGTTTGGTTTCTTGTATTTGCCCATCTTTTCGCCAGCCTGTAAGCGGACGCCAAGAGAAAGCGAGTTCCGGTTGGGGATTGCGATGAAGCGTTGGAGCCACCACGGCCTTTCGACCTAGGCGAGAACTGAGACCATCAATCAGTTTCGCGATCGTGTCGCGATGTGAGAGAGCATCGCGTTCAAACAAATTGGTTTGCTGCCATACGATGGGTGCGGTCTGCGTGGCTTGAATACCGATTGACTTTACCCAGAAATTCCCCATGCCTTTTTTGATGCGGCCCCCTTCTAAGTTGGCATCCAATTGGCCCGCTAGCAACCACATCAAGTGTTTCGGATCATTGGAAGGTTGATAGAGCCCAATCTGAAAGATACGAACGTCTTGCTTGGGATGTTCGGAAGTAGGTTGCGTATCGATGGGCTTCATTTCCATTTCCACCGAGATCGAATTGCACTCTAAGACGATTCGGCAGACGAGCCGTATGACGCCATGTCCTATTTCGTCCAATGCTGTCATCAATTGATTCAGTTGGTCTTGGATTACCGAATCGATGGTCTCACGCATGGGCGTTGGGTGTTCCAAGGTATGTTCGATTGCAAGCGATGGAGCATCATGAAGCGATTGGATTGGCTCTTGTCTTGCATGAACGGTTTGATCGATACGTTCCAGGATCTTGGCATCGAATCGAGAGACTAAGCCGGCCCGAGGCAGTTCGATCAGTTGCCCTACCTTTCGAATTCCTAATCGCATCAACTTGGTCACGGTGGCGTGGTCCAGCCTGAGCGATTCAACCGGTAGGCCAAAAGTGGCGGGCCCGATTGGCTCGTCTTGGCCAACGATGGAGGTGTTTCGGTACGAATGAGGTACCTTCCAATCGCGTTCGTAGGATTCCAAGTCCTTTGCTATTTGAGATCGACATCCGTAGTTGGCGATGGCCCACGCGGCCCCCATGCTGCTAGCCAGCCCGATCGCTGCCAGATAGCCTTGGCTTGCGAACCATTGGTGGACTGTATTTGTTAGAAGCATCTCGTTGCCAAACAGTGGCGCTATCCCTGTTACATCAAGAAAAATTCCTTGGGGTTGATGCAGTGATCTACCGGCCCACGCCTGTTGGTCGATGGTTTCGATGCCTACGATCGGGCTAAAGCATTGAGCCGATTCCGCAAGGGAACACAGGGCTTCCAAGTCGGCTTGAGGATCATGTTCGAGACGTTCCGCGTCCGGGCAAAGCGTGCTTGTTTGGCTCAAAGGCATCTGAGTCGTGATACCTAACCCGCGAGCGGTGGCATTGGCTGCAACCACGATTTGGCCGCGGCGCGCATCGCGAGCGTAAAGGATCACCGGTCCTATTGGATGCGGGGCCTCGGTCGGGTTAGCCTGCCACTTCGCGACGGCGACTCGCTGGCTTGGCCAGTTCGGCAGCCAAACGCAAAGTACTCGCTTGTTCATGATTCGCCTTGCTCTTGATTGGTGCTTCCACCCATTGTCCGTTCGCATCCATACCGATCGTCAGTCGAGCCCCGACGCGTCCACCCACGCAACGTGTTAGCATGAGGTCTAGCCACCGCGGTGAATCGACCGATGCATCTGAGCCCGCGGCTGGGCTCTCTTGAGCTTCTCGCACGAGCCATTGTATATCCGCCCAACTTGGATGGGATCGCGAAGCCAATCGATCTCGGAGCAAAATGCCAAGTCCTCCGCCTTGTTCGGTTGCCAGTTGCAGTCGTCGCGCCACGCGGTCTTCCAAATGGCCAACTTCAGCCATCACGGCTCCCACCGCAGAACATCGAAGACCTTGATCCATAGCCCATACCGCGTCGGTGTGGTTACCAGGGTGGAGCACAATGACTCTTTCTAACGGTACGCCTAAGGATTGCAGGGCAGGTGGGTAAAGTTGCTTCTGAGAATCCAGAACCAGCAGATACTTTCCCTTCTCAATCGCTTTTTTGGCGATCATGAAAGCAAGGGACGACAGCCCTGACCCCGGAGCGGTCCGAACCAGTTCGATCATGCTGCCGCACGCGTACCCACGGTTAGGCAAGCAGCGATCCATGGACGCGCACCCGCTCCCGATGCTTTCCACCGAAGGGCGATTGGCGGTTTCCATTTCTCGGATCTGCTGAGCTAGCAGATCGAGCGTTTTCAGGGGATGATTCATGGTGCGATTCACAAGATTCGTTATCGGCGAGATTCAATGCTAGCATTAGGCAATGCTGGCGTCCATGAATAAAAGAAACGATCTAGGTGACACGTTTGGTCAGCTAACCAAACCGAAACCAACTATCAATGAAAGAACCGATTCTGGAACCACGGAATACACGGAACACACTGAATTCAGGACACAAGAAAGGCTCGGCTCCCTTTCCGTGTGTTCGGTGTTTTCCGTGGTTTAAAAAAACGAGTCAAGAACAGCATTCTGGAACCACGGAACACACGGAACACACTGAATTCAGGACCTAAG
>JAIYDN010000054.1 GCA_027487485.1 Planctomycetaceae bacterium | reverse complement strand
CCATTCTTCGATCCCCTCGGAAGTCACGACGTAAATCCGTAAGTACTTTTCTCCATCAGAATCGAAGAACTCTTCCAATGTTCCGTTAGCAAGAACGATAGCCTTTACAGGGCATTCTATGTTGATGGCAGGTTGTTCTTTCTGATCAACTTCGATGTCTGGAATCGTTGCCGGCATCGCCGGAATCAGCGAACCGTCGCGCCAACAATGTGCAACAGCTTCCGATTTGTCGACCAATGAACTGAATTGAATGTGTTTACGATCGTGCCCGAACTGCTCGATTTGCTCGATCCAATTTTCATTGTAAGTTACGCCTAGGTGATATTCCTTAAAATCAAAATCCTTAGGATAGAATAGTACTCGCATGCTGTTAGTCTCGATCAGTTCAAGTTTGTCGCTAACTTTTGATTCCTTGAGCATACGTGGCTGAATTTCACGAAGTCGATCATAGGCCTTCTGTAGGTTTTCCGCAAATTGGTCGTCGGCAGTCCCGATCCTTGCCCGATTGAAACCTGCCCAGCCACAAAGCGCTCCACCGTGCTTGTCGATAGCTTTGTAAGTTATCGTACGTTCGTGCGAACGTGTCGAAACAAACCGAATCACGTCATCCTTCGTCATTACAGTGGGAAAGAATGCATCTCCCGGCAGAAAGAGATTGTTGTTTGCAAGGCATTGCAAGCTCAACACAAGTACGCATAGAATTGAAGTAAGAAGTGTTTTGATGGGCAATTTGTTTCTCCTTACTGCACGAACGGCTAAAATCACGCGGTTGCGGCCAAGTGACTTGCCATCAGGAATCGCGCGATCCGCAACTCGCGTGCATTTTTTTGTTCTGTCATCTTTTGCAGTGTCAACACGTGCTGTGCGCGAGGAGCACTACGCTGCGTCCCTCGGACTTAAGTTTATTGTACAGGGCATATGCCACGGGAGTTGGCAATACACGCAGATCAATTGCATTACCGAGTAGTCTCGCTTCATCGGTCAGTTGAGCGATGCTATCCCATCCGATACCAACGACCACAATGTCGACACCCGGCGAGATGAGTGACTCAAGTTCCTCGCGAGTGATTTGATGCGTCTTGGGACGAAACCAAAGAAATCCTTGCCGATTGATCGTTATGTCAAGAAAGGGAACGGGTGTGGCGCCGTACACGGTGAAGCCGAATCTCGAATAGGTAATCCGGGGCACGACCGCCGATATGATCGGAATGGATGCACACAGAACGAACAGCGAAGAAGTAGTTAATCGCACCCAATGTTTGTCGGGCAGTCTTGTAACCACAAGATAAAGAACGAACGAACAGACAAAGCCAACCACGAAACAAACCGAAGTAAGTGTCAGTCGTTCGGGCGAAATCGGGAGGAACGTGAAAACAATCCATGACGCTACGATCGCCATGGCTGCAAGTATTGTGGCAAGGACTGAAGCCGTCTTGCGATTGTGTGTCATTCTTCCTCTTTGACAGAACGTCGCCATTCAGCTAGTGGCGGCAAGTAATGTTTCTAAAAGTCCAGGCGGACGACCCGCCACTTAGCTGCAATGGATTGTTATCGTAATCTTATTCAGTTGGCACCGACCGAATATCGATACCCATTCCAATTGCGGCCCGAATTTCTGCGGCCCACGGTTGAAGTTCGCCTTTCTCGTCAAGACAATACACCATTCGGCCGTCATTCGCGATCAAGTAATCACATTGGGCTGGGTTGTTTCCGAGCCTGTGTATGATAGCAGCATTCTGTCCTGCATATCTCAAAGCATCAACACAGCAATACTGAACTGCTCTGCACGCACGTTCTGTTTCGATCTCTGTTTCCGGCTGGCGTACAAAATAGGTAGTCGTGTTTTCGCTATTGAGTTCTGCGAGCAATTCCTGCGCTTGCGATTCAGGTCCGTGACACGTCAAACAATCACCCATCCAACAGGAACGCGACTCACCCGGTTTTGGGTTTTCGCCAGTTGCGTAAAAGTCACCCGCAACATTGCAAAACAGTCTTCGGGGATGGAGTCGCATTCTGCTTTCTACGATAACGCTCGCAATCACCGGGTTGGCGCGAGTGATAGTCCATGTCAAAACCGGCTGTTCGCCAACTCCGGTGCATTGCATTGTTAGCATTTGTGTTTCACTGCGATTCTGTCACTCGCAATTTCCAAGCGCCTTTGTCTGAAAACTGTTTCACGCGCAACTTCATCCGAGTTCAACGTTCATGCAGTTGTCAGGTTACGACACAAGTCGCCCCATGGCAAGAGCATTGAGTCTGCAGAATCGTTCCTTGTTCAGAAGTCTGCAGCGTCGTTTAGCCAAAGCAGACCGTCTGCGCTGAATTCATTGAGCACTGTCTCGAATCGAAATGCAATGCACTGTGGAATCAAATCAAGCAGCGTTCGACAGCCGCTTGCGTTCTGTGTTTCATCCGTGTTGATCTGTGTCATCCGTGGTCAACACTCCGATTCAATTCAGCCGAGCCCAGCGTTCAAAAATCAAATGCAGGCAACACGATCGAACAGCGAAGCAAGGAATGCGACTCTTCGACGCGCTGAATCTATGCCATGCTAACGACCGGCATCACCGGGGACGAGTAAAAAACGAGGGCACCGACCAAAATCGGTCGATCGAGTCCTCCGGTGCATGCCATTGTTCTGATTGTTTTGAGCTTTGATCCACGATCAAACCCGATT
>JAIYDN010000111.1 GCA_027487485.1 Planctomycetaceae bacterium | reverse complement strand
TAGTAAGTTTCATCAAGCACCTTTAGAAACGATGCAAGTAGTCAACCAACGTATAAGCCCCGCTAGGCCAGTTCAACAAATAGTATACAAGTGCTTGGATAATATCATTTTATCCAAGTGCTTGGATAATAGGGGCTAGCGACACATTATGCAAGTATGACCCCTATTCGGATTATGCAAACACTTGGATAATACAATTCGTGAAGTTGACACCCAAAAAGTTCCAAACCCTTGTTGGAAAACGACTTGGGTGGCATTGGTCTTCGATTTACGAAAGGGAGATCGCCAGATTATGCAAGTTAATCAGTTCAGCGAAGGAGGGGAGGACTTCAAGGCTGGGACCCCGAATGGTGAGGATTCAGCGCCCGAAGGTTCTGCTAGCAATCATCCTGCTCCGCCAAAACTGCTGGATCGAGTTCGGCACAGGCTGCAACAAGCGGTGCCACCCAGCGCGCGCTATCGAGTCCCATCGCTTTCCGTTGGTAGCTTTCAGTTGTGTGCTCTGCCGAGATAAACTCGACGGAAGCGAGAGATGGCACAGTTCCGGTAGCACCCCAAAACCTTTTGCGGTCGCGGAGCTCAAAGCCCTGGACTGCGTTTGCGTGTGGGATCCCCTCCGGGTTTAGGGCACCAAACCTTTTGCGAAATCTGGACTCAAGGCCCAGTTCGCTTTTGCGCGAACGGGGGACTCGCTGCTTCTTCAACCTCAACTTCAACTTCAACTTCAACTTCAACCAAAGCCAAAGCCAAAGCCAAAGCCAAAGCCAAAGCCAAAGCAGCCGGGCCTCGTAGCCTCGTCCACTACGAAGACAGGGACTCGTTGCCTCGTCCACTACGAAGACAGGGCCTCGTTGCCTCGTCCCGGTTGGGGCCTGCGTTTGCGCCGTTGGGTAGCTTTCAGTTGTGCGCTCCGCCGAGATAAACTCGACGGAAGCGAGAGCTTGCCCAGGTTGGGTAGCACGCCAAACCTGTTGCGAAACTCGGGCTCAAGGCCCTGTTTCGCTTTGGTGTTAGGTATTAGGAAGCAGATGCCGTACTCGTGCTCAGTGAAACCGTGCTCGTGCTCGTGCTCGTGCTCGTGCTCGTGCTCGTGCTCGTGCTCGTGCTCGGTGTTCGGTGTTCGGTGTTCGGTGCTCGGTGTTCGGTGTTCGGTGTTCAATCCGATTGGAAAGTAGATGCCGTAGCGCGGCTAGCGCCTGCGGATCAGTAATTAATTGGCACGACTCTGCTGATCGATCCTTTGACTTCCAGCAACCCAATAATCTGCCCCGACGCGGCGGACACCACTGGGGAACCTGTCAGATCCGCATTCAGTACAATCGTCTCGTCGATCTTCCAACCTTGCTCAATCACACTCAATCTTGCAGCGTCGATCGATACGACACTCGCCACATCCGACTGAGCCACGAAAATGTCGCATACTTCGAACGGTAACTCGCTGGCGATCCGATCTCTTGGCCAACGCGGCAAATCTGCCGGAAGTTCGACATCACTAGTAAATCGCACGACCGATGGAACGCCTTCGATGACAGCCTGCTTCGCAACCGAGACAATCTTCACTTGATCCAGCACACTCGAAAGACCAGCTAGTTCAATGGATGCCGAACCGGCCAAAGCAGACTTCGGCGCAATAACTTGCTCCGAAAAACTCAGAACCGTTCCGTCACTCAGTGGTAAACACCAAGCGGAACTCTGTTCGTTATTGCGGAAACCATACCTGCGCTCCTGCCAACGCAATGCGATTCGAATCGGTTGGGGCATGTTGGATTCCAATTGACTCCAGGCCTTTCCAAAGGGAAGCGATGGTTGCCATTGGAGCCATTCCGGCTCGGGCGCGTCGTGAAGAACAAAGCGATAACCGGTACTTGCTATGGAGGAGCCATCGGCGGGCGTTGCCATTTCAATTCCACCCGACACAATTTGCGAAAGCGTGTCGGCGTCGAGCTTAATGCCCGTTATTCCAATATCCAATCGCCAACCGCTGCGATTCCAGAACTTGCTACTCTTTCGAATCAGCTCTCGAAACTCGGGATCAATCGCGCACCGGGCTCGGACCGATCTCGCGTCGCTCGCCAGCCCTACCTGAACTACTTTGCCGATCGTAAAACCGCGATACAAAATCGGTGCGCCGTTTTCTAGACCACCGCGAGTCTTCGCATCGAGAATGATCTCCAACGCACCGCTCGATGGAACAACAATAGGTGGCTTTTCTAGGCCCACAAACTTGCTTTGCGACCTTGTGTTCGGCGGCGCAGGCTCCACGGCAAGGTACTTGGCGCCGATCAAGGTATCCAGCCCCTGAATGGCATCGAGCGAGAAGACTGGCCGAACGATCCAAAACTTTGCTCCCTCTGCGGCGACGAAGGACGCTTCTGGAGTCAGTCGAACATGCACCAAAACCTTCTGCGTTTGATCGCTAAGCTCAACGCGCTCGACGGCACCAACGTCAATGCCTCGATAGCGAAGCCGGTCGTCCGGCTTCAAACCAAACCCATCGTCGAATTGAATCTGAATCCGTTGGCCGTCCCGCTGGCGAGCGTACCAAAAGAGCCCTAAGCTCAAGAGAACGCATGCTAGCGTCAACCACCAAAAGCGTGTCACGAACCGACTCGAAACCGTGGCCGCAGATTCCACGATGGCCATTGGAGCTTGATCGGGCTGAGCCGCTTGGTCCGGTGCTTCATCCGTTGGATTCATTTGTTCTCCCAAATCGCATGCGGATCAAAGCATATGGCGGCGATCATACTCATCGCGACACACAGCGCAAATGCGATCACGGCCGGTCCAAAATGGAACTGAACGAGATCGCTGAGCTTGATCATCATGACCAGCAACGCCAAAAGCATGACGTCCATCATGCTCCACTTGCCGATCTGTTCCATCCAACGATAAGTCCATGCTTGGTGACGTTGACGCAATGCCCCGAGCCAGCTCAATTCAATCAACGCAATGATCTTGGCCAACGGAAACACAATCGAGAACACAAGAATAATCGTTCCCACCAACAGGTTCCCACTTTGAAACAGTTCTAGAATGCCACCGATCACGCTGCTTTGATGGTGCTGCCCCAGTTTTTCGATTTCCAAGATGGGCAAAAAGACCGCTGCGGGAAATAGAGCCAAAGCGGCCAAAGATGCAGCCGCTGTTCTGGCTTGCGATCGTTGGTTGTTACGCGGTTGATCGATGACGCTCTTGCAACGGGTGCAGACCGATCGCTCCCCCGGTTCAAGCAATCGGATGGAATGGATCAGCCCGCAGCAATGACACGCTTTGAAAACGGCCATGGTGTTTGGCGAACAAGAATGGGTTGTCGTTACTTTACTTTGGAAGCAGTCCGAGGGCTGCAGCGGAAGGCCTTGCGATGACATGGCAGGCAATCAGTTTTCCCAAGCCTTCGATTCGTGGCTTGGCCGCATCGACAGCCGCATTCACGGCTGCTACGTCCCCGCGAATCACCACCGTCACGTACCCACCACCAAGCTTTTCTTTTCCAACGACTTCCACGGAGGCCGCCTTGCATGCAGTGTCGATCGCTTCAAAGACCGCAGTAAAGCCTTGTGTTTCGATAAATCCAAGAGCTTGAGATTGTGGGTTCACGCTGAATGTTCCTTCGGGGGATGAGATGGCATTGGGGCTGGAGGAGGGACGTTTCACAACAAATTGTTCGATCAGGACATTGTACTCTTCAGGACTCAAGATGGCACGTATCGCTTGTTCATCGGGTCGGTTGATCAAGCGAGTCAACGTTTTGGATGCGGCCTTGGGATCCACTTTGGGATGCATGGCGTCTGCCACCAGAAAACCAGCTTCGAGAGCGGACTGGACATGGCTGGTCGAGCCGGCAATTTTGATGACCGACCCAAGCATATCATTCCATTCGGCCTGAATGACTCGGATGCTGGCGGCTTTCGACATTGCATCCAACGCAACAATTGCAGCCGCCCAGCCAAGAGTCTCAAAAATTCCGATGGAATCAAATTGTCCCGAAGTAGTCAGGCCGGTGGATCCATCGGGATCCCCATTCTCGGCACCGCTCCAATCGGCGAGGTCAACAAGCGTACTTTTATTCATTGGTTTTCTGAGTTGGATTACTGGGCTGAATCACTAGTTTGAATCATTTGGCTGGTTTTGGGGCCATTTCGCTCAATGGCAAGTGTCGGTAATACGATTCCAAGCAAAACAGTGCCATGCAGGTAGCATACAGTTTACCACCCGTGGAAGCGTGTGGGTCGGAACCGATCGGCCAACTTCCTGATTCCTTTCCCGTTTTGATTTGCAAGGCGGGTAGTGCGTTCTTCATAACATCGTTCCATTGAGCCCACTCCGGGCCACCAATATGATGCAGGGTGGTGGTTGCGTAATACCAGTAATAGTAGGCGATTCGCCCATCCTCTGCGGAAATCACGCGTTCGGCCAAATGGCGGGCCCCTTGTTGAATCCGAACGTCATCGGTTTTCCAACCAAGATACAACCGACACAGCATCCCTTCCGCGGTCATCGAGGGGACCGCTTTGGAATAGGACTGGTAGGCATACAATTCACCTTCGGGCTCGGGCTGATTCGAATCTCCGGAACGCTGTACCGTATTTAGGAATTCGTGCACTCGTTCGAGCACTTCGCTATCCACATCCAGTCCAGACATTCGCGCGCTGATCAAGGCCATCACATACCAGCCTGTCACGCTGGTGTCGCCATCGGTACGAGGTTGATATCGCCATCCTCCTCCTTTGGATTGGGCTTTCTCAGCATAGCGCACGGCCAGCTGAGCAGGTTTGCGCAGCTCCTCGTCCCCGGTCATACCAAACAATTCGCATACCGCTATCGAGCACTGCGCTTGAGCATAGGTTCGTTGATTGCCGGCGGATTGACTTGCAAAGAATCCTTCACGATCTTGTTGCTTTAGAAGATACGCAATCCCATCGCGGACTCGCGTGAAATACTTTCCGTCTTGGTGCGTGTTTCCGGCCCCCATAAAAGCTAACAAAGCCATCGCGGTTGCGGCCGGCTTGTTTTCGTTGACGCCCCCTTCGCGATAGGGGCCGACCAAGCTCCAGGATCCATCCGACTTTTGATTCCTGGCCAACCATTCTAAACCTAAGGCAACAGCATCTTCGGTTCCCGCTGTGCCACCATAAGCTTTGAGCAAGGCCGCTTTCATGGCACCTTTACGTCCCTTCAAGCCATTGCGGATGGGCAACGCCAAACTCAAATCGGGCAAGAGAGAAATGGCTTCGGATGCCGTTTCAAGAGGCGTTTCCGACAAGCTTTGCTCGATCAAGTCCGCCGTGGGATCTTCCATTTCGGTGACCACGGTTTCGTCGTTTTGGATCTCGAAAACGGCAAGTTCATCCCCTGCAACTTCATCCTGGCCGATTCCTGCAATAATAGAAATGTTTCGACTGATCTCCACGCTCAATGGAATCAGAGCCAACAGCAAAATGATGGCGACATGAACGACCAAGCTGACTAACCAAGATGGGGTTTCGCTCAGTGCATAAGGCACCATCAGGTTCCAAACTTTGCGGACGCTCCAAGGCTCGTCAGAATCATCCGGCTCTTCGACCAGCGGTTCGGATACATCGATACTGGCAAGCGCTGGCTTTTCGGCTGTCGCGGCAGCAAAAGCTTGAAACTCATTGATCGAAGTTAAGCCAGCGGGCGTTCGCGAGCCAAGTTCGGTCGGAACGGGCGGAGCTAGTCTCCCCGAGCGAACGACGGGAGGAAGCGTTGGAGGAGGCGGTGGCGGTGTGGGTGATTGATTTTTGCCGGGATCAACGAACCTGCCGCCCAAAACTGGTTTTGGCGGAGGTGGTGGATCGATAAAATCGGAGAAGGATCTTCTTGACACCGCGATGAGATTCCGTTGCTAGATCCTGGTCCAGACGCTCTGTAATGATTGCGCAGCTTGGGAGGCCGGTCGAGTTCTCCAGACATCAGGCTGACATTCAATCTAGGACACAGCCAACCGAGAATCAATCGAGACGGGCTGTTTTTTAACGATTTCGTTGAAGCACGATCCAAATTCCGGACGCTAATTCGGGAACGGCACGCCAAAGCGTGCCGTTATTTTGGTCAGATACGTCCCAACTAAACCGGCTTTTTGCGCAGATCCAACCATTCGCTGTGGAAGGAGCCCGGCTTGTCGATTCGTTGGTACGTGTGGGCTCCAAAGTAATCTCGTTGAGCCTGAAGCAAGTTTGCTGGCAGCACTGGCAAGCGATAGCTGTCGTAGTAAGCCAGCGCGGTTGTGAAAGCAGGTGCCGGTAGTCCCAAATAGGTTGCTGCCATAATTACCGCTCGCCAGGACTCTTGAGCCTTCTCGATAGCTTGCTGGAAGTACGGATACAGGAGCAAGTTCTCTAGATTAGGCTGCGCATCGAAAGCTTCCTTGATGCGATCCAAGAACTGAGCGCGGATGATACATCCACCTCGCCATAGCAAAGCGCAATCGCCGTAGTTGAGATCCCACTTGTGTTCTTTGCTGGCTTCCTGAAGCTGAACAAAGCCTTGAGCGTAAGAACAAATCTTGGAAGCGTACAAAGCTTGCTTCACGGCTTCCACGAAGAGCTTCTTGTTGCCAACCAAGTCGTTCACTGCGGCAGTGAACGGTGCATTTTGAGATGCCGATGGGCCGGGAAGGACTTTGCTGGCTCGAACTCGTGCTTCTTTGATCGACGAAAGAGATCTTGCATAAACGGCGGTTGTGACCAACGTCGATGGAACACCCAGGTCGAGCGCCAATTGGCTCATCCACTTGCCCGTGCCCTTGGCACCAGCCACGTCCAGGATCTTGTCGACCAGGTAACCGTCACCACCTTGGTCATCTTTGGCGCTGAAGATGTCTCGAGAGATTTCGATCAAGTAGCTTTGCAGTTCGCTCTTGTTCCATTCCGAAAAGACATCGTAAAGTTCTTCATTGGAAAGTCCGGCGGCTTCCTTGAGCAAGAAATAAGCTTCGCAGATCAACTGCATATCGCCGTATTCAATCCCATTGTGAACCATTTTGACGTAATGGCCAGCACCACGAGCTCCCACCCATTCGCAGCAGGGGATATCGTTGTTGGGACCAACCTTGGCAGCAATCGACTGGAAGATTGGCTTGATGGTTTCCCATGCGGCCTTGCTGCCGCCGGGCATAAGGCTTGGGCCCTTGAGCGCCCCTTCTTCTCCGCCCGACACGCCAGCTCCTACGAACAGGAGGCCTTTGCTTTCGACATATTGAGTTCGACGCTCGGTATCGGCGAAGTGCGTGTTACCACCATCGATGATGATGTCGCCTGGTTCTAGGTGAGGCAACAGCTGCTCGATCAAATCATCCACGGCGGGGCCGGCCTTGACCAACATCATGACGAATCGAGGACGCTTGAGATTCTTTACCATTTCCACGATCGAGTGGCAGCCAAGAAAGTTTTTACCCTTGGCGCGGGTATTCATCAGCTCGTCTACTTTATCGGTTGTACGATTGAAGACAGCAACGCGATAGCCACGGCTCTCCACATTCAGAGCCAGATTCTCTCCCATTACCGCAAGGCCGATCAGGCCGAAATCGCACAATTCGCTCATTAGGTTTCAGTTGTTGCAAGCAACCGTCAAAAAAGGGACCATCAAAACTTCATAAAATGCAATCATTGAGATGCATCGCTTGAAACATACGTTTTGTCCATTCAAGCTAGCCGCAAATTCTAACTTCGCATGTCGATCCCAGCAATTGCTAGTGATTGGCCTTCCCCAGACACCTGAAAATCTGATATAGCCGAAGCAGGAAGAGTTTGTTCCAAGGAAAACCGGGCAAGGATGTCAGGTAAATGAAGCGATTTGTCTATGCGGCTGGAGCCGTTCTCCTAACAGGAGTGCTTGTTTTGTTGGCGATGGCTGTCGCGCAACGGGATTCCCGTGTCAGCGATGCAACCACCGACGAAACCCAGCTTCCCTATGCCAACAACGCAGCGGAACCCATTTCGATGGTTGCTTCGGATCCGTCAGGAAAAGCCTACGAAGGGGACGCAGCATGGCCGCCTGCTCCGATTGTTCGGGGAAATGACACTGGTTTAGGTGGTAGTCTACCACCCGCAGTCGGTGCTGCATTGCCTTCGACCCAAGGCCCTTCGGTCGAGTCGGGACTGGGGGGACCACCCGTTTCTTTGACATCGTTTGCCAACGAATCCCAGGCCCAGGATGCTCGCTCCCTTGCCGAGCCACCAGCCTTATCCAGCATCAACAGCTTTCCACCCCCGAACGCTCCGACCGACGGATCAAACGGTTCGCCGGCCGGACTGTTGCCCCCAGTCGGTGGAAGACTGCCGACGAATTCATTGCCACCGATGCCAAACGCCTACGCCAACGATCTGACCGATCGATCGGCACCGCTTCCGAATGAGCCTACCTTGTCACCTTTTGCGAGCCCTGCATTACCCTTGGCAACACCTGCACCAGTTGCAAATCCTCCGAAAGCAAATCCTTCGCTGGAAGCTCCACAGAACGACGCTCCCCCGATTGCAACCTTCGGTGCTCCGACTGCCATCGAAAACAGTCCGTCCAGTAATCTGCCTTCGATGCCAACGTATGCAGCCCCCATCGTTACGGCTCCCATGCCAACAGGGCTAGCATCACCAGGAACAGCCTCCACAGGGCTAAGCCGTACGCTGCCGACCAGCCCGATGCCCAAGAATGAACTGCCAACTTACAACGCAATGCCACAGAGCGATTCGCTATCGCCAGTTGCCACACCGATGTCGAATTCATTTTCTTCCAATGGTTATTCCAATGTCACGGCACCGAATGCCACGGTAACGAACGGGACCTCAACCGAGTCGAATTGGTCCTCGAGTGCGGCTCCCGGTGGACGTCAGCTGGATGGATCTCAGAACCCAAGCATGGAGATTCAAAAGCGAGCTCCTAACGAAGTTCAAGTTGGACAACCTGCTACCTTTACGATCTTGGTGCGGAACGTTGGGACGGCAACGGCTTACGATGTGAACGTGGTTGATTCCGTACCCAAGGGGGCGAAGCTCGTTCGCACCAGCCCGATGGCTCAATCAAATGGAGAAAACGGCTTGGTATGGAAGCTGGGGGAAATGCCAGTTGGTAAAGAGCAAGTGCTTACGCTGGAACTCATTCCTGAAACCGAGGGTGAAATCGGTTCCGTCGCGAGCGTCAGCTTCGCTGCTCAAGCTTCCGTTCGCACCATGAGCACTCAGCCGAAACTGGTCGTCAAGCAATTGCTGGAACCGGTAGTGTTGGGTGGAGATTCGCTACGAATCATGATCGAAATTGCGAACGTGGGTACAGGGACCGCGCGCGATGTGCGATTGCAAGAAGATGTACCGGAGAACATGCGTCACGCAACGGGCTCCAAAGCGCTTGAATTAACTCTAGGTGACTTGGCTCCGGGAGAATCCGAGAAACGGGATATTGAACTGACAGCCGTCTCGGCTGGTAAAGTTCGTAATGTTCTCAGAGCCGTTTCCGAAAATGCAGCCACGAGCGAATCGGCTAGCGAGATTGAAGTGGTACTTCCCAAACTGGATATCGCCATTGAAGGGGCAGGATTGCGGTACCTCGAACGACAAGTCACGTACGCTCTGCAAATTTCTAATTCAGGGACTGCGATCGCACGGGATGTCGAAATCCTTCTTTACTTGCCGAGCGGCTTGCAATTCAATTCGACCATTAACCAAGGTGCTTATCTTCCAAGCCAACACGCAGTACGGTGGGAACTGGCCGAATTGGCCGCCGGCGCGAAAGCGGTAACCGAAGTCACTTTGCTACCGGTAGAAGAAGGGAATTTCGTTCTGAGGCTGCAATCGCAGGCGGATGGAGTACGAGCCGAAACCGCTCAAAAACCTGTCCGAGTGGAAGGCCAAAGCGAACTGACCTTTACGATCGAAGACGACAACGATCCGATTGAAACCGATGGCAAAACGACCTACCTTGTCAAGATTTCGAACATAGGAACTCGGGTCGACAAGAACGTGGAACTTGCGATCGATCTACCCGAGGGAGCGATCGTGGAGCAGGTAGATGCACCCGTCGATTACAAAGTGTCTCAGAGGAACGTGGTTTTTGCACCGATTTCTCAAATCCAAGCCAAAGATCGCCATACGGTTCGCCTGTCGGTTCGCCACACTCGCGAAGGAACCCACGTGGTACGAGCTCAACTGAAGAGCCAACTGCGACCTGTTGCGGTTGCCAAAGAAGAAAGCACCCAAGTCTATCTCGATCGTTAATTGGGCTTCTTTGCTTCTAATATGGCTAAGAGCAGCGATTGCTGAGCCGCGGGCGCTAGCCGCGTTATGGCAACTACTTTAGGATTTTTCTGAATATCGAACGCCGAATATCGAATATCGAACGTCGAATTACGAAGTAGCATGTGTTTTCCTTCGACATTCGACATTCCTTGGCAAAGCTGTCGCTTCCGTCGAGTTTATCTCGGCGGAGCGCACAACTGAAAGCTACCCAAGGACGCAAACGCTGGCCCCGACCGGGACGAGCCCGACGGAGGCCCAAGAAGACAATGAGATTCCAAAAACGATAGTCGCATGTAGCTTCCAGTTGTTTCTTCCGGTTGGGGTGAACCCAACGGAAAGCGACGGGGCTCGATGACGAGTTCAACGCGGTACCGCTTGATCTTTCTCTTGGCCAAGCTTTCGCTTCCGTCGAGTTTATCTCGGCGGAGCGCACAACTGAAAGCTAC
>JAIYDN010000061.1 GCA_027487485.1 Planctomycetaceae bacterium | reverse complement strand
CCTGCCAACTCACGCAACTTGTCCCGGGTCGCCGCAAGAAATCGACCCAGTAATCGGCCTCCTGCAAGCTTCGACATCCGAACTCCCCAAGTCTCGGGCGTGCAACCAAGCCTTGCAAATATATCTGCAACCTCCGCCGAAATCGCAGTCTTGCCATCACGCAGCATCCGGCCTGTGTACTCCACCAACATCACGTATTGGCCCAACGTGAACCCACTTCGCATCCCTTCACGCACCGCACCAAGACCACGACGATGCTCAACCGGCTTTCGATCCGACCCACGAGGCGGAAACAGACGAAACCAACGCTCGACCACTTCCGAGTCCGACCAATTGCTGGCAACTTCAGGATCAATACGAAACAGCAAGTGCAGGTGGTTGTCCATCAGACTGAACCCGCCTACGGAAACCGCAAAGATCTGATCAAGTTCCTTAAGCCGATTCTCGATCCAATCCTTACGCCCTGGAGCCGCTTCGTCGCCCAGCAAATGAGCACGACGAACGCAGCGAGAAATACAGTGATACCAGCGACTTACAGTCGTATCAACAAGTCGAGAACGGGAGTTAGTCACAGTAGAAACCCCAAGACAAAGAACCTGAACAATCGGAAAAGTTCACCGAAATCACCATGTCCTTCAAATTCTATGCCTGTCCCTTTTTGTTATATCTATTCTGTTGGGTATACCATTGCGCATCGATTGATTTGAAGTGAATCGATTTTCCCTGAGGGCGGGAGTAATCCAAGAAATCGGATAGCAGCCATGTTTGCCGAAATCTTCAGGGGGGGGTTGTAGTACAATGCACGAATCTAGGTTCGGACTTACGTCGTTTTATCTTCCGTGGTGCAAAGAATCATTATGACTGAATCGAATTCGCAACAAGGTAAGAAGAGTTCCTACATGCGTTTGCTGTTGGTCGTCGTACCTTCCGCATTGCTTCTACTTTTATTGATCATTGTCGGATTCTTTTTCACCGATTTGCAACCGGCACCGTCGTTGAAACCCATTTCCGTGGAGGAAATAGAATCCACCCGTGAAAAGATTCGAGTATCTCAACTGTCAAACATGAGTCTTCCAACGTTCGAAGGACTAAAGGAAGTGATGGCTCAATCGTTGGAACGCATGCCCCTTTCACATAACGACATGGGTGAGATCGATCGAGTTGAGTCAGAACTTTGCAAGAGCGATCTGCACTTGGCAAGAGCGTTGAAGGATCTCGTCAATACTCCTCTCGCGGGTTCGAACCCGCGATTACGAGAGAACGAGTTTTCAAATCGCGTCACCTTGCATACAGAATTAATCGACGATTACAAGCGTAACACTACCGATTCGGAAGAAGTAAAGTCAAGGTTCGTGCCGATCTTGCAATCAGTACTTGCAATGGATCTAGAAGCACAAAGAAGTTACCTCGCCGAGCAAGGATCTAGTTTTGCACAATCAAGTGATCCTTTGGCCATGTACTTGGCTGTCGAAGTGAGTACGGTCGAGCGACAAGCCATCGCTACCAGAGCGATGGAATCCTTAAAGCTAAGGCATGTCCACGCTTTCGTTCGAATGCAGATCGCTCGATTAGCGATCGAAGTTCGGATTCCGAGCCTATCGAGCGGAATAGCCCATAATGAGTCAATCAGGTCAACATCCGACCTTTTTCGTAGGCATGCAGAAACACCCGCTTGCGTTGATTTGGGGCTCTACTACCTAGAGTGGTTTTATCGAAGTCAAGGAGGGAACGCGATCGCTGCGATGACAACGGAAATGATCCGAAAATCCGATCCTGAAAAAGGCGAGCGCGATGTCCCAGAATCTGTGATCTGTTACTGCATTGGAAGCATGTTCAAAAGGCTTGCGATGGTAAACCGTGGCGGCGAATTCATATCCAGTTTAGAGTCTGACAAGTATCAGGAGTTTGTGGATCAAATCGCTGTTGCAACCCAGTACCTGCGTAGAGCGTGGCTCGTTGATCCATCGAGAGTTCTTTTCGCGTTCGAAATGATGAATGTTGAGATGCGAGCGGGAGGCACGGGCAGATCGACCGATCAGTGGTTTCGGCACGCGCTGTCGGCACAGCTAGATTATACGAATACCATCGAATTGTATACGATGGCGTGTCAGCCTCGATGGGGTGGATCCGACGAAAAACTGGCTTGGCTTGCAAGCAAGGTTGGTGATTGCTTCGAAGTGAAGGGGGATTTCTTCATTCAGATGCACTTCGTCGCAGGGACATTGTTTTTGGACTACAATCGGGAGCGACCACTGTCGTACCCTTCGCTTGTCAAGACCTCGACCAATTTAGTAAACTACCTTGACAGACTCCCAACCGAAGAACCTGATGATCGAGTTGGCGAGAAGCTTATAGCAGTTGTAGCTAAGATTCTTTGGGATGCGGGCGAGTTTGAGCCGCTTCATCGGTTTCTAAATCGATACTCAAACTTAGCTTCCGAGTCTCGGTTTGCGGATTTAAATTTAAATCTTGAGCTCGTTAAGGACTTATGCGGTGCCGTCGGCCCGGACACTATTCGTGCGTGGAGATTCGTTCATCGTGATTTGTTTGCACGTTGTCAAGAACTGAATTCGGCGGACGTAGAAAAGCTGAATCAGGTCTTGAATCGACTTGAAGGATACCCCCAGAATGAATCTTCAAATCGTGCTATCGCGAAATGCAAGAAGATTTGCAATCAAATCGTAAAGTATCAAGCTGGCGAAGTTGTTCACTTGGATTTTGCACCAGAAGCAGCCAATTGGATAATCGCGGGGCGCTATGATGTCCTTGACTCAAACGAGATCGAATTCACAACTCCGCCTGGAGAAACGAAGCGTCTTCTAACCGCGTTGCCCCGATTTTCTTTACCGTATCGAATTGAGGCAAAAGTCGAGATGACGTTGAACAACACCGACCCTTTTGGAATCGCTCTCCAAACTTGTTCAATGTCCTTTGGGCTTCAGCACAATCAAAGCGGAATGCAAGTAAGATTTTTGCCACGATACGGTCGACTGCAATGGGATTTCGTGGAAAAAGGCTACTTTTCAGATCAACGCTGTATGCATTATGAAGAAACGGAAAAGCCGATGTCAGCGACTTTGTTCATTGAAATGACAGAGAACAGTGCAGTCGGCGGAATGGGAGAGTCAGACTTTGAGATGGTGAAGGGTGACTTCAAGAATGAAGGCTTAGTCATTATTGGGCGCGAAGCAATGTACACATACACTGAGCTCGAAGGAAAGCCTGATGTCAAGTACAAGATTTCAAGCGTTATGATTTCTAAACTATACTGATTGACCACGAGAAATGGTCATCGCACGGATGAATTGTTTTTTCTCGCAGCGCGTGCAACGATCGACGGAGCGAACGACCCAATCGATATTGCTGATTTCGGATTCGATCAGGCAGCTTGGTTAGAATGCATATCAAACAAGTTGCTTTAGATTAGTCATCAGGGCAGTAGTAGCCAAAAAAAGGACAGGCACAGAAATTCCGTGTCTCGTAAAATCGCTTCCGTCACCGTAGCCTGCTTCCGATGCTATCAACGGACGTCAGATAGGCTGCACATGAGGCGCTTCGCTTAGAAGTTGCGAATAGGACTCCACCGGGAGACGCACAACTCCTCATGAAAAATGGCGATTGAGCAGCGGAACCATGGCTGCCCTAATGAGATAGGCAGCTTCGACGCGAAGCACTCGCCCCCGCAGACTCGCCTTCGCAGAACTCAATCGAAATCAGCCCCCAGCGGATCAGCCAACATTAGCAAGGTGCCGAACTTGCAACTTCCCTGCCAACTCACGCAACTTGTCCCGGGTCGCCGCAAGAAATCGACCCAGTAATCGGCCTCCTGCAAGCTTCGACATCCGAACTCCCCAAGTCTCGGGCGT
>JAIYDN010000052.1 GCA_027487485.1 Planctomycetaceae bacterium | reverse complement strand
GAATTAACCGCGATTCGAAGAAGCGTCAATCGAGGATGCCCTATGGGAGACGAATCATGGTCGAAAAAGATTGTGGCTCGACTTGGCCTAGAAAGCACCCTACGCCCACACGGAAGACCCAAGAAAAGCCAAAACGGTTCCTGACACCTTTTTGCCTTCTTGACACCTTTTTGCCCGGAGCAGCGGAACGCCATGTTACACCTGTTTTTGCACCTATTTATGGCTTCGCAAAAATCGAACGATGTCCGAAACTTGTTGTGGCGAAAGGACTTTTTCGAATCCATCGGGCATCAAGGACAATGTTGATTTCTTCTCTTCTTCCACCGCCGCGCGAGCGATTTGCTGCACCCGCCCGTCTGTCGTCATGATTTCAAGAGTTCCCTGGGTTTCTCGCAAAACGAGTCCGGAGACACTCTCATCCGACTTCGTTCGCAACAATAGTCGCTGATATTTGGAATCCACCGATCGACTGGGGTCCAAAATGGCGACTAGCCAAGCTTCATTGGTCCAGTGATTGAGTGCTTCCAGGGGAGGGCCAACCGGCGGTTGTTTCTCGCCCTGAACATCGCGTTCTCGATGACATACTGAGCAATGTTGCTCAAACAACTTTCGTCCATTTTCAATACTCGAATCCTTGGGCCACTTTGCGGCGTAAGCATCGAGCAATTCCGCTCTGTTACCAGCCTCATCTTTGCCAAACAAGGTAACGACCAGCTTATTCAATTCGCTATCCTTTTGACTTCGCAGATATTCCAGCTGACTCGGCAATACACTCTTGATATCAAATTGATTCGCCGCAATCGCTTGCAACAGTAGCTTTGCCGACGTGGGCTGCGACACCATCACGGAAACAATCTTGGACTTATTCGCTCCCGAGGTATCAACCCAGTGCGTTAGCAGTCTTGCATAGGTACCAGGTCCCAGGCGATAAACTCCTTCTAAGATTTCTCCCGAAAAATCAGGGTTGGTTACACGCAACGATAGATTTAAAAGGTTTTCGATTTCAGTCGTCGAAGAATCCGACATTCTTGATAAACAGAATTCCAGAGCTGCGATCCTGGAAGCAACGGGCGACTGCTCACGGAGAATCGTTTCCTTGGCTTGTTGATAAAGCGAATCTAAAGCGTCATTCGAAATCGTTGGAGCAGCGTTAGATTGCATCGATAATTGCCGGGCAAACCGATAATGCCAAGCTGGTCTTTCACCGACCGGTTGCTCGATCGAGTGAACGATTCGCGATTGACCTTGTTCGCTCACTCTCGGTATCAGTCGCTCCAAATAAATGTTGGTGGACTCGTCTGACTCGCGGAGCAATTCATCGACAAGAACATCCACTCGCTCGTTGGCAATAAAATCGACCAGCGTATCCATGCCTCGTACGTCATGGTGGGTCTTCAACAACTGAACAACTGAATCGATGGCTTCGGGGGCATGATTTACGCCCAAGAAAACAAGCTCCATCGCCACTGACGGGTCTGCCTGGGCGTGATTGGCATTCAACGCTAATTGAATCAAATTGGCTGCGTCGTCGGGAAGGCTTTCCATCCGACTCATGCTATGAAGAACAAACTTCAAAACGCGAGCATCTTTATCTTCCATCGCGGCTTTCCAATCGGACGACGACATTTGGTTAAGATACAAAAGGATTGCAATCGCACGAACACGTGTGCGAGGCGGTTTCGATTGACGCAATTCGGCCTGAAGAAGTTGAACGAGCCTCTGGTTGGTGGCATGATTCCAAATCAATTGCTGCTGAGCAAGATCGGCGATGGCGATGGAGTCATCGCCAAGTTTCTGGACCAATTCATCGATCGTAGCTTGAATAAGCGACAACTTGTTCGTTGGCTTGTAATCCTCACGAAAGACTCGATAGATTCGGCCTTGATCTTGACCAGCGCGGATATCTAATCGAGCGAGCCACTCTTCTGGAATCCAGGTCGGATGCTCGATAACTCGGCGATACATATCCAATATCCAGATCGTTCCATCCGGAGCGTTCGCGACTCGAACAGGTCGAAACCATGGGTCCGTGCTTCGTATCCAGTCAGATCGGTGATCTTCTGGGAATCGAACGGCTTTCCAACTGATTCCATCTCGTTCCATTTTGAAGCGAGCCACCAAGTTGTGAACGCTTTCACAAATAACGGCTGCTCCATCCATGGCTGTACCGGTTCCCGGACCTGACGCAAAAATGGTACTGCAAGCCGAGGTAAAGCGATTCGCGGTATATGGGTCGTTGAATCGATCGAGCGGTTGGCTCAGTGGAAATACTTCTGGAGAAATCGCTGGGGTCGTCGAATACTGGTACAAGCTTCTCGGACGGGGCGCGTTCTTTTGCATCCAATGACGATCGAACACAAAATGATAGACAGGGTGGCTATTGTCATTACCGAACCAATCGCCATACGGAGTCTGTGATCGAATGAATTGCGTCTCTCCCGATTCCGTCGTCAATAGTCGCCGATCTACATCGAGAGCTAAGTCAACATCGCGAATGTCGACCGTTTCTTTGCCCCCATCAAGTGCATGAAGATCAATTTCTTTCGCATCGGAGCCAACGCCAAAGTAAAGTTTATGATCCAGACCATAGGTAAAACCATGTACGCGGTGTTGCGTGTTCGCGAGCGCAAATCCCGATAGCAATACTTGTCGCTCGTCGGCCACTCCGTCGCCGTTCGTGTCGCGCGCGAAAAAGACGTCGGGTGCACATGCCACCACCACGCCATCGCGCCAAGCATAAACACCAGCGGGAAATTGCAAGTCGTCGAGAAAGACAACGCTCTTGTCTAAGGTGCCGTCACCGTCATCATCGCTCAGCCATTTGACCCGCCCTGGCTTTCCACCGTTGGGGTAGTCACCCATCTCGACGACCCATACTTTGCCGTCTGCTCCAAAAGAAACATTCACAGGATCCTGAACCAATGGCTCCGTCGCTAGCTGTTCAATCTTCCATCCCTCGGGCACTTGGATGGTGGCTAGCGCATCGTTCGGACTAAGCGGTTCGTCCAACGATCTCGACTGTCGTTGCAAATCCAGGACTGATAAGACAATCTTGTCCTCGGTTCCCGAGACCCAGCGGCCTGGCTGGTTGTAGTAGATCATCGAGGTATCAGCTTCGTAGCCACCTTCCTTTCGAATCCGCTCCGATGCAACGTAAGCGAAGACATCATCCACGTAGGAGGTAACCCAAACATTGTCATACTGATTCAACTCGCGTTCCAATCGCATTTGAAAATCGACGACCACTTCCCCCCCCATGAAGACCCAGGCCAAATCTTTCCCGAAGGTCCACAAATGAATAGGGGCAGGATACGATTCCGGTATACGGTCTTTCTTAGTCAAAATGTCTAACAGACCTCGGCCCCGATTCTGTTCTTGGTAGCTTTTGCTTTCTAGCATGGAATTGATCGCAGCCTTGTCAGGTCTTTCAAACTCAAGACCTGCGTACGAAAACGCAATCGTCTTCGGCGGCGGGAGCGGACGACCATCAGAAGCCATCGCACGCTTGACAGCCCCAGCCAGCTCGTTGCCGTGACTCAGTGCATGCTCGTAGGTACCACGTGGATTCGGATTCGCATCTGCTCCAGCACCGATAATTGGTAACGCGATAAGACCGGGATACTCCGATTCTAGTTTCGCCGCCGAAAGCCCAGCCCAGTCGCCGCTAACACGATTGACTTCGGGCGAGATCGATGTGCAATGGCATGCGTATTGATAAGCCACAGCCAGCATCTTTCCGTCGTTCGATTGAACTCGTACGACACGCACAGTGCGATCCACGGGACCTTCGTCGACTGTCCCAAACCCTGCCCCAACCGTATTGGCTCCCAATCGCCGGTTGATTGCAAAGTCCGCTCGATCGAAAGAGTATTGAAGTTTGGCTGGCTTTGCCAAAGCGACCGCTTCTCGCATCGCATCCAGAATCTGCGACACGAGATACTTCGAATAATTCTGAATCGCTTGTGTCTCCGATTCATCCAGTGGACCTGAGAACAGATTGGTAAGAGCCCCATCCAGATGAGGAGCCGAATGAGAGTGCGTCGAACAAATCGCAATCTGCGATCGTGAAAGTCCCAATTCGCGACTGGCTTGCTCCGCGATCATCTGGGTCATCCAAGGGGCAACACCGATCGCATCGATTGATACAAGCATTAGGGGTTTGCTGCTGCCATGTTGCAGATAAAGCGCTCGGGCATGGAGTGGATCACTTGTCACCGAGGTTGGTTTGCTTCGTGCTGCATAACCACTTAGACGAATTGCTTCCGCCGGCGAAATGTCCCGTTTTGCTGCACCTGCCACCCAGTCATCTGCTGCATTGCCAACGCTAGCGACTAGAAGAACAATGAAGTGAACAATGAATTGAAGCAATAGCTGACGACAGTTACGGTTTTTGAATTGCGGCATTTTCCACCTTGATGTTTCCAAATGTACGCCGTCATATTGTACGCCAAAATTGTAAGCGAAGCCGCCTGGAGCAATTTGAAGGCCTGCCATCATGATTTTTGAAATCAGAACGTAGCGTTTCTGTGCCGTTTTCTGAGTCTCTATTTAGCGTTTAGTGCCGCCGAGCGTGGACTTGAGATGGGGAGTCGTTGCAAGCTTCTTGAACAGTTGAGGACAACTGTTCTACATTGGTGAGGACTTAGTAACCCAACGAGCGATCATTCGAAATGCATCATCTGCCCACTCTGGTTGAATCTTGAGGTATCAGATTTGCCCCCTAGACACTACAATAGGGCAAGTTTGTTTTTCGATTGAATCTGTTATTGACTGGGATTTCGCGTGAGTTCTCAAAGTACCCCCTTACCTCCTGCTGGCGAAAAAGCACCTGAGCGGGCTCCGACGCTGTCGCTGGATGCCCGAGTTCGTTCGTTAAAGATTGCGAAAGAAGATCGCTTGGATAACCAACGTTCTGGAAGCTGGTTTCCCTGGCTACTGGTGGTTGCCCTTGGCATTGGTTGCGCCTGGCTTGCCTATCGCGACGACAAAATCGCCTCCATGGTTGGTTTCGCCCGCCCCACGGACGAGCAAAAGATTGCCGACACATCACCCACCCCTGCTGCGAGCGCCTCCACGAAACCCGCGTCTACTACTGCAACTACGCCAACCAAATCGCCCACTTCCTCGTCAAGTAACGATTTACCTAGTGGTACGTCCAACCCCATTGCTCTTGAATCTCGAGGGTACGTCATCGCGAAACACCAAGTCCTGGTGAGTCCTCAAGTGAGCGGTCGCATTGTCAGCCTGAACATCGAAGAAGGTCGACGTGTGATCAAAGGGGATGTTCTCGCAGAGGTCGAACGGACAGAATACCAAGCCGACGTAGAACAAATGCGTGGCATCCTGATGCGAAACAAAGCGGAACTTTCAGAACTCGAAACCGGTGCTCGGCCCCAAGAGATCGCGGGCGCCACCGCCGACCTGCAAGAGCAAGAAGAACTGGTGGTTCAACTGGAATCGCAATACAGACGCTTGAAAGAAGCCATTAAATCCAACTCGATTTCGATGACGGAATTCGAACAGGCGCAAAGCAGTTTCTTCAGTACCCGCAAGCGAGTCGAAAAGCTTCGCCAATCGCTGGACATGATGAAAGAAGGCCCTCGAAAAGAACGGATTGAAATGGCCAAGGCAGCAATCATTCAGTCGGAAGCCAATCTGATCAAGTCCGAATGGCGACTGGATAATTGCACTCTTCGAGCCCCCATTTCTGGCACCATCCTGAAAAAGAATGCAGAGCAAGGAAACCTGGTTAATCCCGTCGCGTTCAGTGGCTCGACCAGCGTCTGTGATATCGCAGACCTTTCCGACCTGGAGATCGACTTGAACATTCAAGAACGCGATGTCTCCAAAGTATTTGCGGGACAATCGTGCGAAGTTCGATCGGAGGCCTATCCGAAACGAGTGTACCAAGGAACCGTGTCGCGTCTGATGCCCATCGCCGACCGAGCCAAGGGAGCCGTGCCGGTTCGCGTTGCTGTACGAGTTCCCGAAGAAGAACAAGGCGCGTACTTGAAGCCCGAAATGAGCGCGATTGTCGTGTTCTTCAGCTCCCCAGAGAAATAACTTTTAGCCAAAAAATGGATTGATGGCGAGGGCTCAAATCCTACTACCGATTTCGCCTCGCCCGCAGTTTATACCTCCCTTCATTGTTCAAGGTGCCTAACGAGTGACCTCCAAACCAATTGTTCGAGTTTCGCATGTGTCCCGCTACTTCAAACGAGGTGCCGAACGTGTGAATGTCCTAAACGATTTGGACCTCGATGTGCCCGAGGGCCAGTTCTTGGCCTTGATGGGGCCTAGCGGTTCAGGCAAAACAACGTTGCTCAATCTGATCGCCGGACTGGACACACCCAGCGAAGGCGAGATCTGGGTCGGCGACCGATGCGTATCGACCATGAACGAATCGCAATTGGCTCGATGGCGCAACGAACACGTTGGGTTCGTGTTCCAGTTTTATCATCTGCTACCTGTCCTTTCGGCATTCGAGAACGTGGAACTGCCTTTGTTGCTTCTGCCGCTCAGTGCCAGAAAGCGGCGTGAACAAGTCATGACCGCTTTAGAACTTGTGGGACTGAATGACCGTAACTCGCACTTGCCCAGTCAGCTCTCTGGCGGACAACAACAACGGGTGGGTATCGCGCGAGCCATTGTCACCGACCCAACGTTGATCGTGGCCGACGAACCGACCGGGGACTTGGACGCCAAGTCGGCTCACGAGATTTTAGATTTGCTCGGGACGCTGCAGCGATCTCTGAACAAAACGATTCTCATGGTGACCCACGATTTGCGAGCTGCCCGTCGCGCGGATCGCATTCAGCATCTGGATAAAGGTCGACTGGTCGACCAACCCGACGAAGAACTCTACGAAGCCGGTTAGGAGACCAACTATGAAATTCATGATGTTGATTTTTAAGAACCTCCGACGCAATCTGGTTCGGTCCATGCTGACCAGCGCGGGGGTGATGGTCTTGGTTTTTGTCATCACCCTGATCTGGTCCATCCTAGGCTTTCTAGACATGGCAACCTCCGAAAAATCTGCGAACTTTAAGGGAATCGTTACCGAGAAATGGAGCATCCCAAGCCAACTTCCATTTTCGTATGCCAACACTTTGGAAAACGGAGCCGCTCGCGAAGAGTCCGATGTGAAGCCTATGGACTCCATGACATGGCAATTTTTTATTGGCAGTGTGGACAAGACCAACATCGGCTTTAGCACCTTCATCTTTGCCTTTTGCATGGAACCCAAAAAGCTTCTGACGATGATGGACGAATTGGACTCGCTTCAACCTGGCCCCAAGGCGGAATTGGACAAGGCCATTAAGGCCATGGAAGCCAATCGACAAGGGATTATCGTTGGTCAAAAACGATTAGCTGCCATTGAAAAGAAAGTGGGGGATCGCATCAAAGTATTCGGTATCAATTACCGCGACCTGGAACTGGAATGCGAGATCGTGGGAACCTTCCCACCAGGACGCTACGACAACAACACGTGCATCAATCGCGATTATCTGAATGCATCGCTGGACGCTTACAAGGCCAGCAAAGGAAAGCCCCATCCGCTTGCTGAAAAAACCTTGAACTTGGTTTGGGTCAAAGTACCGACCAAAGATTCGTTCACCAAAATGAGCGGCCAAATTGACAACTCCCCCATGTTTGCAGCCCCACCCGTCAAGATCGAAACAGCATCTTCTGGCGTATCGAACTTTCTGGCGGCCTACAAAGATTTGCTGATGATTCTCCGCTACTTGCTTGCTCCAGCGATCATCATCACGCTGACTGTGGTGATCTCCAATGCAATCAGCATCAGCGTGCGTGAACGTCGCAAAGAGATGGCCGTTCTTAAGGTGATCGGCTTTCAACCCAATCAGATTATCTTTCTTGTCTTGGGAGAAGCCATTCTGTTAGGTGTGGTTGCAGGTGCGATTAGCTCCATAGGCACCTACTACTTCGTGAATCGAGTGATCGGTGGGATTCCATTTCAAATCGCTTTCTTCTCTAGCTTTCCTGTGCTCGACGGAGCGTTGTGGTGGGGGGCCGCGATCGGCTTCATTACATCTTTTGCTGGCAGCATCTTGCCAGCCCTCTCCACTCGTTCGATCAAAGTGGTCGACGTATTTTCAAAGGTGGCATAAGTTATGGTCGACGCAGTCCCTCAGCAACGCGTACAATCGCAATTGCCTAACCGAATTGTCGACGGAATCCTGGCGATCATGAAGGTCCTAGGAATCATGTTGCTGTTCATCCTGGTAACGGCTCTTGTGATTACCTTCTTTTTGTATTTCGTTACGCTCGACAATGCTTGGCTTCTTATACCAGCATCCTTCAGCTTCTTCGGCTTGATGCTACTGATCGTCTACTTTGCGAAGATCCCCATTGGCTACAACCTGCGAAACCTGACTGTCCGTTATCGAACCACCTTGCTGACTTCTGTTGCGTTCATCTTGGTAACAGGGGTGCTTACCGGCTTAATGGGATTCATCAATGGACTCAAGCGTTTGGCGCAAGCGACAGGCAATCCCGCCAATGTGATTGTTTTATCCCAAGGTTCTACCGAAGAGGCTGTTAGCAATCTGGCTTTCGAAAGCATGGGCGATATCGCTCAACAGGAAGGGGTCGAACGAAGGAACGACGAACCGCTCTGTAGCCGCGAGTCCTATCTGGTTTTGAGCCTACCTATTGCCGAACCTGTGCCAGGCAGTCCGACCCGTCGTTTACTGCAAGTGCGTGGCCTGTTCGACCCTGTAGCCTCCGCCCAAGTGCATGATTTCGATTTGCTGCCAGGGGGCGAGTGGTTCTCTGCAGCAGGCGTGCGTCCTGACGCGGATCCCAACAAACCACCCTTGGTGGAAGTGGTTCTTGGCCAAGGGATTGCAAGGCAACTGGCAGGTGACCGCTCCGCAGCCGCACGCGCACAGGCAAGGAATCCCGAGCAACTTGAAGTGGGCGACACCATTCCCCTGGACACCCGTGAACTGGTCGTGACCGGCATCATGAAAACGGAAGGAACAACGTTCGATTCCGAAGTATGGTCCAAGCAAAGTGTTATCGGACCTCTGTTGGGCAAGTCCAACTACACAACTCTCGTTTTACGAGCGACCGATGCACAGCAGGCCCAAAAGTTAGAAGACTTTTTTATGGGCAAGGACAAGGATTTTAAGTACGAGAAAACTCAGGTCAACGCGTTCACGGAAACCAATTACTACAAGTCGCAAAGCCAAACCAGCGTGCAATTGTTGATCGGTACGATCTTGGTTGCCACCGTGATGGGCTTTGGTGGAGTGATGGGTGTTATGAATACGATGTTTGCAGCCATCAGCCAACGAGTCAAAGATATCGGGATGTTGCGTTTATTGGGATTCAGCCGATGGCGGATCTTGGTCAGCTTCTTAACGGAATCCTTGCTCATCGCACTCTTGGGCGGACTTATCGGATGCGTTTTGGGATACATGTGCAACGGCCTTCAAGCGACCAGCATCATCGGTGGCGGGGCTGGTCCTGGAGGTAAGGCTGTCGTATTCCGAGTGGTTGTCGACTGGGGTGTCCTTGGCATCGGCTTAACCCTGAGCATGCTCATGGGCTTCGTCGGTGGACTGATACCTGCTTTGTCTGCCATGCGGTTCAAGCCACTCGAGGCTCTTCGAGGGTAAGCGATTCCAAGCCTATTCGATCTTTTGAAACCAATCGAAGATATCCGTCAACGACACTTGGACAATGGCCAAGTGTTCCACGTTTTCATAGATCCGTTCGTCTACCACCGCGCCCGCTTGCGACGCCGATTCGGAAAATGCCAGAACACCGCGCTTACCAAAGTCAACATCGCCAGCCGCTGCAAAGACAGGCATTTTGGCCCAAGCAGCTGGTTTCGAGATAGCTCGCCCGCCACCCAGAATCGCGCACGATCGTGCAACCCCTGGATTCTGTTCTACTTGCTGGATCAGCTGTCCCGCCCCCATCGAATGCCCGATCAGATCAACTCGCTTCCGATCGATAGGCAAAGATTCCGCCAGGGAATCCAATAGCTCTTGGAGCGGTAATATGCCGGAGAGCAACGGCTGACGCGGAGCCACAAGCACATACCCCGCCTCGCGTGCCAAGGTTGCCAACCTCCCTGCTCCATAGGAATCGAAGAACATGTTCTCGCTTCCACCAGCACCGTGATATGCGACCAAAACTTTGAATGGTTTGGATGCATCCGAATCCTTTGGCACCTGGATGCGAACCACACCCGACTTTCCGACCTTGGAGAAGTCGAGCCAGTATTGCCCCGCCCGTGACAGATCGATCGCGGGTTCGTTTGCTTGAGCTTGTTTGAGCCATCGCTCCGATTGAACCAGAATCGCGTGCGCAGGATAATCGGTCTCTTGAACTCTCCCACGAGCCAAATCACGTAGCAACTTGAGATTCAGTTCAAGCGATTGTCGCAAATTGCTGCGCGGCTCCTTCGGAATTGCCTTCAGTTGTTCTGTGGCAGCAAGAAGTCGTTGATCCCGATCATCGCTAAACGAGATCATCTGCCAAGGCATGGTAAGCTCCTTTTGGTTTCCGACCAACTTGGCCTCCACTCTAACATCTTGTTCAGCGACCTTTCCAGCCTGAAAAGTTTGGCGAAACTCCATTGGAAAACTTTCGATGCTATGCTCCGTCAAGAAACTTGGCTTGGAACCGTCCCCGGAAGAATCCCTCCAAGTCAATTGAAGTTGCACGGGCATCGCTACAGAATCGTCCACATCGTAGCTCTTTTTTAATTCCCAATCGATTTCGACTTTAGAACTGTCAAACCATCGCGACTTGGGAGCAAGCCGCATCGAGATCAAAGCCTTCGCGAAGTCTAGTTCCTCCGGAGAAATCAACTCAATTCGAGCGGCATCCACGAACTTTTCCGCGTCAGAAAGGGACAGCTGAAAGAACGATTGGACGGCAGACTGCAAACTCGGTATGACTTTCTTACGAGTCGTAAGATCTTGATACCCACGCTCAAAATCGGATTCGAAAGCAATCACCTGTTTGCCAAGCTGGTAGCGAACCTCTTGGGCTGCTAGAAACGGAAGCGCACTGGTAACCAAGGCACAAAGCAGCGTTAAACCAGCGAGAGACTTCGAATTCAACCGCAAGAGCATTTTCTTGTTCCACTTAATGGGGCATATAAAATCAGATGAACATTCGGTCGCCGAGCGGCCAACCAACATCATCTTACCAGGATAGCAAACCTAGCCCCATCGTCTCAGCACTTATGCAAGAACCTCATTGATGATTTTCGCAGGCTGCACGCCAGTCAATCGAAAATCCAATCCCTGCGAGCGAATCGTCAGGCGTTCGTGATTGAGCCCCAGTTGATGCAGAAGCGTAGCATGGATATCTCGAACGTGGACCGAATGATCAACGGGTCCGAAACCGAACTCATCGGTTTCACCAAAAATGGTACCTGGTTTGAAGCCGCCGCCAGCGAACCACATTGTAAATGCATCAATATGATGATTGCGGCCGGTCGACTCGCGAACCTCGCCCATCGGGGTGCGCCCAAATTCACCACCCCAGATCACGATGGTATCTTCCAGCAACCCGCGTTGCTTTAGGTCCATCACCAGCGCGGCCCCGGATTGATCAATCTCACGGCTAATGGAGGGCAGATGTTCTTCAAGATTTTCCGTAGGCCCACCGTGATGATCCCAATTCGTGTGATACAGCTGAACAAACCGCACACCTCGCTCCACCAACCTACGAGCCAAAAGACAATTTCGGGCGAAGCTCGTTTCCTTGGGATCTTTAATGCCGTAAAGATCGAGGGTTTCTTGGCTCTCTTGGTTGGTGTCCATCAATTCCGGTGCACTGCTTTGCATCCGATACGCCATTTCGTATGCGTTGATACGAGTCGCGATTTCTTCGTCGCCTGTTTCCGCAAGTCGCTTTGCGTTCAATTTACGAACCGCATCCAAAACCTGGACTTGCTGCGCGTTCGATATGGAATCAGGGGTGGTGAGATTAAGAATAGGTTCGCCTTGGTTACGAAGCGGTACGCCTTGGTAGGTTGTGGGAAGCATGCCGCTTCCCCATAAGACAGATCCACCGCGTGGGCCGCGAGGTCCGCTTTGAAGAACGACAAACCCAGGCAAGTCTTCGCATTCACTGCCCAAACCGTAGGTCAGCCAAGCCCCCATGCTCGGGCGTCCGAATTGCCCCGTGCCCGTGTTCATGAACAGTTTGGCGGGGGCATGATTGAAAAGGTCGGTCTTGCAAGTTCGAATGAATGTCAACTCATCGACGATTTTTGCCGTGTGAGGCAACAGGTCGCTAACCCAAGCACCGTTTTGTCCATATTGCTGAAAGGACCTGCGGGAGCCCAGCAAGTTGATGCGATGGCTGCTGTCCATGAACGCAAAACGTTTTCCCTCCAGATAGCTTTGCGGGATGGGCTGACCATTCAGCTGATTCAGCATCGGCTTGTGGTCAAACAGATCCAATTGCGAAGGTCCGCCTGCCATGAACATAAAAATGACTCGCTTCGCCCGAGCGGGAAAATGAGTCGGCTTGGGAGCAAGTGGATTGCCGGCAGTTTCGGCTCCTGAGCCCTGCATGGAGGCTGCCATCAAGTCGGCCAGGGCGATCGAACCGACACCAATTCCACACTGTTGGAAGAAGTGACGCCGCGTTTGCTGTTGTAGGAAAGTTGTGTTCGCCATAGTCAGCTGAAAAAATTATTCGCGGGTAACAGTTTCGTCTAAATTGAGCAACGCACGAGCCGCACTTAAGGAATCAAGACTTCGAAGGATTTCAAGTTCTTCTTGAGTCGGCGGTCGTGATACGCATCTCCGAAAGGCGAAATCCAAGCCTTCCGTCTGAATGATCTTTTCCAATGCGCCTGCAAACTCAAAAAAGCTTGCATCGTTCATCAGCGTCAAGGCTTGAAGTGGGGTGTTGCTGCGGGGGCGACGCGTGCAAGTGCTGTAGCCATCGGGTGCGTCAAAGACATTCAGCGACGGCGGCGGAGTCGCCCGATAAACAAAGGTATAAAGCCCTCGGCGGTATCGATCTTCGCCTTTGCTGACCTTCCATTCGCGTTTGACCTGGCCTTGGCTCATAACGCCGTCTGGAATAGGTGGAAAAACGGGTGGCCCACCGATCTTCGATGACAAAAGCCCACACGCAGCCAGCTCCACATCGCGCACGATTTCGCCTTCCAATCGCAATCGTCTTTGTCTTGCGAGCCAATAGTTGCCGCGATCTTTCTCCGTCAATTCAGCACGCTCCACCGATTGTTGTTGGTAGGTTTTTGAGTGCACGATCAAACGATGCAACTCTTTAAGACTCCATCCCTGTTCGACAAAATGGACGGCTAACCAGTCTAAGAGTTCAGGATGGGTTGGCGATGTTCCTTGCAAACCAAAATCATTTTCTGATTCGACCAGCCCGCGTCCAAAGTAGTGCTGCCAAACTCGATTCACGATGACCCTCGCTGTCAATGGGTTGTTCGGGGCCACAATCCATTTCGCTAGATCCAGCCGATTCAAGTTGCCCGTGCCGGTCGCTAAGGGGGGCAGAATCGCTGGCGTTCCACAGGTGACCTCGTCTGCCGGGCGAGTGAAGTCCCCCTGAATGAAAACGCTTGTCTTTCGAGGTGTTGCACGCTCTTTCATGACCATCGTGCTGACGCCTTCGGCTAGCAAGCTGCCGATTTCTTTTAGCCGATTCTGAATCGTCAAAAACTGCTCGTTGGTAACTCCGGGGCCAACGGCATACAAGCTTTTCATTTGGCCGGCATTGCGTTTCGATTTGTCACCTGACAGCAGTTGCTGAATCTCTTTCGAAAACGATTTGGTTTGCTCCTCCGTTAAAGACTGTTCCCACAGAGCAATCGCATCGGTTGCTTGGCGCACAATATCCGCAGAGGTTGCTTCTAATTCTTTTTGTTCCGAAATCAATCGTGGGGCGTTCACTTCCGGCTTATGAATCGTAAGCTGCGGTTCATCTTGATTGTTGAAGAATGCGAACAGGCGGTAATACTCCTTCTGTTCGATCGGGTCGAATTTGTGGTCGTGGCATTGAGCGCAACCGATCGTTAATCCTAGCCACACCGTGCCGGTTGTCGCGACCCGATCAAAAACACTGTCGATCCGAAACTGCTCTGGATCGATTCCCCCTTCTTGATTGATTTGCGTGTTGCGATGAAAACCTGTTGCCACTTGTTGCGATTCCGTCGCACCAGGCAACAGATCGCCCGCCAGTTGCTCGATCGTAAATTGATCAAACGGCAAATCTCGATTCAGTGCATCAATAACCCAGTCGCGATACTTCCAGATTTGTCTTGGCGCATCGACGGAATAGCCATTGCTATCTGCATAACGAGCTTGATCGAGCCACCATCGGCCCCAACGTTCGCCGTAGTTAGGGCTGCGTAAAAGTCGATCCACAAGCTGGCTACGAGCGGATTCTGGGTCATGTTGAAATGCCAGAACAAAGTCATCCACCTCTGAAACGGAAGGTGGCAATCCAATCAGGTCCAGATTCAAACGGCGGATCAAGGTAATCGGATCTGCAGGTGCTGACGGCAACAGATTTTCTGCTTCAAGCTTCGCCAAAACGAAACTGTCGATCGGATTGGTGGTCGAGTTCGCCTTGGCCAAGTTGCTTTCTGGAATTGCCGTTTTCTGAGGTGCGATAAATGCCCAATGCTTGTCGTATTGAGCACCCTGCGAAACCCATTTCCTTAAGACGTCTTTTTGACCTTCCGTCAGCGACTTGCCCGTTTCATGAGGCGGCATCACAGAGTCGTCGGTGGCAAGAATCCGAAGGATCAGTTCGCTTTCCTCCGGCTTGCCCGGTTGAATCGCGACTTGTCCGGAATCAAGCTTCTCGACAGCGCCCTCCATGGTATCGAGACGCAACCCAGCTTCCCGTTTTGCTTTATCAAATCCATGACATGCAAAACAGTTTTCGGCCAAGATCGGACGAACATCGCGGTTGTACTCAAGGCTGTCAGCAGCGAAAACAACCGTGCCCAATAACAACCAGCTTATCAGCGAAGTGTATGTCATGCCAAACATCGAAAAAATTGACTATCGTCTAGGGCGAGAAAAGCCTCGGAGTGATTTTTAAACAACAGCAGAGCTGAAATCAAAAATCTCCCGTTTCAAAAATCTTCACGTTGACTCCGGCTGAATCCGGTACGACAAAGTCTTTTTTGGACTCCCCTGGGGCAACCGTCATTGGCTCAGTGACTGCATTGAATATCTGCTTCCCTTGGAAATAATTGGGAATTTGATTTCCATCATAACCCATGACCGTAACCTCGTATTTCCCCGGCTTTAAGCCAGGACTTGGGTCCTTCGATGAATCGTAAACCCCATCCTTCACCATGAACATTCTTACCTGTCCGCCAGACAAACTCACGTCAGGAGTGAACATCACGTTCCCAGCCGGAATAGGCTTACCCTTGAAGGTAACGGTTCCAGAAACTTGAGCCATCGGTTCAACACCACCACATCCAGACAGTATCACCGAAAAAAAACTCAATGCTATTACATGCAACAAACTTCTCATGAGAATATTATCCAGAAAACAAAACGTAAAACCGAATGTGGCGGGCTGAATGACGCGCATTCAGCCCGCATGAACCAAGGTAGTTATGCAATGGACTCGTTACTCGTCCCAGTCTTGGCCATTCACATTGCCATCCGCAGGCATGCACACACGGTCGAATGTAACGCTGTTGATCGAAGCGCTAACTGCTCGCACGCTTCCATCCGCCAAACCCGCGATCATAACTCCGGCGTGCATTGCTTGCGGACGGCGCCAATCGCAAGCCCCTTCGCGAATCGGTCCGCCTTGGACTCCGCCCGGATTTGGAACGCCGTTAAATGGATTGCGGAAGGTCGGTGCTGTCCGAGGTCCAGGCCCAGCTGTGAAATTGGCGGGATTTCTCAAAGTAGCATTGAAAACAGGACAATCCCACCAAGTATATCCCGCATACACTTCCGTTGCGGTCCCATTGATGGCCGTAAGATCTGCGGCACCTGGTGCTCCATCCGCCCAATTGCTATGTGTCCCGGTACGTCCACCTCGGGCCCAGATATTGAACGTGAAAGAACCTGTTCCCAAATTGGGAGTTACGCCACGAGCCGGATATTCATGGCCATAACATGCCGCTTGCCGTTCAACAATCAAGATCGTGTTACTCAATCCATCGGTAATCGTTGAGAACTTTCCTGCTAAACCCGTCGGGTGCCCGTTTTCATATCGAGCCGTGCAGGCTTGGGCATTGATCGCATAGGTCGTTCCACCGTATGGAATTCCATTCACCGAAGTCCGTGGGGCGTTGTTGGACAGAGCACGCCCCGCAAATCCGCCTGCATTCAACGTAACGTCTTCCGGACAAGCGAACGAAGACACTTTTTCTGTCCGAACTTCAAAACTAATACCATTTGCACGATCGAAAATTGCCGTCTGCTCCAAGTAAGGCAATATCTGAAAATGCCCTGATGCAAACAAAGTTGGACGAACACCAGTCGGCCCGGTTAAAGGGCCCCGAGCTTGCACCCAAGCAGGAAACGACCGGTACGCACTCTCAAAGTTGTGAGAAGCTAAAGCAATTTGCTTTACATTGTTACTACATTGCATGCGGCGTGCCGCTGCTCGAGCCGATTGAACTGCGGGAAGTAATAAACCTACCAAAATGCCAATGATGGCAATTACAACCAAAAGCTCCACCAAGGTGAAACCTTTTCTGAACCCTGTTTTACGAAATGCCAACCCCATATCCTGCTCCCCGAACTACCGGTATACAAGTACAAAACAAACAAGGGCGTAATAGCGGGCATTGTAGATCCTTAGTGAAACTCATGCAACCGCACTGCCCTAAAGACGTGCCAGTAGTTCTTTTTTCTTTTGGGAAAACTCCTCGTCCGTCAAAATGCCTTTTGTCTTTAGTTCTCCTAATTTTTCAATGGCGGCGAAAACGTCGGTACTAGCCGGGTCGGTGGTGCTTACTGCCAAATTCGAGCTGGAACCGGGCCGTGACTGTGAGTTTTCGGAAGTGCGGACCGAAGGAACAACGACAGCTGCAGCAGCAGCAACTGATGCGTTGTGCTCTTCGAAGGAGCTCTGCATGACCTTTTGGCCATCTCGCATCACAACAGGCAATGAACTCAGAGAAACAGTTCCGAACTGGCTGCTGAAGGTAATACTACCACCAGCGCCCTGTTGCTGGGAAAAACCACCAATCCGATGTTGAAGCGTGTCATACACCCAAACGGAACTGCCGGTCTTGACTGCCAACCGGCAAGAATCCCCAAAGTATGCGTACTGAGTTTGGTTTTGGCTTCCTGTAGCGTTAGGGTAACCCAGATCAGTCGGCCACCAATTTTGAGATGGGTCGGGAACGAAAAGGCTTGAGCTGCCACGAACGCCACCCGACATTTGGCTCTGCGAATCCACTCCGTTCTGAGATTGGGACTGGAAGCTTCCGGATTGAAAAAGTGTTCCCTGTTGCTGTAGTGTCGAAGCAATGTCGGCGCACAATGACTGGATATTCCCCTTCAGATAGTTGTTGAACATGTCACCAATCATGGTCATTCCGCCAGACATCCATTGGCCGGATCCGGCAAACTCAGGGTGGCTAAATTGTGCCATCTGTCCATTTCCGTTCATGACGGCAACCAGCATGTGCTGGACTGCATCCGTAGAAAAACCATGACGGTTGGCGAGATCTCCAACGATCTTTTGTCCTTGCTGAGTTAACTCGGGCATATAACGTTCCTTTGCATTTAAGTGTGTGAATGTGAATGCACACCCTAACGCAAATCAATCAAAAAACAAGCAAAGCTCATCGAGTTTCGCTTTCCCCATGGCTTTCATGAGCGATATATTTCGATTAACGATGTTTTCAGAATTTGGAAACGACTCGAGGGCTCGCGTCACGCTGGATTCTCGTAGCAAATGCAACATCGGGTACGGGGATCGGTTCGTGTAATTGGTTACGTCTTCCGCTTCGGTTTCAGCAAACTGATAATCAGGATGAAAGCTCGCGATTTGAACGACCCCTTCCAGATCCAGCTCGGCAATCAATAAATTGCAAAGCTCCAAAAACCCGCTGTAGTTTGCAAAATCATTCAGAGCATGCGGGTGAATCAAAAGCACGGAGTCTATTTCCTCAGCAGAACTGCCAGCGAAGGCAATCAGCTCTTGTCTCAAATCCTCCAGCAGAAGACTACTCTTCTGAGCGTGGCTGACAACGTATCGAATTTGGTTTTTCACATGAATCGCTCTGGCGAACGGGCACAGATTGAGTCCAATAACGAACCTCTCAAGCCACGCAATCGTGGCGGAGACGACTTTTTCATCGGATGGTTCCATGCGAAGTTTTTCTTTCGTTGACATCACGTGTAAAGTCAAACAGTATATTCATCGAATCGCAGTCGGCATCCTGGTGCAAGCTCGATTTCCAAACCGAAGTTGAATTACTAGGATTAAATTACTGAGGTTAAGTTCTATGAAAACACGCCGAGACTTTTTGACTCAAACGGCTGCATTGTCCGCGTTGGCGATTTCGTCGAGAAGTCTTTACGCCGAGAATGCCTCTCGTTCCGCCAGCCAAAGCCTTACTGCCACGGGACAAAACGTAGCCGCCACGGTCCATCCGATCGCATCGAAGGCAGCCGCTTCGATGATGACCAACGGCGGAAATGCTATCGACGCGGCCATCGCGGCCGCTCTTTGCCTGAGTGTTGTCGATGGCCATAACTCCGGAATCGGTGGTGGCTGCCTGATGCTAATTCATACCAGCGACGGCTCCAGCCATGCAATCGACGGGCGAGAGAAAGCCCCAATGGCCGCATCCAAAGACATGTTTCTTAAGCAAGGAACCGCAGACGTTAGCCTAAGCCAAGACGGCCCCTTGGCATGCGGAACACCAGGCATGGTCGCGGCTCTAAAGTCTGCTCACAGCCGCTTCGGAAAGCTTCCCTGGGGCACGCTCTTTCAGCCCGCGATTCGGGCAGCATTCGATGGCTTCCCTGTCTCCCGGTCGGTTCATAACACGCTCAAAGAAGAACAAAAAACGATCGCTAAGTTTCCGGCCTCCGCGAAAATTCTACTGAAGCCAGACGGACGTCTTTACGAAGTCGGCGAACTACTTGTCCAACGGGACCTTGCTAACACGCTCGAACAAATCGCAACCCAAGGAGCAGACTGGTTCTATCAAGGTCAGTTTGCCAGCCTTTGCAATGCCTACATCCAACAGCAAGGTGGTGTCTTGTCGGCTTCCGACTTTGAACAGTACCGCGCTGTCGATCGTGAACCGCTGCGAACTTCGTATCGAGGATATCAAGTTATCGGTTTCCCAACCCCAAGCTCGGGCGGGATTCACATTCGACAGATGCTTCAAATCTTAGCCCACTTCCCTTTGAAGGAACTCTACGGACAAGGCAATGCCGTCAACTTCTATCATGTGCTGGCAGAGTCCATGAAACTAGCATTCGCCGACCGCGCTTACTATTTAGGAGATAGCGACTTTGTGGAGGTTCCATCGTTCTTGACCTCGCCCGAGTACACAGACGAACTGGCCAAACGGATCGATGTTGAAAGATCGTCGGTCGTACCTGGGCACAATGATTCCAAAGGAAAAGTTTTTGACGATAACAAAAAACACACGACGCACATGACCACTGCGGATCGAGATGGAAATTGGGTCGCTCTTACCGCTACCGTCAACACCAGCTGGGGCAACAAAATGATTATCCCTGGCACAGGTGTTGTACTCAACAATCAAATGGACGACTTCAGCATCTCGCCCGGAGTGCCGAACGCTTTTGGATTGATCGGTTCGAAAGCCAATGCAATTGAACCAGGCAAACGCCCGTTATCCAGCATGAGCCCCACGATGGTTCTTGATCTAGAAGACCAACCGGTGATGACTTGCGGTGCAGCGGGAGGCCCAAAAATCATCAACGCCACCTTGCAAACACTTCTTCGATGCTTAGATCTGGAAGCTCCTATTGGGGATGCGATCGCAGCGTCGCGTATTCATCATCAATGGCAACCTGATGTTCTTGCGTGCGAAGCTAGTCTCGGAAAACCATTTGATCGGGATGAGAAAATGCCCAATGCGTTGATTGATCAACTGAAGACCAAAGGCCACGACATCAAGTTGGCTGGCACGCTTGCCATTGTGCAAGGGATTCAACGGGCCCCAGTTCAGCCAAACCAAAAGAACCAATGGACCGCCGCCTGCGACCCACGCGCCGATGGCGCTCCTGCCTCTGGCTAACGAGGGTTTGGGGGCTTGAAACTACATGGAGCCGCGAGCGCTAGCCGCGACAACAACGATCTGCATTGGAATCCGTAACGCTTCATTCTGGAGTAGCCGGACTCGCCAGAGTTCGGTTTTTTTTCGACGCTCTGAAGTTTGGCGACTCTGGCTAACTAAAAATCTAAAAATTAGCACACCAAACCTGTTGCGACACATCGGGACAAGCCCGAATATCGCTGATAAGCATCCAATACGGCTAAGGTAGGAGAGATAGATACTAGGCACTTAGTATGTGGCGTTAAGCTATCCCTAGACGTTCCGGCGATTCCGTAGGATTGAAAGCCTGTATCCAGTGGTTGCGAGTCAATTCGATCACAGCACCCTGGTGGGATGCAGGCAAACACAAGATGGTCAGGACGAACTCGATCCGTAACGCGGCTAGCGCCTGCGGCTCAAGTTACAGTAACGCGGCTAACGTCTGCGGCTCCGATTACAGCAGACGCCGAAACGCTTGCAGAAGCTTGCTCTTGAACCGATACGGATTGGAGACGACGGCTATTTTTCTGGTTGGCTTAACACCGACTAGCGATCGATAAACGCGACGCGGACTGGAATCCAATTCCGCTGCCATCGCCGGGACCATGCTGATGCCGTGATGTAGTGAAACGAGCTCTTGAACCGTCGCAAGCTGACTCGTTCGCTCAACGGCTTCGGGATCAAAAGCGCGATGCCGGCAAAAGGAAACAATATTGTCTGTCAAACAATGGGCTTCGTTGAGCAACACGAATGGCATGGATTCGATGTCGGAAAGCCGAATCTGCTTTTTGCTTGCGAGTGGGCTGTCTGCTGGCAACACCAACATCAGCTCTTCTTCAAATAGCTCGTCGATGTCCAAATACTTGGCCGACAGCGGTAAGGCCATGATCGCAAGATCCAGTTCACCGTCGGTGATCGCCTTCAGAAGACCATCCGTCGTTTCCTCGCGCACCATGACTTTGGCGGCAGGATAGCGATCGCTAAACTGTCGCAGTAATGGAGGAAGGTAGTATGGCAGAATGGTAGGAATCGCACCGATGCGAATCCTACCCGTTTGGCCATCGTCACTAATCTCTGACTTTGCTTCCGCGGCTAGAGTCAGTATTTGTTTTGCCTTTGGAAACAAAAGCTTCCCGGCATCCGTCAACGAAACTCCGCGCGATTGACGCTCAAAAAGAGGTTGGCCAAGCTCCTCTTCGAACTTGGCCATGGATCGACTCAAGGCTGATTGGGACAAGCCAACCTGCCTTGCAGCATGAGTGAAGTTTCCTAATTCAGCAACGGCCACAAAGTGTCTGAGCTGGTCAATTTCCATAAACTCAAACCTTTGCCAAACTCTATTGCCCTTGGCCTTTGGAGAACCCAGGCTTTCCATCAAAAGTGAACAGCCCTTCGTGCTTCACAATTTCCAAACCAGCATCGGCGATGCGTCCGAACAAGGCAATCGTGGCCTTTTGAGTGGTCGTCTTGCCACTATTTTCTGGCGTAGCAAAGCGGCATCGGAACACATCCACCAAGAATGTCTCTTCCATTCCGCCCGGCCATACTTTCATACCACGGTTGGAGAGCATTTCCAGTTCCATTCCATCACCGGCCAGTGGCTGCAGCTTTGCCGCAAGGTCATTCGTCTTGCCTAGCCAAGCGATAAAGACGTCAGCTCCGACATACTCTTTCTTTTCGGAAGAACGTACATGAGGAGGTCTCGTTGTTAGCGGGCGTTTCGGTGCATTCGAGTAGTTCACTGCCTTCAAGAACTCTGGTTTTTGGCCAACTCGAGCGACCACCGCAGCGGCAAATTCCTTGGTGCCGACCTTTTCCTTGGAGATCCCTTCCTTGAAGATGTCGTAAGTGTGAACACCATCTTCGATAGTCTTAAGCCATGCATTGTGAGCCAGTTCGGCGATATCAGCTTGACCGATATGGACCAGCATCTGGACAGCGCCCAAAAACAAGCCCGATGGATTGGCCAAGTTCTGTCCAGCTCTTCGAGGTGCAGAACCGTGGATCGCTTCGAACATGGCACATCCGTCACCGATGTTAGCGCTACCTGCCAGCCCAACGGATCCAGCAATTTGAGCAGCAACGTCGGATAGAATATCGCCATACAAATTGGGCATTACGACTACGTCAAACACCTCTGGTGTGTCAGCCAACTTGGCAGCACCAATATCGACAATCCAGTGCTCGTTCTCAATGTCAGGGTATTCTGCACTGATCTCATCGAAAATCTTATGAAACAGACCATCGGTCAGCTTCATGATATTGTCCTTGGAGAAGCAAGTGACCTTCTTCCGTCCGTAAGCCCGCGCATATTCAAAGGCATAACGAACGATCTTTTCGGTGCCAGGGCGCGTGATCAGCTTCAAGCACTGCATCACATCGATGGTTTGGCGATGCTCGATACCGGCGTACAAATCTTCTTCGTTCTCGCGAACGATAACCACATCCATTTTTGGATGCTTGGTGCGAATGTATGGATCGTAACTCAAGCAAGGACGAATGTTGGCATACAGTCCAAATGCCTTGCGCGTGGTTACGTTCAGAGACTTAAAACCACCCCCTTGAGGAGTCGTGATCGGTGCCTTGAGAAAGACTTTCGTTTGACGCAAACTCTCAAAAGCGCCAGGTTCAATACCCGCCAGATTTCCCTTCAAATACTGCTTCTCACCAATTTCGATCGTGTGGATATCGAGCCTCGCGCCGGCCTCCTTCAAAATCTGAAGTGTCGCGGACATGATCTCGGGGCCGATGCCGTCGCCGTGTGCGACGGTGATGGGAGTTGCTGATGACATAGTGTGTTTGCTACTGAACAGAGGAAATTCAACGAACCGAGGTAGAAATCGTATTCATGATTCCCGTCTCACACAACTCGGAAGAGGGGCAGTTGGGGACGATTTCGGGCTGATTTTCTATCTTGTCAGCCGTTCAAATAGATTCGATTCGCATTTCCACCCCAGATTTTAGCCCGATCTGGTTCCTCCAGTCGAGAAAGCCATTGGGTCACAATCTCAACCCAACGCGCATACTGACCGGCAAGAAGCACCACTGGCCAGTCGGAACCGTACAGGATTCGATCGGGCCCAAAGGCTTCCAAAACGACTTCCCAGTAAGGCAAAAGCTGCTCCAGCGTCCAGGCTGTGTGGTCAGCTTCGGTCAGCATCCCCGACAGTTTGACGGAAACATTGGAATGCTGGGCAAGCTCCGTCATTTTCGCTTGCCAAGTCTGAATCTGGTTGCTCTTGATTTTAGGCTTCGCGATATGGTCCAAAACGAAGGCTTGTTCTGGAAAATCGCGGACAAGCCGAATCGCATCGTCCAACTGGTGCTCATAGATAAGAATGTCGTAAACAAGCCTGTGCGGTTGAAGCGACGCAATTCCTCGTCGAAACGGCTCTCGCGACATGAAATCAGGGTCGGGCTCGTCCTGGACCACATGGCGTACCCCCACGGCGCCCGGCAGCTGCTTCATCTGCTCCGCCTGATGTTCAACTAACGGGCTCCGCAGGTCGATCCAGCCAACAAAACCTGCAACCGCCTCGTTCTGTACCACCAACTGACTTAGAAACTCATTCTCTTCGAAGTGCTGCCTAGCTTGGACGGCAATGCATCGATCAATCCCGGCAGAATGCAGAAGCGGTCCTAAATCGTTCGGAAGAAAACTTCTTTCCAGAACGGTCCCAGCCTGGATCCAAGGGTACTCGGCGGGGGAATAGATCCAAAAATGCTGATGAGAATCGATTCGCACTACGTCCGGACCCCAACCAATAACAGCAAGTTGGCCCAGGTCGCTTGATCGGCGGTTTGAATCGTTAGCACATGATCGTCCGACATGACTGCATCGTAAAAATCCCACTTCACGATAGGCTCTAAATCTCGCTTGAAAGAATGCTCTTTCATGATCTTCCGATACTCTGTCCAAACCACCGGGTCGGAATCCAGCGCATATTCGTCGGTAGGCTCAATCCCCATCGTGTGGATATGGTCGATGGGCAAAATCTCCAACAACGGCCTCAGAACCTGTGCCACTGTTGGAATCCCGGGCGTCAACTGCAACGAAACAAGTTCCGACCTCGGCCCCCGTTTCGAGGAAGCAGGGTAGTTTCCATCTGCAATCAATATCTTTGCGTGGTGTCCTGCTTCCGCGATGGTCTTCAGAATCTGCGGATGCAATAACGAGGTTTTAAGCATGGTCTACTCTAAAATACGTGATTCTTGGTTTGCCAGTCCTCTGCTCTATTCATCCCGCATCGAGAAGCGAGTTACATACCAAAGCAAAGTTGCAACCGAGGAGAACAGGGCCAGCGAGGCCGCAACATGCTGATTCGTACCAAATCGATGCAACACATTGGACGTATCATAAAGAATGTAACCACAAAGCAGAACCACCATCGCTCCACTGAAGAACAGTCCAAGCGAGAAGCCAAAAATCATCCCAAGAATCGCAACCACGAATAAGGCAATGCCTGCCATTCCAAGGTAACTGCCCCACGATGACAAGTCCGCTTTGGTCATGAACACAAAGGCAGTCAAACCCGCAAAAACGGTAGCGGTAATCAGTCCAGCTTGAATCGGAATGTCTGGACCGAATCGCATGGCCACATGCATCAAGGGGACAAAGATCAGAGCTTCAGCAACAACATACAATCCAAGGCCGGCATACTGCATTGTCTGGGAGCTTCCCGATTCCGCCCAAGACCGAGCCACCCAACTGACGGCCATAAAGGCCACCATCATGACAAGCGGTCCCAAGTTTCCTGCCGCCCCCAGAAACTGCATCACGGTTTGAGCTGGAAAAATCGCCAAAAACAAAGCTTCCAGTCCTATGAATGCCAGGACAGCAAACATCAGGTGGGTATAGGTGCGACGGATAAAAGCCGTCCGCTCCGATTCGATCGCGTACGCCGCGGAACCACGCCCGTCAATAGAATAAGGATTGTCGTATTGCATCGAATTTCTTTCCCGAGTGTAATCGTTTTATCTTAAATCAACGCCAAAAATGTGGCCAACTCATAGCCGCGTTATCATATACCACGGGAACTTCAAAGTCATCTGAAAGTTCCATCCAGCCCTGAGCAAATATGCCGCGTTTGCAAGCAATTCCGTCCGTAGGTGCCGGAGTTTCTGGGCGAAGGGTCACCGGTCCGGCGCTATTACAATTTCGCCGCCGTCTCGGGTCGCATACGCTTTGACGTCGGCGGGACTGGTTAAGTTGGACAAATAGATTATCGAGCCGTCAACAAGTCCGCAAACAGTCCCCGCAACAGGCTTGGGTAACGTGCTTGTAACTTCGTCCTGAAAATCCTGAATCGAACCATCCGACGGCTCCATCCAATGGACGGCCTTAGAATCGGAGGTCTCATAAATCCAAATCGTATTCGACGTCCCGTCAGTTATCTCTCGTAACTTGGCTGACTGGCCACCGATTAACGCCGTTGAAGCATCAACGACCGCAAGATAACTGGTATATCCAGGTTTTGTGTTTCCCAACGGAGATCGGAACGCAGGTATATCATGATCCAAAGCAAACGCATTATCCGGATGATTCCAAGGTTTGGACATATCGATTTCTGCCGCAAGTCCAGAACTATCCATAAATGGAATCAACAACGTTCGCCAACTGTGAAGTCGATTTCCGTCTGCGTCCACGGTATACGCCGGAGGAAACGCTCGGTAAGTCGACTCGTAATTTAAAAGCGCCAACGAAAGCATCTTGACATTGTTAGAACTGGACATGCGCCGCGCCGCGGTTCTGGCTGATTGGACCGCAGGTAGCAGCAGCATAGCGAAGACGCCAGCACAAACCAGCATGACCACGAACATCACCCCCAAAATCCCCGCGACGATTGCCCATGTGTTTCCGCTGCCCTGGCTGTGTTCTGATGAGGCATTTGACATGATAAGAGACTTCTGATTCGTTCAAGGCAAAAATGAATTTGAAGATACAGAAGTTGTCCAACTGCATCTATTCGAGAACTCTGATGATACAGGAAGTGCCACGCAGATGGGCGTAAACCATGAGGGCACCCACGAAAACTGGAAATTCGAGCCCTTGGATTCTACGTTTCCGGGAAAGAATGCAGCTCCGTGACGTAAAAGTCCCTCAAAAGCACGTAAACATTGGGATGATACTCTGCCAACGTTTCTGGCATTTGAAAATAAAGTTCACTTGCAACCGCAAAGAACTCGCTCTCGTGACTCAAGCCATAGTGATCCATCAAGATCCTATGCCCCTGCGACACCATCTCCCGAGCCACCTCATACTCCGCCTTCATGGCGCGTCGCCATGTGCCCTCGTCTACCGTTGCGGGCAACGGCGGTAGCCCATCCGCGGAAGGACCATTGATCATATCCAACTGGTGAGCAAATTCATGCACCACCAGATGATGACCTTCATTGGGTCCCTGCGAAGCGGATTGAACATCTCTCCAGTTTAAGATAACAGGCCCACGGTAAATGGTCTGACCTGCCCGATGAAACTCGCCGCCAAGAGTTGCGTTGTAAGTATTCGTAAAATACTGTGGCTCCACGCGCGCAACATAGGTTGTCGGATAAATCAATACCGTAGAGGTACTATCAAAGTACCAATCGGGGTAAGCCAGAACGATCATTCCAGCCATAGAGGCAATCATCCACTTCATGTCGTCGGTTACGACGAGCCCCTCGCAACCTTCCCAATGCTTTTCAGCGACGAAGACTCGGGTCCATTTCACAAGTTGATCAAGCTGCCCTAATTCCATCAACTCCGCTTGCCAAAGCAAACGGCGCAGCCTTCGAAGCTCATCGCGAGTGACATCCTGCTTGAGCAAATATCTTCTTTTACCGAGCAACCATTCGAGCATTAGGAATTGATTCCTTGGGTAGGTGTACCAGATCAAAAATTCGACGAGTTGTGATTCGCTCTATTGTAAGCCACCCAATAGACTTCGACGTGGGCAGTTAACAAGAACTTCAACGAGCGGGCCCCCGGTTACGGATTGACTTCCTGAGGGCTACCAACAAAATTGCATGCGAGATGACGTGTTGTAGCTTCTTTGCATAGCCAATAGAGTCTCGTTTACCCGAAAGTATTTGCATGCGTATCAACCCTTGCTTTTTTCTTGTCACCATTGCCTCGCTTGTGGGGTGGAACACAAACCCACTGTTCGCACAATCGGATTCGCAGGTGGTTGGGTCCCAAGCGGAATCGCCCAACGGTACACCAGCAAAGTGGTACAAAGGCAATCTGCATACTCACACTCTATGGAGCGACGGCGACGACTTTCCGGAAATGGTTGCAGATTGGTACCGTGGAAATGGATATCACTTTCTTGCATTGTCGGACCACAATATCCTTAGCCAAGGGGTCAAATGGATGCCGGTCTCGAAAGTGGAAGCCCGCGGCGGAAAAGAAGTGTTGCCAAAATACTTGGCGAAGTTTGGAAAAGACTGGGTACAAGCGCGTAGCAATCCCGAATCGAATGATCTCGAAGTTCGCTTGATGCCGCTTGACGAAGTACGTGCGTTGGTCGAATCGACAGGGGAGTTTCTAATGATTTCTTCTCAAGAGATCACAGACAAGCACGCTCACATCAACGCCACGAACATTCTCGAAAAAATTGCACCCCAAGGTGGGACTACCGTTCGGGAAATGATTCAAAACAATTTGCGAGCCGTAGATGCCCAAGCAAAGCAGACCGGCAGAATCATCCTGCCTCACCTAAATCACCCAAATCTTGGGGACAAAGGCATCTCGGCAGAGGATCTAGCTGCATTGGTGGAAGATGAGTTTTTTGAAGTCTGGAACGGTGTTGAAGGTGACGGCGACTTGGGGAGCGAAAGACGACATAGCTTGGAAGCCCTCTGGGATATCACCAGCACCTTGCGGTTAAGCCAGTTCAAGGCGCCTCCTTTGATGGGGCTTGCTACCGACGACAGCCATGACTACCACGGCAAAACGAAAGCATCTCCCGGTCGAGGATGGATCATGGTCCGCTCGCGATGGCTAACCCCCGAATCTATCCTGACCGCGATGAAAAAAGGAGATTTTTACGCATCCACCGGAATCGAACTGGAAACACTGGAATTCGACCAATCGACTCGCACCATTACCATCGAGATCAAGGCACAGGGCGACGCTCAGTACACAACTCAGTTTATCGGAACGCCAAAACGCTTCGACGAAACGACCACTCCTCGCGATGTACCGCCAAGCAACACGGAATCACCTGTAACACTCGACTACTCAGCAGACGTCGGCAAAGTGCTTTCCACCGTGACTGGGCTCAAAGCGACCTACACCTTGACCGGTGACGAACTGTATGTCCGAGCGACAATCACCAGCGATAAGCCGCCCATGAATCCCACTAAGGAAAGCCCCTATCAAAAGGCCTGGACTCAACCTGTGGGATGGTGAGCGTTCACGAAACGGTGCCGATCACGAAACAACATCGCTCGCGAACGGCTTAGTCGATCCGCCTGACGTTTTACCGGTGAGCAACTACCTGAACACGAACAGCCTACAATCAACACTAGAACGCTGCGTCCCCCGAAAAATCGCTAGAAATCCTCCAAACGGTTCATGATGGTCCGTGAAGCCAATTTCACGCCCTGTTTTCGTCCCTGAACAATTGCGCCTGACCTACCGTTCGCGAACGAGGTCTCGTTTGTTCCTGTTCCAATCTTTCTTTGGAGGCGAAAACAATCTTGCGATTACCACTATTAACGATATTTGCGATTTGGTTCACAGCATCATTCGCATTCTCAGGCGATGAGGTAACACCGCTTAAGGGTGAGTACAAAGAGATTCGTACATCACGCGAGAGTAAAGCGATCACGGCATTCTTAGAAGGAACCGACGAGCAAAAGGAAAAAGTTGCATCTCGAATTCAAGAACATCCGAATCGCTATGCGCCTGCCGTTTTCTTTCATCTATCCGTATATCTCTATGCTCAGGACGAAGTGGACGACGCGCTCTTTTGGCTCTACTGTGCGCGTATCCGAACCTATTTCGATATTCAGCGATGCACGGACCCATCCGTCGAAGGCGCTGCCGAAATCCTCAACAATCTTGTTCCTCAGCTGCTGCGCTTAGAACAATTTCAGGATCTCGAAAACTCCAAGCAAATCATGAAAATGGCGGTGCAGTGGGATCGAGAAACACCTCATGATTATGATGCGCGTTGGATTGCGTTGCATGGCATCCGAGCCTTCCTTCCAGAACCTGCAACCGGCACTGCGGAACCGTTAACCATCCCTCAGGACCAATGGGAGCCCCTGGCTGAGAAACATCGCGATGGATACTTGGCACAATGGATGGGAGATGTGTCGAGCGTGACAGAAGATCAGTTAACACAAATCCGAGCGAAATACGATGAGCTGCTTGCGGCCGAGGAAAGCAGCGAAATGGGTGAAGAGGAAACGACAGAAGAGTAAGTGTGCGATTCAGCTCTACACGCATTTACCTCGCATGATCACGATCTGATTTTGGTGGTAGCGTTACTTGGGCACTAGTGACGAACTATCCAAGATCGTATTCAGAAAGACCCGACGGATTGCATCATAGCCTCGATCGTTGGGGTCTTCTATATTGGTGAAGAACCAATAACTAGGGTCATCGCTTGTATAGTGCTCTCGCCAAAACTGACGGCAATGAGAACCATGCCCCAAAAATGTTTGGTAAAGCGGAACTACATGAACGTTCTTTCTGAGCTTTGCGCAGTATCGAATAGATTCATTGTATTGCGAATGTATAGCAAGCCCATGTTCCCAATGTGGCAAGTAAATGCTTGGGGCATCGCCAACGCCATCGGTTGGATCGTAGATGTCGGCAAGATAAATTTCGCATCCACCTGGAAAAGCATCTTCGATTTTCGAGATCATCTCGTTCAGTCGTAATTGGTATGCTTCAATCCAAGGCTTTGCTTGAATTAAAGTTGCGCCATACATGGCTCCCTCTTTTGGTGGCATTCGGCCATAGCTATGGATCAGATCGTTGCCACCTGTTGTCAACATGACGAGTCCAAAGACGTCCTCGGGTTGAATTGGAAGACGCTCGGAAACCACTTGGTAGTGGTCGATCGAAGTCGATCCCGATACTGCGAGATTCATACTTTGAAGATTGGGAAGAACACTCGATAAGCAAACGTTCTTCATCGACTGGAATTCGTCATTTGGATTGACGATCAATCGATTGAAGTACGAATGGTCCGGCGAATTTGCGCCAAGGCCCGCCGTGATGCTATCACCAATTCCCAGCACTAGAATTTTACGTTCCGACCAAATGGCCCCAAACTCGCTGCGATCCACATTCGGGCCAGCAGGCCCACTCCCAATGGGTCTAGAAAGAAACAGATGAATGTAACCAAAGGAAAGCAGCACGGCGATTGCGCCGAAACACGCCAATATCGCCAATCGCTTTTTCCACGATTTCATCTGATTAAGGCCTTTGAAAACAACTTTTTTGTCTATTCTCGGGATACGATCGTGATTCCGAATTCGTTGGCCATCTCAAGTGTTTTTTCGCGATGGATCAAGATCGTCTTACCTGCCTCGATCGCGATCGATTTTCCGCCGTGAAGTTTCATTTTCTCGATGGTTTGAGGCCCAATCGTGGGTACGTCGAACCGCATATCCTGCTGAGGTTTCGCAACCTTGACCAATGTGAAGCCACCTCGGCGGCAGATATCTCCCGTTCGAGCGATACAGGCGTCGGTTCCTTCGATGGCTTCCACCGCAAGGATAGTTCGGTCCCGAACGGTGACGCTTTGCCCAATGTCTAAGCCACCCATTTGTTTTGCGATCGCCCAACCAAATTCAATGTCGGCGAGTTCATTGTTGTTTGGTTTGCGCTTGGTTAGCACCCCTGCTTCAGCAATCAATTGAGTAGCGAATTCCGTGCCTGGGATTGTTTTCATGCCACATCGTCCAAACGAGTCTACGACCGCTCCCAGCAAGGAATCATCGGTCGTATTGCGATATCGAGAATAAAAAATGGGGAGCATCGTTTTAACACATTCCCAATCCGGGAAGTGTCCCATCCAGCCCCAACCTTGAAACAAAATCCTATCTTTAAAAAGCTTGCCAGAAAGGCACACATGCTTGACTCCGTGCTGTCGGAAGAAGCGTTGCATTTGCCCTAGTTTACAAACGCCAACCCACTTGGTGTGATGCGCTAATTGCTCGATTTCTTTAGGGGCATGATCATGGACAGCAGCGACGACCACGGTATGCCCCTGATCGCGAAGCGATCGAGCAACCATCATCGGGTATTCCCCCCAGCCTGCGACAATCCCAATGACTTCCGACCCGCTCATGTTGCTTCCGACTTAGGTGCAGTTAGTTGCTCAACCTGCCGTGTCAATTGCTTGACCGTTTTTCGCAACTCGGGCAAGCGGTTGAGCGAGGCAAAAAGCACGGCCTGTTCATTGCGAGGGATAGCAGGGCTTCCTAACAGAATTTGGTCTTCGCCCGCATCAGCAGCAACCCCAGCTTGAGCCCCCACCATGGTTCGTGATCCGATATGAACGTGATCGCGCACCCCAACTTGCCCAGCAAGCACAACATAGTCCCCGGTGCTGGTGCTTCCGGCGATTCCAACTTGCGAGCATATCAGGTTATGTTTGCCGATATTGCAATTGTGTGCAATCATCACCAAATTGTCGATTTTGGTTCCTTCGCCAATGCGAGTTGCACCATACGTACCGCGATCGACGGTCGAGTTCGCTCCGATTTCCACATCGTCTTCAATATGAACCCAGCCCAATTGCGACGTCGGGATATGGCGGCCATTTTCCATGCGATATCCGAAACCGTGTGCCCCCAAAACGCACCCTGCGTGCAAGGTAACTCGATCGCCCAGAATGGTTCCTGGATACAAAACAACTCCGGGGTACAACTGGCAGTCCTTTCCGATTTTACAACCGTTCATCACGGTCACACCACGATGAATCTGAGTTCCATCATCGATTCGGCAATCATCCGCAATGCTTGCGAAAGCTTGGACAGTGGCTTTTTTGCTGATCTGCGCCGATTCAGCAACGCTCGCTAGTCGATCAATACCGTAAGGTTGATGGATCACGACTTGAGGCCGAAAGAGTTCGCAAATCTTAGCAAACGCTTCGTGCGGATTGGGAACGACTATTTGTGCAATCGCTACGTCAGGGAACGATCGGTTGGTAATGCATGCTGCCGCACGCGATTCTTGCAAACGAGGCAAATACTTTTCATGATCAATCAGCGTAATGTGTCCAGGCTCAACATCCGCCAACGGAGCCGCTCCGGTAATCCACTGCTCAGTGTCTCTGGAAAAGAGTTCGCCATGGACTCGTTTTGCGAGAGTTGGAAGATCGATAGCAGGCATTGGAACTCCTTTTCATATGCGGCGCCAGATAGAAGGCATTTGTTGGTACTTTACACCAGTCGTTTGACTGAGAGCAATGGAAGATTCCCGCTGCGGGATCTCATGCGACTTTTGTCTCTAGCTGATACGATCGATTGAGAATGGTGTCGCAGGCGGCCGTTACGTCCTCAACTTGAATAGACAGCATTGGCCCACAGTTGGATTTGCGCTGCGATGCCAAATGAGCCGGAAGCGAATCGCGTTGGACTCCGATATTTTGCTCGCCGTAAGGCGACACACGCAGAAGCGGCATTGGGCCAATCATCCCAATGGTTGGAACCCCAAGTGCTGCTGCCAAGTGCATGGGCCCCGTATCCGATCCAACAAACAATCGACTCTGGCGGATCAAGCTTCGAAGCTGCGTAAGCGTTGTTGCGGGTGCCAGTTTCGAATAGGAACGGGATTTATCGGCAATCTCAACCGCAGCAAGCCGCTCTTTATCGCCGGACCAAACAATGAGGCTAGGCAGCCCATGTGTTTTTCCAAGGTGATTTGCAACATCGGCGTATCGTTGAGAAGGCCAGATCTTAGACGGCCAACCCGCTCCGACATTGATAACCGAGAATGGTCCTGTTATGCCAAGTTCCAAAAGTGATTGACTTGCAAAAAGACGATCTACATCAAACTCAGGCAAATCAAAGACAACCTTCTCGTTCTTTATCCCAAGTAGAGCCAGCAAATCGATGCTGCGATCGACGATATGGGCGGAATCCGATTGATACAAATGATTGTTAAAGAACGTACTCAGTTCCCGACCGTCAAACGTATCTCGGTTGAATCCGAGACGTTCTTTTGCGCCCGACAACCAAGCGATCAAGGAGCTTTTGGTTAGCCCTTGCAAGTCGATGGTTATTTCAGGATTCCATGCCCGGAGCTTTTGCCGAAGCTTCCATAGTTCTTTGACAGACTTAAAAGTTTGTTTCGATACCACGAACAGTTCGTCCAAGGCCGAGTGCCCTTGGAGCAATTGCGCAGAAGCCTTCTCCGTTACCCAGGCAATTTTCGCCTTCGGGAACTGCTTCCGTAAGGCATTCAGGACAGGAATACTCAAGATAGTATCGCCGATCGCAGAAAGCCGAACGATTAGAATCCGTTTATCCATTTTTGAATTGCAACCATGCTTTCCAAAATTGCTATCGTGAACCGTTACGCATTACCTGTTCTTTTTTGGGAAAATAGGTAATTCCAAGTAGGAAATCAAGCTCAGTTACCCATTTTGCCAGGTCGGATCCACCTGAGGCGTGGGCGCTAGCCGCGTTATGGTTTGTTGGGTTAGGGACGCGGTCGCGGCTAGCGCCTGCGGTTCAACACGTGAGCCGTGGGCGCTAGCCGCGTTACGGTTTGTTGGGTTAGGGGCGTGGTCGCGGCTAGCGCCTGCGGTTCAGTAGATTGCCGCTATCCAACGAACCTTTTCAGTTCTGTCACAACCTCAGGGGACGCTTCTTCCATCACGTAATGACCAACGTCGTGAAGCTCGAGTCGTGTCGCATCTGGGAAAGCCACCTGCAGACGTTCCATGCACTCGGGACGAAAACACCAATCGCGCATTCCCCAAATGAATTGGATCGGCAACTGCCGCAAGTTTGCAAGATCCTGCTCTAGCTTTTCTAAAACCGACCAAGTCGGATGGTTGGGTGAAAGAGGTATATCCTGCACAAATCGATCGATTGCAATTCGATGCTTGGGCGTGTCGTAAGGTGCTAATAAACCCTCGCGAGCTGCTGGACTCAGTCGCGGCAATCGATCGATTGACATCGAGATCGCAGCCCTTGCAAACGCGTTTCCGTAACGGATCATCCAAGACCCTATCAACGGAATGCGACATGCTGCAATCCGTTTTGGAATGTACGGTGGGGGAAATGCGGCTGTATTTAAGATCACGATGTTTCGAAATCGGTCTAGGCAACGAACCGCCGCCCCCAAACCGATGGCTCCACCCCAGTCATGAACCACCAGGGTTATGTTGCGCAGGTCTAAGGTCTCAATCAACTGAACAAGATTCTTCGTATGCTGAGCCAAACAGTAGTCGTATTGCTGCGGCTTATCGCTCAAGCCGCAACCAACATGATCCACTGCAACAACTCGGCACTGCTCTCGAAATTCAGAGACGATCGATCGGTAGTAAAACGACCAAGTTGGATTGCCATGCACACACAGTATTGTGTTTTGAGCGGGCGAGTTGGCTGGCTGCTCATCCACATAATGCATGCGAATACCGTTTTGCATCTCAAGAAAATGAGACTCAAAAGGATATTCCGCTCTCCAAGCATTTTTAGGTTCCGTGGTCGCGTTCATGCTAGTGCTGTGAACCGTTCGGTCGGATGTCATCGAAAGTTCGCAAGTCGTACGGCAGCCCTACATAGTCGAGCAATCGGCACAAACCTCGCAGGGCGATACCAAAACCGTCCGGTCCACTGAATCCGCCAAACTGGCCCCCGCCTTTGACGTGAGGCTCTAAATCTAAGAACAGACCTGGAATCCCTCGTTGAGCGAGCTTGGCAAGTAGATCCTGGTAGCCTTGCTTGAGATCGCGAAGAATCGCTTCGTGTCCTGAATCCCCTTGATCCGCTGGAACGAAACTCTTGAGCGATTCCTCGTCGACATGCGAAGACCGAGCGATCGGTTTTTTGTAGTCCTTAATGTGCAGCCATCCCAGCCCGTTCTTCATCGCTTGGTATTCTTCGTACGTTTGTTCCGTCGTCATTCCTTGACAAACCAGGTTCGCACCATCGAAGATCAGAAGCATCGCTGGGTCGGACACCCCGTCGTGAATTTTCTGAAGTAACTTACCGGTCTGGCCGATCAAATTCGCCTCGACCTCTAAACCAAAGGTCAATCCATGTTGATCACAAACACGAGCGATTTGACCAAGCTGATCAATCGCTTGGCTCAGGTGCAGTTCCGGGTTAGTACCCTTCGGATGGTAGAAAGAAAAACCGCGAATGAGCTTGGTACCAAACGTATTTGCCAATTCACAGGCTCGTCGAACATCCCGTTGAAGATAGTCTTGAAATGGGATGTAGCGATTTGATGTCCCGTCCTCGACATCCAAGAGTTTGACTTTGCCGATCGGTGACCCGATCGAAGATACTTGAAGTCCATACTCGCCCTGCAGTTTCAAAACGCGATCAATTGCTTCCGGAGAAAGCAACATCACGTTTTGGATACCGTCACCGGCATCCATAAACCGAATGGTGTAGTAACGAAGCCCAAGAGCCGCAAAGGCGCAGAACTGCTGCTCGATGGTTTTGTTGTTGGCTGCTTCGTCTGCAAAGCCGCTCAACAATACGGGAGGAAGGGGTGGATTCATAAATCGAGTGGTGTCAAATCTAGTTGGATTGCTCGTGAGTTACCGTGATAACGGAAGTGATACCGCCTCGAGCTCCCCAATGGCTTTCCAGGGTTACGCTTCGTGGGTTCACGATGGTGACAAAATCGTCCAGGATGCGATTGGTGACGTTTTCGTAAAAGATCCCTTCATTGCGAAACTTCTGCAAATAAAGCTTCAGGCTTTTCAGCTCGACACACTTTTGATCAGGCACGTATCGGAAGATAAGCGTTCCAAAATCGGGTTGACCCGTCTTGGGGCACATCGAGGTGAACTCGGGACACTCAATCTCGATATGGTAGTCCCGATTGGGAAAGGAATTGTCGAAACACTCGAGTTGATCTTGGAACGGCGTGCCTGGCACAGCTGGCTCTCCTGGGGATAGGTACGTACAAAAATGAAAGGTCTTACTGGCGAACGGATTACCGAATCCTACGAACGAGGCTCGCAGGCAAGCGGATTTTGGCCAACTCGCGTCGTTTGCGTCACGTATCGGCCACCTGGACATTGTCTATTCTGGCCTTTTGGCCGTATATTGACAGGTCACTTTGACGATAGAACCCTAGAACCCCTGGTAAAAAACCTGTTAAGGACCGCGGCGCGTGATCCGAATCTCTGAAATTTTTCATAGCGTTCAAGGCGAAGGCCGTTTTAATGGCACCCCAAGCGTCTTTATTCGAACCAGCGGTTGCAATTTGCGGTGCTGGTTTTGCGACACTCGGTACGCCTCCTGGGAACCAGAAGGGGACTCCTGCGACGTCGCCAGCATTGTGAAAGCTGCGACCCAATGGCAAACGCCCCATGTCGTCATCACCGGCGGGGAGCCGATGATTTTTGAAGAATTGGGCGAAGTTTGCGATGAACTAAAGAAACAGCACCGCCACATTACCATCGAAACCGCCGGCACGATTCAACGCGACTGGGCCTGCGATCTCTGGTCCATAAGCCCCAAGCTAAGCAATTCCACCCCCATCGGATACGCCACGGACGAGTGGATTAAAAATCACGATGAACGGAGAGATCGACCGGATGTGGTTCGCCAATTAATGAACCAAGGGGACTACCAGCTGAAGTTTGTCGTCGGTTCGATTTTGGACGCCGAAGAAGTTCTTGAATACCTAGCGAAACTGGGCCAGTGGGATCGTGATCGCGTGATGATGATGCCGCGTGGAACCACCGTCGCCGAACTGCGACTTCAAGCATCTTGGTTAACCGATTGGTGTCGCAACCACGATTTACGTATGTGTGATCGATCGCACATCTACTGGTTTGGAAATCGACGTGGTACTTAAACACAAGCGGTTGAAAATACTCTTTCTGCATGGATGGCATTCGGTGGTTGGCGGAGTCAAGCCAACCTTTTTGATCGAACAAGGAAACGAAGTCCTCAACCCAAAATTAGACGATGATGATTGGGACGTTGCTTTGGCCACCGCTGAAGCTGCGATGCATACGTTACAACCGGACGTAATTGTGGGCTCTTCCCGCGGTGGAGCGATTGCCATGAATCTCGATAGTGGGTCCATCCCGCTAGTTCTGTTGTGCCCTGCCTGGAAACGATGGGGCAACGTCGACCAAGTGAAGCCCAACACATTGATATTGCATAGCCGTGCCGATGACGTCATTCCATTCGAAGATAGTGAAGACTTGATTCGCCGAAGCAAACTGCACTCGGACACTCTGATCGAGGTAGGTGCAGATCATCGGCTTGCAGATCCAAATTCGCTTTCCGTGATGCATTGGGCATGCCAATTGTTAGGCTCGGGCGAACCGATGATTTGGCTTCAGGAGGACTCTGAGAACGCTGGGGCGCCCGACCGGCACAGCGGAGCGTCGCAAGACGATGCGTCTTACATCTGCGACGCCTGCGGGGAAGAGATTGTAATCCCATTGGATCTGAGCGAAGGGAGCTTGCAACGGTACGTGGAAGATTGCCCTGTCTGTTGCCGAGCCAACATCATCTATGTTCAAGTCGACGATGACGGGCAGGCTCGAGTGTGGGCGGAACCAGAACAGGATTACGAATAAGCCGAAATAGTTTCGTCGCTCTCTCGATCAAATTTCGTGCCGAACACTATGGATGTAGGCTTCTGTAACGCAGTGGACATAGTGGTTTAGTCGTTTGTGGGTGTTTCCACAATGCGATAAAGATCGAGATCTGCACGACCTGATATCAGTGCGAACAAATGTCGGATTTGGTCGTGAGCCGCAGTCAAGCCGGTGCCAGCCCCCTCTTCAAGACTGCCCGCTCGCAACTGATAGTAGCCTGGTTCCTTGGTGATGAAACTGGGTACGTCGGGATCAGCCCATGGACTTAGATTCAATTCGGTTGAAATTGGTTTGGTGCGGCCAGCTTGAAACGATGCGATGACATCGCATTGCAGTTCCATCACCGAGTCATCGTCTCGCATCAATCGCAAAACATAATGCGAATTGGGTTCTTGTTGGATTTGATCGACACCCAGTGATTCCAGGAGGATCAAATTCGATGGTTGATTGGAACGAATCGCCTGAAGAGCGTTGGCAAAGTCGTCTGAATCTTGGTTCCGCGTGGAGCGAATGAGCCATGTCAAACGGGTGTCAGGCTGATTCGCAAACTGGCTAGCGAACTCCGTCGCGAACTGTACTGCTCTCTTAGACTGACCGATCAAACACGTGCGTTTGCCAACGATCGATTTGGCTTCGAACTTCCGGTCGAGCGGCGTATGCTTCAGAAAGGTATCTCGCAATCCGATCTCGCCCATCGCTTGTCCGCCCCCCGGCCCAAGTCCACAGGATTGTTGGAACATGCCCCTGCAGTCGACCACGACATCGGCCCGCGAAATCCAATTACCACGATGACGCCCTTCGACGAAAATTCGAAACTCGTCGTTGCAGCGTTCTTGATGGTGAATCGCATCGCACACATAGGTTTGCAAGCGTGATACGTCAGCAACGGGGCTTAGGAAGTGGATGTCGTCGAACAATAAATCGTTCTTGGCAAGCGGGACCAAGTATTCTTCTGCAAAAGACTTTCCGGTGAAGACATAATCGGGTGGTCGACGCTCGTAGTCAGGGAACTGAGCCTTGATGGCGGCGTGCCCAAGCGAAGTAGTGCAATCCTGAACGGGGACACTCAGCGGACGGTTGTGCCAATCTAGCATTCGATGAGCAACACGTCGTTCCTCAAAGATCGTTACAAAATATCCAAGAAAACGAGCATAGATGGCTACTTCCAAACCAACCGGACCTGCTCCGATGACAGCGATCGTAGCCGGGGACTCGACTTCGGGATCCCATTCCAGTTCCATCATGGCAGTGGCACATCTTCCAGTACAAATTCTAGGGATTGATCAATCAAGTTGGCGGGCGCTCGATAAACGAACTTGCAATCATCAAGACCGCCGTCGATATCGAACAAATAGGATAATCCAATTTCGCTTTCTGTCATCCGCGTCGTGGACCAGCCCACATGCTCTACGCGTTTGCCTGTCTTGTCCAAAAGATACGCTTCGTTGTTGTTGGACCAACCTCGAAATGACTCTGCGGATTTTTCAGTTCCCTTAAGTTGCACGCCGACCAACACTTCATAAATATCGCGGTTCTTGCGAGCTTTCTCCAATATCACAGTCAAGTTGCCAACGCTAGCCGATTTGTCTTCACTGTTTTTACCTGCTTTCATCAAGTCGGTGAACTCCAACGTGGCAGGCACACCAGGGGTAGCGATCGACATCTTGCCAGTCCATCGAGAGATTTTAGTGGACTGATGCTTTGGAAGCTGGAAGCTCAAGTCCACCAGCATTTGAGCGCCACCTGAAGGAACAAAATCGGTTTCTTGCGATTCGCCAGTCGTCGACAAGATCTGGCCATCGTCACACACCAATTTCATGGTGTCCATGGGAAACTGAACGAAAACGGGGTTCAACCGAGGTTCCCAAGAAAGAAGCAATTGAACTTGGACTCGCCCTCGTGCAGGATCAATCAGAGGCAATAGCTTTTGAATCGATATCGGCTCGAGCCGAAACAAACCGCAATATCCGGCCGTAGCAATTCTAAGTGGTGCTTCGGTGCGACGTGGAGTTAAAAGCAGCGAACCTCCGTCCGATGCAGGGACGGTTAAATCCATCTGGTCAAGAACTTCATCGAAGACTTCCCAGAAAGGAGTGTTTTCAAAGTCGGTTTCAACCTCGTCATCTAAGTTTTCAAGCTCACCCAGCAGAATGGTATTTCCAGTCTGCTTGGACAATTCGATGAGTGCTTCGCGGCCTGACATCTTGCCTTTCAGTGTTACCAGCGAAGGCTTTGTGATTTGCTCAAATTCCAGTTTACTAAACGCAGTTCGCAATCGGTCGATCCGCATTTTCCATTCATCGGATTCTTTGTTGTTCATCGCTGGCAAAAATTCCATCGCGTCGGGACCAAGAGCTAGTAGTTCTTGTTCGGCTGCGTCTCGAACCGATTTTTTAACGTCATCCAATCGCCCTGAAATCTCTTGGACCAATTGCGAGAGCTTCTCTCGCTTTTGACTTGTAATCGCTTTCGCTTGGGATTCCGTATCTGCATCGTCTTGAGCTTGGGCCAGTTCGACGGTAAGCAGAAAAAGAATTGCTAGCAGAGCAAATGTCTTCGTAAATAGTGGTGGAATTGTCACAAAATGGAAATGGCGAAAGATGTATGCTAAAAGAACTGCGCAATGATGCATGATTCGGAGGCTCCCTGTGGGGTTGGGCTTCGAAGGAATGGCATGCTAGTTTAGACTAGAACAAAGTGTACTCCAATTCGATGCAATCGATTTGTTCAGTGAAAGCGTATCTATGAACACAAATGCACGGAATTTTGCTTCTTCCTATGTCTTGAACCGGCTCTTTATGTTTGGTAGACCAAGCAAAGTTGGGACTGCGTCTGTTTTCATTATTGCGTTTTGTTTGTTTTTGTGGGGATCGCAATCCCATTGCCTTGCGCAAGCGAATCCAATACCCGTTGGTGGAGCAGCTGCAATCCGTTCTGAAGCCATTGTGGGATTGCCTTATGGGGTAGCCAGGGTTCTTTTGCCTATCGGTCAAGTTTCAAGTACCGAATCGTTGCGGATCATTATCAGTGACGACGAAGGACGCGTCATGTTTCCGGCCGTCGATGTGCAAACAACGGAGCCGCCTGAAGTCCATACGCCAATGGCCAGCGGTCGCCCGGGGATCGGAAACGGCGGATTGATTCGGCGTATTCGCAGTGCGATTCAAAATGCGAAAGAGCAAATTGATCCACCGGAAGTGCTTCGCGTCCAGTTTTTGTTTCGAGGCAAGGAGCCGCTGCATATCAATATTGCAGGCGACATTTCGACACAATTGACGATCCAACCGATCGAGGAAGGGAGTGCCATCCAAAAACCAGCTTCCGGCGACTCGTCGCAGCTTGGACTTAACACGACGTATTCTGCTGCTTATCAAGCGTTGCTTTCTTCCTGGTGGGATGGTTACGTACAGCATGCAAAAAAGCAGATTGAGCAGAGCGATTATCCCGCGATCGTAGAACATTATTTGACGCACATGTTGGCCTATCGTTACGGGTTCCCATTACCAGACTTAGCCAAGACCAGTTCGGATTCGAAGAAGCAAAAGCAGACAGATCCATTACCCACGTTAGCATTGGTTGCAGGTGTAGAGGGATTGCGAGCGGAAGTGTTTCAGGAATCGCTTCGCAAGCCAGCGCCTCACGATTTGAAAATGGTCCCCGTTCCTGCGCCTCCACAATGGGTTGATGTTCCTTCACCTGATACACCGCTCAATCAAGAGATTGAAGCAATTGCCAAAAAGGTCCCGCCTGAATGCTATTACATGCGTTTTGCCAGCTTCTCGAATTATCTATGGTTTCAAGAACTCAGCCAAACCCGGGGTGGCGATCTAGCTCAGATGGCGGTGCTTCGCGGCTTCAATTACGAGACCAACCGTCGCATGGAGAAGTTGCTCAATACCAAAACCACTGCAGTTGCGAAAATGTTCGGCGATTCGATCATCGGCGACATGGCAGTTATCGGCCAGGATCTTTATCTCCAAGAAGGCCCGACCTTAGGGGTGCTCTTCGAGGCAAAAAACGTTGCATTGCTTAAGTCTTCATTGACCCAGGAAAGAGTTGCTGCTGCCAAACAATTGGAAACAGTGGGAGGCAAGCTGGAAACACTTGAGATCGGTGGAACGCAAGTTTCACTGCTAAGCACACCCGATAACCAAGTTCGTTCTTTCATGATCGATCGAGGCCAGTTTGTGCTGTTGACGACAAGCAAGCGATTGGCAGAAAGATTCATTCAGGTGCACGCGGGGCAGCCGTCGCTGGGGGATTCGCGAGCCTTCCGGTTTGCACGGTTAATGATGCCGGTGGAACATCGTTACGATGTGTTCGTCTATCTTTCTTCAGAATTTTTTCGAAATCTAGTGTCGCCCGGATATCAGATCGAATTGCGACGTCGATTGAAAGCCATTGCAGCGATCGAGATTGCAGAAATCGCAAGCTTGACAGCTCGGGCGGAGTCCGGTTCGGACAAGTCGTCCCCCAGCATTCCAGAGCTCATCGAAGACGGCTATCTTCCCGAGACCTTTCAGGTTCGAGCGGATGGTTCTCAGACCCTAGCGTATGAAGGGAACTGGAACGATTCCTTGCGTGGAAAACGAGGTAGCTTCCTGCCAATTGCCGATGTGGAGATATCGGAATGTTCCGAAGAAGAAGCGAGAAGTTACCGCGATCAAGCTTCGTTTTACGCTACGCAATGGCAACAGACCGACCCATTAATGGTTGGGGTGCGACGATTTGCGGGAGAGCCTTCCGAGAAGATGGAACGCATTGCGATCGAAGCATACGTCGCCCCTCTTGGCCAAGAAAAATATGGATGGTTATCGCAATTCTTGGCTCCACCCGTTCGAACTGAAATTCAGCTTCCACCGGATGACGTCATCAATTGCCAAGTTCATTTGGCTGGGCAAAGCACCGCTCGTTCGTTCTCACCTGACCATGTCATGTTCGCTGGCTTAAAAGATATGGTGCCGCCTGTCCCTGGAGAGACCAAAGGGTTGTTGGCAACGCTTCGCACACTTCAGTCGCTGCCTGCATACTTAGGGGGATGGCCAAGACCTGGGTATTTAGATCGTTTGCCGCTTGGGCTGGGGGGCGGGCCTCCTGATGCATTAGGATTCTCTCGTTTACTGATTGGGCTCTGGAGATGGCAGGCTGGCGGCTTTAGCGTTCTTTCCTTCGATCGTTCGATACTTGAGAACTGTGCCATGCATTTAAGGCCCGTGCCAGCCGATGATGTCGCCCAAGGTCGCCTGAAGATTCGAGATCTCGAAAAGAGCAAGCTGTCGGCTTGGTTCAATACCTACTGGTTTCGACGCGCAGCCCAGACGACGCGGGGTAACTTGATGTTGCTAGATTCGTTGACGGAACAGCTCAAGGTGGAACCGAACCAATCACTTCAAGTCGCAGAAAGACTGATCGATGCGAGATTGCAATGCTCGCTCGGTGGGCAGTATGTTTTGCAGCCAGCCAATTCAGATTCGGGAGTTTCGGTCTGGCAGACAACCGCATGGCCAGCCAGTCTCCTGATGATGGGGTCCAACCAACCCACCCTTGGCTTCGATTCAACGAAGTGCTTGCCTCCGCAGGGCTACAAGGCAACTTGGCTGGAGTGGTTTCGAGGAGCTCAATTGCACCTGACCCAATTGCCAGAACGATTGATCGTGGTTGGAACCGTGGATATCGAGCCCCTGGCCGTTGCAAATACGGCTGCGAACGGTAATTCCGCCGACGGAACAGCGCTGCCTAAAATGGACATGAATTTGGATCTGTTCAATTTGCCATTCAAATTCTTCAAGGGAGATAAGCCGAAAGGGGACAAGCAAAATGAGAAACCTACCGAAACACGCAAAAGCTTTTGAGCCCGTGATTTAGACTTGTTTAGTCGCCCGACGGCAGCATTATCAAAAGTCCTGTCAAACGGAACTTTTAAGGATGCAACGGGTTAAGAGTTCGATCTCTCGGTTTTCCCGGATGCTCCCTATTCGTTTCAAATGCAAGATTTGGAAGATGCTGGCGAACTAATTAGGATAACCGACCTAGGAAACACTGGAGATCTATTGACCGGAGACTAGAGTCAGGTTGGTGTGTCCCGACGCCCATTTGCGGATCCTAAATCCATTTTGCACGCTTTTTTCATGAATATTCGAATTCGAAAAATTAGTTTTTGCCTGCTCGCGATCGTTGCTTTTCATCAGCAACTGGGGGCTACATCGAGCCTTTTTGGCTCCGGAAACCCCGATTTAGTTGGGGTTTTGGCCTCAATTACGGATCCCGGCAACTCGGCGGAACTGGGGCTGTCGCAAGACCAACTGGACCGTATTGAGGCGATCATCAAGCAGCATGAAAGCCAAGCCCTGGCATTTGCTAGCCAATTGCGAGAACTTTCGCCAACGGATCGAAGGCAAAAAGAATTCGAGCTAGTTCGGGGCGTAGAAAAGCAAGGTTTGGCCCTTCTTTCCGATTCTCAGCGGAGCATGGCGGAATCCTGGCGACTTCAAAAGCTAGGGATGATTGCTTTGATAGAAGATGAATTCGCCAAGAATTTAGGGTTGGACGATTCGCAAATCGCAAAAGTGAAGAATGTTCTGGAAGGTCGTTCGGCCTTGATGCGAGAACTGGGACGAACAGAAAACGGAAAAGAAAAAGTTGCAGCGGAGTTGAACAAACGTATCGACGCCATTCTGAATGAACAACAAAAAGAAGCGTGGCTGAAAGTTGCTGGAGCTCCAAAAGTTGCATCGACCGCTTCCTCACAAGTCGCTGTAGAAAACAACGTACCGGCCGATGCTTTGGCAGCGGATGCGGTGGCGTCGACCGAAGATGCACGAATGGACAAATCGGGTGCCGCAGCAACTTTAGCTGAAAGTGGAACCGCTCGCGTTGCGGGACCTGCGGACGGATTGATGATGAATTTTAATGCGACTCCTTGGAACGATGTTCTGAAGTGGCTTGCCAAAGAAGCTGAACTGAGTCTTCAGGTGGACGCGTATCCCACCGGATCTTTCACCTATCGCGATCCGTATCGCCGTTATTCAGTATCCGAGGCGATGGATATCATGAATGGCGTTCTGCTGGGCAAGGGCTTCACAATTCTGAAGCGTCAACGAGTTCTGATGACCGTGGACTTAGGGAGCGGCGAATCGGCCGAACTGGTTCGATCGTACATCCGAGAGATGGCAGAACTGGTTAATCCAATAGACCTCGAGAAAAGAGGGGATTACGAGCTTGTTAAGTGTGTGTTCAGTCTCGAACGGACCGGGGTGGACGAAGCGGAAAAAGAAATCAAGCTGTTGATTGGCGCCCAAGGGTCGGTTGTACCTCTTTCGACGGCTGGTCAATTGTTGGTGGCCGAAACAGCTGGCAAGTTGCGTATCATTCGTGACTTGATTGAGCGATCCGAGAATCCTGAAGGCGCACGTTCCGCCAAGATTGTGACATTGCCCTTGAAGTATGTCAGCGCCGATGAAGTGCTCGCTATCGCGCGACCTTTGGTAGGGCTTAAAGATGGCATCAACACTTCGGATGACCTGAGTCTTTCGACGGACACGTTTGGCAACACAATTTATGCGACAGGATCAGTCGAAAAGCTGCAGAAGTTGCGGGACATCACCACTCAGATTGATGTGAAGCCAACCGACGATTCAGCGCCGTCAGCAAGTGCGGAGCAGCCTTACTTTAAGAGCCATCCGCTGCTTGGTTCCGACCCTACGACTTCGATGGATGTCTTGCAATCCACATTCTCGGGCCAGCCGAATATGCGGTTAGCAATCGATCCCAAAACGAACAACATTTTGGCATCTGCGACCAAAACAGATCACGATGCCATCGACAAGATTCTCGCTGAACTCGCAGGCCAAAGCAGTGACTTCGAAGTCATCTCCTTGGGCAAGCTGGATACTCAAGCTGCCATTCTGACGTTGGAGAAATTCTTTGGCAAGCAAAGCAAAGACAAAGATCCGACCACGAGCAAAGGCCCCATTTTCTACGGTGATTCCGCATCTCGCAGGATTATGGTCAAGGGTACAGAACAAGAAGTTGCCCAAGTGCGAACTCTGCTTGACAAGGTTCAAGAATCGAGTCCTGTCTCCAACGGACTCATGGACGGAATGATCTTGATGCCTTACACAGGAAAATCCGCGGATAGAATGCTTAATCAAATTGAAGCGCTGATGGAAGCCACCAAGCGGAAGTCGCGATTCAAAGAAGTATGGTCCAAGGACGCCAAGAAGCCGACAGCGCCTGAAACGAAACCAGCTCCCCCGACCAGTCCAACATTGCAAGTGGAGCCAAGCAATTCCAGCGCACAAGAAGGACCCGTTCTCCCGCCCAAAGTAAACGGAGACAAAGTCAGCTCCTTGGGCAATTTGGTGAGTCCGTTCGCCAAGTACACGGCCGCCAATCAAGATCCAGTGATTCAAGATCCAGTTGATCAAGATACTGTCGCTCAAGCTGCCAGTGAACCGGACAGCAAGAAAGATCACAGCGAGACTACGGATGCGTCTTCTTCCAAGGGAGAAATCACGATCTTTCGTGGACCGAGCGGGATGATCATTACGAGCGATGACCAACAAGCGTTGAAAGAATTTGATGAACTTGCGAGAGTAGCAGAAGAGCAGATGGCTGCTGGGCCTGCGACCCCAGAAGTTATCTATTTGCAGCACATTAAAGCCGCGGCCGCCGTCGAGTTGATTCGGAGCGTGATTGCTGGCGAGGTCGCTTCTTCAAGCGGCGGTGGTGGGTTGCTTGGCGATGTAGCCTCCAGTGTTTTAGGGGGTGGTGGAATTTTTGGTAGCTTGTTTGGTGGGGGTGGTGCCGGCGGCAGTTCTAGCGCCAGTAGCTCGACGGTTTCTGGCTCGGGAGCTACAGGCGAAATCTCGCTCATTCCCGATCCGCGTTTTAATGCAATTTGGGTACAAGCTAATCCCTTAGATATGCAGACCGTAGAAGAGCTTGTTTCGATCATCGATAAGCCAGACAGCCCTGTTGAAAACCTGTCCCGTGGGTCTGCTCAAACGATCTATGTTTTGAACACGCCGGTGACGGATGTTGAAGCTACCATCAAACAAGTCTTTGCCGACCGAATCGCTCAGCCTGCCGCAGCAGCAGCTCAACGTCAGCCTTCGCCACAAGAGTTTATTGAGGCGTTGCGAGGCGGTGGCGGAGGTGGCGGAGGTCGTCGAGGTGGCGGTCAAAGTGAACTCAAAGAGGCTACCATGACAGTAACAGCAGACAAAAAGAACAATTCGCTCATCGTGGTCGCTCCGCCGAACCTTTTTTTGGAAGTGGAGCGTTTGGTCAAGCAAATGGATGAGGATGCAGGCGGAGTCGAAGAAAGTGTGATGGTGATTCCGATCGGCGGCGAAGTGAACTCGAACATCATGAAATCGGCCCTTCAATCGGTTTTCGGGGCATCTGCTAAGACGTCCTCGACGAATTCCCAGGCGAGCGGATCGAGCTCATCGACCAACACTAACAGCGGAACAGGTACCACAAGCAATCCAGCAGACTTCTTCCAGCAATTTCGTAATCGAGGGGGTGGATTTCCCGGCGGTGGAGGTGGATTCCCTGGCGGTGGAGGTTTTCCTGGCGGCGGTGGCGGCCGTGGTGGCTTTCCTGGCTTTGGTGGAGGTGGCGGCGGATTCCCCGGCTTTGGCGGCGGTTTCCCTGGTGGAGGCGGCCAAGGTGGCGGCGGTCGTGGTGATCGTGGTGGTGATGGTAATCGAGGATCAAGGTAGAATACGGAAATGATTACCGAAGCTGGCGAAATATTATTGCGACGTGGCTTGATCAATAGCGATCAACTTCAGCAGTCGCGCGCAACTGCCAATGGCGGCGGCATCTTGGAAAGCATTGTAAAAAATGGCTTCGCGAAAGAGGAGCAGGCTCTTCGTATCGTGGCAGAAGAGTTCGGATTGGACTTCATCGACCTTCGCGAAGCCGACGTCGATCTGTCGCTTCTTCAAACCTTTCCGCTCAAGCTGATCTACCGACACTCTTTGTTCCCTGTCCGATCCGAGGCTGGCCAGCTGTTTGTAGCCACCAGCAACCCTTTGGATCTGTATCCACTCGACGAAGCAGCGGCTGCAACCGGAATGGCGGTTGTGCCTTTGGTTGCAGAGAAGCTAGAACTGGCCAAGCTGGTCAAGAAGCATCTTGGGGTTGGAAGCGAAACGGTCGAGGGTCTTCTTGCTTCCCGTTCGGATGAAGAAACCGAGATCGAACTCCTTGAAAAGATTGAGGCTGACGGAAGCGAGCTAAGTGAGCAAGCACAAGAAGCGTCGGTCGTTCGACTGGTAAATGAGTTGTTGGTCGAAGCGATCGACACCCGTGCTAGCGACGTGCACATCGAGTCTCAGGCTTCGGGGTTGGTCGTTCGTTATCGCATCGACGGAATTTTGCATACTCAAGCCGTTCCGCCCGAAATCAATCGGTTCCAAGCTGCAATCATCTCGCGACTCAAGATTATGGCTCACTTGAACATTGCTGAAAAGCGATTGCCTCAAGATGGTCGTATCAAGCTACGCGTGCACGGTCGAGAAATCGATATTCGTCTCTCGGTGATCCCGATGATCCATGGCGAAAGCCTAGTCATGCGTATCTTGGACAAAGGCTCAATGAAGTTCGACCTTCGCAGCCTTGGCATGGGTGAAGCAACGTACAAGCTTTTTAGCGAACTGATTCGACTGCCACACGGGATCATTCTGGTGACCGGTCCAACAGGGTCTGGAAAGACCACTACACTGTACAGTTCGTTGTTGGAGATCAAGTCGCCCGAGAACAAGATCATCACAACGGAAGACCCTGTCGAATACCAATTGGACGGTATCAATCAAATCCAAGTCCACTCCAAAATTGGTTTGACGTTTGCGGCTTCGTTGCGAAGCATATTGCGTCATGACCCGGACATTGTTCTGGTGGGTGAAATTCGGGACGCGGAAACTGCCGAGAACGCGATCCAAGCTTCATTGACGGGCCACACCGTCTTTAGCACCTTGCACACCAACGATGCTGCCGGCGCTTTCACTCGTATCGTGGACATGGGGATCGAACCGTTTTTGGTTGCCAGCACGGTGGAAGGCATTATGGCGCAACGACTTGTTCGTAGATTGTGCCCTGAGTGCAAGCAAGCCTACCATCCAACGCATGAAGATGTGCCTCGAGATTTCCCATGGGAAAAGCTGGACGGCAAACCTCTTTATCGTGCAACCGGCTGCAGGACTTGCCGCAACCTGGGGTACGCAGGGCGGTTCGGCATCTATGAATTGTTAGCGACGAATGAGGAAGTGAGGCAGTTAGCGCACGATCGCGTTAGCAGCTATGAAATCAAGAAGGCTGCATTGCGAGGCGGAATGATGACGTTGCGCGACGATGCATTTCGAAAGGCGATCGAAGGGACAACCAGCATGGAAGAAGTCCTAAGAGCGACCAAGGGTGATTCGCTTGCCTGATTTCGCATACGTCGCACGAGACATGACCGGCAAGTCGATGGCAGGGACCATTGCTGCCGCCAACGCCCGCGATGCGGCTTCTCAGTTGGGCGCAAGGTCTCTGTTTCCAATTTCGATCACGGTCAACAAAGGATCGCAGGTCAAACTAACACGGCGCGTAGCTGGCGGGCAAATGGCCAGTTTCTACACGCAACTGTCGTCGTTGTTGCGCAGCGGCGTGCCAATGCTCAGGTCGCTAACCGTTCTGTCGAATCAATCAGGAGCAAGCCGCACACTTCGGAATGCGATCTCTGAAATCAAAGGGCGCGTCGAAGAAGGGGAAGCCTTAGGCGAGGCCATGGCTCGGTATCCTCGGATATTCAACGAGATGTCTGTGAACATGGTCCGCGCAGGAAGCGAAGGTGGCTTTCTGGAGGATGCTCTTGAGCGAGTTGGCGGATTCATCGAACAACAAGAAGAGATGAAAGGCAAGACTATGGGGGCGCTCGCGTACCCCGTGTTCGTAATGTCCGTGGGCATCATCGTTGTCACCGTCTTGCTTGTTTTGTTTGTTCCTCAGTTTGAATCGATCTTCGATGGAATGAGGAAAAAATCGACTCTGCCGCAAGCGACCGAAATCCTTCTGGGTTTGAGTGCTGTTGTTAAAGTTTGGTGGTGGGCAATTCTGGGTGTGATCGCAGTGATTGTATTGGTCTTGAACCAATACTTGAAAACAGACAACGGCAAACGCAATGCTGATATGCTAAAGATTAAGACTCCGTTGATTGGAAGTGTTTTCTTGAATTTGGCCGTATCGCGATTTTGCCGAGTTCTCGGAACTTTGCTCCAAAACGGGGTTCCATTACTAAGATCGCTAGAAATCAGCCGACATGCTGCTGGAAATGTGATTTTGTCAGAGTCCATCGTAGCAGCAAGTGAGGAGATATCAGCTGGTGAACGACTGGCAAAGCAGCTTGATAAGAGTGGACACTTTCCACAGACCGTTGTAGAAATGATTTCGGTGGCAGAAGAATCCAACAGCTTGGACAATGTGTTGGTCACGATTGCCGACAACCTGGAAAAGACAACCTTCCGTCGGTTGGAAACCGTTGTTCGCCTACTGGAGCCTATTATGTTGCTGGTTTTGGCGGGTATGGTCATGTTTGTTGTTATGGCTTTGATGCTGCCGATTATCAGCGGCTCAAGCGTCTTTTAGTTTGAAGAAAAAGTTCCCTTTGAAAATACGTGCAAGGAGTATTGAGATGAGTCGAAAAAGAAATGCTAGACGAACAAGCCGCCTTGGCTTTACGCTGATGGAAGTGCTTTTGGTTCTGGTGATCTTGGTGGTGCTGGCTGGCTTTGCCATCCAGAATCTAACCGGAACACTTGAGGGAGCCAAAGTCAAGCAAGCTAAGATTTACATCGGTATCCTGTCCAACGCACTGAAGCAATATCAGCTCGAAGTGGGCGGACTACCATCCGACATCAACGCATTGCACCAACAACCAAGCGATATCGCAGATCCCGCTTCTTGGGTACAAAAACTGGATAAGCCCATTGCGCTCGATCCATGGGGAAAGGCGTACGAATACAAGTTGAACGGAAGTTCGTTTGAAATTCGAAGTATTGGTCCCGATGGTCAATCTGGTACCACGGACGACATTACGTCCTAGTAGGACTGTCAGGATATGTAGCCATGTTTCGCCAAAAGAACTCAAATCGACCAGGCATCACGCTATTCGAGCTTCTTTTGGTGATGGCGATTTTGGTCGCGGTTGCAGGGATTGCTATTCCTACAATCGACTCTATGGTGACTAGCCGAAGGCTGTCCGAGTCAATCACTCAACTGAAAAATGAGTTGATGGAAGCGCGAGTGACGGCCATGCGAACGGGGCAAGCCCAAGTGATGCAAGGAACGATCAACGGAAACTCCTATTCGATCGTTCCTTGGCTTGGCACGAATGACTCTTCGGACGCCTCGCTTGGCGCAACCGTCCAAACCGCAGACGGATCGGTTGTAGAAACGGAATCTTCATCTGGCGGCGCGACGACGATGTCGGAGGATGGCACGCAGGATATGAAAGAACTCGGAGAGGGCGTGGTATTTTTTGGAGTCGAGACCTTGATTGATTCCAGGAATGCGTTGGAGATCCAGAAAACAGGCGAAGCTGTTCCCGCGAATGGGGCTGGCGGAACAACCAACGGATTGTCATCACCATTGCTGCTCTATCCCGATGGTTCATGCACAACGGCTCAAATCGTTTTGGTGGATGAACGAGGGCGACGAATGGCGATTCAGCTGCGAGGGATTACTGGGCAAGTAAGCTCGCTGCGACTAACCTCGGTAGACCCAAGTTCTGTTGCTGTGGTTGCACCCTAGCGTCAATCCAAAGGACTCAAGCATGACTGAACTGACACGGTTTACGGCCATCACCCTAACGAGAATGGGGCTTCATTGTCTTCACGGCAACTATGCATCTGCCAATCTTCCAGCGCATCGATGGAGCGGTCGAGTTCGAAATAGTCGACGAACGGGGCTGTCTTTGTTGGAGGTTGTATTGTCGCTTGCTATTCTCGCAATGTCCGTCGCGTTGCTTTCACAGATTACCAAGCAGGCAACCGACAATGGGATGATGGCTCAACGGCTGGCAACGGCGCAGATGCTTTGCGAATCGAAAATGTCGGAAGTCCTTGTCGGGGCAATCCCTGTGCAAGGCAATACATGGACCGAAATCACGGACGCAGGTGTGCGTGGGACTTGGTATTATCAAATTCAAACCGTTACAGCCGAACGCAAAGACATGGTGGGTGTTCGATTGAGCATATCGGACCAGCCGAACTCAACCACAGAAAACCCAGAGCTATTCTTCGTTGTTCGTTGGATGATCGATCCAAATCTTGGTTTGGATACGGCCCCGCAGTCGAGCGGGACGGGAACTGAAAGCGGTGGAACAACCGGGGGTGCTGCCAGCGGCAGCGCCGGCGGATCTGCATCGGGAGGAAGCCGATGAGAATACGTCGCCAAGCTTTCACTTTGTTGGAACTGATTCTGTCGCTAGCGTTGACGGTTGCGGTTGTCGCTTTGATCGGCGGATTGGTGCAGATGTTTCTGATCAATCAGGAGCGAGGTCAAGATAACGTTCGGCAAGCTCAAATGGCTCGCGCGATTTTGAACATGATCACGGAAGACATCCGAACGACAGTTCGGTATCAGCCCTTTGACACGAGCGGATTGGAGCAAATGCTCTCTGGCGATCCAGCTGCCGGCGGGGCTGCTTCAGCAACTGCGTCTGGGGGCATGGGTGGAGCATCCGGCGCCGCATCGGGTGGGGCAAGCAGTCCTAGTGCATCCGGACAAACAAACGGTGGTGCAGCGACTTCGGGCGGCAGTACAGCCGACGCAGGTTCGTCCGAAAGTGCTCCATTGCCACCGGGTCTCTATGGATCGGCAACATCTCTCGAGATTGACATCAGTCGATTGCCAAGGCCCGATGAATACTATCCCCAAATGGCAGACCCCACGACAGGCAACATGGGGGATATGCCCAGTGACATCAAAACGGTTGGCTATTATGTTCAAGCCCCAGGGCAAACAGGAATTCAAGATCCGCTTGCAACGTTGATGCAGCAATCCGCAGCTGCTGGAAGCACCGTAGCGAACGCGACTACAAGCAACGGCGGGTTAGTACGACGGTCCGTCGATCGAGCCGTAACGCAGTTCGCCTACGAGTCCGCTCAAAGCGACGGACTGCTCAAAACTGGACAAATCGTTGCACCGGAGGTGATAGCGATTGAATTCTCTTACTTTGATGGTGAGACATGGCAATCGCAATGGGACGGCAGTCAGCAAGGACTTCCGCGTATCGTGAAGGTAACGATCGCCTTGCAACGCGAAAGCTTTATGAATTCGAAACCGATGACTCAGGGGGCTGCCATGTCGACCTTAACGTCGGATGTCATGCAAGAATATGGTATCGATATGTACTCGGTGAATACGATCATTCCAGGCTCGCAGCTTTTGGTTGCCCCCCAGGGAATGTCACAATCAGGCTCTTCGGACAATGGAATGGGAGCGATGGGACTATGAGCAATCGAAAACGACGAAAATCATCTGGGCCAAGGCTAACCAAGAACCGCAGAGGATTGGACCAGAGTGTTCTGGTTCGCAAGGGTATTCCGAGGCGAGGTTTCATTTTGCTGGTTGTGTTGCTGGTTTTGGCTGCTATCACACTCAGCGCGCTCGCGTTCACTCAAACCATGTTGATCGGTCACGAAGAATCGAGACTTGCGGGCGAGTCGATTCAGGCTCGCAATGCAGCTGATTCGGGCATCGATGCGGCTAGATTGTTTTTGACTGCTAGTCGAAAAGACAGGGAGGAAGCTGGTGGGACCTACAACAATGCGTCCAATTTTCAAGCGATTCCAGTTCTGCAAGGGAGCAATCCTTTGAATGTATGCAACTACACTTTGATCGCTTCTGACATGGACGAGACGGGCGCTTTTGCGGGCGTTCGCTATGGTTTACAAAACGAATCCGCGAGACTGAACATCAATGTACTTCCCGTAATTGATAGCCAAATGACACTGGGACAGGTCATGCAGCAGGCGGGTGGTGCTAATTTGGCGTCCATGGGTATTGGTGCAAGCGGTGCAGGCGCGAGTGGTGCGGGCGCGGGTGCTGCTAGTTCAGGAACCGGTGCTGCGGCGGCGGGTGCAGCCAGCGACGCTGCCGCTGGTGGAATAGGGCGATCTCTGCTGATGGCCATGCCAGGAATGACAGAAGATATTGCGGATTCTATTTTGGATTTCGTCGACGCAGACGATGAAGCTCGCGAGTATGGTTGTGAACGCGATTATTACAATCAGCTTCCTACACCGTATTCGCCTGTAAACGGACCATTGCAATCGATTGAGCAATTGCTATTGGTGCGCGGCGTTACACCTCAGTTGCTTTTCGGATTGGATCAAAATCGTAACGGAGTTCTGGAAGCTTCGGAATCGGCTGCCGCGCTGAACGGTACGGCCGGAACTCTTGGTAGCTCTGCAACAGGCACCGAAGCGAGTGATTCTGAATCGCCACCTGATTTAGGTTGGGCAAATTACATGACACTCTATTCCAGGGAAAAAAATGTTGCCGCCGATGGCTCAGCTCGAATCAACATCAACAGCTCCGACCTTGAGACGTTGCAATCGGACCTTGCTGCAGCGGTTGGTGACGATCTGGCGACATTTATCATCGCCTATCGCGTGAACAGCGGTGGCAGCGGAGCGAGCGGTGCAAGTGGAGCTGGCGGGGCAGCGCCCGGCGGGGCAGGGATTCCGGGCGGTGCTGCTGGTGGCGGCGCGGCTGGCGGAGGTCGAGGCGGCCAAGGGAACGGTCAAGGCCGACCAGGCGGTCCGGGAGGACCTGGTGGGCCCGGCGGACCTGGTGGGCCAGGCGGAAATAATGGAAACGGTGGTCGACCTGGGGCCGGCGGAAACGGCGGGCAAGGTCAGGGCGGGCAAGGGCAAGGTCAGGGGCGGCCAGGTGGTGGCGGCAGACCCGGAAGGTCCAATATTGACCTCTCTTCGAATTCCCCATTCTTTGCACCCATGGCTACAAGCCCACTGACCATGGTTTCGTTCCTGCAACCCCCAGGTGGTGGACGTCCGGCGGGCGGTCGCCAAGCGGGCGGACAAGGAAATGGCCAAGCAGGTGGTGGTCAACGAGGCAATGGCCCTGGTGGCAACGGCCCAGGCGGTAATGGCCCAGGCGGTAACGGGCCCGGTGGAGGCAATGGCAGGGGACCGGGTGGGCCTGGGCGCGGCAATGGCGGCATGATGGGTGGAGTTGGGGTAGTTGCTGGGGCCGGGGGGGCCGGCGGAGGTGCCGGGGCAAAGACCCAAGAGTGGAAGGCAGCCAATTTCGAGTCCTTGAAGATCGACATTTCGCAGGGTGCGCAAGGCAAAGTGCGGCAAGTATTGGATTTGATTGGGGCGCAATTCACAGCGAACGTGAACAACGAACAGGTGACATTTACCTCGCCGCTCAATCCATCGCCGATCGCAATGGCCACTTATTTGCCAACGATCATGGACAAACTCACTGCGGTGGAAGCGACAGTTCTACCAGGTCGGATTAATATAAATGAGGCTCCTCGCGAAGTTCTCGCTGGGTTGCCTGGAATCTCGGAAGAGGTTTTAGAAAAGCTGATTGAATCGCGTTCGCAAGATGCCGACAACAGCAATCGAAAATTGGAAACATGGCCGATGGTCGAAGGGATCATCACGTTACAAGAAATGCAGACCATTGCTCCGCTCATTACAGCGGGTGGCGATGCGATGCGAGTCCAGAGTGTGGGGTATTTCGAACAATCCGCTGGATTCGCGAGAATCGAAGCGGTCATCGATGCTTCCGGCTCCGTTCCGATCGTGGTGCTCTATCGCAAGATGGATCATTTGGGTCGTGGGTTCAGCCAAACAACCTTGGGGCAACGCGCTCAAGGCTTAACCGTATCACAGTGAGTATTCATGTCCCGACTAGTATCCATCGAATGTGACTCGAACGAAGTCCGTATTGCGGTTGGCTCGAGCGGCCTCACAGGGCTAACTCTAGAGCACGTCGTCAGCGGTCCGCTTTCGCTTGCTCCGAACGAAGATCCGCTCAATAGTCCCAAGACTCTAGAAGCGGTTCAAACTCTTCTCAAGGGAATCGGAGTCAAATCGGGGAACGTCGTTTTCTGCGTTGGCCGAGGTACTATCGAGCTTCGATCGCTGACCTTGCCAACCACCGACAAGAACGAACTTCCCGATATGGTTCGCTTTGCAGCATTGCGACAATTCGCAAACGTTGGAGATCATTGGCCGATTGACTTCGTGGTTTTGCCATCGCAGCAAGAGAACATGACCGATTGCTTGGCGGCATCGATCAACCCAGCCACGGTGGAGCGTCTGAGCCGTGTGACAGAGTCGCTCGGGTTGACGTTGACTCATATTGTCCTCCGCCCGATGGCATCGGCCATGTTGGCAGCTCTCAAGCAACCGCAACTAGCGAATTCGACCGTTTTGTTGGTCGAAATGTTTCGCGACGAAGCGGACATGGCGGTCTTGGATCAAGGCCAAGTTGTGTTTATGCGCAACGTTCGCTTTTCGCATCCGGCCGATTCGCCAGCCAACTTGCAGACGCTTCAAGGAGAAATCAAGCGAACGATCATTGCAGCCTCTTCGCAGCGTACTGATTTGAAAGTGGAGCATGTTCGGGTCTGGGGAAGCCAATCGCATCGAAGCGAAATGTGCGCTACGTTGACAGCATCTTTGGGACAACCGGTCGAATCCATCGACCCGTTTGATCTGCTTGATGCATCGAAAGCGGTTCGACTGGAAGCCGCCAACGGCACCGAGGCGATCCTAGGCAAGTTCGCTTCGTCGATCGGCGGTTTGATTGCGACTCAAGCATCCGATCGAATCATCGACTTTTCCAATCCTCGGAAAAAAGTGGAGGCGAAGAGCCCATTGGCTCGCTACGCGCTCGCAGGAACCGCAGCAGCAGTCCTGTTAGGATGCGGGTACGGTTGGCATTGGATGAAGCATTCTGCCTTAGACTCTGAGATCTCCCAACTCAATGGCGAACTGGCCAAGAATGTTGACTCGCTGAAAATCGCCTCGAAGAAACTTTCCGATTGGAAAAAAGTCGAATCCTTCTTGGAAGGTGACCATTCTTGGTTGGATGAACTCGAATACCTGTCGGCCCATGCGTCCACTGGCGAGAAGGCCATTTTCGGAGTGACCACGTTCGTCACCGATACACGCAGCAATTCCGCCATGATCTCCACCAAGTTCTTAACCAAAGAACAAGAAGATGTTCCGGATCTTCAAGCCGCGTTTCGCGATGCGAATCACACGGTTCGGGGAAATAAGGTTGGAAGCAGCCCAGACAAATCAGGGGCTTTTCCTGTCGCTGCCGACCTGAACATCAAGCTCGGAGCGGCGAAGGTTACCGACCCTCGCAGAACGCCGAAAGCCAAAGCTCCAGTTAAGGAGCCAGAGCCAAGCCCAGTATCACCCGTGCCAAACACAGTGCCACCCGAGCCAATCGCAGCCCCCGGAACTCCTTCGGCAGAGCCGCCGCAACCTGCAACAGACTCCACCAGTCCAGCGCTTCCTGCAGAACCCGCTCCACCGACAGCGGGTTCATCGGAACCAGCGGCTACACCTGAACCAAAACCATCTGAGCCGGCGGCAACTGAGCCGGCGGCAACTGAACCAGCATCAACAGTACCAGCACCGGCACCAGCTCCAGTACCGTCTGAACCAGCACCGTCTGAACCTGTACCTGCTGAACCTGCAACCACAGGAGGAGCAAAGTAATCATGGCCATGAATCAACGAGAAAAATATCTAGCAATCGGTGTCGGGTTAGTCGCATCGCTGTTTGTCGGCCAGTATGTCGTCAACTCGGTTCAGAAAGGCTACTCGGATAAGCTTCAAAAAATCGACGAGCTGAACAAGAAGAAGCAGGATCAAGATCTGCAGATCACTGCAGGTGTGATTGCAAGTCAGAAGTTAGTGGCTGTCGTAGGGCGTTCATTGCCAAAGCTTGAAGAGAAAGCACGCGCTGACTACATGGAATGGTTGATTGACTTGGGCGAGTCTGCAAACTTGCGCGAGCCAACTCCTAGTTTGGTAGGTGATCAGAAGGATCGCGATGGAGCCTATCATCTGTTTAAGTTTCAATTAAGCGGTTCGGGAACGATCGAGAACGCCACGAAGCTGCTGCATGATTTCTACACCAAGGATTATTTGCACCGAATCACTCGCTTCAATCTGTCTCCCGTAACAGGGCAACCAGATCAATTGGCAATCTCCATGGACTGCGAGGCTCTTGCATTAGGCAATGCCAAAGAGAAGCAACCATCTCCTCAGCAACCATCGGCCCGTATTGTGAAGTCCTTGGAAGAGTACAAAAAAACCATTGTTGAGCGAAACATGTTTTCGCCCATGAACCAACCTCCCAAGCTTGAGCCGACCAAAGTAGTGGAAGCCAAAATCGGTTTGCCTCTCGACCATACGGTCGAAGCGAAAGATCCCGATGCAACCCATAAAGTCAAATACGAAGTAGTCGGGGATGCGCCCAAAGGTTTAGCCGTAGATCCTGATACCGGCAAACTCACTTGGAGCTCGAACGAACTGGGTGAATTCAAGGTGAACTTGAAAGCAACGGATTCAGGGTTGCCACCTAAATCTTCCACACAGCTTTTGACCATCAATGTCAAAGAGCCACCGCCACCTGCCAAGGAGCCCGTCAAGTTTGATGTCGCGTCGCAATCGGTAGTAACTGCCTTGCTCGTTGGCAAAAATGGTCCCGAAGCGTGGGTGCATTCGAAGACCGACGACAAGAAGTTTTACTTGCACAAAGGTGACCAGCTGAAACTTGGCGGTATCGAAGGAAAAGTGATCGATATCGGCCTGAATTACGTTGAGTTTGAAACGGAAAGTCGACGTTGGGTCGTCGGTCAGGATGAGAGCATTGCGGACGCCTTCAACCGCGGTCAAATCGATTGATGCCGCTGTTGAGACTCTTACCAATGATGGTCAAAGGAAGCGACTAGCAGAAACTCAAAACTTATACCCTGGATTTTCCGGATCGAAATCAGCGTCGGTGATACCGACGTTGAACTTGAGGTTCTCGTACGTGTAGGACTCTAGCAATTCGGGGTCTTGGCCTTCTGCTTTTGGCCATGTAAAGCTCGCGTACTTGATCGGAACAAGTCGCTCCTCGTCCATGTAGATTTGAGCGAGATAGAATTCGAAACCAACTTTCTTACCATCGATCTCGACGAACGGTTCTTGATGAATCACCTCGAGTAGCTTGCAAGGTACTTGATCCAATTCCACATTTTCGCGGATTCGGACCTCCGCAGGCCCCAGTGACTTATCAAGCTCACCTCGTTCTATGAGCTTTCTCAGGAGCTTTTCAATTCCGATTTCCGTGATGGGGTATCGGTTGCCTGCCATGGCAAGCCTGCTTTGAGGCAATAGATCAACACTGACCAATCCAAACAAACCAGCTTCATGTGCCTTGAGTTTGTTGCCATTCTGGTCTTGAATCCACAAAACTTCCCGACCTGCTTGCGACTTGGGTGCGGTAGTCTTGAGATAAACAGAAACTTTGCGTGCTTCCCCGGACTCGCTAGGGGTGTACCTAAGTTTCATGGCCATGGTTGAGGGTGGATAGAGAGTCTTCCCGATGCGTTCCTGCTTGACCAAGTCGGCGGTATAGTCGCGATGCTCTTGAACATGGTTGGCCAATGCACGCCTTGCTAATTCGAGCAATGGATCCAAGGCATGCGCAGCCACATCGACAGACAGTGGTTGGTCCCGCAAGGCTGGGGGTGTTGCTTTGTTTTCTCCGGTGACCGCTAACTCGGAAAGCGAATCTTCGCCGGTCATTTGATTCCAAACGACCCACGCAGCGCAGGTGGCCAAAGCCAAAAAAATGCCCGATCCAATCGCTAGTCGTGCAAGCCAAACTCGGTGCCTTTGTTCAGCCACGGTTTTACCTCGTCAAGTGTTAGAGTGCGAGCTAATTCGAAGCCCCGACTTGTCAGTGAGAAGTCGCGATGAATATGGTGCATTACGAGCCCATTTTTGCACAAAGCACGAAAACCTTCTAAAAATCGCACCGTGGTTTCAGGATGGTTGGGGTCGCGAAACGCGATCGTTTGCACTTCGTCCAGTTCGACATAGACCGCAAGCATCCGGGAGGGAGCTTCGAACGCGGCATTCACTCCCTTGAGTTCGATGACGCCTCGATCCTTGGCTGCGTAAAGAATCGCCTTGGATTCTGGCATAAGCAGATCTGCTGATACGTGGCTTGCGGCGTCTAAAGTAACCATAGCCTCAGCACTAAGTTGCGCGAGTGCCACTAGCACTGGCGCACCGGATCCGAGCGCATCCCAACTACCACTCAGGTAATTGTCGAGCGGCTGCATTTTGGACACGTTACGAATCGGTTTTGAAAAGTCGGATTCCATGAATGCCGATGATGTGAAAAGGGATTACGGATTGTTTCTCGTGGTAAATCGAACATAATCCTAAGCGATTCGAGTTGAGTTCACCACGACAACCCGGATCGTTTTATAGATTTGAACATCCATTCATCCTCTCGGAGAGCTCTCACATGGCCTTGGTTCCGCTTCGCAAAGTACTCGATCACGCAGCCGAGAACGGCTACGGTGTAGCTGCCTTCAACGTCAACAACATGGAGCAGATCCAATCGATTATGGAAGCGGCTCAAGAAACCGATTCGCCCGTGATCATTCAAGCTTCGAGAGGCGCTCGATCTTATTCCCAGGATGCATTCCTGCGTCACCTGATGCTAGCGGCCGTGGAATTGTACCCTCAGATTCCAATCGTCATGCACCAAGATCACGGCAATTCGCCAAAGACTTGTTTGTCCGCCATCGAAAATGGTTTTACTTCCGTCATGATGGACGGCTCCTTGCAAGAAGACGGCAAGACCCCTGCGTCTTATGATTACAACGTGGCCGTCACCAAGGAAGTCGTTAAGTTGGCGCATGCCAGGAACGTCTCCGTGGAAGGGGAATTGGGATGCCTCGGTTCTTTAGAAACAGGCGGAGGAGAAGCGGAAGATGGACATGGTGCCGAAGGCGTGTTGAGCCACGATCAGCTTCTCACCGATCCAGATGAAGCCGCAAGGTTTGTGGCTGAAACCAACGTTGATGCGTTGGCGGTGGCCATTGGAACAAGTCACGGAGCCTACAAGTTCACTCGCAAGCCTGACGGCGAAGTGCTTGCCATGTCACGAATCGAAGCAATTCACAAATTGATTCCCAACACGCACCTTGTGATGCACGGCAGCAGCAGCGTTCCACAAGAATTGCAAGATATCATCAACCAATATGGTGGTCAGATGAAGCAAACATGGGGCGTGCCCGTCGAAGAAATTCAACGTGGGATCAAGAGCGGTGTTCGTAAGATCAACGTCGATACCGATTGCCGCATGGCCATCACGGGAGCTATTCGTAAGGTTCTTGCCGAACATCCAGACAAATTTGATCCACGCGATTACTTGAAACCAGCTCGGACCGCCATGAAGGAAGTGTGCAAGGCACGCATGATTTCGTTCGGCCAAGCCGGCAACGCAAGCAAGATCAAGTAATTAAAAAGCAAAGCTCTCAATTTTCTTCATGCTGAGGTGCGCTAACCCTGTAGTGTTAGCGCACCAATTCTCTCACGATCCAAAGTGCTAGGGCATCTTTTCTGGACTAGCGTTCCCTATCGATCACACCGTGAATCGATCACACCGGTGAGGGGCAGCGGCGTTTAGATCCGTTATACTGGAATGCTAGTTGGATGGCTGCACTCTTTTTATTTGGTAGATGTATGACAAAAAATAGTCTTAAGGTTTCCGTTGCGGTTGCGCTTGTTCTTTTGCTTTTGAACGCTCAGAAGTCGGAAGCACAGAGTTCGGATATTGCGATTACGCCAGATGTCGTTTACGGACATAAGGATGGAATGGCTTTGACCTTTGATGTCTTCCAGCCAAATGAAAAGCCGAATGGCGTTGGGGTTCTGTTCATGGTCAGCGGAGGCTGGGTATCCACTTGGACCGAACCGAAAAACCTAACGCCACTGTTTACACCGTTGCTCAAGAGCGGCTACACCGTGATCGCTGTTCGACACGGCAGTAGCCCTAGATACGTCGTCCCCGAGTGTGTGGCGGACGTTCAACTGGCATTGACCTACATCGCAGACAATGCCTCTCAGTGGAAGATCGACAAAGACCGTCTCGGCGTGTTCGGATTCAGCGCTGGCGGGCATTTGTCTTTGATGCTCGGGACTGCGGGCGGCGCCAAACAAGGCGACTCGCCCGTCGCTCGCGTGGCTGCTGTTGTCGCTGTTTTCCCGCCCACTGATTTAGAACCTTACGTTGATTTGAAGAGCCCGCGCCGACAGGAGTTTCCTGCTCTACGATTCGATCCCGTTAAGGCAGGCGCAGTCTCGCCCTTGAAGTTGGTATCCAAGGACGATGCTCCCACTCTTCTTGTTCATGGTGACAAAGATGAATTGGTTCCTCTTTGGCATAGCGAAAAGATCGATGAAGCATTTCAATCCGCCGAGGTCGACAGCAAACTGGTTGTCATTGAAGGAGCCGCTCATGGATTTGATGCGGCCGGCAATGCGAGATTGGCAAAGGAGATGGTCGAGTGGTTCGACAGTAAGCTATCTCCCACCAAAGAATAGAGCTTAGAAAAAGCTGGGACTTGGATACTCGGCATTCAAAATCTAGCTCGCCGCGGGTTCAACTTTCTGTACCAGCTTGGTCGCGTTCATGCCCAACGCGGCAAGTGACGCGATCAAAAATGCCAAAGAGCAGGCGGCAAACACGAACATCCGCCCGCTCCCAGTTGCTTCACCCCATTTCAACAGAGGTGGGACCATCACGGCGCTAAAAGCTGCGCCAAAATTACCCCACATGTTTGCCCACCCGTAGATGGCCGAGGTGTTTCTTCCCCCAACATCTTGAATGAAGGCCCAATTGGAAGGATTTCCTACATCCGTCATCAAAGATACCATCGCACAGCAAGCAACCACCAGCCAAACGGAACTAAAGGTTGGGCACAGGATATATGCAACGCTCGCTAAGGCGGTAGAACATGCCAGTGGAACGGAGCGTCCCCATCGCAATCCTAGCAACGCAACGGATCGATCACTTGCCCAGCCGCCTATCAATTGCCCAGGCAGCCCGCAGGCCAGCACGCAGGAAACCATGACCGCCCCCACGGCAACGCTGACCTGGCCACTTTCGGCAATGTAAGTGGGCAGCCAATTGATCAAGAATGCCCAGCCTACATTCACGCAAAACTGATTGAGTGAGTTCATCCACAGAGATGGGCTTGAACTGCAAGCAACAAGCATGGGCACGATATCGCGGGCTCGAGCTTGGCGATCGTCAGGTGGAATACCGATCAGATCGCGTTCCTGTTGGTTCACGCCTGAATGCAATGCGGGTTTGTCGCGAACAACCCACCAATAGGCCAAAGCAGTTCCAATTCCTAAGACCGCATAAGCGATCAGCACGCTGCGCCAACTGCCTAACTGAAATATCAGGAGCATCGTAATGAAGGGAGCGAGCGTTCCCCCCAACCGACCACCAAAACTGACAAAGGCGCTGGCGATCCCTCGTCGATGCAAGGGGAACCAACGGCGAATCACTCCACCGGAGGTTGGATACGCCCCGGCTTGAGCTAATCCGAATGCTAATCTTGCAAACATAATCCCAGAAAGCGAGGCAACGCAGCCTGTTAAACCAGTGACTAGGGACCATAGCAAGATATAGATCGTGAGCATTTTACGCGCTCCGAATCGGTCGCTGGCCCATCCTGCTGGAATCTGAAGCAAGGCGTACGTAAAGAAGAAGGCCCCAAGCACTTTCCCAATTTCTTCTTTGGGTGCGCTAAAGTCAGCCTTGAAGGACTCGCTTTTCACGATCTCTCCCATGCAGACTCGGTCTAAATACAGCATGAACGCCATCAGCATGCTGACCGCAATCACTTGGAATCGGACTTTCGATGCAGTCATTCGCTAGAAGCTTTCTAAATCGTCAGAGTTCGCGCCCTTGCCACCACGGGCCAACGTTCGTTCGCACGTGCATTCTCAACGATCCAAACCTCGCTGTGCAACGCGACGGTTGGGCAAACATGCCGTGGGATTCCATACAAGACGGACCCTACATGAAACTCGTTCGAGCGTTCCGTTTGCAGCACCATATGTTCCTCGCTGTGTCCCACGATGGTTGCGTCTTCCAGTCCTAGCCATCGCACTCTCGGTTGCGGCATTTCGGAGGCAACCGCTTTATGTCCCACATCTAAGCATAGGCGATTCGAGGTCGGTTTGCTGATCACTCGGGCCAGCAACAAAATCGCATTTTGGAAATCCAAATCAGGCGAGATATCCGGCTGGCCGCAGTCCCAAAGCACTGTCGTCCCCGCGCCGACCTCGACTCCTTCGTGGCGAGCCAATATCCGGCTCGTGGGAGTTCCGGCCGCGATGATATTGGGCACTGGATAGCTCTCTTTTTCCAAGGCTTCTTTCATGGCCCACACAGGCTCGAAGGCATTCGTTGTTTGTTGTGTCAGTAATTGCAAATCGGGTTCATGCAAGTGACCATCATAAGCATGAAAACCAGCGGCTCTTACCCCTTCGGTTTTGCAGATCTCGCGATAGACCGCCATGGCAGCTGGTCCTGGTGCGATTCCTGTCCGATTCATCCCAACGTTCAAGTCAATATACAGCGGAACAACAACCTGCTCCGAAGTCGCCTTTCTACCAATTTCTCGAACCGATTCAAGATTGTCGACGATAGCAGACAACTTCTCCGCCGGAAACTTTTTGATCAGCTTAATGAATCGGGCAATGTTGGGACCGACTGGTTGATAGGCCATTAAGATATCTTGGCCGCCTGCCGCTGCGGTCATTTCTACTTCGGCGATAGTCGAAGCTTTGAATTTGTTGATTCCATGTTCGATTTTCATTTGAACGATCTGAGCCATCTTGTGAGTCTTCACATGAGGCCTCAGTCGCGATGCACAGCCCACCAAAGCGATCATGCGACGTAGATTCTCTCGAATACGGTCAGGGTAAACCAACAAGGTGGGGGACGGAATCTCGTCCAAGTTGTCGATTTCGTACCAATTCTTTGTCATGCAAGCAGTTCCTTTGCGACCCGAGTGGCAGCGGCTTGAACCAAGGATAGTTCACCACCGCCGGATTTGTGCCTTAATTTAGCATGATCAAGACCGAATTGGTGCAGGACGGTTGCTAGCCACTCATGATGTTGGATAATCCCCTCGACGGCATGATGAGAAAATTCGTCGGTCTTGCCGTGCACGTATCCCGCTTTGAATCCCCCGCCAGCAACCCACATGCTGAAGCCGTAGGTGTTGTGGTCGCGGCCGACCTTTTCTTTCGCGTTTCCAGAAGCCGGGACTTGAATCACCGGCAACCGCCCCATCTCGCCTCCCCAATGGACGATGGTGGAATCCAACAGTCCGCGTTGCTTCAGGTCGCGAACCAAAGCGGCGGCTGGCTTATCAATTTCGTTGCATCGAAGAGGCAGTTGCGAAAGGATCGAATCATGGTGGTCCCACGATTGACCGTTGTTAAAGATCTGGACAAAGCGAACGCCTCGTTCCACCAATCGTCTTGCGATCAGGCATCTCGTTCCATAGTCGCGGGTTACTTCTTGGTCGATACCGTACATTCGATGTGTATCTTCGGATTCTTTAGAAATATCAAAGGCATCCTTGGCCGCGAGCTGCATTCGGCCGGCAAGTTCATAGCTTGCCATCCGAGCTGCTAAGTCATTCTCGCTTGGGTGTTCCGCTAGGTGGGCAGCGTTGAATTGCTTTAGAAAATCGAGTTGGTTTTGTTGTGCTTGGCCACGCATGTAGTCAGGCGGGTCCAAGTTCAAGATACGAGGTTCCTTGGGGCGAACGACCGTCCCTTGATAAATCGAAGGTAGCAGCCCGTTGGCCCAATTCTCCCCTCCGATCAATGGCAATCCGTGAGGATGCGTCAGGGCAACGAAAGCGGGTAATTCTTGCGACTCGGACCCAAGTGCGTATGTTAGCCAGCTGCCCAATGTGGCTCGCCCTGGCGTTCCCATTCCTGTGTTCAAAGCGTACATCGATGGCAAGTGGTTGTTCACATTGGTCTGCATCGATCGAATCAAGGTGATATCGTCGGCGATCTCGCACATGTTAGGAATCAGATCCGACATTTCGATACCCGACTGGCCGCGCGGAGCGAATTTCCATTGTGGTCCCATGACCAACCGCGAGGCCTGGGCGGGGTTGTCATACTGGACCTTTCCGGGGAATTCTTTCCCGTCCAGCTTTTCAAGTTCTGGCTTGGGGTCAAACATGTCGATCTGGCTTGGTCCACCGATCATGAACATGCTGATCATGGCTTTCGCACGAGGTTCAAAATGAGGTTTTCTGGCCAACATGTCGAACGTTTTTGGCTCGAGGTCCGGCTTCAAGGGCCCCTTGTCTTCGGCCAACAAGCCGTCTTGTTTCAGGAGCATAGCCGACGCCACGCCAGCAAGTCCAAAGGCGGACGAGTGCATCCAATGGCGTCGTGAACAAAGCGATGGAGTCATAGCGAAACCTTTTTAGTCAATGTACAAGAATCGATTGGAAGCCATCAAGGTTTGGCACAAGCTGGCTAAAGCACGAATGTCGGGAGCAAGGCTCGATTGCTCGATCGTCTTTTGCCATTCGGGATTGGGGTCGGCAGCAAACAGCGCTCGTTGGCTAACTAAGTAAGCATTGCACTGCTCGCGTTCCGTTGCGGAAGGTCCTTTCGCAAACAATCGAATAAAGACCTCATGGATTCGTTCATCGCTGGTCGGGTTCAGAGGCATGATTGTCTCAGCCATGTTTTCCGAAAACGCCAATACCGATTGGTCATTGAGAAAAAGCAACGACTGAGGTGCCACGGTTGAGCAACGTCGAGCATCGCAGTTGGGGTTCATGATCGGCATGTCGAACGTTTCAAGAAGATTCAGCGGCAAGGTTCTTCGCGATTGAAGGTACACGCTGCGACGATACTTGCGAGCGCCTACATCTTCGACTCCTGCAAACAAGCCATCGTTGATCTTTCGCTTACCGATGGAAGCACGGCCCACTTCGTCTTCACAAACAGGAACGCTGGGACCGCCGATGGAGGAGTCTAATTTTCCAGACACAAACAGCATGGAATCACGAATCACTTCCGCATCCATGCGTCGAAGGTTCATGCGAGAGTAAAGTCGATTGTCCGGATCCAGTTGTTCATGGTCCGGTGTGCGTCGGGATTGTTGGCGGTACGTACGGGACATCAAAATCGATTTATGGATCGACTTGATACTCCAACCATGGGTGACCAATTGTTGAGCCAAGTAATCGAGCAATTCTGGATGAGTGGGGCGTTGGCCGAAGGCGCCGAAGTCGCTGGGGGTTGCAACGAGTCCTTTATTGAAATGGTGTTGCCAAATACGGTTTACAGCGACTCGGCTTACCAGTGGGTGCGAGCCGTCGGTGATTTGTTTTGCATACGCCAGTCGACGGCCTGCAGAAGTTTGATTTTCGGCAGGGACCAAAGGCAGATCCGTTAGGCTTCGCGATCGCGTCAAGACAAAAATTTCAGATGGCTTGACTTCCTGCTTGCGTTGTTCGGGGTCACCGCGAAACATGATTTGGCTTTTGGGGATCGATTCGATGTGGTCGCGTACTGACATGATCATTCGGCGGAGCGGTTTGGTTTTGCGCAGTTTGGCGACTTCGGCTTCCTCGGCTTTGAACTTTTCGTGCAGAGGACCATCGTACACAGTCAGGTTGCCCGCGATGTCGTCGATGGGGTGGACCATTGGATTTGCGAGCAGCAGCGTTTTTTGTTCTTCTGTTCGTTCAGCGACCGGGGTCGTGACGGCTTTGGTGACTGCCTCGCGTTGGGCTTCTGGGACATCCGCCAGCTTCTGAGCTTGGATCTTAACAGCAGCTTCGCGTTTTCTTTTTAGGATATCCTCGTCCTGTTGTTTAGCTTTGGCTTCGATAGCTTCGCCATCCGCGTGATCTGCTGCTGAAGTCATGTCCACCAATCGCTGGTCCGGTTGCTTCCATTGCTCTAATGGGAACGCAGGATCAAAGATGGCGCGGAATTTGTAATAGTCATCGATGGAGATGGGATCATAGCGATGGTCGTGGCATTGGGCGCAGCCCACGGTTAGCCCCAACACGGATGAGCTAACCACCTTGACCATATCGGCAACCGCTTGATTGCGATCGACCAGCTTATTGTCGGTAGCCGTTACATCGGGAGCCATCCGTAGCAGCCCGGTTGCAGACATCAATTCAACATGGCGCGCATTCTCATTGTCCAGCGGCCCCTGGATCAATTCGTCGCCTGCAATCTGTTCGACAATAAACTCGTTGTAGGGTTTGTCGTTGTTGATTGCGTTGACGACATAGTCACGGTAGTGCCAGGCGTGTTCGCGTTCGCGATCTTGCCCCGAGTTTCCATCGGTTTCAGAAAAGCCCGCGACATCCAGCCAATGCCTTGCCCATCGTACACCGAATTGAGGTGAACTAAGAAAATCATCTACCCATTTCTCGTATGCATGATCCGAGGTATCCGCGACAAAGGCTTCGATCTCTTCACGGGAAGGTGGCAGACCGTGCAGATCCAGCTTCAGACGTCTTAAGAGAGTGGCACGATCTGCTTCTGGTGAAAAATCTAAGCCAGCCGTTTCCAGTTTCACTGCGATGAATGCATCGATTGGATTGCACGATGGAAGAGAAGAGTTGGTTGCGGTCGGTACCACTGGGTTCGTTGGAGGTTGGAATGCCCAAAAGCTTAATTCTTCTTCAGTGAATCGGGCGTCTTCCACATTTTCCGGTTCGGCCCGAGCTGTCTTAGCACCTTGATCCAGCCAGCGTCGAATGGTTTCTTTTTCTTTTACCGATAGCTTCTTCGCACCTTCGGGCATTTCGTCCGATTCAATGCGCTTCCATACAAGGCTTTCAGCAGCTTTGCCATGCACGAGCCCTGGCCCAGAATCACCACCGGTGACAATCAATCGAACCAAGCGAGTGTCTAAGCCACCCGCCAAGACTGGTTCTTCCCCGTGGCAATGAAAGCACATGGCCTTGAAGATGGGGCGAACATCTTTTTCGTAAGTGAGCGTTTGGGATTCCGAGCCCGCCGCAATTGGGTCGTTTGCGGAAGCGTTTGTGGAGATACCGCACAAGAAAGCGATAAGGAAAGCAAAAGCTATGAGGCATGAAGCAAACGAAGCCATCGGACTCGTTTGCATCCAGATTGTTTTGTTTCTCATTTTCGAAATCCTATTGTCGATGGAGGGTAGAACCTCCGGGAGGGAACAATATTCTGATCAGGCGTTAGGCAAAACTTCTCCAAAAAATCGAAGCCAATTGCCATAGAACACGCTTTGCACTTCTTCGTCCGAGTAGCCGCGTCGCTGCATCATGTCGACCATTTTTTGCAAATCTCGGTATCGATTGAGATCAGCCGGCGTCTGTTCGCAACCATAACCGCCGTCCAAATCAGTACCGATACCCACGTGACGAATTGACCCGGACGATAGCGATCGCACATGGTCCATTTGATCAATGGCGCGTTCTAGCGTTGCGGTAGGGATCGTCTGCCCGCGAACAAATCCGTTTTGCAGCATGATCACATCCATGGAAACGCCTAGTACCCCATCGCGATCGATAACCAACTGAATCTGTTCGTCGCTGAATTGACGCTGCCAGTCGCAGATCGCTCGTGCATTTTGGTGGCTAGCGTGCACGCGTCCATCAAAATGTTCGGCCACTTGCCAAAATGCGACATCTGACAAATGAGTCATGTCGATAGTGATTCCCAGCGACTCACAATTTTTAAGCAATTGCAAAGCGTCTAGCGACAATCCTACTTCGCTGCGAGTGCCTCCGCCGTATCGATTGGTACCGTAGTGGGTCAGCCCGAGCGCTCGCAAGCCATGATCATAAAATTCAAAGACCGTATCGGGTGTCAGCATTGGATCGGCTCCTTCCATCGTAAGGATAAACCCTAGGGAGGCGGAGGCTGGATCGCTTTGAAAGGCTTGGATCTGGGCTGTCAGATCTTGCTTGGTTCGAATCATGCGCAGATAACCGGAAGCTTCCATGGCTCGGTAGTAAGCCAAGTGGGCATGGGCCATGCCGTAGCATGCATGAGGACTTGTCCAGCCGAACGAATGGTTGATAGGCTGTTCCATCCGAGCGATCATCGTGGCAAGGCAGACAGCCACTTCGGATAGCTTCAGCTCAGGAAAGCTAAGGGTGTTGGTCTTTCGCCCGAGTTCCGTCATTTCCAGCGTGGTTTCTTGAGCGCGAATATCGTCGACGGCTTGGCGAATATCGCGATTCAAATCGATCGCGTTCATGGCTAAGTCCAAATGCGCATCAAAGATCATCATAACTATAGAACTCCGAATGTTTTAAAGGCTTGCGAAGCGGTCATACCGGCTTGAATCGCGTCACGGACTTGGTTTTCAGCATGGGCTTTGTGCCATGCGGCGGTTAGTACTTGATCGATCACACTTTTGGGAACAAAGACGACACCGTCTTCATCTGCGGCGATCAGATCACCAGGATGCACAGTCACTCCGCCGATTTCGACCGCCACATCGAAATCGACAACTCGCTGGCGGTCTTTCGAATCGTAGGGGCAAGTCCCTAGTGCGACCACGTTGAATTCCATGCTGCGCATTTTATGGATGTCGCGAACGGCACCGTCGACCAGAACACCTACACAACCGGTGTTTCTGGCGGCCGTGCTGAGTAGTTCCCCCCAGATCCCTGAACGAAAGGAGCCACCTGCGGCACAGACAATAACATCATCCTGCTTGCAGCTATCTACTGCCGCTAGTTCCAGTTCGTAAGGTTTAGGATCCACATGCGCCATATCAACCCACAACGTGGTTTTGCAGAATCCCATCAGCATCGGAGCTGGAGCTCCAAAGGGAGCGGTTTGATGTCGAAATGGCAAACGAGGTGATTGATGATGAAAACCCAAAGCATCCAGAGAATCGCACAAAAGCGGAACCGACAATTCCTTGCGTGCCATATCTAAGGTCACGTGCGTTGTTTCCATCATCGGCGGCATCATAAAGGAATTGGTATGGGTGGGAATTGTCATGCAGGGCTGCCGACCGTATGGAATCCAAGTTGTTCCGATAGGTCGAGCGCGATCTCGCGAATCATTGCGAGCGATGTTTGTGTTTTGGTTGGATCCATGCGAGCAATCGGACATGCCATGCTGATGGCAGCCACCACGGACTCTGCATCGAAAACAGGGGCGGCAATGCACATGACGCCCAGATCCGTTTGATTTTCTTCGACCGCGTACCCCTCCCTTCGAACTTGATCCAGAATGGCTTCCAGTTGGTCCGTCTCGACTACGGTGTACGGAGTTCGCTTTTCTAAGACAACTTTTCGAATCACATATTGTTGCCGATCGCGAGATTGAAAGGCGACGATGGCTCGTCCCAAGGCTGTGCTTAACGCGGGGTCCGACATATTCGAATGGACGGTTCGCGTGATTGGACGGCTGCTGTGTAGCACATTCAAATAGACCACACGTTCCATCCGCATGACTCCAAGATTCACCGTTTCGTCGAATGTGTCTCGAAGTTGAGTCATTGAGGCGGCGGCCAAGTCCACTAGCCGCCGATCGTCGAAACCACTTGCGAGTTGGCGAAACAAGGGAGTCTGTTTGTAGATGCCATTGCCCGCATTCACCATATATCCCAAGGAGCAGAGGGATTGGAGAAGTCGATGAGCGGTCGACTTCGCCAATCCAATCTCAGCGGCCAATTCAGCCAACGAACGCCCTTCCAACTTGCCGGATGTTGCTTCCAAAACGGAGAACAGTTTCGATATATGGGAGGATTCCATACACAAAACCGTACCATTCCGCCAGACGGAACGCAAGCGGAATTAAAACAAACTCAAACGGTGCCACCCACCTATTGAACTTTGGAGGATTGGTTACTATATTTTGCAGGCAGGAGAAATGACATGCCGAGACCGTTACGTTCCGCGATTTATCGCCCACAAGAGATTGCTATCCTTCATTGCACTCAGCGATGCGTGCGGCGGGCTTATTTGAGCGGCGTTGATGCCGTATCAGGAACCGACTATTCCTACCGGAAGGAATGGATTCGGGAGCGGATCGAGAAATTGGCGTCGGTGTTCGGCTTGGACATTTTAACTTACGCGATTTTATCTAATCACCTTCACGTGGTTCTCCGGAGCAGGCCGGATGTGGTTGCCGCTTGGTCTGATCGGCAGGTAGCCCTTCGGTGGTTGCAGATCTTTTCTGGAAAACGAATTGATGAACAACTAGGCGATCCCACGACCCACGACGTGGATACGCTCGTAAACGACTCAGAACGAATGGCTTTGGTTCGCGTGCGATTGTCGGATGTCTCGTGGTTTATGCGTGCTCTTTCGGAGCCTATTGCTAGGCTGGCAAACCGGCAGGATGAGTGCACTGGTAGCTTTTGGGAGGGCCGCTTCAAAGCTCAGCGACTTCTGGACGAGGCAGCGTTGCTGGCTTGCTGCATGTATGTGGATTTGAATCCGGTTCGGGCTGCCATGGCTGAATCGCCGACGGATTCTAAGTTCACGTCGGCTTACGACCGCATCCAAGCGAAGACAGGGGAAACAATAGCGTCTTCAGCGGCACCCATGCAAACCATCAACCGTGAAGACGCTGCGAATATCTTGAAGAACAGCACTCCTGAGCAGTTGGCCAAACGTCGCAAGGAAGCCCAAAGGAGACGCGGACCGCGAGTACCCAGGGATGCATGGCTAGCCCCTTTAACACTGAATCCGCGAGCCACAGGACCCGTTTTGAACAAAGAGGGTCTTCGCGCGAGCGACAAGGGATTTTTGGACATGAGTTTGGCGAACTACTTGGCTCTATTGTATTGGACAGGAAGCCAAGGACGTGCCGACAAAAGCGGGAAGATCGCGGCGGAATGCGGGATGGACCACGCTTCCGTGTTGGCGAAGCTGGGAATCGCAGATGGCATGTGGTGTGATTTGGTGTGGAATTTTAAGAAGTACTTTGGCAAGAGTCGTGGGCCGGGTTCACCAGATCGGATGCAGGAAGAAGCAATCTTGGGGACTCGCAAGTTCCAACCGGGGCAGAAAAAAGCTCGCAAGTGTTTTGTCCGATAGTCCAAACTAGTCGTGGACTATCGATTAGCAATTCACTGGCCCCCCAAAGGAGCCTTCTCCAGGTTGAACGCTCTGGCCCTTCACCAGGCAATCAATTCGAATTGCGTTGCCGGCCAGCACTACCGCTTTCCTTGCAGTTTAATCGTCGGCTTGGTCGCCGTCTTTGATGACAAAGGTTGCTTTCAATCGAGCAACCTCCGTGGCAAGACCCGCAAGTTTTACGCTTCGAAGAACTTCATCGAAGTCTTTGTAGGCTTGCGGAGCCTCGTCCTTGGGGTACTTCCGGCAATTGGTAAGAATGTCCGATCGGTCGAACGATTCGTCGACGGATGCTTGGTCCAGTTCTCGAATGGCGCGTTTTCGCCCTAACTGCCGTCCGGCTCCGTGATTCACGCTGTAACAACTGATCTTGGCGCCTGGATCCGCGACCATCACGCTGGAGCCCGCTTGAGGGTTTCCGGGCAACAAAATGGGATGGCCTGTTTCGGCATAGCGAGTACCCTTCAAAGCGTAATGCCCTGCCGGGAAAGCTCGAGTGGCTCCTTTGCGATGAACCCACTGTGGCATTCCGTCGACGATCTCTTTTCTCGCAATGTTATGACTAATGAAATAGATCAATTGCCCTTGGGTGCCTGGGAAGATTTCTTGAAAAGCTGCCAGCACCAAAGAATTGATGAGCAAATGATTTACGGTCGCGAAGTTTGCGCCAAGCGACATATCATCGATATAGTCGTTCGCTTCGGATGTTCCCAACGGGGCATAAACTAGCTCGCGATCATTGCCGGGAAGTGGAATATCCCATTTTGCGAATTTGCTTTGCAGCGTTTTGAACTGCCCCATCGCTAAATTGTGCCCAATCCCGCGTGAACCACAATGAGATAGAAATGCAACGTGTCGGTCCTTGAGACCAAACACGCCAGCCGTTCGCCGAGAACGCTCATCATCGGCCACGTGAACGATCTCGCACTCGCCGAAATGATTGCCGCCACCATACGATCCTAGTTGGGATACCTTGTCCGCAAATCTTCGAAAGGTACTTTGTGCAAGATGCCAATCCATACGTGACGCTAAAGATTCTGTTGTGTCATCGTGACCAACATGGCAAGCGTCCTCGCATCGAGTAGCCCATTCTGCAGGAATGCTAAGCTGGTTGCACACCGATTCTGAGGCACCTTCGACCACAGCTTGCAACCCAAGAGGTTCCGCAACCGATCGAGATTTAGGAGCGTGGCGTTGACCTCGCCCTGCGCCTGTAGGCGTGCGTTCGCAAATGGCATCGATGAGCCGACGCCGCACCTCGCGAGAGCGAATAGCCTCCTCCGGCAAATCCAATTGGAGCAAGCTCATCGAGCATTTAATGTCGACGCCAACCGGCCCTGGATAAATGTGGGTTGGTGAGGTCATCACGCAACCGATTGGTGCGCCATATCCGCAATGACCATCTGGGTTGAGGATCAGATCGGTCACCCCGGGCGCCAGCCTGGAGTTGATCGCTTGCTGCAGGCAGAGTTCGTCAAAGGTCCCGCGAATTTTTTCAGTCCCGATCACTGTAATTGGCTTCGTCTTGCCACCAGTTGGTAGCATGGCTGTCGCTTCGCCCGTTGGTATCATTCTTATCGATTCCCCTTTAGGTATCGTCTCGGTATTGGTAGTCCATTCACAAACAGAGTATCATCTGGTGCCAATAAAGTTCACTCTGTTTCTTAAAAGTCGGCTTTTGCGAGCGTAGCACATGCGAAACATCCGACTTCCCGAAACATCCGACTTCCCGAAACATTTGTCCCCCGCAACATTTTTAGCAAGAGCCAACGCCGAACATGAGCCAGAGCCGATTCAAGATTTTGTCGTCAGTGTCTCTTTTTTTGGTCGCCATCTTGTTCTTGCCGTCGCAAGCAACCGCTCAGACGCGTCAACAGAAGATTATGGGGGACAAGCTTAAATTCGAAACCGACGGGACTTGGTTTTACAATAATCTTGAGCGAGGTTTCGAGGAGGCCAAGCGACTCAAACAGCCGATGCTGGTTGTTTTGCGTTGCATCCCTTGTGAAGAATGTGTCAAGTTGGACGACGACATCCTTGAAGAGAATGCAGAACTGAAACAGTTGTTAAAATCGTTTGTCAAGGTTCGTGTTGTCGGGACAAATGGGTTAGATCTTTCTCTGTTTCAGTTCGATACCGACCAGTCTTTTGCAGCATTTGTTTTCAATGCGGACGGGACACTCTATGGTCGGTTTGGTACGCGTTCGGATCGGACTCGATGGGAAGACGATGTTTCGGTCGAAGGATTGAGCAAAGCTCTTGAAGCGGCTTTGGAATTGCATCGAAATTACCCCTCCAACCAAGCGAGCTTGGTTGGCAAGCAAGCAGATAAGCCGATGTTTGACTCTCCAGAGAAGATCCCGTCCTTGGCATCCCGATTCAAGAGCACGTTGGATTACGAGGGAGACACCGTCAAGAGTTGTATCCATTGCCATATGATTGGCGAAGGGATCCAATCGCATGTTAGGTCCGAGCAAAAGAAGATTCCCAATTCCCTTTTGTTTGCCTATCCACATCCTAAGACTGTGGGGTTGATCATGGACCCAACACAGTGCGCGACTGTGAAAGATGTAGTCCCAGGAAGCGATGGTTCGAAAAGTGGGTTGAAAATTGGCGATCGCATCATCACTCTTTCGGGCCAGCCGATCTTGTCGATTGCGGACTTCCAATGGGTGCTTCATCACGCGCCAGACAAGGGCGGTTCTATCGGAGTCGTTTCAGAAAGGGGCGGACAAACAATCGATCTGTCGTTGGTGCTCAGGGATGCATGGCGGACTCAGGAAGACATTTCCTGGAGAGCATCGTCTTGGAAGCTTCGGCAATTGGGGCTAGGCGGAATGATTGCTGAATTAGCCACCGACCAGGAGCGGGAAAAGTTGGGGATCAAGGAGGGCCAAATGGCGTTGGTCGTTCAGCATGTGGGGGCTTACGCACCGCATGACCGAGCCAAGAAAGCTGGAATTCTAAAAGGGGATGTCATTGTCGAGTATGACGGCCGAACGGACTTGGTTCGCGAGACCGATCTTTTGGCCTACGCGATCAATCAAGTTGAAATCGGCCGCAGTGTGGTCATCAAGATTCGGCGTGGGCTGGAGACCAAGACCATGGAAGTCGTCACGATGTAGTCTGTGAGCTGGTGTAGTCTGCGAATTGGATGCGAACTGGATTCGTTTGCCAGCAGGTCATCGATGCACGTTCGGCCGAACGCCCCGGGCACATTTCCCCTTCGCATTATTGCCACCGATGAATTACAATGCTCGGCTGAAAATAACAGCTTCAAATGAATACCTGTCTTGGCCATTGTTGCAGATAATGCAGCAAGTCAGCTCGGCAATCCTCTCGGTACACTTGAATCGTTGCCTACAAAACACCTTCGAATCTTGAGGAATTATGGTTGCTGAAAGCGTCTTGGCCTTAGATGAATCCAGCCTTCTTGGGCAGTGGAATTGGATCCTTGGCTGTCTGAAAGATGTATTGATTGAGTCAGGGGCATCCGACTTGGCTTCCGCTTTACCTTGTGCTTCGGATTTAGTATCCACCGACAAAAGTTTGGAAAGCAGCAACGCGCTCTCGAATACGGTCCTAACGGAATCGGTTCATCTGACTCAGGCTTATTCCATCGCGTTTCAGCTTCTCGGGATGGCAGAGCAAAATGCTGCAGATCAGTTTCGGCGGTCGATCGAACAGCAATCGGGGGCCGATGCGTTGCCGGCTCTATGGGGCGATTCGCTACGTCAGCTCAAAGATGCAGGATGGACATCGGAACAGATCGCGCGTGAATTGCCGAAGATGCAAGTGGAATTAGTGCTTACCGCTCATCCCACCGAAGCGAAGCGCGCGACGGTACTTGCACATCACCGACGTCTGTTCGAACGATTTCAAATCCAATCTCAGGCGACAGCGACGAACGGTTCCGCTCAGGTAACGAACCAGCAGCAAGAAGAAAATGATTATGCGGTTCGAGCGTTGCTTGCAATTCTTTGGCGGACTGGCGAGATCTATTTAGACAAACCGGACATACAGTCTGAACGACGCAACGTTCTCGATTATTTGACACATGTATTCCCTTCCGTTTTGCGTCCCTTAGATCAGAGACTACGTCGAGCTTGGGCGGATGTGGGGCTTGATGCCAAGGTTTTCGACGACCCACTTGTTTTCCCTCGACTGACTTTTGGAACCTGGGTGGGAGGGGACCGCGATGGGCACCCATTAGTCACTGCGGAAGTGACTCGGACTAGCCTGCTGGAAATGCGTCGTAGCGCACTGGGATTACTGCAACGTCAACTGCTTCAATTGGCGCGATTGTTGAGCTTGTCTGCCTATTGGCAACGGCCCAAGCCGGAGTTTTTGCAATCGTTAGCAGCCATCGCAGAAAGCCTCGGTCCTGCGGGGCGCAAAGCGATTGATCGCAATCCCAACGAGCCATGGCGTCAGTTCATCAATACGATGATTGCAAGGCTTCCGAGTGGAGATATCCATTCGGATCGTTTGGTGGTCGCCCCTCCACCCATGTATCAACGATCCTCCGAATTGCTGGAAGATTTGCGGCTTTTGTATGATTCCTTGATCGCCGCGGGAATGCGTCGACCGGCCGACTATGCGCTTCAACCGTTGATGCGTGTTGTGCAAACGTTTGGATTTCATCTTGCGGTCCTGGACATTCGGCAGAACAGTTCGTTCCACGACAAAGCTATGGACCAATTGTTAGCAGCCGCTGGTTTTAGCGACAGTTCTTTTTCGCAATGGAGCGAGGAGAAGCGACTGGAGTTGCTGGAACGCGAGCTCGGGTCCCGCCGCCCGTTTGCTCGTCCTGACGTTTCTTTAGGGGTAGAGGCAGATGCAGTTCTATCCGCTTTGCGCGTCGTCAAAGAGCAACGCGATGCGTATGGAGATGACGGTCTTGGGTCGTTGATTGTCAGCATGACTCGGAAGACTTCGGATCTTTTGGTGGTTTATCTTTTGGCGCGCGAAGTCGGGCTGATGGAGGAGTCGGAAAATGGATTGCAATGTCCGTTAGCAGTCGTTCCTCTTTTTGAAACCGTGGACGACCTTCAGGGAAGTCCGGCGATCTTTGATGCGTTTTTATCGCATCCCGTGACCTACCGAACATTGCGGTCGATCCAGAAACGTCGCGGCGCTTTAGACGCAGTCGGTCAAATCATGATTGGGTACAGCGACAGCAATAAAGACGGAGGCATTTTGGCGAGTTTGGTCAATCTTCGGCAAGCACAAAAATCCCTTGCCGAGGTTGGGCGGAAGCACCATGTGCGAGTCCGATTTTTTCACGGTCGCGGCGGCACGATCAGCCGCGGTGCAGGCCCGACGCATCGCTTCATTCGAGCTCTGCAAAACCAAACGCTTCAAGGTGACTTGCGAGTGACCGAACAAGGGGAGACGATACCGCAAAAGTACGCTCATCAGTCTACTGCGATTTACAATCTAGAATTATTTCTGTCGGGCGTGACTCGAAAAACACTTCAGGACAACACCAGCGATCTGAGTGATCACCCCTTGGATGCTACATTGGAGCGAATGGCTCAGTGGGCTCGAGAATCCTATACAAGCTTGCTAAACCGAGATGGATTTGTTCAGTTCTTTCGCGAGGCTACACCTATTGATGCCATTGAACAAAGTCGGATCGGTTCGCGTCCATCACGAAGGACGGGTAAGCAATCCCTTGCGGACTTGCGAGCGATCCCATGGGTGTTCAGTTGGGGACAAGCTCGATTCTTTCTGTCGGGTTGGTATGGGGTTGGATCCGCGCTAGAGCATCTCCAGAATTCGGACCCGGACGCGTTTCAATCGCTGAAAAGCGAATTGACCCGTTGGGCACCTCTTCATTATCTAATCAGTAACGTTGCAACTTCGTTGGCAGCGACAGATCTGGAGGTTATGCGAGAGTACGCAAGTATGGTGGATAGTGAAGAGTTACGTAAGTCGTGCATGGAGCCTATCGAGGCAGAGTTGGCGCGTACGACTCGCATGGTCGAGGCCGTTTATGGTGGCCCGCTTTCGCAACGGAGGCCAAACATTCAACGTATGATCCAGTTACGATCCACGGGATTGCGAGTACTTCATCGGCAACAGATCTCGTTGCTCAAGATGTGGCGGAGCTATCACAAAATGAACCAACCGCAATCTGCCGAGTCCCTCGTGCCTCAGTTGTTGTTAACTGTGAATGCGATCGCAAGTGGACTCGGGACTACTGGTTAGTTTCTGCACAAAAACGCAAGCCGTCGTGAATCAAATCAAGATCGATCCCTCGCCGCCGGCCCCCAGTTCCCACTGGCGGCGAATTTCGCGTAATCCGTATGCGCACATCTCGAATTGATCACTCAAGCGATGCAAAAGATCGCTTGGGACTTCGTCATTTTCGTCAGCCTCGATCTCACTGGCAATTTCGTAAGCGATTTTGCCTTGATGGCAGTAGCTTACAAAACGGTCTGTTCGGTCTGGGCCTTGCAACTCGCGTAGAGATTCGGGATAGAGGCCGGTCCAGAAAAGGGTAAAATCGCCAATGTGTCGGTGGACTTCGCGTTTTGCGAGTCCGATCCTTTGTTGTGCTTCCGTCATCATGGTTACCACTTCGGTAGCCCTCTGTCCGTTCAATTGGCGAATCCGGTGAAGAGCGTCCGTCTTCGTGAATCGAACGAGAAGTTTGCTAACGTAATTGACCAGTTCGGTGTCCGCGACTCCGAGCTGTGAATGGAATGCGTACTCTGAGAGACCTGCGAAGAATCTCTCTAAGGTGTGATTGAGAGAATCACCCGATGCTTGATGTTCAAATTGCATGTGGATTAGCTCCGTTGAAAGTCCAGGAACCGTCCTACCCCTATTCCAAAATATTTACCCAGCCTGCGACAAGTCAAGACAGTTCCGAGTGATTTTGGAAACATCGAACAGATTGTTTGAAACTTTAAGGAAAATTCCGTGGTCGGCGAAGTCCGTACGTTCGCTTCAGCGGTAAGGCCATAGCAGTTATTCTTCTCGAACAGTCCCATCGTTGACGGCCATGCAAGATTCCGCAATGTAGAGTCGACTGGTCCGTGCTTTGACGGTGTAGTAGCTCCATCCAAGAATGCTCGTTTTTATGAGTGCCCTGATTACCCATCCAACGATACGAAGCCTTCTCCGCGGGGTATTGGTGTGGGCTCCGCTATGGATTGGCACGACCATTGCTTTTGGAGGCTTGGGGGTCGGATATGTAGTGTTTGTGAAAGACGATACCTTTTTAGCGTCCCAGGCAATTCTCGTTCGGGACGAAGCAAATGGGGCCGTGATGCGGCTCGGGCGATTCCAAAGTCCTACCGAGATGAAGGCGGCGCAAGAAACAATTCTTGAAATGGCCAAGAGCCAGCAAGTGGTACGCGACGCATTGGTCGCAGTGGGAAAGCCTGAGGGACTATCGAGCTGGCTCAACTGGGGCGAGTACCCGTCCAAGGAATTGATAGAAGAAGTCGCAAAGTCAAGCATCTCAGTCCATGCGCCGAAAGGGACAGAATTCGGTGTTACAGAAGTCATTTACTTGGATGTCAAGGCAGGGGCTCAGGCTGATGCCATAGCGTTGAGCAAAGCTTTGTGTGATTCGTTGGAATCCAGACTTCAGCAAGTGAGAAAAGCACGCGCCGACGGGGTCATCTCTGAACTAACTCATGCTCGCGATTCGGCCAAACGCGATCTTGCATCCGCCACCGATAGGCTTCTTGAAATCGAACGTAACGCGGGTTCCGACTTGACCGACCTGCGAGGTCTGACGGACACGATTGCTGGTGCTGCGACATCCAGGGCTGAGTTTGACCAAATCAAGTCGGAGATTCGCCAGGCGGAAGTAAGTCGTTATTCCTTGGTGGCCGACCGGGATTTGTTAATCAAGGCGACTCAAGATCCATCCTCTTTCATCGTTGCACCGGGCGCGGTATTGAATTCTCAGCCGGGGTTACGCCGCTTGCGCGAAGGGCTCGTTGACGCACAACTGAGCGGCTCTCAATTGGCTGGTAAGTTCACTGAAGACCATCCCTTGGTCAACGCATCCCAAACCGCTCAGTCGACCATCGTACGACGTTTCGTCATGGAGCTTAAAGCGTCGGTCGCAAGCGTCGAATCGGACATCGCCTTGGTGGATCGCAAGATTGAAGAACTAGAATCCCGTCGTACCGCGGCCGAGAAACGTTTAAGCAGAATCGCCGATGGTCGGGCTACGTACGCAAATGTCCTTTCTGAAGTTCGTTCAAAACTGTTGATGGTCGAAGGGGCCGAACGATCACTAGCCGAAGCCAATGCCGCAAGAGATTCGTCCACCTCAACCAGTTTGCTTACTCGCCTTGATGCACCTATGGTAAGCGATCGGCCTATTGGTCCTGGTCGCACCACGATTGCTGGTTTAAGCGGGATTGCAGGTCTCATCTTTGGTTTAGGAGTCGTCTTCGTTATATCCCCGATTGATTTGGGACCATCATTCGGTCGTCGAGCGGCCGACCGCTCACGCAGCCGGCGAGGGCTAGACACCAATCCTGGAGAAAGTTCAGAGACATTCGAAACAGTGCCGTCGAACGAAACGGTTCGGCATAGCAAGATCAATTTACATCGAACCGATAGTCGCACAGAGCCTGGCTCCCAGACTTCTCATGACTTTGGTAAAAATACTGATCCGAACGCTCCAGTCGAAGCTTCCTCCATAACCGGCCCGGTTGAAAATCTTGCAAATTCCATCGCGGCACTTTCCTCAGAAATTGGCCGGCAAGACCTTAATCCGTCGCTAGTAAAACCTCGAGCGACGAAGGCAGTTAGTGATGATCTCAAAACATCTTCCACATCGACACCAGGACCGTTGAGCTCGGAAGTGGATAAGGCTTTTCAGGAGCTTGCGAGGCTTCAATCCCAAAAGCCTAAGAGTCGCGCTGAGGAGTTGTCGGTCGAAATGAAGGTGAAGGAAATAAAGAGGTTTCTGTCAGAAAGAGGCCAAGAGGTGAACGCCAACTCGGTTTCAGATAGGGCAAATCCGGAAGATCCGCCGCGACAAAAACCAAGGTCTACCCAAACCAAGTAGTAGCTAAAGGAAAGCTAGGCTTCTCGTTGAGCGTTGCTGCTCAAAAAATCCCTAATCCAGGTTTCGTCCACTTGCTCCATTGGCCCATCTGGGCCCCGGGAGTAGTCAATCAGATTTCCGTAGCGACCATTGACGTAGGCGTCATCCAGAATCGACTGAACGGGTAGCAGTACATCCGGTTCCCCCTGCCGCAGCGGAATCCTTACCTGAGGTAATGGATGTCGATAACTTGCCAAGTAAACTTCACTAATGTCAGGTTCGAAACCGCGGGTAACACAGATTCGATAGGGCATCGAACACTCGGTCGGGCAGTTCCCTTTTTCGACTGCAACCACCCACCCTCCCTGTCGTATCAAATCGATCTCGACCAAGCTGACGCCAGAGCTTAGAAAATCAGTCTGCTTGCGAACGTACTGTGACTTACCGATCCCTTCCAGTTTATTCGCCAAGCTAAGAAACTCGATCGCTGCAATGACCCGTCTGCCTGCACGCAGATCTACAATTTCGATGAATCGCGGGGTTTGCGGTTCAGCCTGACGTCGGGAGCGAACGTTGTTGCCATCGGTCGATTCATCAACCGCAAGATATTCTTCAACCCTTGCCACCAAGTCCGCTGGCAACTGCCGCTGAATCGCATCGCGCGCGTAGGTTATCAAGGATGTATGGATATCGCGCCAGAATTCCTCGAGCCAAGGGTTCATCCCAGGAAAAGGGTTCTTCGAAAATTTCAATCTCATCCCCCTCGGTTGTTGTTCTGCTGAAATTGCTTTGTCCGGTTCGACTCCCTTTGGAAGGGGTGTTCGCTCTAGGGTCCCTTCCAGACTTGGCGACGTGAATCCTGTATAGTGTAGCTTGGAAAGTTTCTCAAAACCAAAGCAGCTTGAACCACCAAAGCCCCAGTTCGCAAATCGAGAATGGAATTCCCATTCCATTTTTGTGTCCTGGGTAAAGTTTGGTTTTCGGATTAGAATCAGGCGATATCCAGCAATCTGTCGTTAACCCCATTAAACACCCACCAATGGCAACCAACATTCCTACCCCGCCCAATAGCACCCCTCAAGGTGGATCTTCACCCGGTGGAGCTTCCTCATTGAGCAAGACCGCAATCTGGCTGGTTTGCATTATGGCATCCATCGGTTTTGCCTTCGATATCTATGAGTTGTTGATGTTGCCGTTGATTATCAAGTCAGCCATCTTCAGTCTTTCTGATGGAAAGTTTGTGCCGGGTTCGGACGAGTATCGCGAGTGGGCTCGAACGTTGTTTTTTGTTCCTGCGCTTGTAGGTGGTGTGTTCGGCTTGCTGGGGGGATACTTGACGGACTTTTTTGGTCGCCGTCGGGTGCTTACGTTTAGCATTTTGCTGTACGCGGTCTCTGCATTTGCAGCGGGCTTTGCGACCGACTTGTACCAGTTGTTGTTTTGCCGCTGCTTGGTATTTATCGGCGTGTGTGTCGAATTCGTGGCTGCGGTAGCATGGCTTGCAGAGCTCTTTCCTGAAAGTAAGCAGCGGGAACGGGTGCTTGGATTCACTCAAGCGTTTTCCTCTTTGGGTGGAATCATGGTGGCAGCGGCCAATTACTTGTGCGCTGAATTTGCGAGTGTGTTGCCTGCGATTCATGGGCTTCACGAAGCATGGCGGTATACGCTTATTTCGGGGGTGGTACCTGCGTTGCCATTGATTCTGATTCGGCCGTTCTTGCCGGAATCCCCTGTTTGGCAAAAGAAACGAGACGCTGGCACGCTCAAACGTCCTAGTATTCTAGAGTTGTTTAGTCCTGGTCTTGCCAAAACGACGATCGTTACCACGCTGATGTTTGCAGCTTCTTATGGAATCGCTTTTGGTGCGATTCAGCAATTGAGTCAGATTTTGACCACACCTAAAGAAGGGCACAAACAAATCTTAGCGCAGGGGATTGAGGCAGTTGGTAAAGCCAAAAAGGAAGCGGCAGATGCTGGCAAGCCAGAGCTAACAGAAGTGCAAGTTCGGTCGATTGGTAGTACTGCGAATGATAAGGCTGCGGCCGAGGTGGCTAGCTTCCAGGAAATAGGTGGGCTGGTCGGACGCATTCTGTTTGCGATCGTAGCGATGTTCGCCATTTCGCGTCGAAACCTATTCCGGCTGTTTAATTGGCCGTCGTTGATCTTCGTTCCGGTTCTCTTTTGGTGGATTTCGAACAACTTGAAGACCGACTCCTTGTCCATGCTTCAGTGGGGTATTTTTCTTGCGGGGTTGCTGACGGTTGCTCAGTTTAGTTTCTGGGGGAACTACATTCCGCTTGTTTTCCCGGTCCACTTGCGAGGCACTGGCGAGAGCTTTGCGGCCAACATCGGCGGTCGCGTGATCGGGACGTTTGCTGCTTGGTTGACCCTGACATTCTCGGATGCAAAGCCACCCAATCCCGCAAACATCGCGTTGGTTGGCGCCTATGTGGCTGGTGGATACGCTTTGATGGGCGCTGTGCTTAGCTTCTTTTTGACCGAGCCAAAACCTGATTTGGATAGTGAATGAGTCTGCTAACGCCGTTGGTCCAGCAATTGTTTCAATCGATCGAGCGAGCTCGTTCGATTGAGCAGCTTCTCAAAGAACCCCTTGAATCTGCGATGAGCTCGTGGAACGTAACTGGCGTAATTTTAATGGTCGCCTCCAAAGGGGTATGGAAGCGGACTCTTCAGCTAGGCAATGTATCTGCGGAGCCCCCCGACTGGAACGTAGCCAGCGAGTGTTTGGATTCTCGGTCGGTGGTTCGTTCATCTCCCTGGACCTATCTGCCGATCGCATCGTCGACCAACAAGGATTTAGTGCTGTGTATTCAGCCCGTTTTGAACGATTCGAATGCGGACAAAATCTCGGAGCAACTAACCTTATTCGCCTTGGCCATCGACACTTGGCAGCGCCAGCAACAGAAGTCACGCGATGTGATTCGGCTCAATCAGATCTTGAATGTTGCGGCGGATTGGCATTCGCACCAAGATCTTGACCGATTGCTGCAGGATATTGCTCAAGCAGCTACACGTTTATTGCGAAGCGACCGTGCGAGTATCTTCCTGTGGGACAAATCAGCTCGCGAACTGGTAGGGCACCCAGCATTGGGGATGGAGGGGAAGCCGCTTCGAATTGCAGACGACAAAGGGCTCGCTGGTGCGGTGCTCAAGAGTCTGCAACCGCGACGCTGGGATCGTTCCGACCCTCATGACGAGGTGGACCGTCGAGTGGATTCCAGCAGTGGTTATCGCACGGATTCGCTTTTGGCTGTCCCGCTCATGGACTCCAAGAATAAGCCGATGGGAGTCTTCGAGGTGATCAACCACGCCGATGGTCGTTTCGACGCTCAAGACGAGCAGGATCTGATTGAACTTGCAAGGCACGCGTCTGCTGCACTTGCAAACACCCAGCAGATGCAGCGATTGGTACAAGTTCGGGATCGACTGACTCGGGATGCTCAGCAGCAGGTTCTGCTCATTGGAAATTCGCCGGAGATGCAGAATCTGAAATCGACCATTACGCGAGTTGGCGATACCGACTTGGCGGTCCTTCTTCTTGGGGAAAACGGAACGGGCAAGGAAGTGGTTTCGCGTCAAATCCACTATCAAAGCAAACGGCGTTTCGAGCCTTTTATCGCAGTGAACTGTGCAGCCATCACGGAAACGTTGCTGGAAAGCGAACTGTTCGGTCACGAGAAAGGTGCCTTTACCGACGCGCATGAAACGCGAAATGGAAAATTCGAGCTTGCGTCTGGCGGAACGCTATTCTTGGACGAGATAGGGGACATGAGTCTTGCGGGGCAAGCGAAATTGCTTCGCGTATTGGAAGAAAAAGTAGTTGTGCGCGTTGGAGGGTCTTCCCCGATTCCTGTCAACGTTCGGGTCATTGCCGCAACCAACCAAAACTTGGTGGAGCTGGTACAGAAGAAACGGTTTCGTGAAGACCTGTACTTTCGATTGACCGTTGTCACCATGAATTTGCCGCCACTAAGGAATCGAGGCGAGGATGTTCTGGAGCTTGCCGACTTCTTTCTAACCATGTTCTGTACCAAGATTGGAAGAGCCAAACCAGCTTGGACCGCTACTGCCAAGCGCCGGCTCGTAACTCATGATTGGCCAGGGAACGTTCGTGAACTGCGCAATATCGTTGAACGTGTTGCGTACCTGACCACCGGCGAGACCATCGATGACACGCAGCTGGATTTTGTCCGCTCCCCACGCGCCGCCTCTGAAAACACAAACGCGATCGATCTGGACAAGACGTTAGGGGATGCAACGTCGGACTTCCAGATTCGCTACATTGAAGAACAAATCAAGGCATGTAGCCGCAACGTTACCCAGGCTGCCGAAAAGATGGGGCTGCAGCGCTCCAATCTTTATCGAAAAATGAAGCAATTGGGAATGAACCAGCCAGACTAAGTCGATTCTCGCGAGAACTATTTTTATGAAATCATTCCTCCGTTTTGCCTTCGTAATTGCGTTAGGATCGTTTTGTTTCAGGTCAATGGGCATTGCTGACGAGGGGATGTTCCCGATCAGCGAACTCAAGCGGTTGAACTTGCAAGAAAAAGGGCTTCAATTGAGCCCTGAAGAGCTCTTCAATTCCGAAGGCGTCAGTCTGCTGGATGGCATTTGCCGAGTCAATGGTTGCACCGGGTCGTTTGTTTCAAGCGATGGGCTAATCATCACCAATCACCATTGTGCTTTTGATGCGATTCAAAAGGCAAGTACACCGACCAACGATCTTTTGGCGAATGGCTTTATTGCCAAAACCAAGCAAGAGGAGGTGCGAGCCGTCGGCTTCACGGTGCGCATTACAGAAAGTTACGCCGATGTTTCAGACCAAGTTCTTTCGGTTGTAAGTGAGGGTATGACTTTTTTGGATCGAACGAAAGCGATCGAAAAGCGACGCAAAGAATTGGAGCAAGCCGCAGAAGCCGAAAACAAAGGGTTGCGAGCCGAAGTGGCAGAGATGTTTGCAGGCAAGACCTATGTGCTATTTCTTTATACTTACCTCAAGGATGTTAGGTTGGTATTCGCGCCACCGATTTCCATCGGAGCATTTGGTGGGGAAGCAGATAACTGGGAATGGCCGAGGCATACGGGTGATTTCTCTTTTATGCGAGCCTATACAGCTCCTGACGGAAGTGCCGCAGAATACTCCCCAAACAACATTCCCTTTCATCCCAAGCGGCCGATTCAAGTGTCGAGCGTCGGTGCGAATGAAGAAGATTTTGTTTTCATTCTGGGTTATCCAGGAAGAACCGTTCGTCAGAAGACCGCCAGCTTTTTTCGCTTTGAAGAAAATGTTAGATTGCCAGCCATCGTCGAGCTTTATGCTTGGCAAATCAGTGAGATGGAGAAAGCCGGGGCCAGCAACCGAGAGGTTGCCATTAAACACGCCTCTCGCAGCAAATCCCTCGCAAACGTGGAGAAACGATCCCGTGGACAGTTGCTCGGGTTGAAACGCACCGGAATGGTCGCGATGCGGGAAGCCACCGAGGCGATGCTGCAAGCATTCATCGCCGCGGATGATAAGCGTCAAGCAATGTTCGGAACCTTGTTGAAGGACATCGAGTCCGTGTACTTGGAGATGACGGAGAAGGCACCCGTCGAGATTCATCTGAAGGAACTGAAGAACGCTTGTCGAGCTTTATCGTTCGCTTTCACTTTGTTGGATGCCGCTACTGAACGCGAAAAAGAGGATTTAGAGCGTGAAACCCCGTACATGAAGCGAAACTATGATCTGACGGTTCAGCAGTTGAAGTTAGATGTTTCCGATTGGGATAAGCAAACCGATACGAAGATGTTGCAAGGTATGTTGGAACGTCTCCAGAAAATTCCTGCTGCCAAAGATGTTCCTGGGCTTGGTTTTCTCTTCAAAGACAATCTGTCCGCAGAACGCGTTGCAACCCGGTTTCTTGAGTCAACTCAATTGGGAAATCCGGAATTCATCAACGAATGTTTGACGAAGACGCCAGAGCAATTGATGAAGATGGAAGATCCATTGCTAAAGCTGATGGTTCAACTTTACCCAACGTACAAGCAGCTGCGCGATACCGATAAGGAACGCGAAGGACGACTGGGGCAACTTTATGGATCGCTGGTCGAGATGAAGCAGGCGTTTCAACCAAGCGATTTCATCCCGGATGCGAATGCCACATTAAGAATTACCTATGGTCGCGTTCGAGGTTATTCGCCTGCGGATGCCGTTTACCGACTGCCAATCTCGACTTTAGCTGGGGTGATGGAAAAAACGACGGGCAACGAACCTTATGTTTCACCTGAAGCCTTGATCGAAAAGTACCAAGCGAAAGACTTTGGCCCGTTTGTTCATCCGAGACTGGGGCAAGTTCCTGTAGCCATTTTGTACAACACGGATACGACTGGCGGCAATTCGGGTAGTCCCGTTTTCAATTCGAAAGGGGAATTGGTCGCTGTCAATTTCGATCGCACTTTCGAAGCCACCATCAATGACTTCGCTTGGAACGCGGACTACAGCCGATCGATCGGTGTTGACGTTCGGTACGTCTTGTGGGTTACCGGTTGGGTCTACGATGCGAAACACTTGCTCGACGAGATGGGAGTCAAGTTCTAGCGCTGAGGTTCGATCACCGGGCTTCAATCCACAGGCTTCAGATTAAGATTTGCTCTTACTCTTATTCTTAATCTTATTCTCACTCTTATTCGTACTCGTACTCGTACTCGTACTCGTACTCAGTGAAACGGTACTCGTACTCGATTGATCCAGCGAAGGTGTTCGGTATCGGCGGGATCGATCGATCGATTAGGATTAGGATTAGGATTAGGATTAGGATTAGGAGTAGGAGTAGGAGTAGGAGTACGAGTACGAGTACGAGTACCGCTGTGCTGAGTACGAGTACGATTACGAGAAATCAGGCGGTATCGCTTCGAAGCAATACGTTCATTCCAAAGACCTCTTCGAACAAGTCACCCGAGTGTCTCACTGTCAGTTGTTCGAGTGAAACGTCTTCGATGCCATGAGTCGAAATGATCAATCGATCACCTTCTCGCTTGCTGACGATGTTGCTAATCCGTTGCGAACGAGATTCATCGAGCGCGATAGCTAGCCGCAGAATAGCAGCCAGTTTTGCAACGGCGACCCGATCATTTCGATCGAGGGTTGCGTAACCTTCGTGGTCTGGTTGAGGAGATGACCGGCGATGATATCGCACGACCAGCGACACCAGAAGCACGTCGCGAACCGATAGGCCAAACAGTTCGCTATTGCGGATAATGTACATCGCGTGCTTATGGTGACTTCGGGCGTTGATGAAGCTGCCAATCTCATGAAGCAGAGCCGCTAGATACAAAATCAGCTCCATGCGATTATCGAGCTGGTGTTCCGTTGCCAAGTCGGAAAACAATTTTCGAGAAAGCGTAGCGACGTGTCGAGCATGCGTTTCGTCGAAGGCCATCTTCCGTCCGAGGTTGATGGCCGAACGAATGATTTGGTTTCGAAACTCGGCAGTCCAGGAATCACGCAAAGCGAGATCGCTGAGCAAACCATCGCGCAGATTGGTATCTGCAATATGGATTTGGTCGCATTGGAATTCCTTAGCGATAAGGACATAGCTCATCAGGCCGGGCCACACGGTCTCAGCTTCTGCGTAGCTGATTCCGAAACGAGCCACCAATTCGTCCTCTTTGAGGACTCCGATGGATCTTGCGAACTCAGCCAGGCTTTCTACGGGAACCACGCACATTTGCTTGTTGAAATGAGCGTCAGGCAAATTGGCTGCCGCCAGCCGAACATCCCCACCTATAGCTACCATTTGGACAGACACATCGGAATCCACGTGTTCATAAATTTGGTGCACTAGCCGATGGATTTGCGTTTCGATGATTGCCCGTTGCTTGGCATTGGACGTATGGAGCTTATCCACCTGTTCTGTGAGTCGCAATGAACCCAAGCGATAGGTATTGGAGAACAGAACGTTTCCACCTCGAACCACGAGAACTTCGGTGCTGCCGCTTCCCACTTCCACCACAACGGTCTTTACCGATGCAAGCGTTGGGTTGGATTGAAGAAGAGGCTGAATGCCCATGTAGGTGATCCGGTTTACTTCCGCCTCATCCAGCGATTCCACTTCCAAGCCGGTAGCGATGTACATCCGGTCGATAAATGCGAGCCGATTGCTAGCTTCTCGAACGGCACTGGTTGCGACCACGCGAACGTGATCCGTCCCTGAAATTCCGAACTCTTGCATGAGACGTCGGTAACTTTTCAGGACAACCGCACATTCTTCGATACTCTGGCGGCGAATTCGTTGGCTCGTAAAAGTATCCTTTCCCAGCGACACGGCCTGGGAAACTTCCTCTAGAATACGAAAAGAGCCACGGATATCGATTTCGGCGATAGCCATCCGAACGCTGGTTGCTCCGATGTCCACGACCGCAACGGTTCTGGCACTGGGAGCGGTCGGGGGCGTTGGCGTACGGATAATGGGGCTTGAAGACATAGGGGTATCGGTGGGAAGACGTTCGGTTCGGTCGATATGCATTTCGAAAACAAGGCGTATTAGCCCCGATCGATGATAGCTTGGGTGCGTTCGAATTTGTAGACCGCATTCCGTCGCCCCATGAATACCTTAGGAAATATCGATCTATAATCTTTTTCGGAAAATAGTTAAAGTTCAGATCGAACGGCGGAATGGCTTGTGAAAACCGCCTCAGACCCAAGTCAATGGACTTTTACGGAGACGCCAGCATGGATGCAGCGACAAAAACCAAGACCCTTTTGACAGCCCTTTTTGCCGGGTTTGTTCTCGCCCCCAACTTGCGAGCGGAAGACGAGCCTACCCCACCAACCGGGATCGCCGCGATTGTCAGCGAATGGCTCGCGAAAACACCGCAATTTTCACTGGTCCGAGCGGTGAATTTTGATGTGCGACTTGATGCTAAAACCAACAAACTGGGATCCGACGCGCCTTTTGTGGCCCAGACGCCAGATAGATTAGCAACCGCCCCTCAAGTGGTAATGGTTCAGTCCGATCAAGGGGTTGGAACGTTCACTTTGAACTGTACCCAAGGAACAGCTTGTTGTCCCGATGGAACAGTCTGTTGCGATGAAGCGAGCACTGAGTCACAAGCATCAACGCCGTTGGCACGCACGCTTCGAATTGCGGTGCCTATGAAGTTTTCGGAGCAACTAAATCGAAATCCGATCGGCAATTTGGTTACCGAAGTGATCGCATGCGGTCACCGAATTTGTGCTGGCTCTAAATGCTATGAAGTGAAAGACGGCCCCGTCTCAGGAACACATTGCGACACTGAAACAGCGGCAGAAAGTCCACATTCAGAACCGCACGACGAATCTTTCGCTGACGAGGAGCCGATTCAAGTTGTGCCCATGGCGCCGCCACCTCCACCCCCAGTCCAAGTTGTCATGAATTCATCAGGATCCTCGGATTCGGCGATGGTCCAAGCCATCGTTTCGGAGTCTCAACTTCAGAACAGCAAGGTTTCGATTCCTCTTTCGACCTTGATGGATCTGATGGTTGCGAAAACCGAATTGAGCACCCGACTTGAAATGACCGAACAAATGATGCTCGAGCGTGAAGCGGTTGTGGAAAAAATCCAGCAAATCTCGGAGCGTAATGCGCAGCTTGCTAACCAGTTGGCAGTTGCTGAAGTCAGACAGCAAATGAGTGATGTTTTGACCGCTAGTATTGTTGAACGAGCGGAAATGGCCATGAAGGTTGTGTCTCATGAAGCTACGTCCGGCTCGAAGCTGGAATCAGGACGATCCGTTCAAGCTATTCACGAAGATCTCTCGAACATTCGCCGGCAAATTGCATTGCTCCGTCGCAATCAACCTGTCGCTTTCGCGCCAAGCGATTTGGGGATTCGCCAACCGATCCCTTATGTACCGACGGCACAACTTCTGGATGAAGTTGTAGCCTATCGTGACAAGCCAGCTCGTGGTTTAACGCCACCTTCGACTTCTTCAACCGAGAGTGAGCCCGAAGTCACTTGCGAGGGCAGCACTCACTGTGGAACTGGGATCGAGAAGTAGATTTTCGAATGCGTCTTTGCTTGATTCCGTCAAGCCGCCCTGGGCATCCCATCTCACGAAAGTCAGTTTGCATTGGCTTTCGAAAGTTCCGAACGTACACCTAACGCAGGAAGTCGATTTTCCATGTTTCGCATCTGTTCTCTTCTAGCGATGTTCGCGGTTGTCGCCTCGATTGGCTGTCAGGCATGGACATCGAAAGAAAAGGAAAAGAACAACCAGTTCGTCAAGGAAACAAAGAGGTTCAAGGATCTGCTTGTTGATCCGGAACGTCCACGATTGGTTGGTGAAGTTGCTACGGCGCTCGGCATGTATACGAAGCATTACGATGCGTATGCTCTTGCCGTGGATTTGCCAGGTACCGGAGGGATCGTCAAGCCAGGGGTTCAACGCGACCTGATGCTTGCCGACATGAGAATTCGAAACGTCGACAATCCGGAAACCGTTCTCGATGCACCTTGGACAGCGCTCGTCAAGCTAAAGGTGTATGCCAATCCGAGCGATGCAAAAGGCGAAACTCTTGACGTGGACGTAGAGACTTCGACCGAATGTTTGGCTACCGACTTAACGGGAGGGTTCGTTCTTGAATCGCGTCTTCGCGAGATGGCCTACGTCGATGGCAACATGCGCACCAGTGATGACAAGGCAATCGCTCAAGGGGAAATTGTGATGTTACCCACCAGCTACACGAGACAACCTTCCCCGACGCCATTGAAAGGTGTTTTGGTGGGGGGAGCGAAGCTCATGCAGGAACGCGAACTGGGCCTTCAGATTACGCCCGAGTATCGGCACGTCGTCATCACCAAAGCGATAGAGAAGTCGATCAATTCAAGATTCTTCTTCCGCGAGGCAAACAAACAGAAATTGGTTGCCGAAGGCAAAAACGATTCGCATATCGTTTTGGAATCCTTACCAAAGTACAAACTCGACCCGTCTCACTTCGTATCTGTCATTCTTGCGACTGGGTTTGCCGAATCGGATGAAGAGCAAATGGAGCGAGTTGCTGGCTGTCGTAAGTTGTTGATGAAACGAGAAACGGCACAACGTGGAGCAGTTGAACTGGAGGCGATTGGAAACGACGCTGCCAAAGAAGTTCTTGTTTCGGGATTGGTGTCATCCGATCCAGAGATTCGATTCTTTTCTGCCTATTCTCTTTCGTATCTCGATCGAAGCGAAGCCATTCCGGTTCTGATGGAGCTGGCAAGATATGAACCTGCGTTTCGACCGCTTTGTCTTGTTGGCTTGACCGTCAATGAAGACTCTTTAGCGCGTGAGGCGCTCGAAGAGCTATTGCAAGAAGCAGAGCCGGAGCTCAGATTTGGCGCGTTTTGGTCCATTCGCGATCGCAACCCGAATGATTTCGTCTTGAGTGGAGAAGCAGTCGGGCAGTCGTTTCATTTCGTTCAAGTACCAAGTTCTGTTCCATTGCTGGCAATTTCTTTTCAGAAGAAGAAAGAAATCGTTTTGTTCGGTAACAGTGTTGCGATTACTCTTCGCGATCAATTGACCCCAACACCTTCTTTGAAAATTAGTTCTGCCCCTGGTGATCAAATCAAGTTGACGAAGCGGCACAACGATGGAGCCGTTATGAATGCGATTGTAGCCAGTGATGTGGTATCGCTATTACGAGCCATGGGAACGATTGAGGCCAACTACAACGACGTCGTTCATACCTTAGATACACTTTCATCCCGACAGGCTCTTTCAATGCCGCTGGCACTTAACCCTCGCCCGTTTGCGGGGCGCGAGTACCAACGCAAAGACATATCAACCGCTCAATCGTCCACAGACGCCAAGTTGGATGTCGTTCAAGTGGACGGCTCCAGCGTCGACCGATCGCAATCGAAGGGTTTTAAGTTGATCTCTCCTGTCTCCTGGTTCAAGCCGTCCAAACCGTCTAACACAAAGGTTCCTGACGCAGAACTACCGCCGGAGAAGAGCTTAGGTGGCTTGGACGAAGAAGTCTCTACGATGAACCCTTAATCGCTTTGTTAGCAATCAACGCGATTGCCCAAAAACCTGTTCCTTGAACGTAGCACTTTTTAACAGCCCATAAGATTCCGGTAACCTCCCATGCTCAAAGCCCTCGAATTAGTAGGCTTCAAGAGTTTTGCAGATCGAACTCGGTTCGATTTTCCGGATGGCATCACGGTTGTGGTTGGTCCTAATGGATCTGGCAAATCGAACGTTGTCGATGCTGTGAAGTGGGTACTTGGGGCCCAAAGTGCCAAGGCTCTTCGGGGCGCGGACATGGCGGACGTTATCTTCAAGGGCTCTGCCGAAGGTGGTCGCAAACCCGCCAACAGCGCTGAAGTTATCTTAATTCTTGACAACAAGACACGTGTTTTTAGCCACGATGCGGACGAAGTGCATGTTAGTCGGCGTGTATTTCGCAGCGGCGAAGGTGAGTATGCGATCAACAGCCAGCCTTGCCGTCTTAAGGACGTAAAGGATCTTTTCCGTGGAACTGGCGTTGGTGTGGATGCATATAGTTTGATTGAACAAGGGAAAGTAGATCGCTTGTTGCAAGCTTCCGCCAAGGATCGGCGAGGAATATTTGAGGAAGCGGCAGGCATTTCGCGATTTAAAGCCAAGAAGGTCGAAGCAGAACGTCGGCTTGTCCGAGTTGACCAAAACATGCTCCGACTCAACGATATCGTGGATGAGATTGGAAAACGCCTTACTTCGCTTAAAGGGCAAGCCGCTCGCGCCAACCGCTATCGAGAAATGACGGTAGCGTTGCAAACCAAGAGACAACAACTTGGCTGGCTGGATCGAATTGCACTTGCTAGGCAACAACAAGACGCAAACCATTCGCTGGCCGTAGCGCAAAACGCGGAGCTCGATCTTCAAACTCGGTACCAAGCGCTGCAAGAGAGCACTGCTGCGGAACAAGGGAAGTGGCAGCAACTGCAATTGACGCAGGAGAACATCCAGAATCAGTATTTAGAGGCACAGCGCGAACGCATCTCGGCAACCAGCGGCCATAGTTCCGCTGTCGAGCGTCATGCTGAACTGACGGCAGAACAAGAAGTGCTTCGAGATCGCATCAAGATGCTTCAGCATCGTGCGACCATGTCCACTGAAGAAATCCAACAAAAGCAACAAGAACTTGCGGCAATCGATTTGGAGCGTCAATCGGCGATTGTTCATCTTGACGAAAGCGAAAAGCGTTGGAGCCAGCTTCAAGAGAGTCTTAACGGCCTAAAGCAAAAGCTTGAGGAGACGAAAAACCAGCAAGCACAGGTACGTGAGGATACCGCGACAGCTCGATCCGAGATCACCGCATACCGCATGCACATCGAGCAGTTCGAGCAATCGATTGTGCAGCATCAGGCATTGCTGGCCGATGCATCGAAAGAGCTTGAGCAGCTCAATATGGACGTCAAGTCAGCCGAAGAAAAGCTTAGCGAGGCCATGAAGTCGAGCGCATTGGTCAACGCGGAAAAGAAAGAAGCAGAAGATCGGCTTCAGGTGAATCGGCTCGCGGTGACGAGCGCTCAAGAGAAACTGATCGCATTGCAGGGTAAGTCCCATGGAGTGCGAGAACGGTTGAAGGTGCTGTCGCAGCTTGAGGAACAATACACAGGCGCAGGTCGCGGTGGACAGCAGCTATTGAGACTAGCACGCGAAAATCGACATTCACAAAGCGACCCAAGCCAAGCCGCCAATTCGATCGTCTCCAATGTCTGGGACACGGTTCAAGGAGTGGTTGCTGATTTGCTGACCACGGAAATGCATCTTGCCCCGTTGATCGATGTTGCCTTAGGGGCCCATTCGGACGCAATCGTTTTAAGCAATGGACAAATCATCGACTGGATTAATGACGGCAACTACGCCATCGATGGGCGGGTCACGTTGATTCGAATGGACCGCCTTTCCAGTCGTCGTTCGGGCGAGAAAATCCAACTCGATGGGCTTCGAGGCGTGCTGGGAAGAGCTGATCGAATGACCCAGTTCCCCGATCCCTACGAACCGCTGATTCGTTTTCTGCTTGGAACGACTTGGTTTGTGGACACGCTGACGACCGCTCTTGAGCTGAGTCATTTTCGAGGCGCGGGACTTCGTTTCGTAACGGCCGAATGCCAATTGGTTGAAAGCGACGGAAGCATCACCCTTGGCTCGTTGCAAACCGGACTCGGCTTGGTGTCGCGACGCAGTGAAATGCAAGTTGCACGCGAAGAGATCCAACAACTTCAGGACTCGATTTCGGCAGGTGTTGCCCTTGTTGCGAATGCCCAAGCGGCGATTGTCGATTCGGAAAGCAAGCTTCGCGATAAAGACCTGGCTGCCCACCAAGTCGCCAAAGAGTTGACCACCTGCGAGCTTCGCTTGGAATCCTCATTGCAACGACGGGCCAAGTTGGCTGGCTCTTTGAGTTTGCATGAGCAGAACTGCGCGACCTCGGAACTGCGACTGGCAGAAGCACACGATCGCATTCTGAATGCAGAACACTCGCTTAACGAACTTTCGGCGCAAGCCGTGCAGATCGAACAAAACTACGAAGCGGTGTTCCGCGAACATGCACAAAACGAAAGTGCCATGCAAAGCGAACAATCGATCGTGACAGATCGACGGATTCAACTTGCAAGAATCGAACAGCGGCTTGTTGGCTTACGCATCACCTTGGAACAACTGCAGCAGGACACCAACGAACGTATCAAGAGCGTGGCGCAATCCGAAGAAAGCCTCGTTTTGATTTCCACACGGATTGCGTCCACCTTGTCCGCGATCGCGGATTTCGAATCGAAAGCCAAGGAAGCGGGAGATACGATTCAGAAGATTGAAACCGAACGAGAGGCCATCGCCGTCCAGATCCAATCACAGAACGAAGTGTTTCAGTCTGCTCAAAGAGAATGCGAATCGGCACGCCGAAGTCTCGAGAAGGCGAAAGACCGAATCGAAGCGATCCAGTCACAACTTCAGCAATGGACGGTTCAATGGACTACCTTGCATGAACACTACGTTCAAGAGTATCAAGTAGAACTGAACGAGATTGGAGAGATGGTTGCACCGTTCCTTTCCGATGCCAACGATCCATCGATCGACGATTCGAAATTTGAATTGCTGACCACCTTGCCAGAGTTGCGTTGGTTCGTGGAACTGCTGGACCGTTCACCTTCAAAGTCAAAGCCTGCGGAAGTGGATAGAGCGGCAATCGAGTCGGAGATCGCACACCTGAGGCATGAGATTGCCGCGTCGGGCGGTGTGAACATGGAAGCCCTCCAGGAATTGGATGAACTGCAATCTCGATTTGACAAGCTTTCAACCCACTATCAGGATCTCAATGAAGCCAAGTCATCGTTGGTGAAGACGATGAATAAAATCGATCAGGATTCACAAGAGCTGTTTTTGACCACTCTGAACACCATACGAACAAACTTCCAGGATTTGTATCGTCGTTCTTTCGGGGGTGGATTTGCAGACATTGTTCTGGAAGATGAACGCGACCCCGAAAGCGGAATCGAAATCATTGCGACTCCGCCCGGGAAGACAACCCTGAGCAATTCACTTTTGAGTGGCGGAGAAAAAGCGCTTACCGCGGTTGCATTGATCATGGCGTTCTTTCAATATCGCCCTAGTCCCTTCTGCATCTTGGACGAAGTGGATGCGCCGTTCGACGAAGCGAATATTGGTCGATTCGTCACCGTCTTGCGAGAGTTCTTGGATACCACCAAGTTCATTGTGGTAACTCACAGCAAGAAAACCATGACAGCCGCAAACATGATCTACGGTATCACAATGCAAGAAAGTGGTGTGTCGAGACAAGTGTCAGTCCGATTCGAAGAAGTCGGCGACAAAGGCGAAATCATCAACCAGCGTCGTGCAGCGTAAAGTTCTTGTCGATACGATCGGCTTTCTCGTTGTATTGAGCCCTTCCAAGCGAAGTTTGTCGATCTCGGTATCTCTTTTGATGGCTATCGCCCCCTAGATCGGTCGAAATGGTCTGTGAGGCGATAGATCCATCGATCGTGTCGCATGGATTTGAGAGAGTCTACGAAAGATCAATTCGCTGAGGAGCAGGATATGCGACAACTAAGGATAGTATCAACGGCAGCAACCCTTTTGCTAGGGGCTGGCATCGCGTTTATCAACGAAAATGCAGCTAATGCGCAATGCCCAGGCGGGAATTGCGGAGGGGCGATGGCTGGTTCGTACGTTCCTATGGGAATGGAATCGGGCTCGATGGATAGCTACGCCAATTTGCTCGGCAAAGGAACTCAACCTTTGTTCGACAACTATTTTACACGCGGAAACGCCAATTCCGCGAACGCCGCATTGTACATGTCCCCCATTGGTGTTCCGGGCTGGGTCGGACACACCTACAACACCTATCAGCCACTTTATCCCCATCAATTCCTATACCAGCATCACGATCGATACCATTCGTATTATGATCAAGGGCAAGGATTGAATCGTACCCACGCCAAGTACTACGCACCCCCAGTGCGTACTGCTGGCAAGAAAATTTACAAGATGATCGAGATTCCTCGATAGTCAGGCATTGAACACTGTTGGCTGAGTCGGAGACCAGTCGGATCCATTTACTAATTGCAGACGCACGATGGAACAAGCGGCTCAATTCATAGGCTCACTGGTTTCCCGGGAGGACTCATGTCCCTAGTTCGAACTTCATTAATGGCAGCGATCACGATCGCAGCAGTATTTGCATTGTCCGAAAGCTGTGCTGCCCAGCACGGCTTTGGTGGACGATATTATGGATCTTACGGTGGCGTGGGTTCCCACATCTATCACGGTCCAGGCAACACCGAAGGACTTGGCAATCGTCTTGGTTGGGCCAAGCCAGGTTCCGTCGGCGATTATTGGGCTCAAAACCAATCGATGCAGCGACCATGGCACGGCGAGTATTATTATTTGAAGACCGGTCAGCCAACCGCTTTAATTGTCCCACCCACGGTGGTGATGCAGTCGAACTATTCTTGGGGTGTGTCCCAGAATACAATGACGCCGGTCTATCATCAATTCGGCGGTAACGCGCCCACCAGCGGCGGAATGGGCGTGTTCAAAGCGACCCCTTATTGGCCAAGTCACACGAACCAGTTCGGCGTCTATCCTGTCCGAGGACCTTGGTAATGAACGGGGACGCGTGCAAGCGGTCGTAACCTGCACCGTGTCGCATACTTTCACAAATTCAGGTGGGTAAACCATCTGGAACAATGCTATCCAAAAGCGTGTTGGGGAATACCAGCACGCTTTTTTCGTTGAATGCTTTCATAACGCCTTAGTCTTGTCGGCACAAACTCCCTTTTCGGCAAAGTTGACTCAAGCCTCGCGGTTTAACAACCGAAGGAAAGAGTATGGCTACCGATCCGTACCTGCATAACGACACCTTGAAAAGCCGCATGATGACCGGCCTGGGCCGGGTCACGAATGCATGGGGAGGGGTCGCCGTTCAAGGGATTTTAACTCTTGGCGATATCTCGCTTTTCACCTTTCAAATGCTCCGCTGGATGGTGACAGCACGTCCGAAACGCGAGACCCTCTTGCCGAATTTTTACTCGGTGGGTGTGCTGAGCCTTCCTGTGGTAGCCTTGACGGGCACGTTCATTGGGATGGTGCTTGCAATCCAATCTTTTCACCAGTTCAAGAGTATTGGGATGGAGACTCGACTGGGGGCTGTGATCAACATGTCCTTGGTTCGAGAATTGGGTCCTGTACTAGCGGCGACCATGTTGGCGGGACGCGTAGGCAGTGCGATGGCAGCGGTGATCGGAACTATGCGCGTCACCGAACAAATCGATGCACTGATTAGCATGGGTGCAAATCCCATTCACTATTTGGTCGTTCCTCGTTTTCTTGCCTGTGTCCTGCTCATTCCAGCGTTGACTGTCATGGCTGACTTTATGGGAATTGTCGGCGGGTACTTTTACAGCGTGATCGTATTGGGCATTGACCATGCACAGTATTTGCGGAACAGCCGTGATTTCGTTGGCACGTTCGATTTATTCTCGGGTGTCTTCAAGAGTTTCTTTTTTGGAGCAGTCATTGCGATCGTCAGCTGCTATCGTGGTTTTCATTGCCAGCCCGGGGCGGATGGGGTTGGAAGAGCGGCCACAGCAGCATTCGTGCAAAGTTTCGTGATGATCCTAGCTTTAGATATTGTGCTGAACTTGTTTCTGGATGCGATCTATTTTGCGATTTGGCCATCTGGAGCGAAGCTATTCTGATGGACGAATCGATTGTAGATCAAATAGTCAGTTCAAGCCCGCAAGGTCCACGTGCGATTGTGGAAACCGAGCGACTGACAGTTCAATTCGGGCGTCAGACGATTCTGAAAGATGTTTCGATCTCCATCCCTCGTGGCCAGACAGTAGCCATTATTGGAGAGAGCGGGTGCGGAAAAACCATGCTGCTCAAATCGATCGTTGGTTTACTGAGACCCACAAGCGGACGAGTGCGATTTGATGGCCAGGACATCAACTTGCTCAATGATCAGGACATGACCGCTATGCGAAAGCGGTTTGGCTTCGTTTTTCAGAATGCCGCGTTGTTTGACAGCATGACCATACATCAAAATGTGGAATTCCCCCTGAAGCAGCATGGCGTTCCCAAGGGAAAGCAGGCGAATCGGCTCATTATTGATCGCTTGGCGGAAGTGGGCCTTCCCAGCAATGTCATGCCAAAGAAACCGGCTCAATTGTCGGGCGGGATGCGTAAACGAGTTGGTTTGGCGCGAGCCTTGATCTTGGAGCCTGATCTTTTGTTGTACGACGAGCCGACGACGGGCCTAGATCCCATTATGAGCGACATCATCAACGAATTGATGTTACGAACTCGAAAGCGATATCCTGTAACAAGCGTTATTGTGACTCACGATATGCATTCCGCCCGGAAGGTTGCGGACCGAATTGTGATGCTGCATCCCTTTTCGCGATTGAAACCAGGGGAGTCGCAAGTTCTATTTGATGACGTGCCTGAGATGCTGGACAAGACGCGAGACAGGCGGGTCAAGCAGTTCGTCCATGGTGAAGCTGGCGAACGGTTGATGGAAATGCTGGTGACCAAAAACGAAGGAGACTTAGAGACCCCCAATCTCTACGACTCGATTCGAAGAAACGAAACCGACGGAGAATAATCATGGAAGATAGCGGATATCGTTTTGGCGTTGGAGTGCTGGTGTTGGCATCGGCTATTATTGGCGTGCTGTTGGTCGCTTTTTTTGGTGCCGTTCCTTCGCTCTGGGTTGACCGTTATCGCGTCAACTTCAACTTCGAGAAAGCTCCGAAAGTCACCATTGATACTCCGGTTCGTAAAAATGGAGTTTTGATTGGTCGCGTTTCGGGGATCGCATTGTTGCCTGCCGACGAAGGGGTCATTTTGACGATGGAATTGGACCGAAAGTACCCGCTGAACAAGTCGGAGGTGCCTCGAATTTCCGCAGGTTCGTTCATCACGGGAGATGCCGTCGTCGAGTTCGTGAAGCCGAGTAGGGAATCGCTTATCAAAAGATTCGATGGTGGAGCGCCCGGAAGTGTTAGGGACGGCGATTTAGATGCGATGGAGTTAGCCGAATCAAATACCATTATGAGCGAAGGATACTATTCTGAAGGAGGAGAGAACTCGCAGGACCCTCAAGAGTTCTTGAGTACTCTCGAACAAAACTTCGTTCCATTGATCTCGTCCCTGGAGCGAGCCATGGTTCGGTTAGATTCCGTAGGAGCTTCGGTGCAGGCGATTGTCGGCGACGGGTCAGCCCCCATCAAGGACCTTGTTTCATCCACCAAAAGCACGATCGACAACATCAACACCACGGTTGGCTCCATCGACCGAGTTGTCAAGCAAGTGGAGCGGGCGGAAATTCCGAATGCCATTGCCAATGGGCTCACTCTTTTGCCCGATCTTTTTAAGGAAGCGCAGACCACCCTGGCCCAGACTCAACGGACTCTCAAAGGGTTCGAAAAATTCAGCTTGAGCTTAGAGGGGCTTGGAAAGGAATTCGAAGGAATCGGGGAGACCGTACGTGAAGCAGTCCAGAATGCAGGGGTAGCGATTGAGAACATTGCAGAAATCACAGAACCTGTCAGCGAGAACAGCGAGCAGTTAGTGAACAATGCGGTGCAAGCGCTAGAGAACTTGGATGCACTTTCCAAAGATCTCAAAAAGTTCACTAGCAAACTCAACAACAGCAATGGGACAGTGAACCAACTTGTTGAAAACCCTCAGCTTTACATTTCCGTTCTTCAAGCGGTCAAGAGTATTGAAGCATCGTCGGGCAACATTCAGGTCCTGACTCAGAAGCTTCAGCCAATTGTTGCGGACGCACGGATCTTCACGGACAAATTAGCGCGTGACCCAGGGCAACTGGGGGTACGGGGTGTTCTCAGCAACCGTCCACAGGGACTTGGGCTCAAGTAGCACGTTGGCACTAAATTAAGTCATGGAGTACTGGTACTTGGGTTACGATTGTGAAATACTCTTGTAGCCCAAGAAGTTTTCTCTCCATTTATTTTTTTGAACAGATGTGGTTCGATTCATGAGTACCGACGTAATAAGCCCTGGTGAATCGCAAGATGTCGCGACACCACCTGCAGGAACGATTCTGATGCCAGTTTGGTTTGGCTCGGTGGTTATTTCGGTTTTAGCTGGATGGGCCATCTATAACTTTGTACCCTTTCGATTTGAGCTTCCAGCAAGATTGACAGGGCTGAACCCGATGGGTGCAAAGGACTTGCTCGACGAAGCCGCCGCGTTGACTACGAAGAACCGCTTTTGGAATACACTCAATACGTTTGCGATTTTGGGGGCATGCTTCGGAGCGTCCAGCTTGGTCGTCGGTATCAAGAGCCCTTTGAAGGTTGTGCTTTGTATCTTGGCCGGAACCGCATGCGGAAGCATCGCCGCGATTCTTGGGTCGCAGGCAAACCATTTTTTGGAGGGGCTAGAATCCATTCCAGGGATCGAAGAAGGAACTCGCCCCTTGCTGATTGAAGTCGTAAGTTATACGATCGCAAGTCTGCTTCTGGCTGTTCCGTTCGCAATGGTCTTTCGTTTATTCGGAGGGACCGAACAACGTCAAGCATCCATGGGAATTGTTTCGTCTGGCATATTGGTAGGTTGTCTGTTTCCGGTCGCGATGTCGATCGCTTTGCCTTCCATCAGCTTGGTGGACTTCCCCACGTTTGGTTGGCAGGCCACGTTGATTTGGCTTGGTTCGCTGGGTGGCCTAGTCATGGTCATGTCGGTCTTAGGAAGCCGTAGACGAAAAGCCAAGTAACGAAAAGCACGGAAGGCTCCAGAGCGATAGTTGCCTCGCTTGCTTTGACTGTTAACCTTTTTTACGAAGACTGAAGGCTACCGATCTTACGGGTAGCCTTATTGCAGCGTGAATGAGCCGAAACATAGACCGCCAAGTGTTCCTTGCAATTTGCCCTGCGTATTGTGAAGGAAGCCCCTTTGCATTTTGGATGTCTTCCACGCCATGCGGCCAATCCTTCACTCGCTCTATCAACTGCTCGCGCCAGGCTTTGTCATAGGGAAAGAACGATACACCTTTCGTCCAAGGTCGGGGAATTCGATTCTTACCTAAGGTGATTCCTGCAAGAGAACCAGCCAGCACCGCGACGGCGCTACAAGAACCTCCCAGAAGTACCGCCCGTTCCACTGCATTCCTATACGAAGTCGGATGGCGAAGCCAACTGTAAATTCCCAAAATGCAAGCAGCCAGTACATCGGCAGGAACTCCATTGCCCCAACCGAACTGCTTGGCGACGAAAGCGACCGAACGCCGACTTCGCAAATGGGAATCAAGGTCCCTCAAGTGATTAAGCAATTCTGGCTCGTCGGTAGCATCGATGAGCATGCCAAGGGTTTTGATCGGATCCAACGCATCATCTTCGTGCAATTGAGCAATCTGAGCTGCGTACGCAGTTAAAGTGGCGGCATGCAGAACGCGAGAATCTCCGTGAGTCACTTCGACCGACTTTTCCAACCAGTTGGAGAAGTTATTCATTCCCCCTTGCAGACCGACCGCAAGAATCAGCGAACGCACAAGGGGATCGTCACCAAACCCAAGCTCTAGAGAGTTGTCGTAGGAAACGTTCCTGAACTTTCGAACAGCACTCGAAAAAAAAGACTGAACGTGGCTGATTGGAAAGGCACGTTGATACCAACTGATACGCTTCCGAAGCGAATTCGCAAATCGATCCTTGTCGGTGCGCGATTCGAGTAACGCTTGCGTGGTTATCAGCAAGGCGTGGGTACGATGAGACGTCAATCCAACACCCGGTTGAAATCGATACTCCAACGGATTTCGGCCATACAGCTTCAGTCCAACACGAGGTCTCAATCCGTTATGCGCTTGAGCCAAAGCTTCAGCCACCGCGCAGCCGAACAACAACCCCTCGACAGATCTCTCACGAAGCCTTGTTGCTACGGGAGAAAGCCAGGGGTAGGGCGATGGTCTCGACGGCTCGCGCCCAGAGTCCTTTTTCGGATGATGCATCCGAATTCTCCGGGCGGGCTGTTCGTGTTCTTCTGAGTCACTCATTAGTCTGGGCGTTGCAAAATCTGCGAAAACTCGAAGTAACATGATTCACGGTTCAATAATTGGATAGCGTATTTTTAGGCTTTATCCAGTATGAGTTCTAGTCCTGAATGTGAAACAAATTCCTTGACTCGTTGAATCAGTTTTATTTTTGCTAGTCGTTACAACCCCACTAGACTCCCGTCGAATAAGCTACGATGATCTAAGCCGCCTCTGGTGTGTAACTAAGATGGGCGATTAGCCATAACGGTTCCTAGAACATTCCCAAGCTTTTAATGGAAAAATCATGAATATGATGCGACGCGACTTTACCCTACGAGTTGCAGGGGCAGGACTGGTTGGATTTTGGGCTGGCGATTCGCTTGCGAGCGATTTAATCCAGACTGCCGAACAGACACGTGGTCCTTTTTATCCTGTCCCTGAGATTGAGAAGCAGGAGTTCTTTGACATCGATTTGACTCGTAAGGACAGCAACAGCCCGTTAGCAGAGGGAGAGATCATCGTTGTACGCGGAAATGTACTCGACCTATCCAGCCAGCCACTGGAAAAAGTGATCGTCGAAGTTTGGCAAGCGTGTCACTCGGGGCGCTACAATCATCCTAACGATCGCGGTGATAGCCCTTTAGACCCGAATTTCCAGTATTGGGGACGAATGCAAACAGGGCTGGACGGTTCATTCTCTTTCAAAACCATCCAACCTGGAAAGTACCCTGGTCGTACACCGCACATTCATTTTCGTGTGGTTGCTTCAGGCCGAAAGACGCTTGAAACACAACTTTATTTTGAGGCGAATCAGGAACTCAATCTTAAAGATGGCGTTTACAAGAGCGTTTCAGCGAAGCAGCAAAAGGGCATCACTATGGGCTTGCAACCTGAGCCAATCGACCGAAAGAATCCCTTGAGTGAAAAGCTGATGACCGGCAACTTTCAAATCGTTCTTGGTCCACCCAGTGATTCCAAGTCGACTCCGGACATGTAGAACGTAGTTAAACCGATGGCTTTGGAACAATTTTTCGAATCGGGGTTGAATCATGGGGGGGATTAAAGATCACCCACCTTGTCTCGCGTTGGTCGCTGCATTTAGTCGTCACGATTTTGCTTTGGATTGGCTGATGGACCAGGTGGGGAACCAACTTGGACCAATTGCGATTCAGAGTCAGCGATTTGAATTTTCTGAATCAGCCTACTATCAACCGACCATGGGTGACGGTCTAAAAAAGCAGTTTTTCGTGCTCGAGCAATTCTACGACCCATCGAAACTAGCAACCGATAAACTTCTTGCCAACCAACTTGAAGTCGATTTTGCATCGAGCCACCCCACCCAAGAAGCACGGCCCTTGAATGTCGATCCAGGCTATTTTTCGTTGACCAAACTGGTTTTGGCATCTACCAAAAATCGGGAACACCGAGTGTATCTTCGAGATGGGGTTTACGGGGAGGTTACGCTGGCTTACCGAGACCAAAAGTGGCAACCCATGCAATGGACGTATCCCGACTATCAACGGGAGGACTTTCGATTATTCTTTGAATCAGCTCGGCAACATCTATTGCGTCAAATGCGATCGATGGAAAAACCAATTCAAAAGAACTAGATGGGCGATCAACTTGGACGCATTGAAGAACCAACTTTTACTCGTTGCAGTGCTTTCGCTCATTACGGTTGGCCCCGCGTGCCTCATTTCGTGGATTGCCGTAGGATGGGTCAAAAAATGGGCTGATCGTCTGGGCTTATTGGATCGCCCAAACGCTCGCAAGTCGCATTCAACGCCAATTCCATTGGGGGGCGGATTGGGGATTTGGTTGGGTGTGGTTGGTACGTTTTTGATTGGAACCCTTGGTCTGTTTTTTTTACAGGGCAATCCATCGCTTGCCAGCAGCCTGCTTCCAAGTCAGTTAGAAGTGCATCTTCCAGGCATGGCGTTTCGTGCGACTCAGATATGGGTGCTAATTGGTGGCGGAACGGTATTAACTCTTTTGGGTCTGTTGGATGACAAGTTTGCATTGCCATGGCAGGTTCGGCTTGCCATCGAGTTTATCGTCGCTGCCTTCGTCGTGTATTGGCAAAATTTACAACTCACTGCATTCATCGGAATCCCATGGTTAACATCGATACTTAGCGTTGTTTGGATTGTCATGTTGATCAATTCGTTCAACATGTTGGACAACATGGACGCTCTTAGTGGCGGCGTAGCTGCAATTATTTGCGTGATGCTTTCCGTGATGTTGTTCGTCAACCCAGAGCCATCCCAGAGCGGCCCTCAACTTTTTGTCGGGGCGACTTTGCTTGTCCTTTGTGGTGCTCTGTTGGGTTTCTTGAAACACAACTGGCCCCCCGCATCCATATTCATGGGGGATGCAGGCAGTTACTTCGTTGGTTATTGGATTGCTATCGCCACTTTGCTTTCCACTTACACAGGTGCCAAAGGTCAAACACCGCATGCGGTCCTCGCACCGTTGTGTGTTCTGGCAATTCCGCTCTATGACATGGCTAGTGTGATTTGGATTCGTCTAAGAGAAGGACGCAGTCCTTTTCAAGCAGACAAGCGACATTTTTCGCATCGCTTAGTCGACTTAGGGATGACGAAGAAACAGGCCGTGGTAACCATTTATCTCGCAACCATCACCTGCTCCTTGGGTGCTTTATTGCTACCGAGAACAGACTTATGGGGGGCTGTGATTGTGATCGCGATTGTTCTGTGCATGCTCAGTCTGGTTGCGGTCTTGGAGAGCCTAACTGGAACACACCCCAACCAACAAAGTTGAGTCGGTTCATGCCAGCTATCCAGAGAGAACTTCCAAAAAATCGACTTGAGCAATCTTCGTGGGTGCTCCAACTGCCCAATCAAGCCGCTTTGCTTTTGACTTCTATCTTGATCGTTTTATCGCAGTGGAACCCTTGCGACACGGTGATGGGAATTGCGAACGGCGATAGTTTGCCGCTGATTGTGCTATCCATGGCCATCGGTTTTTTCGTGGCGATCAATTGGTTCCTGGAGCGAAAGGAAACCGCCCCCCTTGGGGTGCATTGGTTTTTCGTCGGTTCCTGCATTGCCTTCGCATGTTGGCTTCGATTCGCTACGCACTTTCAAGTTCAGTACGTCAATGGAAGGTATAGCCTAAATGGTTGTTGGCAGTGGATCAGTCAAATCGTTTTGCTGTTGTCCTTGATACAACTTTGCAGAAGCAGGAGGGTGGCTGATTCGTTGGTAACACTCCTTGTGTCCTGCGCAACGGGAACGGTGGCGATCACGTTGTTCCAATACTTTTACACGTTACCCAAGGATCGTTTTGCCTTCGCGCAAGACCCAAACTTATTCTTAGAACAACTTGGCGTGATACCAGGCTCCTCCGATGCCATGCTCTATGCGAGCCGTCTTGGGAGCCTAGAACCAACAGGTCCCTTTGCATTAACAAACTCCCTGGCTGGATTCTTGTTGATTTGGATCGTCTTTCTGGTAGCCGTTGCCGTTCTTGTTGCAAGCCGCGGAATCGAAACCAAGGATGCTCGTCGATCACTCTTCTGGCTGTTAGGGATTTTAGTGATTTTGACATACGCTATTTGGCTGACGCGAAGCCGCTCCGCTCTCTTAGCGATGGGGGTTGGAGTCGCATCGGTGCTGTGGTTTGTTCCACATGTGAGAGAGCGATGCTTGAATCTGCTTCGAATCTATCGAATCGTTTTTATCGGATTAGCATCTTGCTTCATCATTGTGATTGCGTACGTGGCGGTTCGTGAACCACAGCTTTTTACAGAAGCAGGGAAGTCTCTTTCCTACCGGTTTGAGTATTGGCAGGGGGCTTGGAAGATTGTTCAAATGCATCCTTGGTACGGGGTTGGTTCGGGCAATTTTCAAAGCAGTTATGCTCAAGTGAAAGCCATCACCGCATCCGAAACACCCGCAGACCCCCATAACTTCTTGGTGGAGGTGACCTGCGTCGGTGGAATCCCATTGCTGATCTTTCTGTTGGCCATTTTATTGGCTATCGCTTACCCGTTTTTTCTTGGATACAGACGGCAACAAAATGGCACCCCCTTTGCGAACTCAAGCGACAAAAGCGGCATTGAATTCGATTCCACGAAAAGCTCAAGGCTAATTGCAATCGGGGCAATCCTTGCTTGCTTATGCCTGTCCGCCTTCTACTACTTAGCAAATAACGACGAAACGTGCATCGCATCGCTTCTATTCTTCGGATGCGGCTTCGTCACTTGGATCGGAATAAGCAACTGCACAATTTCTTTCAGCGATCAGGAGATAAGACTTGCTTGCTTGGTGTCGGCTGGGGCGATGTTATTGCATTTATGCTTTTCGGGCGGATGGATGACACCGGGTTTGATGTGTAGCTTTTCAGTGCTCGTTGGTCTAGGACTTCGATGCGATTGCAATCCAATGTCAGGACAAGAGATGCTTTCGATGGCTTCTCGAAGCGTTTTGAGCTCAACTATGCGTCGTGCTTGGCCTCTCATTATCCTTTTGGCCGCGACCTTCGATTTAGCCAGAACCTTTTGCGTTCCTTTACTTGCAACCTCGGATGAACTTGCACTTGCCCCCAACTTCGTAATGAGTCGCAGTGTCGACGATTGGCTGAAGACCATGCAACTGGATCGCTGGGACCCTGCACTACCGAGAAGAGTCGCCGATCAATGTGTGCAGGTTCTAACCAAACGCAATCTATCGCGTGAGGAAAAAGCGAAATGGCTCGCCGCTTTCGATGTTGCATCTCAAGAATTTCTTCGTCGAGACTCCCACCACTGGTCTGCTGCTGCTGAATGCGGGAGATGGCACATGTTCCTTGGTGAGAAAGGGCATGGGACCGACCAGAATACCGGCGACAATAAAACCACTTTGGACCATCGCCGAATGGCGATGGCAAATTTCAACCTTGCTGCACAACTGTACCCCAACTCAGCCAGTTGCCAATTGCAGGCCGCAGTGGCGGCAGCTTGGGTTGGAGATTCCAAAATCGCCTGGGAAAAGATCGAAGCAGCCCTGAAAATTGATCGCACCACAGTGCACATGGACAGAAAAATCAAGGCTTCCGTTGTCATCTTTCCGTACACGCTCGAAATATCAGGTACGAAACTGTCGGCCGCAGCAAGAGAGGCTTTAGAGCCCATGGCGGCAAGAGGCGAACCGGTTTTTGATTGGCTGCGTAATCGACAGCAATAGTTTTGGAGGAACCAGACTGGGAAGCGACGTTGGGCCAGGCCCACTTTATTGCCGACTCGGTTGCTCAATAATCCGGCAATGCATGTTAGAATGTGAGGGCAGGATCGGTTTATCCGTTCTGCATCGTTTACCGTGCTTCCAATGAATGTAAACTTGTTTTCTCGTGGTTGAATGATCGAAATGCGAACTCTTCTATTCTGCGTACTATGTGTTGGCATCGGCTTCGGAATTGCCAAATATCGCGTCGCCGCTGAAACCGCAAACATCCGGAACATACTTGGACTGAAGGAAGACATGGATGGATCCATCGCCAAGAGCCTAGAAGACGCTCGGCAGCCCGGAAAAATCGAAGTCGTGGGCGGTGCGGAGTTCAACTTTGGAACAATGAAGCAAGGTTCTCGAAGGGCTCATTCCTTTACTTTGAAGAATGTCGGTGGCCAACCTGTCGAAATTGCTTTCAAGTCGAGCACATGCAAATGCACCGTTGGAAAACTCAAGGACAAAATGCTTGACCCTGGTCAGGAAACCAACGTCGAACTGGAATGGTATGCAGAAAAAGGAATGAAGGAATTCGCTCAGACGGCAACCATTTCAACAAGTGTCTACGGCCAAGAAGAAATCAAGTTGACGATCAACGGCAACATCGGCGTGTCCTACGTGTTTTCGCCACCAACCATCGATTTTGGTGATGCTCTTTCGACGGAAACAAAAACCGTCCAAGGTCGCATGTACAGCTTCGAAGAACTGCCTATTGATGTTGAACGAGGGGGATGGTCGGAATCCACGTTAGCGAAGTACTTCGACGTTAAAATTCTTAGTATTGAGACAGTCACGCCTGGCTCGATCGCCGATTTTGCAGACGCAAGACAAACGATGGACTTTGAGGTTACTCTGTTGAAAGGCGTCCCACCCGGACGTTTCAATGGCGAAATCGTGTTTCGTGGCACTCGATCCACAGAAGCTCAGCAAGGATTCGCAACCTGTGCAGCCATGGGGCGATCTGTCTCATCCATCAGCATCGTGGGTGGGCGAGAGTTCAATGAAGAGACCAGCCTGCTGTCGATGGGGATCGCCGAGTCACGGAAGGGCATCAAGAAAAGCATTATCTTGAAAGTCAAGAATATCGATGGGAAACCGCCCGAGGTGAAGGTGCGAGAGATATTTCTCCAAGAGCTTGATCCGAACGTGGTGAAGGTCACGATTGGTGAGCCCAAAGTATCCGATGCTCAAAGCCTTTTCCCCGTTGCGATCGAAGTTCCGGCTGGTACCCAACCTTGTGAGTTGAATGGTTCGTTCAGCAAAGATTTCGGGAAAATAGTTTTCGAAACCAATGTCGAAACAGCCCGCGAATATCCGATGTTTATCAAGTTCAAAATAACAGAATAAAACGCGATTCGTTTGCATGATTGGAGCAGTGCCCGTGGTTAACCGAGGCTGGGAACCCAGATTGCCTAAATCCACATTCTTGGTTTTGGGGGCTGCTGCGTGCCTTGGTTCCGTCCTGGTGCCTGCCTTGAGCGGTGAACCACCGAATTCTCCCGCCCCTAAAAAGGTGGTCATTCGTTTCCCGGAAAAGCTCACTAACTCCTCCGCTGAGAATGAATCACCCCAGGAACCGAAGCTCAAATCCGACGTGAAGCTGACAGACGTCGGCCGAGCTTCCGCTGTACCCGTTCCAGGGAAACAGGACACCGCCGGACCGATCAATGTTGCCACTGAAGAAGAACGCAATCAAAAGATCGCCGTGGATTGGAAAAATCCATCGGTAGTCTTCTTTATTACTGGTAAACAATACGGCTACATGGAACCCTGCGGTTGCACAGGCCTTGAAAACCAAAAGGGCGGCCTAAACCGACGCGATAGCTTGCTATCTACCATTCGCCAACGTGGCTGGAACGTAGTTCCCATCGATGGTGGAAACCAAGTTCGAAGACGTGGCGCCCAGTCAGAAATCAAGTACGACTGGACGGCCAACGCCCTGAACACCATGGGCTACCAAGCGACCACCTTCGGCGAGGACGACTTACAACTAAGCGTCGGGTCGTTGCTGTTATCGATGGCCGAAGCCAATGGCAATGGTGGTCTCTTTGTTTCCGCCAACGTGAGCGTGGAGCCCAGCTTTGACATGAAGTTCAAGACCTTCGTCGTGAACGGAAAAAAAATCGGGGTCACCGGCGTGCTAGGCGACGAGAACGCCAAGAAAGTCGAGAACAAGGACATCTCCATCACAACGAGTGTTGTTGCCTTGAAGAAAGTCATGGAAGACCTCAAGCGTGAAAAGTGCGATTATCTGATCTTGATCGCGCAAGCATCTCTAGAAGAGTCCCGGGTTTACGCTCAGCAAGTTCCTGGCTTCTCGCTGCTGATTACGTCCGGTGGCTATGGAGAACCGACGTACCGTCCCGAGCTTGTCGAGGGAACTCAGACTCAAATGGTTCAAATGGGAATCAAAGGAATGTACGTGGGCTTATTTGGTCTTTTCGACGACCCATCCCAGCCATTTCGCTATCAGCGAATCGCTCTCAGTTCCCAATTCCCAGACTCCCCACGCATCACCGAACTGTTCGGCAAATACCAAGACCAACTCAAAACGGTATCGTATGAGGGACTTGGCCTGAGACCTCTTTCCCACCCGACATCTCGCGAATTTGTCGGTTCGGAAAAGTGTGGAGAGTGCCATACCACGGCTTTCGATATTTGGAAGAACACCCCTCACGCCCATGCTACGGATTCCATCATCGAGCCTCCCGAGCGAACCATGGCGCGCCATTTCGACCCAGAGTGTTTGTCATGCCACGTCACTGGTTGGAACCCTCAAAAGTTCCATCCTTATCGTTCGGGCTATGAGTCTTTGGAGGCAACCCCCATGATGGTTGCAAACGGATGCGAAAACTGCCATGGACCCGGAGCGAAACACGTGGCCGCAGAGCAAGGTGATTTCGAAGCTAGCGCTCAGTTGATGGAGTCGCTGAGAAACGAAATGAAGTTGCCATTGGATCAAGCAAGGGACAAGTGCTTGGAATGTCACGATATCGATAACAGCCCCGATTTCCACAAAGACAATGCCTTTGAAGAATATTGGGAAAAGGTCAAGCACTACGGAAAAGACTAACGCTGCTTTCCGCCACCGCTGTCATAGCGTTTCCGTTGCGTCGTAATTTCTTCAGGAGTCACCGGATCCTCGCCACATGCTTGCAAGCAGGCATTCACAAGCAAACTCACAAATGGAGTTTCCTCGAAATCGGATGGGTGTCCTAATGACGTGTAGAACGATTTGCCACCATCTGCCCGAACGAATGTCCATGCAACAGGCTCCTCGGGTTTACCAGTCACCTCCCCGAACAAGTTAACCTTGGTGCCTGGCTGGAGACCCACGAATCGGTACAGTGATCCTTTGCTCTGAAAAAATGGGACGTTAGCACCAGCCGTTCTTACCGAAGTCGCAAGTTCGTTGGCGTGATGGTTCCTATAGGATCCTCCAAACGCAACTTGATCAAAATCGTGCCATTGTTCACAGCCTGGAATCACCTTCCCATTGCGAAGGGAAAAAGCGTGGCTGGCAGTCCTAATCCCAATCAACGGCTTACCTGACTGCAAAAACATCTTCACCTGCTGTAGATCATCGGCTTCAAGCGGATTTCTGCGAACACTCAATAGCAAAGCATCCGCTTGTTCCAGCGTGTTCATTCCTTGAATCTGTGGTTCTGAGTGTTTGCCTTTGAATAGATAGGAGACCTTGAGCTGGTTCTGGAGATGTCTTGCTACCAACAAGGGAATCGTCTTTTCTGTTTGATATTCATCGTCTGCAATGAAGATAGCAAGATGCGGCCGTCGGTCCTGTGAAAACCTGGCTGGCTTTAGAAAATCGGGATCGCCAGCTGCAGCAGTCGCTTGTGCGCGAAGAAATGCATCGCTTGTAACCGTGGGGCAAACATGGCGTTCGATATGGTCGATGACAAGATCCGTCCCGCTGAAATGGCTGACGAACGGCCATTGAGCCGGGTTATACATGGTGTCGGTCAAGTCTTTCACCAGGAAAGCTCGCTTGCCGTTCTGAGTCAATTGACGCAAACCAAACGGTCGTCCGAGAACGCACATGTTGGTATGTACCCCGCAAATCAAAACCTGCTTGATCCCTCGGTCTTCCAGAACGTTCCAGACTTCACTGCCAACATCCGTTATGTAGTCCTGCTCTTGATCGATTTGAATCGTTGCGATCTGTTGCTTCCAAGGTAGCTTGGGATTCCTCCCTAACGATTCGAGCGTTTTAGCCCATTGCAGGTGTTCGACCAGGTCGTCGTCTTCACCTCCGTCCGACTGGTCAACCGGATAGGACGCGATCTCTTCGCTTGGTATCCGATCGCACCAACGGTCTAGATCCTTCGGAACATTTGCCGCACGTTTGACCTCTTTGGCTCTTTCACGCGCCGCAGCCCCCTCATAAAACTTCATGCAATCACTGGGTGCGTGAATGATGGTTGCGCCACGCGCTCGCAGTGAATTTGCCATGGCATTGATTCGTGGTGCAATTTCATGGACTCGACGAACCGCGTTGACACAGTGATGCGAATCCCAGACATCGCAAATGATCAGAGCTGTCTCTGTCTCATTCCACGTTTCTTCCGTTTGAACCCGATAATAAGGCCCGGGTGTAGCTACCGCAGGGGTGGCTACAGCGTTTACAGCTTCGACGGGCAACTGTCGCGTTGACTTTACACTCCATTGAGCATTCGATGGCTCAACGAGATTGCAAAAGCCGCAGAACAACGACAGCAGGGCGTAACCCCATTGGGGATGTCTCGAAAACATACAGCCTGTTCCTTAAATCAGTCCCAGAGACGGTTCGAGCCCAAACATGTGGTTCATGTTTTGGACGGCAGCACCGCTTGCGCCCTTTACTAAGTTATCGATTGCACTGACCAGAATGATTCTGGGCCCATTCTCGCGAACGGTGATGTCCACGTAATTGGTTCGAGCAACAAATCGGGTCGCAGGCAAGTGAGACACCACCCGTACAAACGAAGATGTATCGTAGTAGGTATTCAGACATTCACGAATCTGATTGGGAGTCGCTCCGGATGCCGGATGAGCATAAATGGTCGACAAGATCCCACGCTCCATCGGAACCAAATGGGGAGTAAAAACAACTTGAGGTTCAACACCGCTGTAGCGATGAATGATGTCGACGATCTCCGGTTGGTGGCGATGATTGCCAACGGAATAAGCGGAGATGCTCTCGTTGACTTCGCAGTACAGGTTACCCAGTTTGGGTGTGCGTCCAGCACCGCTCACGCCAGACTTGCTGTCGACAATGATGTCTAGTGGGGAGATGAGCCCCTCTTTCAATAAAGGCGAAAGAGGCAAAATCGCAGAGGTGGGATAGCACCCAGGATTGGCAACCAGCCGTGCTTCTTTTAATTGGGAAGGAAACAATTCCGGCAAGCCGTAGGGCGTTACACCTAATCGCCCTGCGTCAGGATGCACCTCGCCATACCATTTCTGGTAAAGAGCAGGGGTGCTAAGACGGTAGTCCGCTGACAGGTCGATCACGCGGCACCCAGCATCCAAAAGCTGCATGACATGATGAGCAGAAGCGCCGTGAGGCAAGCACGAGAAAGCAACATCACACCGTGCAGCGACTTGAGCAGGAGTCAGATCTTCTACTGGAAGGCGTATGCGTCGCACAAGGCTGGGGTGCATGTCTGCGATCATGCTTCCATCGGCCTGCCGACTGGTCGCTGCAACAATCTGCACTTCAGGGTGATGCAACAGCAATTCAATCGATTCAATCGCAGTGTAGCCCGACGCGCCAATAATTCCAACACGGATCATAAAACAACTCTTCTCAATTCGACTACGGGGAAAGCAACCGCAAACACAGCCAACTTCCAGTATTGTAACGGCCAAAGAGAATTTGATGGACTAGCTACCTTTGATTTTCCCAGCGAAGCAATCGCCACTCAAATCATGCAACCTCGAATATGGTTCTCAACTTCGGTACTAAGCACGTCGGCATATGTCTTTGGATGAAACAATCCATTAGCCGAAAGGCGATAGCCTCGGTTGTTAGTTGAACGCGAAGCGTTGGAGGAAACCGGGGCTATCGCCCAACGGCTAATTGCCTCGAAAAATTCATGCAACCGTTGATCGCATGCCTTGTTAAACAGCTTGAAAGATCCCCTTCAGATACCCTGCTGCGTACAGTCTTCCTAACATTTCATAACCTGGTGTTTCGTTCGATTCGCCGGCCATGGAGGGTGCGTGGTCTGGGCGGATCGTTCCAGCATAGCCTATTTGCTTCAATGCTCTGATGACTTCCACCATGTTGATCTCTCCGTTGTCGTGCCAGGTCTCGACAAAGTGCTTGGCTGTCCCACGCACATTGCGAGCGTGCACAAAAAAGATCTTATCTGCTAACATTCGAATTCCCTCGAGCAGATCCTCGCCCGCCGGATGGAGCGATCCAACGCAGTAACAAACGCCATTGCAAGGGCTTGGCACCAGATTCACCGCTTTCAAAAGAGCTGCGTTGGAGAACATGATTCGCGCCTGTCCAAGCAACTCCGGCATCGGTGGATCGTCAGGGTGCAACGCCAAGCGTACGCCAGCATCTTCGGCTACAGGCAACACCTCATTCAAGAAGCGTTCCAGGTTGCTCCATAGCTTCGTTGAAGAGGTTGGAGTCTCGGGCCGGCCATCCGCATCGGTCACGTTCCGCCCGACATCCTTCCAATTGAATTCAGTCACGAACGAACCACCTCGCTCCACAACAGTGCTGCTGGTGCGTTGCCAGTCTTCATCGGGCATCCAGTTGTAGCAAAGAACTTTCATGCCATTTTCGGCCATGATCCGAATCAGTGTCTTAAAATCCTCGATCTGCTGTTCGTAACCAGGCAGACGGTGCACAAACTTCAGATGGGGAACCTTCCGTTCCAAATGCGTCAGCTTCATTCCCAAGGACTCGACGAGCCGTTTGGAATCGGTGAACAAACGCCGATCCAATCCGGGATACGTCAGCACGATTTCTTCCACGCCAACTTGGGCCGCGAGCTGAAGATTGCGTTCATTCAGCGGATTGACGATCATCGAAAGCTTCATGGCGTTGAACTTGGTTTGGTGTAAAAAACGTTTAATCTAGACCTTGTTATGCAAGTATGTCGCGTACGACCTTGCCATGAACATCCGTTAGGCGAAAGTCGCGTCCTGCATAACGGTACGTAAATCGCTCGTGATCCACTCCCATCAAGTGAAGCATCGTAGCGTGCAAATCATGGATTGAAACGGGGTTCTCTACAGCTTGGAACCCAAACTCATCCGTTGCACCGTAAATCGTGCCACCCTTGACTCCTCCGCCAGCCATCCACAGGGAAAAACCCCAGTGGTTATGGTCCCGTCCCTTGGACGCACCGGCACCATTCTGGCCCATCTCTACCGAAGGCGTTCTGCCAAATTCACCCGAACAGACGACGAGCGTTTCATCCAGTAGTCCTCGCTGCTTCAAATCCACGATCAACGCGGCTAGTCCCTGGTCGCATTGACTGGCAACCGTTCGATGCTCGGTTTCGATATTGCTGTGACTGTCCCATGGCTGCAGATCGCCGTGCCAAACCTGGACAAACCGTACACCGCGTTCGACCAATCGCCTTGCCATCAAAAGCTGACGATTCTGCGGACCTTCTCCGTAAAGCTTCACAATATGCTCTGGCTCCTGGCTAACATCAAAAGCATCGGTCGCCTCCACCTGCATCCGATAGGCAAGTTCGAAGGACTTGATTCGAGCTTCGATGGCAGCTTCGCCCGGTCTTGCTTCCAGATGTCGCGAGTTGAATGCCTGCAGTAGTTCGAATTGCTTCTTTTGTTGCTCGGTGGTCATTCGATTGTTTTGTAAATCGGCGATCAATTTCTTAGGATCGGAATTGGCCGTATCAACATGAGTGCCCTGAAACGCGCCCGGCAAAAATGCAGATCTCCAATTCCCAGCGCCACCGACCGGATACCCTCCAGGGCAAAGAGCGATAAAACCAGGTAGATTTTCATTGCCGGATCCCATACCCCAAGTCAACCACGACCCGATGCTGGGCCTGACTAAGCGCTGATCGCCGGTGTTCATCAACATCAAAGACATTTCATGACTTGGCAGTTCGGCCTGCATCGACCGAATCACCGTCATGTCATCGACGCATTTGGCTAGGTTCGGAAAAATCTCGCTAACCGGGATACCGCTTTGTCCATATTGTTGGAACGAGAAAGGTGATGGAAGAGCCACTCCCGTTTTTCGTTCGGTCTTTAAATTGGAAAACGGCAGCATTTGCCCACCGCGCTTGGTAAGCTCGGGCTTTGGGTCAAACGTATCGACTTGCGACATGCCTCCATTCAAAAAAATGTGAATAACATGCTTGGCACGGCCTGGAAAATGAAGTCCTTTCGTTGTTCCTTGACTCTCGCCAGCCATCATGCTGGCAAGTGCAACCGAGCCCATGCCCAGCCCGCTGCGATGAAGGAACTGACGCCGCGAAGAGACGGTGCATGAAGTGGATGGATCTTGAAGCATGAATACTTGCTTTCGCATCAATCGATAAAGATAAATTCATTCGACGCCAAAAGAGCGTGGATCAATCTTGCCCAAACATCAACCGATTTCGCTGGCGTCTCCGCGGCAGCCTCGGAAGCGTTCTGATCCGAAAGGACAAATTGCAGAACGGTCGCTATCTCGTCTTCGGTTGGATTGCGACTGAAGAGCCGTTGGTAGATCCAACCAACACGAAGCGGATTGTCGCCGCCACTTTCTGCGTTCGAGAGTTCACTTAGCTTGGCTGCTCTGTCCTGAATAAACTCGGAGTTCAATGCGAAAAGAGTCTGCTGGGGAACGGTCGTGTCAGGTCGCTTGACGGTACAAGCATTCGGGTTAGCCACATCGAACGTGCTGGAAAGGTTGGAGACAATATCACGATTGATAAAGCCATACACACTGCGTCTTGGGACTGCTGGGTTCTGACCTAATGGAAACGGCTTGCCCCCTAGCGTTGTTTGCAATTCCCCTGACACGAAAAGCATCGCATCTCGCATCGCTTCGAGATCCAAACGACGGCGTGGCATTCGCCAAAAGAGATCGTTTTCAGGATCCTTTGTCCGTGCCAAGTCGTTTTCTATGGAAGCTTGCTGGTAAACCTCTGTCAAAAGGATACGACGATGCAAGTCCTTGATCGACCAACCATTTTCCGCAAACTGATGAGCAAGGTAATCCAGAAGAGCGGGATGGCTGGGTGCTCTTCCTCGCGTGCCGAAGTCGTCGGCGGTGCGAACCAATCCATGTCCAAAATGATGTTGCCAAACCCAATTGACTAACACCCGCCGTGTCAATGGATTTGCGGGATCGATGATCGAACTAGCCAAACCAAGTCGACGTTTGCCATCCAGATAGCCAGGCTGATGCTTCACGCGATCCATGTTGGTTAAGGCGGTTAAAAAGCCTGGCTTCACCGGTTCACCACGACTGAGCGGGTTACCACGCAAGAAAACGAAATAGTCTTTTTGCTCGACGTTCTCTTTCAACGCCATAGCGCGAGGTGGCGAACCTGGGGAAGACAAATGAAGCTCGTGGATGGCGCCTCGCTTGCCCGACAGAGAATCCGCCACGGTTCGATTCAAAAGCTTCGCCGCTTCCTTGGTTGAGATATCGGTCGGAGTGCCTTCGCCATACAAATGCCAACGCAGCTGGCGATGAACCGGACTGTTAATGCTTACATGCTTCGCATCCTCATCCGGAACAACGCTTTCCTCAGACATCCCTTCTTGCGACGCTTGCCCCAAGGACTGTAACCATTCTTGGTGAATCTCTGCAAACAAGCTTCCATACGCATCAGCGACCTCAAGCATCGATTGAGGCTGTTTCTTGGCAAGGCTATCCAGCAAACGCGGATTCCATTTGGGAGCCACCGCCCCAAGTGCATGGATATCGCCGCCGGCACCTGCATCCGTATTCTGTTTTGCAAGCGAGGCTATCAGCTCGCTCGACTTGCTCGCAAAGGAAACCGGTTCCAAGCGACTCAGTTGATGCCATGGACCAAACACGGGATCGCTGTCGTCTAATGCCCCTAGGTAGGTAAGCCAACGATTGGTTATCAAAGGCCGAAGGTCATCGGTTCGGTAGGACAAAAACTGCGTGGACAAATCTTGCTCGGTAGCTCCACCGGCTATCTCACGCAGGTAAAGTCCCACTTGCATATGAAATCGGCCCCGCATGATTTCAATCTGATCGCGTGCCATTTCGTCATAACGATGCTGCAGTTCTTGCAGCTTTTGACGATACTCCGTGGTCTCCGGACTGTTGGGAACGCCTCCCACAATCGGTAATGTTTCAGGTGGCAGACTGTTTGCCAAGCATGCATACAAGGCGTAATAGTCCTTGGTTGGAATCGCATCAAACTTGTGATCGTGGCATCGAGCGCAGGAAACAGTCAACCCCATCAGGCCGCGTGTGACCACATCGATCTGATCATCGATCAAGTCATTTCTATTTCGATACTGCATCCCAACGGTCAGAAATCCTAGCCCCGCCAGCGCTGGGTCGTGTTCATCCAGTCCCATCTGGTCGGCTGCGATTTGCTCAAGCACGAATTGGTTGTACGGGAGATCGCTGTTGAACGCGGCGATCACGTAATCTCGATACGTGTACGAGAACGGGAAAACCGTATAACCAATGGCCGCTCCGCCATGAGTGTCTGCGTAACGTGCAAGATCAAGCCAATGACGTCCCCAACGCTGTCCATAAGCAGGCGACTGCAACAACCTATCGATGAGCTGCGCATATGCGTTGGGAGAAGGATCGTTCGCGAACGCGTCCACTTCCTGCCAAGTTGGTGGAAGGCCAGTCAAGTCGTAGGAAACGCGGCGAATCAACTGCTGCCTACTAATTAGTTTCGCCAAAGCCAATCCTCGTTCGGAAAGCGATTGCGAGATAAGTTGATCGACAACCCACGAAACGCTGTTGGTCGGCTGTTCCGTTGGCAAGTTAAGAGACGGAATCTTGGACAGATCCAAAGGCCGATAGGCCCAATGTTGTTCATACACGGCTCCTTCCGCAAGCCATTGTCGAATCAGCCCGATTTCTTTTTCGGTCAGCTTCTTCCCCGAGTTGGCGGGGGGCATGCGCAGCGTATCGTCCTCGGTCACGATTCTGCGAAGGAGTTCGCTTTCGCCTGAGACCGATATGGCGTGTTCTTTGGCTGATTCCTCGAGATCCAGTCGCAAGTCGGCTTCCCGATGGCTGGCATCAGGGCCATGGCATTGAAAACAGTATTCAGCCAAGATTGGGCGAATCTGCTGATCGTAGCTTATGGTTGCCAGTGACTTTGGGCACAAAGCCAGGAAGACAAGCCAAACAAAAAATGGATGTGCCTGGCAAATCGGATAGTGAGGCATTCGACTGGGGCCTGTTAGGAAGGAGTCAGGCTAGGTGGGAGCAACGTAGGTTGCGGGCTTCTCATTAAAGCCACTTGATTCCCAAAAGTCAATCAAACCGAATTGGGATGACGCCCATTTCTTATTGCCGACTTGGCATGCTTTCGTGAAACGCTTGCCTGGCTATAGATGCATGCCGAGGAATCCGCCCTGAGACTCCACCGATTTCTCTAAATACTCCATCCGCTTTTTGGTTTGTTCTGGATCTCCCGCGCCAATGAATCGGTCGAACTCGACGACGACCGCATGCACGACGCATTCCTCAAACCATTTTACGACGTGCTGTTCTAACCACGAGCAAGTCTCTCGATCGAGCGTTACCTTTAGTTCGGCATGCTTTGCACGAGTGTCCGATTCATCGGTGAAGACAACCCCTTCGAACTTGAATGCAATCATGCCATGGTTCGGATCGTTCGTGACGAAGAATCTGCAGGCGGCATTGTGCAGGTAGTACGTATTGAAAGTACCATGCTCAGCCATGGCGCCTTTGATCCGTTCGTACTTTGCGATCAGCCCCGGCGATGCATCCAAAGGGGCATCAAGCCGAGCCAAACTGCGAAGTGGCAGGCAGTCAAAGGTTATATCGACAGGCCTATTACCTTGGGAAGTTGTGGCTGCGTTAGACGGGTTGTTCAAAATCGTTTTTCTTGAAAATTAACTCGCAAAAACCGCGTTCAAAAGTTCGCGTTCTTCCATTTGATGTGCTCGGAGAGAGCCTGTGGATGGGCTTGCGGATTCTGTACGTGAAATGCGTTCCAGCTTGAAGCGAGTCGCCAGTTCGTCGCCCCATCGGATTTTCACAAACTGCCAAGCACCCATGTTGGTCGGCTCGTCTTGATACCAATACAACGGAGTTCCTGTCGCGTAACTGCTCAATGCTTCGAGAACGCGGCTGGCTTCGAGCGGATAGAATTGCTCGATTCGAATCAACGCCACGTCGGTTCGTCCCAGCTTGGTTCTTTCAGCGAGCAAATCGTAGTACGCTTTGCCAGTCGACATGACGATCTTCGACGTCGGAGTTCCTGCCGGCCGATCATCGCCAATAATCTTTTGGAAGTGACCATGCTCGATATCTTCCAGCGTCGACACGCACGTCTTATTTCGCAATAGGCTCTTTGGAGTCAGCACGATCAATGGCTTGCTCCACTTCGACTTCACCTGACGTCGGAGAAGGTGAAAGTACTGTGCAGGAGTCGAAGGCTGAGTGACTTGAACATTGTGCTCTGCGGTCAGCAGCAAGAATCGCTCTAGACGTGCGCTGCAGTGTTCGGGACCTTGCCCTTCAAATCCGTGTGGCAACAACATTACCAGTCGACTCAATCGTCGCCATTTATCTTCTGCACTGGTGATGAACTGATCCACAACGCATTGAGCGACGTTCCAAAAGTCGCCGAACTGTGCTTCCCAAAGGATGAGCCCTTCGGGACAGTCGAGGCTATAGCCGTACTCGAAGCCAAGAACGGCCGCTTCGGAAAGAGGGCTGTTAATGATCTCGATCCTTGCTTGATTCGGACCCAGGTGGCCAAGCGGCATGTACTTTTTGTTGTCTTCCGTGTCGCGTACGACCGCATGACGCTGTGAAAACGTACCTCGCTCGCAATCTTGTCCCGACAAACGTACGGGATGCCCTTCCGCGAGCAACGATGCAAAAGCCAAGGATTCGGCGGTCGCCCAATCCAAGGGGATTTTGCCCATTCCCATTTCGCGACGGTCATCGAACTGACGAACCAGTTTTTTGTGAAGGTTGAAACCTGATGGTACAGTGCATGCTTTCCCAATCAAGTCGGATGCGATCGATCGGGGGATCGCGGTTGAGACTTGTTCGTCCTCTCGTTCATTGCCCCCGTAGTAGCCCGCCCAGTATCCGGTCATGGTTTGCAGGTCATGAACAAACGGTTCTGTCTTCGCCAACTCGAATTCTCGCGAAAGCCGGCTGTGCCGAACTTCCGCAATCATGTCGGCTTCTTGGCGAGTTAACTCGTTCATGTTGAGCAAATGCTCTAGATAGCTTTCACGAACATTCTTTCGCTTGTCGATGGCCGCGTACATCAACGGCTGAGTGTACCGAGGCTCATCCCCTTCGTTGTGCCCCAAACGGCGATAAGCGTACATGTCGATGACGACGTCCTTCTCGAACTCCTTGCGGAAGTCCATCGCGATATTCACCACTTGGGCGACCGCTTCGGGATCTTCGCCGTTGACATGGAAGATTGGAATTTGCAGCATTTTTGCGATGTCTGTCGCATAGGTGCAACTTCTTGCTTCTTCTGGCTCCGTCGTGAAGCCGATTTGATTGTTGAGAACAATGTGAAGGGTGCCACCCGTTCGGTAGCCTGGCAATTCGCTAAGATTGAGCGTCTCTTGAACGACTCCTTCGCCAATGAAGGCCGCGTCACCGTGAATCAAGATGGTCATGTTGTCGGTGCGATGAATATCCCCGGCACGGTCTTGTTTCGCACGGCATCGGCCAAGAGCCACAGGATTCACGAATTCAAGATGGCTGGGATTGAAGCAAAGCGAGATATGAACCTTTTGACCGGTGCTGGTCGTCCAGTCGCTGCTGTAACCCATGTGGTACTTCACGTCGCCACCCCCACGAAACAATTCTGGCTTGGGATCGTCGAACGACCAGAAGATGCTCTGAGCACGTTTGCCCATGATGTTCGCTAGAACATTCAATCGACCGCGGTGTGCCATCGCCAGAACCACGCCCGTTGTTCCATGTTGGCCAGCCTTTTCAAGCGCTCGATCCAACAGCGGGATCAAACTTTCGGCACCTTCCAACGAAAAAGTCTTGGCTGTCGCGTACTTCTTGCGAACAAACTCTTCGAAAATCGTCGCGTCAGCAAGCTTGGTGTAGATCCTTGTTTGAACTTCATGCGACAAGGCAAGCCGGTTCTCCGTCGTTTCCATTCGACGTTGCAACCAGTCGCGGATGTTGCGGTTGTCGATGTGCATGAACTGGGCACCGATGCTACGGCAATAGGTGTTTCGGAGCTTTTCAATAATGTCCGCAAGGGTGCGGCCGTTAGCATATTCCGCCGTTGGCGAAGCGAATGGACGTCGAAGGTCATCCTCGGTCAAACCATGGGAATGCGGGTCCAATTCAGGTGGTCCCTTTCGCGTCAAACCCAATGGATCGATACGAGCCATCAAGTGACCTCGAACGCGATACTCGCGGACCAATTGGTCGACGCGTTCCTGCATCTTCGCAAGCCAAAGAGCGTCCGGGAGCGATTCCGGAGTGATCGCAGATACGGCGGGCTGGTCGTCGCCCGAATCTGCGAACAGTCCATCCGACTGTGCTGCTAACGAAAACTCCTCAAAGTATTTCTTCCATACATCCGACACGCTGGTTGGATCTTGGATGTAACGCACATATAAGTCATCGATGTAATCGAGACTGTAGGTATTCATTTCGCTTCGCTTGCGTAAGGGTGGTGGTTGGGGCCTGGCGTCAAAATGCCGCCCTCAATAACGTGGCTCTGTATAAGAAATCCGAACACTCGAGATCAATCCCAAGGTCCGGCTAACGACCAGATAAGCGATATTAAGGGAAACTAACTGCCATTCTGTAACGGGGCGAGGAATCCCATTATCGGTAGCTCGTGTAGGATCAGGCCTCATTATAGCCGCCAGATGCTACGCGGAAACCTCGCATTTTATTCACTTTGGTGAATTTTTGAAAATCTCCGCCTCGCCCGAAGCCAATTGGCCGATCGGCAGCAAACCAAAACTTGTCTAGACCAGAACATAGGGCCCGACGCCGCTACAACCAGCATGGCAAAGTAAACGCAGGCCGGATTTCCCCCTCAATTTACCAATTCTCACAAAAGACAGGGCGGTCCTCGGTCGATAACGAGAGAACCATTGGAGTGTTTTCGCTTCGAGGAATTCGGGTCGATCAAGGAGGGTCAGGAACATGCGAAACCATCGAGACCGAAACGTCTGCTTGGATATCGTGAAAACGTCGAACTCCGAGACCCAAAGTCTACGACCATTTTCTTCGTGGCTCGCTGTTGTCTCCCTAGTGCCTTTCGTTTTGGGAACATTGCACCCTACGCTTGCTCAAGACACTGCGACTCAGGAGCTTGGCAGCCGCCCCTTTGTGAACGTGATCCAGCTACTGGGCATTCCGGAACGATCCGATCCGCCTGTGGTTACCGCAATGAGCATCTCGCCTGACGGAGAATGGATTGCAGCTGCTGGCGACGACCACGCAATTCGCATCGTATCGATTCGAACTGGTGCCACCCGGACAACTCTTCAAGGGCACACAGATTGGGTGAAGGGCCTCGAGTTTTCGCCGAGCGGAAATGAGCTGGCCTCCTGCAGCAATGATGGCACTCTGCGCCGCTGGCAACTTGGCGACGCACCCAAACTACACAAAACACAAGCTGCCGGGCATGCGCTGCTAGCTCTGTCATACATCGATGAGTCCCAAATTTACACTGCCGGATTCGGCGATAATCTTTACTTGTCGCTGAATGATCAGCCGAATCTGTCAATCGCTCATGTTTGCGAGTGCAAAGATGTCCGAACGATCGCCTGTTCGCCAGATCGCCAGTGGCTAGCCTATGGCGGCCGGGATGGTGTCTTGCGAGTCCGACGCATTGACCGTAACAATCCCGGCTCTTCCTTGAATCAGTTACCAAGCTCGTTGAGCTCCAATGATCACGCAGACGATGTTGCGTCGCCGCTCCACTTCGACCGAATACGCACCATTCGATTCTCCGACGACGGCACCAAACTGACATCGGTAGGAGAAGATCGAAGAATCGTTCACTTTGACATCGCATCGCGAACCGTCCTTGGCATGTCTGAAATCCCCGGCGGGAAACTGATGGGCCTGTGCTTGCTTTCAGAGAACCTGTTTGCGATCGCAGGAAGTGACAATTCTATACGACTCGTTGGGAAGGACGATCAACAGGCATCGATCAAGTTGGTTGGTCACGATGGATCTGTTTCGATACTTCGAAAGGCTGGTGACAAGCTCATTTCGGGAAGCTTCGATACCACGATTCGAATTTGGGATATCGCAGAAGCAATCAGCGATTCGAAAACCAAGGGACGTTACGTCCATCCTGTAGCTGCACAATTCGAAGACTCGGGGGCAGGCGATGCCATCAAGTAATTGGAAAAAGCGTATCAGCCAAATGAAGAAAAACCTGATGACAGGACTTTTTCCTTCCGACCGACCGGAAGCGCAAGCAGCTCCTCGCCCTTCATGCTCAGCAAGGAATAACGTGAGATCTTCGACCAAGTCCGTAAGGCATTCGACTGTCGAATCGCTCGAAGCGAGAGTTGTTTTCAACGTCGATCCGCTTTGGGTTGGCGGTGTCTACGTCGAAGAAGATAACGGTGACGATGCTCATGGTGACTCGTTCTATGTTACGTTTCGCGGTGGAGCCGCTGGAACCCAACTGACTCGATTGGTCATCGATTCTGATCAGGGAACTCCGGGTTTCTCCAATGGGGATAACTTTTTCGACACGATCGAGAACGTCGCTAGCCTCGGTGCCGACCACGCATTCCCGTACAAGCTCGAATCATTGACCGCCGCATCTCCCAACGCGCGAGTCAGCGCGACTGTCACGGATGGTGGCATGCTATTGGTTCTCACTTTCGAGAACTTCTTCGCGGGGGACAAAGTCAAGTTCTCAATCGATGTCGATGAAATTCAGCGTTACCGTGGTGACTCAAACCCATCGGTCATGAATCCCGACGTCGACCCAATCACCTCGGGCGTTGAGTTCGCTGATTCGAAAATCCGAGCCAGCTTCACCGCGCCTCGATTTGAAAACGCGAGCGCGGAAGGCGTGTTCGTCAATGCCTACGACCCAGTCCTTGCCAGCACAGGATTGGATTTGCCCGGCGATGATGTTGCAGGTTTGCGAGATCGAACTGCAGGGGCTGCTGCAACCGTCACTCAAGTCCCGAAACCGATTGAGTTATCAGGTACTGTATTCGCTGACAACAACATCAATTTGACCCAAGACCTGGGCGAACAGGGGATCAGCGGTGTCACGCTGACCTTGTTCCGCCTAACCAACGGTACCTACACCAGCACCAACCTGAGCACCACCACCGATTCGCAAGGACGCTATCGCTTCGGTCTTGAACTTGGCCTGGCGCCTGGGACTTATCAGATTCGCGAAACCCAACCCGCAGGTTATCAAAGTGTCGGTGCGATTCCCGGTTTGCTAGATGGAAGCTCCGTCCTTGGGCAAACTGTCGCCAATGACAAAGACTTGTTGACTGGCATTGCAATTCTGCAAGGTGACAGCCGAGGCACGCGGCTAGATTTTGCAGAGGCTCAGCCGGTGCAGATCAGCGGATATGTCTATCGAGACAACGACAACGATGGCCTACGGGAAGCGGGTGAAACGGGGATCGCTGGTGTTGAAATCCAAATCGTTTCCCTGGATACACTCGTTGGCGCCGTCAACCAAACAACTCGCACCAATTCGCAAGGTTTCTATCAATTCCTCAGCCTACCACCCGGTCGATATCGGATCGTGGAAACCGTGCAACCTGTTGGGTTCTTAGACGGGAAAGAGTCACCTGGCACTGTCGGCGGCGCACCGCGCGGTAGCTCGACGGTCAATGACGAAATCACAGAAATTAGGCTCGATGGAAACGAAAGTGGTATCGAGTTCAATTTCGGAGAAATCGAACCCGCTAGTTTGTCGGGACATGTTTGCGTCGCCTTGCCCGGATTCGACTGCTTCTCCACAGAACCGAATTCGAAATCGCCTCTGCCAGGTGTCAAGATCGAGCTTGTGAATGCAACCGGAGCTATCGTTGCAACGACCTTCACAGGAGCCGATGGCACCTACCAATTCGACAACCTGCCCTCGGGCGTCTACAGCATCCTGCAAACCCAGCCTCTAGATCTATTAGATGGCGGATCACGTGCCGGAACGGTGGGTGGAACCAACGTCGGACAAGCTGTCAGCGGAACGCGAATAGAACTGATCCAGTTGGGCGGTGGACAACAAGGGATCAATTATGACTTCTGCGAACAGCCACCGGCGTCCCTTTCAGGAGAGGTCTATCGCGACGACAATGACGACGGATTGCGTCAAGTATCCGAGCCATCGATCCCAGGTGCAACGATTCGTTTGCTGAATGAATCTGGCCTTGTGATTGCAGAAACGGTAACCAACGCTCAGGGGCAATATCGCTTCTCATCCTTGAGAAAAGGCATTTATCGAATCGAAGAAGTCACGCCGGCTGGTTTCCTAGACGGTAAAGACCGAGTAGGCACGATCGGTGGACAAGCGGTCGGCCAATTGTCTGGAATCGATTCGATCCAAGCGATTAACTTGCCTTCAGGCATGGACGGAATTCGTTATGACTTTGGCGAAATTCTATCGTCGAGCATCGCGGGCAATGTCTATGAAGACGCTGATGGGGATTGTGTGCGGGATCCCGGCGAAGTCCCCATCTCGAATGTTTTGATCGAGCTATTGAATGGAAACGGAACCGTGGTCGCGTCCACCCGGACGGACGCATTAGGCAATTACCAGTTCGACAATCTACGACCTGGAACCTACACCCTGCGTGAGACGCAACCAGCGGGATACCTGCAAGGCGGACAAAAAGCGGGCAGCGAGGGAGGCAACGATAGCGTCGCCGACTTGATCTCTGCAATCGCTATCGGTTCGGGGGTGCAAGCTCTACGCTATGATTTCTGCGAACAAAGACCTGCCTCCTTGGAAGGAAAGGTTTTCGCGGATCTCGACGAAGACTGCATCTTGGACCCCGAAGAGTCACCTATTGAAGGAGTTCGCATCGAGCTTCTCAATGTGCAAGGACAAGTGGTTCGAACAACACTGACCAACGCCAATGGTGAATACCGATTCGAAGGCTTGGTACCCGGACAATACTCCGTCCGCGAGATTCAACCTGACGGTTACTTCCAAGGTGGACAAATGGCACCTCCCGGAGTTGCCGACACGAGCATCGTTGACTTGTTGGCAAGCATTACGCTTCGATCTGGTCAGAGTCTTCGAGAGCTTGACTTTTGTGAAGTGCCTCCTGCAAGCATCTCCGGTTATGTGTTTCAAGACGGCGAGCCCATCGAAACCGAAAATGGGCAGCCACCTTTGGTCTTGAAGGGATTACGAGATGGAATTCGAAATGCCGGTGATGCACCCATTGGAAGCGTCGTACTGGAGCTGCGTACGCGAACAGGGGAACGCCTAAGCTCGCGAAACGCTCTGCCAGGAATCTACAATACGCCCACGATTCGCGTGCTGACGGACAGCAACGGTTTCTACGAATTCAAAGGCTTGCGTCCTGGAGCTTATCATATCTATCAAGTTCAGCCTGATGGGTACTTTGATGGACGCGATACGGCTGGGTCGATTGGCGGCTTCAGTATCAATGCCGACGACATCATCGGTGATTCCCAGCAACAAGGGATCATCGAACTTCTGTCGATCAATCCTGCCACCAATCCTGGTCGCGATGCCATTTTGATGATCAACTTGAACGCCGGCAATCGTTCTGTTGAAAACAATTTTAGCGAGGTCGTAGTGACGAAGGCTCCACCGCCTGCACCACCTCCACCCGTAACGCCACCGCCGAACAATCCACCACCTGTCAATGGATTCGTGACCCTGCCCTTCGAACGCGTCTTGGTGATTCCGCCACCGATCGTCGGAAGACCCGATGAAGCCGCGATTGGCTATTCCAGCGAGTACACTTGGCACCTCAGCGTGGTCAACGCGGGCGAGCCCCGAGGCCACCGCGTCGATAAAGAAGTCAGCCGTGAACGAGTTGCCGACGCAACCAAGATCCTGAACACCAGCCAATGGACGATCGATACCATTGATCGCGGTAGATGGGTCATCGTTTCTACCAACAAGAAAAAGCCAGCTCGCTTGTCTCGAGATGCCTTTGATGTGGATGGTGCGATCCATTTAGCCGGGGATTTTAATGGCGATGGACGCGATGAACTGGCCCTGTTCAAAGACGGGGAATGGTTGCTGGACATCAATGGAAATGGAGTCTGGGATTCAGGCGATCTGTGGGCCAAGCTGGGTGACAAAGCCGACCTGCCTGTTGTTGGTGATTGGGACAACGATGGCAAGGATGACATTGGAATCTTTGGACCCGAATGGGAGGGAGACGAAGAAGCCCTTGCAAAAGAACCAGGTCTTCCCGACCCCGAGAATCACACGGACAATTTGCTGGTCGCAATCCCAAAGAACTTGCCCCCTCGCAATACAGTACCTGGGCAAGAACGTTTGATGCAGCGCAGCGTCGCGGGCGAACCGCGTTCAGATGTTGTTGATCACGTCTTCCGCTTTGGAACAGAATCACACCAACCAGTTGCCGGCGACTTCAATGGGGACGGGGTTTCGACACTTGGGATCTTCAGCAATGGAAAATGGAAGATCGATGTGAATGGTGACGGACGCTTTAGCGAACAAGATGATTCCTTCTTTGATTTCGGCAAGCCAGGCGATATCGCCGTGGTAGGTGATTTCAATGGAGACGGCTTGGACGAAATTGCCGTGGTTCGCGGACGTGATTTGATCGTCGATAGCAACGGAAACGGCAAATGGGACGCAACCGATCGCATCTTTGAAATCGAAGGGGAAGCTGGCCAAGTCGTAGTCGGTGATTTCGATGGAGATGGGGTGGATGAGGCTGCATTCTATGCGTCCCTTCCAGCTCGAACGGAGCCAGAAGCAAGAACGGCAATACGTTAGCACGCTCCGATGCAAACTCCACTGGCTTGGCTAAACACAACCTCAAGTTACCCCAAGCTGGCGCTCGCTTCGTCCGGGATCGGTTTTGCCGTCATCCTGATGTTCATGCAGATCGGTTTTCTCAACGGTCTGTTCGACAGCACCGTGCAAGTCTTAAGGCTCCTTCGGGCGGATTTGATCATCATCAGCCCTGCTCGCTACACGGTCCCAAGCGAACAACGATTTGACTTTGGGCTTATCTTAAGGGCGCGTGGATTGGATACGGTCCGTGAAGCCAACCCACTGTACATCGATCGTGCGATGGCCGAAATCCGAGTCATCGGAAACGTTTCCCGGTCGATTCGAGCAATAGGTGTTCCCCTGGATTGCAAAGTGTTTATCGACTCGGATATGAACGCCAAGTGCAAGCTCTTGCAAGATCGTGACGATGCGCTGGTCGATCGCAAAAGCAAGGCCAAGTACGGATTCGAAAAGTACGATTTGAAAACGCTTCAGAGCCAAGAAATCGAACTCTCCGGCAAGAAGATCCAAATGCAAGAATGGGTGGAGATAGGCACTGATTTTGTCTACGACGGATCGATCGTGATGACAGAACGAGGAGTCGAGCACTATTTCCCGTTCCGCAACGGTCGCAACCCACCTTTGGCAGCTGTGGACCTGGGGCTGGTGATGCTGCAACCAGGAACCGACAAACTGGCTGTCCAAGCGGAGCTTCAAAGCCTGCTGGGGGATGCCGTCCGAGTTTACGATCGGGAAGCACTCATTCAACGGGAGATTGGATTCTGGGCGACCAACACGCCGATCGGGATCATCTTTTCGATCGGCACGGTCATGGGGCTTTTTGTCGGTGTAATTATTTGTTATCAAATCTTGTTTACGGACATCCACGATCACTTGGCGGAGTTTGCGACATTGAAAGCGATGGGCTATGGCCCGTACTACTTCTTGCGGTTCGTAATGACTCAGTCGTTTTATTTGAGCATTTTTGGTTTCTTTCCCGGCTGGCTTTTCAGTTGGCTTCTGTACCAATTGTTGTCAGAATGGACAGGCTTGGTGATGCAGTTGAGCCCCTTACGGATTCTGCTGGTGTTTTGCCTGACCTTCGTAATGTGCGCGATCAGCGGCGCGCTCGCCGTACGAAAACTATGGGAAGCCGATCCAGCGACTCTGTTCAAGTAAGCTGGCATTCAAAAATCGCAAGTTCGGGTTTTGGAAAATGGAGCATTGGCTACAATCGCGACCATGTTCAACAACCAGATAATCTCAGCCTTGCTCAATTGGCTTTTCTTGCTTTTCGGAGTTCTTTGCGCAGCTATCGGGCTCGAGTGCTTCTTGCTCCCCAATGGCTTTATCGATGGGGGCATCACGGGCATTTCCATGTTGCTCGCAGACTTGACACCAGTTCCGCTCTCCATTTGGTTAGTTCTGGTGAACGTACCATTTGTTTTGATAGCAAACAGGCTCATTGGTCGTATGTTTGCCATACAAAGTGGTGTCGCCATTCTGGTACTCGCCCTGACCGTGGCTCTGGTGCCTTTACCCCATTTGACCACCGATAAGTTTCTTGGGGCGGCCTTTGGCGGCTTCTTCATCGGTGCAGGCGTGGGACTTGCCATTCGAAGCGGCGGGGTATTGGACGGAACTGAAATTTTGGCTGTCGTACTCAGTTCTCGCACCTTTGCGACGGTCGGGGAAGTGATCCTCGGACTCAACATCATTATCTTCTCCGTGGCTGCTGTCTTCCTGGGGGTTGAACCAGCTCTCTATTCCATGCTTACCTACTTAGCAGCCTCGAAGACCATCGACTATTTGCTTCACGGCATCGAGGCCTACAACGGCGTGATGATCATGACCGAACATCGAGACGCCATTCGCAAGTCCCTTCTAGAAGAACTGGGGCGGGGCGTTACTAACTTTAAAACATTGGGGGGCTACAGCGGAACGGAGCAAGAAGTTCTTTTCTGCGTCATCACGCGATTGGAAATCACCAAGCTGGAACTGATCGTAAAACGCAACGACCCAAACGCATTCACTGTTATCTTGCCCGTTCTGGATGCGAAGGGTGGCGTCATTAAACGCCGAACGATCTTGTGAGCACCGGCTAATCCTTCGGATTTCGGGATGGTTGCTGTCGAAAAATGTGGGGCGAAAAATAGTTAGCCGAAGTAGGGCTCGCAAATTTTTCGCCCCACATTTTTCGACAGACTCTTTTCAAAAAGGAGTGACCTTGTCAGTGGTTTGCGCCGTCTAGAGAGGTCTCGCTTCGGTTGCGATTGCAAAGCTGGGACCCAAGTATACGATGGAGCAAGGCTGATTTTGCAGCATGGAAGGAATGCAAGTGAGATACACGTCCCCATCGAAGCGACTCAGAAAAGGCCAATGGAACCGAGAACCAAAAACGGAATTGCATTACGTTAAACCACAGAATCCTTGTTTGAATTAATCAGAAAAAACAAAACGAAAGCATACGAAGTAGCGGGCCACCGATGTTGATAGTTCAGTATTTGAGCGAGTACATAACTGCGATGAGTGGCGATACGCAAAAAATCGCTGAATTCGAAGAGCGGTACGGCTACTCGCCAAAGCCGTATCTGCGGGATGGGATCGTAGATGCCCGGTACTACAAACTGACCAACTTTTATCCCGATGAGAGCAGCCGATACACTGCGGCAGTCCGGCTTTTTGCTGTCGTTTTTCATGAGCCAAAGGTGGCCCCCCCTCGTGGTAAGCATCGTGAGGTGATCAGGCAGTGGCTGCTATGGTTGAGTCGGCGTGAGGAGTACATGGACATCGAGGAACTGGTGGACCGTTGTAAAAGGGAAACCGGTATCGGCAGCGAGGAGATGATCAACAGCATCATCATTCAGGTTACGGAACTCATTGCTTGGCGAAATGCCAGCAAGGTCGTCGTAGATAAGCTGAGTCATCTCGAATCGATCAGTGCAAAAGTTGGATTGGTGGCAAACGAAAATGCAGAAGCAAATTCGGACACTTCCGCCAACACCGATGCAAAAGATTTGGAGCTTCTGGAGAAATTTAAGAACGAGCAAGCCTATCTTTCCGCTAGTGCCAAAGATCGAAAAGCCATGAAGAAGGCATTCGCTAACATGACCCATGAAGAACGAGTTTCGTATTTCGCATTGGATTGATTCGAGTGCGGAATTGTCGAAAAATGTGGGGCGAAAAATAGTTAGCGGAATTCAGGTTCTGAAATTTTCCGACCCACATTTTTCAACAGACTCTTTTCAAGAAGAGAAAAGTGGGCAGAACCAGGGGTGGACGTACTTTGCGGCTAGATTCAACGAGGGAGACTGCCCGGCAAGACGGGATTACTCGAGCAAGTCGCTGCGCCGACGTTTGGTTTTCTCCATGGCTTGCTTGCTACGCCAGTCTGCAATTTTTCCATGATCACCGCTCAATAGAATTTCAGGTACGTCGTGCCCACGAAAAGATGGTGGGCGCGTGTACTGCGGAAACTCCAGCAAGCGATTTCCTCGCGAGAAAGAATCATCCCAACTGCTTTGCTCATCACCCAGAACTCCTGGAATCATGCGTATGGTGGAATCCACCAAAACCATCGAAGCGACTTCGCCCCCATTGAGGACATAGTCTCCGATGCTGATCTCCACGGGATCAAGAATGTCGATGACTCGCTGATCGAACCCCTCGTACCTACCACATAGCAGAATAATTCGATTCAATTGCGAGTACTGCTCGACACCTCGCTGATCCAAACGGTCCCCTTGAGGCGTAGTCAGCATGACCACCCCGGGCGTGTCGCTCATTTTCTGAACGGCTTCGACGCAATTGATTACTGGTTCTACACAGATCAACATTCCGGGGCCGCCCCCATACGGGCGGTCGTCGATCTTATGATGCTTGAGATCGGTCGACCATTCTCTTAGGTCGTGAATGTGGATCTCTACTAGTCCACGATCGATCGCTTTAGCAAGAAGACTCTGGCTCAAGTAGCCAGAGAAAATCTGAGGAAACAGGGTTACGATATCAAATCGCATTACCGAGGAGCAACTACGATGCAGCGACAGGCTGTTTGATTGGCTGACGGCCCAAACGGCTGAGTGCTTCTTCTTGCTGCTTCAGGTGAGTACCTTCCGAACCGTACTTCTTAATAAGAACTTGTACGTTTTCGCTTGGCTGAGCACCAACACTGATCCAGTGTTTGATTCGGTCACCCTTCAGGATGGCTCGTGCATCTGTTTCGCGGCACATTGGATCGTAGTGACCCAATTCCTCGAGAACGCGTCCATCACGTGGACTGCGTTGATCGATGGCGCAAAGACGATAAAAAGGGCGGTTTTTCCTGCCCATACGTTTCATTCGAATACGAACCGACACTGTGCTACATCTCCATGAAAACTGACGTTGAAGGGGGTGAAAGGATAACGACTTCCAAGGTCGGTGTGGAGATGTATTTTGAAATTTTTTGGCACTTCTCATTAGCCTGCTTGCTAAATTTCCATCAACACTCTTGGGCGCGGCTAGCGCCCGCGGCTCAATTGGGGCAAGTTTGCTTAGCCTTTTTTCTTCTTTTTCAGGAGCCGATCCCGTTCTTTTTGCAGCTTTTCACGCTCTTTGGGAGTGAGTCGCTTGCCGGTGCTGCCTTTGATTTTCATGTTGGCAGGGGGGCCGAAAGGGTTGTTGGCCATCATGCCTTGCATTTGCTGCATCATTTTCATTTTATCCCCCATGCTACCGCTGGTTGCCATTTGCAACATTGGTGCGAGCATTTCAAATTGCTTCACCAGGTCACTGACCTGATTCGGTTGAACGCCGCAGCCTTTGGCGATTCGGCTTTTCCTGGAAGGATCAATGAGTTTTGGGTTTTTGCGTTCGCTGGGAGTCATGGAGTCGACGATGCCTGTCAGGCGACGCATTTCCTTTTCGCTGTCTGCGTTGGCCATCATCTTGGACAAGTCCCCCATGCCGGGCATCAGGGTCAGCATTTTCGTCATGAGCCCTGGCTTGCGAAGCTTCTGCATCATGTCCCGAAAGTCACCAAGGGTGAAAATTCCCTTGGACATTCTTTCTTCCAGCTGCTTCCGTTCGCGGTCGTCAATCAGGCGGTGTGCTTCGCGAGCGACTTCGACAATATCGCCCATTTCCAGGATTCGGCTTGCCATCCCCTCGGGCCGAAACGGCTCCAGGGCGTCCATATGTTCGCCGGTTCCGATGAACTTGATGGGAACCTGCGTCGCAGCCTTGACGCTGAGCAGCGCCCCACCGCGAGCATCCCCGTCGAGCTTCGTCATGATGACGCCGTCGATCGAAAGGGCTTCATTGAAGGCCTTTGCGCTGTTGACCGCGTCTTGGCCCGTCATGCCGTCCACCACTAGGTAGACTTGTTGAGGGGCGATGTGTTTGTCGATCTGCTTGAGCTGGTCCATGAGCTCTGCGTCAATCGCAAGTCGACCGGCCGTATCAAAGATGGCGACATCTGCCCCGTTGGCCTTGGCCTGCGCAAGCCCTTCACGGCAAACCGCAACTGGGTCTGTCGCACCGACTTGGCTGAAGACCCCAACCCCCAATTGCCGCCCCAGCACGTGCAATTGCTCGATAGCTGCAGGGCGTTGCAAGTCAGCTGCGATCAAAAACGGCTTCAGCTTTTGCTCTTTGATAAGCGTGGCTAATTTGCCGCAGGTCGTTGTTTTTCCAGCCCCTTGCAGACCGCACATCATGATGCTGGTCAGCTGGCCTCGCTTCATGGGGATGGAGTTGTCGACAGGGCCGAGCAGGGCGACCAATTCTTCGTAAACGATCTTAATTAGCTCTTCGTGAGGCCGAAGAGAAAATAAAACTCGTCGACCTTCTGCAGCAGAAGTCACGTCCGACATGAACTTCCGGACTACATCGATATTAACGTCCGCATCGACCATGGATTTTTCGACCATGGCCATCCCTTCCCGCATGTTTGCTTCGGTCAATTTCCCTTTACCGCGCAAAGATTGAAACGCGGACTGGAGACCTTCTTGAAGCGACTGAAACATAATGAGTCTGGTTTTTGCAGGGAAAAATAGGGTTTTTTGGGATGGGTCAGCTTCGACCCACTTTCAAGGGGTTTAGGCATGCCCCTTCTTTGTATTCTTCGGAATGATTCTTAGAAAGAGACAGTTGGGGAACTTTTTTGCGGTTCCCCCCCTCCAAAGCAGGCATTGAATTGTAACACCCTTGATGATTGTATGGCCGATTTCAGAGCAAGTGTTGGACTTAAAACGACTTGCAATGAGGGAAGTCTCTCCTAAAGGCTGTTGATTCGTTGCATTGTCAGCGGAGCGAATTAGACTCGAAATTGCGGCTCCCTGTTTTGTCGCTATACGTATTGGTCCTTGTTTTTGGCACCTGATGAGGTTCGTAGATGACCACCGTCGGTTTCGGAAGTGGTTCTTTTTCCAGCAAAAATCCTCGAAGCATTCGCGGAAAGAAACGCAAGCAATTGCGGGTTCGCAATTCGTTGCTGGAATCTTTGGAAGCTAGACACCTAATGGCGGCTGGTCCGCAATTGATTGGTGTACAGCCTAACGAAGGATCTTTAATCGCTATTGGTGCGACGGGGGCGAATGCCACCGTGCTGAACACCAGTCCTCGCGAAATCGTGCTTCGGTTTGACGATACCACGGCGTTGGATGCAAACACGCTGTCTGGCATTCAGTTCAAGCGATCGGGCGGCGATGGCGTCTTGGAAAGTGCTTATCTGAGCACCGACTTAGGAACCAATAGCCAAGTCGTTCTGGACTTTAGTGCATCGCTTCCGGGCCAGCAGGGCAATGGGCTTGAGCTCCGATTCACCCAGGCATCCCGAACGACTGGCCCTGCTGGAAAGCCGGCAAGCTGGCCTTTGTTGAGGGTCGAAGGGAACCGAATCAACATCGAAGTAAACGTACTGGCGGGAAGTAAAACCACCGCAGCGGACTTGGTCCGGGCGATGAGCGAGGACGTTGCTGTCGCATCGAAGGTCTTGGTCAAGCGACTGCGCGGGTCAGAAAGCACCGTGATTGCCGACACCGTCCCCGTGAATCAAATCTTGACTTTGCAAGGGGCTAACTCGGCTCGCGTATCCTCCAATCTCAACTCGGGAACAACCACGCTTCAGGTTGAGTTCATTACAACTCGGCCGGGAACCACGGCTCGGATTGAAATCGTCTCTCGAGATTACGGCGGACAAGGAGCTCCTTCGGTCCTCGTAGATGGTCAAAACATTCGTGTCGAAGTGAACAGCAACGCTCGGTTTGCTACCACTGTTCAAGAGCTATTGAACGCCATCAACAACTCCAATGAAGCTCGCTTGGTCGTCCAAGGTCGTCTGATCAGCGGTGCGTCATTCGCTCGCATTGGCGGTAACTTTGCCACACCTCTTCAGCTGAATCTTCTTGCAGGGGACGACGTAACGCTCACGCCTTCGTACGTTGGCTTTGGCGATTCCGATCGCGAAGTGGTTGTCCGATTCGCGGAGACGCTTCCTGATGACTCTTATCTAATTGATATTCTTGGCACTGGACCATTTACTCTTCGGAACGTGAATGGTTTGGCATTCAACAACGGGGTAAATCAGAGTATCCGTTTTGATTTGGATCTAGGAACCACCGTTCAGTCGGTTGTGCCTCAACCAGTCGTTCGCGCATCGAATGGCTCGCTGAGCCAATTGAGGAACCAGATTCACGTCTTCTTCAACGACGATGATTTGGACCCAATTGAAGCGGTGAAGCCAATCTATTATGAATTGGTGTATACGGGCAACTCGGCCAATGCGGCAGGGGTTCGGCCAATTAACCCAGTTTCAGTAAGCTACGACGCAACGCTCAATCGAGCTTCCTTGGTATTCAATCGAAACATCGACGCTCTGTTCGTCGATGCTAATGCAGTTGCTCTGCCGATCACGGCTCTTCGCTTGCGAATTGGCAATGAACAGAACCCTGCCGGCACTTCGGTATCCGTTATCAATCAAGAAGGAGATTCGAACCCAACTGGCCGCGATGCTGGTAGCCGATTTGACACGGCTGTTGATTTAGGTGGAAGCTGGTTGACGGGACCTGGAGCAAAGTCTGCAATCATCAATGCTAAGATTGATAACAGCACTGGAAGCCCGTTCCCGTTAGATTTCCCGGGCGCTAACGACGAACAAGGCAATCGCAACAACCGCTATCAGCAACACATCGTTAGGGCGAGTGATGTAAGTGGTATTGCTGTCATCAACTACAACTTCTCGACTTTGCTGGGCAATGCCAATCAAAGCGTTCAGTTGAATGCGATTACCGAGACTCAGAAGGACATGGTTCGTCAGATCATGTCATTGTACGAAAAGTACCTTGGCGTACGATTTACCGAAAGTGACAGCCTTGGTCTTACCATCGCCGTTGGCGACATGCAAGCAATCGATCCTGTCGGAGCCTTGACAACGGTCGAAGCCAACCGCCCGGGATCTTTGACTTACGCTGCAGGCCGATTGTTGTCCAATCCGTCCCAAGAAGCAGTCGTCATCGACATCCAAGACTTCAATCGAGCTAACGAAAATCAATTTGGAACCGAGCTATTCCGTTCCTTCATGCGTGGAATCGGGGTGCTTCTAGGGCTTGGCAATGCAGACGAACTGCCGCAATTTACAGTTCAGAGCAATTTACCTATTGGCACGGGACCCGAAGCCGTTTTCCCTGGCAACGCAGATATTATCCACGGCCAGTTTATCCTTCGGCCTGAAGGCAAGGACATCGATCTGTATCGATTTTCCGTTCCAAGTCAGGGTGGCAAGCTAGGTCTGCAGATCCTGGCGGAACGACAAGCCGACTCGAGCTTGCTCGATGCATCGTTGCGTCTGTACCGCAATGAAGGAACAACGACTTCACCGAGATGGGTTGAGATCGCTGCCAACGAAGATTATTTCAGCGACGACCCTCGTATCTCCATCAACGTGGATCGCGGTGGCGATTACATCGTTGGCGTGAGTGCAAAAGGTAACACCGTATACGACCCGAACATTGAAGACTCCGGTTTGGGTGGCAAGTCCGAAGGGAAGTATCAACTACGCATCGATTACAAACCACCAACGGCTTCGACCTTGGTTGATGTAGAGGGAACTCCAACTGCCTTGGATGGCGACGGGGACGGCCGTCCTGGTGGCACATTCAATTATTGGTTCATGCCGACTCGTCCTGATCGAGCAGCACCGCCCGTTGGGCAAGCCGATATGTCCGCGTACACGGTTTGGGTTGACAAGACCGCATCGGCTAGCGGCAATGGAACGATTGCTGCCCCCTACAATACCATCGCACGCGCTCTGCAAGATGCTAGAGATGAAGCAGCCAGAGACATCTCGGGCAGCCGAGCTGTCAGCGTTCGAATTCTCGGCAACACCCAGAACCGAGCTTATGAAATTGGATTCAATCGGTTTGGCGATCCACTAGCAGACGGTGCGACCTTTGATGTGCCGAAGAATGTAACCGTCATGATTGATGCGGGTGCGATCATCAAGATGGGCCGTTCTCGAATCAGCGCGGGAAGCTCCACCGTCAGCGTCGATCGTAGCGGCGGTTCGCTGCAGTTGTTGGGAACTCCTGGCCAAAATGTAATTGTTACTTCGATCAATGATCCGATTGGCATCGGGCTTAATCCAGACCGAACTCCGCCAGCACCAGCGGCAGGCGATTGGGGTGGAATTGACTTCCGAAATGGAATCGACGGCGGCGATGAGACCCGGGTCGACAAAGAACGCAATGGGCTTTTCCTGAATTCGATCATTCATTCGCAGCTTCGTTATGGTGGAGGCCAAGTGGTCGTCGATGGCTTGTCACAGGTCATTACCCCGATCAATCTTATTAACTCACGCCCATCGATTTACAACAACGTGATCACGTTGAGTGCCGATGCGGCGATTTCCGCTACGCCAAACAGCTTCAAGGAATCAGACTTCGCCGATTTACGCTCCCAAGCAAGCGGCCTGTTTATCCCTGACTTCGACCGTGTCGGTCCAGATATCCACGGCAATCGCATCGTCAACAACTCGATCAACGGTTTGTTTGTTCGCGCTCGAACAGGCGTTGCGGACACGTTGGAGACTATCACCGTTTCGGCGCGATTTGATGACATTGATATCACTCACGTGTTCGCTGAGAATTTGATCATTGATGGTCAACCAGGCGGCGGCATCGTAGATGTTGCCTCGCCACCAGCGACGATTGTGGAATTGGTTCCGGTTGCGGGCGGTTCGTTAGCTGCAGGGACTTACAATTATCGATTGGTCTACGTAGATGCTTCCGGTAACGAGAGCCTTGCTTCGATCCCGACGAAGTCGCTAACCGTTGTTGGTAACAGCTCGATCCAATTGACCAATTTGCCTCCAGTCAACAGCAACCTACCGTATGTTGCTCGTCGGTTGTACCGAAGTGAAGCCACAGGCGCCGGGGTCTATCGCCTTGTAAGTCAATTGAACTCGACGACCACAAGCTTCTTGGACAACGGCACTCAAACGGGAGTCGCACTGGATCTAGCCGCCCCGTCCAGTTCCGCTGTGACACTTTCCGTTGTTGCAGGCGGAACTTTGGCAGCAGGAACCTACAACTATCGAATTGTGTTTATCGATTCGAGCGGCAAGGAAACGGCTCCGTCCGAACCAACATCATCGCTGAGCGTGCTCGGCTTGAGTTCCATTCGACTTGACAATTTGCCTGTCCCTGTGCAGCCCTCCATCTTCACAGGGCGTCGGTTGTATAGAAGCGATGCTTCTGCGGGTGGCAGGTATTCTTTGGTCGCTCAACTCGACGCGACCTCAACAACCTTTTTGGACAACGGTAGCGTGACCGGTGCTGCATTGGTCACGACCAGCAAGATTCGGGCACGGCTTGACGGAAGCTTGGTGATTGATCCGGGCGTGATCCTGAAGAGCAGCGGAGCCAGAATCGAAGTGCGTGAGGGCGGATCGCTGATTGCAGAAGGAACTAGCGGATTGCCAATCGTCATGACTAGCATGAGCGACCGCACTTACGGTGCGGGCGGAACTGCTGATACAGCGTCATTGCGAGGTGTTCGCAATGCTTCGGTTGGGGATTGGGGTGGAGTTTTCGTTGCTCACGGAAGTTCTGCTTCGTTGGACTACAACCGCCTTTCGTATGCTGGTGGAACAACACGAATCGAAGGTGGCTTTGCTTCGTTCAATGCCATCGAAGTTCATCAAGCAGACTTCCGGTTGTCGAATTCCCGAATTGAAAACAACGCGGCTGGCGTCGAAGCATCTACGATCACCAATCGATCCGGACGAGGCGACAACGCTGCTGCTACCATTTTTGTTCGTGGTGCTCAACCTGTTTTGGTCAACAACCGAATCAACGATAACGGTGCAGCGGCGATCAGCATCGACGTCAATTCGCTCGGTCCAGACTTCGTAAATGATCCCGGCCGTCAATCGGGTTTGCTGGGGCGTTCATTGGATCACTTGGAAAACCAGGGGCCTTTGATCGATGGGAACCGATTGTCCAGAAACCTTTTGAACGGCATGGTGGTTCGTGGCCAAACCCTGACAACGCAAAGCGTTTGGGATGACACGGACATTGTTCACATTGTTTCGAACGACATCGTTTCGGATAACTTCCATACTTACGGTGGCCTTCGATTGAGAAGTGCGCCGACAGAAAGCTTGGTCGTCAAATTCGGCGGCGGACCGACAACGGCCGGACTGACCGCGACCGGAACCCCGCTAGATTTCAGCAATCGAATAGGCGGTAGCGTTCAAATTGTCGGGCAACCCAACTTTCCAGTTATCTTGACTGCGCTTGCCGACGACACGGTGGGGGCAGGTTTTGGAACAGATGGCCGAGCTGCTTTCGACACCGACAACAATGGTTCCGGAGCGCTCTCTAGCAGTATCGTTCTCCCAACGATTACCCAAGTCAATCAGGGAACTCGTATTGACAATAATGTCGATCCGAATCGGCCTGGATTCTTCTCTTACTTCCCGCGTGCGGGTGGCGGAACCAACAACGGGGATACTTCCCGGGTAACCGCTCAAGGCCGAACTCAGCTGTTTGCGGATGCAGAAGCATTGCGAGCGTTCAGTAACTACATCGATATTGGCACGAGTGGTCAAGCCATTTCTCTTGAGAATACGACTATCACGCGACAGCCAACACTTGAGTCAGCTGACCTTGTCGCCAGCGAAGGCACGTTCGTAGGCAACAACAATGCGGTCGTGCGATGGCGAGTTGAATCGCGGTTCGATAATGGTGTGTCACGACTGTACAACACGCTTGTTCTGTCTAGCGACGAACCGCTTGGCGATGTCAACTTCATCAATTATCTCGACGAAGAGTTTCAGGCCGGCAACAACAGCTTGCTCTATGTCACGGGGACTCCTGGCCAAGATGATTTCCGAGCGAACAGCGTCAACAACGCCCAACGCGTAGGATTTTCGCATGGTGGCGTTTACCAACAAGGAGTGAACCTACAAAATGCGACTTACACAGGCTGGGCTGCAAACCTAGCTCCTTCGCTACAAAACTCGATCGTAGGTGCTGGCACAACGTACACGCTTGATGGAAACATCAACACAAACAACTTAACGCCTTTTGCTGATGCGACCTTGGGTCAGGCTTACGGCGTAGCAGATGTATCGACAGCTCTTTCTTGGCGAGTCGACCCGAACTCGACCAGCGCCAGAATTACCAGCTTCTTGGAATTGATTCCTACAGCGATTCAACGGCAAGCATCCCCCGGCTCTTGGGACGGGGTGTCCATGCAAACGTATTCGAATGATCGCAATGTGGAAGTGGTTTCCGAGCGTGAGTCCGCACGGGCTACAGCCCCATCGGCCAACAACAGTCCTTCCACCGCGCAGTACTTGGGTCAAGTTGCCCGTTTAGCGACAAGCGGGGACGAGAATGCACGTCTCGGATTCGAAGTTCAAGGTGTCTTGACCAAACCATCGGATGTCGACGTCTACAGCTTTACAGCAAACGGTCGAACGGAAGTATGGTTGGATATCGATCGTACGACATCCAGTTTGGATACTGTTGTGGAACTAGTTGCTGCAGACGGCACGATTCTAGCGTTGTCCGACAATTCGTACTTGGAGGAAACCCAGCCTAATGCAAATCCTCTATTCTCCACTCTTCCGGGAACCAGCGTAAATCCACTTCGAAAAAGCACGATCACTCAGGTTCCGACGATTTCTGTTTCGAGAACTGTAGCCAATCCAGTTGGAGAAGCTCGTGATGACTACAGCACGAATCCGAAAGATGCTGGTCTACGAGTTGTGTTGCCAGGGCGTGAAAACGAAGCAACTCTTTACCATGTTCGCGTTCGAAGCAGCAACCAATTGCCAGGTCAACCCAATATCATTGCATTGACTGATCCTGCATCGGTTGGACAAGGTCGATCCAAGGGTTCGTATCAATTGCAAGTAAGACTTGGCGAGTCGCAAGAACTGCCAGGATCAGCGGTAAGTTATGCCGATATTCGATTTGCTCAAAACGGACTCACTCTATCCGGCGTACCAAGACATTCGCCGCTTGTGGGCGAAGATGCGGAGATTGAAGCTCGAGCGAACAACACGCTCCAAACAGCACAAGAGCTTGGCAACATTCTGCAAACAGACCGTCGTACTATTGCCGTTGCAGGCAACTTGGATTCAGCGACGGATGTCGACTGGTTTACGTTCACTATCAATTACCAATCTTTGTTGACTCCGCTGGCACAATACCTGTCCACGGTTTTCGATGTGGACTACGCGGACGGCATCGGCCGCGCGGACATGTCCATGTATTTGTACGAAGCTGTTTTTGACGCTCAAGGTAATGTGACAGACGGGCGACTCGTTCAGTTCGGCGAAAATAGCAATATCCTAGACGACCGTTCAACCTCTGCTCCGGGCACGGGAACATCGGACCTTAGTCGTGGTTCGACAGGCACCTTGGATCCGTTTATCGGATCTGTTGAATTGCGAGCTGGTCGGTACTTCTTGGCACTCACCAATCGAACTCAAGTTCCAACCGTGTTGGCTAATCGGCTCAATGCAAATCAAACGATTGATGCTGGGGTGCGAGTTCAACCCATCAGCAGCGGGCAATACATTGTTGAAGATCGCATTGATGGATCGCTTAGTGCTAACGGACGAGGCCCGATAACGCCTAACTTCTTGCCTCTGCAATCGCGGGTAGAGTACGTCCTAGCTGATGTTCCATTGTATCTGAGCAGAACGGTTGGGCAGAACACTGGAACCCAAGTATTCCTAGTCAATTCGTTTACGGGTGAATTGACGAACGACGTCGGCACGAACACCGAAGATCTTCGCGATATCGCTATCCGTCCTAATGGAGACATCCGAGGCTTCCGTAGCACGGGCTCTAGCCTCGTAGACGATGCTGCAAGTGCAGTTTACATCAACGTGAATGCTGGAACGGCTCAGACAACCATACAGGGTGGATTTGGAAATGACCCTTACGAAGTTTTTGCAACCAACGCAAACCCCCCGTTGAATGAAACCCGTGTTGCCGCCTCTGGCTTCGATTTTGAAGCGTTAACCTATATGGACCTAAGTGGTGAAAGCGGCTTCGTAGTTGCAAATCGCCAGAATAATCCAGGAGTCGTTTACAGCAGAAACATCTTGTATGCGTTCCGACCTTCGGATGGTCAGGGATTGAGCAACCCAGCTCAAGACGATAGTAACAGAATCATTGTGCCAGATACCGCAGCAAATCCGAACGACTTCCTGCGAGGTGCTGGAACGGAGATCACGGAGCGCGGAAGAATTGCTACTGTCGATCCTAACGAAACGATCACCGGTGTTGCGGGAATTTCAGGCGCTCTCTTTGCGGTAAGTGATGCAGGCCGACTTTACCGAGTAAGTAATGCAGAATTGAGATCCAACTCGTTTTCTCCCGCCGGTATTGGAAGGCAAGTAGTAACGGCAACGGATCTAGCTGGCCTGCGATTCACTGGTCTAACGGCAGGCCCAAGGAATGTTGCAAACGGTGATTATTCGGAAGTTCTTTTTGGAACAACGGATAGTGGGGCCATCGTCGCCTTCAACGTTCGAGGTGAATTGCAACCAGTGTTTTCGAATGGGCGATCCACGGTTCAGACCGGTGTTCAAGGTCTAAACGGAATCGCGTTTTCTAACCTAGATTACAATCTTTGGCAGCTAACACCGCGTCGCGGTGGAGATGCTGGTCATGGAATTAATGCACCTAGCGACTTAAGCGGTCCAGCAGTCGCCGGTGGGACAAGTTGGTATTTCGGATTCGACAATAGCGGAAGAGCGAACGCTAGCTTTGCACCGGGCATGGGACCCGTTGATTCCCCGCGTTCAGGTGGCGAACCGCTGTTGAATACGTACAACTTCCCAGGTGGCGCATCGGGGGTGATCGAGAGTCAACCGTTCTCGTTGTCGGGTTTGGCTGCACAAGATCTGCCTACCTTGTATTTCAATTACTTCATGGATAACGACGATGGTTCGTCCATCAATGGATCGATGACCGATTCGTTCCGTGTCTTTGGTGTGAACGATAACGGGGTTTGGATTCAGCTCACGACCAACAATCGAGACACCGCTGAGGGTGCAGTCGAACGAACACTGAACACTCCTCGAAATGGATCGCAGGCTGTTTGGCGTCAAGCACGAGTGAATCTAGGCTCGCTTGCGGGCAATGAAAATGTGCGTTTGCGATTTGAGTTCAGTACCGCTGGTAGCATGGGCTACGGCACGTTTGGTGGACGCGGGCTGGAACTGAGAACGATCTCGGGTAATGAACTCCGAGATGGCCAAGTATTCACAATGAGTGCTGGCGTAGGCAATAACGCTCGGTTCGAGATCGATATGGGTTATAGCCTGGTTGTTCCTGGTGGAGCATTGCTTCAAAATGGTTCATCAGTGCTCGTATCGGGCGAGACATTTGCATTCTGGAACGGAACTGGAGTAGCGCCCGTTGGTAACGTGGTTCGATTTACTTCAGCGGATTCCGCGGCCACGATTGCTCAAACTCTATTCGCGGTAATGCGAAACGTTACTTTCCCGACTCCTCGGCCGAACTTTTTCCTGAATGCGAACAAGATCACGATTAGCGGTACCGCGTCTGTAAGCGTTCCAGCCAACTCGCCGTTCGTTTTGACTGGGCAAACGGGAATCAGCGATCCTGCAAATATTCGAATTGCAATCACACCCGATATGACTGCTGATCAGGTTGCTGTTCGTGTTTCGGAAGCAATGGAGCAGACGTTCGCAGGTGGTTTGGATGCGTATACAACTTACCTCGCTCGCGATCGATATGTAGATCTGACTGGTATCACAGTAACAAACGCTGGACCATTCACCGTATCGCAGCCACGAGCAGAGGATATCTTCTCTGAGAACGGCGTCGCGCTTCCGCGGGCTCTTCGAGCACAAAACAACGCATTCGAAGGTTTGTATCTCGATGATTTTATCATCGGTCTAGCTGAACGTGGCGAGTCGGTAACCGGGGTTCGGGCCGATACCAGTTTTGTAACGCGCGGCGGGGCAGGAAGCGACATCCTTGTCGGTCCTTATCAGCTAGAAATTCGTGGTGGAACAGAGTACGGGACACCGAGTCTTGTGTCTGGCATTACGCTAAACCTAGGTTTCGCACCGAACGCTCAACAAGCTGTTGGCCAAACCCTTACATTCCAAAATTCATCCAGAATCGCGGATGGTCAGAGAATAGTTTTGAGCGATGGGTCGAGCGTTCTAACTCTTGAATTTGACGACGAAAGCATCCCAGCTGGGTCAACCGCACGAGGTGTTAGCACGGGCAGCATTGCAATTCCATACAATGGCCGTGCGAACGAGTCGGCGAAGGTGATTGCGTCTCGAGTCCGTGACTTGATCAACTCGACAGCTGTTCAGTCGCTGCTCAATATTGCAGCTATTTCTTCCGATGGCAGCGTTTCAGGTCAGAACTCCGAAACGATTTCATTGGTAGGGCCTGTTAGCGTAACATTGCCGGCATCGGCAGGAGCGGTATCCACCTTCAGTTTCGAGGGGGATAAAAACACCAAGCGAGAGCAAGGACAAGTGATTGTCGAAAACTCCCGAATCTCGCGTTCGGCTGGATTCGGTATTGTTCTCCAAGCGGACGTTCCTGGTCCTACTTCGGCTGCGTCCAATCCAGGTGCCGTACGAAATACCATAACGCTTAACGACCAACGCTTGATTCCAGGCGCGGTAGTTATGAACAACGAGCTTGTTGGAAACGTTGCCGGGGGTATTGATATACGAGGCCGTAACACTCAAGCTTCCGCTGCTGTGTCACCTGTTCCATTTGCACGAATTGTCAACAACACGATTCTTGGTGGAACTGTTGCAAGCGTCAATGCATCAGCTCCAGCGACCTTTGGAAGCGATTTCTACAGCCAAGGCTTGCTATCCTTTGCTGATGCCGTATCTCGCTACGACGCAACCGCTGGCGGCGGGCCTGTTCCACTTGCAGGACTGCAAGTCGCTGCGGATGCACTAGGTGCGCCGAACTACAGCGGTATCGGTGAGCCGACACCTGGACAAGGTGCGGTCTCGCTTGGTCGCGGTGGCGTGCTGGTCGTCCAATTCACGAACAACATTCTGACCGGTTCCGGCGACGCTAGGCCTGATCTGGCTGTCTATGAAGTTGGAAATTCAGAACTCGCTCGCGTTGAAGTGAGTGCAGACAACATCAATTACACATCGGTTGGAAACATTTCCTTCAACAGCCGCTACATCGATTTGGATGCATTCGGATTTAGTACACTAAGCCAGTTGTACTTCGTTCGAATCACCGACGTTAGTAGCGACGGTGCGTTGAGCGGTGATTCAGTAGGTGCGGATATTGACGCTGTGGGTGCCTTGTCGAGTCGTCCAGGCTTGATCTACACCCCGCTTGGTACAGGTATCAATGTACAGAACAACGCTAGCCCAACATTGTTAAACAACATTATTGCCAATCACTCGGACGGGATTGCTGTCGATGCGACCAGTACGTCTACCGTGGTCGGAGCGACTTTGTTCCAAGGCAACAGCCGTCCAGTAAGCGGATCGGCTGTCCCAGGTCAGTTCCCGATCTCGGTTGCTTCTAGTATTCCATTGTTCTCAGATCCACTTCGTGGCAATCTTTACCCTGTAGCCGGTGCGGTATCGATCGATTCGACTATGGATTCGTTGGTAGACCGAGCTGCACTCTTGGCAGTTAAGCAACCGCTTGGCTTGCTACCATCACCCATTATTGCTCCAAGCACCGACATCAATGGCATGCTCCGTGTCGATGATCCTAATGTTCAGACACCTCCGGGCTTAGGCGAACGGATCTTCAAAGACCGCGGAGCTGCCGATCGATCAGACTTCAATGGACCGACAGCATTTGCTGTTAACCCCTATGACAACGATACGCAAGGTGTTGATACCAACCCAGCTATCGGCACTGTTGAAGTGGTTAACTCCAATCAATTCTTCTTCGACGTACAAATCGTCGATGCTTCGCAAGTCGGTTTCCAATCCGAAGGTTCCGGCATCGAACAACGAAGTGTTACCTCGAGCAGTATTGTCCTCTACAAGAACGCTCAGATTTTGGTCGAAGGTCAAGACTACCGTTTTGGTTATTCTTCCACTAGCAACATCGTTCGTTTGACACCGATTGCGGGAGTTTGGGAAAACAACTCGGTCTACCAAATCCGCTTCATCAACACCAACGAATCTTCGATCGTAGTTGTTGAGCCGAAATCGATCGTAGACGGCACGATTTACACCATCCAAGACTCGACCAACAAATCAACCCGATTTGAACTGGATACAGGTCTTCGGATCCGGGTGCCATCTTCGTTCGACGGATTTACGAATACCGCGATCGACGGAACTACCTTCCGCGTCGATAATGGACTTCAACGCATCACGTTTGAATTCGATAACAACCAATCGGTTCGACCCAACAACGTTGCCGTTGCTTTCAGCACACAAGACCCACCATCGGTTCTTGCAGAAAGAGTTGCACTGGCAATTCGTAACACTGGCTTGAGCGTCAATCTGACAGCAACCAGCATCGGCGGTGGCGAGCTTCAAATTCTGGGTGACGGGATTCAATTCCTCCCAGACAATAGTCTCATGGTTGTTTCCGGACAAGCGGGCGTTACACCTGGATACGGATTGCAAATCCCAACCGCGAACGGCTTGCCCGTAGGAATTGGTGATGGACAGACCTTCACCATCCAACGAGGAAATTCAACCGTTGTGTTTGAGCTCGATAGCAACGGTACGGTTCGTGCAAATTCCGTAGCTGTTCCGCTCAGCACGGTATCAGTAACTGCATTGGCTAATTCGATCGTAAACGCGATCAACGGTTCCATCCTGGGAATCACAGCGACTGCAGGTCCGAACGGATTGATTTCTGTTGGCAACCAAGTTGATGTCCGAGTTCAAGCGACCAACACGGTACTGCAAGTGGTTGGCATCCCTGGCCAATCGGCAGCGATTCCAGTACGCATCGATTTGTCCACTGTGATCACCAGCGATCAAGTTGCGACGCTGCTGATCAACACAATCGCTGCACAGAACATTCCTGGTGTAAGCCTAACTCAACTTGGTGCCACGGTACTGATCGAAGGTGCAAGAGGTGTGGCTGGTTTGGGCGCGGCTGCGGTTTCGGGAATTCGCGACTTGGCGGGCAATGCCATGCGAGCGACCGAAGACAACGGCCAAACAGTGATCGACATTTTCCTTGGTGAAGGGTTTGATTACGGCGACGCTGCTGACCCTCGCTACGCAAGCAAGAAGGCAAGCGATGGCCCACGCCATCGAGTCGTGAATGGTGTCTCACTTGGACCTACCGTCACCGCAGATCCGGATGCTCGCCTGACGGACCTTGATACCGACGACGGCGTGGTGGTTAACACTTTTGTCGCATCCTTCACTGGATCGATCAGTGTGGATGTACGCGGTGCATCGCCAGCACAAAATGTCTATGTCAACGCATGGATCGACTTGAATGCAAACGGTAGCTTCGAGTCCAACGAAAGATTGGGCAGCGGAGCAACCGGTCAAGAATTTGCTTTCTTCACCGATGGTGTTCGACAGATCAGCTTGCCTACTGTTCCGCGTGACGCTCGTACGGATGTGCCTGTTGCGGTCCGAGTTCGACTCAGCCAGACCCGAGGACTTGGGCCAAACGGAATCGCACCTGACGGGACAGTTCCAGTGGGTGAAGTGGAAGATTATTACACCACGATACGAGCCAATCCGTACACGAATCCAAGTAACTTCCTGGATGTGAACGCGGATACCTTTGTTTCGCCTATCGATGTGTTGCAACTGGTCAACTACATCAACAATGAAGTTCCGATTGTCGGCGATCGGTTGCCATTCCCAACAACGTTTACAACTCCTCCATACTTGGATGTAAATAGCGATGGCCGAGTGAACAACTTGGACGTTCTCGACGTCATCAACTTCATCAACTTACGAGGTGGTGCACCTGAAGGGGAAGGCGAAGGCGAAGGAGAAGGTTCATTTGTTGCAAGCAACGACACATGGGTCCCGGCAGCAAGCTTTGCGGCTCCTGTTATCGAATCCAGTAAGGCTTCCCTTGGAACTTCGAGCGTGCCACAGCAAGCATCGATTACTGGCCAAATTAAGTCGCTAGACGATTATCTGGCTGCGATGCCAAGCGAGATTGGACCGGCTATGGCAGTTGAATCGCTGGAATGGAACGCAATGATGCCAATGATGCCAATGATCGAGAAGGATTCAGAAAACGAAAGCGATCTTTCGGTTGCTTTAGCTCTGGATGATTTACTGGCGGATTGGTCGTAAAACACTGCTCTCCATTTTGAAAAAATGGCTCGGACAAGGACGTCTGAGCATCGGACAGCAGGGCATTGAATACGATTCGAGAAACATCGAGGAAAAGGTGAATGGACGCTGCGCGAGAACGCTAGCCGAAACATTCTTGCCTCGATAGCGAAACATTTGCCGAAACGCTGGGTTGAAGGTTGTTGAATTTATTCACATACGGCAGCTAGCAAGTCATCTTGCACGGTCTCTCCACTGACCCTTTCGTATTTCAACAGCCCCTCGTTCGAAACGGAATGACAATCGAACCTACTTCTAGCAAACCCTTTTTAAGCCAGTTGAGTGAGCTCATTGATGACGTTTGCAAGCAGGGTCAAACCGTCAACGACATTGCAATTCGCGCCGGTTTAAGTCGAGATCTGGTGAGTCGCTTGAGAAATCGATCGTACCGATCAGCTCCATCTCTTTCCAATATCGAGGCAGTATGCCAAGCGATTGGCCATCGACTTGCTTTAGTACCAATTGACGCCGGAAGAGCCCCCCGACACGAAGACGTCAATTCGGAATCCTAAATTCATCTTGTTCCCATACTGCCCAAGTTGAGACTTGCCCCGCTTGAAGCTTGCCCGCAAACTCGAGGCTAATCGTCTAACTTCGCAGCAAGATGAGTACTACCGCAATTCGAAAAACCCGGTTTCAACAAAGCCGCGGTCACCTTTAGCGTCCCAATCAATGCGGCTCTCGGCAGGATTTTGAGTCACGATTACGGTAATCGTTTCTTCTTCTCGTTTACCTGTTCCAGTGAACCCACCTTCTGCTCTTGGTTGTAGAGTTAGGCCGCTTAATTCTAGACTCGTCGAGATCTTCTCGCTGACTTTCTCTTGTGGCCAAGTGCCAGGATTTTCTCGACTGCACCCCAAGCAAAACAAAAGGGCAAATAAGAATACAAGGCTGAATTTGGTTTTCATGATCGCAGTTTGGTTGGTTTGAGCTGAAAGGTAAGTTGGTTTTTCGACGTACGCTTGCAGTTGGCTTCCGAAAAATTTGGAATACTCAAGTTAGGAGACACAGCAAGCGCTCAAGAGCTTATTCCACGCAATCCGGTTCGGCAAGCATGCTAGCGGCGTTCCGTTTGGCTCTTATTCATTTCAAGAAACGAACCAGTATTCAGTCATGCGTCGATCATGGGCAAGTTGATTCTGGCAGAAAATTCGCGGGTGTGATCTTTCTTGCCCTTTTCTTTGCAAGTGAATGTTGTCAAACTGAATTCGGACTCTGATCTCATCAAGAGGATGCATTGGGTGTTAAGTCATTTACTAAAACTAATCCTGCTGAACGCAGTTGTCGCAAGTCACGCGCTGGGCGGATCCTCATGCTGCTGCCTCAGTCGCTTTTTGATTTCAGCGATGAAAGCTAGCGTTGTCGCGTCCTCAGGCTTAGCGTCTTGTGAATCGGATCAAGCAACTTCCTGCTGTGCTTGCAAAAGCCGTTCGGCAACTACTCGCGATGCGAAATCAGACAGCACCCTTCTTCAATCGCAATTGGGTGAAAGGCTGCGACCCGATGGAAAGTGCAATTGCGTAAAGCACCTATCGCTCGCAATGGACGAAAGGCCTCGCTCCGATGTCAAAGCCTTTGAATCCACTTTTGTCGGGATCAACGAATCGCGGCTCAGGTTTATAGATGCTCTTGGTCCGATTGTTCCTTCGTGCCATCAAGTTGATCTTTCAAGGTCTCGGCAGCACTCTTGGCATGCGATCGCATGCGTTTGGCGTAAGTAAGTCCATTCATCTTGGAACGCTTGGGAACATTCTGCCCCGTAGTGATGGGAAGAATGGAATCGCCGTCGCGTATCTCTCTATTTGGCAGAACCGATGTCTGGCATCTTTCCAGACAGCTCTGGAGGGTCCGTTTGCAAAGGGACCTTGAAGCGAAGCTTACTTAATTGAACCAATCCAATCTAAAGAAATAGAACGGCAATAAAATCATGAATACCTTGAATAAGCCGAGACTAGGGTCGCGGTTTGCAATCGCAATGATTGCGTTTTCGCTTGGGTGTGACTCGGCAGAAAAACCTTCGTCGACTTCGAGTGGAGGCAATGCTATGGGCGCAGGCATTGAGAAAACCGCGTCAGATGAAGGCAAGTCCGACCACGCCACGGAACATGGTCACGCCCCGGGGCAGCATGGAGGCATCATGGTCTCGCTTGGGCGAGATAGTTACCATATTGAGGCCGTTATTGATTCGAGCGGGGCAATCCGCCTATACACCCTTGGGAAAGATGAATCGCGAGTGATCGATGTGGATGCAACCACGTGGAAGGGGTTTGTGAAAGCGCAAGGAGCCGCGGAGGCAGTTGCCGTTGCATTTGAACCGCAGCCACAGGAGGGAGATTCGCAGAACAAAAGTTCCCTATTTGTGGGCAAGATCCCTCAAGAACTATCGGGGCGTGCATTGGATGTTACGATTCCTAACATCAACATTAACGGCGAGCGTTTTCGCCTGGGCTTTCAATCGGTTCATAGCAGTTCTGATTCGGCGCACGCCATGCCTGACAAGCTTGCCAAGGATGAAGAGAGCGATCTGTATCTCAAGCCGATGGGTCGCTATACCGCATCGGACATCGAGGCCAATGAAAACATGCTCCCCTCTCAGAAATTCAAGGGGCTCAAGTCGATGCACGACATGAACCCGAAGGTCGGGGATTTAATCTGTCCGATTACTGAGACCAAAGCCAATCCAAAATTCGCTTGGGTTGTTGATGGAAAGTCTTATCTTTTTTGCTGCCCCCCATGTGTCGATGAGTTTGTGAAGATGGCCAAATCCTCTTCGGAACCACTGCCCGCGCCGGAAAGTTACGTGAAGAAATGAAGATGGCAAAACGAGAGCGACCTTTTGGTTGGCGATGGTGTGCTATGTCCATGATCAGAGCCCTGGTTTTAGGCTCCGCAATCTGGATCGGTACCAAACCGAATGGGTGTGTGCATGGTCATGAAGGACATCAACCACTGCCGACCAAAGGGGTGCAAATTGACTTTGAACGTGGCCATATCACACTCTCTAAACAAGCGCGAAACGCAATCGGAGTGCAGACTGTGGAACTGACGGAACGAACCGTTTCGCAAACGATTCGAGGCAATGTGGAAATGGTGGTGCCGTGGACCGCACGAGCGTTCGCGTCGGCTCAGATATCTGGCAGAATCACCAAGATGGTTGCCAAGCCGGGTTCCAAGGTTCGTAAAGGGCAAGTGCTTGCAGAACTAACCAGCCGTGAACTAGAGTTGCTCAAGCTTGAGTACCAACAAGCGAAGCAAGAATTAGAAACATCGGCACAGTTGCTCCAAATCGTTGGCCCATCGGCTTCGGCTGGGGCCATCCCAAGGCAAAGACTGATCGAGGCGGAAAACACTCGAGACCAAAGTGCGATCAGCCTTGAAATCGCAAAAATGCGAGGGCAGATACTCGGCTTGGATGAAGCCAGTTTACTGTTCCAGGGTGCAACCCCTACGGCCTATTCCATCCTATCCCCCATCGATGGAAGGATTGTTCATTCCGACATTGCGGAAGGAAAGGTGGTGGGCGCAAGTGAACACTTATTTGAGATCGTCGACAATCAAGAACTTTGGGGCAGAATTCAGCTTCTTGAACGCGATATGTCGTTGGTACGATTCGGACAAAAGGTAGAGGTAGAAATCGATGGCCTTAAGCTTCTGGAGTCGTCAACGATTCGGTATGTTGACATCGGATTCGATCCAAAGACACAAAGCGGTTGGGCTTGGATTGCGATACGCTCGCAGGCTGCGCTTCCAGGTATGGTTGGCACATGCGAAATCCAGATCAATCCTTCAGACAGTACTCTGGCTATTCCTCGCTCTGCGGTTTATAGCGATGGTTTGCAATCGTATGTTTTTGTAGAAGAGACTTCTACCAAAGAGGCTGGCGAGTACGTGAAGAAGGCCGTGTTATTAGGGGAACGCGTAGCAGGCTTGGGAGAGGGCGGTCCATGGGTTGAGTTGAAACGAGGCAATGTTGTTCCTGGCGACCGAATTGTCATTCGGGGTGGCCATGAGCTATCCAGTTTGTTTTTCCGCGGATCCTTGCAACTGGATCCCTTCACTCGCAAAAGAATGGGGATTCAACTTGAGCCTGTAGTACGTCGTTCTGTCATGAAAACGATATCGGTTCCGGCGCTGGTAGTATTGCCCCCGGAAAGCCGAAGCGAGGTTTCGACTCAGATACCTGGCAACATTCGTTCTATTGGAGTAACACCAGGTCAACGCGTAAAGCGTGGTGATGTGTTGTTCGAAGTATCTGGGACAGAACTCCAAACGCTCCAGCTCGATCTGTTGAAGTCGTCGCTGGAGGCCCAACTTTTTCGCAACCGATTTGAACGTCTTGATGCTGCTAAAACAGATGCGATTTCGCGTCGAAACTTAATTGAGACCTTGGCCAAAGCCGAGCAGCTCGAATCCCGTGTCGCGAGTTTGAAGAACCAATTAGCGACGCTCGGCATCGCCGACTCGAGCGTTCAAGATTTGATTCAATCCAAGAAGGTTATTCCCACACTCGCGGTCCGTGCATCGATCGATGGTTTTGTTTCTCGATTCAATGCGACTCTGGGTGAATCGGTATCCGCAGGACAACGATTGATCGAGATTCAAAACTTGGATCAGATTTGGATCGAGGCAAGCATTCCTGTTGATCAAGCAAATGATATTGCACTGGATGCAGTCGGACATGTTCATGCGTTGGTTTCACCCGACACGAATTTCGAGGCGACGGTTGCGAGAATCGGTCCGGTTGTCGATGCAGGCACGCGAGTACGGAATGCTTGGCTTATTTCGGATTCGATCCCAGCTTCGTTGCAGCTTCGCGAGGGAATGCTGATGAACGTGCTATTTCGAACTCAGCCGCTCGAACCGCAGCTTGCAGTCGCCAATTCGGCGCTGATTCGCGATGGTCTACACTGGTTCGTTTTTGTCCAATCCAGCAATGGGTCGTTAGAGCGTCGCCAAGTTACACGAGGGCAATCCGATCACCATTTTACTCAGATCCAGGCAGGTTTAGCCCAAGGTGACTTCGTTGTGGTCTCCGGTAGTCGACTTCTGCAGACCGCCTTCGCGGCATTAAGGTAACTTGCATGTTAGATTATGTTATTCGCTTCTCGCTTCACCATCGAGCGCTCGTGCTGATCGTCTCTTTTGTGGTCGCTGTCGCGGGGATCGCATTGATTCGCAGTATGCCTGTGGATGTTTTTCCAGATCTGAACCGACCAACGGTGACGGTCATGACAGAATCGCCTGGGCTGGCTCCGGAAGAAGTCGAATCATTGGTCACGCGTCCGATTGAATTGTTGCTGAACGGAGCAACCGGTGTGAAGCGAGTGCGATCCACTTCTGCGTTCGGGCTTTCGATCGTTTGGGTTGAATTTGACTGGAACACGGACATTTTCGTCGATCGTCAAATTGTCAACGAAAAGTTGCAGTTGGCGAAAGCAAAACTTCCACCCAATACCAACCCCACCATGGCTCCAATCTCGTCCATTATGGGGGAGATCATGCTGCTTGCATTGCGAAGCGAGGCCAATTTAAAAACACGGGAAGAAGCGGACGCAAAAGCGATGGAGCTGCGAACGCTCGGGGAGTTTACGGTTCGCAATCGATTATTAGCCATCGAAGGGGTGTCTCAGGTTTCCGTCATGGGGGGCATCCTTCGTCAGTATCAAGTGGTCACGTCCCCATCCCGCTTAGCTTCGCGAAACATCACCTTAGCCCAGTTGACCGAGGCAGCTTCGAAAGCAAACATCGTGGCAGGTGGAGGCGTCATGAATCGGGGGGAAAAGGAGTCGTTGATTCGCATTCAAGGGCAATCGTTGTCACTGGAGGAAATTAAAGCAACACCGATCGTTTGGCGCGATCAAGTTCCGATCCGGATTGGCGACGTTGCCGATGTCCGTTTCGGTGGTCCGATTCAACGCGGCGACGGAGCCGCCATCACTAAAATCCAGCCTGATGTCGATTTCGCAGTCCATTCTCCTGACCGCTACGAACAGCTCAAGCAACTCGGATCCGTTGCCCCGAACGAAATCAATTCGCCCAAGTCTTCAGAAGGAGAACCCAAACAAGAACCCTATCAAGAATTGCGAGGCGGCGCGGCTGTCATCCTGTCCATTCAGAAGCAAAACGATGCCGACACACTTTCCCTGGATCGCAAGATAGATGACGTGCTTCGTTCGCTTCGCGAGGAGATGCCAAGCGATGTTCGAATTGAAAGCGATATCTTTCGGCAATCGCATTTTATTGAAGCAGCCGTGGATAACGTTAGCGAAGCTGTGCGCGATGGTGCGATCTGGGTGGTTGTCATCCTTTTCTTGCTCATGGGGAATCTCAGAACCAGCATCAGCTCCCTTACGTCCATGCCCTTATCCATCTTGCTAACGGTGCTTGTGTTTTACTTTTTTGAAATCACGATCAATACCATGACGCTTGGTGGGATAGCGGTCGCTATCGGTGACTTGGTCGATGATTCGATCGTGGACGTTGAGAATATCTATCGACGGCTTCGCGAGAACCGGCAGCTGCCTATCGAACAGCAGGCCAAATCGCTGGACGTGATCTTCAATGCCTCCAGCGAAGTTAGGAATTCCATCGTTTACGCCACGCTCATTGTCGTACTGGTCGTCATGCCTTTATTCATGATATCTGGATTGGAGGGTAGGCTGTTTGCCCCGTTAGGCATTGCCTACATTGTGGCGTTATTGTGCTCGCTGGTCGTGTCGTTGACCTTCACTCCGGTGTTGGCGAGCTTCTTGCTTTCGAAGGCGCCCTTTCTTGCTCAGCAACGGGAACCCTGGTTGTTGCGTTGGTTGAAGGCTGTGGATGAACGGGTTCTTCGATGGACGCTTCGTCGCCCGAAATTAGTCGTGTCCATCACTGCGGTTTTGGTACTAGCAAGCTGCATGACTTTGCCATGGATGGGTGGCGAATTCCTTCCCCCATTCAATGAAGGTACGGCCACGATCAATCTTCGACTTGAACCAGGGACCTCCTTATCTGAAAGTCAACGGATCGCGGTTCGTGTCGAGAAAATGATTTTGGAAATCCCAGAGGTCTTATCCGTAGCGCGAAGAACTGGCCGAGCTGAGCTCGATGAACATGCCGAAGGAGTGAACAATACCGAATTTGAAGTGCAATTCGCTCAGCACAAGCAACCTAAAACCGGTGTCGTCCCGGCGATTCTAAGGAGCATCCCCTTTGCCCATCTTTGGAGTTACGAGTATCGAGGCCGTCCTCAATTGATTGTCTTCGAAGACTTGCGCGATCGGGTTTCTAACATTCCCGGTGCGGCGGTGAATATCGGCCAGCCGATCTCGCATCGTTTGGATCACATGATCTCAGGGATCCGCGCTCAGATTGCAATCAAGGTGTTTGGCCCCGATCTGCGAGCCCTACGAACGGCCGCTTACGATGTTCAAGAACGGATTCAATCGATACCCGGTGTTGTAGATCTACAGATCGAGCCTCAGATTGAGGTCTCGCAACTGCAGCTGCGTATCAAGCGAGAAGAGGCTGCTCGCTATGGCCTATCGCCTGGCGATCTGGCGGAGCTCTTGGAAACAGCGTTCCAAGGTCGAGTCGTTTCTCAAATCATCGAAGATGACAAGTACTTCGGTTTGGTGGTTTGGTACGACGAAAAATCACGCCGCGATCCCAACGTGGTACAAGAAACGATCGTAGAAACGCCATCTGGCAGGCGAGTCGCACTTTCGCAAGTCGTGGAGATTCTTGACGTCTCCGGTCCTAACGTCCTGAATCGAGAGAACGTCCAACGTCGCGTTGCCGTTTTCTGCAATGCACAAGGACGGGACGTAGCGAGCGTTGTTAAGGATATCAAGCAATCGCTTGCTGAGATTGAATCGGAGCTTCGTGAACTGCCAGGCGAATACTATCTCGACTACAGCGGACTCTTTGAAGCTCAGCAAGAAGCCAGCGTCCGGCTTTGGGGACTGGCTTGCTTGAGCGTTGCCGGAGTATTGTATTTACTGACCAAATCACTGGGCTCCTGGACGGCCGCACTTCAGGTAATCGTGAACGTACCACTGGCGGCTCTTGGAGCCATCTTGGCTTTGCTGATTGTGAATCGCCCCGATGCTTCAGCCATGGAATTAGCAAGCTGGTACAACTGGCCAGCCATTTGGATTCAATCCACCCACTTGTCACTAGCGCATTGGGTTGGCTTCATCACCCTCATCGGAATTGTAAGCCGCAATGGGATCATGATGATTTCACACTACATCCACTTGATGCAGGTCGAGGGCGAAGAGTTTGGTGTAGATATGATCGTACGAGGTTCACTAGAACGATTGGCACCGGTCATGATGACAGCCATGACTAGCTTTATCGGCCTGATCCCACTGCTTTTTGGTGCGGGAGAAGCGGGAAAAGAAATTCTTCACCCGCTCGCAGTGGTTCTGTTCGGCGGAATGCTTGTTTCAACTCTCTTGGATCAATTGGTGACGCCAAGTCTTTTTTTACTGATGGGGGAAAAGCGATCAGCGCGGTGACCTGCCGCGGCAAAACTTGTATTTCCGCCCTCGGTTGCACGAACTTAATGGACAGCGATCCATTCTAAGAATTCTTGGAACACCTCTTCAAAGTGCGAGCTGACGCCGGTAACTTGCCCATCCTTGCCGATGGTTCGCTCCATGAAAGAGTGCTCATAGGGATAGACTCGGTAAGTCAGATTGTTTTTTCTTCGTTTAGCAAACTCCAGTGGGATATAGTCGGCACTGACGATGGATGTGTTTTTGTCGAGCGAACAGCACGCTACGAAAATGGGGGACTTCACTTGGAGCAGGTGTTCCAATGGCGCACTGCTACAAAAACTAGACCATCGCTTATAGGTATGACCCATCCAATACTTTTCAATCGAATCGGGGTCCGCATAAATCTCCTTCGCTGATTCGAGGAGTTGATCGATTTCGGACTGAGCTTCTGTCGCGGACAACTCGCCTCGTTCTGCCTTCATGCGAGTTGCAATCGTAAAGTCATAAAACTGGTTCAGTCCGTTTCCCACGAATAGACCTACATGCGTGATTCGCGGTTCGATTGCAGCAAGCTTCGCCCCTACGTGAAATCCTTCCGAGATTCCCACTACGATAAGCTTACTTGGTTTTAATCCAACCACACCGAGCAAGTCATCAATGACCTTTTTGGCGGAATTCACTCGCCAATCGAGCGATAGCTTTCTTGTGTACTCTTCGGGTGGGGCGTAATCAGGCATGCCTGTAAGAGCGTTCATTTCCACATCATCTACAAATGGAACACCGGGCTTGCTAATGACGACAAGATTGAATTGCGCGAGTAACTTTTTGTCCTGGATCATGACCGTCGAACCGAACCCCTGTTTCATTCGCTGGTAGAGGGGATAAGGACCCGAACCATCTAGATAGACAAGAAGCGGCTTGTTCGAATCTACCCCTTCGTTACGAAGATAGTAGTTGACCGTTCCTAGTTTTGGATCGTCGATGGTATGCGATTCATAGCCAAGTTTCTCGGGACTCAACGACGGAGGCTGTTGCGCTCCGGAATGGGAACTCCATAAACAGACAATGATAAGCAGTAGTTTGACCCGAAACATGGTGAAGCCTGAAGTCGCGAATTACCAAAAAATACCCAATTGAAAAGTAACCTAAAGGATTGATAGCATTCTAAGGTCGCCAGGAGATCGTGGTTCCCTGAAGATTGTGAAAAGATTCCTATTGGGGGTGGCCTGCACGCCCTTTGGCTGTACAAGAATTATGGTTGTCAACCATTGGAACAGATAACCAGAAATGATAAACATTGGAATTCTGTTTGAGAGATCTGGTGTTTTCAGACCGCGACGAGAAGCGGAGATTTCAGCGAGAAAGAGCCTGAGCCAAAACGAGTTGACGAGTTAGCGGCCGTATCCTTGCCAAGGATTTGAAATGGGATCCTTGAGTTCGTTTCGGTTCGCTTCGGGCAGTGGATTCATGAACCCTCGAGGGCGTCCACCCACTACTTCTGGACCGATATCGTTGAGAGGATAGGGATCGAAGTAAACGGCGCGAGCCTTTTGACGATCTTCGGATCCTTGGCCGTAATCACTTCCGCCCCAGCGACGGGTTCCTAGTTGCGAGCCCTTGCATCCTAAGGCAACGACCATCAACGAAAAGAAAAGGAGGCCAGCAAATTGGCTTTTCGAGGCTTGCTGCCCGCGTTGAGGTTTCATCCGGCTCATCCTTGAGTTGACGCGGTTCTCCCGCAAAGACTTCTTTTCCCTGCTGGATGCTATCGATTTCGGTCCAACGGTTGCTAGACTGATTCGCACCATTAAACCCGGTTTTCAAATTCGCGAGGGCGGTTGAGTATGCCAGCAATGAACGTGCGGATTTGCGAAAGCCGGATACTTAGGAGGATTGCAACGCCCGGAAATGAAAAAACCCCAGTTCCCAATTCCATCGCAGGATTCGAAGAGCGATTGTAATCCGCTCGTGGTTTTGGGCTTTAGCGCTCGAGCCTCCGCAGAATGTTCCGTCCGAGCTGGGCACCGGCCAATCGTAGTGGATTTTTGCGGGGATCGCGACCTGACCAGTTTAGGTTGCCGTTATCATTCGATGGCGGATCCCGCTTGGCTTGATTGGCTCGTGGATCAACCGACTAGCGGCCCAGTCCTGATCACCGGCGGCATGGAGCATCAATCCTCGCGACTGTACGATTTCTTTCGCCGGACTGGTCGTTCGTGCGACGCGATTGAATCGGTGGTTGCGATGCGAGACGTCAAGAATTGGCAACGTTGGGCGCAAGAATCGGACATCGTTTGGCCCAAAAGCATTGCCATTTTCGATGCTTCCTTGCTGCAAGACCCAACGATGGATTCTCATTCGCTGTGGGTTCTTAAATCGAATCAAAGTGTTGGCGGACAGGGGGTACATGACTGGCCCATCGACAACGCGACATCACATCATCGTCTTTCCGACGACTCGCAGAACTATTACCTTCAGCAGAAGCAGGAAGGGACAGGGGTCGGCGTTACTTTTTTAACCAGCGATTTTGGAACAATCCTACTTGGAGTGGCCGAAAGCGGCTTCGAAGACACGCAGAGCTTCATGCCAAAGTACACCTATCGAGGCTCGATTGGTCCCTGCCAATTGTCAGAAGCATCTTTGGCTCTTTTGCGGTCTTTTGGCCAACGTGTTGGAAACGAGTCACGAATTCTGGGCCTTTGGCAAGCTGACTTCATTGTGAATCCGGAGTTCATTTCCTTGCTAGAGATCAATCCTCGTTGGAGCGCTAGCATGGAATTGTTAGACGTTGCGATGGAGGAACGTTTAGTAGGATGGCATGTTGCTTGCGTGAACAAGTCGGTTGAACTGAGTTCGTGGCAGGCATTGTCGCTTCGTAGCGACGAGCGAATTCTAGCTACCCCCCAAAGAGTCCTCGGGAAATTGATCCATTACGCCCCCTGTGATTTTGTCGTGTCGGAGGCACAAGCGTCATCATGGTGGGAAGTTCGTTGGGATAGCGGTAACGTGTTGCCGGCAGAATCGGCTTGGTTCGCGGCCGATATTCCTCCTGCAAACACTCAAGTCATCCAAGGACAGCCGATAAGAACTTCGATGATCGTTGGCAAGACGAAAGAGCAAGTCGTTGCTGTTGGGACGCAATTATCCAGCAACGACTGACTTGGGTCTCTTGGGTACATAAATCGCGGCGAGTACCAATGCCAGTGATAAGATCGCTGCTGCCAAGAAGAAAGGGGCTCCTGGCCAATAGTTCGGTGAGTCAGGCTTGATCGTCATGGCAAAGATGGTCGTGAACAAATAGGGGCCGATCATGCCGGAGATTCCATTGAGTGAGCTGTTGGCTCCGGACAGTTGGCCTTGTTCGCTTGGCCCAAGCTGTTTCGACATGACGCCTTGTATCGAAGCGTTGAAGAACCCCATAAATGCAAACAAGAGCGTGCTAGCGAAAAAGGCGCGGCCGTTGTCCACCAAGCCATAGCAAATGAATCCGGCAATTCCGCCCATCAGCCCCACAAACACTAGTACTCGCTCGCCAAACCGTTTGTTGAACGGCCGAATCAAACCACCTTGGACGATGAAGTTCAAAATGCCTACGGTTGCAAGCGTTCCACCAACGGCCGCCCCGGACCAATGAAATCGTGCATCGGTATAAAGTACAAACACGTTTTGAAAGACCTGATGGGACAGCTGATACAGAAACAGGGTTAAGGCCATCGGCAACAAGCCACTTTTGGACAGTAGCAGTTTGAGCGATCCAAGCGGATTGGCCTTTGCCCACGTGAACTTGCTGCGTTTGTCGGGTGGTAGTGATTCCGGCAATACGAAGTAGCCATAAAAAGCATTCGTAAGCGTAAGGCCAGCGGAAATCCAAAAAGGAAGACGCAAGTCAAAGTCCATCAACCAACCACCCAACGCGGGACCCAAGATGAATCCCAGGCCGAAGGCTGCTCCGAATAGACCATACGCTGCCGATCTGTTTTCGGGTTCGGTCACATCTGCCATGTAAGCTTGAGCGGTCGAAAAACTGGCTGCCGTAATCCCAGTGATGATTCTTCCCACAAACAGCCAAGCAAGGTTGGGGGCTAAGGCAAGAAGAATATAGTCCAGCCCTAAACCGAAGGCGGAGATCAATAGAACGGGGCGGCGTCCAAATCGATCCGACAACGCCCCCATGATGGGCGAGGAAAAAAACTGCATGAAGGCCCAGGTTGTTCCGAACAAGCCAACGTACCAAGCCGCTGTCGATTCGTCGCCGTTGACAAGTTGCTTGATCAATTTGGCCCCGACAGGGATGATCAAACCCAAGGACAACACATCTAAAATGATGGTGACAAGGATGAAGGCCAAAGCGGCTTTGCGTTGATTCATTGCGGGGTTCGATAACTACTTGGATGGTGTTGCGTTGGAGATGGGGTTCGCCTTGATCGCAAGTTGTACCATCGAATCGAAAATCGCTCGCTGCTCCTTCATCGCTTCCGGTTTATTTTTTGGATCGGTTCTGGCCTCCATCAATACCCAGCCAGTGTACTCTGTTTTGACCAAAAGGTTGATTAAGTCCTGATAAGGATAATCGTTAAGATTTAATTCGCGCAGATGCAGCGTTTCTCCGAACCGAGCCCGAACCATATTGAAATTGTCTTCAAGCCCCGGCGGTAATAGGTCCTCGTTGTTGCTGTTCCAGCACACGGTCGCGTTGGGATGAGTGGCAACCTGATAGATGTCTCGAACAACACTCAATTCACTCGTTCCTTGGCCGTGAACTTCTAAACGGATTTGTTGGCCATATCTTTCACCATATTCAGCAAGCTCGTTCAGAGCATTCCCGATCTGTTCGATTGTCTGGGCATGGGGCACGCCGGGTGCGAATGCATTGGGCTTCACTTTGACACCTGATCCACCACAATCATGCATCAAATGAATGTAGTCCTTGCAAAGTTTGATATTGGCGGCAAGAACGTCAGGCTTTGGTGAATGGAATTCGCAATTGGCTCCATAACCGACCAAAGTGATGCCACTTCGTTCAAACTGTTTTCGAACCTCTTTGCGTTGAAGATCGGAAAGGCTGGGCTCAACGCCATGCTTGTGCTCCGTGCGAAGCTCGACGCCAGCCATTCCTGCATAATCACAGGCCTCAAGCAAAGCTGGGAGCTCCAAGTCCTTGCCCCAGAGGTAGGTCACCAATCCAAATCGAGGCGATCTGGCATCCCGGAGGCGGGCTGATGCGATTGGGTTGGCATGAATTCTGCTTGTAGGAACCATGATCGAAGTTGCCAACGCAGCTCCGGCCACCAGCAGACTACGTCGGTCAACGATTTCGCTTTGGTTTCTTGGCAGAACCTTGACGCGTGAAACCGGTAACGGCGTGTTTGATTGTGGCTTTTTTGACGACGGATCCAATCGAAATGACAACATGCAATTCCTTTTTCAGGCTCAATAGGGAGGGGAATGAGGAAAAAACAGAGTCTTTTGGTTTGGTTTCAGGGTACAAACGAGCCTCGAACGGCATTATACTGTTTCATACCACTCGGCACATCCAGGTCAGGTCAACCCTGCTGGCAAGTGCCAAAAAATCCCTCCCAAATCGGTTTGACATTCCTAACGGGACGTCAGCCATCACAACATCAAGAACCTTTTTTGTTTCCAGTTCATGGAGAACGTACGCATGAGATGTCTAGGTAACCCACTTGGTCGACGCGGATTTATGACGGTCGGTGCGTTTGGTGGTCTCGGGTTAACGATGGGCGATTTGTTTCGTCAACGTGCTTTGGCAGACCAAAAACAATATGACTTTTTGGAGGCGAAGGCCGAAAGCGTCATCCATATCTATCTTCCGGGCGGAATCGCTCACCAAGAAACTTTTGATCCCAAGCCCTACAGCCCGCTGGAATACCGGGGTGAACTGAAGCCGATCAAGACCAAGACAGGGGATATCTTTTCGGAAACAGTTCCGCGTCTCGCCAGTATCTCCGATCGATTGACCGTCATTCGTTCCATGTCGCACGGCGAAGCTGCTCACGAACGTGGCACTCACAACATGTTCACTGGGTACAAGCCGTCCCCAGCTCTTATTTTCCCAAGTTTTGGTTCCGTGGTCAGCCATGAATACGGCCCTCGAAACGACTTGCCACCTTACGTTGCGGTTCCAAGCACCGCGAATGAATTTGCGGGCACGGGTTACTTGAGCTCTTCTTATGGCCCATTCAGTTTGGGTGCGGACCCAGCCAACGCGGGCTTCCGAGTTCAAGACTTGAACCTCACCAACGGGGTGGATGCCGCCCGATTCCAGCGCCGCCGCTCTGCTTTGGATGCGGTCAATTCGTACTTTGCGGACAAGCAAAAGTCGGACAACATCGCGGCCATGGACACATTCTACCAACGAGCCTATTCGCTGATCAGCAGCGATAAGGCTCGCGAAGCTTTCAACATCGAAGCAGAAGACGCTGCAATGCGAGATCGATATGGACGCAACGCAGCTGGCCAGCGATTGCTGATGGCTCGCCGTTTGGTTGAGTCTGGCGTTCGCTTCGTAACGGTAACGTACGGCGGCTGGGACATGCACAACCAGATCTCGGCGGGTATGCGTCGAGACATGCCGCCTTTAGATCAAGCCTTGGCCGCTCTGATTGAAGATTTGGAGTCGAGAGGTTTGTTGTCGAAGACCCTGGTTATGGTCAGCAGCGAATTCGGTCGGACTCCGAAAATCAATAACGAAGCCGGGCGAGATCACTGGCCTAAGGTCTTCTCGGTGATGCTGGCTGGTGGTGGTGTGAAGGGTGGATTGGTATACGGCGCTTCCGATGCGACCGCGACCGAACCCGAATTTGATCCCGTGTCGCCGGAAGATCTAGCCACAACCATGTATCAGCTTCTCGGGATCGTAGCGGATAAAGAACTCATGTCACCCGGTGACCGCCCCATCGAAATTTGCGACGGCGGTAAGGTCATCCAAGATATCTTGGCCTAATACGCCAGTTCCGCTTTGAACCGTTTTTGCAAATCGAGGTTCCGCCTCGATTGCCCCGGTTGCCTCCCCGGCAATCAAGCACCCGCCTGTCTATTGCCTTGCTTTTGTAAGAACTGTTTTATGCAAAACCGGAATTTCTCCATGCGTACCAAACTGTTTTGTGTTACTGCAACCTGCTTCCTTGCTTTGTTGACGCTGCACTACAGCGATGCAAAAGCCGCAGCACCTGAAGCGGTTTCCATGTCTCTTTCAGGTATTCAACGCGGAACTTCTGCGGAGATCACAATATCAGGGGCTCGGCTTGGCGACGCGCATTCGTTGGTGTTTTTCTCGCCAGGGCTGACGGCCTCCAACATAACGAAAATCGATGACAATAACATCAAGGTGACTGTTGCCGCTTCGGCGGATGTAACCTGCGATTTGCATCCGTTCCGAGTCGTAACCAACACGGGGCTCAGCAATATACGGTTGCTGAATGTCTCCGCGTTGCCTTCGGTTGGCGAAGTTGAGCCGAACAGCGAGTTCGCTGCAGCTCAGGCGATTCCATACAACTCGACGGTTGATGGAGTCGTGCTCAACGAAGATGTGGACTACTTTTCTGTCGAATTGAAACAAGGGCAATTGTTGAATGTCGAGCTTGAAGGACTTCGTCATTCTTACTTGTATGACTTCTTTGACCCGTATGTAGCTGTCTATGATGCAAAGCGATTTGAATTAGCAGCCAGTGACGACTCTGTCTTCTTACAGCAGGATTGCCTATGCTCCATGGTCGCGCCCGCAGACGGGCGGTATGTCATCGAGGTCCGCGAAAGTAGCTTCGGGGGCAATGAGCGAGCGCGTTATCGGTTGCATGTTGGCGGGTTTCCTCGCCCTGTTGCGATTGTTCCCAGCGGTGGGCCGCCTGGTCAACCATTGACTGCCACTTGCATCGACCTACTTGGGAATCAATGGCAGGAGACTTTTGATATGCCTGCGGCTGAATCGCCATCGCATCGCATTTGGTCCAAGAAGGATGGCTTGCAGTCCCCCTCCCCGAACTACGTTCGAGCCGCTGCGGTTCCGAATGTTTTGGAAAGCGAACCGAACGCAGACCTCAACGCATTGGCTACCGTCAGTCCTGTTCCTGTGGCCTTCAATGGTGTTTTAGAGGTAGACAAAGACCGTGATTTCTGGGCATTCGAGGCCAAGAAGGACCAACAGCTAGAGATTCGAGTCCATTCCAGAACTCCTTTGCGATCCAACGTCGACCCGTCCTTGCAGATCTACAAAATAGGTGGTGGCGTGCTTGCTGGAAACGACGACAGCAACGGCCCTGACAGCTACATTTCTTTCAAAGTGCCTGAAGATGGAAAGTATGCACTGTGCATCTTTGACCACCTGGGCAGATTCGGGAAACACTTTGCATATCGAGCAGAGATTCTAATTCAAAGCCCCTTTGTGAATACAAGCGTGAACGAGCAAGAACGCTATGTATCGCAAGTAATCAACGTGCCTCGCGGCTCGCGAATGGCTTTGGAAGCCAACGTGCTGCGTGGGTTTGTGGGTGGTGAAGCAACGATAGTTGCTGCAGATCTTCCTGCCGGCATGACTCAAGCTGATGCAATTTGCCCTCCCGACCTCGGTACGATCCCGATGTTGTTTCGGGCGGATGCACAGGCGGCAAATGCAGGCAAGCTAGTGGATCTGGTTGCGACAATTCCTCTGTCTCCTGAAGCGAAATTGAAGGGGGGGCTCCAGCAGCGATCCATGCTGGTGCGTGGTCAAAACAACGTCGATGTTTGGGGCAGAACCGAAGACAAGCTCGCCGTTGCGATCGTCGAACCTGCGCCTTTTGATATTGAAGTCGTTCAGCCACAAGTACCCTTGGTTCGACGTGGCTCCTTGGATTTGCGTATCAATGCCAAACGCAACCCTGGCTTTGATAAACCGATCAATCTTCGTCTGCTGAGCGCCCCGCCAGGTTTAGGATTTTCGGCGGTGACCATTCCTGGCGATCAGTCGACCATCATTCTGCCAATTACAGCGAACGAAGGCGCGGCGATTCGAAAGTGGCCCTTGGTTGTCATGGCGACCATTGATTCCGGATACGGACCTGTCACCATCGCCTCGGAGTTCGTTTATGTCGATATTACCGATTCTCTGTTCGAGTTTAAGTTCGGAAAAACGATGGCGGAACAAGGGAAGCCTGTGGACATTATTATTGAGACTAAACTGAGCAGACCCGTTGAGGGCACGGTTGAAATTGAAATCCTTGGTGTGCCACCTGGAACCGTAGCAACCACTCCGAAAGTTCCACTCGCGCCCGAAGCAACTCAAACTGTGTTCCCACTCCAAATCCCTGCTGAAGTTCGCGCTGGCAATTACAAAACCATCGTCTGCCGTGCGACCGTTACCAGCGACAAAGGAATCATTACTCAAGTCAACGGAAACGGCGAAATCCAGATCGACGTTCCTATCGCGCCACCTGCAACTACGGCAGTGGCAGCGACCCCAGCACCACCAGTGGCTGCAGCCGCAGCTGCCCCCGCCCCCAAAGTTCTATCACGACTAGAACAATTAAAACAACAACGAGGAAAGTAATAATGCGATCGATTCTTGATGTGATTCGAATGGGTTCCCCTCGCAGCTACCCGGCACCGTTGTTCGCTAGCCTTTGTGCGATGGCGTTCCTGTCTCAAGCTGCTCATGCGGACGAAGCTGCAGCACCGCCGGCAGCTGCTGCTCCGGCACCAGCCGAAGTGCAGCCCACTTGGCAATCATTGAATATTTACCCGCCAGCAGTGAAGCTGACTGCGAAGTCAGATAGCCAACACCTTATTGCTGTCGCAACGCGGTCCGATGGAATCACGCTGGATGTAACAGACCAAGTAGCCTGGACCTTTTCCGCACCTGACTTGGTGAGCTTTTCAGAACATATTGTTGCACCCAAGGCGGATGGTGCCACTGCGGTGACTGCCGCTTGGAGCGGCTTGTCTGCAACCGCCAATGTTGAGCTTAGCAATTCGCAAGTCGAACGGACGATCAGCTTCGAACGGGATGTGATGCCTGTTCTGACCAAGGCGGGCTGCAATACGGGATCTTGCCATGGAGCAGCACGAGGCAAAGACGGATTCCGATTAAGTCTATTCGGTTACGATCCTGCTGGTGACTACCAACGAATCACGCGTGAAATTGGCATTCGCCGGATCAACTTGGCTGTTCCGGACCAAAGCTTAATGCTGTTGAAAGCGACGGGAACTGTTCAGCATACTGGTGGGAAGAAAATTGAACTGGGCAGCAAGCATTACAAGACCCTACTTACTTGGTTGCAAGCGGGTGCACCGGTCGATCCCGTCAAATCGCCTGCCGTTACCAAAGTAGATCTTTATCCGGCGCAAGCCGTTATCGAAGGCGAGGGAGCCAAGCAACGTTTGGTGGCGGTTGCGACCTATGCTGACGGAGCGCAAAGGGACGTTTGGGATCTTGCCTCTTTCACTACCAACAACGAACGATCTGGTGCCGTAGCCTTTGATGGGCAAGTAACAGGTGGGGTCCGTGGCGAGGCCTTTGTGATGGCTCGCTTCGATACTCATACGGTAGGTACGCAAGTGCTAGCGCTGCCTGCCGGGTTGCAATTCGGAAACCCAAGTTACGGAGGAAACTACATCGATAGTCTCGTCGGGGCAAAGCTGACCAAGCTCCGTCTTCCTGTAAGCCAGTTGTGTACCGATGAAGATTTTGTTCGCCGCACTGCTCTGGATATCACTGGACTTTTGCCGACCGAGGAAGAGACGGTGGCATTCCTAACAAGCACTGAACCGGATAAACGTGCAAAGTGGATCGACAACCTTCTGGACCGCAAAGAATTCAGTGAGATATGGGCTCTGAAATGGGCCGACTTGTTGATGATCAAGAGCAAGAACGAGGTGAGTTACAAAGCGGCCTACCTTTACAACAATTGGCTGACGAACAAGATCGCATCCAATACGCCGATCGATCAAATCGTGCGCGAGCTGTTGTCGGCAAGCGGTGGAACATTTCAGAACCCTGCCACGAACTTTTACCAAGTGGAATCGGATCGACTTAAGCTGGCAGAAAATGTCGCACAAGTCTTTATGGGGATCCGTACACAATGCGCTCAATGCCACAATCACCCATTCGATCGATGGACCATGGATGATTACTACGGATTCGCTGCCTTCTTTTCTCAAGTAGGTCGAAAGCAAGGCGAGGACTACCGTCAGTTGCTGGTGTTCAATAGCTTCGGTGGCGAAGTCAACCATCCTGTAGGTGGAGCCGTCGTGAAGCCAAAGTTCTTGGGTGGCGTGGCCCCTGACACGAATGGCAAAGACCGCCGCGAAGTTCTCGCTCAGTGGATGACCAGCACGGACAACCCGTTCTTCGCAAAAAGCGTTGCGAACCGAATTTGGGCCCATTACAACGGCGTCGGAATCGTGAATCCTGTGGATGACTTCCGAGCAAGCAACCCAGCTAGCAACCCAGAACTGTTGGATGAACTAGCGAAGAAATTGGTCGAATATAAATTCGATACGAAGCGTTTGGTTCGCGACATTTGCAATTCGATCACGTACCAACGCTCTTGCACGCCGAACGAAGCCAACCAAGCGGACGAAAGAAATTTTGCAAAAGCTACCGTTCGTAGAATCCCGTCGGAGAACCTGCTGGACTGCATTTCGCAAGTGACTCAAACCAAGGACAAGTTCCGAGGGTTACCGGTAGGCGCACGGGCGGTGCAAATCGCTGACGGTGCTACCAGCAATTATTTCTTGACCTCTTTTGGGCGGAGTGCCCGAACGACGGTTTGTGCTGATGAAGCCACAACGGACCCTTCGTTGTCTCAGGCCCTTCATCTCATTAACGGTGATACGACCAGTGGCAAGATCAACCAAGGTGGCCAATTGGCAAAGTGGAAGGAATCGGGTTTGCCCAAGGAAGCCATTATCGAAAAAATGTACTTGCGATGCTTGAGTAGAAAACCGAGTCAATCCGAACTCGATAATTTGCTCAAGTTGATCGCAGAATCGCCCAACGAAGATCAAGGTCTACACGACGCCTTCTGGGCAATTCTGAATAGTCGCGAATTCATCTTCAATCACTAATTGATAGTGCTATAAGAAACAAACCTACGTTCTGGTAATCCACCAAAATGATGCTGAGATCTATCAACCAATTTTGTGCTGTCGCAAGTCTGTGTGTTGTTGCGTCCGTTAGTTTCTCGCAAGAACCGGCGAAGATCACTTACGACGATCATATCAAGCCGATTTTTCGCGAACACTGCACGTCGTGCCACAACACCAACGATAAAAAAAGCGGTTTGGCGCTCGACTCGTTCCAAGCGGTTATGACAGGCGGTAGCGGTGGCGCATCCGTGGTTGCTGGTGATTTGGATTCGTCGCGATTGTATGCATTGACGGCTCACAATGAGCAGCCATTTATGCCGCCCAATCAAGATAAGATCCCGCAGCCGAAAATTGATTTGCTGAAGGTATGGATCGAACAGGGAATGCCAGAGAATAGCGGCTCTGCCATCAAGAAGCCCAAAGCAAGCATGGCTGCTTTAAACGTTGTTTCTGTCGGTCGACCTGAAGGGGCCCCGCCCATGCCCGTTTCGCTACTCAGGCAAACTCCCTTCTACACTCCAAAAGCAGCAACTATTTCGGCCATGGCTGCAAGTCCATGGTCCCCAATGGTTGCAATCGGTGGTCAATCGCAAGTCTCCTTGTACCATAGCGAAAATGGACAGCTTCTCGGGGTGATTCCATTCCCGGAAGGGGAACCTCAATCGATCACCTTCTCAAGAGATGGTAAGCTCATTCTGATCGCTGGTGGACGGCACAGCGTGGACGGTTATGCCGCCTTGCACGAAATTGCGACAGGCAATCGCATCGCTCGTGTTGGGGACGAACTGGACATCGCTTTGGCGGCTGACATCAGCGAAGACAATCAACTCATTGCTTTAGCGGGCCCGCAAAAAATGGTTCGGGTCTATGAGACGCTCACTGGAAAACTTAAGTACGAACAGAAAAAGCACACGGACTGGATTTACTGTGTGCGATTCAGTCCAGATGGTTTGCTCCTTGCGACAGCCGATCGAAGCAGCGGTCTAGTGGTTTGGGAATCGCAAACGGGTCGGATGTTCGTTGACCTTGCGGGGCACAAGAACGAGATTCGAAGCATTGCTTGGAGACCGGACTCGATGGCTTTGGTCAGTGGATCCATGGATGGAACGATCAAGATGTGGGACATGAATGAAGGGAAACTGATCAAGTCCTGGGACGCCCACGGGGGTGGAGTTGCAGCGGTCGCGATTTGCAATGATGGCACCATGGCATCGACAGGCCGCGATAACAAAGTCAAGATTTGGGACGGTGCTGGAAATGCCGCGGGAGAAATGCCGGCACTTGCAGAGGCGGGCCATGAAGTCGCTATTACTGTGGACGGGAAACAAGTTGCAGCAGGTGATTGGCTAGGAAACGTTAGGCTCTGGCAGCGTGCCAATCCAGCCATCGAATTTCGAGTGCCCGCCAATCCTCTGCCGCTTGATTTAGCGATGGCAGAATCCCAAAGCCAACTACCAGCGTTGACTGCTGCCGCAACCGCGGCTCAGGCGGACCATGCTGCGAAACAAGCTCAATTGGTTGCGTTGCAACAGGAGCTAGTGGCTGTTCAATCCCAGTCCGCTTCGCTAACAACTCAGTTGCAAACCTGGACGGAGCAACAAGCAAAGGTGAAGGCGGTTGTCGACGCAGTTCCACCCCAGATTGAAGCCAAGGTCGCCGAAATGACTCCGATGAAAGCCATGCAGGTGGAGAAGTCCAATCTCATGGCATCGACCCTTGTTGCTAAACAGCAAAGCGATGAGGCTGTGGTTGCGTTTACTGCTTCACGTTCCGCCGAGGGTGCCGACGTCGCGGCCATCGACGCGCAAATTGCAGCGGCGACGGCTCAGTCCCAAGCCCATGCTGCCACGGTAGCGACCTTGCAGGCAGAGCTTCAAACGTTGGCTACCGAAATCGCCAATCGAGAAAAGCAGATCGTCGAATTGACAGCAACCTTGGAAGCTCAAAAGGTGGAATTTGCGTCGTTGGCAAAGCAGATTCAAGACGGCACTGTTGCCAAGACGGCTGCTGATAAGAAAATCGAAGAGGTCAACGCTGCGATCAAGGGCTCCACCGATGCGACCACGGCGGCCCAGGTAGCAATGCAGAACGCGAACAATGTTCTGGCGGCTCGTCAGCAATGGATTGCAACATTGCAAGCAGACATGGCTAAGTTCGCAGCGTTGCCAGCTGAACTCGCTGCGAAAAAGGCTGCTTCGGAACAAGCTCTTGCGGCCATTCAAACTCAGATGCAATCGCACGAAGCCAACGTGGCAACCTCAAAAACCCAAGTGGATGCCGTAGTCGCAGAACTGTCCAAAATGGAACAGCAGATTGCGGCCATCCAAGCCGCTATGGCGATCGAACAGGCCAAACGCACAGCGCTGCAAACGGAGATGGCAGAGAAGCAAAAGCAACTGGAAGCGGTTCAAGCTCAGATGCAGCAAACAGAGTCCGAACTTGGTTCGGTGACTCAGCAAGAAGAACTTTTCACTAAGGCTTTTATCAAAAAGTAATCGAGCTTAAAAGCTTACGCCTTACGTAATAACCAAGTGATGACCAACCCCTATGTGCCGCCAGCTACGGGCGTTCCCGAAGCGAATTCTTCATCCAGCATCAAGAAATGGACCGGGCGACAAGTGTTTACCGCGATGGCAACTGGCATTGCTGTGGGCTTGCTGGCAATCTTTTCATTTGTTTTGATCACGCAAGCGTTGCGACTGAATTCGGAAAGCGCGACGCTCCCTGCGCGTTTGAAAGCAGATTACGCTGCCACTGCGAATTCGAGCTGGGTTGGTGGAACTGTGGCCTTTGTTGGTATGCTTCTCAACGTGGCTGGACTATTTTTGGTCCTAAAGAACAAGCTCGTTGTGCCAATAGCGTTGATTGCAATTTCAGTTGCAGGGATGATCGTAATTGCAATCCTCTTCAAGCCTTGATGTTTCTATTGGGAATGGGCAGTGTTTGGTATTGGTTGACACACGGCTTATTCCCGCTGAAGCGCAAGCTGTAGCATGGGTTCCGGTACGCCGATTTCGTCCGCCAATTGCCTCAAGAACGCCAAAAGGAAATCGGTTCTCCTGACCGCTTCGTCTCTTCCCGACTTGGTTTTCATGGTTCGATGCAACCCCAGGAGCTTGGCGAAGAAGTGATCGATCGATTGCTCATTGTCTTTCGGGGGGCGGTCTATCGGGAAAGGTTGATCGGAATGATAGAGCTTTTGCCGCATCGATCCGCCCGTCATCAAGCATCGAGCAATTCCGATTGCCCCAAGCGCTTCCAAGCGATCCGCGTCTTGTACAACCTGGGCTTCGATGGTGGCGCATGGAATGTTCGCAGAAAAGCTGTGTGATTGAATGCAATGAAAGATAGGATCGATGAGACTAGTTGGGTAATCGATCGACCGAAGATATGCGGTTGCTGCTTTGGCCGCCAAGGTTGAAGCCATCGATCGCTCGGGTGAATTCTTGGCAACAGAAACACAATCATGGAGCCAAGCGGCGGGCAGAACAATGTCAGGATCCGCTTGTTCGGCCTGACCAATGCGCTTCGCATTTTCGACAACTCTTTTTATATGATCGAGCCCATGCCCCGAATCTGCATTTGCCATTTGCTCGGAAACCCACGCTTCGATTTGGGGCTGCCAGTCTGCTATCCATCGTTCCAAGTTTTGGGTCCTTTGCCGAAGTGCGTCGCGGTTCAATTCAAGCGAGATCAAAGAATGGGTATTAGGGAAGCGGCTTGATTCGAATGTTTCGATACCATGCTTCGGTGGGAGGTCCCGAGTGGATCTGCAACCCAATGACGCCGGATGGAGCGATTGTCGGATCATCTTCCTGGTAAAGCACTGTTTCATGACCGTTCAGCAAGATCTGAATCTTGTTCTTGTCGGCTCGGACCGTCAGTTCGTTCCAGTCGTCTTTTTTGAGCCAAGTTGGAACGAGATTCGGATCCCCTTCTGCAAGCATTTTGTTACGACGAGATTCATCATAGAGAGCGCCCCAAACAGGGCGGCCAAAAGCGTTCCCAACATCGCATTGAAACCCACTGACTTCCGTATTGTTGGGAATACGTTTGCTTCGGAATTGAATACCAGCATTGTCACCTTGCCCTTGTAGCTTCACTTGCAGTCGAAGTTCGAAGTTTTCGTAGAGCTTTTTGGTACAAAGAAACTCGTTGTGGGGAATGGGTTTGTCCAAGCTACCAGCGACGATGGCACCCTCTTGGATCCGAAACCAATCTGGGTTCCCTTCCCAGCCGTCCATGGTTTTGCCATCAAAGAGCGCTTCGAAACCAGCTTCGGTAGTTTGAGCCAGGGCCGAGCAAGGACTTGCTATTACGAAGGCGCCCAAGACAAGATCTAAGAAATGTCGGCGAAACAGGATAAATGAGTTTTTGGATTCCATAGGGAGAGGTTCCATCAAATTGAGTATCCAAGCGAACCGTCCCGCACGTCGCGATCCTGGTTCCACCGTTGTCTGCTATTGCCCTTGCGATTGTAACACAGGGCGTAGAAGTTTGCCCGCCACACTCCGATCCGAAAGGTGCTGAAGGTTTTTGGTATTGGAATGATGCGGAATGGTTGCTGTCGAAAAATGTGGGGCGAAATATAGTCAGCGGACTTCAGGTTCTAAAATTTTTCGACCCACATTTTTCGACAGACTTTTTTCAAGAAGAGAAGGGAATCTAAACCGGCGGCGGATCTACTCTGCAGCGACGTTCGGGCTCGCCCCGAATGTCGCAATAGGTTTGGTGTGCTAATTGCCTGTGCTAATGGACGGGGCTACATTGCGTTCGTGGGCCTTCGGCCCACGAACGCTGTTTTATTTTGAATAGGTGGGCGTGTTAGCGCACCAAACCTATTGCGAAGGAGGGCACGAGGCCCACCTTCGCGGCCCCCTGATGGGGTCAACCCCTGGTTCCGAGTGCGAATAGCAAGTAGGCCGTAACAAGCGCTAGCGCAGTTACGGCAGGCCCCGTAGGAATCCCATTGCCCCAATCGAACAAGTCAAGTCCTACCTATCACCCCACGCCGTAACTGCGTCCAAAGCAACTTGTTACGGCCTACTTGATTTCAGAATGTTTGTTGTCGAAAAATGTGGGGCGAAAAATGGTTGGCGGAAGCATGGTCTTGAAATTTTTCGACCCACATTTTTCGACAGACTCTCTTCAAGAAGTGAAAGGGATCTGAACCGATGGTGGACGTACATTGCAGCGACGTTGCGGCCCCCAAATGCGGTCAGCTTCTGTTTCCTGTTTACGAGTAGCACGTAGGCCGTAACAAGCGCTAGCGCAGTTACGGCAGGCCCCGTAGGAATCCCATTGCCCCAATCGAGCGAGTCCATCTTGTCTATCACTCCATGCCGTAACTGCGTCCAAAGCAACTTGTTACGGCCTACACCGACTTGTTACGGCAGCCCCCTTGGATGCTCAGAACAGTTCTGGCTGAGTCCAACGGATGCGTTCGCTTTCAGCGTGAACCACCGAATCTTTGCCGGCTCGGTCGCTCGTTTGCGTATCTCGGCTTGATCGACTCTTTGAAACAAAATATTCGTTCTGAGAAGATTCGTAAGTGACATCCACAAACCCTTGAGCGTCTATCCGCTGCAATTGTTTTAAGAACGAATCGTCACTTTGCATTTCAATGACCCATCTTGGATCGGATTGAATCAGCAAGTCACGCAGCTTACGCCAGCGCATTTTCCCCTGGACCAGCGACGCGATGAGCGGCCCAAGTTCGGCGTGCGTCGGCGGTGTTTCGTTCAGGACATGGTCCGCAGGATGCGCGAGATAGATTCGGTCGCCCGTTTGGTTTGCCAAGTCGATTCGAAGGAATCCATTCGAAACGAAGAACGCTACCATCGGCTTCATTGACTTGAACCCATAAGCCTTCCATTCCAGATCTGGGTGCATTCGTTTCAAGCTCCCCCCGAGCTCAGATGCCCCCATGGGCAGATGAAGTCCATGTGTCCGCCAAACTTGTAGAATGCTCAATCGCAGCGCTAGGATTTGTTGGGAGGTTGGCAAACGTTTCTCGGGTGGGACGACTAGAGCTCGTTCGAGAATACCGACTTTCTTACTAGACTTTCCTAAATAGACATCGCCGTTGATGAACTCGTCACAATGAGTTCGCATGTAGGGCTGAATGTTTCGGCTACTGGCAACCACGATCGTACGTTTGTTCTGTTCCCGCAGACGATTTAGCAAGGGAAGGAAATCAGAATCGGCGGAAAGGATAACAAAGGTCGTGATGTGAGGCTTGGTGAATAGCAATTCCATGGCATCCACCACCAAGCGAATGTCGGCGCTGTTTTTTCCTTTGGTGGCACAAGCCAGTTCAATCATTTCGATTTGGCAAGCCAAAAGATGCTGGCGATAGCCCGCCAGCTTTACCCAATCGGCATAGGCTCGCTTCACCACCAGCGTCCCGCGCTGAGACAGGTTCTGGATCAGTTCGCGAAGCCCCTCGGGCGAACAAGTGAAGTTTTCGTAGTCGATCAAGATCGCGAAATTTTCCATGCTCGAATCGTACCGAATCGTTGCAAATAGGCTAGTGCCATGTTGCTCGCTTCCAGATGATATCCCACCCATGGAATGTCTACCTTTAGACTACAATTCTCAAAAAGCAGATCGAAACGAAGAAACGCCGACACCGGTTCGGCTCAGCCTATTCGAGTCAGAAAGACGTTAAACCATGAGCGAAGACATCACCACTCCGATGGAAGCGGAATGCAAGTTCCGAGTTGAAGATCACGATGCCACGCGAAGTGCGATCGAGCAAATGGGAGCTCGGTTTTTGGTTCGCGAAAATCATTGCGACACCTACTTGCGGCATCCGTCGCGGGATTTTCGCAGCACCGATGAAGCATTGCGTATTCGCGAAATCAATGGAGCTCCCTTCATTACCTACAAAGGTCCACGACTTAGCGGTCCAATCAAGATCCGGCCAGAAATCGAACTTCCGCTGGTTGAGGGGTCCTTGGCAGACTGGCTCAAGATTTGGCAGTCGCTGGGTTTTACGATTGCATTGGAAGTCCGCAAACAACGAGATGTTTTTCAATACCAAATGGCATCGCGCCCGTTCACCATTACTCTGGATCGTGTTGATGAGTTGGGTTGGTTCGCAGAAATCGAGAGAATCCTGCATCATCGGTCGGAAATTGAACAAGCGGAGTCGGAGATTCAACAGGTGGCACAATCGCTTGGATTGCGTGAAGTCGAAAAGCGAAGTTATTTAGGATTGCTTCTGGCTCGCGCTGGGGGGCAGTGATTTCGAATTTGCCCGTGCAAGTGAGGATGCCGCCGCGAAGGCAATGAAGATCTATGGCTTTGGAGGGATAACTGCATCCGGGTGAGAAGGAGCAACCGATCGCCCCCATGTATGGCACAAACCAATCAAGCTATCTTTGTCGATGGGTTTGGATGCATATGCACTGAAGCCCGAGTTCAAACAGTTTTGGAGCTCGTCGCTCATGGCGTGGGCGGTTAGAGCGATGATGGGCAAACGTGATCCTTTCGCGGCCAAAATTCTAGCCAGCGAGTACCCGTCGATTTCAGGCATTTGGATATCACTAACGATGAGCTGATAGGGTTCTGGCAATTGCAGTTCGCCGTCAAGTGTTCCATCGCAGGTGAGCATTTCGATCGCGATTTTGCCGTTATCCGCAACCTCGACGATCGCGCCCGCTTTTCGAAGAATGAAGCTGATTAGCCGTTGATTATCAGGCCCGTCTTCCGCTAAAAGGATGCGCAAGCCCGACAGAGCCATCGCGGGCTGATTCAAGGTATTTTGGCTAGATTTTGTCGCGTGGATTACACGACCATCGGTGGTGGATGCTGTCAGCTCGTAGGACGATTTATCCAGACGGAGAGTAAACGTGCTGCCCGATCCATACTTGCTCTCGATAACGATATCACCTCCGAGCAATTCCGCGAGTCGTTTACTGATCCGCAGCCCCAGACCGGAGCCGCCGTACTTTCGCGTGGTCGACGGATCGGCTTGTTCAAACGCACCGAACATTTTTTCAACTTGTTTGTCGGTTAAACCAATGCCTGTATCCACGATCGAAATCAGAAGATGACCAAGACTCTGATCAATGCGTACGCGGATGGTAGCGCTACCCTGTTCTGTAAACTTGATTGCGTTTCCAATCAGATTCACCAGGATTTGTCTTAGTCGTACAGGATCCGATTGGATGAACGCGGGAACGTCTGGTGCGATGTCTAGATTGAGTTCAATACCTTTCGATTTTGATTTTACGGCCAGCGTTGTCACAACATTCTGAAGGAGTTCCGATAAAGGTAAAACCAGTCGTTCCAAAACGATTTTATCAGCTTCGATCTTGGAAATGTCCAATATGTCGTTGATTAGCTCCAGCAGGTGTTCGCCGTTGCGTTGAATGGTCTCGATGTATTCGCGTTTTTGGTTTGTATTGGAGGAGCTCCAATCTTCTGCGGAGAGCAGGTCGGCAAAACCTAGAATTGCGGTCATAGGGGTCCGGATTTCATGACTCATGTTAGCAAGAAATTCGGACTTGGCAGTGTTTGCTGCTTTCGCTGCTTTGTTTGCTTCTAAGAGCGCCGTTTCAGCCAATTTTAGTTCGTGGACATCACGGATTGTGCCAGACATGCGAACGACCTTGCCTTGATCGTTGAATTGGACGGCGCCGCGACTTGCGAACCAACGGTAAGATCCGTCAAGCAAACGTAGGCGATACTGATGGTCGTAGGGGGTACCATCTTGACGACTTTTCTGAATTGCAATCTTCGTGGCGTTCAAGTCGTCTGGATGAAGGTGGTTTACAAAACTCTCGTGCGAATTGGGTGGGAAAGGGCCGCAGTCAGGGTAGCCTAGCAGAGTCCAGAATCGCATTGAATACCATTCATGTTTTCGCTCGAAATCATGATCCCAAAGTCCGTCGCTGGCGCCCGCAATGGATGCTTCGTAACGTCCAGTTAACGTTCTCAGTTCGGCTTCGATTTTTTTGGATTCAGAAATGTCGATATGGATGCCGACCATTCGCTGAGGTTGGTTATCGACATCTCGCGAGATAACTCGGCCAACCGCCAGAATCCATCGGTAGGATCCGTCTCGATGGAGCAATTGCATTTCCTGTCGATATTCATCGGTTCGGCCTTCCAGATGTTCACGAACATATTTCCAAGTCTGACTGCGAGACTCTGGCCTAAGCAATTGCTCCCAAGCATCGATGCTCGGTTGAATTTCCGACAGTTCGTAACCGAGCATGCTTGCCCATTGCTGGTTGTATTTCACCCTTCCAGAATGAACATTCCAGTCCCATGTGCCAAGTTGAGATGCGTTGACGATGACCTCAAGGCTTCGGGATTGTTCGCGCTGGGCGGTAACGTCTGCGAAACAAGCGATTACGAATTCTATCGCACCCGACTCGCCGTAAATTGGGTCCGTATTGACGGATATCCATCGACGAGCGCGATCGTAACTGCCAACTCCGAAGACAAAGTTACGGATGGGCATTCCAGTTCGCAGCGTTACCATCGCCGGATGTTCATTTCCAGGCAAAGGGCTTCCATCTTCGCTGATGGAATACCATCCTGGATCCATGGAGGTTTTGCCCTTCATTTGATCCGCAGACAATCCCAGAATTCGCTCGGCCGCTGCGTTGCATTCGACAATTTGCCCTTCTGCGTTTTGAAAGACGATGCCCTCCGAGACTATGGACATGGCTGCTTGGAGTTGCCTTTTTATCGTCGTCAGCTTTCGGGCTCCTAAGAAGAGATAAGCGTTGCCTGTGGATGGCTTTGCGAAAAACCGGAATGCATAATGTACCAACGTTTGTTCATGGTACAAACGGAGGCAAGTGCCTTGATTGTAATGTACGCCGAATCGGCGGGCAGATGGCAGATCAAAACCGTAGATTTGTCGGTTGTTAAAGTAACGTATGGGTTTTCGCCAGTTTGGTGAATCGAGGCAACGAATCCAATTCTTTCTGTAACATCTAAGGCAAATCCTACTTGTCGCGTCTGGGGATTTATGAAAAACCAACTACACTCTTGCCTACAAACGAGTTTGATCAGCCGCAGTTTTGAACGTCAACCAAGTTGTTTTTGTTATGGGTCGCATGCATCGAATTGCCTTAGCTCAAGATGTTTTCATCGCCTTGGTGTTCTTGCTTTTCTTGATGCTACCAGTGGGATATTCGCAGGAGCCGAAATCGGCGGGTGGCTTGGAACTTGTGTCATTCGCAGCCGGTCCAAATGCTGGCCTGAGACCGGGTGCCTTGTATTTTGTCCGCGCAAATGTTTCTAACAAAGGTGCATCCGAAGAAGCAGCCAAGCTTGTGTGCAAGTTCTCCGAGAATCCCACGGAAGAGACAACTTTCGAAATTCGACTGGGGGCCGGTGAGTCTCGCACTTTCGAACTTCCGTTGCTTGTTCCAAAAAAGTTGGCAACGGCTCTGCATATCCAAATCACCCTCATGGGAATGGAGAATGGCCGTGAGGTCGTTTTGGAAAAGGAAGGGGTCCCATTCCAATTGAATCTGACCGCCGAAATGGCCAACGAACCCGTCGTAGCCGCGATGGGGGTCGAACAAGTACCAGCCGAAAGTCCTTACTGGCATTGGCCGAACGATGATTTGCATGAATCGGCCGAAATGGTAATTGGAGCAAAGGTTGGCGCGGGATACTCCCGTCGAATGATTCGACTGGAGGACGAGGGCCTCCCAGATGCACTCGCGTGGGATGCGGTGGATTGCTTCGTCGTTGCCGATGAACGAATTCTCGCCAACGCAGCCACTCAAAGCATGCTGAAAAAGTGGATCCAAAGAGGTGGACGCCTTTGGGTCATGCTCGACCGACTTCCTAGCGATTCCATTGCAACTCTTTTAGAAGCGGACCAAAGCATCGCAACGATGGATGAATCATCCATTTTGCAAGGCACCGTCATCATGAATACCTCTAGCCCTTTGCCGGAACGAGATCGCATGATTTCAAGTTCTATTCCGTTGCGAATCAAGCGAGTCGTCCAAACTGGGGGCATTGTCACTCATCAGTTAGACAATTGGCCTTTGGCGATTTGGTTTCCTGTCGGCCGCGGCGAGATCTTGGCAACCACGCTTAGCCCTCGCGCATGGATACAACCGAGATACAACCAGCCAGATACGCCGGAAGAAAAACGCACTCCCTATGAGCTAAGGCCCTGGGCTTTTGAACTTGGCATGCAGTTTTTCCAAACTAGATCCGGAAAGCCCGCTGCAAATTCCATTACAGAATCGGATTATCCATTGCGACAAATAGGAAATCCAGTCGTCAGTAAGTCGATAGTGAGCTTGTCGCTCGGCGGGTTCATCGCTGTACTGTGTGGGCTCGGGATATACCAAATGTGGAAGGTTGGCGCCTATCGCTTTGGTTGGATGGCTCCTTTGATTTCGCTTCTGGGGTGTCTTCCATTAGTAATAGCATCGCTATGGATCCGGAACGAGATTCCAGAGACTTGGGGGCGGTTGCAGATCGTTGATGTTCTGTCGGATGGATCGAATGCGGACGTTCGGGAAATCTCAGCAATCTATCTAAACGATACCACCCGTATGCAGATGACTTCCAACCTTGAGTCAAGGATCGAACCCGTTTCAAATCAGGACGTTGGAGTGCGTCGCTGGGAATGGACAGATCTTCAGCAATGGAGCTGGCAAAACAGCGATTGGCCAGCAGGACTCTGGAGGGCGAACCATCAATATTCACTGGCAACACAAGGACTGATAGTAAAGGGTAGCTTCAATGAGAATGGGATTTTGCTGGAGACCCCGCCTGAACTCAATTCGCCCTTGCAGGATCCTTTGATTAGTTTTGCGCCAGGTAGCCAGTTGCTATGCGGGGCACAGGGAGAACGCTTATGGTCTGCTCATTCTTCGCAAATCGCTGGAGGCGAGCGTTGGATAACCGGCACCTTGATTTCCGACGAACAAATGCGTCGTGCTGAAATCTACCGCTCCCTTTTTGAAACAAATTTTGGAGCGGAGGCTCGCACGAAAAGAGTCCTTTACGGTTTCATGGATTTATGGCCAAATACACCGACATGGGATCGCAATCTGGTTCATCGCGGTACTGCGTTGGTGTCTCTGCCAATTCAATTGCAACGACCCAATGTCGGCACCAAGATTCTCGTCCCTTACAGCTTGATGGCATGTGAAGCACTGCACGGCCCCGGACTACGAACGACGGCCTTCAATCAAAAGACGGGGCGATGGAAGAAGGATGCCACGATCGGTTCGGTAGCTCGGGTTCGATATCACTTGCCGCCCGAAGTTCTTCCGTTAAAGTTCTCCTCGATCGCAATTGAAATCCTGGCGAACGCTCCGCAACGGAAGTTGATTCTTTCCAGAGTGAACCAAGGTGTCGTTTCTGAAATTGCAAGCATCGAAAGTCCATCCATTCCCTGGAGCAAAACCCTAACTGCCGCGACGGACATGCCTGATCCGAATCTTGGATACATCGATCTTCAAATAGAGGTGACGTCGCGGTTAGGCGCGAATGCCGAATTCGAACAGGTGGTGAACTGGGGGATCGAATACGTTCGAGTGCACGTGGACGGGACCGTCCTCTCCAATGCAATTGATCCTTGATTGATGATTGTCCTTCTAGATTGAGCAAGCGAATGAATTCCTCCTCTGAACCCGTTGTTGAAACACAAAACCTTACTAAACGCTACGGCGATTTTGTTGCTTTGGATGGCCTTTCCATTCATGTGCATCGAGGGGAGATCTTAGGTTTTATCGGCCCCAACGGCGCTGGAAAAACAACAACCATCAAGATCCTCGTCGGATTGTCGAGACCCACTTCGGGGTCTGCCAAAATCGCTGGGGTGGATTGCTCGTCAGATGGCAAGCGAATCAAGCGATTGGTCGGTTACATGCCCGATAAGTTTGGATCGTACGACAACATGCGTGTGCGCGAGTATCTTGACTTCTTCGGTGCCGTTTTCGGCATTCCGCTTTCAAAGCGAAAACGAAGAGTGGAGGAAGTGTTGGATATCACCGACGCTACCTATATGCAAGACAAGTTCGTGGAAAGCCTCAGTCACGGAATGCAACAGCGTGTTGGTATTGCAAGAACTCTGCTGCATGCCCCAGAAGTTTTGATCCTGGATGAACCCGCGAATGGATTGGACCCAAAAGCACGGATTGAAATGCGAGAAATACTGTTGCGGCTTGCGGACCAAGGCAAGACATTGATCGTGACCAGCCATATCCTTCCAGAACTAGCTCGGATTTGCAGCACGGTTGCGATTGTGACGGGGGGGAAACTCCGTGCATTTGGCAAGTTGGATGACGTTATGAAAAGCATCTGTCCACGCCGAAGTTACGAGATTCAGGTTTCTGATGCCGCTGATTTTACAACCGCAGAACGCTCGATCGCGGAACTCCTTTTGTCGGATGAACCGATCGAAGCAAGTCAGGCAGAACGACTGTTTCGCTTTCCGACTGCTAGGTCGGAAGCAGATCTTTCTGAGGTGTTGAGGCGACTGATCATGGGTGGCTTGCCCATCACCCAGTTCCGTGAAGTTGCCAGCGACTTGGAAGACGCTTTCTTGACAATCGCTCAAACCAAGGTGCCTTCATGAGCGATGGTTTTGGTTGGAAAAATCCTGTCCTTGGACGCGAATTGCTGGATCGACTTCGGTCCCCAAAAACGGTCCTTACGATCCTTGCCATCGCAGTAGGAACTTGTTTGTTGGTCCAATTGCGTTGGCCAAGCGATTCGCGATTGGATGTGGTCAGTCAAAGCTCGATGGAAGTCTTTCGACCGTTGGCTTACGTGCTTACGTTAGCGGTGATGTTTCTGGTGCCGGCATTCCCCGCAACTTCTTTAGTGAACGAACGTCGCAAGGGGACGTTGGCATTGCTGCTCAATTCGCCTTTACGGCCTTGGCAGATTTATATTGGCAAGTGGCTGAGCAACGTGATTCTTGCGATGATTATGATCTCTGCCAGCATGCCAGCGTTGTCGGCCTGCTACGCCATGGGAGGCATCACCTTCCGAAGCCATATCGGACCGTTGTTGGTGGTTCTGCTGGCGATGGCAATTCAGTATTCGGCCGTAGGACTTTGGGTTAGCGTTCGATCGCATTCTACCGATGCAAGTCTCCGAATGACCTACGTTGTAGTATTGGTTCTCTCGGTTTTGTCGGTCGGCCCGTTGGCCATCGTTGGTAATCTCAGCGGTGGAGCTGGCTGGATTGCGAACGCATTTACCGCGTTGTCTCCTCTTTCGGCATTGCAGGAGATCACTCAATCGCAATCTCAAGTGACCGACTTGGGGCTTTCGCGGGGCTGGTTGGACTTTCTGGTTGCGACCTTCTTCGTAACGATTCTTTTTGGAGCCCTGACGATGATGAAGCTAGATCCAATTTTGATGGATCGAGTGAAGCCCATCGGGAAGGTCACTCCAAAGGGTACCGCCTATGCAGTGCTTCGGCGCATTGCATTTTTGATTGACCCTAACCAACGGAAAGCAGGCATCCCTCTTTGGATCAATCCGGTCATGGTGAAGGAATTCCGAACGAGGAAGTTTGGCCGACTTCATTGGCTACTTCGAATCGTTGCATGCTGCATCATCGTATCCCTTGCGTTGACGGTCGTGTCAGCAACGGGCACGGTCAATTGGGGTGTCCAAAGGATCGCGGCTGCGATGGTCCTTTTGCAAGTCGGGATGCTGATGTTGCTCGGGCCCAGTCTCGGTGCAAGCTTGATTGCAGGCGAGGTGGAAAGCGGAGGCTGGCAAATCTTGCGCACAACGCCGATTGGTCCGATCCGAATCCTCACCGGGAAGTTATGGAGCGTCGTTTGGACGATGCTTATTTTGCTACTAGCAACCTTACCGGGCTATATCGTGATGGGCTACATTGTTCCGGTGATGGTCGGTCAAGTGAATAACGTTCTCATCTCTTTGCTCTTTGTCGCACTGTTTGTAGTATCCACCAGCGCGTGTGTAAGCGGATTTGCGAGAAGTGCAGCGGTCGCAACCATCACTAGCTACACAATCTTGATCGCATTCTTCGCTGGTACACTTATGATTTGGCTAGCAAGAGGGAAACCGTTTGGACCGATCTTTGTCGAACGAGCGTTGATGTTCAACCCGGCCGCTGCAGCTCTTGCTGAAATTCAAGCACCCGGTTTTGAAAGCTATCAATTGACCCCTTGGAGCTGGTGGTTAAGCGGCACGATCTCTGGTTTTTGTTTGGTGGTACTTACGATTCGAACTTGGCTCCTTTCACGTCCGGATTAATCCTATGCAAACTAAAACCATGACCTATTGCAGAACTGCCTCCATGAATGTTTGTTGCCTCCTGCAGGGATTACTTGTTTGGGTTGTTGTGGGAGTCACTGGCTTCGTGCAGGAGCCTATCGAGCTGGAGCATGCCTGGGAAACAGACCCGCCATTAAATGTTCAATGGGTGTCCGAAACTCCAGTTCGCAAGCCTGCATTGCATCTAGAGGATTTTGATTCCGCTGTTCTTGCGAAACGTTTTGAAGCTGCCCGGACTGCCTTGGAATTGTCGTCAAAGCGTATGGACAACTCTTCTGTTGTACTCGAGAAAATCTTGTCTGCTCTCGAGCGGGGCGAAAGCAATCTTCGCACTAGGCAAATGCTGGTTTCTGCAGCGGCTGCCATACTGGATGATCGAAACGCGCAGCGATTATGGCCCTTTGCAGAAAAAGATACTGAATCGCGAGCATGCATCGAAGAGGCGTTGATCCGCGTGAAATCATCTGTTGGCTTAACACATTGGAGAAAGGTGATTGAATCGAATCTAGCGAGTCCCAGCGATGTTGCTCGCGCTTTTGATGGACTGTCGGTTTGTGGTCAAGAAACAGATTTAGAGCTCCTTCGGACTTACCTTAGAAAGCAGCGGGGAGGTGTACCTTTGATGGTGTGTGCCGCCAAGGCTCTTGGGAAGCTTTCGACCGATGGGCAGCTAGAACTTGCCAAGGAACTGATTGAATCCAAATACGAACAACGCTTCTATCTAGCAGCTCTCGTTCTGACACAGCATCAAGGAGACGCCGCCGCTGAGGTCCTTCAGTCGATTGTGAAAGATGGAAACGGCGCTGCTAAGCAAGCCGCATTCGAGACCCTATGCAAGATAGACAGAGAGAATGCACGCAAACTTGCGACAGATCTGGTCTCAGATACTGAAAGTGGGGTTCGTCAAACCATTGTTACTTTTTTAGAGAGCTTTGACGATAGGCCCAGCTTCTTGATCCTAGCACGACGGCTTGCCGATGAGATGCCGTCCATTCGTCGACAGGTACGAAAAGAATTGTTGCGACGATCTCAAGAACCCGAGTTTCGAAAACTGGTCGACAAGATCATTTCGCAAGCCATCTCAGCTCCGCAGTTTGAGGCTGCTGAACAGTCGGTCATTTTAATCGTTGAGTTGAAGGACATGTCTCGCGAGAATGATTTGCTGAAACTTTTGGAACACCCTAAACCCGAAGTAAGTATTCGTGCCTCGTGGGCCTTAAGTATCTTAGCCAGAGATAAGGGCATACTAGAAGCGATGCGAGTTCATGCTCAATCTTGGACAGACAAAGTTATGTCACCCACATCGCCCATCCAACGATTGGAAACGGATGAACAGCGTATTTCTTTCTTGCTTGAAGCGTTTGGCTCACGTCAGTTTCTGGACGCAGATACGCTGCTCCGGCTTTATATTCCTAAAGCAGACGGCGTCAAACGCTTGCCCAGCCGCACTCGATTATCAGCGATCTGGGCGATTGGCAAGCTCTACGCAAATCGACTAGATGCAGACCTTCGAAAACAATTGGAAGATCGAGTGAATGATATGGCACCCGTCGTACCGGAGTTGCTCGAAATTCGTTTTGTTTCTGCCATCGCACTTGGCCGAATGCGAGACAAAGAAGCAACGGCAACTCTCACGAAGTATATTGGTCAATCTGGAAGTACGTTGCACGAAGCTTGCAATTGGGCTCTCCAGGAACTCGCCCAACAATAACAACCGAGATGTAAGACGTGGCAAACAACCTGCACTTGCTGCAAACAATAGTTGATCGATTGAAAACAGATAACGATCGTATGTAATAAAAGAAGGGAAAAGCAACAGCATGCACTACACCGTCCAGATCGAAATTGATCTTCCTCGTTCGCGAGTGATCGAGCTATTCGATAACCCCGAGAACCTACACAAATGGCAAAAGGGTTTACTCTCTTTCGAGCATCTCAGCGGCGAAGCTGGAAAGCCTGGTGCCAAGTCCAAGTTAGTCTTTCAGTTTGGAAAGGGAACCATGGAATTGATCGAAACGATCACTAAGAACAACTTGCCCGATGCATTCGACGGGACGTACGATGCACCCGGGGTATTCAATGTGGTCAAGAACCGCTTTGTTGCGATAGATCAGAATCGTACAAGATGGGAGAGTGAAAACGAATTTCGCTTTACGACGCTCATGATGAAATGCATGGGCTTTTTTATGAAGTCTGCATTCCCCAAGCAAAGCATGGTCTACCTTCGCGATTTCAAAAAGTTTGCTGAAGCCGAGGGAAATCCCTAGAAACCGTGGATATACAAAGCAAGAAAGTCGACCAGTTGGGCTTCTTTTCTCGAATTGAAAAAGGATAATCGTGAGTATGACCAATTCTGTGGATTCTTTGAGGTCCAGAATTCCAGCTCGAAGGATCGCCGACATTCCGAATGATGTCATGGAGGCGATGAGTGACGGTTTGATGCCGTCGAAAAACCTGACGGAATGGCTTGCGGTCGATCGTCCAAGATTATTGGATCGCATGAGCCAGAAGCTTGGTTTTCGCAAGGAGTACTTAGCCGCCGACATCTGGACCGAAGAGCTTATGGGACAGTCTGCCCTGAAGCATTCGATGGCAATCAGTCAGTTTCTTTCACAAGTTTGCCAAGTCGGCGATGATCTTTGGAAGCGGCTTACTTCGCACGATAGCGATATCGTGCGCGAATGGTCGGCTATCGTGGTTGGTCTCGATGAGAAGCTGACTTTTGCACGGAAGCTAGCGTGGATCAAGCCCATTGCGGACGATGATCATCCCGGATTACGCGAGGTGGCCTGGATGGCATTGCGACCGGATGTGGCTCGCAATGTGGAGAAGTCGATACGGTCGCTTGTTCCTTGGACTGGCAGCAGGCGCGAACGATTGCGAAGGTATGCGTCGGAAATCACAAGACCATGCGGAGTGTGGACAAAACACATCTCCGAACTCAAAATGAATCCAGAGCTCGGCTTGTCGATCCTGGAACCACTTTGTTCCGACGATGCGAAATACGTCCGAGACTCCGTAGCCAATTGGCTCAATGATGCCAGCAAATCGCAGCCAAAGTGGGTTCGATCCGTTACCGACTCTTGGCTGAAGATCTCGCCCACCAAGAACACCGCTTCGATTGTAAAGCGGGCTCTGCGAACCATCGATAAATCAAATTAAGCAATCTGTTCCCATTGCTTCGGTAAAGAACTGAGAACTCGATTTCCTGATTTGGTGACCAGCACATCGTCCTCGATTCGAACCCCCGCCACTCCAGGGATGTAAATGCCTGGTTCCACGGTGACAACCATATCTGGTTCCAAAAGGCGATCTTGTCCCTTGGCCAATCGAATTGTCTCGTGGATTTGTAAGCCAAACGAATGCCCCAGCGAGTGCGTGAACCGCTTTCCAAATCCTGCTTGTTCAATGATCGTTCTTGCGATGGCATCGATATCGCTCATCTTCGCACCTGGTCGAATAGCCCGAATTGCGGCCTCTTGCGCATTCAAGACCGTTTGATAGATCTTTTGGAATTTGGAATTGGTTTTGCCTGTGATGATGACTCGAGTCAAATCGCTTAAGTAAAGATTTTCTTTCGCACCCCAATCGATCAAAACAAAGGGGGCCTCTTCCATGCGTTGGAGGGAGGGACGACCATGCGGCAGGGCCGCTCTTGCTCCGACCCCTACGATCGTCTTGAAGGCGCTGCCGCTTCCACCAAGCTTGCGAATGGAATATTCCAGTTCGTCAGCTACAGCTTTTTCGGTCATTCCTTCGGTCATCATAGCCTGCACCGAAACGAACGCTCGTTCTGCGATGGAAATCGCGCGTTCGATCGACTCAATCTCAAAAGCGTCTTTTCGTTCTCGAAGTCTCTCAACAATGCCACTGCAGGAGCTTAGACTGGCCCCCTTGGTTTTCTCCTTCAAAATCTCCCATTGCGCCAGCGTCATCGATTGCGATTCGACGCACACCGAGGTGGCTTGATTGGATTCGAGCCAAGTAGCGCTGGCTTCGATCATCGAGGTGGTTGCGTTTCGAATGAAGACAGGTAGGTCAGGGCACTCGTGTTGCAGCTGCTCTTCATACCTTGCATCGCTCAAAATGGTGACGGCACCGTCCTGAGCGAATAGAAATGCATCTTCGCCCGTGAAGCCCGTCAGGTACGTGACGTTGTGATGCGAGGTTACAAGCAAGTTCGGTAACTTTTGTTCGCGCAGCTGGCGAAACAAGCGATCGCATCGCTTGGAATAATCGGGTTGAGTGCTCATGTTACTTGACTACAAAATTGACCATGCGACCAGGTATGACGATTGCTTTCACGATTTGTTTGCCGTCGAGAAGCTCATGGATCTTCTCGTGATTTCGAGCTGCAGTTTCTAAGTCTTGAGCGTTGCAATCTGCGGCGACAACCACCTTTGCCTTCAGCTTACCATTGATTTGAAGGGGAACTTCCACTTCGCTCAGACGAGTCATCGCTTCATCAAATGTTGGCCAGGGATGGTAGGCCAAAGTGGTATCGTGCCCAAGGGCTTGCCACAGTTCTTCCGCCATGTGAGGAGCAAAAGGAGACAGCAGCAGTACCAGCGTTTCCATGGCCTGTTTGGGGCGAACGGTTTCTTTCGTGAAGAAGTTCACGAATTCCATCATTCTCGCGATCGCGGTATTGAAGCCTAATGTTTCGATATCGCGTGTTACAGCCATGATCGTTGCGTGAATTACGCGATTTTGGTCGGCTGTTGGCTCCACGGCCTGAATGGAATCCACCACCTTCATTTCTTCGGCATAGGTATCGATCATCAATCGCCAAACGCGATCCAGGAAGTTGCGAACGCCGTTGACCCCGGTGGTGCTCCAAGGCTTCGTCGCTTCCAACGGCCCCATGAACATTTCATACAGCCGCAACGAATCTGCCCCGTACTCTCGAACCACGGTATCAGGGTTGATGACATTGCCTCGTGATTTCGACATCTTGTGTGCCCGGCTATCGATCCTGATGGAAGGATCGGCCGTCAGCACAAACTGATCACCGGATTTGGTGACATCGGCGTCAGAGACAACCGCGTAAGACAAAGGAAGTTTGGTCTTACTATGGACGTAACCTTCCTCACCTTTCTCCGCAAGAGCCGCACTGACCCATTGTCCGTCTTGGGATTGAAAGCCCGTAAACTCGACTTCGCCAAGGATCATGCCTTGGTTCACAAGCTTTTGAAATGGTTCGCAATGCGAGACATGTCCACGGTCGAACAAGACTTTGTGCCAGAATCGAGCGTAAAGCAAATGCAGAACCGCATGTTCCGCACCGCCCACGTACAAATCGACCGGCATCCAAGCTTTTTCCTTGGCGGGATCAATCATGGCCAGTTCGTTTTTGGGATCGATAAAACGAAGATAGTACCAACACGATCCAGCCCATTGGGGCATGGTGTTGGTCTCGCGGCGGTAGCGTTTTCCATCGATCGTCACGAACAGCCAGCTGTCATCCGCTTTTGCAAGTGGTGGTTCGGGCCGTCCGTGCGGCTTGTAATCCTCCAGCTGGGGCAAATCGACAGGCAGGTCCTTCACATCCACAGCGCGGATCGCGCCCGTTGGCTTACCATCTTGGTCCACTTCGTGCAGGATAGGGAACGGTTCACCCCAAAAGCGTTGACGGCTGAACAGCCAATCTCTCAATTTGTAATTGACCGCCGGACGCGCCAATCCACGACCTGCAAGCATCTCGGTGATCTTACCCTTCGCATCCTCGGTCCCGAGCCCATTGAGCGTTTCGCTGTTCATGGCCAGCCCTGGCCCTGTGTAGCACTTCTCGCCTTGCAAGTACTGTTCTCGTTCCGAATCTTGAGCCGAAGGCTCGACAACGCAAACAATGGGTAAACCGTAAGTAACAGCAAACTCAAAATCTCGATCATCGTGAGCGGGTACCGCCATGATCGCTCCGGTGCCGTATCCGATTAGCACGTAGTCCGCGATCCAGATGGGGATGAGCTTCTGGTTGACGGGATTGATTGCATACGATCCCGTAAAGACTCCTGACTTTTTCTTATCACCCTCGGTTCTGTCTCGATCGCTTTTGAAGGACGCAGCCTGACAGTATTTTGCGACAGCCTCGGATTGTTCGGATGTTGTTAAGTTTTGAACAAGTGGATGCTCCGGAGCGATCACCATGTAGGTTGCCCCGAACAGCGTATCTGGTCGAGTCGTGTAGACCCGAAGAGTGTTTGCGTCGGGAGTTTCAGGGAAGACTTGTGAGGCGGAACTGCTTTGGTGGTTAGCAGGTTCGGTTGCGCGAGCAATACGGAAGTCAACTTCGGCACCGGTGCTTCGGCCGATCCAGTCCGCTTGAAGCTTTTTGATACCAGGGGACCAATCTAGGCCGTCCAAGTCGTGCAGGAGCCTGTCGCCGTAGGCGGTGATCTTCAACATCCATTGTCGCAACGGCATGCGTTGTACAGGGTGGTTACCGCGTTCGCTTTTCCCATCGATGACTTCTTCATTGGCCAGAACTGTTCCTAGTCCAGGGCACCAGTTGACCAGGGCTTCCCCCACGTAGGCTAATCGATGCTGATCCCGGTAGGCAGCAACAGCGCGTTCCCCATTGGCAAGGACATGCTCGGGAATAGGCAACTCAGCAATGGGCCTGCCACGTTGCTGTTCTGCGTCGAACCAGGTATCAAACAGGACTAAGAAAATCCATTGAGTCCAGCGAAAATACTCGCGGTCCGTCGTTGCCAAGCATCGATCCCAGTCATAGGAGAATCCCAGCATCTTGAGCTGGCGCGTAAATTCGCCGATGTTCTTCTCCGTGCTGACGCGAGGAGGCACATTGTGAAGAATGGCATATTCTTCAGCGGGCAATCCAAATGCATCGTAGCCCATCGGGTGTAGAACTGACTTGCCCTTCATTCGCCAATAGCGTGACTGGATGTCGGTGGCGGTGTAGCCTTCGGGGTGCCCGACGTGCAAGCCAGCTCCACTTGGGTACGGGAACATGTCCAGAATATAGACCTTTTCCCCTTCGGGAAATTCGGGACATCGAAAGGTCTTGTTGCCCTCCCAATAGGTTTGCCATTTGGGTTCGACGACAGCTGGGTTGTAGCGTGGCATATTCTTTAAGGGTTGCTCCAAATGGACAGTTCATGGCCATTGGGATCGAGAAATTGAAATCGTCTTCCACCGGGGAATTCGAAGATATCTTTCGTGAGTTTGGCGCCGAGCTTCAGCACATTGGCCTTCATCAACTCGAGGTCGTCAGCAAAGATGACCACCAATGGACCACCACAAACATAGTCGTCCGATGTGAAAAAGCCGCCCGCCAAACGTCCATCATGGAAGGATGTGTAGTCTGGTCCGTAATCTTCAAATGCCCATCCAAAAAGCGATGTGTAGAACGCCTTGGTTGTCGACAAATCGCGAGCGGGAAACTCGATATAGTCGATACTACGATCGTTTTCGGATGGAGTCATTTTGGATGGGGTGCGAATATCGTGGTGACGAGCTAAAGGATGGAATTCGATTAAGCAGAATGGATCGCTCGGTTATCGACCGCAAGGGCTGCTTCGTGCATTGTTTCTGCCAAAGTTGGGTGTGCATGGCAGGACCTTGCGATATCTTCGCTGCTTGCCCCAAATTCGATAGCGATAGCAGCTTCGGCGATCAGGTCACCAGCGCGAGCACCGATGATGTGAACGCCCAAGACTCGATCGGTCTTTGCATCCGCAAGGATTTTGACACGTCCCTCGATATCACCAAGGGTTCGTGCGCGACCGTTAGCGCCGTACGCTCCCACCCCTTTGCGGTATTCGATCCCTGCTTCCTTCAGCTGCTCTTCTGTCTTGCCAACCGTTGCAATTTCAGGATGGGTATAAACGATGGCTGGGATGCAATCGTAGTTGAAGTGCGCGTGAATCCCTGCGATGCGTTCCATACACACTACCGCTTCTTCCATGGCTTTGTGGGCCAACATGGCGCCACCGATCAAATCCCCTAAGGCGTAAACGCCAGGGACGGATGTTTGGTAATTCGAATCCACCGTCAAGAAGCCTCGTTTGTCCGTTGCGATGCCAACCGATTCCAGGCCGATCCCTTGGGAGTTTGGCACTCGACCTGCGGCCAGCAAGACACGATCGCAAACGATCGGTTCGGCCCCTTTGCATCGGACAACGCATTTCCCGTTTTCCACTTTGGCACTTTCGACCCAGGAATTCAAACGGAACTCGATCCCTTGGCGGCTAAAAATCCGAAATGCCAATTGGCTAAGCTCTTGATCCATGCCCGGCAGCATTCGATCCATGGCTTCCAGCACGACGACTTTGCTGCCCAGCCGATTCCATACGCTGCCAAGCTCCAATCCGATGTAGCCTCCGCCGATTACGGTCAAATTTTCGGGCACCGACGGATAAGCGATCGCGGCATTGCTGTTGCCAATCAAGTCGCCATCTTCTTCGACTCCTCGCATGCTGGCCGGCCGCGAACCAGTCGCCAAAATAATGTGCTTAGCTTTCAGAAGGATTGTTTCATCCCCAGACTGAACCAAAACACTATGGGCGTCCTGAAGTTGCCCTCGCCCCTTGTACGGCGTGACTTTATTCTTCTTGAACAGCAAATCTATACCGCCGGTAAGCGTTTGGACGACTTGGTCCTTGCGTTTCATCATGGCAGCTAGATCTAGCTGAACTCCGGACACGACGACGCCATGGTTGCCAAGGCCGCTCTTGGTGTCATGGTAAATGTGGCTGGATTCCAGGAGAGCCTTGCTTGGGATGCACCCGACGCGAAGGCAGGTCCCGCCAAATTTCGGATTTTCGTCAATGCAGGCCGCGTTCATGCCCAATTGAGCTGCCCGAATTGCAGCAACGTATCCCCCAGGACCACCGCCCAAAACCACTACATCGTGCTCAACAGTCTTCATGAACTTTCTCGTTTTTCTTGCTCATTTTCGAACATAAGTTAGGCGTATTCGAATAACGCCCAGACCCTGACTGAAAAGCTTACCCGCCCGACCCCAAATTCCAAGGTCAACCGGAGACCAATCGGGCCCGACTTGTGATGATCAGGCTCGACTTGCGATTACACTAGGACCGTTATGATTTCGAAAAGAATTGACAAATTGGTGGAATGGACAAAATGGCCAGCCGCAGCCCTTGCTGTAGTCTCGTGGCCATTGACCCTGTACGCCTGGGGCATGTTGATCTACAAAGCCCCCTCTTTTCCTGGTTATTTGCTGATGTTTTTGATCGGCGTGGTCCTGTTTGTGCTTTTGGCCAGGTCTTCTTTGGCCCAAACGTCATTCGCCAGTCGGTTCGTCGAGTTGGAGCGGGATCTGACTCAGTCGGTGCTGGCATTAGCCATGCTTCATCCCGTCGTGGGGTATGGAAAAAACCAAAACAAAGGCTCGCGTGTTCGGTGGTTGGGGCGAGGCAACTGGATTATGTTAGCTGCCCCGTACTTTATTCCTACCGCAACCATTCTGATGTGGCTGGTATCGCTGATCCTGTTTCAGGCCCTGAGAAGCTTGATTTTAGGGTTTGGAATCAGCTACCACCTGACGGCAGTTTTGCTTCAATGCCAAGATGGCACCAGCGAACTTCGCCGGCTTGGGAGAAAATTCTGTTGGTTGTTTTTGCCACCCGCGAATTGTTTCGTTGCGGGGTGCATCGCTTCTTTTGCCTTGAATGGATTTACCCAGATTGGGGAATTCTTGGTTGATTGGATCGGGCTCCCACAACTATTATTGGAATCTTTGAGAAGCGTTCTTACGCCTTCTTTCCCACCTGAGAAATGAAAATGCACCACACCTCTCCCTCCAATCCTTTCAAGATATTCGGTTTCACACTCGCTTCGGCCGCAATGGCCCTGGTGCTAGGGTGGCACGGCCATGCGAATGCGGCTGACACCGCGGCAGCTCCCATTCGAAGTGGCGATCGAGTCGCCTTGGTGGGGGGCGGATTTATCGAACGCATGCAGCAACATGATTGGCTAGAAGCATTTCTCACCAAGGCTGTACCGGAAACCACATACCGGAATTTGGGCTGGGGTGGTGATACCTGCTACGGTGACGCTCGGGCTGTTTTCGGTTCCCGACCGGATGGCTATTCACGTCTATCGCGAGATCTGGATCTAGTCAAACCGAGCGTCTCGATCGTGTGCTACGGTGAGAACGAATGTTGGGAAGGCGAGCGAGGCCTGAAATCATTCCGGGACGCCTACCAGCGACTTGTGAACGATCTCAAGGCAAAAGGGTCTCGAGTCATTGTGTTGCTGCCGCGTCAGCGAGAAACAACTTCGTTGGTCGAACCAGAACGAACGGCCGCCTACAACCTGGCGCTTCGGCAGTACAACGAACAGGCCAAACAAATCGCCAACGCAGAAAATTTTCCGATCGTTGACTTGGAATCGTTCCAGCTCAAGGACACGTTGACCTTAGACGGTGTGTATTGGAGCGAATCGGGTTACAAGGCGGCAGCCCAGGAGATCTGCAAGCAGCTGGGGGTTACGTCCATCCCATCGCCGGACACGTTGACAGAACTGCGAAACACCATCAATGCAAAGAATGCTTGGTTTTTCCATCGCTATCGACCCCAGAACGAAACCTATCTATTTCTGTTTCGCAAGCATGAGCAAGGGAATAACGCGGTCGAGCTCGAACAAATCGATCCGCAAATTGCAACGCTTGAAACCCAAATTGCTTCGATCGCTAAGTGATCGTTCTGGTTTGGCTTTCTCTTTGGTTTGAGCTTCGATTGGGTTAACGATCTGCGGAGCGTTCTTCAATAAAGGCCCGCATCCTTGCCAGCGTCTTGGTGCTGACATGATGCTCGATTCCCTCGGAATCGATCGCGGCCGTTTTGGCGTCAACGCCGATAGCTATAAGAAACGAATAAACAAGTTCATGGCGTTTGCGAACCCTTGCTGCCATCAGCTTGCCTTCAGGTGTCAATCCAATCGGTTTGTAGGCGGGAGCTTCCACGAGACCGTCGGTGTCTAACCTGGAAATGATCTTTGAAACCGTAACATGCGAAACCCCGAACTGTTCCGCAAGATCGACGGCTCTACAGGCCCCTTTGGCTTCGATCGTGTCGAAGATTGCCTCTACGTAGTCTTCAGCAGTTTCGGTCGAGTGATCCTGGCGAGTTCGTGAATACGAATCTTTGGTGGAGGGTAGTTTAGACAACGAACTGCATACCTCATTTTACCGAATCTGATCCCGAGCGAATTTCAACGCCTGATTTTGAGCTTCTTCCCAATCGCCGTTTTTAGCAAGATCCAATGATTTGCGAAAGGCATCCACTTCTTTGGGTCCAATTTTTCCAGAGAGGCGTAACTTTTCAAGTTGCTTTTCGCATTCCTCAAGGCGTTTCACATCTCGCGTGTTGCAAGCGGTGTAAACCTGCTTGATCAATTCCAGCGATTCACGACTGGTGACTTCAGGATAACTTCCGCATCCTAAAAACAAGCAGAAAAAGAGGACCAACCCGATCCGTTTTTTGTTTTTGTTATTCCCCATCCGAGAACACCTCTCCCATGGCGCAGCTATTCATCGCAGCCCAGGTGTTCAGGTTGATCGTGGTTGGCACGTATCGGACACTTCCGTCCCCCATAAGGACGTTGCCTCCGCCACCGCTCCAAGGTGCATACATTTGACAGACATGGCACGTTGGGAACGAAGGCGCATGTACGATTCCGGGTTCGTCAGCCGCCGGGCCGGAATGGCATAAAACATAAGTCGCTGCATGATCGCACTCCGTGAAGGGGAATCGACTTGGATCGAGCGGGCAGGAGTAGCTTCCAGGCACGACGCCGACCCATGTCTTATCGCTGATGGTGGTATGCTCGCCTACAAAAACAGTATTGGACAACCCGTCGGTCACCTCGGCCATGCGAACCCGCGAATTGCGATACAGCGGACCATTCGCGATCCTCTTCCAGTCAAGCACAGGGGGATCGTACCCCCAAGCTTCGTCATGCCCGCTGTTTCCAACATAGTGCGACCGGCCGAGTCTTGCCATGACGACACCCGATGAGTCCGTGATAACGGTGTCCCCTTCGTAATTGGCCGCCCCCGGATTCAAGTACACAGGAACTCGAGCCCGCGACAGCGATTGGTTTGTCGCATGCCAACACGGAAGATTGAAGTCGAGCTGTGAGTGGAGTGTCGTCTGCTCCAGGTACGGCAGTAACAACGCCCCCCAAGCCCACCCCGGGGCGGCATCCAAAGTAGCCCCGTAAGCTCCGGGCAAGTGGCTATTCGAAACATAGCCAGATGGAAAGGTGCGAAGCGCACTTTCATAATTTTGCATGGCGAGCCCAATCTGCTTCAAATTGTTGACGCTTTGCATCCGCCGAGCGGACTCGCGGGCGGATTGAACTGCCGGAAGAAGAAGTCCAACCAACATGCCAATGATAGCGATCACAACCAGTAGCTCTACCAGTGTAAAAGCCTTGGAGGCATTCTCTTGGCGCAGCACCAACCGTTCGTGGATTTTCACGATGCGATTCTCCAGATCTTGTCTTTGAGGCCAGGTTGATTTGTAGCAATGGCTACAATGACAAACAAATGTAGCTGTGGCTACATCGCAAGTCAAGCGTTGCTTCGAGTCGCAGGAATGACAATTCTGAAAATCAAGAAATAGCCATGCAGCTATACGGTGCCGCGATGACGGTGAGCGCTGGGCTCTTTCCAATCCTCCAGATGAGGACTATTTCGCGATGGTGAGCAAATCCAAACATCGACCTAAGCGACGAGCCCTTTGGTAACGAGCATAAAGACATCTTCCAAGGTAGGATCCTTGTCGCTGAAGGATCGCATTCTGACGCCTCCTTTAATCAGTTGCTCCATCAGGTCTGCTAAACCGGCATCGTCCGTTTCTAACTCGGCGGTCGCCCGATTGCCGTCGATCTCAATTCCACGCAGTGCGGGACTGCTTCTAAGAATCGAAACGCCGGCATCTTGATTCTCAATGAACTTAACCTCCACAATTCGATTGCGTCGGATTTGGCGGTAGACCGAATCGATGGGGCCGTGCATCAACAACTGGCCGCGTTCAATGATGCCGATCGATGTGCAACAATCCGCCAACTCCGACAGAATGTGACTACTGATCAGGATGGTTTTACCCATGCGGCGAAGTTCTTTGAGCAGCGCCTTCACTTCGATGCGTGCTCGAGGATCGAGACCGCTGGTGGGTTCATCCAAAATCAATACGGGTGGGTCATGCACAAGGGTTTTGGCCAAGCACAGCCGCTGCTTCATGCCTCGTGATAGACCGTTCACGAAGTCGTCCCGCTTGTGAGTCAAGTCGAGCAACTCAAGAACATCGCCGATGACCTGTTTCCGTTGAGTCCGTCCGATCTTATAGGCGACCGCAAAGAAATCCAAAAATTCCCAAACCTTCATTCCATCGTACACGCCGAAATCGTCCGGCATGTACCCGATACTTCGTCGAACATCCATGGGATTCTTGGTAACACTGAACCCGTTGACGATTCCATCCCCGCGAGTTGCTTTCAAAAGAGTCGCTAGAAAACGAATGGATGTGCTTTTCCCGGCACCGTTTGGGCCAATGAACCCGAAAAGCTCGCCGGCCTCGATTTTCATGGAAACATCTTGGACAGCGGTAAAATCCCCGTACTCTTTTCCGAAGTTAATCAGTTCAATCATGTTTGGGCAGATCCGAGTTTCATCGAAAGTCTCAATTCGTCTGAAGATTGTACACACAGTCGAGGAGCATTGTGCAAGCAATCCATTTTGATCTGTCGAGCTGTCGGAAAACTAAGGTAGCGGCCAGTCTCAAAAAAAGGTACATGAGCTAATCTGCAAAAAATGTTCACCTTTTTTCTGACGACCCATGGTACCCACATTTCCGCAAAACGGCTTACCGCCTGCGAAACCCGCGAGAATAGCCTGTCGGTTATTGCAAGCAATCGTCGTTTCATGCGTGTTCTTGTGGAGTTCCGGTGGATTCGAATCGAGAATTATGGCCCAAGAAGGCTCGCAAACCCGCCTGCAGAACGCCATCCAACAGAACTTGCAACAGACACTTGGTAACTCGAAAGCGGTAAGCACTGAGGGTTCCTCGAAGAGCAATGAACTGGTGGATAAGGTATTGGAGGGGCCGGATGCTTGGCTGAGTCCGAAAGGCCTTTCGAACTCGTTGCAAATTTTATTGCTGCTAACCGTTTTGAGTTTAGCGCCCGCCATTTTGCTGATGACGACTTGCTATGTTCGAATCATCGTGGTTTTCGGATTGCTCAAGCAAGCGCTTGGGGCTCAGCAATTGCCACCTAGCCAGGTCATCACGTCCATATCGCTGTTCATTACGATGTTTGTGATGACCCCCGTTTGGAATCGCGTTTACGAGGATGCGATCGAGCCATATACGCGGGAAGGGAGTCAGATGTCAGCTATGGAAGCTTGGGAAAAGGGTGTTGTTCCTATTCGCCAATTCATGTCCCAGCAGATCGATGTAGCCAACAATCATGATGACGTATTTTTGTTTTACAGCCGGTACGCGCCCGATAGCCCGCCTCCCAAGAACTTTGATGAGGTACCGCTTCAAGTGTTGCTTCCTGCGTACATGTTGAGCGAGCTAAAGACCGCATTCTTGATGGGCTTTAAGATCTATCTTCCCTTCTTGATTCTAGACATCGTGATTGCATCTGTAACCGTATCGATGGGCATGATGATGTTGCCGCCCGCCATGATCTCCATGCCGTTCAAGCTACTATTGTTTGTTCTTGTAGATGGCTGGCGACTGGTCGTTCAAATGCTTCTGTCGAGCTTTGGAACTTTTACGTAGCTTGGCAAGTCAACAAACTTCACTCCGAACCAACAAAGCACCAGCGAAAGCGAAGATTCCATGTCACCCAATGAAGCGATTGATCTTGTACGCGATGCGATCCTGATGTCGCTCGTGGTCGGTTCCCCACTTCTCGTGATTGGAATGTTGGTTGGCCTTGCTATCGGCTTGATTCAAGCCCTGACGCAAATTCAAGATCAAACCGTCAGTACGGTTCCAAAGCTTGTAGCGATGACTCTGGCAATCGTGGTTTGTCTTCCATGGCTTACCGACCGCATGTTGGAATACACGAGCAATCTCCTCCAAGAGATTCCGCTTCATCTTTCAGATCGATAACCGGCGCTTCGCTAGACCATGTTCGATATCGACCCTATCGCTACGCTTCTTTACGGCCCCATGTGGACGTTTCTTTGCGTATTGAGTCGAACCGGTCCGTTGTTGGCAATGATGCCTCCACTTCAGGGTTCCTCCATTCCGAACCGAGTCAAGGTTCTGTTAGCTTTGTCGATTGCTATGGCCGTAACCCCGCTGGTGATGGCAAACTCCACGGAGCTGCCCGGCCATTTAGTCGGAATGGCTATCGGGCTGTCGAAAGAGTTATTGCTGGGGGTGCTTTATGGTACATCCGTGATGATGATTGTGACCAGCTTGCAAATTGGCGGGCAAGTTATCAGCTCCCTTGCCAGCATGGACGTTGCCCAAGCTGCGGACCCGACAACGCAGGAGACGGTTACCGTGATCAGTCAAATGTTCTCGTGGGTTGCGATGGCTTTGTTTTTAACTTTAGGAGGGCATCGCGTTGTGCTGGGGGCTTGCTTGGATAGCTTCCAGCTGTATCCCGCCGGTGGAATCTTGGCGGAGGAAAACTGGTTGCTCCATTTACCCGATCTTCTCTTGCATAGTGTTTCGGTAGGAATGCGAGCCGCCGCACCTCCTGCCATTGCATTGTTGCTGGCGAACTTTGTGACGGCTCTTATCGGAAGAACACTTCCGCAGCTGAATATCATGGCCATTGGTTTCAGTCTCAATGTCACCATCATGATCTTGGTGCTAGCCATGTCGATCGCCAGTATTGGATGGGTCTTTCAAAACGAGCTGGTCGAATGGGTGGAGCGAACAACGAACTTGTTTCTCGCACCTACTGGCTCCGACGCATTAAGCGAAATAGGCTCCAAGGAGACATCGCGTGGCGGATAGCGCTGGTGATAAAAAACACGAGGCGACCGACTATCGTCGGCAAAAAGCACGTGAAGATGGAAACGTCGCTCGCAGCCAGGACCTTTCGTCGGCAGTCTTGTTGTTGATCGGTGTCATCTTGTTGGATTTTACGGGCCCCATGATGTTCCAGATCATGGCTCATCTTGTCAGCGACGAGCTTGAAAAACCGTTCGATCCCAGTGCGGACGCGCGTTCTGCGATTATTCAATTGGTTCAGCTTACAGGAAAAGGGGGATTTGCAATCCTGCCTTTGATGGGTGGAATGCTCTTAACTTCCTTGGTGGTTCATTACGCACAGGTAGGGCCTCTTTGGCTCCCTGATAAGCTTGGAATTGACTTTTCACGTATTAATCCAATCTCTGGATTTCAGCGGCTCTTTACCATTGTCAACGTTTCGCGACTTGGTTTTGGAATGATCAAAATCGGGCTAGTATTTGGGATCCTGTTGTCTGGGGTTTGGTCGCGTTGGGATTCAATCTTGGCACTTGGGTCAACCAATATTGAAGCGGTGGGGCAATTCGTTTGGACGACCATGATCGATCTTTGCCGCAATGTAGCGGCAGCTCTCTTGGTTCTATCGGTTATCGACTATGGGTTCCAGCGATGGAAATACGAACAAGATTTAATGATGACCGATGAAGAGCTTCGGGAAGAAATGAAGATGACTCAGGGGGATCCGCAAATCAAATCCCGTCGACGCAAAGTCCAGCGGGATCTCGCAGCCCAGCGTTTGAATTCGGATGTGCCTAAAGCAGACGTCGTCGTCACGAACCCCACCGAGCTCGCGATCGCACTCAAATACGATCCGCTCACAATGAAGGCTCCGATCGTTTTGGCAAAAGGGGCAAGCTTGGTTGCGGCTCGTATCCGTAAAATCGCGTTGGAAAACGGGATTCCCATCATTGAACGCAAACCGCTGGCGCAGGCACTGTTCAAGCAAGTCGAAATCGGTCACCCGATTCCAGTTACGGAATATGCAGCTGTCGCCGAGGTGTTGAAATATGTTTACCAAGTGCAGGGTAAGTCCATCGCCGATTTGACTAAGGCACTGAAGCAGTAAATCCTCTATGGACTCAGAATTCCAGATTTCGTAAGCATTAACAAATCGTTGGCGCAACTAGATTTTCGAGGGAAAGACAATCATGAAACAAATGAATCCGATTTCGCTTTTGCTCTTATTCTGCGTGATATTCTTTGCAACACCTTCCCCGATGCAGGCAGACGATTCGTGGAGCTGGAACCCATTTGCCAAGTCTTCCTCCAGTCGTGACTCCAGTCCTCTCTATTCGAAATCCGTTAGTTCCTCGAAAAGTACTTGGTGGCCAAGCTGGAAAGCTCCCAAAATGCCCTGGTCTAAAAGCGGACCTTCAGTGAGTTCCTACAATCGATCCAAAACAACGACATGGGGAAAAATCAATCGGACTACCAAGACTTGGTGGAAAAACACAGCCGAGTTTCTAGATCCATACCCCGAGCCTAAACCACCTCGATACGAAGAACCGTCGTCGACTTCGAAGAAAACCAATTGGTTTACTGGGATGTTCCAAAAAGAAGAACCCCAAAAGGTCGAAACGGTTCAGGACTGGCTAAAACAAGAAACCCCCAAGTTCTAGCGACTTGGATTGAGCTGGTGCGGATGACAACTACCTTTTGTCTGTCGAGTATACTTGTAACAAGTCTTTGAGCTCGGTTGTTCCCTGGAATGGCCGAAAGCGAAAAAGCGACCTGTATCAAGTCCATGAATTCTCGCGACGAATGCCTCTCCACACCATGAAAAAAAATCTAGTTACGTCACTAGCCTTCGGCGGTTTGCTGTTTGCTGCTATATCCTCAACTCAAGCTGATAATTGGCCCCAGTGGCGCGGCCCTTCTAACGACGGAATCTCTACGGAGAAAAATATTCCGACTCAGTGGAGCAAGTCAGAAAAAATCGCTTGGCGGACACCTTTGCCTGGTCAAGCTGGAGCCACTCCCTGTGTTTGGAACGACCGTGTTTTTTTGACCAGTTCCGACGGAGACGATTTAGCTTTGCTTTGTATCGATGCCAAAGATGGAAAGGTGCTTTGGCAAAAAAAGGTTGGTACAGGGAATACCGATGCTCGTGCCGGCGAAGGCAATTCCGCATCCCCGTCCCCTTGCACAGACGGAAAACATGTTTGGGTGTTTTTCGGTACCGGACTCCTCGCTTGTTACGACATCCAAGGTCAGGAAATTTGGAAAATGGATGTCGGGGACCGATTCGGTAGGTTGGATATTCAATTCGGCATGACTTCCACACCAGTGCTTGATGGCGATCACCTTTATCTGCAACTCATCCATGGCAAAATGAAAATGGATGACGATACGCGTACAGGAAAGATCGTTAAGTTGACGAAAAACACAGGCGAAACTGTTTGGGAGATCGATCGTGCAACCGATGCAAAATTCGAGTGCAAACATTCGTATGCATCGCCTTTCATTTACAGTTCCACCGGGAAACGTTTCTTGGTCGTCCACGGTGCTGACTGCATTACGGGCCACGCCTTAGACAATGGCGCCGAACTTTGGCGATTTGGGATGCTCAATGGACCAACCGAAATCAATCCAAAACAAACCGATCCAACCTTTCGATTCGTTGCATCGCCCGGATTGGTACCCAGCGCCGATGCGATCATTGTCCCAACCGCGAAAGAAGGACCAACCGTCTCTTTACGAGTCTCTTCTTTGATGGGTGACAGCTCCAAGTCCAAAGAAGCTCTACGTTGGAATTCGCCGCGAACTCCTGACGTTTCCATCCCTTTGGTTGTAGATGGATTGGTCTATCTTTTAAACAGAGACGGCAGGCTGCAATGCTTGGAGCTTGAAAGCGGCAAAGAAGTGTATTTCTCGCGCACCTATTCTGGGCAACATCGCACTAGCCCAACGTACGCGGACGGTCACATCTACTTTGGGTCAAACGATGGACACTTCACCGTGGTTCGGGCGGGAAAAGAGTTTGAAATGGTCAGCTCTATCGACATGGGCGAGGCAATCACGGCGTCTGCCGTGATCTCCAATGGGACGCTGTTCATTCGCTCCTACGAAGCTTTGTATGCGATCCGGAACTAACGAATCGGTTGATCGTTGAAGTTGAAAAATAGCGTGCCGATTTCGTCGGGCGCTAGAGCACGGTCAAAGATCATCACTCTAGGTAGGTTCACAGAACACTTGGGCTGCTATTGCCGGCTATTCGGCCTTCTTTCCTTTGCCTTTTGGCTTTGGCTCGGAGGCAGCAGCTGGTTTCGAATCGGCCTTCGCTGCGGGTGTTGCGGACGATTTTGAATCCGTCGTGGAGGAGCTGCTTTCCGATTTTGTTTCCGAACTAGTGGACTTGGAATCGGCTGCAGCTGACTTCTTGTAGGAATCGCTTCGGTAGTCTGTTTGATAAAACCCGGAGCCCTTGAAGACAACGGCTGCGCCAGTACCAATGAGTCGCCGCAGCTTTAGCTTTTTGCATTTCGGACACTTCTTCTCGGGCTCGGCCACAATGGATTGGTACAGCTCGAAGCGATGGTCGCAAGCGTCGCATTCGTAATCATAGGTTGGCATCGTTTAAACTCCAGGGTTGGCAGCGGGACCTGTCGATACAATCACCATGCTTGGTCGAACGACTCGATCATGCATTACATAACCAACCGATGTTTCCATCATAATCAAGCCAGATGCATACTGATCGCTTGGCTGTTGAGCGATTGCTTGATGGAAGTTGGGATCAAAAGGCTGCCCCACGGACTCAATCGGTTTGCACGAATACTTTGCGAGAACCGAGTGAAACTGATGTTGCACCAATTTCACCCCTGCAACCAAACCGTCCGTACTGCCGCTGCTTGTCGCAGCATCAGACGCCCGGTTGAGATTGTCGACGACTTCGACCAAATCCCGAACCAATGGAAGCAGAGCGTACTTCAGTTGCTGTTCGGTGTCTCGTAAAAGCCGCTTGCGAAAGTTCTCAAGTTCAGCTTGCGCCTTGAGTTCGCGGTCTTTCAGATCTGCCAATTGCTGTTCCAAAAGATCAACCACCTGTTCCGGCGATTCATCGCCAGCGCCGTCAAAGACATTGCTTTCAAGAGTTTCGAAGATAGAGTCGCTTGCCGATGATTCGTTTTGATTAGGATTAGATTCGTTTGACATGATTTCTATAGGAGTCCAAAAGTAAAAAACAGATTGGTATCGCTGACTTTAAAGTCATGTTCGCCCTTGGGTCTGGGTGGGTACGTCCCCTTGGAAATAGGCCATGATGCGGTCCATAAATCCCTTGCGTTCCGGCGTGATTTCCTTTTCATCATGTTCCGCAAGTTCGCGAAGTAGTTCTTGTTGCCGCTTGGAGAATTTCTTGGGCACCTCAATGATAGTCTCTACCAACAAATCCCCTCGAGCGCCGGTATGAGGATCGGGCATTCCCATCCCTCGCAATCGAAATACGGTACCGCTTTGAGTTCCATTGGCAATTTCGAGCATGCGTTTGCCGTCCAATGTTGGGACTTCGACGCTGGTACCGAGAGCGGCTTGACTAAATGAAATGGGCAATTGGAAAACCAAGTTATGGCCATCGCGATGAAAAATCGAGTGCTGCTTCAAATGAATGAAGCAGTACGCGTCTCCTCGCGGTCCACCATCTGGACTGGGCTGGCCTTCCCCTGGCAATCGCACTCGCATGCCATCATCCACCCCAGGTGGAATCTTGACTTCCAATTTCACTTCGTGTGGCTTCAAACCTTGGCCGTCGCAAGTTTTACAGGGCTGGCTAATGGTTTTACCGCTACCTCGGCAAATCGGGCAAGTCGTTTGCACTCGCAATATGCCCGAAGCTTGGATGACTTGCCCGCGACCTTGGCATTTTCGGCATGTCTCCGGTTGTGAACCAGGAGCTGCACCGGAGCCAGAACAGGTTTCGCAACTTGCATGCCGAGTCAACGAGACAGTTTTGGTGACACCTCGTGCGGCTTCTTCCAGTTCAAGTGTCACATCGCAACGAAGGTCAGCACCCCGTCGCACGCGACCTCGGCCACGCCCCCCACCACCGGAACCGCCAAAAAAGTCCTCGAAGATTGTTCCGCCGAAGACGTCGCCAAAAGCTTCAAAGATATCGCCAACATCCCGGAAACCTGCACCACCGCCCCCTGCTTCGACACCAGCATGACCATATTGATCGTAGCGAGCGCGTTTCTGGGAATCGCTTAAGACTTCGTAAGCTTCGGACGCTTCCTTGAATTTGTGCACGACATCCGTATCACCTTGATTCGAATCTGGGTGGTACTTGATCGCGAGCTTACGATATGCTTTGGCAATGTCGTCCTGAGACGCTGATTGCTTGACACCAAGAATCTCGTAGTAATCCTTTTTCGTTGCCACGCCGACATCCAATAAAAAGTGAGTAGAAGTCTAACTATGGAAAAAGGGTCACTTACGGGGGTGTTAAACACCATCGCAAGTGACCCCAATGCATTCGCGAGATCAGTTGATCGAGCTAGTCACTAGTTGACCGAGCCTTCAACCTTACGCTTTTTCTTATCGTCCTTGTCGTAGGTTGTCACCAACGCCTCGGTGGTCAGCAACAAGCCGGAGATGCTAGCTGCATTCGTCAGGGCTGTGCGAACAACCTTAACGGGGTCGATGATGCCGGACTTGATCATGTCCACATAGACACCCTTGTTGGCGTCGTAGCCCATGTTCAAAGGCTTTTGTGAAACTTCGTCAGCGACAACACTGCCGTCGATACCTGCGTTGTCTGCGATTTGACGAAGCGGTGCTTCGAGAGCTCGCAAGATAATTTCTGCACCAGTCTTCTCGTCACCGGATAGGCTCTTGGCAACAGCCATAACGGTTTCGCGGCAACGCAGAAGAGCAACTCCGCCGCCTGGCAGAATTCCTTCCTCGACAGCAGCTCTAGTAGCGTGCAAAGCATCTTCAACACGAGCCTTCTTCTGCTTCATGTCAGCTTCGGTTTCGGCTCCAACGCTGATGACAGCAACACCGCCAGCAAGTTTAGCCAAACGCTCTTGGAATTTTTCCTTGTCGTATTCGCTATCCGTTTGCTCGATTTGAGCTCGGATCTGAGCAACACGGGCTTCCACGCCCTTGCGATCTCCACCACCTTCTACGATGGTCGTGTTGTTCTTGTCGACAACTACTTTCTTCGCACGTCCGAGATGCTCAAGCGAGACCTTTTCCAGCTGCAATCCTAGATCGTCGCTGATGAAAGTTCCGCCGGTCAAGGTCGCGATGTCACCCATCATGGCCTTGCGACGATCGCCGAATCCAGGAGCCTTCACGGCACAGACGTTCAATGTGCCACGCAACTTGTTAACAACAAGAAGGGTCAGTGCTTCCGCATCGACATCTTCGCAAATGATCAACAATGGCTGGCTTGCTGCGCTGATCTTTTCCAGAACAGGAACCAAGTCGCGGATGTTGCTGATCTTCTTTTCATAGAGAAGAATCAAGGCGTTGTCGTAGGTGCAGCTCATGTCGGCAGGAGTGTTGATGAAGTACGGGGAAACAAATCCCTTGTCGAACTGCATCCCGTCAACGTATTCAACGGTAGTGTCGGCAGTCTTGCCTTCTTCCACAGTGATCACGCCGTCCTTGCCAACTTTCTCAAGCGATTCAGCGAGCAGCTTGCCGATCGACATATCGTTGTTTGCAGAAATAGCACCAACGTTTGCAACTTCTTCACGGTTGCTGACAGGTTTCGCCATTTCGTGCAACTTGACAGACGCGGCTTCTACGGCCTTGTCGATGCCACGACGAATAGCGGATGGATTGCTGCCTGCAGCAATGTTGCGAAGACCTTCTTTGAAAATCGCTCGTGCAAGAACAGTTGCAGTCGTGGTACCGTCGCCTGCCAAATCGCTAGTCTTTTGAGCCACTTCCACCACGAGCTTCGCGCCCATGTTCTCAAAGCGGTCTTCCAATTCGATTTCCTTGGCGACAGTCACGCCGTCTTTAGTCACCGTTGGGCCACCAAAGCTTTTGTCAATGATGACGTTACGACCTGTTGGGCCCATCGTCACGGCAACCGCGTTTGCCAGTTTTTCTACACCCTGAAGCATTCTTGCTCGGGCTTGTTCATCAAATAATAGTTGCTTCGCCACGCTTAGCAGTCCTTATGTTTTAAATGGGATAAAGTTCGATAGTGGCCATCGCTTGCTTCCAAGCGATGGCATGGGTCGACAACGAAATGGTTGATACCGAAATCGGTCGATAAGCATTAAGCCAATTTTGCAAGAACATCGCTTTCGCGAAGAATCTTGTACTCGACTCCATCGACTTCAACTTCGCTTCCACCGTACTTGCCGAAAATGACTTCGTCACCAACGGAAACACTAAGAGCACCACGAACGCCACTGTCGAGCAGCTTGCCTGGTCCGACAGCTACAACCTTGCCTCGTTGTGGCTTTTCCTTAGCCGAGTCTGGAAGAACGATTCCACCGGCGGTGGTTTCTTCAGCTTCCAAAGGTTGAACAACGACGCGGTCATCGAGAGGACGTAGATTTACTTTGGCCATATTTGATTATTCCTTGATTAATTCGATTTTTTTGATTTGTTTGAAACGTATTTACTTCAATGAGGGACGTACATTCGATCGCGAATAGCGACCTACATCATGCCGCCCATTCCACCCATGCCGCCCATGCCGCCCATACCTCCCATGCCGCCCATTCCTCCCATGCCACCCATTCCGTGGTCATGGTCATGTCCGCCGCCGGCAGGCTCTTCTTCCTTAGGAATGTCAACAATGAGAGACTCGGTAGTCAAAAGTAGCGAGGCGACCGATGCAGCATTGCTCAGTGCTGTCTTCACGACCTTAGCTGGATCGATAATCCCGGCCTTGATCATGTCAACATACTTGTCCGCGTTGGCATCGTATCCTTCGGTCTTTTCCTTTTGTTGACGAACACGATTCACAACAACAGCTCCATCCAAGCCAGCGTTGTTTGCGATCGCTCGAAGCGGGTAGTCAAGAATGTTCATGATGATCTTAACGCCCAGGGCTTCGTCACCTTCCAGCTTGAGTTTCTTCAAGGCTGGTTCGCATCGGATCAAGGCAACTCCGCCGCCTGGAACAATACCTTCGTCGAGGGCAGCTTGCGTCGCAGCCTTCGCGTCATCCAACAGTGCCTTACGTTCCTTCATTTCGGTTTCGGTTGCGGCGCCAACGTTGATTTGAGCTACGCCACCGGCGAGCTTTGCCAAACGCTCTTGGAGCTTTTCACGATCGTAATCGCTGTCGGTGTTTTCAATTTCGCGACGGATTTGAACAACACGTCCCTCGATCGCATCCTTCTTGCCAGCACCACCGATGATGACGGTGTTTTCGCTGGTGATATGAAGCTTTTTGCAGCGTCCCAAGTCGCTCAACTTGACGGACTCGAGATCGATTCCAAGGTCCTTGAAAATCGCCTTTGCATTGGTCAGAGCAGCAATGTCTCCAAGGATTGCCTTGCGGCGATCGCCGTAGCCGGGCGCCTTGACTGCGACAACGCTCAAGATGCCTCGCATCTTGTTGATCACTAGAGTCGCCAATGCATCGCCATCGATATCTTCTGCAAGAATCAAAAGTGGCTTCTTGGCCTTGCTAATCGCTTCGAGCAAAGGAATTAGCTTCTTGTTGTTGCTGATCTTCTCTTCATGGATCAGGATATAGCAATCATCCAATTCCACAGAAACTTGGTCTTGATTCGTCACAAAGTGAGGTGACAAGAAGCCACGATCAAATTGCATGCCTTCAACCACTTCAACGGTTGTTTCGCTTCCGCGACCTTCTTCAACTGCAATCACGCCATCCTTGCCAACGCGCAAGAACGCTTCTGCCAAAACATCACCAATCGCGGGATCGTTGTTGCCAGCAATGGTGGCTACTTGCTTGATTTCTTTTTTGCTCTTGGCATCGATAGGAATCGCAACCTTGTCGATTTCTGCCTTAACAGCTTCGACAGCCTTCGCAATACCGCGGGACAACGCCATAGGGTCTGCACCCGAGGCAATCATCTTGAGCCCTTCACGGAAGATTGCTTCTGCCAAGACGGTCGCTGTGGTTGTACCATCACCAGCGACGTCATTCGTCTTGCTGGCCGCTTCCTTGACCAACTGAGCGCCAAGATTTTCAAACGGATCATCGAGCTCGATTTCTTCCGCAACTGTAACACCGTCCTTGGTGATCTTCGGTGATCCCCAGCCTTTGTCGAGAACAGCGTTGCGTCCTCGAGGACCTAATGTGCTGCGAACCGCTCTCGCGAGCTTCGAAACGCCGGTCAGCAATGGCTGCCTCGCTTCATCATCAAAAACCATCTGTTTTGCCACGTTGAACTCCTTGCAATGAGTCGGTTATCACCAACGAACGTAAATCTATCTATCTGTGACTAAGGTGCAGGGTTCCGCACCCGTTTCCGTCGTTATTCACCCCCGCCAAAAAACATAGAAACCTGAAATGGCAGTCTTCGGCAGGAGGGAGCCCGCATGAGCAAGTCCCGTGCCGTTAATGTGACTTTTGCCATAAGTTGTTGTTGCTGTGTGACTTGTGAATGATGTTTTTGGGCGAAATGTGCAAGACCTGTCAAAAAGTCTGGGATTTAGCTGGCTATTTGGAGCTCGTTGAAAATACCAGAAGTCGTCGCGAACCCTCCGAAGCTGCCCTGGGGTACCCGAGGTTGCAAAAGCGTTAGGGTTTCTTTGTGCCGACTAATCCGGTGGTGCGGCTTCAAGGTATTCGATATTCCGACGAGGGATGGATAACCACATCACCTTCCCATTGAATCTGCGACATGACTTACCACACTGGAGACTGGTTGTCGTGGCTGCATCAATCTGGCGTTGCCGCGGTCGCCACCCTGTGTTTTTCCTCGGATTGATTGGCACAACGGATTTTTACACTACTCTCGTCATTGGCGCAAGATGATTGATTTGGGCAAGAAAAGCCTCCTTGGGGTTCAAATCGATGCGGTGGATTACGATGCGGCCGTCGGTCGACTGATTCAAGCTGCGCTGCAATCCAGAAGCTTTACAACAACTGCTTTGGCGGTTCACGGCGTAATGACCGGTGCACTCGATTCACAGCACCGATACCGGCTCAACCAATTTGACATGATTGTGCCCGACGGGATGCCTGTTCGGTGGGGGCTGAATTTGCTTCACGGCTGTGCTTTGCCCGATCGCGTTTACGGCCCTACCTTGATGTTGAAGTTGTGCGAAGCGGCCGCCAAAGAAGGTTTACCGGTCTTCTTTTTTGGAACAAACTCCCAGACTCTCGAGAAACTCAAAGCCAGTTTGACTGGGCGGTTTCCAACTTTGAAAGTTGCTGGATCAGAACCCTCACAATTCCGACAACTCACGCAACTGGAGAGCGAGGGGCTTGCGCAACGAATCAAAGTAAGCGGCGCGAAGATTTTGTTTGCTGGTTTGGGGTGTCCTCGTCAGGAGGTGTTTGCATTTGAAATGGCAAGCGCATTGAACATGCCGGTGTTTGCCGTTGGGGCAGCATTTCCATTCCACGCCGGGATGCTTCCTCAGGCGCCCCATTGGATGCAAAAGTCAGGGCTAGAATGGCTCTTTCGATTGGGCAGCGAGCCAAAACGACTATGGCGTCGATATCTCTATCTCAATCCGGCGTATTTGTTTTTGCTGGCGTTGCAAATGACCGGATTGCGACGTTTCGATACAAGCAATGACCTACCCCCTTCTACGCCGATGAGATTCGGATGATCGATGGTTCCGAGGTCCAAAACAAATTGATTATCCCTCTTTCCGCAAAACCCGCTGAATGAAACTCCTGTGAATAAAGCCTCTGCCAACAAAATTTTGCTAGTTACCGGATCGTCCGGGCTGATTGGGTCGGAAGTCTGCCTGCATTTTTCTTCGCTGGGGTGGAAGGTTCATGGAGTAGACAACAATCAAAGGGCTGTTTTTTTCGGCCCCTCCGGTGACACGCGATGGAATCAAGAGCGGCTCAGCGGCCTTATCCAGCACTACCAACATCACGAAGTCGACATTCGCAACCGGGAGCAAGTTCTGGCTTTGCTTCAACAGATCAAACCGGATGCAATCGTACACGCAGCAGCTCAACCAAGTCACGATCGCGCGGCGGCCATCCCCTTTGATGACTTCGATACCAATGCCGTGGGGACGTTCAATCTTCTGGAAGCGACTCGGCAGGCCTGTCCTGAGTCCCCGTTTGTTCACATGTCAACCAACAAAGTCTACGGCGATCGCCCAAACACCATTCGTCTGAAAGAACTTGAAACACGATGGGATTTCGACGACGCGTTGTACGAGCACGGTATCGCCGAAGATTTTTCGATCGACCAATCCAAGCACTCTCTTTTTGGATCCTCCAAGGTGTCAGCCGATATTTCAGTCCAGGAGTACGGCCGCTACTTTGGAATGCCAACATGCTGTTTGCGCGGAGGATGCCTGACGGGGCCTAATCATTCTGGAGTCGAGTTGCACGGATTCTTGAGCTACTTGGTCAAGTGCAATCTTGAAGGTCGCGAGTATCGTGTCTTTGGCTACAAAGGAAAACAAGTCCGGGACAATATTCATTCGCTCGATGTCGCGCGATTCATGGAAGCTTTCATTGCTGCCCCTCGCGTGGCGGAAGTTTATAACTTGGGCGGTGGCAAATCGAATAGCTGTTCTATCTTGGAAGCCTTTGCCATTGCGGAACGCTTTACGGGCAAAAAGATGTCCTACAGCTACGTGGATGAAAATCGGATTGGTGACCACATTTGCTATTACAGCGATCTTCGAAAAATGCGATCGCATTATCCGCAATGGGACATTTCTATATCGCTGTCCGAAACGATTGAACAAATCGTCGCGGCTTGGAAGTTGCGTCGTGTTTGAACCGAGCAAGGCCAAAGAGATCGCAATCTACTCACACCCGACAGCGAGTTTCAATTCAACGTTGGCTTGATGCCAATCTAGCCAACGTTCGATCAATTTTCCTTTGGATTCGAATTGATTCAGTTTGGTGTTGATCTGCTCGGCCAAGTTTCCGTGAGCCTCGCTGATCGCTTCCAATTGCCGTAGACGCAAGTCCCAATTCGTTTGATTTTCGGACTCAAGGGCCCATCGCATGGCGGCTGCTTTTTTCTTCTCGAAAGCAAGTTCCACTTCAACGGTAATCTGTTTGGTTCGTTCCGCGATCAAGTGGCAGAGCCACTTCTTTCGAGCTGCTACTAACTTGGCTTGCTCATCCTTGCTGCAGGTCGAACGAAACATTCGAAGCCAAAATGGAACTGCTCCGCGAACGGGTAATGGGACGCCGCTCAATGCTGCACCGATGCTGTCCCATTGAGCTAGATTGTCGGCCGAGACGTGCGATTGAAGATCGATCAAAGTTGCGATATCACAACGACATCTTAGCGCTTCTTGAATATGTTCGCAAACATCGGAGTCGCTTGGGATGATGGCCACTTCCTCCGACGGAGAGTGATTGCAAGCGGCGTCCGCTCCTATGAATGAGGCAAGTTGAACGCGAAACTGATACAGTTGCGAACGATTCGCAACCCGTTTGTCGGCGATAGCCAAACGGGCTCGATCAATGAATAGTGGGTCGGAGATAGGAAGCCCCGCTTCCACTAATTTGTTTTGTGCCACGGACTGCTCCGTCAGCATTTGGTCTGCTGCCTCAAAAGCTTGTTCGGCTCGAGCACAGGCTGCGATCGCAAAATGGAGCTTCAGGGCATTGGATCGGGACACTTGTCTAGAACGATAGCCGATCGCTCTCTGGACTCGATTCATCACATAGTTGTTGTCGTGATGCTTAGCTTTCCCGCTGGAGCTCGATCTCGATTGAAGATCCGACTCCACGATCTGTGCAGTACCCGAGCGGCTCATTGCGAGCTGTGCAATGTCGTCCGCACCGAGCGATCGACTTGCTCTCATGGGCTCGAACGGAGACGGGCCTAGCATTGACGTGCTTGGCCGTGATGACGAACTTGGCAATTCGAGCGGAATTGACGAACTCACCAAAAACAGCCCCGTCGTTGAAGCCACCGGAACTTCGGACACTCGTTCAGGCGATCGCGGTTCATCAGCGAAAGCTGGCTGCCCCCAATGAGTCTTTAACGCCACGATCGAGGCGACCACCATGAAAGCAATGACGGCACGGGAGATGGGAATCCCCCGATTGCGAATGCGTCGAGTTGCTTTCACCGACATGGTCATAAGAGTTGACTTTTCCGTTCGTTCCTTTGCTAGCATTGCTGCGGGTGAACACATTTATGCTGGTTAGATCGATTGGCGGCACCCGTTTGGTGAACTCCGACTGTGCAAATGCAGCTCATACGAATTGGGCAATCTGTGCTATCCCACGTACAGCGTCGTTGTTCTAGCCCGCCCAGTCTCTCTTGTTTGCGAAGACTTGGAGAAGGTAAAAGACGACGGTGAGAAATTTTTTTGCGGGATGAGTTCGGGGTGGTCTCAACGAATTGCAAGAATTCGCGGGGAACTTCCTGGCTTGCGTCTGTAGTTCGAGCGACTCGACTGAACATGAAAAACGAATTGAGGAAAGAACGACCTGCCAAGATGTTCATTTGCTGGAAGCCTAAGATGATTCGAATTGGTTGCCTGATGTTCTTGGCGTTTGCGATTGGATGCCAAATGACTGCGCCAATGCATGTTTGGAAAGCCGGCGAAGTTCCTAAAGCGGGCGCTCTACGAGTTGCTGTGGCTCCTATCGGGGGGAATAGCGAAACCCGCGATCGTTTGCTTGAGGCTTTGCAGCGTTTTCAACCAAACCCAAGCCCATTGGTGGTTGCAGTCTACCCGACGGAGCTTTCGCAAATCGGCGGGATCCAACTTGTCTCGTTCGACAACCAGCCGAATGACATGGCGACCCTTGCGAGTGCACGTCGAGGAGGAATGGACTATTTGTTGCAAGGGAATATCGTCCGTGAAGAATTGAATCTGCCCCCGCCTGATCCAAAGAAGCGTTGGTTTCGCCTTTTCAAGGCCAAAGAAAAAGTGGAATCCCTTACGGTGCGTTGGTCGATCGTTGACGTTGAGTCCGGGCAGCGCATCCGTGAAAAGACTATTACGGTGGACCGTAACCAAGCGGACAAGGACAACCCTGAGCTTACCTTTTTGGCTCAAGGCGGGGACGCTCGCGTCTTGGCTGCATCGGCTCGCCAATCATGGAGCTTTGTTGCGCCGACCACGGAACGCACGGAAGCAATGCTGGATTTGCCTTGGTTCTCCCCAGGCTCTTCCTTGGTCCGCAAAGGAAACGCTTACGCAAAGCAAGGCGATTGGGATCGGGCGGAACAGGAGTGGCAGCAAGCAGCAGACCAGCATTCATGGAATAAAGCCGCATGGAAAAATCTAAGCCTAGCAGCCGTGGCCCGCGAAGATTTTCAGCTAGCACGCGACAGACTCAAACATGCGGACACTTTTCTGCCTGGCGATTCGACATTCCCAACATTGAAATGGATAGAGCAGCAACAACGATCGTACCATCAAGCCTTGAATTTGCCACCTCCGGGACAGGGTTGGACATTGCCGGATCCACCCAAACCAGTGCGACCTGACGAGGTTCCTTCTTCGCCCCCCAAAAGCGAAGATGAATTGCCTTGGTGGACCAAGATTCCTGCGTTTCCTGGTACTGACTGAACTTGCCTGAATGAACTGGAAGGTGAAACTTGGGTGTTGCCTCTGAGGCCTGAGGCTCGTCTGAGTGCGTTCACGGCGGGCAGAGAGGCTTGCAAAGCGATAGTACTTTGATTGCAAAGGCTGCTATACTAGATGGTTTCGACAACGAAGTTGGCTTGCACAAACAGGACGTTCAAGCCGGCTCCGTGACACTATCGTGAACCAAGAACTATGCCTATTGCTCCCGCCTGGCAATCTGAGAACCGTGCACCGCGAATTTTGATCGTGGACGATGATTTCGAAGTTGCCGAACCTGTGAAGTACGCGCTCGAAGACCTGGGCTACACCGTCACCCACGTTCCCGATGGGAATCAAGGTGTGTCTTCGATCGATATCGTGCGCCCTGACCTGATGGTACTGGACATGATGATGCCAGGGCGAAGCGGTTTTTTGGTACTGGAACATCTACGACGAACGAAGAACGCCTATGTTCGAGTGATCATGGTAACCGGGAACGATGGGGAACGGCACCAAGCGTACGCTCGTATGCTTGGCGCGGACGACTACATTCATAAACCATTCGCCATGGAACGGTTAACGGAAACGGTCAAGCGGCTATTGTCAGAACCGTTTGCGGACGGTGGTGTTGCCGGTGAAACTTCTGGCAATGTGGTCGAAGGAGTCGATGGAATGGAAAGTATCGAAAACGATGGGGGAGTGAAATGAGTCTTGCTAACCCCACGGCTTCCAACCAAGTGTTTTCCGTTGCCTGGGCCGGCGATATTGACGGTCACTTGCAGCTTATTGACCAGACGCTCTTACCGCTTCAGCTAAAGCAGCTAGACCTGCATTCCCTAGACGAAGTCTTTGAGGCGATTGTCATGCTGCGAGTCCGTGGCGCACCGGCCATCGGAATCGCAGCCGCCTATGGCGTGGTGCTCGGCATTCAAAAGTGCCTGACAAGCGGCATGTCTTTCGAGGCCACCCGAGCAACAACGATTGAGGTCTGTGATTATCTTGCTACCAGTCGCCCAACAGCCGTGAATCTGTTCTGGGCATTAGATCGGATGCGAGCGGTGGTTGCTCGCAGTACGAGCTTAGCCTCGGGGGCGGATCTCGCTAAGGCGCTGCTGCGCGAAGCCAGGCTCATTCACGACGATGATCGACGGACATGTCATGCAATCGGCGATTTCGGCGCGCAATTGTTTGATGACAACTTTGGTATTTTGACCCATTGCAATACGGGTGGGCTTGCGACTTCTGAGTATGGTACGGCCCTGGCTGCAATATTTACGGCGCAGGATCAAGGTAAGAGTATTCATGTTTATGCGGACGAGACTCGACCATTGCTGCAAGGCTCGCGACTGACTGCGTGGGAACTGCAACAACGTGGAATCCCCTGTACCGTGATTTGTGATTCGATGGCCGCTCAAGTGATGCGAGAAGGGCGTGTTCAAGCCGTCATTGTTGGGGCAGATCGAATTACGGCCCGTGGCGACACAGCCAACAAAATTGGGACATATGGTTTAGCTGTTCTCGCTAAGTTTCATAATATTCCGTTCTATGTGGCAGCTCCGCGAAGCACGTTCGATTTGTCGATCGTCAGTGGGGACGATATCCCGATCGAGCAACGCAAGGCCGAAGAGATCGTCCATGGATTCGGAAAGCAAACTGCACCTACTGGCATCGGTGTTTACAACCCTGCATTCGATGTCACGCCTGGTGAACTTATTACGGCCATCGTTACTGAACGAGGCATTATCGCACCGGTTGTTGAAGAGAATGTACGATTCGTAGTTGGGGGATAGTGCATTGTGATAAATATCTCAGAACGATCTTTGCCCATGCGATTTGCATCAGCTTTACTATTAGCCGTTTGCGTGATTGCTCATGGCAATCAAGCGAATGGTCAGAATTCCAAAGCGACCCCCCAGGCCGTATCGGCTGCGATTGCAAAGTGTGTTGACTATCTAAAATCTTCCCAAGGAAGTGGTGCGAAGCCCGGCGCATGGGCTGGGCATCCAGGAAACGGTTGCGGCCAAACCTGTTTGGTAACGCTGGCTCTTTTGAGTGCAGGGCGCGACATCAAGTCCCCCGAAATCGCCAAAGCCCTTACCTATATCCGTGGAGCGAAGCCTGAGAAGACCTATGAGATATCTTTGAAAATTATGGTTCTGTGTTTGGCGGAACCAACAAAGGATATGCCTCAGATCAAGCAACTTGTAACGCTGTTGGTCGATATGCAAACCGAAGGGGGAGGATGGCCCTATTTCAAGAGTTCGGGTGGGGATGCTGACGAGTCAAACACTCAGTTTGCGGTTCTGGCATTGTGGGAGGCAAGCAAGCTTGGGGTATCGATTCCTGAAAAGTGCTTTCAAAGAGGAAAGGAATACTGGAACGACCGAAGTTCAGGTGAGGCTTGGGGATACCGAGGCAGCGGCCCCACCGGCAGCATGACATGCGCAGGCATCGCATCGACGATTATTCTCCAGGACGCGTCGGAAGGCGTAGACGCGTCGATCCAAGGGGAGCAAATTCGCTGCTGTGGACAACAAGCAAACCAACGCAACAGTTTAGATCGTCCTATCAATTGGTTAGCAAGAAATTTTGCGGTCACTCATAACCCCGGAGCCAATGCTTACACGTTGTATTATCTTTATGCCTTAGAACGTGTTGGTCGTTTAACGGGGCAACGTTTTATTGGCGAGCATGATTGGTATCGCGAGGGTGCTGAATTTCTGTTGTCGTCTCAAGATATCGGAGGGTCATTTCGCGGCGGAGGTAACGAAGACGTTATCACCGCGTCTGCGATGGCTCTTCTGTTTCTTTCCAAAGGCAAACGCCAAGTGGTGATTGGGCACTTGCAATATGGCGAACCCAACAGCAACGATTGGAACATGCATCGCCGTTCCGTCCAAAATCTCACCGGACAGATCGAAAAGGTTTGGAAACGCGAATTGGCATGGCAGTCGGTGCGATTGGAGCGAGCGAATCTCGCAGACTTGCTTGAGACACCGGTTTTGTTCATCAGTGGTTCGAAAGAGTGGCGATTGAACGATGCACAGCGAAAGCTTCTTAAAGACTATACCGACCAAGGGGGCTTTATATTTGCTGAGGCTTGCAATGGAGACGGTTGCGACGGAATTGCTTTCGAGCAGTCGTTTCGCGATGAAATGGAAAAGATCTTCGAGAAGCCTCTTCAAAAGCTAGCGCCATCGCACCCCATTTGGTCGGCAGAAGCGAAAGTGAACCCTGCTGCTCTTCCAAAAGACTTCTGGTTGTATGGTTTGGATTCCTGCTGCCGTACTTCCGTGGTGCTGTCACCCATGAGCCTTTCGTGCCGATGGGAGCTTGCTAAACCCTTCGGGCTAGTCAACAAACGCCCTGCATCCGTAGAAGCGGATATCACGAACGCCGTCAAAATCGGTGTCAACATCGCGGCATACGCTACAGGGCGTGAATTGAAGGATAAGCTCGATGCAGTTCAAGTGATTCAAGCCAAGCCTGATCCCCAATCGCTTGTCCGAGGTTCCTTGACGGTTCCCAAAATCATGCACAGCGGCGGTGCCGATGACACACCTAAAGCAGTCGCCAATCTCTTAGAAGTATTTCGACGCGAATCTCAATCGATTGTTGCTGGTAAGACCCCGATGGTTTCCCTGGCGAGCGAAGATCTCGAAAAGTATCCGATCTTGTACATTCACGGGCGAAATCGATTTGCGTTAACGGAGGCCGAACGGCAAGGGCTTAAGAAACATATCGAAAATGGTGGATTCGTCGTTGGGGATGCCATTTGTGCTTCGAGTGATTTCACAGAATCGGTAAAGCGTGAGTTTGCTCTCGCATTGCCGGAATCTTCATGGCGAAAGATTGAGCCTCGGCATCCGGTCATGCAGCGCAATGGGCCAGTCGGATTTGACTTGGGAAATGTTGGTCTGATTGATCCGTCGTCCGGTGCGGATCTGAAGCAATCCACGCGCGAGGGGCCAGCCGAATTGGACTCGTTAGAGTGGAATGGACGTGTGGTCATGCTTTTTTCCCCTAATGATTTGAGTTGCGCGATGGAAAGCAAACACTCATTACAATGCCGGGGCTACGTTCGCGACGATGCGTTCCGGATTGGCATCAACATGCTGCTTTATGCGTTGATGCAATAAGCAACCCACCCTCGCTCCCAAACCATTCTCAAAACAGGATTCATGCCCCATGCTTCTTATTGCAAATCACTCTGATGATGATCGTCGCCTTTTGTACCGGGAAGGGCGAGCATTTCGTTCACGCTTGATGCTCTTTTTTGTAGCATTAGGCTTCGCTTCTATTTTCTTGGCAACTCCTTTGCAGGCTCAGGTCGGACTCGAAGCGTTTCCTAAATTGGATGCGAAGTCCGATTGGCCATGGTGGCGAGGTCCAAGCCGTGATGGACATGCCGTTTCGCAAAAGGCCCCAACCTCATTCTCCGAATCCAAAAACATGGATTGGTCAACACCCATCCCGGGGCGAGGGCACAGCTCGCCTATCGTCGTCGGAGAACGTGTTTACCTGATTACGGCAGACGAAGGGAAGCAAGTGCATTCCATGCTTGCGTTTAATCGTCAGGACGGAAAGATGGTTTGGAATCGCGAACTGAATCGAGGTGCGTTCCCCAAGAAGAACCATCCCAAGAATACCGAAGCGACCCCGACTCTGGCATGCGATGGGCAGAACCTGTTTGTCTCCCTGTTTCATCATCAGTCTATTTCCGCCATGGCATTAACATTGGATGGCGAAAAGGTGTGGGAGAAAAAACTAGGTGCCTTCAATCCTTCTCGATATGAGTATGGTTACGCGCCGTCCCCAATTCTCTATGGGGATACGGTTATATTCTCGTTCGAGTACGACGGCCCATCGGCCTTGGTGGCAATGAGCAGAAAAGATGGCAAGGAAGTTTGGCGAACCGAACGCAAAGAAGCGATTTCGTTCTCGTCCCCAGTCATCACTTCGCATGCAGGCAAAGATTATCTTTTAATAAGCGGTGGTGACTTGGTTGCGGCTTATGATCCCATGACGGGCACTCAGCGGTGGATCACGCCGGGGACAACGCTAGCTACCTGTGGGACCATGGTCTGGGACAACGGGATTGGGTATGCCAGCGGAGGGTACCCCAAGGCCGAAACGATTGCGATCGATCTTGTGACCGGCAAGGTACTATGGCAAAACAAGCAGAAGGCTTACGAGCAATCGATGGTGGCGACTGGCGGTCATCTTTATTCCTTGACGGACAGCGGCGTGTTGTTTTGCTGGGATGGTAAAACAGGAGCCGAGAAATGGAAGCAGCGATTGGCTGGCCCGGTGAGTGCTTCTGGAGTTCACTTGGACGGCAAGATTTACTGGGCAAACGAAGCGGGGCAATTGTGGGTTTTTGAAGCCAACCCATCCAAGTATGTCGAGGTATCAAAGAACCAAATTGGCGACGAGGCTTTTGCGAGTCCTGCAATTTGCGGCGGTCAAGTGTTTTTGCGGGTCGCCAAGAACAATGGCAATCAGCGGCAGGAATTTTTAATGCGATTCAGCGATCGCGATTAAGTGAACTGAATTGCGATTGAAGCTGACGCTATCGAATACCCCCGACGTCATTAATCACCCACGCCCCTGAAGTGGGCTTCAAGGGGGTGGATGATCGGTGTAATTTCAAGCAGAGAAGCGGGGGTTAGACCGCAACGGGGCGAAACACGACGCCTGCATATCCAACGACGCGGTCTTTGTTGCCTCGATGCGAGCTGTTGTTGTAAACAATTTCTTCTACCTGAAACTTTTCGCCCAAGTTGATCAACGTTTGCATGATGACTGCGGCAGGAATCAAACCACACATCGTGATTTGATGGGTCTGGCACGCTTCAATCAGCTTAGCGGGATCACCCGTCAACATGGCGTCGATTGCAAGTCGGTCGCGTCGTCGATTTTCTTCTTCAGGCAGATAGTGATTGAGGTCGCTCGATATCACCATGAGAGGACGCACGGGCATGTTCCGGAGCACGTTCGCGAGTTGCTCTGCGCAGCGATCGACTTCTTCTTGAGTCGCGCCGCTCATTGCAATCGCCACGATCTTCGGTTTCGTTTGGTAGTGTGTGCACCCCTCTAAAATCGGCAACTGCATTTCAGTTCCATGTTCACGCGCATGGGCGGCAAAATCCAACTCCATGCCTTCCACTTCGTTGGCGATTTTGTTCGCGAGTTCAAGATCCACGTCCCAATGTTCCCCCCCGGGCATTTCCCAGGCTTGCGATGGGGAAATCGCCCAATCGCGTCCGAGCGCGGTATGTTTGGGACCGATAATCAATAGCGTTGGTGGAATCTCAACACTGCACCAGGCCGTCATGGCAACTTGCCCGCTGAAACGCAAACCAGCATGAGGAGTCATCAGTGCCAATGCCGGTTTCGCTTGAATTTCGGCGGGTACCTGCCCTTTGAATTCCGACACAAGCTGCCGTCTTGCTTCTGGATTCGATGGATAAAATCCTTCCGCGACCGCTGGCTGACGAATCACATTATCACTGACGGCTTTTGTTCTGTTGCTGGCCAGCAAAGACGTTGCGGTCGAAATGCACGCCATCGAGTAAACGCCTACCGGGTTGCGACGGGTACGCACTTCCAGGGCGGCTTCGGTGGTTAATTCGATAATGGATTTGTTGGAGTCGAAAGAAACTGCGGCATAATCACCACAAGCTGTTACGATCGCGCGTTGTTTCGACGAAAGGCCCTCCAATTCACATCGACTGAGCGAGCTCTTCAGCTGTTCACCGTCCCAGTCTTCAGCTTGAATGCTTCCGTGATGGGTCGGATCAAACAGAATTGTAATGGCTAGTTCGATATCCGTTTCTTTTTGGAACCTAGCTTTAGAAAGAACATCTGCAGCTGCTTTGCACAGATCAAACAGGCTCGACTGCAATGGCATGCCTTGACGCAGAGACGACTTGATCCAGTGAGCCAGTGGCTGGCGGCTGACCGTGTCGATAACGGAAAGCACCATCCCGTGGACGTTGCCATCCATGGCATTGAGCGCGTAATAGCTGGGAGTCGAACCGCTTGCAAACGCGATCAAATTATTAGTCGCAACTTGACGCAATCGCTGGAGACTTTCGATATCCCCCGGAGGCATCTTGATGGGAATCTCGGATGGCATGTTTGCGGATTCAATTTGTCCCTCGATGATTAATCCCTCGAAGGTTTCCAAAACGGCGAGTTCGTCTTGCCAGGCGTTTTCAGGCAGACCCGCTTTGCGGCAAACCCCTTTCAGAAACTCTTCTTCATTCCATTTTTGGTCGACAGGCACGCTTGGAAGCAGTAATCCCGATTGGCTTCCCAACGTGATCTTGAGCCCATGTTTGCCAACTTGGACATGCTTGATTCTTTCCGCCCCGGGCCCCATCACTACAATCGGTGAGGACAACAGCGAAACGTCCATCTTCAGATACGGCAACTCGATCGTTGAGATGACAGGCATCCTCGCATCTTCGTTCGTCGTTTTCTGGGCCGAGGACAACACTGCTTCTTTGAGTTTGGTTGGTCGGCCTAGAAAGCCGCAGCACCCGCGAAGCTGTTCGCCACGGGTTAGCGTCGTAAACATTCCCATCACATGCAAGTCAGCCAAAGGACCCAGTAAATTCAACCAGTCATTGGTAACTCGTTTGTTGCATGCCGTCGCAATCACCACAATCTGCGCAGCTTTATGAATGCTCCCTTTTTGTTCTTCGCTGAGTTCATCGAGCTTTAGCATCTCTAGCTTGATTGGGGCAGTAAGAATTGGACTGGTCATAGCTTCCTCAGCATTCGTAGCGGATAAGCTGGCTTGAAAAAGTCGGCCAGCCGAGATGGTATCAGACGGTGGCTCACTTGAACGAGCACTCGTTGTAGTTATCGGCAATGATACCAAATTCGTTGGCTTTGGACGGAATGAATCCAAGTTTACCGGTTGGCGTTTTCTGCCCCAGTCACCTGGCTTGGTATCGAACCGCCCTGCCTGTGGCGCTCCACACCTACCGCACAGATTACCCAGAACCCCGTACTTACCAAGTTGGTACCAATCGCGCTCGATGAGCATTTCATTGCAGGACCAGCAATAGGTCGAGCTATGTTCAACATCATGCACATTCCCGACGTAGGGATACCGAAGTCCACATCGCTTGGCAATCGCATGCGCTTTGAGTAGCGTTTCGTGAGGCGTACGCGGTCGATCCGTCATACGAAAGTCTGGATGGAATGCAGAGAAATGCACAGGCACTTCGCATCCGACTTCCTTTAAAATCCAATCGCACATACGCTGGAGTTCATCATCCGAGTCATTCGTCTGTGGAATGATCAAATTGGTAATCTCGAACCATACGTCGGTCTCACGTTTCAGATATCGCAACGTGTCGAGCACTGGTTCAAGGTGCGAATAAGTTATCTTGCGGTAGAAATCCTCCGTGAAAGCCTTAAGGTCCACGTTGGCAGCATCCATGTGAACATAGAACTCGCGCCGTGCCTCCGGAGACATATATCCCGCAGTCACCGCGACACTTTGGATTCCAAGGGACCGACATGCCTTCGCCGTATCGATTGCGTATTCGGCCCAGACGACGGGGTCGTTGTAAGTGAATGCAACACTCTTGCACCCCAGTTCCTTAGCCGCATGCGCAATCAATTCAGGCTCAGCGACAGAACTAAGCTTCGAGACTTCTCGTGATTTCGAAATATCCCAGTTTTGACAGAACTGGCAACCGAGATTGCAGCCCGCTGTTCCGAACGACAGCACACTGGTGCCGGGATAAAAGTGATTGAGTGGTTTCTTTTCGATCGGATCGATGCAAAAGCCCGTGCTCTTTCCGTAGGTGTCGAGAACCAATTGCCCCGCTTCGATTTTTCGAACGAAACAAAAGCCTCGATCCCCTTCCTTCATCGAACATTGCCGTGGACAAAGATCGCACACAATCCGCCAGGAATCGGGCCGCCCGGAATCCAGATCGCGATGCCACCACTTGCCCGGATAAGAATCGGATCGCAACACGTGGAGATCGCTCATATTGAACCTTCCAGCTACATCCGAATAGGAATCAAGTTCCGAACTTGCGAATCACGAAGATACAGACCGACCCAAACCAGAACGCCCAGGATGATTGGCGCGATGATGGGATCCCCAACGCGCAAATGCGTCGAAATCGCACCTCCAAGATAGCCTGTTAGCAAAATCGCGCCGAGGACACTACTGCGGGGAATTGCATAAAGGATAACGCAAATGATCTCGACCATCCCTAACCCAAAAGCCAACTCCATCGGGTAGCCCAGCTTCGTGAACTCTTCTGCCATGCCTGCTGGTTGAACGAACTTCATGACCGCACTCATGGTCAGCATCAAGATAAGCAACGTACTGATGCCGCGACCTACCCAAATCCACTTGGAAAGCTTGACCGGTTCTGAATGCAACGAAGGGCTGATTTCTTGGTTCTCATTCGCCATAGTTCAATTTCCTCGCTGGGCGGTCCATGCCTTTCGTTGAGTTGTCTGGGAGCAATGCTTGAAATGCTGGTTTGACTTTGCCATCCGATGTCAGCAATCCCCAATGCGGCCCAGGTCCACCTTCATCGCGTTGCTTCCATTTTTCGTCGGTCATCGCAAAGTATAAGTAGTCTATTTTGTTTTGGTTTAACAACGGGATAACTTCCTTGAGATAACGCCCCGCATTTTCGGGACTTGCCACTGCTTCGCCAATTGTTCCGCCATCGGTAGGCCACCCGAATTCCGTCAAGATGATCTGTTTGTCAGGGAATGTCTTTTGTAACTGCTGAACACTCTCCAAGGTGTTTAAAGCAGCTTTTTCAATGTTCAGTCCGCCCCAGTAGGGATAAATCTGAACGCCTAGAACATCCACTTCGGCAGCAAGTTCGGGATGTTCTAGCCAACTGTGCAATAGTTCCGCAGTCGCCACGGGGACCTGAACTTTCTTTTTGACTTGTCGAACATACTGAATGTACTGTTCCACGGAAAAGTCTCCGCGATGAAGCACTTCATTGCCGACGATCAATGCTTTTACTTTTGGGTTTCCGCTTTGCCCCACTCGGATCAGCATCTCCAGCTCAAGGTCATTCAGCCAAGGATACTTTCCTAACGCCGCTCCTGGAAAGCAGTCGACGCCAATCTCTTGACACATCTCAGGAACAAACGCGAAGGAGTCGGATACGCTGTAGGTGCGAACGGCTCGAAACAAACCGGATGCAAAGGTCAGGTCGGCTCGCAACTCAGATAGCGTGGGCGTGATGCCCAAGTGAGGTGTCTCGCCATCTCGAAACAGACTCAGACAAACGCCGTACATCTCATTGGGGCCCAGCGGACGTTTGGGTTCTAGAGAGCTTTTGGGCTCCGACGAGCGTTTGAGTTCCGATGGTCGCTTGGGCACCGAAGAGGCCTCGGCTTTTGCTGGTGTTTCCTTTTCTGAGTTTTCGTTATCCGTCTGTGGCGAATCTTCGGCCTTATTCTCTTTCCTCGGCATCGCGGTCAAGGGCCTGAGGCTTCCGTAACTCGAACGACCCACTTGCGTGGAGGAAGCTTCCAGCCCAGCACCGCGTGGAACAGCCTCTCCGTCCGCTGTTTCTGATGCTGGCTTCCCTACCGCGAGTTCTTGTAGGGGAGCGTTTCGACCTTCGTCTTCTTTCAACGTAAACACAATAGAACGAGGCGATCGGTCCGAGCCCGAAACGATATCGCTAGGTAATAGGTCTTTCATGGCTGGCTTGATGACTCCTGTGGATTCAAACAGCCCCCAATGAGCTCCGACGGCTCCTTCCGGACCAGACTTCCAGCTTTCGTCCCAGACCGAGAAGTAGTAGTACTCAATACCCTTTTGTTCGAGCAACGGAATGACTTCTCGCATATAACGAGCTGCGTTTTCTGGACTAGCAACCGCTTGGCCCAAGGATTCGCCATCGGTTGGCCAACCAAATTCCGTAAGAACAATTCGTTTTTCGGGGTACAAAGACTGCACTTCGCTGATTCGCTGCAGCGTATACTGAGCTGCACTATCGACCGATCGGCCTTCCCAATAAGGGTAGATCTGTACCCCGAGAATATCGACCTCTGCGGCCAAGCGGGGATGTTCTACCCAGGCTTTCCAAGTGTCTGCGGATGCGATTGGAAAGTTCGTTTTTGCTTTTGCTTCCCGAACATATTCAATCAGCTGATCTTCCGAGCAATCGGCTCGATGAAGTACTTCATTTCCGATAATGACCGATTGAATCCGGGAGCTCGGACGTTTGGCGAGCTGAACAAGTTGTTCGATCTGAGCTTCGTTTTGCCAACGTGCAGGTCCGATCCATACCCCAACGATGCAATCGACACCATACTTCTCGCAAAACTCGGGTATCAGGTAACTGCTGCTGCTGATCGTGTAGGTCCGAATCGAATTTGCAAGCTTGCTCGCGAATGCCACATCCGCTTCGATGGCCGATGGCAACGAATGGATTTGCCGAGCTGGACTTTCATTGTCCCGAACAGAACTAAAGCAAACTCCCTGCAGTTTTTTTGCTGCCCCTTGCGACATGCAATCGCTGGCAACCGAGACAGAGAAGACCAGCGAAAGACAAATAACAGCTACCAATTTCATTTCATCGACCCACCGTAAACAGAACGCGACTTTTCGTAAGCTAGCGAAATCGCTTTCGCGGCCAGGACATGGATTATGGGCTAAGAGATAGGTGATGTCGAGTTTCGATGGGCCAAAGGTGAAACTGGCCATTTCGTTCTGATTTTCCGGTAAATCAGGTACGGACTCAACCAAGGAGGTGGATTCGGCCGAAGGAACTTTTGACCGCCAAAAGCCATCGAAGAAGCCTATGAATCGTATGAAAACCAGATCCCTACGTATCGAATCCTTAGAATCGCGGCAATTGTTCGCGTCGCTTCCGTTTGGTGCGACGGCCGACGATACCGGCGAGTACATGCTTGGGCGGATCGCAGTGACCCCGGTTCTGCTGGAAAGCAACGGGCAAATTGATCCGAATACGGAAAACTGGACAGAGCTTCAAAAGTCAACAGTCCTTGCCAATATTGAAACGGGGCTGGATTGGTGGACCGACTTGCTTCGCACGAAGAGCAATGTGCACACTCTTGAGTTTGTCATTGACCGAACCTTTTTAGATGCTCCGACGCCAACCCCTTACGAACCGATCTCGCAGCGGTCCAATGGATATGTGGATTGGGTATCGCGGTTTCTTACCGACACTGGCTTTTCGCAAAGCGGTCAGCTTGAAACTAATATTCGGGCTTTCAATCAATCGCAGCGAGTCAAGCTGGGCACGGACTGGTCGTTCACGATATTCGTGGTCAATTCGCAGAATGACAGTGACGGCAGCTTTGCGACCGGAGGTTCTTTCGATCGCGCATTCGCATTTGCCGGCGGTTTGTTCGAAATCGTACCTTCCACGCGTCCTGCTTCCACGTTCACTCATGAAACGGGCCACATGTTTTGGGCCCGGGACGAATACATAGGCGGGGGTAACTTTACTCAGAGACGCGGGTACTATAACGCTCAAAACACCAACGCCATCGATTTCAATCCCGATCCAAGTTTTGTTCAAGCCGACAGCATCATGTCTAGCGGAGGATCTCTGGATCGTGCTTACCAAAATCTGATTAGCCCCGCTTCGACTCTAGCGCAATTGGGCTGGGTGGATTCGGACAGCGATGGGATTTTTGATGTGTTGGATGTCCCGTTGAAGCTTGAAGGTTTGGGACAATTGAACGCACAGGGAACGGAATATCTTTTTCAAGGTCGAGCGTCCGTCCAGACACTGCCCAACTTGAATAGCTCTGGGCAACAGAATGACATTTCCATCAACCGCGTGGGAAGAATCGAGTATCGGTGGAACGAGGGGAATTGGACCACCATTGCATCGCCCAATTTAAGTTCAACAGATATCAACTTAGTGATTCCCGTCCCGAGTGGCACCACAGGCCGCATTCAAATCCGAGCTGTGGAAACGACTTTGCCTTTGACGAGCAATGTCTTCGAAGGGGAGCTTGGCTTGACTCGCGATAAGCCCGCTGTTCCTGGCATCCAAGGCTTCGTCTGGAACGACCAGAATGAAGATGGAGACTGGCAAGCGGTCGAAACGGCGATCGCCAACGCTCGTGTTCGATTGGTGGATAACAATCGTCAAGTCTTGAATCTGCAGCGAAAAATCGAACCCGACAATTTAACGAGCGGAGCTGTCGTCGGACTTCAGAATGGTGTTACGGTGGACGCCATCGGCGAAGATGCGACGGGAAATGTCTCGGTTTTCGAAGATGCATCTGCCACGACAGGATCCCGCGTGTTTCGCCCGTTCTCTTTCTCGCAAGGAACGTACGTCGATAACTTCCGTGGCAATCAACAGCAATTGCGTGCGACCATGGCACAACCAACTTCGTTTGTTTCCATAGACGTTGTTGCAGTGAATAGTGGCACCGTCGCTCGACTAGAAGCGTACTCAGCGTCTGGCAGCCTGTTGCGTCGATTCGAAACCCCGACCCTAGCTGCGGGACAATCGGCAACCATGCGAGTGGTAACCGACACCAACGCGATCGCTTACGTCATTGCCAAGGGAATGAGAAACGCCAGCATCAAGCTTGATAACTTAGCGGTGGGGCCATCTCCGGAAAGCACTACTGGGGCTGATGGAAGTTATTTATTTGAGGGGATTGCCACTGGAAGTTACCAGCTTGAGATTTTACCTCCCTCCTCCCAGTACGATTTAGTGGAACCCGCGACTGGCCTGAGGACGGCAGCGTTTGTGGCTGGTTCGCCGAGTATCCACAATGATTTCGCACTATCGTTATCGATCCCACCGTGGCAGAATCCCAACATCCGTCACGACGTGAACAATGACGGGTTCGTAACCGCTCTTGATGTCCTAGCCATCATCAACGAGATCAACCGCAACGGGGCAAGACCATTAGACGGCACAACCATTGTGTCACCTCCGTTCTATGATGTTGACGGGAATCGCAGTATCGAAGCCTTCGATGTTCTCGCAGTCATCAACTTCATTAACGCCAATCTTGGAAGTGGGGAGGGTGAAGAAGTTTCCGCCGAGGTCGCCGCAGTCCCGTTGCATAATAGTTTCTATCATGCCAATGATTTCGATTCAGATCTCGAAAAGAAACTGAGCCGCAGGCGCTAGCCGCGTTACGGTTTGCGTGAATGTGACGTGGTCGCGGCTAGCGCCTGCGGTTCAAGAATCGCCGCTAGAAATGGGTGTTGCGGTAGAACGCTGCGAATTGACTTCGCCAATTGATCTGTGCATCTCGGACACGATGGCTTAACAGACCAGCTGCTTGTTTGGTCTGGTGTTCTTTCAAGTACAGCTGGTATGCGGAACGTGTTTCCGCTGAAGAATTGAGCAAGAACGCAACGACACTCCATGCGTCTCGGTATCCTTTGCCATCAAGCCCTTCTTGAATCTCCGTAGTCTCAATGGTCTGAAGATCAACAATTTGGCCAAAGCGAATTTGCTGCTGCACCGACTTCAAATGAGAAGGATGACGCAGTGGCTTACCACCTACGGTCTCAAAGTATTCAGCAAGTCCTTCGTCTTGCCAAACAGGCAATGACATTCCACTTGCATCCATCAAGGCATGAGTACATTCATGTCTTACATCTCGAATCCAGTTCTTGTGAAAGTACGTAAGCACAAGTCCAGGTCCCCGATGGCGAATGTAAAGCGCTTGCCGACTCGGAGCATTTGGCAGTATCTTTTTTGCGTACTGATCGAGCGATTCTCGGTCCGACAAAACCACGATATGAACTGGACTATCAGCTACCTCAATCTGAAGGGCTTCACGGAGCTCGTTCGGCAAGGTTCGCAAAGCCGCGAGATGTGGTTCGAGCGTCAGCAGGCTAACCGTGCTGTAGATAGAAAACTGGTCCTGAGTGAACCGAATCGGCCAAGTAGAATCGTTGCCGTGCATCGCCAATTTTGAATCGGGCTTTGTTTCGGCGTTGATGTAGGAAAAGCCAGAAGTCGCATTCACGCTGCTTGCGAGTCGTACTTCGGATTCTTGCGCACAACAAACTGCAGCTGAGATCGCCAAAAGATGTAGAAAGGCCAGCACCAAAATGCATGCATGCAGTTTATTTTGAACTCGCACCGTCAAGTTCAATCGCCTCCTACGGAAATCAACCCTAGCCTCGGAACTCCAACCTGGCATTCACGGATGCCAAAGCCTTGACTAAGCCTCTACTTAAAAAACTCGCTATCGGTGATCACCGAATACTGATTGAGCCATTGAAAGACATCTGCGATTCGGCTTCGATCGACATCCGTCAGGGATTTTGTCACGATCAACCTCGCAACCAATTCCTCTGTTTTTCCGTTGTAGACGATTTGACGCCTGACAACCGCAGGGATTTGCGATTGGTCCATCAGCATCTCATTAAGTGTAAGACGCATTTGGGGTGGCATCTTGGGAGGGTAGAGTGCTTTAACCCGGCAAACCCAATTGGTAAAGTCACCATAGCTTGAGGCAATGTCAGCATGGGTGCTCAAGGGCAGATACGAATATCGCATCATGTTGTTTCCGATGGAATAGAATCCATCGGCCTCTTGACGAATCTGACCATCGGCTCGAAACATCGCTAGCTGCTGTTCGCTCATCAGTTCCAGGGCGCGAGACAGTTGTGTTTCGATCGTCATCATCTCAAGATGCACGAGTGACTTTCGTTTTGTGTCAAGTAAGGTAACGCGCCCCTTGACTGGGTCGACCACTGTACAGCGATTGTTCTGGTCATCCAGTTCGATATACATTCGCTTGGTAAAGTAGGTTTGAAGCGTTGCGTTCGGTGGACGACTTTCATCCGAGTAAATGTCGACTCGAATTTGAAAGTCCGAGATCTCCATCGCTTTTCCGACCGAAGTGTCGCTTGCAAGTCGAATCGGATTGTCGGAAACGGGGGATTGGCACAGAACAAAGGAGCTCATGGAAACAAGACCTACCAACGACGCAACCATCTGCTTTGAATTTCCACGATCGAACCAATGAAGCTTAGGCTTGCTGAGGAAATCGAAAAACCGCGACGGTCGCATATCGTTCTCTTGGGTTAAAGTGCGTTTGGCTGAAATTTAATGCTGCATACTGTCCAAGGAAGCACTGGAAGCATCGGCTGCAACATCCACGGACGGATCGTAAGGATAGAAAACTCGGGCCAGACGCCTTGCTACTTCGGCTAAGTAAAAACGCTGAAAAGTGGCCTCGTCCGTGTCCGTAATCGGAACACCCGTTTGAGGAAAAACAAAGTCTGGCAATGATTTCCGAAAGACGGGGCTACTGCCATTCGCGACTTCATAGACGGACACGTCGGTCGTGCTGCTACCTTTGTATAACGTTTGACCATCTTTCAACTTGAGATTGGAAATGTTGATTGCAACGACATAGTCCGCATTTAGGCGGCTGCCAATCATCGACAGATCCGACTGGCTTGCTGGCAAGTCGTTGATAATCCGAGTCACCTCGTCTTGATTCACCATCTTGACTTTGTGAACGTGCGTGGCCAGCAAAGTATGAACGTAGGTGGACATAATGATGCCCGACGCGTCTTTGTTTAGTCCTGCAGGCGTGCTGACAATGACCGCAACCTTCTTCTCCTTCAGCTTGTCAAACTCCGCCGGTGAATCGGTTCCTTTGATGACCTTCACCATATTCGCCATGAACGTCACGCAACCAGAATTGCATGCAGTCAACGTCGCCGCAAGAAAGCAAACCGCGAGCATCCGTACCCAGCTCGTGGAGTTATTTCCAGTATTTTGCAAACGAGCATTCGCTCGATAGGTGGCCGACATTCAGGAATCCTTTCCAGTCGCGTGCAACAGACGAGAAGTCGTTCGCTTCATCGCCGCCATGCTTCTAGCAAACGAATTAGCCTACCGCTAGACGAATCAACCACTCCACCACGGAAATTGACACTATCGAACCCAACAGAATCAACAAGAACAAGCTCAGTCGAACGCCACGAAAGCCCTTACCTGATATTGCAAAACAAGCAAATGCCAGCATTAGAAAAAGGGAGGCCAAACACAGCAGCGCCCCCGACAGACTGGCCCGGATTCCGGTAACCAAATCCCCATCCAGAGTGTGTGCCCACGATGTCGTCATGCCACAAGCTGGACATCGCACTCCAAAAACCGTCAGCATCGTGCACCCCGGCAGACCGAGCTGCTGATGCGTTCCTACCCCAGCAGGATCAGGAACCAGCCAGGAAGCCATACCAAGCATCACCAACAAAATGATGGCAACGCTAGCAAATGCTAGCCGCTCCGATGCAGTCCACTGAACGGACACTGCAGCTTCATTGGTCCTGATCGACTTGGTCGTCAACAAATCGGTTCCTGTTCTTTTCGTGATAAGGTGGTTAGGAGTTTAGCGGACAAACATACATGTCCTATGTTACATTCAAACGAGAGAACCTACTTCCACGAAGTATTTTTCGCCCCACATTTTTCGACAGCCACCACCCCGAAATCAAGTAGGCCGTAATAAGTCGGTGTAGGCCGTAACAAGTCGCTTTGGACGCAGTTACGGCACAGAGTGGCAGACAGGATCGCCTCGCTCGAAAAGGCGATTGGATTTCCGACGGTACTGCCGTAACTGCGCTAGCGCTTGTTACGGCCTACATGCTTTGAACTTTGCTATCGAATTCTGTCCGATTCGTATTCGAAGAAACCTTGGCCTGTCTTTACGCCGAGCTGGTTGGCATCTACCAGCGGCTGAAGAATGTCGATCAATGGCTGCCACACTTGGTCTCCATCCACAAACCGAGCATGGGACATCGTTTGATGAATCAAATCGACACCAATTTGGTCCATCATTCCAAACGGACCAAGAGGCATGCCGGTGACCTTCTTCCAAGCCATCTCGATATCGGCCGGGTTCGCAACTCCTTTGGCAACCAACTGCAACGCCGATTGCAAAAGTGCCTTCAACATCCAATTAAAAACATAACCTGGATTCTCTACGGTTTGAACAATAGCCGACTGGCCTATCCGCTGTGCTAAATCCCGCAATCGATCGATGGTGATCGAGTCGGTAGCGGTGCCGGGCACGATGTCCACCAAAGTTGCTCGCCATATCGGGACATGGAAGTGAAAATTGGCAAACCGTTCAGGAGACACAACATGCGGCTGCATCATGGACGGAGTAAAATAAGAACTGTTGGAAGCGATGATTGTAGGTGAATCCAATCGCTTGGAGTAGCTCTGCAGGATGCGACGCTTCAGCGAAAATTGTTCGCTGACGGACTCCAAAACAAGATCATACGGTTCCTTGTTGGTTTCCAGCAAACTATCCAAGGAAGCAGCGACACTCAAACGCTCCGACAATTGATCCGATGATAGATTGGGCCAGAAACCTTGTTCGAAGAAACTGAGCCGCTGGGACTCGACCCATTCTAAAGACGTCTTCGTTGCGTGTTGGTTGCTATCGATCAAGGTCACATGCAAACCGTGTGCAACCATCTGGCCCGCAATCTGGCGTCCGGTCCATCCCGCACCCACGATGAGGACACGTTCGATGGGCTGCCAAGAGATGCTACTTGCGGAGAGAGACGTTACGTTCGATTCGGGGTGTGAAGCCATGGCTGTTGATGATGCTCGCACAGTTGCAGTAATTGCTCAGCCGCCAATGCGGCCTTCTGCTGGGCATCATACCATGCTTGCTGTTGATCGAGCAGGCGACTTAGACGCTCCTGACGTAGCCCCTGCGTGATCTCGAAAACGGGGGCCGGCTTTCGGACAATGCGAGTCTGCGGCTCCTGCAGTCCACTGGTTGCATAGCGAATGTCGACATGCTTGGAATCGCTTGGACGAAGGGTTGGCCTCGTTAGCCCTGAAGAAATGCCCGAATCCATCCGAAGATTGCGATCTCCTACAACGCGACGGCCCAGAATAACGTCGATCGAACACGGGTCGCAATCAAAGGAACTCGATCGCGAATCAGTGCCATGTTCTCCCGGAATTGTTTTGGGCTTCGCTATTTCCATTTATTCTTCGGTGGAACAAAAGAATCGATAGCAGCGAGCTCGTTTCCTCGCGAGGTTGCTCCAAAGCGAACCCCTAATTCATTGATCTTGTTGGCGGCTGCTTCCAGTTGCTCACGGTTGTTCAATTTGAGTGCGACGCCTTGAGCAATCTGAATGATTTCAGCAAGGATCGGTTGATTGACTTTTTCTTGAGCGGACTTCAGCCGCTCCAACGATCTCGCCGTTCGCTGCGCGGACGTAACACCGAATGTCGCTTTCTCTGTCGCCTTGGAAGTGGCTCGCATACTGAACTCAAGATCAGCGATCATCCCAGCAAGGAACATCGTGCGAAGTCGCGCTGGACTTTCTTCCGCATTGGCTTTGCCATCCGTTCGTACAAAATTGTGTCGAACTGTCCCTTGCGACCAGCTGACAAATTCAAAATCAAGACTGCCTGCATTGTGCCCACCTACATTCACAAGCTTTTCGTCGGGCACGGTATGGCATCGATAACAGCTCTGTGCGATCAAATAAACATTAACGGGGTTTCGCATCCCATTTTGAATGCTGGTCAGGAACCGCTGATTGCGATGCTCAGGTGTTTCCTGGGCTCGAGTCACCGAAGGTCCACCGTAGTCGTTGTGCACAGCCACCCAATCTTGAGCAGATCCATGGCATGATTCGCACGACACACCCGCAATCGCCTCAAGACGGTTGTCGACTTGGTCCATCGTATAATGACATTGGATGCAATTGGATTCGCTCTTGAAGTCGCTGATGCCAAGCTTGTTGGCAATTTGCTGAGCTTCTGGCTTGCGATGCAGGGTTAAGAACGTTTCGTGATGCGGGGTTCGCTTCCAAGTCTGCACTTCGGAGGCATGGCATTTTTCACAGCTTTGGTAGCCAATCACTTTGTGTGGATCGATGGCTACTTGCCAATTTGCATCGCGAGGATCGACTTTGTTGGAGGTGTTCGGCGCCATCCCTACAGCAAGCGAAATAACCACTAAACCGATTCCAGCCATCGCGAATCGAGTCTTGGTTGGTTTGCCTAAAATCGTCGAAACGGTTTGAGTCTGAATTGGAATCATTGCGATTTGTTGATGGATATAAGGAACGGGCTTACGTTTTGATCGGGTGCTGGCGTTGCTCTTGCATACGCCGATCCTTCGAAACCTAAGCCACAGCTTGCAGCCGAGGCGGGAAAATCTCATAATCGCTGCCAATTGCCGAGTCCAAAGTCAGCGCATGATCGTTACAGACGGTTCAAGCAGAACTGGACTATTCCGCGATTTGCCTACCCCACGGCTCCAGTCACGATCGTCCATCTCCGAATAAAAATGCCCGAAACGAACCAAAAACCGACTTGGTGGCCTGAGTGCATCGTCTCAGGTGGACAGACGGGCGTGGACCGAGCGGCCTTGGACCTAGCGATCGAGCTTGGCATTCCGCACGCAGGGTGGTGCCCGAAAGGGCGAGTCGCAGAAGATGGACGCATTGACGCCTGCTATCTTCTGAAAGAACTGGACAGTGCGAATTACGCAGATCGAACTCGAAAGAACATTCTCGATTCGGACGCGACCCTGATTCTTTACAACGGCGAGCTCCAAGGGGGAAGCTATTTGACCGCGCAGTTCGCAATCCAGCAAAGCAAACCTTGCTTGAAGCTGCGTCTTTCCCATCCAGGTCGTAGGCAACGCGTCCGAGAATGGCTTGAAATACACCAAGTCAAGCGACTCAACGTGGCCGGCCCCAGAGCGAGCAAAGAGCCCATGATCTATCAACGCTCCCTGGACTATCTTCGCAAGCTGTTCCAAGACTCCGTTAGCTAATTCAGCCCAAGAGCTGAAGCGTGTCGATTAAGCCCTCGACGTTGTAAGGCTTGGCCACCATCAGATCCGCCCCCATGGATTGCAAATCGTTCCATCGGTCCCAATGGGGAAATCCGTCCACCACCACTTTGATGCTCTGCGGAAATTGTTCGGTAAGCCGAATTAAAGTTTTCTCGAACCGGTCGCTAACCGACGAACCGTCTGGTCCATTGGTGGACTTGTCAAAGGTGTACTCCAGCGGCGGTTTTGCTATGTCGATCACGATCCAATCAGGTTCGATCCAAAAGTCAGTTTGGTCGGGCGCAGCACAGACTGTTTGTATCTGATGGCGTCCCAATGCATCGACCCAAAGCTGCTTAGTTTCCATTTGGTCCACCACGACCAGAGCTAAGCGTGGCTTGGTTCCTTGCTTGGCCCGTTCTCCCTTCGCGATCGTCATCGAATCGATCCAGCGCTGCACTCGAACGCTTGGTTTTCTTCCCTGCGAGGCGTTCGCTTCTAAGGAAACTTGCTTGGATGAATATTCCATGAGAGGTGCCAATTGGCCAATCCATGGCAACAATCGATCATGAAGCTCATACCAGTAAAAAGTATTCCAAGCGTCGGGCAAGGGTTGTGTTCGCCGATGGCCGGACCAGTCCGTTCCCAGAACCAAACCCCAAGGAAGCGTGGATTGCGACGTCGTCTCCGTCGTCGCGTGCTTCAGGTCTAAAGAGCGAATAAGGTCTACGGTAGCATCGGTCCGATGATCGCTGGCAAATAGAAGCAATGCCGTTGCATCATTACTCCCGGCATCGCGCGAACCAGAATGATCTTCAATCCATTTCGCAATGTCTTGCTGCCGTAACACCACGACATCCCGAAAATGTTCTAGCGTCCAACCCCAACAATCATGAGTTGGACCGTACCAGCCAATCTCAATCGATCTCGTCATTATTAAACCGAAGATTGAGTCAGTTCGAGTTCTGCAGACCGAATGATATCGATCGCTTCGGAGCCTGACGTGGCCGATCGCAACATGGTTAAGAAGACCTCGTCGGTAACCAGTCTCGCAAGCCGTGCTAAAATTCTTAAGTGCACTCGATCGTCGGTGGAGCAAATCAGAAAGAAAACGTCGGTCAAGTGTCCCGATACATTGCCGAAGGGGATCGGCTGAGTCGAAATGCCCAAAGCCACCAGGGGCTCCGCCAAGATCGATGTCTGAGGTCTTCGCGGGTGAAGAAGTGCTACTCCGTTTTCCAGGGCTGTTGGATGAAGATCTTCACGGGCGGCCACGGCTTCAGCCATCACGGCGGGATCCCAGAGCAGACCGGTCATCGAAGCCAATTGGCACATCTCGCGAATCACCGAGCCGCGAGTTCTTGCAGGCAGCGGAATCTCGATTGCAAGAGGCGACAAGAAGTCGCTGAGCATCGCTCGATCGTCAACCGAGACATCGATGTTCTTCTCCAGAACTTTCTCCATCCGCTCCAATTCCTGAGCGTCGCTAAGACCGATCTGTTCTTCGAGCCAATGATGGATCTCCGATTCAGAGAATCGCCAATCGCCATTAACTTTGCGCCCCGGAATCTTACCTCGCACGGCCATCTTATTGACCTGAGCAGGTGTGATGTGAAGGTACAAGGCGAGTTGGTCTATATCTAAATCTTTGCTAGCCATGGAAATTTGTCTGGTAAAATCAGCTGCCGTGTAGGGAAGCCTTCGGATGCAAACCACACAATGTAGTAGCCGCTCTATCCGAAAGAAACCCGAAAATCGTTAATTTTCGCAGCTGATTCCAGAGCAATCCGGCCCAGCCGAAGCAAGTTCCACCGTGAAACTTGAGCCGTGGGCGCTAGCCGCGACATCGGTTTCTTGCGGGCAATTCGTAACGCAGCCGGCATCCGCCCCAGGGGCTTCACGGGGCTCCGAACGCATCACGGCGAAGTCTCATTATCTGGATCTGTCGCGAGGCTAGGGATCCTCGAAACGATCAAACAAAGACTGCTGAATAAATTCTGATGTTTTCTTGGGCTTAAGTAACGGGTCTCGTTTCTTGCGGGAACCGTGTTTGACGAATACTCGTCTCGAATCGTCGATCGCAGCACTCGTTTGACGAATCGCAAATATCTTTTCTTGAGCCGATTTGTACGCCTGACGATGCTCTACGATAGGAAACGGATAATCGCGTCCAAGGATGCAGCCTACTTGAGACTGTATGTCCATCGGCATCCGGTGCGGTTCTGGCAAATACTGATCCGGAACGTTTGCTAGTTCGGGAACGTATTGCCTAATGAACGCCCCGGTCGGATCGTGGTCGATCACTTGTTTCGCTGGAGAGTAGATTCGGATGGTATTGATGCCTGTTGTGCCCGATTGCATCTGGCATTGCGAGAAATGGATACCTGGCTCGAAGTCCAAAAAGTGCTTCGCTAAATGCACCGCTGTTGGGCGCCAATGAAGCCATAAGTGATTGGAGGCGAACGAAACCAGCATCGCTCGCATTCGAAAATTGATCCAACTTCTTTGATGCAGTGCCCGCATGCATGCGTCGATCATCGGATAGCCTGTCCTGCCCTCCTTCCAGGCTTCAAATCGCTCCTGATTAAAATCATTCTCACGAAGTCCGTCGTAGACACGGCTGATATTTTGAAACTCAAGCTCTGGCTCATCCTCCAGTTTTTGCATAAAGTGACAGTGCCATGCCAACCTGGAGGCAAAAGAATTTAGCGCCCCCGTCCAACGCGAGTCGAGAGAACCGGCGGGAGCTTCCCGAACTTCTTGTTGTCTCGCGATCAATCGCTGGTACACAGACTTCATGGAGATGCAGCCCCAAGCTAAATAGGGACTCAGTCGACTGCAATCCTGATGGGCACTGACCGGACTCGACATGCCTTTTCTATAGTGGAATCCGCGAGTGGTTAGAAATGAATCCAGGGTTTCGTTCGCATTCGTTTCGCCACCCACCTGAAGATTGGTCTTTTGTGAAACGTCTAGGCCTAGCTCCTTCGCTTCAGGCAGACGTCCCCAATCAAAATGATTCGGGATGGCTATTTGTTTTGGCGTTGGCGTCACAGAAGCTGTCATTCGCTTCTGCCACAGGTCTGCCCACCCATTGCGACTCTTGAGAGCTCTTACAACGCCATTTTGAGGATACTGAAACCAGGGGATTCCAAGTTGCCGTGCCCATTTCGAAACACGCAGATCTCGGTCGTAGGTGAAACCATTTCCGGTCTCTTCGTGCGAATGGAGCGCCGTGACATGGAAGCTGGATCCGATTTCGACAAAGACCTCGGGCAGTTCACCCACCCGCACGGCCAGCCGCCCACCTATCATTTCTAGACGTTTTGATAGATCTTCAAGCGATTGAACGATGAAGTCAAAATGAGACCGATCCATCTCGGGCATTGCCCATAGTTTCGGTTCAAAGACATAGAGCACCACGGTCGGGCCATTCTTGCAAGCTTCCCATATCGGCCGATGATCGCTCAACCTTAGGTCTCGCTTCAGCCAAACAAACTGAACAGACGATCTTTGCACATTACGCCTTGTCTGAAGCTGAAAGTGGAGTCACTGCTGGATTCTTGGTTCCGCCCCGCCTGCATCGTTCGCTGCAATACTTCACTTGGTCCCAAACCTTTTCCCACTTTTTTCGCCACTCGAATGGTCGGTTGCATGCGGAACATGTTTTGGAGTGCAGGTTCGACTTGGAGCGGCTTTTCATCGTTAAAATCCGTTTCGCGTAAACGATCTCTCTGCAACACTTTACCGAAGGACTAGAGAAAACTAAACACTTTGTCCCAGCAGAAAAGGGATGTTCGAAACTCCCCTCATTCCCATGGTCTACTCACTCCAAGGCCAAACCATCTAGCCAAAACCTCAATGTGGGTGCGCCCCAGGAATCAAAAGCCAACGACAACCGATCTACGCGAGTTGGCAGTTCTCCAATACCTTCCCAGGACTCGTTTCCGTTAAGAGGAATCTCCCAGAGTCGCCACCCCTCTCGGCTCTCGCTGTAAGGAGATTCTCTCATGAGATCTCGTCCTTCCTTGGGTTCCATGCGATAGGACTTATTCCCCTCCGACAGCGTTATGAACGGGCCACCCTGCCAACCGGTCGCGTCTTCGTTGATGGATTTCAGCCAAAATGTTAATTTCGTTTTTCCCTTCAGCGACCTGTTGGCAAGATCTTGGATCGGTACATGAAGCGAGGCTCGGAAACCACCGTAGGGACGAATAACCACGCCCAGCGAGGACCGCCCAACCAATCGTACTTTTGGTTCGGTCCAGAATTCGGCTTTCGAAACTTGTGGACCGATACGACCGTTCACGTCAAGATCTTCCACTGACCACTCGTTTGCCTGCCCTTCGGTTCCGATCTCCACACCCTGCCTTACAACGTAGATGTCTTGCCATGCGACTTCGGTATTATGTCCATCAGTCACGTTGAATCCCATTCGATGAAATCCAGTGCGATCGAACGTATGGGTCAGTTGTTTACCTGTTCGAAACATGCCATCACCTATGTCCCACGTAAAGACAGGCCTCGCCGTGCCTGTCTCGGCAGTAACAGTACCAGTCCAAGTGCTTGGTTGCCCCACCGTAACGGACGCTGGTCCCTCAATCATCGCTTTCGACAAAGCCACGGTTGTTAAGGCATCGCTTTTGGATTCTACCAGCCGCGTAACATCCTCCGCCGCGAAGTCCGTCACTTCATTATCTTCGAATCGGTTTCCTGCAATCGCAATCCAATCCGCATGCTTGGCATAGATTCCCCATCGATTCCCCTGGAGCTTATTGTTTTCAAGAACCCAGTGGTAAGCTCGCCATTTCGCCCCTTTACTGGCCAAGTCTCCGATCAATGCAATTCCGGCCCCGTTGTTTCCAATGCAGACATTTCCGCGAGCCAAGGTATGCGACGAGCTACCAAACATGAATACAATGCCCGCGTGCCCTTGGTCGGGTAGGTGTGGAGAATTATGGGCACCCGTTGCGAGCCCGTTGTAGCTGGCCTCATTCTCGATCAATCGCGATTGATCGGAGCCTCCTAGCCAAAAACCATAACTACAGTGATTCGCTTTGTTTCTCTCAAAAGTGTTTCGCGGTGCCCAACATTCGACACCATTGTTGTTGGCATAAGAACAGTCATTTCCAACAAAGTGATTGTCGGTACTACACCAACCGTTTAGCACTCGCACAAAGATACCATCACCGCCGTACGTGCAATCGTTGCCAATCAATTGATTGCCACAAGAACCGCTTTCGATCAGTACGCACGTCGAATCACGAGCATGCACCTCACCCGGCGAGATTCGGATTCCATGACTCAGTTTGTTATTTCGGATCGTATTCCCACACGATGTCCACAGCTTCAAGCAGGTGTTCGATGTATGTGAAAAATCATTTTCAGAAAGGACATTGTTGTTGGAGTCGACCAGCACGCAACCATCCCAAACTTGGTTGGCTTTATTCTTACGTAGAATCGACGAACTCACGCGTTCAAGAACAATTCCCCCTCGACGACCGTTTTCGCCCCAGCCAAAGTCAGGGTCGTGGAAGTTGTTCGAAAAATCACAATCCTCCACCAACCAGTCTTTTCCGTCCGTTACCTGCAAACCAGTTTCCCAGCCTCTCGCGCGAATGTTTTTTAAGGTCACGCCCGACACACCCTGAGCGACAATCGCAGTGCCCTGATATTCCGACGGCTTGCCTTCCGTTTTTCCAAGCAGCCAAGCACCTTGTCCATCAAGCGTAATATTGGACGCTTTGATGATGATTCGCGAGTAGGTTTGGTTCGGATCGAGAGTCGTGCTTTCAGTAATAATCAGTTCACTTGGATCGAACGCATGCGCCCTAACCATGCTCCCGAGCCAAAACATCGCACCATAGAAAATAGCGTTTGTCGTCACTCGGCACTTGATATTCATGCAACCCATCTCGTTAGTCATCTTGCCATTGGAGCGTAAATCGTTCGACCCTAGAACAACCAACGAGTATAACGGAGTCTCAGAATTACCGGTACTTTGATCGACGGACTCTCCTAGAATCAGATTCCGAAGGCTACTTCAGGAGCCCTTTTGATCAGGGCACCGAAAACGCCCCACCTCGAAGTCTCGCAGTGCCATATGTTTTGTTTTTCTACCTGCCGTCCGTGCTCGCCAAAGTCGAAATGAGGAGGGCTTCATTTCCGACCGCATCAGCTTGATGACTTCGCCCGGCGTTAGTCCAAATTGAGTTTGGATCACATCAAAGGCAGTCCGATCTTCCCACGCCATTTGAATGATGCGGTCTATATCTGCGGGCGTTAGTGGCATATTCTTGTTCTCGTTTATTCTAAGCATTGGAATGAAACCGGGGTCGGTCTCACAGCATAGTAGTTAGGAATCAAGACGAATTTTAGTTTCGTTGAACCCGGCAGTGATGCTGGGCGAGTAACGCGTCGCTAAGATTTTCCACGAAAAAAGGCCAACCCCTGAAACAAAAACGCTAGGACCGGATAAAGGCTGAATACAGCAACAAGCAACAAGATACCGCCGCCTATCGTGTCCAAATCAAAACGCTCGCGACCGCGACTGGTTTGCCAAACGGCGTAAATCAAAAACAGACATTGAGCCCCGAGGGCTGATTGCACAACTCGAACCGATTGTTTTAATCCCAAGATTTGAGCCATCCACGCTAGAATTGGTAACATCTGGATTGCGTGAAGGGCAACCCCATGGGGAAATTTCAAAACACCCGCCTTGCCCCAAATCTCGGGCGTTCCACCCATGGATCGACTCGCTTCACCCAGAACGGAAGTTGCGATACCCAACAAGCAAGACAACGCTAACAGTCCCATGCCACTCCGAATCGCAAGAGCCATCGCAGGCTCCATTTCCCGCAAAGAGCATGTCCGCCAAGTCAAATAAATTATTCCACCTGTTACATACAGTATCAGGCCAAGCATCGAAAACTCGATGGCTGCGTCAACCGCCGTCGAATGGTTGAAGTGCGATGCAACGCCCCGCCAGGTTTGCAAAGTGATGATCGCCACTTCGATCAGAAGTGCCAAGGAAAGGGAGTCCACTAACATTCGATCTGTTTTTTGCGGTTTTAGTTGAGTCATCAGCCACGCGATCGACCACATGGTCAGCCCACTCGAGATACCAAAAAGCACCGGCTTGCGGAAAGACAACGGACCGTGCCACGTCGATCCAAGAAGTGCAAGAATAGCCAAGTGGATCAACCCACTTGCGAGAAGCACCACGGTCACCGATATCGCAACAGGGGACAATTGTTGCTGATCCAAATCAACGGACGGAGGTTGAGGTTGCATGAATTGCCCTTAAGGATTGTTACCTCCGCGAAGCGAAGTGCCACCAAGATAAAACTTCGGCCCATTATGATCCAAGGATCACAACTCAGATAGACGGGCAGCTATTGATGAAGCTTTTCCAGAAAGCGTCCGGCAACCTCGCGATGATGATCCAGTTTTGCCCCCATACGATCCAGTTGCCCAACCATCACTCGCATTCGCGGGTTGGAGCTGAAGAAGTCGCGTTCGCGGTCGATAAACCGCCAATACAATGCATCCCAAACTTCACACCAATCCCCTTTGGCATAGTCGCTCATCTTGAGAATGTAGCTGGAACCGCTGATGTAAGGCTTGGTCGTCATTAGCCCACCGTCTGCATGCTGGCTCATTCCGTAAACGTTGGGAACCATGACCCAGTCGTAGGCGTCAATGAACAATTCCATAAACCAACGATACACTTGGTTGGGATGGATGTCGCAAAGTAGCATGAAGTTTCCAAGCACCATCAACCGTTCTATATGGTGGCAATATGCATGTTCCAACGTACGTTTAATGCTTCGATCGAAAGGAACAATGCCTGTCGTGCCCGTGTAGAAGGAAGCTGGTAAAGATTGTTTGAGATTCCATGAATTGGTGGTTCTTTGTCGTGAACCTGCGTGGATGTAAACGAGCCGAATGAACTCGCGCCAGCCAATAACCTGCCTAACGAATCCCTCGAGCGAGTTGAGCGATACTTGCTCATGCTTTGCGATAACCAAGTCGATGATCTGTTTGGGTGTTACTAACCCAATGTTCAACATGGGGGTGAGAACGCTGTGGAAAACGAAGGTTTCTTTTTGGGAGATGGCATCTTCGTAGTCACCAAAAGAGGCCAATCGCTCGTTCACAAACTCTTCCAGCCATGTTGCCGCTTGATCGTGAGTTACTGGATAATAAAAATCATCCACACAGCCAAAGGCGCTTGAAAAATTCTTAGCAACATATCGCTTGGCCTCTTGAACACTGGGGCGTGCGTTGGGTGTCTTCAACGGCGGGATGCGATGGCCCTTGGGTAACCGCTTGCGATTCTCCGTATCGTATGTCCATTTGCCGCCGACCGGTTTTCCCTTCTCGTCTAGAAGAAGTCCGAGCCGTTTTCGCTGCTGCATGTAGAAATCGGTAAAGTGATAATGCTTGCGCTGATCCGCCCATTGCTGCATCACTTCGTCAGGTGTCAAAAACGATGGGTCATCCATCCATTCGATTTCAATTTTTGCACCGAGGCAGCCATCGGTTACGCGTCGCTTGAGCCAGTCGTCTGTGGATTCAACAGCGAATGCTTTCGCTACTTTTTTAGACTTAAGAAAAAACCCAACCTCACTCGAACAAGTCATCGTGTTGGCTTCTAGGCGATGCACCTTCTTGCCCAAGCTTTCGCATTGCTGAATGAACTCCGTCATCGATGCTCGATGCAGTACCAATTTATGTGAATGAAATTGGTACTGCGTGAAGAACAATGGGTCTTCCACCACCACGACGATCGGCGCGGCGTCCACGGCCGGATGATTTGCCCATAACTGATGGGGATAAACGAGTGCGGCTGATTTCATGGTCATTAGGTCCGAGCCGTCTTCGCCTGGAAAAATCGGGAAACTTCAACTACGAGAACAAGCTTAACTGTTTTAGTTCAGGCAAGTTAACGGAAGCGTTTAAAGATGCGATGGAACGTTCATGAAGCGAGCCAAGCACTTGCCCTGCAAGGGAAATGCCACTCTTGAGGGCGCCTTCTACTCTCGGACCACCACACCAATCGCCACAGGCACCTAGCAGATGTGTTTCATCCCAAAGCGATCCCAAAGGCAAAGATTCACTCGGTCGTGAATAAAGCCACCGATGTGCGCGTGCCACGCAAGACTTAGGTATCTGTCGGCCTGTGATACGTTCTGCTTCTGTGACAAGTCGTGCAACGACCTCCTCTTTGGCAAGATCCAAGTTTCCCTCGGCCCAAGCGACCGTCGAATGCAGCACCCAAGCATCGATGGCTTGCGGACGCAATGGCTTACTGGAGTCTCTAGCCATCCATGCAATCGATCCGCCGTTGACGAATGCACCGTCGAACGGAACGTCCCATCGACATTCGAATCCCAACATCACAGACCAACATGGCACCATCGAGACCTTTGTCAGCTCCACTTGCCAATGGCAAGAACTTGGTACAAGCTTGCCTACCTGCACCGGAGGGCAATTCCACAAGACAATATCAAACTCGCCCAGATCGCGATCTGTCTTCGATCTTAATCGATAACCGTTGGATGTAGGCTCCACTTTAGATACTTCCGTTTCCACTTCGATTGCCAAGTCTTGAGCCAAATGCTCGCCAAGAGATTCCATTCGAGGCACCCCGACGAATCGATCGACGCTCCCAACCTCGGAGAACACTTCGGGCTTATCAATCGAGACAATGCGGCCTTCCCATTTGGCGACATGATTGTCCTGGCACCAAGATTCTAAATAAGGCTTCAATACCGGGTCGCGTACCGTGAAGTACTGGGCCCCGTGATCGAATTGGGTTAGGCCGTCGGAAATCCTGGTCGAAGCCCGACCACTGGCGCGATTGGACTTTTCAAAACATTTGATTTGCAGCCCTTGGTCGTGCAAGATGCGGCTACATAGCAGCCCTCCCAAGCCAGTTCCAATCATGGCAATACGAGGTGATGGCGTCGCCACCGATCGGTCCACTTTTTGTTCGTAGGCTTCGATGTTGGTCCTACTCGCGTGCTCTGAAACTAGACGCGGTCGTACGCTGCCCAAGATCGGTTGTTCAGGTGGGAAAGGTCGGTCGAATTGCCCAAGGCACCACAGTATCCCACCATAGGAAGCAGGATCTCTGCCATCGAGCGCGTAGCGATGATTGAGATCGACTAACCGCGCTAGCGACTCCAAATGATCACCGGACCATTCCAAAATGGCTTTCCCCCAAGTCATTCTGACGTTGTTGTGAAGCTCGCCATGCTTGAGCAAACTGCGCTGAGCAGCATCCCAAAGCCGTTCGCCTGTTTTCGCGCGAGCCAACGTCTCCCAAGATAATCGATTTCTTGGATCTGTGGCATGCTTAGAAAGGGTTGCCACAGCCCACGATGGGAGGCTTGCGTTGGTTTCTAAATCTTTTCGGTAGTAACAAAAGGCATATGCCAGCTCGCGCCAGATCAAGAGTTCGTCAAGATACTTTTCAGCGCCGTCAGCAGACGCCTCGCGCGCGATGCGAAATGGTGAGACCATTCCGCAATGAAGGTACGCCGACATTCGGCTGACGCCATCCACTTCAATTTGGTTTCGGCGCTTCGCGTATCCTCGTAAACCTTTATTCCGAAAGGCCTGCCATCGCAAGTAACCTGCGGTAGAACCGCCCAATGTGTCTGACACCGGCCCGATCGAGTGATCGATATTGCACTGGGATACGATCTTTGCGATGGAAAAATTTTGCAATAGCAACGACTCGAACGGAGCCGTTGCGGGCTTCGTCTTTGCTTCACAGGTCGGCCATTGCCGATCAACACGTTCACGATACAAAGCAGTCGTCGCGTCACGAAAAGCAAAGGCTCGGTCGTACGCCTTGCCCACCATTCGCGTCGGGACAACGCAGGCGGTATCGACGAGAACGATCGGACACCAGTCGAGCTTGGCCAAACGCTCGGTCCACTCCCGCGTCGCTTCCAGGGGGAAATCGTCCGTCACCATGACAGCAGCCGACTTCACCAGCTGTGCCAACCTTGGACTGCGCGCGCCCTGGCGATCTACATGCAGTGCATAATCAATCCCGAGCTCAGCGTACCGGACTTGCAGATCTCTGGCTGCTTCCAAAATGAAGGTGTGGTGACGATCCGAAGCAAAGCGATACTGCTCCGAGAGGCCTTGATAAACCAAGATCGGCAGGTCAAGCTTTTCCGCCAAATGCAAAGCGACATCCAGGGCGGGATTCTCGTCAGCTCGAAGGGCATGATGAGTCCAATACAAGACGAATCGACCCTCGGAACGCGTACGATCCTTGCAGCCGGCAGATCGCAACCAACTGCGTTCCGCCAAGTGCGAGGGCAAGCTGTTTAGAATTTTGGGGACTTGATCATGGTGGCTGCTCATGCCGGAATAGTAGCTGCCCGTCAAGCGATTGCTGCTTGGCGGCCCAATCGGCCGAGTGGTCAGCTTTTATCCAATCGTTCCCGTTGGGCGTCACGTAATTCAAGCCCCATCATGGTGACCATGTATACCAGCTCGGATTGCCCGTGAAGCGATAGTTTTTTGCCAATCGCAGTTTTGTGACGTTCGATCGTTTTGGGGCTACGGAATAAGATCGAAGCTACCTTGGGGATGCTCATTCCGTGCCCCAACAACACCATGACCTCCAACTCACGCTTGGTAAGTACGTTCAGAGGGCCAAGGTCAATGTACTTGGATTCGACCGACTCCACTTCGGGCGCAATGGAATGGGGCATGACAGCGTTGCTCGACGTGCGGCTCACCACTAAGACTCGATTGTGTGGCGGAAGATTGTCCTTGAGCGGCCAAATCGTGGATTCAATTGCCTTTCCCAAATAGATATGGCTCAATCGTATTGGTTTTCCATCTCGAAGAACTCGAGCGATCAGACTGAGCCTTTCGGCAACAAATTCCTTGGGATGGAAGTCGGCAATGGTCTTGCCTGCGTAATCCACATCCGTGGTCCCTGAGAATAGAACCAAGGATGTGTCATTGACAAAAATCAATCTTCCATTGGCATCGGTAATACTGACTCCAACGCCGGGCGTTTGCGAGATTGCATTCCAAGCAGCCAACGATAATGAACTCTCTCCAGAATCGAAGCGCCGTTGCTCCTTCTTGATATGCTTCGTTTTTGATGCAATGGAATCTGAGCTCAAGATAGGTAATTTGCTTATGAATGGCTCATGAAAATAAGGGAATCCCCTGATAGTCCAATCTGGACGATCTTCCGATACTATTACTGCAACGCTTTGCGGAAGATTCATTTTCCTGGAGCGTTTTGGGGAGGGAAGTTCTGGGGCAGTTCTTCCTTCCCTTTTTTCGTAGGCTTATTGGATCTTGGCCGGGCAAATCGCAACGTTGTAGCACCAGCGATGAGTTTGAATCAATGACGGTTCAGACCCGGGCATGATCGAAAACAAGCGATTTTCTTTGGCGATGGAGATTTTCCCAATCGCAGCGGAAAGCACAAAGTTGACGCTATCGTTGGATCCTCTTTTCACCGTCAGCCTAATCTCATTGTTCTCAAAATCAACCTCGGTATCAGCCGCCACGCGATACTGAGACCCAAGGTAGCTGGCCGGTTTGGAGCTCTTGCATGCAATGTCAAGCTTCAGCGAGCCCGTCGAGGTTTCCTCGACAGCACTGGACCAATGCCCATTGCCAGACAATCCGACCCCTAGCAGAACCGGCGCTGAGTTATGCCCGATCAGCTCTTGCACGATTTGCTGCATGGGTGGACTGGCAGGCCAGGCTTCCTGGGCGTCCCCTTCAATCGATTCCAAAACAGGCAGGAAGATACCCGACCCCTTAGAGGAAGTTTGCAAGCCGATACAGTGGGCCAAGCGATCACCAGACTTGATAAACCGAATGCTTATCAAGCCGGCAGAGAGTTCCGCTACCGAGGCCAACCAAAAATCATGCGGGCTCATGATTGCCCCGCCTCATTCATCATGCGGTACTTCAAAAACGCTTCCAGGAATCCCTGAAGCTCACCAGCAAGCACGACATGGAAGTTGCCAACCTGGAAACCAGTTCTTGAATCCTTCACGCGTTGGTCAGGGTGTAAGAAATAGTTTCTGATCTGCGACCCAAATCCTGTGACTGTTTTGTTTTGGTATTTGGTCGCCAGTTCTGCTTCACGCTTTTCCTCTTCGATGCGTGCCAGTCGTGCTCGAAGCATCTTCCATGCTTGAGCACGGTTTTTGTGCTGACTTCGATCGCTTTGGCACTGCGCGACAATGCCGGTCGGAATGTGAGTCAATCGGATCGCGGAGCTCGTCTTGTTCACGTGCTGGCCCCCCGCCCCTGAAGCGCGAAACACATCTTCCCGCACATCCTTTTCGTTGATCTCAATCTCCACGGAGTCGCTGACTTCAGGCGAAACGTCGACGGCAGCAAAACTGGTTTGTCGTTTCCCTTCCGCATTGTAGGGACTGATTCGAACCAAGCGATGAATGCCTTCTTCCCCCTTCAGGTATCCGTAGGCAGATGGGCCGCGAATGATAACCGTCGCTTGAGTGATCCCAGCGCCTTCGTTGTCAGACCGGTCCACCAACTCGGCTACATAGCCATGCTTCTGAGCCCAAGCGATGTACATGCCCAACATCATTTCAGCCCAGTCGTTTGCATCAAGCCCACCTTCACGAGCATGCACCGCCAAAATGGCCCCGCATTCGTCCATCGGACCATTTAGCAAGGCTTTTAACTCAAGCTGCTCAATCGACTCCTCAAGTTTGACAACCTCCGGTTCGACCTCATCGGCAATAGAAGGCTCCTCGGAAATCATGCTGGCCAATTCCGACAAGTCTTCGCACGACTGAATCGCACCGCGCAGTGGCTCTACCACGGACCTTAAGTTCTTAAGCTGCTGAACGACTTCTTGTGCCTTTTCGGGGCTATCCCAAAAGGAGGGACTGGCCATGCGTTCTTCCAGCCCTGCAATTTCCAACACTTTGTTAGCGTAGTCAAAGACCGTCTCGTAGCGGAATCAGTCGAGCACGAACGGAATCAATACGAACTTGGAGATTGCTATCACTCATTGATTTTTAGGACTGGCGATGGGCCTGGCGGCGAAAAAAAGGAAAATAGAAGACCAGAAAAAAGTGTTAACGCAAAGCACTGAAGTTTGCCGATAGAAGCGATTGTAGCACACAGTTCGATCTTTGGTCCACGGTGACGTCATGCAAATCCAATCTTCCAGGTTCGGCAATATGGAGATCAATCACTCGGACATGTTGCTCATGCCGCATGGTTTGATCGGCTTTGAAACGTGCCGGCACTGGGTTTTGCTATCCAGTTTAGATAATGAAGAAGTTGCCTGGCTCCAGTCGGTTGCGCTGGCCAACGTTGCCGTGCCTGTCGTGAGCCCTCGTCGTTTTGCGCCGAATTATCGAGCTCATGTCCACAAGCGAGAGCTGGAATTGCTCCACTTGCACGCTCAAGATCAGATGTATGTTTTGAGCGTAGTCAGCAAGTCAGGATCAACTCTCACTGCCAACCTGAAGAGCCCCATCCTGCTCAATGCCTCGCGACACATCGCCATCCAAGTCGTCGTGACCGACGATCAACCGCTGGCCATGCCATTGCGACTGTCTGATCCTGTTGCACAACGGACATCTGCTACTGCTAAGCGGGCTGCTTAAGCAGCGTTCGTTGTCTTCAAGAGTCAGTACTTCGTCGACTACTATTCTGCTACTATTCTACGTGAGTACTTACGCTTGTGGCTCGGTCATGGTGAATGGATCGAGTGCAGCATCGAGCGTTTCTTTTGGCAGGATGCTCTGCTCCACACATAGTTCGCGTATGGTCTTACCCGATGCGAAGGCTTCTTTCGTCAGCTTGGCTGCCTTTTCGTAGCCAATGTACGGGTTCAGGCTGGTTACCATCGAAAGGCTTTGTTCTACAGCTGCCTCGCAGGCTTCGGGATTGGCTTCCAAGCCGTCCATGCAGAATTCGATAAATGCTCCGATACCATTGGATAGCAAAGCGATGCTTTCCAGCATCGCATGACCCATGATCGGCATCATGATGTTCAATTGGAAGTTGCCGCCTGTTGCACCACACATGGTCATGGTCGTGTCGTTCCCCATCACTCGTGCTGTCAACTGCATCATGCTTTCGCACATGACGGGATTTACCTTGCCTGGCATAATCGACGAGCCTGGCTGACGGTCTGGCAAAATGACCTCGTAGAATCCACAACGTGGTCCCGAGCCTAACCAGCGGATGTTGTTAGAAACATTGAACAAGGTCATGGCGATCGCTTTGATTTGCCCATGCGATTCTACCAAGCCGTCCCGCTGCGCATTGGCTTCGAAATGATCGACTGCTTCGATGAATTCAATTCCAGTTTGCTTGACTAAATCAGCTGCGACTCGCGAACCAAATTCAGGATGAGTGTTGATGCCGCTTCCTACCGCAGTTCCGCCAACGGGTAATTCATAGACGGCCTTCGCAGCTACTTTCGCGCGCTCGATCGACAATTCGATCTGACGTGCGAACGCTCCGAACTCTTGTCCTAAACGCAATGGGGTTGCGTCCATCAAGTGCGTTCGTCCGATCTTGATCACCTTGTCCCATTGCTGCGCTTTGTCTCGCATGATCCGATGCAACTTTTCCAGTTGCGGAATCAAGGTGTTATGGATTTCGCAAGCGGTCGCAACGTGAATGGCGGTCGGGAACGTGTCATTGGTGCTCTGTCCCATGTTGACGTGATCATTGGGATGGATCGGTTTTGACTTGGAAAATCGATCTCCGCCCATCAGCTCAATGGCACGGTTGGAGATGACTTCGTTGATGTTCATATTGCTCGAAGTTCCCGAGCCTGTTTGGAAGACGTCGACTGGGAACTCGCCGTCCATCTTGCCATCGATCACTTCTTGGCAGGCTGCAAACGTCGCTTGGACTTGCTCCGCTGACAATGGATTCTTACCAGTACCGGTGAGCTTTCCAAGATCGTTGTTGGCTTTGGCGCACGCAAGCTTCACTCGGCCCATGCCGCGAATCAAGGGGACAGGCAGCTGCCACCCTGAAATTGGAAAATTCTCGACCGCACGTTGCGTTTGAGCGCTGTAATAAGCGTTGGCAGGTACAAGAACCTCGCCCATGGAATCGACTTCAGTTCGGAAGTTCGTCATGATTCTCTTCGTCTATTAAAAAGGTAGATTAAGCGGTTGGCTTCAGTCCTAGCTGAACCGTTGAATCGGCTAATTCGACAGTTTCGAGCTCCACTTCGCTGGAGATCATCTCCATCGATAGTCGCACCGCCAATGTTTCGGAACAAATGAAATCTTGATTCTCTAGAATCGCTTCGCGGATTGCCGTCTCATCGCTTAGCAAAACAACTTCAATGCGATCCGTGAAATTGCATTGTCTCTTCTTTCGCATATCTTGGATGAGACGGATCGCATCTTTTGCGATCCCTTTGCGAACTAATGCTTCCGTGAGCTCTGTGTTCAAAGCAACAACACATTGTTTGCCCTGAGCGGCAGCCCAGCCGGCTTTGGCAGTCATTCGAACTTGAATGTCTTCGCTATCCAGCTCCAGCTTAGTGCCGTCCAGTTCAAGGGTGATCAGTCCCTTTTGCGTCATTTGTTCTAGCAACTCAGCGCCCGAGGCTTTACCCAACGCTTGCTTGACCTTGGGAAGCAAGGGGCCAACGCGAGGCCCAAGTTTTCGAAAGTTGGGCTGCACCGAGTACTCGACAAAAGGGCTCGCACCGCTCGCATAATGAATCTCTTCGATATTCAGTTCTTCACGAACAATATCGTCGTGCATTTTCAACCATTCGATGTGCGAATCATCAGCCAGTGTCACCTCCACCAAGCTCAATGGCTGCCGAACTTTTAGCTTGGCTTCCATTCTCGCCGATCGACCCAACGATGCAATCTCGCGAAGCAATGCCATCCGAGTATTCAAGGTGGCGTCGGTATTTGCAAAGCTTCCATCAGGGTAGTCGCACAAGTGAACGCTTTCGCAAACACCCTTCAAATCACCCTTCAGGTGTTTCCACAAAGCCTCTGCCAAGAATGGCGTAAACGGTGCGATCAACTTGGCAATCACGATCAGGCTCTCATAAAGAGTCCAATACGCATCGATCTTGTCGGTGGCTTGCTTGTCCGACGCCCAGTAACGCGACCGACTGCGTCGCACGTACCAATTGCTCAAAGCGTCGACCAAAGCGTTGATGCTTTGGCAAGCTCCGTAACTATCGTAGCGGTCCATTCTCTCGACTGCATCTTTGCATGTTGCAGCCAGTTCGCTCATCATCCAACGATCCAACTCACTCCGTTGCGATATCGGTCGGTAGGATTTAGATTGAGCCAGTTCCGACGAATTCAATTGATGCAACGGGCCTGTGATATCGGATGGGCCCTGGAATCCATCGATCTCTGCATAAATCGTGAAGAAGCTGAACACGTTCCACAGACGAAGGATAAACTCGGGAACGCTGTCGCGAATGGCTCGTTCGCTGTACAAGATCGAGTTCCAGGGTGGTTGGTTCGCAAACAGATACCATCGCAATGCGTCTGCACCGTAGCGGTCAAAGATCTCTTGCGGGCTTCGGTAATTGCGCAGCGACTTCGACATCTTGCCCGTCTTCAAGACAAAGTCATTTCCGAGAGCTGTCTTCGCTTCCTCCTCTGTCAGATATCGCTGCTTTCCGTCTTTGCTTTCATACCATTCGGCCATCATCAAGCCAAGGACGATACAGTTCTTGAAAGGATGGGGGTAAGCCACCGTTTTTTCATCGAACAACATCGTGCTGATGGCCAACTGGCTGTAGAACCAACCACGAGTTTGATCGATGGCTTCGCTGATAAAGTCTGCTGGGAACTGACTCTTGAATTCCGAATCTTTGACGTGGGGATATCCCCATTGTGCGAAAGGCATCGCTCCGCTGTCATACCAGCAATCGATCACTTCGGTCACGCGACGCATTCGCGAACCAGCTGCGAAGGGGGAATCGTACGTGATCGCGTCAATGTAAGGCTTGTGAACTTGCAGGTCGTCGACCAATTCAGGATTCTTTGCTTTGGCCTCAGCCCAAACTTCAGTCCCAGTTACTCCTTTTTTGGCGAGTAACTCTGAATAGCAACCAACCGCTTCCATTTCGCCTGTTTCGTCACAGACCCAAATGGGCAACGGAGTGCCCCAATAGCGTTCGCGCGAAAGGGCCCAATCGACATTCGACTCCAAGAAGTTGCCAAATCTGCCAGTGCCAATGTGTTCCGGTAACCAAGTGATCTTCCGGTTGTTTTCCAGCATCGAATCCTTGAACGAAGTGGTTCGAATGAACCAGCTTTCGCGAGGATACTGAATCAAGGGGTCTTCGCTAGCGCGCCAACAAAAAGGGTAATCGTGAAGATATTGCTCTTGGTGCCATAGGCTTCCCTCATCGCGAAGACGCCGTGTGATCGGCTTGTCAGCGTCCTTGACCCACACCCCTTCATAATCGGATGCTTCGGAGGTGAATTTCCCGTTAGGTCCTACCGCGCACAATAAAGGCAGTTCATCAGACGCTTGAAACAGAGATTTCTGTTCCACCAAAACTTCGTAATCTGCTTCGCCAAAGGGAGGTGCTAAGTGCACAAGGCCTGTCCCGGAGTCGGTGGTCACGAAAGGTGCCGCGACAACTCGCCATGAGGGACGAATCGATTCCCCTGACTTCAGTTGCGCCTTATCGCTCGCTTGCGAAGCATAGTAGTACGGGAACGGAGGCACGTACTGCAAGCCTACCAGTTCCTCACCCTTAACCAGCTTTTCTATCGTCAAAGTCTTCTTGGTTTTCTCGGCAAGCGATTGTACAAGAGCTTCGGCAACCACGATTGTCTCACCGGTCTCTTCGTCACGGCAATACGCGTAATCAAGCTTCAGGTTGACAGCCGCAAACTGGTTGCTGGGCAAAGTCCAAGGTGTCGTTGTCCAAACGACCAGCGACGTTTTTTCTTGCCCTTCTAAAGGAAAGCGAACGAAGACGCTGGGGTCTGCTACCTCCCGATATCCTTGGCCGACTTCACCTGAGCTAAGAGCCGTACCGCCCTGAGCCCACCACCAAACGATCTTGTGGCCACGATACAACAGACCGCGATCGAATAAACTCTTGAGCGACCACCAAACGCTTTCGATATAGCTTTGATGATAGGTAACATAGGCTTGCGAAAGATCGATCCAAAAGCCGAGACGCTCGGTCATGCGCTCCCACTCTTGCATGTACCTCCAAACGCTCTGCTGGCACTTTTGGATAAACCCTTCGATGCCGTACTTTTCAATCTCCTCTTTGCCGTGAATTCCAAGCTCTTTGCAAACTTCTACCTCCACCGGCAGCCCGTGCGTATCCCATCCGGCCTTCCTGTCGCACCGGAATCCTCGCATTGTGCGATAACGAGGAAACAAATCCTTGATGGCTCGGGTCAGGCAATGCCCTGGATGCGGCATTCCGTTCGCGGTAGGCGGCCCTTCAAAAAAAACGAAAGGGGGCGAGTCCTTGCGCAGCTCGAGAGATTTTTCATAAATGCGATTCTGTTTCCAGAACGCAAGCGTATCTTCTTCGAGCTTCGGAAACTTGATATCCGTTTTGACTGCTTGGAACATGACCTATTTCGTCGTTTAGTGAAAGCTACTTACAGGTCGTCGAGACCTGGATCGATTTCTTCGTCTTCGTCCAGGATCTCTTCGTCGATATCTTCGACCGCACCTGGGACAAGCCCATCGTCAGCAGGCTCGATTTCGTACTCGTCGTCGAGTTCTTCTTCGAAATCATCATCGAAATCGTCATCGAAATCATCTTCGTCGAAATCGTCGAATGGATCTTGCTCGTCTTCTTCAACGTCATCCCCAGGGATATCGTCTTCAACATCCTCTTCGTCTTCACCCCACGAACTTTTGACAGGAGCCAATCGAGGCGTTTCGGCCTTCAATGCCAATTCGAACCAATCCTGAAGAGGTTGTCCAAATTCTACAGATGGCTGCGAATCCAGGTCCGAATCCAATTCTGGATCCAAGACCAACGCTTGGGAAAGGTCGATACCGCAGGACATTCCCGGAACCAACATTGGTTCTTGAACCGCGCAGTCTCCATCGAGGGCGTTTTGCATTTTCGAGTTAATCACTAAATTCACCGATTAGCTCCATCACCAGGCGTGTATTTTGAGTAGGAGGACCCCAGTTTCCATCCGGGGGGATCACAAGACGATTTTGCTAAACCAATAGCGTCCGATGTGTGGGCACTAGCGTGTCCCGTACCTCAAAAACTGTCAACTGCCATATGCTCGATTTTTCTCTTTGCGAGCGCGGTTCGTTGAGCTGCCTGCCCCTAGAAATCTTTAGCGTAAACGACGCCATGGTCGACCGACTTAAAACCTAACCTCTGAAGAAGAGTCACCGTAGGCTGCTGAGCAGGTGATGCGAAGGTTCTTACCGCAAATTTTCTATCTTGTTGGATCTGACGCAACGATTCAGCCATCAGGTAAATGAATCGCTCCCTGGATTCTTCTGCCTGCGGAAGATTCGGCATCCACAGCCTAACAATGGTGGAATCCACCCCCACCAAGGTTGGGTCCGGGTACCAAAACAAGATCTCGCTTTCCACTTTTGGCGGAGACCGCAGCACTAAATTAAAGCGGATCTGCTCGCAATGGCCGAGTACCGAGCTGAGCCACCATGATTGATGAAGCTCTTCATCGATCAATCTACCCACGGTACAAGTTCTGCGAATGCCGATCTGAGTTCGATCCATGGGGGGGCGAAACGAAGAAAGGTCCAGCTCCCAGCATTCCGTCGGTCGAATCGCAAGAAAACCTGCATTTGCGAGCCATCGTTGCGTACGAGCATCGCGAACAAGAACCCCCATCAGGTTGTCGCGGTCTGCAACCCCCACATAAAACGCTTGCCTTTCCATCGACCCCAACGCGGAGCAGCTGGTGGCCCCCTGAGTTCTCAGGGATTGCTCTGCAAATTGCAAAAGGGAGGCCGCAATGGCGTCTTCTTCCTGCCCCGGCTGCACGCAAAGCTTGTGAATCAGGGCTTGAGCGTCACTGATCCGGTTTCCGCCTGGATTGCCGCCAAAACCAAAGTGAACGAAGCCGACCGGTTGGTCGCTAGAATCCAAAGCGAGGGCAAGACTGTCACTGCGAAAAAATGACTTGCTTAAAACGCATTGATCCCAAATCGGGACCGAGCATTGGCTTTGCGACTTAAATGCACCGTGATGAGATGCCCAAAGGGACGAAAGTGCTGGAGTATCAGTGTTAAGAAACGTCCTGATCTTCCACACATTACTCACCCAAGTACCGCTGGAACTCGGAAACATTCGTCATCCGAAGCGGGTGCATTATGAAGAGCCAACTCGCGTGGCAAAGATTGTCCAACGACGTCGTCAGCAAGGACGTTGTTTAATTCGAAAGCATGAACCATCGGTTCGACATTGTCGGTGTTCACTTCCGACAACTGTTCCACCAAGCCTACGATACTACCGAGCTTGGCTGTGAGGTCCGATACTTCCTGTTGCTCAAGCGAAAGTCGAGCAAGATTAGCAATTCGCAAAACATCTTCGGCGGACAGTGCCATCGAAGGACCCCTCGCAAAATTAGGAAGGTAGTGCGAAAGGCTTGGCGCGAACGGCCTTGCGAATTCGGCCGCTGCGAATGCACTGGACGCAGACGCGAATGGTACGAACTTCGCCATTTGGCAAGGATGCCTTGATGGATTGCAGGTTGGGCGTAAAGCGGCGCTTCGTAATTCCGGTGACTTTCGTACCGACACCACCCAAGTATTTCGCCTTACCGCGAATCTCGACTTGATTGCCAACCGAGGCTACTTTTCCACAAACTTCGCAAGACTTGGACATAATCCACCCTTAACATCACCGACGAATCGAACCTAACTGCGTTGAGTTTCGTCTCTCAACGGGGCACGAAGTATAGCCATCGAGCCGTATCTCGCAACATCAAAACAGATCTTGCTTGCCCCAATTGATGAAAAATCGCTGGGAAATTACACTTAGATGCTACTCTTTACGGTCGTCCGATTTTACACGCTTGCCGGATCTCAAGAAAAATGACTGTTCAGAAGTTCACCCGTGAATTTGCCAGCGTGATCGAATCGGCTGGCGGACTGGCTTGCGCCGTTAAAGCGGATGCGATTCTGATCTTGCTGGACAGCGCTACGGACTGGGAGCGTCTGCGCGAGCTTGTTCCCCCAGAAATCAAGCGAATTCTGGTCGCTGCCGATCGCGTTGCTGACCTGGTGGACGCCGACAAATTCGGCCTGATCCCACTGGTTTTGGACAAAGAAGACTCGCCCCTCCTGGAACGACTGCAGCACGCTCTGCTGGAAGCTGTGGCGGATGAACTGCTTGCGAACCACTGCGATGTTATTGCTGTTTACTGCGGTTTTGAAGTAAATCGCATCGATTCGATCTCGATCATCCGGTTGGATGAACGCATGCGACGCTTCACCAGTCGCGATCTGCAACGTCTTGAAAGCTCAGTTCCCCTCAACAATTTAAAGATCGTCATCGATCTGGCAGTGCAAATCGGACGGGAAGGACGCGAAGGCAAAAAGGTAGGGACAATGTTCGTGGTTGGGGACACACGAAAAGTCTTACAGCATTGCAAAGATAGCGGCTTTGATCCTCTGAAAGGATACAGTCGCAAGGGGCGGAACCTTCACGACGCCCGTGTCCGCGAGGATATCAAGGAAATCGCCCAAATGGACGGCGGCTTTATCGTTTCAGCAGACGGCGTTGTTGAGCGTTCTCGCCAAATCATCGAAATGCTTCACGAAAATCTGCAGCTGTCCAAAGGTCTAGGGTCGCGACACTGGGCCGCCGCAGCGATCACGCAACGCACGAAAGCGATCGCCATCGTTGTGAGTCAATCAAGTGGGACCGTTCGAGTTTTCCAAAACGGTGCGCTCGTGCTTCGGATCGAACCGATGGAACAGGCGGTGAAATGGCAAGAATTTAACTACGAACCACCTCCGAACGAAGCAACAGACTAAGCATGACACCTCCATTCGTCGCGGTTGTCACGGGGGCTTCTAGTGGCATTGGACAAGCGATCGCCCTTGAATTCGCTCGGCGAGGGGCCTCGTTGATCGTGCATGGCCGATCCAATCTGGCGGGGTTAACGCATACCGTTCATCAGATTCGAACCATCCAGGCAAACCAGTCGAACCAGCCGGTGATGTCGATCGTGTCGGATATCGAAGATCGACACAGCAACGCTTCGCTCGTGGAGGTTGCGTTTCAACGCTTTGGATACGTCGATGCTTGGATTCACGCTGCCGGAGCAGATGTCCTTACCGGCGATGCACGAAATCTAACCTTTACCGAAAAGCTCGACCGACTATGGGCCACAGACGTACGCGGTGGAATGCTTCTGAGCCGACTGGTGGCTGCCAAGATGCTTTCTTCGAGAATACCTTCTGAACAACAAGATGCGCCCGTGCGGATTCCTTCGATGGTCCACATCGGATGGGATCAATCGGAACACGGGATGGAAGGCGATAGCGGCCAGTACTTCTCGGCGACGAAAGCCGCTATCACCGCGTTCTCAAAGAGTCTCGCGAAAAGCCTCGCTCCTCACGTACGAGTCAATTGCATTGCCCCAGGGTGGGTCAAAACGCAATGGGGACAAACAACGCATCCCTCGTGGCAACAACGAGCTATCGGCGAGTCGATGCTCAACCGCTGGGGCACCCCCGAAGATATCGCTCGAGTCGTCGCAGCGGTAAGCTTTGAAGACGGGGCATTTATCAATGGACAAACGATCGCTGTGAATGGAGGGTGGCAAAGCATGACACTCTCGGCCATTTCAGAAACCAAGCTTTTGGATTAGTCTTCGAGCTCCCTCATTGAATTTCCTTTTCGATAGAATTTCCTTCTAAACAGAATAGAGTCACTCCAATTTTGACGAAGCCTCATTCGACACTTGCACCCAAAAGAGGTGATGCGGTTCTGGGACTGATCGGAAATACGCCCCTCATTCCCCTGCATTTTGAAGCCGAAAACAGAACCATTTGGGCTAAGTGCGAATTTCTGAATCCGAGCGGTAGCATTAAAGATCGACTCGCTCGCACGATTGTGCTCGATGCCGAATCGCGAGGAGTTTTGAACTCAGAAACGATCATCCTGGAATGCACTAGCGGCAATACCGGAATCGCGTTTGCGATGGTCGGTGCAGCTCGAGGATACAAAGTGGCGATTGTCATGTCGCGAAGAGCGAGCGGTGAACGCAGAAAAATCATTCGTCACTTTGGTGCAGAACTGATCTTGTTTGACAAACCTGGCTACCAAGCTGGGATCGAACTAACTCTTTCGATGGCACGCGCCGACACAAAGTACTTTTTGCCGAGACAATTTGAGAATCCGCTCAATGCAGAAGATCACGAGCATGAAACGGCGATCGAGATTCTACGCGATGCGCCCGGGCCCATCGATTTGTTCGTAACGGGATACGGAACCGGAGGTACGCTTTCAGGCTGCAGCCGAGCGTTGAAACGGGTGCGCCCCGAAACGCGCATCATTGCTATGGAACCTGCCGAGTCCGCATTGCTTGCGGGCGAGGAAGCGTGTTGCCACTGGATCGAGGGGATCGCCGGCGGCTTCATTCCTCCATTGCTTCGCGGGGTTGCCATCGACGGCACTTGCAAAGTCAGCAGTATGGAAGCAATGGAAATGACGCTGCGACTGAATCGTGAGTTTGGTTTGCTTGTGGGCTCGTCTTCAGGTGCCAACATGGCCGTTGCACTGAAACAGGCCCTAGAGCTTGGCACAAACGCCACTGTGGTCACCATCCTGTGCGATCGAGCCGAACGGTACTTTAGCACTCGTTTGTTCGATTCGTATCAAGATGAATGAACGCACTTTGCTATGAGTGCTCACTGATTCTGCTAGACAACGGAATCGATCCCAAGCTTCTTCATCTTTTTGTAGAGCGTGGTGCGATTGATTCCCAACTGGTCGGCCGTCGTGTTGCGATTCCAATCGTTTTGCCGCAGCACATTCAGGATGATCGTTCGCTCAGGCCCCTCCAAAGCCTCGCTAAGCGTTTGTACAGCAGCCGTGTTTTGCGATTCCGTTGAAACCGGGCCTTGGTTCGTATACCCGTTGGATTGGGGGGCTGGCGTAGACCTTGCAGAGGTAACGTTCGTCGAGTTCAGTGCCGGCAAGGCGTTGCCAAGTGGGATACCACTGATTGCACGCGGCAATGTGTCCAAGTCGATGCTCTTTGACTTGGTGAGAAGTACCGCCCGCTGGATGGCATTCTCCAGTTCACGAATATTGCCTGGCCATGCATAGGATTGCATGGCGTTCATGGCACTGGTGGTGAAGCCATGGACTTCCCGTGCGAACTCGGAGCACGCACTGCGCAAAAAGTGTTCGGACAAAAGTGGAATATCATCCGGGCGTTCTCGCAACGATGGAAGCTCGATATGGATGACGTTGATTCGATAGTACAAGTCTTGCCGGAAAACGCCTCCCGCCACGGCTTGTTCAAGATTCTCATTGGTTGCTAGGATGGTTCTTGTATCCACGGAAATGGTCTCGTTACCGCCCAGTGGCTCGAATTGCAGTTCTTGCAAAACGCGCAACAACTTCACTTGAAGCGCTTGGCTTGCGGTTCCAATTTCGTCGAGGAAAATGGTACCTTTGTCTGCTTGTTGGAATTTGCCAACTTTGTTGTGTGTCGCACCGGTGAAGGAACCCGCAACGTGCCCAAACAGCTCGCTTTCGAGCAACGTATCGGGCAACGCGCCGCAAGCTACCTCCACAAACGGTGCCTTACGTCGCATCGACTTTTTATGAATGGCTCGAGCGATCATGCTCTTGCCTGTTCCGTTTTCACCTGTGATCAAAATGGTTGCTCGGGAGTCCGCGACACTCTCGATCACGTCGAAGATTTTCAGCATGCGCAGGTCATGGCTGACGATACTCTCGAGCCCAAAACGTTTATCAAGCGTTTCCTTGAGCTGTTTGTTTTCGTCCGCAATTTTGCGTTGGCTTAGTGCCCGTTGGATAGCAGTGTTTAGCTCGTCATCAATGATGGGTTTAGTCAGAAGATCGAATGCGCCTGCCGCAATGGATTCACGAGCTGCATCAGGACCCGCATAACCTGTCATCATCAGAACGGGAATGTCGGGATTGTGCTTTTTGACTTTGCGAAGCAAGCTAATCCCATCCCCTTGGTCAAACCGAACATCGCACAAAAACAAATCAGGTGAATAGGAGCAGAATTTCTTGTTGGCTTCATCCACTTGGCTCGCCGTCTGAACCTCATACCCTTCACTCGTAAGCCATTCTTGCATGGACTCGAGAAGCCATCGATCATCGTCGGCGATAAGGAGTCGCGCTTTGATGTCTCGCTTTGGGGTTGTTGCCATGGAGAAGCTAACCTTGATAGAAATCGAACGGAAGAGACTACATCGTGAAGCGAAAAATCCACCTCAGCTGCCTATTGTCAACTTAGGTTGACTTTTCGCATCATGAGCCCTGGAAGCGTCGTTTTCCTTCACCGAGGGTGCAAACAAGTGATCGTTGCCATGGAATCGTCAACAAAATCGTTAAAATCCCAACCAGACCGTACGCTCCCTGCCGAGCTTGGAATATTCTAGAGCTCAGCCTTTGTGTCACTTCATCCTGGAGAATTTGATTTTGTCATCCGCGGTTTGGCAGCGATTGAGAAGATTAGTGAAATCGCCCGAGTACCTGTGGGCGGTTTGGGGGTTTGGCATTTTAGCTGGCCTCATGCTTCCACTTGTTTTGGTGATGGCTGGTTGGTTAATCGAATTGCTTCTTCTAGGACAGCAAAAACTGGCAGCAGGAACCGAGGCTAGCATCCCGGATTACCTGTCGCTGGGACAGATCTTTGAATTGCCAACGTCCCTGCTGAATTCTGGTGGCAGTATTCTTCGAGGCGCTTTAGGCTTGATTGTTCTGCTGACGATGGTCGTTGCCTTCGAGTGCATTGCACTTTTAACGTCGTATCGTGCTGCACTGCACAGTTCATTGGATATCGCAGTCGATGCTCAGCGCAAGATTTTCGATAAGTCGGCCATGCTTGCTGTCGAGAAAGGACTCTCTGGGCAACAAGACGCGATTGAGGATATGATTTTTATCCACGTCCCTCAAGTTCGCGAAGCGGTAAGTCAATGGTATCGAGTCTTTCCCCGGCATCCTGTTCAGGCTCTTCTGCTGTTGGTCCTGGCCGCATCGATTCAGCTTTCCATCACCTTGTTGGCATTGCTGGCGGCCATGTTTCTTTGGTTCATGTTTGGGTATCTGGATTCGTTCCGCCGCAAGCGTCGCCCTGTGTTGTACGAACGCGCCCGAGCTTCCAGCGATCAGTTGGCGTATCTGTGCGAGACCGCCCCACTGCTTGCATCGGTTCACGATCAGCAAGGGACGCGTCTTAGCTTTGAGCGGCAGCTTGAAACCTATCGGCAATCTCAATCACAACTATCGGACGGGGGGATTTGGAAATCCCCGACCATGCTGTTTTTTGCGACCCTATTGTCTGCATTTTTGTTGATTGTTGTTTCCATACGCTTTTTGGATGATGCCAACTATCTTCATTTTGGCGAGCTTTTTACCTTGTTCGCATCCGTCGCATTAGCCCTTTTGGGAATGCAACGATTCATGCGTGCATTTCGACGTTACCGTTCTTCGGAAGCAGCAGCTCTGGAGTTGGCAAAGTACCTGGAACAGCCAACGCTCAGTCCTCTAGCGTCCGAATCGGCAAAGCATCCTTTTTCGGCAGGACAAATTCAGCTGGAGCATATGACGTTACGAAACAGTTTAGGACAAAAACTTCTGGAAGACATAACCGCCACCATTCGCTCCGGGCAATTGACGGCGATCGTGGCGAGCGAACCCGTGCAGGCGAGCGCTCTTGCTGAACTGATTCTAGGATTTGGACGTCCAGCTAGTGGCCGAATTTTGTTTGACGGGATCGATTCAACGGATTTGGATTCCCAAGGACTGCGCGACGCGTCCCTTTGGGTTGCGGCGAAAGGGCCTTTGATCCATGGTACTCTCGCAGAAAATTTATGGGCAGGACAGGCGCCAGATGCCACCATCGATCTGATGGTGTTGGCGAAAAAGATGCACGTTGCAGACGCGATCCTCAATCTGCCTGACAATCTGGGTACCTTGGTTAGTCCCACGGAGGATCGGATGCAACCTGATGAACTCTTTCGAATCGGATTGACGCGCGGCTTGATCAAGAAGCCGAAGTTGATACTTGCAGAAGAACCAAGTCAACGAGTGAATCTCCGAACGGAGATGGAGACCTGCGAGGCTTTGCTGCAGTTGCGCAATCAAAAGGTGACGATCGTGACGCTCGCCAAGCGTCTTTCCACGCTGCGATCCGCAGACCAAATTCTGGTGCTGCATGATCATAAACTTGCAGGCGTAGGCACCCATAGCGAACTGCTTGAATCTTCAGAGATTTATCGCCATTTGAACTATCTGCAATTTTCGTCTTTCGTCGACGCGTAAATTTCGATCATTAAGAGACTTGGGCAACCGATTTAAGAAACTGAATGCGAATGGAATCAGCGACGACTTGGTTCGGGCGATTGAAAAGTTTGCAAGAGTAGGTACGTAGTGCCGCGCAAGCGAGCCGAGAGGGGATGCAACATGCATCAGTCGGTTACGGTACAACCGGCAGCATGGATGGTGCCCTGATGGGTGCTAGTTTCGGTCAAATGGGGCGGCAGTATCGCTGCACACTTCGCCGTTGCCTGCTTCACTGCCGGAACGCCGTTGGTTGTCGATAGGGAGGGCAACAGCCGTCCGATTGACGAGATCGAGGTGGGTGACTTTGTATTGGCTCGCAGCGAGTTCGATGCGGATGGTCCGCTGGAACTGAAGCGGGTTGAAGAAAAGTTTGTTCGGACGGCCGTGGTGACGGAGCTGGTGGTTCGTGGCCAGTCGATGAAGACGACCGCCGAACACCCGTTCTACGTTACGCTTTATCGCGGCGGACCTAATTCATTCGAGAATCTACGGGTTATGCGTCAGTCTTTTCACCACAAATTTCGTGAGTATCTGCACAATTACCCCGTGAACACTCACCCAAATGCGTCAGCAGGAATAGGAAGACAAAAATGATTGAAGATACAGTTGCGTTGCTGTGGTAACCCTTCGGGAAATCTGCATCCTGACAAGGATAAAAGCTTGTAGCCGGTGGTTGAGCGAACGCGACACCACCGGAATGTAGCAGCACGCGCATGAGCATCCGGAACGGATGCAAGCAATGCTGCTTCGATCCAGATCGATTAGGTCTACGTTACACTGCTGGCACCCCATCGGGGTGCGATGAGACAGCTAACGTGTTACCGGCGGTGTCGCTGACGCTCAACCGCCGGCTACAGGCTTCGATTCCTACGGAATGCCTGGGTTCGGCTATACACTTGTAGCTTTCAGTTGTGCGCTCCTCCGAGATAAACTCGACGGAAGCGGACCTGGACAATCGTGGGCGTGGTAGCTGTCGGTTGCTATGTAAGGACTTAGGTTCAAACAGCAACTCCCAGTTCAGCATGATAGTCGCGTCGTGGCTTGGGCATCAACGCTAGTACTTTGGGGCGGCGTTTGTTCGCGCGAGGTTCGATGCGATCTGGCCGGTGCCCGACGCGTTCACTGTTGGAGGCTTCCTGTCCTAGTTGTGCCAGAATGTCTGTGACGTCGATTACCGCACCGAGCAACCAGTTGTGCCTAGCAGTTGCATCGTTACTGGCCCGAGGCTTATCTGCCGTTGAGGCCCGCTATCGGCGGATTTGCATGTCCCGAATAGCTCACACAACCTCGTGAGGAGCAAAGACGGTGATGTTTGGGAAGCCAGAAAAGTCTGACTTGTTGAAGGTGACAATCTCCGCAAGTCCATGCCTTTGCATAGCAGCCACCAACCGTGCGTCGTGAGCGCGTTTACCAGATATGGCGAGGTCCGTAACGTCCGCAAGCCGAAGCAAGACATTCGTGTCGAGCAGCACCTTCACTCGCCACGCCCCTCATAGATAGATTCGCGGCTATCCTCAAAATCGGCGGGAACCTTGGCATGAATCTCGCGGAGTCGGTTGAGGCTTGCTTCAAATTGTTCGTTGGAGATCGATGGCTCGCCAGTCAGTTCGATGTCGGAAACGCGAAGAGTCTGCAAAACGTAGGCCGGAATGTCCAGACCAGCCTGTTCTGCGCGTTTTTTGATGATGGCTTCCAGGTCAGCTGGAAGATTGAGCACTAGATTCATGGAATTCCTCCTGCGTTGAAATGCTCTTCCCATTATAGCATTGCCGGGGCAATGTGGTGAAGTTGGAAGGTTGAAGATTAAAGTTGGACGTCTCGAGTGCTGGTTAGCGTTCTTTATGGCCCCTTTCGCAGATGCCAGGCACGAATCGCTCTAGCATGGAAAGAAAAAAGTAATGCCGCTTCGATCCTGATCGATTAGGTCTGCGTTATACTGCTGGCGCCCCATCGGGGTGCGACGAAAGAACTGACGTGTTACCGGCGGTGTCGCTGACGCTCAACCGCCGGCTACAGGCTTCGATTCCTATGGAATGCCTGGTTCAACAATACACTTGTAGCTTTCAGTTGTGCGCTCCGCCGAGATCAACTCGACGGAAGCGGAACTGTTTCCAGTCGAATGGTCGTCGCATTCTTGGCTCTTGAGTTGATTCTGGCGGAATTGCGATGGTAGCCCTGACGTGTAAAAAAGTGCGTCCGCTTTAGGTAAGCGATACCACTTGCACCATGTATCGGCTGTTAGCGGCCAGTTGGTGTCAATTCGTAACCGATCGAGGCTTGGTTGCACGCCCGAAACATGGGGAGCTCGGATGGCGAAGCTTGCAGGAGGCCGTCGACTGATGCAATTCTCGTCTTTCGTCGACGCATCAAGTGCGATCATCAAGAGACTTGGGCAACCGACTTTCGAAATTGAACGGATGCAATGAGAAAAAAGGTGGCGCCAATCATCGCAAGTGCAAGGAACTGAGGCCAAACAACAGAAAGGTCTGCACCTCGGAACAAGATCGCTTGTGCCAGCATGACAAAGTGGGTCGTCGGGGCGAATAACATCGCATTCTGGACCAGTTCGGGCATGCTTTCACGCGGCGAAGAGTTGCCGGATAGCATCTGCAAAGGTAACAGTATCAGTACGGCCAACATTCCAAACTGCGGCATCGAACGCGCCAAAGTCGCCATCCATATTCCCATCGATGTCGCCGCGAAAAGATGAAGCGTGGTGCCAACCAGAAATAATACCGTTGAACCCTCGACGGGTACCTTCAACAATCCTTGCACAATAAATATCAAAGAGAATGCAGCTGATAGCAGAACGACGACGCTCATCGACCAGATCTTGGCTAACATGATTTCGGTGGGCGTTACTGGCATGACCAAGAGATGTTCAATCGTCCCATGCTCCCGTTCGCGAATCAGTGCGGCTCCGGTCAAAATGATGGACAACATGGTAACGTTGTTGATGATCTCCATCAGTCCACCAAACCATATCTGGTCTAAGTTGGGATTGAAACGGGCTCGCAAGGCTAACTCCACCTGTTCCACGCGAGTAGTTCGGTATCGTAGGACAAACTCGTTGACTTCTCCTAAGACCATTTGCTGGATATAGCTGCTACCCGAAAACGCTTGCCCCATACGCGTTGCATCGACATTGAGTTGTATCGAAGGCGATTTTCCATCCAGAACATCGCGTTGAAAGTTGGGAGGAATATCGAGCACGAACGTGAAGTCACCAGCGTCCATTCCACGATCAATGTCGGCCATTGAAATCATCACCGGCGGCTTAAAGTGCGGCAGATAAAAGGCTGCAGCGATGCGTTTCGATAACGGCGAATCGTCCTCGTCGACAATGGCGATCGGCGCTTTGTTCAATGTCTCTGGCATCGCAGTGGCGGAAACATAGATTGCCAAGGTGAAAGCGTGGACGATCAACAGAAGCATCACGGGGTCACGAACCAAACTCCACAACTCTTTGACTCCCAGTCGGTAAATATTGGTGCGCGAGGACATGGCTATGACTCCTGCTTTTTGAGCAAGATGATCGACAAGCCAAGAATCACCGGCACCGCAACCAGCAGCGGCCAAAACGAACCTTGCAAACTCGCAAAGCCAAGCCCTTTGTTGAACACGCCTCGACTGATCGTCAGGTAATGAGAAGCAGGATAAAGGCCACCGATCACTGCTGCCGGTCCAACCAACGAAGAGACCGGGCTGAGCATTCCAGAGAACTGCATCACCGGGATCATTGTCCCCAACATCGTCATGAATAGAGCTGCAATCTGGCTACGTGTAAACGCCGATACAAACAGCCCAAAACCCGTGGAGAAGATCACGTAAGGAATCGTGGCTGCAACCAAGGTTAGGTAACTCCCCTTGATCGGTACTCCGAACAGGGTGATGGACATAAGTGACATCAACAGAAAGTTCAACAGTGCCAGGATGACATAGGGCAATTGCTTGCCGAGCAAGAATTCGCTGCGTGTCACCGGTGTTACGTAAAGATTCAGAATAGAGCCCAGCTCTTTCTCGCGAACCACGGAAAGTGCGGCTAGCATGGCTGGTATCATCATGAGCAACATAGGGAAATCAGCTGGAACCATAGCTGGCAAGCTGAGCACATCAGGGTTGTAGCGAAATCGGGTTTCGACAAATGCAGGAATAACGGGTGAAGCATTTCCAACGATGGCGTGCCCCGCCTTTTGCGAGGCCCGCTCTTGCAACCAACCTTGATGCATACCCATCACATAGCCTTGGACCGTTTCGGCTCGACGTGGCATCGAGCCATCGACCCAAGCACCGATTTGCACAGAATTGCTAACCTGGCCAAACGCGTCCACTTGCCCGGTTCCATGCCGACTGACATCTCGCCCGAAGTCAGGTGGTATTTCAATGGCTAGCGATATTTCGCCCGCCCGCATGCGACGATCTAGATCGTCGTAGTCCGTGATGGCTGGTCGTTCCACAAAGTACCGAGAACCGGATAGATTTAACGCGTAGTTCTGACTAAGGATCGATTGATCGCGATCGAGAACCGCATAAGTCATTTTGTCCACGTCCAAACTAATGCCAAATCCAACCACAATCATCAAAATCGCAGTGCCAAGCAGTGCCATAGTCGCGCGGACAGGATCGCGAGTCAGCTCCAGCGTTTCACGAAGGGTGAAGCTCCAAGCACGCCCAACGCTGAACCAATTCGTTCTTGTAAACGAAGTATTCGCATCCAAGCCTGAGACGCTAGCCGATCTCCTATCAAATATGTTTCTGCTCCCTTCTCCCCCGGTACTCCGGGGGAGAAGGGCCGGGGATGAGGGGGCTGAACTATCGTGCCGCGTAGATACGTTGTTTGCAATGTAAGCCCTCACCCCCGACCCCTCTCCCGGATTAACGGGAGAGGGGAGAAAAGAAGTTTGGGCTTCGTCTTTCTCAGCCTCCATCAGGTAACTTATAAACGCTTCGTCAAGGGTTTTCACGCCACGCTTGCTCACGACTTCCTTGGGTGTATCCGTCACTAAGACTCGCCCTGCATTCATGAGCGAGATACGATCACAACGATCCGCTTCGTTCATGAAGTGTGTCGTGATGAAGATGGTCACCTGATCGTTGCGAGACAAATCGATCATCAGTTGCCAAAGTCGATCCCGGGCGATTGGGTCCACCCCCGATGTCGGCTCGTCGAGGATCAGCAACTCAGGCTTGTGAACCATAGCAACCGCCATCGACAACCTTTGGCGAATGCCAAGTGGCAAGTTATCGGGCATGGCGTCAGCAACGCTTTCGAGATCAAATCGCTTCAGCATCTCGACGACGCGGCCGGGGATGTCGGCGGTGGGCAATGAGAACAACTGGGCATATAAAACTAAGTTCTGTCGGACTGATAGCTCCGAGTACAGCGAGAAGGACTGAGACATATAACCGACTTTGCGCCGCGTTGAGATATCGCGAGAGTCGATTTCGTTGCCGAACAACAGCGCACGACCTTCGCTGGGTTTGAGCAAGCCGGTCAGCATCTTCATTGTTGTCGTTTTGCCACAACCATTCGAGCCGATGAAACCAAAGATCTCGCCGCGGCGAATTTGAAAGTTCACGTGATCCACGGCAACAAAATCGCCAAATCGCATCGTGAGATCAGATGCTTCGATCGCAAAAGAAGTGGAAGATTCATTTGAACCGGCGACGCTAGCTAGTGGTGGTACGACGATAGCATGATGTCCCGCTCGACGTTCTTCAGGAAGCAGAGCTAGAAAAGCTGCATCGAGCGCCGTTGTCTTAGTACGCTCGAGCAACTCGGCTGGTTTACCAGTCGCTAGTACGTTGCCTGCATCCATGGCGACCAACCAATCGAACTGGCTCGCTTCCTCCATGTAGGCCGTTGCAACAATGACACTCATGCTGGGTCGCTCACCGCGGATGTGCTTGATCAGATCCCAAAACTGCTTGCGAGCTAAGGGATCTACGCCGGTGGTCGGTTCATCCAAGATCAACAGATCGGGATCGTGAATGAGCGAGCAACACAAACCAAGTTTCTGCTTCATGCCACCGGAAAGCTTGCCTGCAGGTCGATCGAGAAACGGATACAGTCCTGTGCTTTTGGTAAGCTCATCGATCCGTTTCCGGCGGCCCTGCGCATTGTGTCCAAAGAGCCTACCAAAGAACTGAAGATTCTCTTCGACGGATAAAGTTGGGTAGAGGTTCTTGCCCAGCCCTTGTGGCATAAAGGCAATTTGCGAGCAGACCAAACGTCGATGTCTGTATCCAGACATGTCCCCCCCCAATGCCATCACCGTTCCGCTCTGCACCTTTCGGGATCCTGCAACTAGAGAAAGCAGACTAGATTTACCAACGCCATCGGGACCGATCAAGCCGATCATCAAGGCTGGTGGGAATGAAACAGAAATAGAATCGAGCGCGACGATTTTTTTGTACGTGTGGCTGACGTTTTCAAGGCTCGCTACGGAGTTCATTCCGGTACCTTGAACTGCAAGTTCTCAGGCCACGATGCGTTAGGATCAATTTTGAGCCAGGCAATTCCTGGCAAGCCCGTCTTCACTTGTTTGAAATGCTTGTGCAGCAATTCGCGATCGATTTGAGCCTTGACGCGGAACATCATCTTTTGTCGTTCGCTTGCCGTCTCCACCGTTTTGGGAGTGAACTGTGCAGTGCTGGAAACATACGACACTTCGGCCGGGATGACGTACTGTGGCAGCGCGTCCAGCACCAGATGCACCTCACTTCCGATCGCAACCTTTCCGACGACGGTCTCGGGCAAAAAGAATGTCAGATAAACGTCACCCAGATCGACAAGGTTGAGTACCTTGCCACCGCCCGCTAACACTTCCCCCGGTTGTGCGACACGATACTGAATGCGTCCATCGCGAGGCGACTTAATCAAGCTATCTGTGATATCCGCTTCGATGCGTGTTGTGGTTGCATGGCTGGCGATAACGGCGAACTGAGCTCCGTCGACCTGCGATTGAGCTGCTACCATAGCGGCTTCTGCCGCTGCCACTTGAGCTTTGCTTCCGGCCAACGCTGCTTCTGCTGTTCGAACGCGAGCCTTGTCGTCGTCGAATTCCTGCATCGAGGCCGCTCCAGTTTCGACGAGCTTCGCGATGCGAGCGATCGATTGATTTGAAATCTCGAGTTCACTTTCGCGCTGACCGACCATCGCGTTTGCGGCAGTCGTCTCGCTTTGACGTGCTACGACCTGGGCCTTCGCGCTGATCACAGCGGCAGAGGCTTGATTCGATTGAGCGATCGATTCCTCGCGTTGAGCATCGAGAGTGTCGGTATTCATGCGGACTAAGGTCTGCCCCAAAGTCACAAACTCACCTTCGATCACCAGTATTTCTTCGATCCTCCCTGCCAGCTTGGTTGCGACGTCAATCTCTGTAGCTTCAATCCGTCCATTTCCGTTTACGAATCCTGGCCCCGGCCCTGACGGTTTGATGAACCAAGCCCAAACAGACCCTGCAGCCACTGCTCCGACAACGATCACGGCCAACCCGATCGCAAGCCACTTCTTGGACTTGGTATGCGGCGCAAATCCAACAGTAACTTTTGAGTCCGATTTCTTGGGGGCTGACGTGGCATCCGAAGTCGGCGGAAATGAATGATTGGCTAGCGCATCGAGTTTAACTTGATCGTCCGTGTTCATAGCGAGCCCTTCCATCCGAGTGTGGCGATCGTTGAGTAAAGCTAAAAGTGGTCCCGTTGTTCATTGGAAGTGTCGTTTCAATCAAGTCTATAAAAAAAGCCGACGCCAACAAATCACCAGAGTGTATTGCTAGCGTCGGCTTACTTGATAACTGATCTCTCGGGCTGTCGCCTGAGCTACCATTTTTAGGTCTTCCGATAGTTTGCTTCAGAAACGCTTCCCACCATGAGTTCATGACGGTTCTCGTTCTTCCAAGCCTCTGCGATTGTAGGCTCGTTGACCGATGTTACAAGGAGCAAACCAATATCAAGCTCGATTCACTCGGAAGACAGGGGAGCCTGGGACGCTCGTTGGCTGTTCAGGCCGGTAGGGATAACGCACTGATTCCAAACTCTTTTGGAATTGCCCATTGTCCCGAGTTCGATCGTTGCTATTGTTCGTAAGTCGGGGGGCGTCTTGCACGCTAATCGACTCAATTCGGAAAACTTGATGAAGCGTAGCTCGATGTAAATCGAATAACGCGTTGACCAGTAAGCCGATGCAATTGAAAACCAACAGGTTTCCAGCTGCATCGGCTTTTTTCGTTTTGAGAATGAAAAACGCATGGTTTCACAGGCGTCCAAATGGGTGTCGGATCATGCCAACACGGATTGTGGAAAGCGAACGAAGGACAGATCATGAAAACAGATGCGCAATTGAAAGCGGATGTTACATCGGAATTGACATGGGAACCTATGCTCAGTGCAAATGACATTAAAGTCATGGCCAAAGATGGAGTGATTACGCTCAGCGGATCGGTTCCTCACTATGCAGAAAAGCACGCAGCAGAACGAGCTGCTCAGCGTGTCGAAGGCGTCAAGGCAATTGCAGAGGAATTGGAAGTCAACGTATCCGGCATTCATAAGCGACCCGACGCCGAGATCGCGGAATCGGTTGTCAATTCACTCAAATGGCACGTCTGGATTCCTAATCACGTTCAAGCAGTTGTCGAAAATGGCTGGGTCACACTCATTGGCGAAGTCACATGGGGATTTCAGCGTCAATCGGCCGAAGATGCAATCCGATTTCAGTCGGGAGTCAAAGGCGTCTCGAACAACATCACGTTGAAGCCAATGGTCCAAGCAACCGCGGTTAAGGAAGTGATCGAAAAGGCACTCAAGCGAAATGCTGAAGTCGATGCGAGCCATGTTCAAGTTACAGCCGAAGGCGGAAAAGTGACGCTCGCCGGTTCTGTCCGCTCTTGGGATGAACGCCAAGAAGCTGGCTCCGCAGCATGGAGTGCCCCAGGAGTCACCGGAGTCGAAAACGACCTTCTCGTCACCTGCTAGATCTTGGCACGAAGCCCAAGCTAGTGGCTTTCATCAAGCCGCTGGCTTGAACTGAACGTTGGAAGCCCCATCAAAATCCATCGTACAAAACAGCCCCCCAATTCAAACTTATTCAGGAAAACAACATGAAACAACTTACTTACTTCGCGTTCGCTGCGATCGCGGCTCTCAGCGGATTGAATGCAATCGCCCAAGAGACAAAGAAACCCAAAACGACCCCTGCTCAGACAGTTTCTGCAACCTTGCCAGCAGCAGAAATCGCGCCGACATGGACGGTTGTCGAGGAAGATTTTTGGTTTCCGCTTCGGTATGAACCCATGCGTTCATTCGACAGCGCGCGTTACGACTACCGACGCAACGAGGAGAAATCGGCTGCGTATGAAATCAACAAGGCGGTCAGTTGGTTAGGCTGGGCCGAACGGCATGCGATGCCCGAAACCAAAGCCAAACTAATCGAGGCAGCCAACGATTTAAAAATCGTCTCGAAAGATCTTCAATCGGGCAACATGGATGCTGCTTCCAAAATGGATGCCTCGCTTTCGAAAGCGGCGCATGCGCTGTCGGAGTGGCACTTTTATCGCGCTAAAGACTGGTGGGGAAAAAGCGATGCGAAGCACGCCGGTGACGATCTGGTAATGGCAGCCAACTACCTTCAACGCGCCGCTGACTCAGCACACTATCAGTTCGGTCCAGATACCCAGGAAGTCGTAACGGAAGTCTTTCGTAACGGCAAATGGATCAACGATGAAACGCATACCGACCATAACTGGATTGCGAAGAACATCGAAGGTGTCGAGAGCGGGTTGCGTGAGGTTGCGGCATCTCTCAAGAAGTAAGAACTTAATCAACAAAGGGAGAGCTCATGAACGGCTTTGTGAAGAACATCAAGAATTTGGCCATCAAGAACGATGATTTTCGACGCGTTCTGTACACCGCGAAATACAGCCAGCTGGTAGTTATGTCGCTAGCTCCGTCCGAAGAGATTGGGGAAGAGGTTCATACGCTTGACCAATTTTTTCGTGTTGAGGAAGGGACTGGCGAAGCTGTCCTGGAGGGATCCCGGACCGCAATCACAAGCGGTTTCGCGATTGTCGTTCCGGCTGGAACGAACCACAACATCATCAATACGGGCCATGTCCCGATGAAGCTCTACACGCTTTATTCGCCACCGAACCATCGGGATGGTGTGGTCCATCATACCCGCAAAGAGGCTCTGGTCGATAGCGAGCACTTTGATGGTATAGCGACAGAATAGGTCTGTCGAAACCTATTTGTCAATGCATCGAAAGATGCATGATCGTTTTGTTTTTTGAATTTCAGTTACACAAGAATTAAGGAGATCGTTATGAAAGAAACAGTAGCCAAGTCCCAAGATCACAAAGTCGTCAGTGTGGCAGGGGACAAATTGACGTCCACTTGCAACAAAGGCAAGAGTCACGAAACCACTGTCGACAAAGATGCGAAAGTCACTTGCGATGGAAAGGCAAGCAAGTTGTCCGACCTCAAGTCTGGAACACCGATTCGCGTGACCACTCATAAAGACGACCCTAAAAAAGTCACTGCTATCGAATCTGGCAAGCATCTTGCAACTGCCCATTGACGTTAAGGCCGTCTGAATGACGGCAACACTTCTCTATGCTACGCGGTGACGGCTAGGCTGTTCCGCGTAGCATTAAATCAAAATGGTGGTGTTGGCTTCTCGTTTGTGGATTCAAACACACAGGCTGGAAGCCTATGCCACCGATGAACCTAAACTACTCAAAAGAAATCAATCATGAACACCGCAACCGCAACAAAAAATTCGACTCTCTTGGCTGTTTATTCGGATCACTCCGCTGCCGAAGAGGCCGTCAAGCTTCTACAGAAGAATGGAATGAAAATGGACCAACTGTCCATTGTTGGCCAAGACTTCAAAACCATCGAACAACCGATCGGGTTTCTCACAACGGGTTCTGTTGCTTGTGATGGTGCCCGTGTCGGCGCTTGGACTGGCGGCTTTTTCGGAATTCTTGCGGGCGCTGCATTCCTGATCGTACCAGGCATTGGCCCTTTGGTGATTGCAGGCCCACTCGCTGCTACATTGCTGGGCGGAGTCGAGGGCGCCATCGCCGGTAGCGCGGTTGGTGCATTAGCGGGTTCGCTTGTAAGTCTTGGGTTCTCCAAGAATCAAGCGATCCGATATGAATCGCAAATCAAGGCAGGCAAGTTTCTAGTGACTCTTCACGGAGACACCGAACAAATTGAAAAGGCGAAGAAACTAGTCGGAGCCAATAAAGCCGAATCCGTGGATATCGCCGAATTGGAAGCCGCATAGGAAGTAATCGTCATGTAGCAGAACAGAAAGGCCTTCATGGTCGGTGACGGAATCGACTGTGAGGCCTTTCTGCGGAGAGAAAATACCCATGGACTTGATGAGTGTTCCTAAGTTTGTCCGCAATGCGGATCGATTTCGCCATGTGATTGCGGTTCTAGCAAAACACGGGTTAGCCGATTGGTTGTCCACGGTCTCAATGCCATGGTTCGATAAGCTCACGAGACCGGAAGCGGCAGACTCCGTTAGCACCGAACAGCGAATCCGAGTTGCCATGACGGAGCTTGGAACAACATTCATCAAACTTGGGCAAGTCTTGAGCACGCGCCCCGACTTGGTGGGAAAGAAGTTAGCGGATGAGCTAGCCCTGCTTCGATCCGACACTCCTGCCGATGAATCAACGGTTGCAATTGCATTGGTCGAATCCGAGCTCGGCGGCTCCATCGCCTCGCTGTACACGAGCTTTGAACCGAACGCATTCGCTTCAGCATCGATTGGCCAAGTCCACCGAGCGATCACTCATGAGGGAAACAGTGTCGTTGTAAAGATCCAGCATGCCGGGATCGAAGAGGTTATTGAAAACGACTTGGAGATTATGGGGGTATTGGCGGGCATCGCTCAACAGCAATCGGAAAGGCTTAAACAATACAGGCCAGTGGAGACGATGCGCGAGTTCCAAAAGACGCTGCGACAGGAGCTCGACTTCACTCGCGAACTGCGCAACATGCAACGTTTCCGAAAGACGTTTTCTAACGAGGTGGGAGTTCGTTTTGCAAAGCCCTATCCAGAGCTCAGCTCGCGGCGAGTGCTGACTATGGAATGTTTTGAGGGAACGAGTATCTCGAATCAAGAAGAACTTGAACGCTCGGGGCTAAATCTTGACGAAATTGCGAGGCGTGGGGCGAACCTTTTCATCCAGATGATTTTCCGAGATGGGTTCTACCACGCAGATCCACATCCTGGCAATCTCATGGTTTTGAAGTCCTGCTCCACAGCGGATACTGATGGTCAGGTTGCGGATCTCGGCGTTCTCGATTGCGGCATGGTCGGACGCATCGATGACGCGCTCCGCGATGACCTTGAGCTGGGGTTGATCGCAGTAGTCAAGCACGATGCGACCAAGCTCACGGAAGCTGTCGCCAGAATTGGCAACGTCCCAAGCGACTACGACCAGACCCTCTTGAAGGAGGCGATCCAGGGACTCATCGACGACTACTCAACGCAATCTCTTGAAGACTTCGATTTAAGCGGCTGTCTCAACGCGGTTGTGACCATGATTCAGCAAAGTAAAATCTACTTGCCAGCCAAAGTCGCAATGTTGATCAAAGTGCTGATTATGTTGGAAGGAACCGCTCAGCAACTCAGCCCCCATTTCAGTGTCGCTGAACTGATTGAGCCTTACGGCAGAAAGGCCTACAGGGACCGCTTCTCGGTAAAGAGGATGATCGGTCGCTTGACGATTAACATCCAGGAATGGGAACATTTGATCGCAATATTTCCTAGAGACACAGCCGACATTCTTCGCAACTTGAAGCGAGGGAAATTCGATGTTCATTTACAGCACAGACGATTAGAACCGGTTGTCAATCGACTCGTCATGGGCATCCTCACGGCGGCTTTGTTCATGGGTTCCGCATCGTTGCTAAGCAATCAGGTGCGTCCGATCGTTTTTGGCCTTTCCGTCCCTGGACTTCTCGGTTGCGGTATCGCTCTTTTTATGGGCATCCAAATAACACACGCCATCCGACGTTCAGGGCAAAATGAGCTGACATCAACGCGTTAAAGGCTTATTTAAGTTACTTTCCTTGTTCGCTTACCCATTGAGCATACTCGGTGGATGCTTTGACTTGGTTTACGATGATTTTAGGAAGTTCATACGGATGGTTTGCCTTGAGGAACGCGATTGCATTGGACAGACCGTCGGAAGTGACTTTTAGCTTTAACACGAACTCTTGCCCGTTGTGAATGGAACCTTTCCATTGGTAAACACTGAAGATTGGGCCCGAGATCTGAACGCAAGCGGCCAAGCGTTGTGACACGATCTCCGTCGCAAGCCGATTTGCATCGACTTGATGTTCGACGGTGGTGGTAATCTCCACCAAATCAGCAAGCTGGCATGACTGGCCAGTTGGTATTTTTTCACTGAGAGGTTCGTTCATGCGTCTGATTCTACCGGCAAGTACCATGCTGCCTCAAGATCGGTGAGAATTAACCGAGCGGGGCCACCCACCATCGGTTCAGATCCCTTTCATTTCTTGAAAAGAGTCTGTCGAAAAATGTGGGTTAAAAAACTTAAGGACCATGCTTCCGCGAACCATTTTTCGCCCCTCATTTTTCGACAACAGTCATTCTGAAATCGCGTAGGCCGTAACAAAGGACCTGCCGTAACTACGCTAGCGCTTGTTACGGCCTACATTTGTTACGGCCAACGTGTTGTTCGCAAATAGGAAAAAGAATCTGATCGCAACTGGGGGCCGCGACGTTGCTACAATGTACGTCCAACATCGGTTCAGCCCCATTTCTCTTCTTGAAAACAATCTGTCGAAAAATGTGGGTCGAAAAATTTCAGGACCATGCTTCCGCGAACCATTTTTCGCCCCTCATTTTTCGACAACAGTCATTCTAAGATCAAGTAGGCCGTAACAAGTCGCTTTGGACGCAGTTACGGCATGGAGTGCTAGGCAGGATTTGATTGTTCGATTGGCGCAATTCGATTCCTACGGGGCCTGCCGTAACTGCGCTAGCGCTTGTTACGGCCTACGTTTGTTACGGCCTACGTTTGTTGCGGCCTTCGCGTTTAATACTAGTCTTTCTTTTCTTCTTGCTCAGCCTTTCCGTCAAGCTTGACACTGTCGATGATGGAAAGGAGTCCCTCTAGTTCTTGCTGCTTGGTTTCCATCTCTTCCACTAGCTTCGAAAGTGATGCCATGGATGCCTCGTGACGATTGGCTAGAGCGGACAGATTTTCATTCTGCATAACTATAGGCATGGCTTCTAGAAGCTCGTTGATGTAACGTTCAATTTGTTTCTTCTTGGCTGTCAACTTAAGAGCTTGCTGCTTGCTCTCTGCTTGAAGAGAGTTTTCTGCTGATCGCTTTTGAGCACGAGCAAGTTTTACCCTTGCTTGGTGCTGTGCAATAGCAGCCTTTATGCTCTCACGCTTACGTCGTACCTGCTCCGCGTCAGCTTGAGAGATTGCACCACCCCTCACTAATTCTGTACTTATATCCAATTCCGCTTCAGTCGTAGCTAGTTCCGCGAGGAGCTTTTCACTTTCTGTGCTCAAGAGCTCTTCTTCCAATTTTGCTTCTTCGGATTTTGCGACATCTCTTGCTGTTTCCTCATTCTCGAACAAAGCCATCTCCGCAGCTAAATCCCAGGATACTTTTTGCAATTCTAATTGAGCCGCTGTCAGCAACTGCTCTGCCGCCGCTCGCGAAACAGGAATCGCAGGTGATTTTGATCGCGATGATTCCACCATTGCCAAAAAACCAGACTGCAATTTTTGATGCTCACGCACTAAGATTTTCAATCTCTTTTGATGCATGTCTGATGCCATTGTGATCTGTTGAAGGCGACTATGTAACGAAGATTTTTTTATCGCTAACGGCACCCCAAATTTCTTGCTATGGTTGGCGAAAAGTCCTTCTGTCTTCGCAATTGCAACAAAGTCATGGATGACATCATCGGAAACAACAAGATCCTCAAAGAATTTCGGAGTCTGCCCGAACGATGTGCTTGGACGAAAACCAACTGCCAAGATAACGAATGCAACGACACCTAAACCAGATGCATAACGAAGGGAGAAGAACGGGATTAGCTTTGCGAGAATCATAGGAAAGACCTTATGGAGTGAGTGAAAGACTTTGGTTTATGATGAGCTCATTGCGAATGGCAATTCGCTGGTAGTGCAACGTTTGGGAACGGAGCGACTGAAGTTCCAGATCCGCTTGAAGCTTTTGATCCAAAATCGAATCCAAGATTTCGATGCGTTTTTCAATTTCTTGCGCTCGCTTGGATATGGATTTCAACAGACTTTTAGGATCCGTGGCAACCACGGGCCTTGATTTGGCGACTTCATCGGATGCTGATTGCTGCCCAAGAGGCCGCCCCAACGGCATCCATAAACAAGCGATAGCTGCACACGTTGCTATAACGCATGCCGCAAGCGACACACGCAAGGCGGATGCACTTTGTGTTTCCGCTTGAAGTTGAATCGCGTGTGCACGAAGCTCCGCACCATGCGTCCGCTTTCGGCCCCAATGTTCAAGCTCGTGGATCAACTCCTCGTCGCTTAGTTGGCAAGGCTGCTCTTCATTCATTGGGTGAGTGCTCATGATTCGTTCCTCGATCGTTCGATGGTTTGTTTTAAGAGCTTTTTCGCACGATGTAATCGCACCTCAAGGGTGTTCTTTTTCTCGTCCAATGCGTCAGCTATTTCCGCGATCGATTTCTCTTCCAAATAAACAAGGACCAGTATTTCGCGATCTCGGTACGGTATTTTTTCCATGGCCAGTTGGATCGAATCCCATCTTGGGTCTTGAGTGTTTTCTGCGACACATGGATGCTCCTTTTCCGTCGTCTCCAAGGTAAATCGATCTTGGAAGTGACGTAACCAGCGTCGCACGGAACGTTGATGGTTTCGAGTTTGATTGATTGCAATTCGGGTAATCCAGGTTCGGATCGATGACTGGCTTCGAAATGAGGGAATCTTTTGCCAGACTTGAACGAATGTTTTTTGAAGCACATCTTCCATTTCCGGATCAAAGGCCATCAGTCGCCCAATGAGTATTCGCAGCGTTTCACCGTGCAAATCGATCAATTCCTGAAAAGCGACAGCGTCCCGCTTTTTTAGTCGTTCGACAAGCAACAATTCATCGTCTTGACACGAACCGGACGCCTCGTTTTCAGCTAATTGCAATGACGGCTCTGTGCCCATTTCCAAAGCGTTTCGATAATCCTTGAATCCGCGTCTTTTGCCGCCAACCGTTTGCGGGAACAAGAATTAGACACCAGGCTCCCAGCAGAACTTACAGGAGTCTTCACGTTTATGCCACTAAATTGTAGGCCGTGACGAGTCAGCGTAGGCCGTAACAAGTCGCTTTGGACGCAGTTACGGCATGGAGTGCTAGGTAGAACTTGACTTGTTCGATTGGAGCAATGGGATTCCAACGGGGCCTGCCGTAACTTCGCTAGCGCTTGTTACGGCCTACGTGCTATTCGCAAACAGAACCAGTAGCTGACCCGAGATGGTGGCCGCCTGCCACCATCTGGTCAGCGAAGGTGGGCCTCCGGCCCACGAACGTAAAGTAGATCGGTCCATCAGCACAGGCAATTAGCACACCAAACCTATTGCTAAATTCGGGGCGAGCCCGAATGTCGCTTCAGTCAACTTTCGACGCAATGTTCGTTCACCATTGGTTCAGCCTACTTTCCTTTCTTGAAAAGAGTCTGTCGAAAAATGTGGGGCGAAAGATTTCAGCACCAAGCTTCCGCTAATTATTTTTCGCCCCACATTTTTCGACAGCAATCACTCTGAAATCAAGTAGGCCGTAACAAGTCGCTTTGGACGCAGTTACGGCATGGAGTGCTAGGTAGGACTTGACTTGTTCCATTGGGGCAATTAGTTCCAACGGGGCCTGCCGTAACTGCGCTAGCGCTTGTTACGGCCTACGCGTCGGCCTAGGCGAACAGCTCGGACACGACGCGGCCGTGGACGTCGGTCAGGCGGAAATCGCGGCCCGCGTGCTTGTAGGTCAATCGCTCATGATCGATGCCGAGCAAATGAAAAATCGACGCGTGAAGATCGTGCATGTGCACTTTGTCTGCAATTGCCTTGTGGCCAAAATCATCTGTACGGCCGTATGCAAAGCCCGGCTTGGTACCTCCACCTGCTAACCAAACCGTGAACCCGCCAGGATTGTGGTCTCGACCTGTACCGTTCTTCTCCGCATACGGGGACCGTCCAAATTCTCCCCCCCACCATACCAGCGTATCTTCCAAGAGCCCTCGTCGCGCCAAGTCGGTCAACAAGCCTGCAATCGGTCGATCGACGGCGGCCGCATGTTCCGCATGTTTCGGCAAATTCGAATGCTGGTCCCACGCGGGGTTGGCCGAATTGTCACCGTAGTTGACTTGAATGTAACGAACGCCTGCTTCACATAGCCTTCGCGCTAGCAGACATCGTCGACCATAAGTTTCTGTTTGCTTTTGATCGATGCCATACAACTGCATGGTCTCCGCCGTTTCATTGGAGAGATCAAACACTTCCGGGGCCGATAGCTGCATCCTGGCCGCCAGCTCATACGATTCGATGACGGATTCCAGCTCGTCGCGGCCAGAGCCTTGCTCAATACCAGCCGCACCAAACCGCTCGAGCTGCATCTTCTGGAGCTCGTGCTGAAACAACCAACGCTGAGTCTCTGCGGCATCGGGCCGGACATGGTTGAGTTTCAGTTCTGCCAAATCTGCATTTCCAATGGCGGTTCCTTGATTCTTCATCGGCAAGAAGGCTGAGCCATAGTTTCTAGCCCCACCATTACCTATCGAAGGAGCGATGGAAATGAAGCCTGGTAAGTTGGCGTTCTCGGAACCCAATCCATAAATGGCCCACGAGCCCATCGACGGCCGCACTAAATTCTGCGATCCACAATGCATGAACAAGGTTGCAGGTCCATGAGCGACCCCTTCGGTGTGCATCCCGTGAATCATGGTCAATTTGTCAGCATGCTCGCCAATCGCCGGAAAAAGCTCAGACACTGGCCTTCCGCATTCACCGTACTTTTTGAACGACCAAGGGGAACGCATGACACGGTGATCGGCACCCAACTTCCTAGTGTTCGCAAATTCGCGAGCGTCATCAAACGGCAGCATCTGCCCGTCACGCTTGTCCAATTCAGGCTTGGGATCGAACGAGTCGACTTGGCTAACCCCGCCTTGCATAAACAAAAAGATGACTCGCTTGGCTCGAGCGGCATGATGCAAACCACCATGCTCACTGCTTGCAAAGGCCGCGTGCGTAGCGATCGCGCTGGAAGCTAACGCTCCAAACCCGCATGCACTTTGGTATAAAAAATGTCGTCGACTTTGCATAAACTTCTTCTCGATCATTCGATAAAACGAAACTCAATCGATGCCATCAACTGATGTACAAGCTCTTCTAAACCTTTGGCGGCCAAAATTCTTATCGCCCATTCTTTTTCTTTTTCGTCAGGTGATCTGCCGAACGCCAATTGAAAACTTCTTTCGATTCGAAAAGCTTCTGATTTCAGATCGGTGATTTCCGGATTTCCGGATCGGCATTCGTGGTCGATTTGCCTGGCAGCCGCCTTAGCCCGAGCTTCAACCCAAGGACTATTCATGATCGCCAGGGCTTGAGGAGCGACGGTGCTGCGAACTCGTTGCGAAGTCGTAGAACTTGGATTCGCAACATCGAACTCGGTGGCAAGTTCTGGCAAAGCATTTCGGAACCAGGGTTGATACACAGTTCGAAATCGAACCGTCGATTCGTATCGGTAGTCTTCTTTCAGACCTTCTTTCCAGGTCGCTTCTACCACGTCGGGCAATTCCAATTCGCCACTGAAATCCAACATCCGATCCCGAAGCGATTCGGCATCCAAGCGACGCAAGTTGGCTCGGCCAAAAAATTCGTTGTCGGGGTCCGTTTGAAGCGATTCCGTTTCGGCGTAACACTGCCGCTGATACGCTTTCGATGTCACAATCTCGCGAATAAGCCACTTCGTGGACCAACCATGATCGATAAATTCCAAGGTCAGCCAATCCAACAATTCGGGGTGAACCGGTAGCTCCCCGGTCGTTCCGAAGTTGTCTAAACTGGACACAATCCCTCGTCCCATCAACCAGCTCCAAACACGATTCACATAGACACGGGCGGTCAGCGGATTGCGTTTGTCGACAATCCATTTCGCAAGCTCCAAACGGCCATTCGATTCCGAAGCGATCGAAGAGTCCGATGCCAAGCTGTTCGAGTGGTTGTTGATGCAGCTAAGAGTCCCTCGCGGAACCATTTCACCCAATCGATGGACGCTGCCGCGAATATGGACCGGAATGTCCTTGGGTTTGTCCGACGGAATCAACCCCTGAACCATTGGACGACGATCCAGCCATTTTTGTAACGTGTTGATCTCGGACTCCAATTCACCGACACGCGCTTGATCCCGATGGAATGCAGCTGTTTTTTGGTCGATCGCAAGATCGTTTGCTTTCTCTTTCTTGAGCGGCGTTTCTAGTGGCGCGAATTGAACCGCATCGGCTATCACATGCCCGTCACTGTTTTCGTTGCTAAGAACGACAAAGGCTTGCCCCGATGGCTCGAATCGGTACTTACCCAGCGTTTGCCAAAGGCCATCATCGGTTGCAGACTTGCGCTGATTGATGATGACTTCCGCTTCGCCATCGGCACTAAAAATCCGGACCATGGTTTTTGACGAACGATTCTCGCCATGCGAATAAGCGATTCGAACGTTGTACTCACCAGCAGGAATGTTTTTAGGTTCAAACGTAACAGACGATTTACCCTTGTTCGCATTCTTGTCGTGCAGGTAACCCGCATCAACGTACGCTTTGGAGGATGTCGAGTCTTGCCAATCGCCAATCCGCGTCGCCTGTTGATTGTCCACTACGATTCCATTGAAGTCCGAGGAACGAACCAAAAGAGGTTGCGATGGATCGGTCACGGATGCCCCTTTCAGCGATTTCAGTTCTTGTCGAAGGGTGCCTAATCTTGACGCCGTCTCTTGGTATTGGTCCGCCTGTTCTTTCGAAACAGGCAAGGGCACGCGTACCCATTTCGAAACGTTTTCGTGCTGCAAGACGGTTGACGACTTGAGAATGCCAGCAAGTGCGTAGTAATCTCGCGTCGGAATCGGATCGAACTTATGATCGTGACAGCGAGCGCAACTAATGGTTTGCCCCAGCAAGGCCTTTCCCAGCGTATCGATCTGCTCATCGATGTAATCCATTTCCAACTGCAGCTTATCTTGTTCCTCGTAATTATGATCGCCCAAGGTAAGAGCGGTGGTGGCAATGCATTGTTGCTGCTGTTGCTCCAGCGAGCTCGCTGGCATTAAGTCCCCTGCAATCTGCTCCGAGATAAACCGATCGATGGGTCGATCTTCGTTGAAGGCTCGGATCAAATAATCTCGATAACGCCATGCGTCCTGAAGAACGAAACCTCGCAAGGTCAACGACTCCGCATAACGAAAAAGATCCATCCAATGGCGTGCGAAGCGTTCTCCGAACCGAGGGGATGCGAGCAGGTCATCCACATGCTGTCGGAGCAGTACTTGTCGGCTTTCTTCCGAAGTCTCATGCTGCACGGATGAATCAAGCGATGTTGGCTCATCGAAGGCGATTGAATAGGGCGGCAACCGGTGCGAAGAAAGTCCGGACAGGTCCGCATCCAGACGCCTCTTGACTACGTGGAGGTTTGCTAAGGGACTGGGCTTTATGTTATGGGCATTTTGTTGACTTGCCAAAAAAGCATCGATCGGATGGGTTGCATCGGGCGTAACTGGCGGCACAACCCGTTTCAGCGGCCGATAAGCCCAATGCTCCAGCGCGCTATCCACCGACAGTTGCTTCGATGGTGTGTTGTCAGCGGATACAGGAATCGAATCACGCGGGTCGAAGGCCCCTTCTGCGATCCAAGTTCGAAGGCTTTCGATCTGAGCGTCCGACAATTTGCCAGTAGGGGGCATTTGAAGCTTGGGATCTCGATATTCGATCGCCTGGATTAGCAAGCTGCCACCGGGATCGTTTGCAAGGATGGAGGCTCCGGAATCGCCCCCTTTGAGAAGGCTTTCGCGAGAATCCAAAGCTAGTCCGCCACTAGTTTCGGTTTCAGCCGAATGGCATTCGTAACAATGTTCGACCAGAAGTGGCCGAACATGGCGTTCAAAGAACTCCAACTTGCCGGGATCTGTCGCCTGGGCGATCGAACGTGGTGACAATCCGATCGCGATGAGACATGCTGCCACCCATATCAAAGGGAAGCAATTGCGCTTGTTGGATCCGTTGAATCGCATTTCGACAACACCTGTGGACTGATGCGAGAATGGGCTTAAACGTTAGCCACTTCGGGGTGAACCCATGGGGCTCGGTAGGGACGACGGAGCAGGTTAGTCGCTTGTTCGTCACCGACCACAACCTGTTTCACCGGATCCCAAGTCAGCGAACGTCCCAGTTCCAACGACATGTTCGCCAAGATGCAAGCAGCGGTGGAAATGTGCCCCTGTTCGATATCCGCGATCGGTTTAGAGCGATCTTGGATGGCTTTCAGGAAGTCTAGCATGTGAACTCGGATTGCAGGGGCGACGTGCTTTTCCAGATCAGGTTCGACGTTGTCTTCGGGGTACTTATCCAATTCCATGACGACATCGCCGTGGATTGGTTTTCCGCCTCCCGAGGGAGTGAAGTCGTAGCTTTGGACACTCATTTTCAGAGTTCCTTTTTCTCCATACAAAGTCGCTCCCCATGGGTACTTGGGATCGGGAGCTTCCCCCCAGGTGCGATGGGTCCAAGCGACGTTCAATTCAGGAAACTCGAAGGTTGCAGTTTGCGTGTCAGGGATATTGGCTTTCGACTTCTTGTCGACATAGATACCACCGTGCGACGATATTTTGGTTGCCCACCCCAGATTCAGCATCCAACGGACGGTGTCCAACATGTGAATGCACATATCCCCAAGAATGCCATTACCGTACTCTTTGAACGCTCGCCATCGACGTGGATGGCATAGTTCATTGAAAGGCATCATAGGTGCGGGGCCGGTCCACATTTCGTAATCCAACGATGCGGGTGGGGCTACGTTCGGTGGATTTTCGCGAGCACGCATGTGATAATAGCAATAGATTTCAGCATGCGAAATTTTTCCGAGCAAGCCCGCATCGACAATGTTCTTTTTGGCTTCCATCAAATGGGGCGTACTGCGGCGTTGGGTTCCAACCTGAACGACGCGATTGTATTTTCGAGCGGCAGCCAACATGGCTTGCCCTTCGATAACATCCACGCTGATCGGCTTTTGCACATAAACATCCGCGCCCGCTTGAATGGCTGCGATGGTAGGCAGCGCATGCCAATGATCAGGTGTTGCGATCAGGACAATATCCAAATCCTTTTCGGCCAGCATTTTTCGGTAGTCGCCATAGACGCGTGGACGCTTCGCGGATATCTGCTTCTTTTGAACCGTGTCGGCGGCATCGTTGACCATCTTGCTGTCAACGTCGCACAACGACACGACTTCGACGGGCGCGACTTGGAGCAAGCGGTACAGATCGCATTTTCCGTACCAGCCCGTGCCGATCACGCCGACTCGTTTCGCGGTCGCATCCGCAATGGCCCCTAAGGCCGCTTGGTAGGCCGATGGATAACCAGCCATTGAAAGACTACCCAGTGCGAGACTACTGCTAGCTAGTGACGAAGAGAGGAAGCTGCGTCGATCCATTACGGTGCCCTTGGTTTCAAAGTAATTTAGGAGTGTAAGTCCAGGTACTGTCCTAGTATACTGCGATCCGATTTAAATGTCGCCTTGCAAACGACTTGGGGCCGACAACGAATTCTCAAAAATGCAGGAAACAATGGAATTAGGGTACTTAGAGCGACTTACCTTGCAATTGACTGCCGGTGCCGCGATGCTGCCGGACGCCCTGAGGGATCCTCATGCAAAGTTTATTCTTGATCGCCAGCAAAGCGATGGTGGATGGGCTGGCCGCGAGGGGGAAAGCGATCTTTACTACACCGGTTTCGCACTTCGGTCTCTCGCTATTCTTGGACTGTTGACGGGCCAGGTCGCGGCGGACGCCAGCCATTTTTTAAAATCGCGAACCGCCAAACAGGAGTCGGTCATCGATCTCCTATCGCTCATTTATGGTGCCTCCTTGATTGAAGCCTCTACCGAAGTCAATCCATTGCATGATTTGTCGGTCGACTGGCGGGGGCGAGTTAGCGCGATGTTGACTTCCTTACGAAGGACCGACGGCGGTTTTTCGCGAATTGATTCCGCTACCGTTGGCAGCACCTACCAAACCTTCTTGGTTGCGATTTGTTTGGAGCTGCTTGGGCACCCGCTGCCCTACGATGACCCAAGTGTTCCATTCTTGCTTTCTCAACGTCGCGACGATGGTGGCTTTCTGGAAGTCCGAGTTGCAAAACGATCTGGCACCAACCCCACCGCAGCCGCCATCGGAGCACTCCAAACCTTGAAGGCCCTGTCGCCGGAAGTCTCGGAGCAGGCCGCTAGCTTTCTGTTGGAATTACAAAGCGACGAAGGGGGCTTTCAGGCCAACACTCGGATGCCATTACCCGACTTGCTAAGTACCTTTACTGGATGCGTCACTCTCTGGGAGACCAGTTCGCTAGATGAAGCCGACACACAAGGGGCATGGAAGTACGGTTTAAGCATGATGCGCACCGAGGGTGGTTTCGCAGGCTTTGAACTCGATCCCGCCGAAGATGTCGAGTACACGTTTTACGGACTGGGGCTCTTAAGTTTGCTAGCGCCCTGGCAATAGATCCTTATTCGGTCATTTGCATTGACGGAACAGCATTGCGTATACTTGGGGTGGAATGGGATGGTAGGATGAGATGGGATTGTAGGATGGAATCGTAGGACGGGGCTCCTGCCCCGTCTTTGCGATGGGTCCGACGGGGCTGGAGCCCCGTCCTACGGTTGGCTTTTAACGGATCGTTTCTTATAGGGTGGTCTAGAACCTCATGAAAACGCGATTGATGCATCTGCAGGCTTTGTTCGTCTTGGGACCGTTCTTTGCTTTTGCAGGAACCATTTCGGCGCAGCAAGTTGTTCAGCAACCGACGATTGGCACTCTGTCCATCAACTCATCGGTTCTGGTTCCGGACCAAGGTTCAGCCATGCTGGGCGGTATAGGCTCGGCCGGTGCGGGGCAAAGCCAGCGAGGCGGTTTGGTAACCAACCGAGCGTTCGGAAATCGTTCGGCATGGGGTGGGGCTTCCGTGTCGGCCACTATCATCGATCTCCAAGAAATGGATCGGGCGATTTTGCAATTGGCGGATCGATCCCAAAGCGTGCCCTCACAAACGGGATCCGAAGTGAAGTCCTTGCCGTCCATTCAAGTCCAAGGAATGACGGAGGCCGATCTCGAAGATGTCCATTATTTCCTTACGCTTGCACAGAACGCGCGTCGACTAGGTCATTGGGCAAGTATCGATGTCTACATTGGCCTAGCGAAGTCGAAAATCCCTTTAGAGAAGCAACCGAAGCTTCTTTCGCATTACGGCTTCAACGAGACTAGCGAGACCAGAAGGACAAAACCTGGTCAAGCTTCAAAAAACAAGTCGAAGGGATTTCGGCCGTAAAGAACAGGCCGTTATCGCCGTCGAAAGCGTTTAGGGCCTACTTCACGGTCCAGACTATCAAGATAGTCGGCTAGTGAGATATCGACAGCCTGGTTAGCAGTTGGGCTGACCGGGGATTGAATCAAAGGTGCCAATGTATCTTGGGAACTGCTTCGATTCATGATCTCCAGGGACTTTGCCCCCGAGACGAATTCTCCTTCTCCTTCTGGCATTCCATCGGACCCGTCGGAGTCTTCATCTTCAGACTCATCGTCACCTTCCGACTCTTCTTCGTTATCTTCATTGATACGGTTGATCAGAATAAGAATGTCGATTGGCGAGATGTTTCCGTCACCGTCCACATCGATACCTGGGTCAGGACCTTCTTCCCCTTCGCCGATCATAGGGATCGGGCCAGTCCCTCGGTTGTTGATATGATTGATAATGATTAAAGGATCCAGCGGACTAATACGCCCATCGCCATCCACATCGTAAGGGTCTATATCGTTGTGGTACGGGGTTCGATCCCGAAGAATGCTCAGCCGGCTCGAATTTCGAATTTGAATTCCTGTAAGATCGGAAGTCGCAATGATCGTCAGATCAAGCAGGCCTCCGTCAGTCCTGCTCAAAACAGATCCGGGGCGAAGCATGACTACGCCGCGATTGACATAGAACCGATCATCACTCAGTTCGTACGAGTAACGCTCGTTGCGGTCTGTATCGAGCACCGCAACCGAACCTACGACCGCGTTCGGCTGGTTTTCGGAGATGGAACCTGAGCCTGTCAGGCGGATGCCTGTTGGCAAGTCATCTTGGTCCGTGACCGAAAGGTTAATGGACCGTTCAATGACGAACGAACTGGTTGGGTCACTGGCTCGAAGGGTCAGCGAAATGGAAGGTTCTGTTTCATAATCCAGAACGATGCCTGGCCGAAGAACGAGTTGGCCCTGAGCAATCGCGAAGCGTGGGTCGCTTACATGCCAATCGTAAGCCGCATTGGTGTCCTCATCGACGACCTGAACTTGACCTAAAGAAACTCCCTCGTTCAATTCCGGAATTGTCAAACGGGAGGGAACAGCTAGCGAAGTGGGAGCGTCATTTCGATCTTTGACCGAGAACGTCAACGTTTTCGAAAGCGTCTCTGTTGGTCTCAAACGATTCACCGCCAAAATTGGCAGAACGATCGTGGACTCGTTTTCAAAATTGAGAACGCCCGAGATCAATTTCAGCAACCCATCCACGATCTCGAACCGGTTGTCTGGAATCTGGAATTGATAGTCAACGTCGGCATCTGGATCCAACACACGGACACTGGCCAATACAGATTGCAAACCAACATTCTCTTCGAATTCGCTTGTCGAAAGAATCAAATCGGAGGGTGCATCGTCCACGGCAAAGACATTGACCGTGATACTTCTTTCCTCGGACCATGCCCAACCATCGTAGGCCTGAACCGTAAACGAGTCAGATCCGTTGGCGTTGGCACCAGGAATGTAGGACGCGCTCCCGTCAACGTTCCAACTGACTGATCCTAGAGTGGGCTGGGATCGGACCAAATAAATTAGACTGTCCGAATCCATGTCACTGGAAACCGACCCTAACATGGAGGTCGACCACTGTAACGCTTCATCCTCGTTCAAGCTCAACAGGGCAGATTCTCCCAACGAAGGTGCTGAATTCTGGCCTAGAAGCCTAATACCGATTTGCACCTGCGATGTTCCGTTTGCAGAAACCACGGCAGTAACAAGAACCGCTTCGGCAAGATCATGGGAATAGGCACGTCCCAATCGATTTCCGATCAGAAATCGTCCGAACCGATCCATGCTCAATGTTGCATCTGGACCGGTCAGTTCTCCGTTGGTGATAGGAATGGAAAGACTCTGTTTCCATTCGCTGGTCTGCCATCCGATCAGTTCGCTCGAGTTGGTTTTATTGCCAGTAAGAAGCAAGGATCGCCCCGAATCAAAAAAGATTGGCTCTACTGCATCTTTCAAAATTGCAGCAGTTGGCAATCCCAACTTTCTCTCGACGATCAGAAAATCGTCCGCAGTGCTCACAGCGACGCTAGCCCCGTCCGGAGCGGGTTGCCATGCCTTCACTTCGGAGGCAAACGAACGGCGACCAACAACAAAGGCCGAGGTGCCCGAGATTTCGTAAATCGACAATTCGCTTGTATTGCCCGCCGAGTTGAGCACGGCAAAACCTGATGTTCCCGCTTTCTTCAAGACCGACGAAGCATCTAGGGTCGCCCCGCCGATCTGTCCGATGGAGGCAATTTGCCCAACACTGTCTGTCGTGACGCGGTGTAAGCTGTTTCCATTTCGGATCAGGATTTCAGCTCCAAAAGAAACGATTTGGGAGGTACCGCCAAGTTGGGCGTCTGTCTGTTGCACTGCGTCCGCTTGAAGATCGGGAATAGTCCAAAGCTTCTTTTGTCCGGATGCATTATTGGCAATCACATAAGCCTTGGAAACGGAATTCGAAACGTCTTCCAAAACAACGCTCTCGATTTCACCTTCTAAAGTATATTCCCGAAGTGCAGTATTCAGTTCGCGATTAAGCAAGGCCAACTTGTTGCCTGAAAAAGTCCATGCTGAGCCATCGGATTCTACGCGAACGACAGTGCCTATTTCATCATGCCAAACGCCGGTCGAAGATGGGGCTGCAGGTGAAGATTGCAGGACGCGATTATTCTCGCCAAGAAGTCGAATCGTGTACTCACCAGGCTCTAGATTTCGAAACCTTGCGATTCCATCAATATCGGTAGTGGTCCAGGGTTCGGACTGGTCAAATCGCCCATCCCGATTGATATCCACAAAAACGGGTCTGTCGAAAATAGGCAAATCCGAACGGGAGCCGAATCCTCGGGATGCATCGACGTCATCAAACACGAAAACATCGAGCGCCGCTAGCACTCGACGGTCTTCCAAAGTGTCAAAGCGAAGCACCTGCCGGCGGTGCTTCAGACGCCTTTGCCTTATCTGGATTGTTCGGAGATGAGAAAACATGTTTTACAACTCAACTATCGAGCTAAAGAAGAGAGGTTCTTGGAGACCCAATTGGAAAATCTGCAGTGATACCGAATCGTAGCGAGTGTGTGTTTCACTACTTTAGCTGTTTACGCGGTGTCTGAACATGGTTTCCGCACTAAAATTCACACTTATCGTCTCCGTCTAGAAAGAATGCTGGAATGCCCCTATTAGTACTCATCGAAGTCGATTTGGATTGCCGCCGCACCTAGAAAGTTCATGGGATCCAAGTTAATCTTGTAGCAACGGTTTCAAAAAAGCACTCTCTGATTCTCTTGTGGTAAACCATGAAGTTGTGTAACGCCCGATTCTTTCCTTTACCAACGGCGGCGGTTTTTGCGTTGGCAGTCGGCGGTTTCGCCATGGCTCAAGAAGCAACGACTAGCCCTGCTGAAAATAGCCCGACACTTGGTATTAGCAAATCCAAACCTGAAAGCGGACCATTTGTTGCTATCGATGGCGGCAAGGGTGGCTACATGGTTCCTTACACCCAGGTCCTGGAGCGAACCAGTATTGTTTTTGAGATGATTCCCGTTCCGGGGGGCAAGACCTTGGTCGGCTCGCCCGATTCAGAACCAGGACGATCTGAGGATGAGGGTCCACAATACACTGCCGAGCTGGAACCCTATTGGGTAGCCAAGACGGAACTGACTTGGGCCGAATACAAAACCTTCATGCGGTCCTACGACATCTTCAAAAAATTGGCCTCGCAAGGAATTCGACAGGTCGACGATAGCAATCGAGCCGACGCGATCACAGTTCCGACACCTCTTTACGAACCCAGTCACACGTACGAATACGGAGACGATCCGAAACAACCAGCGGTCACCATGACGCAGTACGCAGCCAAACAGTACACCAAATGGCTTAGCGGTTTGACGGGTATTCAGTACCGACTTCCAACCGAAGCGGAATGGGAGCATGCTGCCCGAGGTGGATCGAATACACCATATTGCTTCGGGGACAACCACGAGGAACTAGACAAATATGCAGTCTTCTCCGGAAATGCCACCAAAGGTGCAGCTCGAGTCGGAAGCAAAGCCCCGAATGCCTATGGGCTCCACGACATGCACGGAAACGCTTGGGAGTGGACGATCGATCAATACGCGGCAACAGGATTTGGCGATCGAGGCGGAAAGACTTTCATGGGCCTAACAGGTACTGCTTGGCCGACCGAATCGGACTCGCGCACGGTTCGTGGTGGTGGCTGGCAAGATTCGGCAGAACGCGTTCGCGCCGCTGTTCGAATGGGCTCGGTGGACGAAGAATGGAAGGAACGTGATCCGAACGTGCCTCTAAGTCCATGGTGGTTCACTACCGATCCGGCTCGTGCTGTTGGGATGAGGTTAGTTCGATCTTTGACTCCGCTTAACCGCGAAGAGCTAAACAAGTTCTGGGAAATTGACGCGACCGGTATTCAAGAGGACGTCGACGCTAGACTCAAAGAGGGACGTGGTGCTTTGGGTCTCGCGGTGCCCGAACTGCTCCCTCTCTACCAACGCAAAAAGTAGCAAGTTCCCTTGAACAGTTCGATTCGCGCCTGGGCGCAACTTGTTCGTGTGCCCAACACGTTGACCTCCTGTGCCGACGTATTGGCAGGGCTCGCTTTAGTTGTGGGAGCATGGAACTCCACCCCAAAGTTGCTCGCCCCACTGCTTGTCGTGTCTCTCGCCTCCGTTTGCTTTTACTGGGCGGGAATGGTCCTGAACGATGTTCACGATCTCGAAAAAGACAAGCTTCAACGACGCAATGGCCCCCTCGTTGATGGACGCATCAGCATCCATGCAGCAAGGCTAGCAGGATGGGGGCTTTTAGCAGGTGGATGGTGCTTCGCGTTGCTCGCTAGAACCTTGGTGCCAGATTCTTTGGTGGACGTGGCCGATGCGGCTCATTTCACGTGGATGATCTTGCCAATAAGCACAGCCTTGGCTGCTTGTATCGTCGCATACGACAGCAGGCTAAAAGCAACCCAACTAGGTCCATGGCTGATGGGCTTGTGTAGGGGGCTGAATATGGCTCTAGGAGTTTCTCTCGGAACTGCAGTTCTTTGGCCCGCTTTACAAGCTTGGGTGTGCATCCTGAGCGTTGTTTTGGGCCATGTTTTATTTGTCGTAGGCATAACGCTGGCCGCCCGACGCGAGGGACTGATGCAGCAATCCAGGTCAAGAATGATTGCCGCTTGGGGTACAAGTCTGTTGGGAGTGGCCGCAATCGCAACCAGTTCCCTTTGGGGATCCAAACTGTTCTGGTCCACCGAAACGGAGTACCGGCTCGAACCTGGATCGTTGTTTCCTATTTTGGTTTTTCTACTCGCTTTGCCTTGGCTGCGTCGAGCGTTGCTATCAGTATCAAAACCTGGTATCGGAACACTCGTGCCAGCAATCAAACAGGCAATCCTAACGATTATCTTTTTGGACGCAGCTGTGGCATTGCAGTATGGCGGAAACGTGCCAGGCCTGATCGTATGCAGCTTCGCAATACCAACATTGGTATTGGCCAAAATCTTTCGAATGACCTAAGCGCCAGCTCGACAAACCGGAATATCAGACTTCGGTGCTAAGATTGAAAAACGGTCTTAACTCGCTCTGAAGGAGCAACGAAGCTGGTCCCAAAACACATCGGGCTAAACTGACTGTGAACACCTTCTTCAATATAATGAGGAGTCCAACCGGACGGATCTTCGAAGAATCGGATGCAGCGGATGTGGCGATCGTCGCAAAGATTGAACCAATGCTTGGTACCTCGAGGGACATTGATCATGTCGCCACTTTCGACGGTGACCCCAAACACGGGTCCTCCTTCGGGATGAAGGTGAAAAATCCCCTTTCCAGAGACAGTAAATCGCACTTCGTCCTCGTCATGCGTATGCTCTTTATTAAATTTCTGGAGCATCGCATCCAGATTGGGCGTAGAGGGGTTTACGTTGATAACATCGGCAGTAACAAATCCGCCTCGCTGCTTCACCGCCGCAATTTCCGGCGCATATTCGTTAAGAATGTCTTGGTCGGTAGCTGTTTCCTTGAGGCGTCCATCCACCTTCCATTGTTCAAACCAAATCCCGAAGGGTTTCAAGAACGCTGAAATTTCCTGGGGATCGTTGATGGTTTTTTGTTCGGAAGGTACGAAAACACTGGCCATGAAAAATCTCCTGGAAAAAGAAATGCGATGGAAACGAAGGGTTAAAATGATACCCTCCCGCGGTTGCGAGGGCTAGCGACAACGCCAGCCACTGGCCAAAGATGGGTGGTCGCGTACACTATTCCAGATGAATCGCAGGGGGGCTGGCCGCCGACATGTATGGCAATTCGGTTTTTCCTCGGTTTAAACCCGTTTTTCACTTTCCTTTGGAGATATCAACATGGCTTTTACATTGCCCCCTCTACCATATGCACTTGATGCCATGGAGCCACATATCGACTCCAAAACGATGGAAATCCATCATGGCAAACACCACCAAGCCTATATCACCAATCTGAACAAAGCCATCGAAGGAACTCCGCTCGAATCGAAGTCGATCGAAGAGCTTGTTAAAGACTTGGCATCGGTTCCTGACGACAAACGCAATGTCGTGCGTAACAACGGTGGCGGACACCTCAACCACAGTTTCTTTTGGCAAGTGATCGGCTGGAACGCTGGCGGCAAGCCAAGCGGAGCCTTGTTGGCAGACATCGAAGCCACTTTCGGAAGCTTCGACGCATTCAAGGAAAAGTTTGCGGCAGCTGGCACAACCCGCTTTGGAAGCGGTTGGGCATGGCTGGTTGTTAACAACGGAAAGCTTGAAATTGGCTCAACCGCCAATCAAGATAGCCCGCTCATGGGGAAAGCCGTTGCAGGAATTGAGGGAACACCCATTCTTGGTTTGGACGTTTGGGAGCATGCCTACTATCTCAAATACCAAAATCGTCGCCCTGATTACATCGCTGCATTCTGGAATGTTGTGAATTGGAATGAAGTGACCAAGCGATACGAAGCTGCGAAAAAGGCCTAGTTCCACAAGCCTTGCTGCTTCGATTTCGTTCATGGTTCTTTTGCCTAGACCATTTAGGTTAGCTACCCAATCATTTTTAGAAATGAGAACCGGTGGCTAACCTTGATTGCAGAGCGAATTTCGACCGCCGCTATCTATGTTCTTTTGCATTCCTGCCCCCAATGTTCCTTGCATATGAATTCGTCTCCAGCTGATGAATCCGAAGACTTTCCTTGGTTTGCGGGCGGTCTTGCCTTCGAGTGCACTCAATGCGGAAACTGCTGTAGTGGGCCAGGAACAGGCTACGTATGGGTTTCGGAGTCCGAAATCCACGCGATTGCGAAATCGATTGGAATGGAGGACGAACTCGAAACGTTCGAACGAAAGTTCACCCGCCGAGTCGGAACACGAGTTAGCCTAGTCGAATACAGTGATGGGGATTGCATTTTTCTTGACCAGGAAACACGAGGGTGTTCGGTCTATTCAGCACGACCAAACCAATGCAGAACCTGGCCTTTTTGGTCAGAAAACCTGGAATCCCCAAAAACTTGGGCGAAGGCAGCTCGAACCTGCCCCGGCTGCAATCAGGGAAAGTTGTACTCTTTGACAGAAATCCAGTCGCGACTAACAACCGACCAAGAATAGTTTCTGAATTCGTTTCGTGGCCCATCGAACGATTTGCACTCTGCAATTGCAAGGTTCAGGCTTATCCTATTCGGGACGTTTCGCATCCACGAATTGCGGCCTAACATCCCAGGTCGCTCCACTCGCCAATACCACTTGTTATGACTCAGTCCTGGTCGCCCACTTCCTGGAAATCCCATCCCGCTGCTCAGCAACCTACGTATCCCGACTCGGCCGAGTTGACTCAAGTTCTGAATCAGATCAGCGTCATGCCGCCATTGGTTACCAGTTGGGAAATCGACCATTTGCACACGGGTATTGCAGAAGCACAGCGTGGCGAAGCATGGCTTCTTCAAGGTGGCGATTGCGCTGAAACATTCGATCAATGCCAAACCGAGCCGATAGCAAGCAAGTTGAAGCTGCTGCTACAAATGAGCTTGGCAATCGTGTTTGGATCCAGGAAAAGAATCCTTCGCGTCGGCCGAATGGCCGGTCAATATGCGAAACCACGCTCAAGCGAAACGGAAACTCAAAACGGAGTTACCTTGCCCTGTTATCGTGGAGACATTGTCAATCGATTCGAGTTTACCGAGGAAGCTCGAAGGGCTAATCCGCAACTGCTGTTGCGCGGTTACGAAAGATCCGCGTTAACACTGAACTTCGTTCGTGCATTGAGTGAAGGTGGTTTTGCAGATTTGCATTATCCAGAAAATTGGAACTTGCTGTTTGTGGACGAAGCCAAAGGCGAAGTCGCCGCACGTTACCGATCGCTCGTTAAATCGTTAGCGGACGCGATACGGTTTGTCGAAACCATTCTGAGAGAGCCTACTCCCGAATTAAAACGTGTCGATTTTTTTACGTCTCATGAAGCGCTTCATCTCGATTACGAAACAGCGCTGACCAGGCCAAGCATTCGAGGAATTGGCTACTACAACTTGGGAACCCACATGCCCTGGATCGGCGAGCGGACTCGTTCTGTTAACGGGGCACACGTCGAGTATTTCCGAGGCATTCGTAATCCTGTCGCTGTTAAAATCGGACCGTCGATGCAAATCGATGAACTGTTGGAGCTTATCCAGAGACTCAACCCAGAAGATAAGCCAGGTCGTTTAACGTTGATACACCGAATGGGTCGCAACAAGGTCGAGTCCGCGCTGCCTGCCATGATTGAAGCTGTGCAACGCGCCAACAAGACTGTGCTTTGGGTTTGTGACCCCATGCATGGCAATACCGTTTCCACCACTCATGGCCGCAAAACGCGCCGTTTCGATGACATCGTGGATGAACTAAGATTGTCCTTCGCGATTCACCGAGCCTGCGGTTCGATGCTTGGCGGAGCTCATTTGGAACTCACAGGCGAGAATGTAACGGAATGCGTTGGCGGGTCCCGTGGACTTACCGAATCCGATCTCGGAGTTGCCTACCAAACGCAGCTCGACCCAAGACTCAACTTTGAACAAGCCCTTGAAATTGCTTTTGAAATTTCAAGCCAATTGTCAGCTCAACGCATCTAATACGACGTCACCGAAAAATGGAACCGAAGGCTCGTCCCTGTTTTCGGTTGTTAACCCAGCCCGTATTCGATAGAAGCCATCAAGATATCGATTTCTTGTTCGCTGATACTAAGAGGGGGGATGATCGGAATCACATTCCCGAGCGGTCGCAGCCACACCCCTTTTTCAAGAACGCGTTTGCACACCTTTCCCGATCGTTGTTGCTGCCAGGGATGCGCTGTTTTGGTTTGCTTATCTTGAACTAGTTCGATTGCCGCCATTAGCCCACAAGAGCGTACATCACCTACATCCGGATGTTCTTGAAATCGCTCCAGCCAGCCTTGCATCCTTGCTCGCTTTAGCGGAATACCAAGAAGCGTTTGCTCCATTTCAAATAAATCGAGCGTTGCATGGGCGGCGGCTGCACACAATGGATTGCCTCCGTATGTGTGGCCGTGAAAGAACGTTCGCAGGTCCTCGTGCCGCCCTAAAAAGGCATTCCAAATTCGGCTGCTGGTGAGCGTCGCACTCATGGGCAAGTAACCGCCCGTAAGCCCTTTTCCCAAGCATAAAAAGTCCGGCGAAACCTGCTCGTGCTCGCAAGCAAACATGGTTCCTGTCCGCCCCATCCCAACCGCTACTTCGTCGGCTATAAGCAAACAATCGTACTGTTCACAAAGGGACTGGAGACCTTGCAGAAAACCGCGTGGGTGTACGACGACTCCGGCCGCCCCTTGAACGATAGGTTCTACAATCATTGCGACTAGTTCGTCGGCATTCTGTTCGAAAAGCTCTCGATATTGATTCAAGTAGAAGGCTGCTGCGTCCGCAGAATCGATTTCGGGCGGTAGGCGATAGGGATCAGGGCATGGCCCTCGCAGCACGGGAAACAACAGCGGTTGGAACATCGAATGGAACCGGGAAACGCCCCCCACGCTGACTGTTCCCAGGGTATCACCGTGGTAAGCTTGACCTAGCGCAAGAAACTTGGTCCGCTTCCTTTGCGGGTTCTCGCATTGCCGCCAAAATTGAAACGCAAGCTTCATCGCGACTTCAACCGCAGACGCCCCATCCCCTGAAAAGAAAACGTGCCTCAACCCTGCCGGAGACAGTTCGGTTAATCTTTTTGCTAGAGTGATCGTAGTCGGATGGCTCATCCCAAGGTTGGTCACGTGAGCGACTTGGTCGAGCTGGTTGCGAATCGCCTTGTCGATATGAGCGTGTCGGTGTCCGTGGATGTTGCACCACATCGAACTTGCGCCATCCAGATACCGTCGTCCATCCACATCGGTCAGCCAGCAGCCTTGCGCATGGTCGATGATGAGACCATCGTATTCTTGCATTTGTGAAAACGCATGCCAAACAATTTGCTTGTCCAGCGATCGCAGTTCTGAAGCCGAAAGGCAATCCGTGCTTGGACTATTCATCGGGCAATTCCACGTGAATATCGTCACCCTCCACAGACACTGCAAAGATATCTAACTTGATTTTAGGATTGTCCAGCCAGGTGCCATCCGTCAGCGAAAATCGCCACGCGTGCCAAGGGCAAGACACGGTGCAACCATCAATCCAACCGCCAGCAAGGGATGCTCCCATATGAGGACAAAAGTCATCCATGGCTAGAAACTTATCGCCTTGATTGAAGATGGCGATCATCCGATCCCCGACGGGGAACGCGCGTGCCTCGTTAACAGGAATGTCGCTCGTCTTGGCGACAATAACTTTCTTAACCATTGCGAAGCATCTCTAACCGAAGAAAGTTCAAGCCCGCTTTAGCAAGCCGGTGGTATAGCACATCGGGATGAGCCCCAAGCGTTGTGCGCGTATGAATGACACTCTTATCTCTTCTAGCGAGAGCAAACGTAATATCGCATGCTGGAAGGCTTTGTGCAGCTTGAATCTCTGATTTGGCGGGGTAAACACCAGCTGCAAGACATAGATCCAGATCGTGATGCCGCCGAATGATTTCGGCCGCATTCGCGAGCTTGACTACATCGTCGTTGACCAATGATTCAGGGGGATCATTTCGAGTTGCTTCAAAACCAGAAGGAATGAACGACGCAAGGCTTTCTATCGCAGGTAGCCAACTTGATACCTGCAATCCGAAACAGCGACTTTCTGAGAGGGGAGCCAAGCATTGTTGAATCCAAGCACCCGACCCTATCTCAATCAAACCAAGTGACTTTTTCTTATCCTTCAAAAGCTCGGTCGTGGCATCGTGCAAATCGATCTCACCTTCACCAAAGACCAGTAAGCCAAGCTGAGCGTGAATCTCGTCAACGGTTGGCTGGATTTTGGACCGAAATTCGGCCTCGTCCGCGCACAATGCAGCAATGCGCAACGTGATGGTTGCTTTGGAGACGGTGATACCAACAACGGGATCCCGGTCCCTGGCAATCAGATCCGGGAGCAGCTTTTCAACGTCGCTTTCACCGATCCCAAATACCTTGAGACTATGAAACATCCAACGCTTTTTGCCGATCCCCATTTCTTGCATGAGCCTAGGCCGGACAACTGCCGAGAACATTTGCATCATTTCGGCGGGCACACCTGGCAAGGCAAAAATGCGGCTGGGCCGTCCTTGAGGATAAAGATCCAACGACGGACAGAAATCAATTCCAGGCGCTGTTCCGTGCGGGTTGTCGACAATGCGAGCCCCCACCGGAAACATGGCTTGCGATCGATTGCGTTCAGGCATAGGTCTTTTTCGCATCGCGAATAACGACTCGATATGCTGTAACGCTTCTTCCCGCAATTCAAGCTCTACGCCAAAGGCTTGAGCGACCGCTTCGCGGGTTAGGTCGTCGGCGGTTGGCCCAAGTCCACCGCTTGCGATGACAACGTCAGCCCGCCGCGATGCGGTGCGAAACGCATCGATGTTATCGGCCATGCTATCGCCGACGGTTGTATGGAACGCTGTTTTTACACCTAGCAATCCCAGTTGTTCGCTGAGCCACTTGCTGTTGGTGTCGAGTCTTTGACCGCTGGTGAGTTCGTCTCCAATGGAGATGATTTCGGCCTGATGTGTCATGGTTAACTTGGATCGGAGTAGAAAAAACTAAAGTTCGACATTCGAGTCGCCGGGCTTCTCCTTTTGAGTGCGCCGCACTTCGGCCATGGTCAGTGAAATGACCTGCGCAAAGTTTCGAATGGCTTCCGCATAGTTTTTCGATGAAATCGCGGCAGAAGCTCTCGAGCTATGCTCTTCAATAGCGGGAAGATTAATTTTCCAATCGTTTTCTCGGACCCAATCGTTCAGTTCTTCGATCACATTGGCAAGTTTCGACGCGAAAGTTACGTCCGGTTTGCAAGTGCATTTACGATAAGGGGCCTTGCCGTATTGGTCGGAATGAACTTCCTGGGTGCGGAGTGCTTGGTACTTAAACCAGCCTGTTGCAAACGCGATGGCTGCAGCGCCAGCAGCAAGAAGTGCGATTGGAATCTGACCCAACAAGAGCATAACCACGCAAGTCAAAAAGCAGATTGCAGTGACGACACCGAAGGCAACTGGATACGATGGCGCGACGAAGTTCGTGTTCTTTTCCGGGGTGTCGCTGGTTCGCAATCGAGTCTCATCGATCACCTGACCTACAACGACCGTAATGTTGTCAGGTCCGCCACGCAAGTTCGCCAAATGAACCATCGTATCCACCGCCAACTGCAGATCGAGCACTTGAAGAAGCACTCCAATTTCTTCATCGGTTAGTTGGCCGCTGAGCCCATCGCTGCAAATCAAGTACTTGTCGCCATTCTTGAGCGGGAATGGGCCTTCCAAATCAACAGCGACCGATGCATTCGGGCCAAGGGACCGAGTGATCACATTCTTGGGAATAGCATTGTTCTGGATCGCCTCTTCGCTCATATCCCCGGAAGCTTGCATTTCCCAAACGAGCGAATGATCGAAGGTTAGCTGTTCAAAAACCTGCCCTCGTAGACGATAGACACGGCTGTCTCCCACGTGCGCAATAACAGCCCCTTCAGGGAAAATCCCAAGGGCGCACGTCGTGGTTCCCATGCTTCGAAATTCGGGGTTGGCTTGCCCCCGACGGAAGATCTCGGAGTTGGTTTCGACCAGGGCCCGCTGAAGCGCTTCGGATGGTACGCCTCGATTTAACTTGCCAAAATGATGAGGGATCAATTCGACGGACAACCTGCTGGCAAGTTCACCCGCAGCGTGAGCACCCATCCCATCCGCTACAATCAGCAAATGTCCATTGCGTTGCCAGGCGGATTCGTCTTCCGATTGAATTACTGCAAAGCTATCTTGGTTGTTGCGACGGCGCATTCCGACGTGCGTCGCGGATGCTACCGAGAAAGCATCTTGAATGGATTTCGAAGGGTGGGGATTTGTCTCGGACAAAGTAGATTAGTCTGACAGCGGCTAGGCCTAGGATCGTGATGGGAGAACCTGCTAGTTTACTCCATTTTTGAGCGAGTCGGCAGGCGGATTTACGATTTCCTGTAGCAGCCCCGTCGAAGATTGTGAAGGATAATTCCGGCCGCAACGCTCACATTGAGGGAGTCGGTTCCCAGTTCCATATCGATTCGAACTCGTCGCGAGACAACCGCCTGGACCTGGGGCGGCAAACCGTGCGCCTCGTTGCCAAATAAGACCAGGGTCGGGCCCGCAACCGAAAAGCTGCTTAATTCTTGACTCGGGTCCTCCAGACTTGCTGCGATGGACTCTATCCCTTTTGCATTGCAGGCTTCAATCAGCGGTAGCATGCCGGTTCCATCAAACAATTTCAGTTTGAACGCGTTGCCCATCGATACCCGCAAGACACGGCGGGCGAACGGATCCACACACTCGGGCCCAATCAAAACCTCGGAAATCCCCAAGGCGGCACAGGTCCGGAAAATAGAGCCCATGTTTTCTGGATCTTGCACGCCAATCAACATCACACCCATCCAGTCCGGATTGGCCTGCCAGACTTCTGGGGTCGGCATCAACAAGGGTGACCGAATCCCACATGCCAAATAGCCACGGTGGAACGAAAAACCAATGAGCTCGGACACCAAAGCCCCCGGCACCACAAAAAGATCGGTCTCTCCCGGAAGCCACTCGATGGCTTCATCGAGATACTTTTCATCAATCAAGAACGAGTCGATCCGCAGTCCGCTGTCGACCAACCGCTTCACCAGTGGCTTGCTTTCCGCAATAAACTGGCCACTCAATCGAGTTAGATTGGTGGTTCGTAAGTTGCGGTACGGATCGAGCCGCCTGGAACTAAGATCTTGAAATCGATGAATGGGCATGGAATACGATCTGAACGGTTGAAGAAACCGAAGGCGCTAAGGAGCTTTCGATTTGAGTATCTTAATCCTTTGCGAGCCTGTTGCCCAATCTTGATCACCGTAAACAAAGACTCGAATCACATACTTGCCGCGAATGTCGGACGGCAACGGTAAATCGACCGAGAAGCTTCCGGACGCAATCTTTTTTTCGGTCCTCCACAAAACAAGGTCGCTTGCCGTGTCGTAGGTCGCTCGCATAGCATCGCGTACCGACTCAGAATTGTCGTAACGTTCAATCGGCTTGATTCCTTTTGGCAACCGGTCTCGCGTCATAGCCAACTCCACCGAAAGCGTACCTGCAAGAGGCGAATCCCCATCGACGGTTACGACTTGCCCCGCAGAAAACTGATCGCCAACACGAAGGGTAATTTCTTTCGGCTGGCGAATTCGTAAAAGTGGATCGCCAAGCAAGTTCATCAACCGAACATGCTCCCGGCGCTCTTCAACCAAACTATGCCCTTCGGGGCTCAAAGCCAACGCCATCCCTTCCATCAGCCCTTTTTGTCGATCTCGCAATCGCTTTTCCATCGATCCCGACTCCGACTCCGAACCTTCGGAAGATTTCGCCTGTGACCCTTGATTCCAGACGTTGCGGTTCGCTTTGAGCAAGATTTCGCCAATCGTTTCAATCTTGTCAACAAAACAGCCATCCATCATTTCAGTCGCAATCTGGCTCATTCCATACGGCATGGTGACCCTCGACCCGGCAATCACCGCGATTGGACCATCGTTCTTTGCCAAAAGCATTTCAGCAAAGCAATCGACCTTCGCATCAAACGCGCCTGTAAAACAGGCTAGCATGACCGCAATGGGCTGGCCGTGCGGGATTTGAATCTGTGGCACATGTTCCGAAGTACAGATCGGAAACTCCGAACCCCCTACGATCATGTCGTCCAAGCAATTCACATTACCATGACCAATGTAAACCCAAAACAATCCGCCTTCATTCAACTCTCGAATCATTGTTTGAGATAGCTCCTGCGGCGGCGGGCAATACGGACTGCTGAGACTCGCAAAGGTCATTTGCAATTGAAAGCGGTCGGGAATCCCTTCCGAAAAAAGTCTCCGTGTCACGGTTTCAATGGCGGTGTCAGCAACCATTCCAAATCCGCCTACACCTGCAGTCGCATGAATCCGATCGCGCCATGGACCCATCGAAGACGATTGCTCATATTCAAGACTTCGCCTCAACATTCTTGCTAGGTCCTTAGGGTCTTTAGCCGGCAATCGACCCACCGACAGATCCGGACATTCATCATCGTCCAAGTCCCCATAGAAGCTGTCCGTCGCTAATGTCGGGGTAACGTAAGGCCCCAGCTTCACACGTGTCGGTATCTCAAAAGTGGGCGTGATAGGTTCGAGCACAAGATTGCCCAATTGTGTTTTCTTTGCATTGGCAACGTCTCCACAAAGCAACACGGCGGTTGCAGGATGCTTGGCCGTTCTCACCGCATTCAATACCTTTTGTCTAAGATCGTACGGGGACTCGATCGAATCCACTTCGATGATTTCGTATTCGGACTTGCGATAATTGGCCCATTCTTGGATCGAAGCGCTCCAAGCCTTGGGACGAACGACAATCACGGAACGTGTGGGTTCATATCCAAAAGATTGGCCAGCTAGGCACAAAACCGCGATCAAAAAGAGCTTTGCGTTGATTGCTATCAATATCCATCCTTGCATGGGTCGCCTCAGGTTGTGTTCTCCGAACTTGATGATGTCACAATAACCGTCGGGCGCTTCATTCGCAATGTCGGGAATTGCAATCGATCCAGTCAAAAAAGTGGGCGTCATCCGGGTCGGAAAGTGGCGGGCTGCCTTACCACGAAGCTTCAGCCCTCAAAGACATCTTAAAGCGAGTCTGCAATTGCCTCTAAATCCGTGGCCTGAAGGGACTGGGCATCCGTGTGGAGCCTTGCGCCGGCTTTGCTTAAGGCGGTCGTCACCAGCAGTCGCAGGACATGGGACAAAGAACTTTTGGACCCAAGCTCCAACGCCTTTCGCACCAATCGATGGCTTCGATTGAGAATGATCTCGTTCTTACCGAGCGGGCTTCTTTGGAAATGCTGATCGATGAGTCGCTGAAACCCTTTCGGAAGCTCGCCATTTTCTCGCAGTTCATCGAAGGTCTTCGAAAGTTCGTATCGCTCATTCACAAAGGCAAACACAGGTTGCTTGCTCGACGTGGAAGCGATGAACACATTCGAATCCAGCGCATCGAAAAAGACCTCCCAGTCTCGCGGAACTTCGGATTTATCCTCCATGCCAAGAATCGATTCGCAAAAATTCAAAGAGGAAGGACTCGCCGCACGCAGGTCCACTTGAAAATTGGGCATTTCGCTCAGAATGGAGGCCAACAGTGTCTCTTCGAAACTCCTTAACGTATGAATGCATGGAGTTGGACTGTGCGAGAAAAAATCATTTAGCCAAGACTCTTGCCGTCGATCCGCATTGTACCAAACGACAAAATCCGCTTCATCTTCCACCAACGCATCCGCTTTGCTCCTTGCCAGAATCTCGGCAATGGTCAACTCGCCGCTGGAGGTTAAAAACTTGTAGGTGATGCGAAGCAACGAACGAAGCCGTTCGTCGTGAATTGCCATTCCCGCAAACGTATAGCGATGCCAGTGCAAGATGGACTGCCACCGATGCGGTTGCTGCATGGCCAGTTCGCTAAAGTGCAAATAGATTTCTTCGTTGATCGAATCGCACACGGAATCAAATACGGCATCTCGTACAAGATCTTCGCGATTGGACGTGGGGGAACAGCTTGGTAGCTCAAGCACGCCACGCAAGAACGGAGCCCAAACGGGAACAAGCTCTCGAATGTGACGCGAAATGACCATCCTGCGGACACTGACCGCAATCGTGGCATCGTCTGCAAATCCAGGCGTACGTTGGGGGGATACATACAAGGCTCCTTTGATTGCTACGGGCGCTTCCAAGGCGATCGGAATAACATCCAAGGGCGTTTCGCCATAGTACGAGGCGATCTGTTCTTCGACGGCATCGTTGTCTGGCGTTGGTTCGAGCCATGCTGCTTGGATCAGATTCGACCGAGCGCTCGCACCATTCAAATGGATCGGAATTGGAAGAAAGTCGGCATACTGCTTAATGCCGGATTCGACCAATTCTGCGTCATCAGCAAAGACGGCGTAATTGGACTTCAGAACCATCGTTACCGACGTCCCAACGGTTTTTCGATGGGACACGGACAACTCAATGTCAGTGCCCGCGCCAGCCTCCCATCGCACCGCTTCTTCCCCCTCGTAACGAAGGCTTTCCACGATAATCTTGTCGGCTAACATAAATCCTGAAAACAACCCGATTCCGAACTGGCCAATCAGGCTGCTCCCGTCGCGTTTGTTCGAATGCATCGAAACATCAAACACATCGGTCGTGTCGCGTTTCATTAGTCCCGTCAGCCCAGCCCCCAGCGTTCCTAGGTAATCTTCCGCTTCCTGGGAAGACAGGCCAATTCCATCGTCGACAAACGTCAATGTGCGAGCGTTCGCGTCTTGAATGACGTCAATACGACCGAGATAAGTTAAATCGCGTGCGCGGCGCCGCATGATTGCATCGTGAGCGTTCTGAAGAAGCTCGCGAATCGGCGTATTGGGGTGACTGTAGAGCGACGTTCCCATGATTTCGATAACGCCAGCGATATCGACTTTAAAGGGAATGCGTTTCGCCTTCGAGGAAAGCGACTCGTCCGATTGCATTATGATTTACCCGTAACCTTAGCGAGCACTTCTTCGTCAACAAAAATCGGAAGGGCTGGCTGGAATGTCACAGCCACAGCAATGGCGTCCGAGGGTCGAGAATCGATCTTGATGGTCTCGTCGCCGCGCTTCAATACAAGATGGGCAAAATAGGTTTGGTCGACGAGCTCCGCAATCACGACACACTCCACCTCGGCTCCCATGGCCTCCGCGATATTGACAATCAAATCATGAGTCAACGGCCGCGATGGAGCTGAATTCGCTTTGACCCGACGTTCAATGCTGGAGGCCTCAAACAAGCCAATCAAGATCGGAAATTGCCGATCGCCATCGATTTCCTTGAGATAAATAACCTGATTGTCGCTGATGTCGCTGATGATGATTCGCGACAATTGCATCGGGACCTGATTGGACATAGTATCGGTTACGGCAAAGATGAAATCGGAAAAGACGAAGCTCTGGCCAATGGTAATGTTGGACCAGGATTATACACGAACCAAGCCAGGTGCACGCGAAACGGCTAGTTCATGTGGCTAAGAATTTTCTCAATCAAGGGAATCAATTGGCTTTGTGCCCTTCGCGACCAGTCCAAGACTTCCGTATGCTCCGTGGCCGACGGTGCATCCGGCTTGGCAACATTGGTCACAATGGAAAACGCCAAAACGGGAAGCCCCAATTGATTTGCCACCAACACTTCAGGAACGGTGCTCATTCCGACCATATCCGCCCCTAATTTCGCAAACATCCGATACTCGGCCCTTGTTTCATAGTTCGGACCAAGCGTCGCAAGATAAGTGCCCCTTGCAAGCACAAAACCCAACTTCATCGCCAACCGTTCTGCCAGCTCCAGCAGGCTGATGTCGTACGGATTTCGAAGACGGTTCGGAAGCCCATGACTGGCCGGCCCTGACATGGCTTCGGTATCCAAAATTCCAGTTCGATGCATCCAGTCGATATGATTATCGATGGCGACCACTTGGCCACTGTGAAAACGAGGATTAATTCCGCCCGATGCATTGGAAACAATCAACGCGTTAATGCCCAACGCACGCATGCATCGCAACGGAAAGGTCGACTCTTGGCCTGACCAACCTTCATACAAATGAGCTCGACCTTGCATAGCAACCACATACGCAGACCCAAGATTCCCAATCACCAAGTTTCCCGCATGCCCCGAAACATGGGACAACGGAAACCCAGGAATGTCGGCGTAAGGAATCACGCAAGCATTCTCGATCATGTCCGCAAGCCCCCCAAGACCGCTTCCAAGAATCAAACCGACCTTGGGATGAGCATTGGGACAGCGTTGCCGAATGACTTCGACCGAGTTTTCGAGGTTGGTCGATGTCACTAAACAGGCTGCGCAATCTTCATGGGTACAATCTGATAAGCACGCGACCGGAACAGAAAGTCAATCAAGTTTCCTTCGTGCGGTTGCAACCAATTCAGTCGGCTCGTTGGCATTGGGCCGATGTTAAGACGATCGATGTGCGTGGCTGCCGTAAGCTCATCAATCCACTGGTCGTCCGCTGTTAAAGCAGTGCCCACCAAGGTTGGGCCAATCGACTTAATCATCTCCTTTTGCGGGCATTTCACCACCGACACAAATGGAAACATGTACTCTTTCATGGCGACCGCCCGCTGAGGCGAATCGGCTGTCACCACCATGGGCTTCAGGTACGCACAACGTTCTTGCTCGATCAACCTTTGGCCATAGGAAGCCGTCATATCAACAACCCCTTGTTCAGCAAGATCCTGCTGCACCATGCTCCAAGTCCCCTTGGCCATTTGCGGATTCGTGAATGCTGCCAGTGCAGCTTTGGAATCGCTAGGCGGAAGAATGTCGATTCCTCCCATGCGACTTGCCAGTGCTTCTCCAATTTCTTTGGTATGCCGTGAAGCCCAGATCCCGGAACAGTTAATGCAGCTTCGTCCTGAATTGCTCAACACACTTTCCACCATCAGGTCCAAATAGTCTTCCCATTGATCCACCACATCGTCCCCGATCAGGATCTTGGAGAAACCAGGCCCGTGAGCCTGAACCCGTGGATTACCAGAGTACTGTTCCACGGTCTGAGCACTACCAAAAATCATGCTGCGCGAGCATTTGCTCATGATCATGCCCCCCACGTCATGTCCACCGGGATAGAGACAGAATGCCTCCGCAGGGATTCCTGCTTCGATGTAGGCACTGATCATCCGATACGGCGTCCAAGGCTCTTGCGATCCTGGCTTCAAAACCAAGCCAACCTGAAGCGGGACAGCGGGAAGCCAAAGCGTATGGACTCCCGGCGAATTGTTCGGTAAGACTGCACCCAAGACCGGAGTCTGGCATTGGTAACTGACCGTGACGTTGCGACCTTCCTCGCCATATCCTCGCGCAAAGATTTCGAGATCCAAGCCTCGTGTCAATGCATCTAAAATTTTGTCGATGTTGCTGAGAACGAAACAGTTCTTCTGCATATTGTTTCGGCACATGTGCTCGGGCAACCCCGTGCTTGCCGACTGCTGATGGATGAAGTCAGCAACCGTCTGCTGGCTATCGCCAACCGGCAACGTCTCATGCTCAAACATGTGAGCCGCCTTCTTACACCGCGCAATCAGTTCCTGCGTCGGAATCTCACGTAGGACTTTGCGGGCGTTGTCCGCCTTTCGCATGTCCATCTGAACCATGCCCCCGTTGACCTGGCCAATCTTCGCAATGGATTCCCCTGTGTCAAAATGAAAGACATTTTGAAATTCAAGCGACTTGTATTGTTTTCCCCAGCGTAGCGGGTTGAGCGTGATCACGATAAATGAACTCCGAAATAAAATGAATCGTTAATGAAAAGCAAGCAGGACTAGTAAACGCCCACCGTCGTGCTCGAGGCAAAACCGCGATAGGGTCTAACTCCACTCACTCCGTCCCAAGGATACTTGTGGAAGGGCAGCTCTCGCTCTCCTTCATCGCGTTCCATAAATCCCGGAACGAAGAATTCCTTCGTCATCGTGTACAACTTCACACGGCCTGTTTCGCCGTGACCTACGATCTTGGTGTGATCATCGAAGTCGACTACTTCGACAACCGCTCTTGGCTGGGGCGCATAATAGGCAATGGTGTAACCATCGTCGATCGTCACAGGCCGCGAGCATGCAAGCCCCATCAAGGTGTTTCCGTACGTCGGCGTCATGTAGACGCCGCTTTCCTCAACCGGGCCACCCAAAAGCTCCTCGACACAGAACCTCGTCCATTGCGGTGTGAATTCTGTTCCACCGGAGAAAATCCCCGTGATGCCGATCTCTTGAATGCTCGTTCCCTTCTCAGCTAGTCCAGCTGCAAGCGATTCAAGCAGCTTGGGAGTCGTGAACATACACTTAATGTTGTGATTCGCAGTCAAGATCGTGATCGCTTGGTCAATGCAGTGCTTCTTGTACTCTTCCAAGTGCTCCATCCAGCCCTTCTTGATCAACTTGATTACCCAGCGTGGGTCCAAGTCAATACAGAAGCAGATCCCACCCCGATACTGGCACAAATGTTCGATTGCCAACCGCAAGCGACGAGGCCCCGAAGGTCCAAGCATCAACCAGTTCGACCCCTTAGGGAAATACTCGTCCGGCAACGTGTGGCTAAAGTTCTCGTAATCGATCCTGAAGTCATCGATCACCATCCGGCTTTTGGGGATCCCTGTCGTTCCACCCGTTTCAAAGACGTATGTCGGCTTGTTGCGCAATCCATTGGGAATCCATCTCTCGATCGGTCCACCCCGAAGACACTCGTCTTCAAACTCAGGGAATTTCTTGAGGTCATCAAACGAATTCACTTCCTTGAGAGGATCGAACTTCAGCTCCGCTTTTTTCTCCAGCCAAAACGGGCAACCTGTTGATTCGTGAAAGTGCCACTGAACCGATTCGTAAGTGTGCTGGTCCAATTCTTTTTTGGCGTCCGCAATTTGAATATCTGTTGCGAGCCAAGCTGGGGTGGTAGCTGTCATGAAGCCTTCTGCCGCGTTCGAGTAATATCAGCGAGGTTAATTATGTAAAATCCGCCATGATCTTGGGATGACTGGAATTCGCTCCCCATTGTAACCGAATTTCAAGGCCTGCAAGCGAGGCTTGCGTTTCTCGTTTTTGCAGACAAGTGCCCCGTGAACGCGGGCCGCTGCCAAAACTGAATCTTGCATCCAGCTGCCTAGCCCCCTTTGCATTGACTCGCGGAGCCAACCATCCTTAGTCTATTCGTGCAGACATCACAGTCACCACCTCGACGATTACGATTAAACAAAGCACTTACGTGCCTTTCTCTGCCCAGGCTGGAATTTGCGTGTCCCCAAAATCGCTTCCTCTTGCATACGATCCGGTGAACCAGGCCCACGACTCTTGCCAAAGTACTTCTTGAAATTCCAAACCAATTCACACCACATACCATCAGCGATTCCCAACTTCGCCAACACGGAAGCGCAGTCCCCCCCGATCTTCCCGCACTTGTCGGAAGGCCCTTGACTGCCAGTCCAATACAAAAGGGCCAAGTAACTCGCCAGACTCATATTCAGGAATCCCTTGTCGCTCGCTCGGACCCCTTCTTTGCTCACAACAGGCCCCGTAGCACGAGGGATTAGCGTCAATGGAGCTAACCAAGCGTCCCTAGCGACTCTCGGCCCACACCTTTTTTTGGCTTCCTTGCGACGCTTGTCCAACTGCTCCGGAGTGCTATTTTTTAAGAACTTCGCTGCATCTTCTCGGTTAATGCTTTGCATGGGGGCCGCTGCCGACTCTATTGTCTCGCCCGTTTCTGCCCTCATTCGATCGTAAGCCGACGTGAACTTAGAATCTGCAGGCGATTCCGCCATGGCAGCTCGAACGGGATTTAAGTCCACATACATGCAGCAAGCCAGCAATGCTGCCTCATCTAGAAGTCTCTGAGCCTTAAAACGCCCCTCCCAGAAGCTACCAGTGCATTTATCTTGCCTGTTTGCAAGCCTAGCAATCGGCTCCGAAAGCGCACGCATAAACCACGAGACGTCCGACAAACGCAAACGGACCAAAGCCATTCGTTCTGAATCGTTTACCAGCATATCTACGTCGTGAGTGGTGGGATCCCCTAACTGCTCATCAATCCGCTTTCCAGGAAAGATCTGTAACCACCGCAATGCAGCCTGCCGATCAGACCAAGCATTTACCACATCCGGCCTACTTCGCAGAACCAAATGCAGGTGATTCGACATAATCGCATAGGACAAAATATCCAAACCGAACACCGACGCCAACTTTTCAATTCGCTGCCGAATCCACTCCTTTCTGTAGGAGTAATCGGTACCGGACACGGCATCAACGCCACTCAAGTACGCCCGGCGAACGCATCGCTGCGTGCAATGAAGGATAGCAATTTCTTGCGGACGATAAATTTCGGATCGTAATGGTCTTGGCATGGGTTCATCTCCTGGATCAATAATACTAACAAATGAATTCCATCATTGCAAGTAGGTGGGTGGCACCGTTTGAGGTGGGCTGGGCTTTAGGCCGCGGGCGAACCAGGGGTAGATGCAGGGGATAACTAGCGATGTTAGCAAGGTTGAGGTGATTAGGCCGCCGATGACCACCGTGGCTAACGGTCGCTGCATTTCGGCGCCGTCCCCCGTCGACAAGGCCATGGGTAGGAAGCCTAAACTGGCGACCAAAGCTGTCATTAAAACCGGACGCAGTCGAACCAACGCTGTTTCATGGCACACCGCTGCCAATGGCATTCCACTGTTACGCAGGCTTTCCGCGGCACTCACCCAAACCAATCCATTCAGTACTGCTACTCCGAAAAGTGCGATGAAGCCTACGCCAGCAGAAATACTGAATGGCATGTCCCTTAAGTACAGCGCGATGATGCCTCCGGATGCTGCCATCGGGACTGCAAGGAAGATCAGAAACGCAAGCCGCAGCGAGCCGAGACTTGTATGCAACAACAACATAATGATGATCAAAACAATAGGCGTTATAATCGCAAGCCGAAGACTAGCGGACTGCAAGTTTTCAAAATCCCCCCCCCATCGAATTTCGTATCCTGCGGGCAAGCTCACGTGGGCAGGAACGACTTGCTGCGCTTCTGTCACAAAGGACGCAACGTCTCTACCTCGAACATTGGCGGAAACAAAAGTTCGACGCCGGTTGCCCTCATGCTCGATGGTTGGTGGAGTTTCCTCCAGTCGGATATCGGCGAGCTCCCTCAGCGGCACCGTTTGTCCACCAGCTTCTGTGACCGGAACTTGTTCCAACAGCGATAATTTCTCGCGCCAAATTTTCGGAATCCGGACCATAATTGGGTACCGTGCTCTTCCTTCAAAAACCTGCCCTACCTGATGCCCGCCTAGCGAAGAGACCACATCCAGGATGGTTTGCGCGTCAATACCATACCGAGCCAGAGCTTCGGGCTTGGTCTCAATGGTCAGCGTGGACAAGTTCGCTTGAAAGTCTGCCTTGACGTCAACGGCTCCTGGAATCGTACGTAAAGCAGCTTCAATTTCTTTTCCTTTCGCACCGAGTATCTCTAGATCGTCTCCGTAGAGCAGAACAGCAACGTCGGCTTTCACGCCAGCGACAAGTTCATCGACACGCATTTCGATTGGCTGTGTAAAACCAAAAGCCACGCCAGGTACTTGGGTCGTGAGCATCGTCGACATCTCCTCAATCAGTTGGTTGCGTGACTTCGCATTTGGCCAGTCATGGACAGGATGAAGCAGCACCCACACGTCAGTTTGATGTACCCCCATCACATCGTTAGCGATTTCGGGGCGGCCCGTCTTGCTGAAGACCGTTTTCACTTCAGGAAGCTGCTTGAGAAGCTTCTCAATTTGAGTCGACATCTCGACCGAGCCTTCCAAGGTCGCACTCGGAAGCCTGACCGCTTCCACCAGCAAGTCCCCTTCTTCCAATCGCGGCATAAATTCTGCGCCAAGCTGTCTTGCCATTGGAAGGCTGACCAAAAACACCGTGAGTGCCGTTGCTACTGTTACGAAGGGATGTTTCATTGCTCGAACAACCACTGGTACATAGAACCACTTCACTATTCGTACCAAAAGCACATCTTTTTCATCCATCTTTTTCGGAAGGAAGATCGAAGCCATGGCTGGCATGAATGTCAACGAAAGAATCAAGGACCCTCCCAACGCAAACAAAACAGTGAGCGCCATCGGACGAAACAGCTTGCCTTCCGTGCCTTCGAGAAGCAAGATTGGAAGGAAAACAACCGCAATAATGAGCTCTCCAAACATGGTTGGTTTTCGCACTTCGACCGCAGCGTCAAGGATGATGCTTTCATGTTTAGCATCACCATTATCATGCGATAGTTTTCGGATGCAGTTTTCGACCATGATGACGGAACTGTCTACGATCAACCCAAAGTCGATTGCCCCAAGGCTCATCAGGCTAGCGGTAACACCCGTGAACAGCATCACGTTGGTTGCGAACAACATGGAAAGCGGTATGGCTAACGCGACGATAATCCCTGCTCGCAAATTGCCCAGCATGAACAGCAGAACGATGACGACCAGCATTCCACCTTCCGTCAAATTGGTAAGCACGGTTTTAAGAGTACGGCCAATCAAAGCAGCTCGATCGTAGGTGACTTCCAAGCGAACGCCTTTTGGTAGAGTCGCCTCGATTTCTTTAAGTCTTTCTTTTGCTAATGCAACTACCTCTCGCGAATTCTCGCCGATGAGCATCATGACAAGGCCCGTGACAATTTCGCCACGGCCATCGCGAGTAACCGCACCCTGCCGAGTCATCGGAGCGATACTGACCGAAGCAATGTCTCGAACAAGAATCGTTGTTCCGTCGGATTCGCGTCGAATCACGACTTCTTCGATATCTTTCTCACCTTTTAGGAGCGAAACACCACGAATAAAACGCTGTTCGCCGTGGTGAATCACATACCCACCTCCCGAAGTGGAGTTGTTGTTTTGCAACCGTTGGAACAGAAGGTCCATTGAGATGCCGTAACTGGTCATGCGATCCGGATCGGGTTGGACTTCGAAGGTTTTGTAGAAGCCGCCGTGCGTGTTGATCTCGGTCACTCCGCGAACTTGCCGAAGCCTTGGTGAGATTTCCCATTCAAGCATCGTTCTTAGTTCCATCGGCGAATGCGTATCGCTTTGGACTTCGAACTGCAAGATCTCTCCTAAAGCAGTTGTCAGTGGACCAACGCTTGGCGATCCATAACCTAGGGGGATTTTGCTTGCCGCATCCGGCAACCGTTCAGCCACCAATTGGCGTGCTCGATATATGTCGGTCCCTTCTTGGAAGACAATCGTAACCACGGAAATTCCAAATTTGGAAACGCTCCTGAGCTCTTCGACCTTCGGCAATCCACCCATCGTAGCTTCGACTGGATAAGTAACGTATCTTTCGACTTCTACAGGAGACAGCGACCCTGCGTTGGTAACGACTTGCACCTGAACGTTGGTCATATCGGGAACTGCATCGATAGGCAGTTTCAAAGCCGAATAAAGACCGGCGACTGCCATAAGAAGTGTCAGAATGATGACAAGCCCGCGGTTTGCGAGCGATAATTCGATGATTTTGGTAAGCATGATGTAGGACTGAGAAAGCGAATGGCGTCAATGGAAATTTCGCGTTTGCTATTCGCCTTTTAGGAGCAGTTCGGATTTGAGAAGAAATGCCCCATGGGTCACGACGGGCTGACCTGCACTCAAGCCTTTCGTCACTTCGGTCCATTCCTCAGAGGCTTGCCCTGTCGAGACATCCACACGCTTGAAACGGCCACCGGTCAAATCAACGAAAACGAATTGTTGATTGTCATGCTGAATTACGGATTCCGATTTGACCGAAAGAGCCTGACGAGGGGCGCCGATAGGAATGGTGACTCGCACAAACATACCCGGACGCAGCAGCCCTTCCTCGTTCGAGATCGTTGCCACCACGGGGATGGAGTTGGTTTCGCTTTGCACTTCGCGTCCAACGTAGCGAACGCTGGCCTCGAATTTCCGGTCGTTGAGTGCAGGAACCGCTACAGTGAGTTTTGTTCCAGGCTTCAACGAAACGGCAGACCAATCGTTTTCGCGGATGCTTGCCGCCACATAGAGGGAATCCGTATTGGCCAAAACAATCAAGGAGTCGCCGCGCATGACTCGTTCGTTGCCTGCGAAGCCTCGTGATTCGACGGAGCCTGATATCGGGGCTCTGATCTCCAGCCGGGACAGCGAGTCCTCGTCACCAAGATTCACACTCTGCCGATCTTCCTTATATCCAAGCAGATTGTCGACAGCTTGCCAGGCCAGATTCAGCTGGCGGTCAGCTTCAGCTAATTCGGCTTCGGCCTTCATCTGCGATTGATTAGCGGCAAACGAAGCTTGATCGCGAGCGGTCCGAAAGGCTGTTTCGGAAACCTGCCTGTCAGACTGACGTTCACGAAGAACACGTCCCGCGACAGAACCTGAATTCGCGAGCGGTTCAATCCTTTCAAGAAGTTCCGCTGAGAGCCGCATCTTAGAATAAGTCGATAGGATTTCCTGTCGGTAGCTTCCGAGCGCGAGATGATTGAAAGTCTCCTCAATCGATTCAATCGCTTCGCCCTTGTCGAGCATGGTCGATAATGTCACTAGATTTTTTGCTAATGTAGTTTCGCGTTCGAGTAACTGTTTCGCAATTTCATAATGTTGTTGTCTCTTAAGAATCTCCGCACGCGCTTGTCCGATCTCTGCGCTGCGAAGAACAGCCAGCAGTCTACCCGACTCGACCTGCTCGCCAGGTGTTACTAGCACCTCGGAAAGAATTCCGTCCATGGGAGCTTTGACATCGATATGTTTTGCATCATCGTATCGGATACGCCCAGCTACGTTATGAACATGCTGAATCGAGCGAGAATCTGCCGGGACAACTTCAAAGCGGGCTGCCTCCACTTTTCCGCTAGGAAGAGTTAGCATGTCGGAATTGCTCAGATCGCTTGTTTCAGTAGCCGGCTCATGCGACGCGCTCCCCCCTTCATTGATCTGATGAACAATGAGCCATCCGCCAGCCATGACGGAAAGAACAAATAGGGTGGGCAAGGCGCTCAAAATGTTGGGGACGAGAGCAGCCTTAACGAGGGGCAGGGGCTTTTCGGACATGGAAGATTGCCAGACAACGTAGTGAAGCTTGATAAAGTCACGTAGCCTAGATGCATTCGTCGTGCCATTTCTGTGCCGTTTGCCATCAAAACACCGTAGGCCCTATTTCATTGCTTTCTGAGTGCTTTTTCATCTGCCACGACAGGGCAAGCACCGAAAACGCAAAGAAATTAGTCACCCAGTGGACAGTTTCTTTCCATAGCGACCGGACGAAGAAGCTGTTCTCCATCGGCAAAACCAGAGCCAAGCGTCAGGCCATCCAGCGTTGGCACACCTGGAGCAGAGTGGCCTTTTCGATAGGCTTGGAGGTATAGTCGTTGCAACCAGCCTTCAGGCACTTGTCGCGATCTTCCGCCATGGCATGAGCGGTAAGAGCTACGACTGGTAGATCGCTATTACGGCTGCGTAACGTCTGTGCGAGCATGTAGCCGTCCATTTCAGGCATCTGCATATCGGTTAACAATAATTGGTAGGGAGATTGATCGCTGATCGCCTGATCGATCATTTTCAACGCAATCAAACCGTTGTCTGCGATGTCGACAACAGCCCCCGCCTTTCGCAAGTGAAAGGCGATAAGGCGCTGGTTGTCCACCCCATCTTCGGCTAAGAGTATTTTGCCCTTGAGCTTTACGGACAACATCTTTGGTTCGGTCGAACTCGACGCCTGTACCGCGTCTAGTCCATGTACCATGGTTGCTCCAACAACCGGTTGCAAAGGTAGGGTCAGACGAAAACAGGCACCCATTCCTGGTGCTGTTCGAACGATTGCAACGTTGCCGCCCATGATCTCTGCCAATCGATGGCATATCGTAAGGCCTAAACCCGTTCCACCGTATTTCCGGGTAACTGTCGTATCTGCTTGCGAGAACGGTGTGAAAAGGCCCTCAACCTGTTCGGGACTCATACCCGGTCCAGTATCCTCGACTTCGAATAAAATCAGGGCACGATCTTGATCATATTCCACGCGTGCTGCGATGCTAACGCGTCCTGTATCGGTAAACTTGATCGCGTTGCCGACGAGATTTAAAAGCACTTGCCTGAGTCGCGTGGGATCCCCAATCACTTTTTCGGGAACAGGGCTCTGCAGTTTGGTTTCTAGTGTCAGTCCCTTACCGATTGCCCGTGGCCGCATCAAGCTAGTGACTTCGTGCAAAACGCGGATCAGGGATGTATCAATCGATTCTACAGTCATCTTACCGGCTTCGATTTTCGATAGATCCAAGATGTCATTGATAATGGTCATCAGATGGTTGCTAGCCCTCTTGATCGTATTGACCGTCTCTGCGCGGTGTTCAGCCGCGATGTGCACGTTACCATCTTCACTCAGTAAATCGGCGAACCCCATAATAGCGGTCATCGGCGTTCGAATCTCGTGACTCATGTTGGCCAGAAACTCGCTCTTAGCTTGGTTGGCCATTTCCGCGCGTTGCATCGCCTCGTTCGTTCGTCGTTCAACAATGGATTCGATGCGTGTGAAAAAAAACATCAGCGAGAAAATGAAGCACATCAGCCCAACCAAACCCGAGTACTCCAAGAATCGAAGACCGGACGAAGCGACTTCGTTTGGCAATTCGATCCCCTGAGCATTCAAAGTGTAAAGGACAGTTGTTGCACCGAGGCTGGCTGCTGACCATAACGCTCCCGAGCGAATGTTTGTCAGCACAATGGCAAAAACGGGAATCGTAGTGTGCCACATCATGGATGGCGCATTGTGCCCCCCGGTGAGGCAGGCAAGGCCCGTGTAGGTACACCACGCAGAGCCGGTCAGTATGTGTCCGCAAAGAGTGGGTGAACAACCTATGGACAACAGAACTGCATTGAAAATCAATACCGCTCCGCACGCACCTACTATCCCAGCAGAAATGGGGGCACCAAGTGCAAGAAACACGATCACATAAACCGGCACACAGCAGAATAGAGCTAGATCGAATGCGAGGACGCGCGTTCGCAATTGCTGACCATTCCCGGGCAATGGGTTCCACCAAACAGACCAGTCCGACTGTTGTACAGCTGTTTTGTTAGGAACGAGGGAGGTTGGCATGTACACGCAAAAAACATCAGCAAAAGGATTTAGCTTTAGTCGGTAGGAGAAGTCCAGAGCGACCGAATCAACCCTATGTTGCTATTCGGTAACTTCGTCCCAAGATTTTATCGCATTTCCGATGCTGATGCCAGTTTCGCCCATGACAATTGATTTAATCGATATAGAACAAACGGTAGCTTGCTTGCATTCACACGGCTCCTACTTACCGCAAAACGTCTCCCCGGAGAGGCGGGGCGACTTTAGTTGACCTACTCACTCAGATAATAAACTCTCTTCTTGGCTATTCAGGTACCCCAAGTTGAGAGGGGGCGTTTCCTCCGCGGTCTTGCGGCCTGACCTTCACAACGCTTGAAGGAAAGGTGTTTGCGATCCCTAGAATGCTAATCATCAAAAGTAGCACGCCCACAAGAGCCAATGGATATGCGCTCATGAGCAAATCCCGTATGGTCCCTGAAGGTTTTGGGTTTTCTCTGGATCCATTGTAAACCGTAGGCTTGGGCCATGGCTTAGTTTGCATTGGATTTACGTCTCACGTCCTCGGCTTGCAGGTCGGCCAGCCAAGAGCAAGACTCCTGTATTGATTCGTATTGGTACTTCAGCAAGGCAAGTAGCCGTGGCTCTTCGACATGATCGATGGCTGTTTCATAGGACTTCTTGATGTAGCTTTCCCCTCGCATTGCTTCTGTGATGACCGACGATACGTCGATAGCTTCGTTAAGTTGGTCTTTCAAGTCCATCCAAGTTCGGTGCAGCGAGGCAGCGATTGATCCCCGTTCGATTGGCTCTTGGTGATTCATCTCTCCGATCTCTTGGAGCTTTTCGAAGAACTCATTTCGCTGCTGCGAATAGCGATGGAACCGCATCGAAAGCGATGAGTGCTTTTCGGCTAATCGTTCACCGGCATAGGCGAAGCCATCACGACTGTCGATGTTCATCTGAAGCAAGTCGTGAAGTGACTTTTGATCAACCTCTAGTAGAGGTATTGTGGACCGCGTGGTTGACATAAGTGTTTTCCTGTGAGTAAGTGTTGTTTGTAATGTGTTGCTTGCCCAGCGAAGGTGGCAGAACTTTCATGCGAAGATTGACCAGTCACCATTGGCCCTGGAAAGCATGGTTGCTTTCGCTATGCAAGGCGCCGGCCCTGGATCACGCGGAGCAAAACCACGACGATTGCGATTACCAGAAGAATATGAATAAACCCGTTGAGCGTTGCTCCCGAGGCGAGCCCCAAAGCCCAAAGAACCAGAAGAATAATAAAGATTGTCCAGAGCATGTTTGTTGTCCTCGGAGTTAAGTGTTCAGTTCGTGTGAAATACGTGTAAGGAGCTACAGGTGCTGAGTTGGTTATCGAAGAGTAGGATGCAGCATGGGCCCATTACCTGCTTGTTCTCGCTGTTTGCATTCTGAGGCCTAATCATGGAAGCTTTGCTGGGGTAAACCATCAGCATCGGTCCGAAAAAAGGAGCCCAGATGTATTCGGCGCCAAACAGAATCCCCCACGGTGCGGTGGCAGAAGACTTCTCATCATCCCTTCTTGACTCGGGTTTCGAGTTCGGGACTGCATTTGCTGGACTTGCGTTTTGGAGATCACAGCGACCATTCGTTTCAATCTGATCACAATCATCCGTTGACTGCCCCGTCAGCCTTCGCGCTGCGTTGGCGTGTCCGTTGACGACCGAGAGTATGGAGTGTGTTTTGGCCTTCATCTTGGTTCTTTTCCAAGACACAAAAGTTGGCAGTTCCTGGCGATGAGTGGTGGTAAGTGCCACGGAACTTGTGTGTCGAGTTTGTGGTTGGTAGAAACGAAAAAAGCCGACGCGTTCCTGCACGAGATTCGTGCTTTCATGCGCCGGCTTACATCTATCAGGCCTCTTCGATGTGCTTAAAAAACACAGGAAGTTGCCCCGTCATCTGTCATCCGAATTATTGGGTGGTCGAGTTCAAAAGGACTTGTGGATCCGTCTTCGTGACCTCGTCTGAACGAATGGTAAGGCAAGCGAACCGAAAGGCAACACACAAACTTAGAAAGATTCCAAGGCAGTGCCGCAGGTTTCATTGCCAGGTTACTGAATGTGTTCAGCGACAAACCAAACTTGCGTCTCATTGAGCCGAATAAGATTGGAGACGATCATATCATTCGTGCCTGTGTCGCCATGTTCCGCGGCTTCGTTGGCCATCGCTCGAGCCTCCAAAAGAATAACTTCGTGAGCATGCAGCAATCGTTTGATTTGGTTTTCTGTATCCTCGCGCCCCTTTGGACACCTAGGTATCATCGTAAACTCCGCAATGTCGTGAGCCATTGCTATGGAAACACCACCCAGCGTCTGAACTCGTTCCGCCAAGAGATCCGACAGCGAGGACTGTTCTTCAAAGTGCTTGTCGAACAGCAAGTGAATCGAATAGAAGTTAGGTCCAGACGCTTGCCAGTGGTGTTTTTTGTAAAGTGCCGCCAGCGTTAAGGTATCGGCGAGCAGCTGGTTCAAGTTATCGACACTTGCGGCGGCGGCATTGGCATCCAATGCTAAAGGGTGTCGGCGTAGCGTGCCATACGCCTGAGTTTCACCTCGGGGCGAGGGAATTACTGGTGACTGCAGGTGCGTTGGGCTGATTTTCGTGATGGTTGAGTTTGGCATTTTGGTTGTGCTTCGTTGGTTGCGTTAAGTGGCTTGTATGTTTATTCGACAGTGATCAGATTTTCGACGTTGGTAACACCGGGCGCGTGCCAGGCTGCAGCGGCTGCGTCGCGGCGGTTCTCCCACGTACGAACTTGTCCCGACAACGTCACCCGCCCTTCGTCCGTTTTGACGGTTACATTTTCGGCGTCCAACTGCGCGTGACGTTTGAGAGCAGCCTCAATGGAATGCCTAACTTCGCCGGGCATTAAAACGGGTTTCACCTCGATGTTATTGGAAACACCTTTGACGCCGGTCAAATACTTGATCGCGTGCTCTGCGGAATGCCTTTCGTATTCCCATGTCGCTAATCCTGTCAGTGTGACCCATCCGTTTTCAACGGTGGCGATGATGTGACTGGGCACCCAAACATGCCAGCCCAAGGTGGTTGCAACGGATTCTGCAATTTGCGAGTCCGATTGCATCTGGCCGTCGACATTATGAACTTCTAGTTCGTCAGCGATGGCCTTGACGCCTGACACTCGCTGAGCAGCCAATTCCGCAGCAGATTTTTCGGCATAGCAGGAGACTGTTCCGCTTAGGGTTACAACGCCCGCGTGAGCTCGCACCGTAATGTCGCGAGATTTGATGGTGGAGTCCCATACCAATTCTTCCATAATCTCATTTTTCATTTGTGCATCTGATTTCACCACAGCACCTACTTCTGCCCTCAAGGCATAAAAAAAGCCGAAGCGAATAGACACTCGAGAGTGCCTGCTTGCTTCGGCCTACTTAATAACTAGCCCTCCGACGTTCGGAGTGCGCTTTATCCAGTCGTCCCATTATCGTTGTTTTAGCGAAAATCATAACTCGTCGACGTTCGCTACCTAGCACCCTACCCTTCGGAGTCTGATAAAGCAACCAGCAAAATTAAAACAAGATCAGGCTCAAACCCGCGCGTTCCCAATAAGTGCCGCGATGGCAGCACTTGTCTTCCCCCAATGAATCGCTATGGTCAGTATGGGGTCGGTGCATCAGCCTGAGCGCGAAGTGCAATGATTCGAAGTTGGTAGACTCACTAAAACGCTATTTGGCATTTGCCAGCCGCGTAGTAACAAGTAAGCCGATGCGATGGGCCGCGAAAAGAAGCGGTCGAATAGCGTCGGCTTTTTTTATTGGAATTGCGTTCAGCTTGATGAGTAATTCAGACGGGAAGAAGAAGGCGTTGCAAGACACCACTCGACTGCAAACGTCCGCCCAGTCTGACGATATCGGCAAGGCCAATAACGAAAGCATGACTGAACAGTGGTATCAGGATACAGTGGAAGCGGTACTACACAGGGTCGATTCCACCCCCGTTGGGCTTGCAACTGACGAAGCCCAGTTCAGACTTGCCAAAAATGGCCCTAATGCACTGCGAGAAACCAAGGGCATCAGTCCTTTGTCTATCTTTCTTCGTCAATTTCAGTCCTTACTGGTATGGATTCTGATCGCGGCTGGAATTGTATCTGGTTTTGTAGGAGACACGGTGGACACCGTGGCTATCTTCGCCATTGTTGCGCTGAATGCGATCATGGGCTTTTACCAAGAATGGACGGCCGAGCGTTCGATTGCAGCTTTGAAAAAAATGACAGCTCCACAGGCTAAAGTAGCTCGTGGCGGGACGATTGTCATGATTCCGGCCATTGAAATTGTTTCCGGAGATGTCGTCCATCTTGAGGCTGGCGACATTGTTCCGGCCGATGCGAGGTTGCTGAGCCTGGCCTCGCTGAAATGCATGGAGTCTGCTTTGACGGGAGAGTCCGAACCAACCACGAAAACATTGGACGTTCCCCAAGAAAACGAGCTGCCGATTGGGGATCGGAACAACCTTGTTTTTATGGGGACGCAGGTCGCAGCGGGTGCTGGCCAAGCCGTGGTGGTTGCGACCGGAATGCAAACGGAACTTGGTCAAATCGCAGAATTACTTCAGCAGGCAGAACCCAGAAAGTCGACTGCTTTGCAGCTTCAACTGGACACACTGGGACGTGTACTGATCATCGCAACCGTAGCAATCATCGCATTGTTGTTCGTGGTTGGGCTTCAACGAGGAGTTCCATCGCTCGAGCTCTTTATGAGCTCCATCAGCTTGGCGGTTGCCGCGGTTCCTGAAGGTCTACCTACAGTAGTGACGGTTGCATTGTCGCTGGGGGTGCACCGTATGGCACGGCGCCGTGCCCTGGTTCGCAAGCTGTCTGCCGTTGAAACACTCGGGGCCACATCCGTCATTTGTACTGACAAAACAGGCACTCTGACTGCTGGCGAAATGACCGTCAAGACCTTATACGTTGCGAGCAAAGAATACCAAGTGACTGGTCAAGGATATGCCACGGACGGCCAGGTTCAGCTCGAAGGAAGAACCGTGAGCATACAATCGGACGCGGGGCTTCGGCAGCTTAGCTCTGTCCTGGTTGGGTGCAACAGCGCGCACTTGGTTCAGAAAAAGAATCTATGGCAAGCGGTCGGCGACCCGACGGAGCTGGCTCTATTAATCGCAGGAATGAAAGCTGGGCTCAGCCAAGCTCAGTTAGAACTAGATGCGCCCAAGCACGCCGAGCTACCGTTCGATTCTGATCGCAAGCGAAGTTCGGTTCTACGTTCGATGCCCGATGGTTTGCTAAGGTCATTCACCAATGGTGCACCAGGGGGACTTCTCCAAAGGTCCTCGAAGATGTACCGCCCTGATGGCAATGTGGATTTAACCGACGAACTTCGCGCTTCGATCTTAGGCGCTACGTCCATCATGGCGAGTCAAGCATTGCGAGTATTAGGCTCGGCCTATCGCGATTTGCCAAATAATACGCTGGATGATCTAGACTCGGGTGAGCTAGACCCGCAATCGATCGAGCGCGATATGGTCTTTGTTGGACTGGCAGGTATGTACGATCCGCCCCGTCCTGAGGCGATGGATGCATTGTCTCGATGCCGTGACGCTGGAATCAGGGTGATTATGATCACCGGCGATCATCCTGAAACAGCGGTGGCCATTGCCAAGGAGCTAAAGCTGGATTCTCAAGTCGCAGCGGTAACCGGGGCAGAGCTCGACAGAATGTCAGACACGGAGCTGACAGATCGCTCCAAGAGCATATCGGTGTACGCGCGAGTCACCGCCAAGAACAAGTTGCGGATTGTGCGCGAACTTCAGCGGGGTGGAGAAGTTGTTGCGATGACAGGCGATGGAGTGAACGATGCTCCCGCTATCCAGGGTGCGGACATCGGTATTGCGATGGGAAAAGCTGGCACCGAGGTAACTAAGCAAGCGGCGGACATCATCATAACGGACGATAACTTTGCGACCATCGTGGCTGCGATTGAAGAAGGCAGGGGCATCTATGAAAACATTCGCAAGACTTTGCAGTATCTGCTGGCTGGCAATACCAGCGAGCTTTTATTGATGTTGACCTGTGTCGTCATTGGCTTGCCGGCTCCATTAATGCCCATCCATCTCCTTTGGATCAATTTGGTCACCGACGGGCTGCCCGCGCTTTGCCTTGCCACGGACAACAACCATTCGGACTCCATGAAGCGGGGGCCTCGCAATGCGGCTGAGAAACTCACCAACGCTAGTTTCGTCTGGTCCATGCTCATCACTGGTGTCTTGACGGCGGGAGTGACCCTGGTCGTCTTTGTTTATACTTTGCGAATCAGCGACATCGAACATGCTCGAGCGTCGGCGTTTACGGTTTTGGTTTTCGCGGAACTCATGAGGGCTTTGGGGGCTCGAAGCAGCCATCAACCGATCTGGAAGATAATACCTATCGTGAATTGGTACTTAGTCGTGGTGATCGGTGCCTCCATCGCGATGCAGGTCGCGAGTCTTCAAATTCCGATGCTGGGATCATTTCTCAAGACCCCTTCTACGACACCCGAAAGCTGTTTGGTTTTGTTTGCCGTCGGATGCATACCGATGCTGGTTTTGGAGATGACGAAAATGTTGCTCCCCTCGAAACAGGCGTCATCCAACGAAGCCACTGGTGCTTGATCCAGTCACTACACCGGCTAGGCGAGCTGCAGACTACTTTCTTTTGAGCTCGCGGCAGTTTGGCGAATCGGCCAAGGTGAAGATGACGACCTCCTCACCGGTAATCGTGCTGATGTCATGGTGAAGACTGACAGGTCGGACCCCCGTGATGTCGCGAATGATTTCTTCAAGCTTGGGTCTTGCGATCTCGATCAGCTGCGATCGCACCTGCTTCAATAGGTCACGCCCTTTATCTACAGGTAAGGTTTTCACTAGATGCTGCTCGGCGGAGGTCAACACGCCTTGAAGCCGAACAATCACCAGGTCGTCGATCAAATGCGCGTGGATATCCTTCGGCCCACGTCCCATGAACTCATGTTCGAATCGAGAAATGCACTGGCAAATCGATGCTTCCATCTCACCCTGCGTTTTCGTGGATTCGCTAATTTTTTGGTTCCTTGTGTAATTCCGTTGAATGGACAGACTGTACCTTGAACCTGCCCAGCTAGCAATCAAAAGAAGCCACGATCGATGGTTTATCAAGGTGTTCTTCGCAACGGTGGGCAAGTCATTGCCCAGCAGCGGCGTAGGGACTACAATCCTGGGCAATTGGCTGTTTACTTCCACTTATCTCGGTGAAAACCATGCATCAAAATTGGTCCATTTTGTTCAAAGCCGTAGCGTGTGCTCTTGTCACTTGTCATCTTGGATTTGGGCAAGATCCAGGAACGGCAGACACCTCTGCAAAGGTTCTTGATGCAGGAGCCGAAAATCCTGCGTTGTTCGATCCAAAGCTTGCGAACAAGACCGCTCCTGACAAATTCAGGGTAAAAATCGAAACCACCAAAGGTGTTATGATTGTCGAAGTGGATCGATCATGGTCGCCTAACGGTGCGGATCGGTTCTACAACCTCGTTGACATCGGGTATTTCAAAGACATAGCCATTTTCCGAGCTATCAAGGGATTCATGTTTCAGTTTGGGATTCATGGCAACCCAAATGTTAGCAAAGTGTGGAAAGAATCGAACATCAAGGACGATCCAAGAGTTCCATCCGTGTCGAATCAAGTTGGTTATTTGACGTTTGCGAAAGCTGGTTTTCCAGACAGTCGATCCACCCAGTTTTTCGTCAACCTAGGAAACAACAAGATGCTGGACCCGCAAGGATTCACACCTATCGGCAAGATCGTCGAAGGGACCGCGATTTTAACGAAAATTGAAACGAAATATGACGAGAATTCCAGGGAAGTACAAGGTAGGTTCCAAAGCGAGGGGAACGCTTTCATATCGAAGAAGTACCCTGATATCGACTACGTCAAATCCATCACATTGATCAATGAGTAATCCTCCCTTTCACGTCACAGGAAATCAGAAATGTCGCTGAGCGAGCCAGAAGTCAAAGTATCGAATCAAGTCTTTTTTGACATCACCATTGATGGCAAAGAAGCCGGTCGGATTGTCATGGGACTTTTTGGCGACGACGTCCCCAAAACCGTGGAGAACTTTCGATGCCTGTGCACTGGTGAGAAGGGTGAAGGAAAGAGCGGAAAGCCGCTTCATTTCAAAGGCAGCTCTTTTCATCGCGTTATTCCCCAGTTTATGCTGCAAGGCGGTGACTTTACCCGTGGTAACGGAACTGGCGGCGAGAGCATTTACGGAGAGAAGTTCAAAGACGAGAACTTTAAGATTCGGCATGATGCTCCTGGTCTTTTGAGCATGGCGAACGCAGGCCCGAACACCAATGGTTCTCAGTTCTTCATTACCACTGAAGTAACCAGTTGGTTGGACGGCAAACACGTTGTGTTCGGCCGCGTGGTTGAAGGGATGGATGTTGTTAAGAAGATCGAAAGTTTTGGGAGCAATAGTGGCGCTCCGAAAGCTAAGATCGTGATTAGCGACTGTGGCGAACTGAAAGCCGAATCGGCGTAATCCGTTCTTGGTTGCGAACAAGATCGTAACGGTACAACATAAGAAAAAAGGCCCGCAAGCAAATCGCTTGCGGGCCTTTTGGTTTTGTGAGATCTGATTGACTAGTCCATGCCTAGTTATTTGGGCCTTGGCCACCTCGGTTGCCGCGACCGCCGCCACCCATACGTGGCATCTCAGGAAACTTGAAGGCTTCCCCCTTCAAGTCTTCGAGCGACTTCTTTTGTTCGTCGGTCAAGAGAGCCAGAAGTTTCGCTTCACCTTCCTTGCGCATGGCTTGCATTTTCTCAAAGGCTTCTGGTCCCGGAGGTCCATTGGAGAATATGCTTCTCATGGCTTCGCCGGCCTCTTTCTCCATTTCCGTCATTTTTGCTTTTTGTTCGCTGGTGATCCCCAAGCGAGTTGCGATCAGAGCGTTGTTCAGGGACATAAGACCTTGCTGTTGAGCGAGAAGTCCGACAAGCCGGTCCATTTGATTTGGATCGAGAAGTTCTTCGAGCTTCTCTTCCATTTTCTTGCCCATGTCACGCATCTTGGCACCAGCAGCTTCCATCGCAGCTTGGTCAGGCCGTTCCGTTCGTGATCGGCCCTCGAACATGGAACGCATCGAGTCTTGCACTTCCTTCTTCATTGCATCGAGCTCGGCTGTCTGGTCCTCATCCAGCTTGAGTTCTTCGCAGACTTCTTTCATCATGAGCAGTCCGAGCAGGCCACCGCCGCCCATTCCTCCGCCACCCATCATCCGCATCATTCCGCCGCCAGGGCCCATGCGTCCGCCGGGGCCACCCGGGCCGCCACCTTGGCCGCGTCCCCCACGCCCGCCCTCTTCTTGAGCAAATGAAAACGGGACAAACGCCATTGCCATGGCAAAGGCAAGAAAAGGTCGAGAGAGACAGACGCGGAACAGCATTTTTATCCCCAAGGTTCAAGCAAAACGAAAGTGTTGTAAAGCCAGTGCGACAGATGCACAAACTAACCAACACGATACTTGCAGACGCGTTTCGCGTTAACCGCTACTTTACGAAAGGAATAGAGAAAATAAGTCCATAAAAAAAGGCATCGCGACAACAACAAGAACAGCCGAAGGTCCTCTCCCTCCTCCAGCCAGTCTCGCCACGATCGCGATGCCAATTATTTGATGAGCGTTGAGGCGTCTCTCCTCGCCTTAACTTCATGCCAATAAGAAGATGCAGTTTTTGTGCCACGCCTGCAAATTGGCCGAATTTCTGTTTCGGCTCCTATCGATCAGAATCGGTAAAACGCCGGCTATTCGCGATTGAAAATCAAAGAAGCGTTACAAGGGCGATTTAAATCACTTTAAAAAAGTTGGCAAACAATGCATTCGCATTGCCGCTGAAGGGCCCCTTCCCGGGGGCGGGGCTATGTATTTGCCTAAAAAGAAGGCACCCAGATCGCTAGTAAAAAAGGCAACCAGAATGACGTCCTGTTCGACGCCTGATTGCCTGGCGTGTTAGGCACAAGCCGCGGACGCTAGCCCTATGGCACTTCCTTGTTCGGCATTCGACATTCAAGACAAATCGAAAGTAGTCGGCATAAGGCTAATACTTGCTGCGTAGCTTACGCTGCACAAACAATCCGGATTCTTCGGGGGAAGGCAATTGGCGGCTAGGACCAAAGTGCCGTTTGCAAGCTAATGGAATTTTTAAGAATGGTCCTTACTGTGCTTTACAGGCGTGGCGGGTTGTAGATACTTGCACCTCGTAGTTGAGTGTTAGGTGCGAAACGTCGATGCCTGCCTTGATTGCGACGTGATCGTCGATGGGCTTGCTCGTTGGCGTGATCGCTTATCTTCGGCAGTGACTTCGCGACGACGGTGACTCGGCTACTCTTTTCTTTTCGAACCAGGAAGTCTGAATGTCAAACACATGGATGTCTCGTTTGGCCGTTTCTGAACTCTCCACGTATCGTTGGACGTTTGAAGAAGACGTGCTTCGCTACAAAGAGCATGGGTTCAGTGCGGTTGGGGTTTGGCGACCGAAATTGGCAGATTGCGGAGAGGCCAAGGGACGCGAACTTCTTCTGGAGCAAGGCCTGAAAGTATCTTCTTTGAATTGGATTGGTGGATTCACCGGCAACGATGGTAGATCGTACAAGGACGCAATGCATGACGCCTTGGATGCCGTTGACGTGGCAGCTCAGATTGGTGCCGATTGCCTGGTAGTTCTAGCGGGCGGGCGTTCCGGTCATACTCGCAACCACGCAAAGCGAACGCTGCGAAAGGCACTTGTGGAGCTATCTGAAGCTGCTCAGGCGGTTGGGATTCAGCTAGCGGTGGAGCCGATGCATGTGGGATGTGCCCAGGAATTCACTTTTCTGACCAGCATTCCAGATACTCTCGACGTGATTGCTGGCATCGGTCGCAGCAATTGCGGAGTTGTTTTTGATTGTTATCACATGGCTCAGGACCAGAATGCGATGCATTGGCTGCCATCCATTGTTCCTTTCATTCGTTTGGTGCAACTGGGAGATGCCAAATCCGCACCGATGGGAGAGCAGAATCGCTGCCTTCTAGGGCACGGCCGAATTCCGTTGATGGAAATTGTTCAGACGGTCGAGGAGTGTGGGTATCAAGGATTCTACGAAGTCGAATTACAGGGGGAGGAGATGGAGCACTTCGAGTACACCGAGATGCTCACCAAGTCATTTGAGACAGCTTGCAGCTACCAGCAGACCCGGTAGCCAGTGCGAGGATCCTAACAGCGAGGCATTCGTTTTCGAACCGAATGGATCGACTACCAAGCTGTCTATCCTGTCATGGGATGTCTAGACAATCAATCGATCCAGGGTATCTTCTCAGGGTTTTGATGGATGCCCATTTCGGAAGAGTGGGTCTATGCCGCAAACACCCCAGATCGGTTCCAATGCCAAAATTGTTTGTCAGTGACATCCAGCCACAAATGCAAGTGGAGGAAACATTTCGAATTGCAGATCGCCAGCTTCGTGCGAATCGGCAAGGAAATCTTTACTTGCTACTTCAGCTTCAAGACCGAACCGGCATCATCTCGGGTATGAAATGGAATGCCGACGAGAAGCTTGTCGAGCGGTTTCCGAAAGGCGCTTACGTTCGCGTCCAAGGAGCATCGCAATTGCATAATGGAGTGCTGCAATTGATCGTCAACCAAGTTTCCCTGGTGGACGAAAACACGGTGGATGCCGAAGATTTCGATGCTGGAAACCGAGTCGATGTCGACATGCTATGGAGTCGATTTTCAGAACTTGTTCTGAGTATCCAAGACACGACCCTGGCTAGTATTTCTGCCTCGTTCTTAAAGGATGCTTCAGTACAGCGCTTGATGAAACTAGCACCGGCTGGCATTAAAGCCCACCATGCCTACCCTGGTGGATTGCTGGAGCATGTCGTTTCGTTGATGGAGCTCGCAGATCGCATCTCCCATCATTATCCTTATCTGAACCGAGACCTAATGCTTGCAGGGGCTATGTTGCACGACATTGGGAAGCTCGAAGAGTTGCTTTTTGATGGCGAACTGACATACAGTGATTCAGGCCAATTGCTTGGTCATTTGGTGCAAGGAATACAGATGTTGGACCGCAAGGTTCAAGAGCTACGAGAAGAAGGGATTGCGGTCGACGCATCAACGCTTCTGCGACTTCAACACATCATCGTAAGTCACCATGGTTGCCTGGAACACGGAAGCCCAAAGATACCGATGACCCTCGAAGCGATTGCGTTTCATTATCTAGATGAGATGGATGCAAAGCTGAATGCGGCCATGGCGATGATCAGCAGCGATCGGACCAAGGACCCTTGGACGCCATTCAATCCAACGCTGGGCAGAAAAATACTCAAGCCTAAGCCAACCGATTTGCAATCCTAATCAATCTTTTCCAATGGTTTAGCCAGGAGACTCAGCGTGGCCAGAAACGAACATAAAAGACAGCAAAAACTTCTGAAAAAGAAACAACGCACTAATCAGCTCGCCAAGCTTCGGAACTCGCGATTGAACACATCCAATCGGCAGATCATTCTGGCGGCTGCCGAACGCGCCCCATGGATTGGCTGTTACCTAGGTGGCGACTCCGGGATGCGGACTATTTTCGCAATTCGCCAAACGCGAAATGGGGTCGTCGCATCCGTATTCCTCGTCGATTTGTTTTGCTTGGGGATCAAAGACGCCTTCTTCATCAAAGACTTTGATATGGAGAGCTTCCGCGGTCGTTATGCCGAGGCAGACATGACGACAGTGTCTCCCGAGTACGCTCTCAAGTTGATTTTAGATGCAACAGCTTATGCCAAGAATATCGGCTTTGAGCCAAGCTCGGAAACCGGTCTTTGCAAATTGATTTTCGGAAACGTAGATCCAACGACCTGCACTGAGGAGTTTGTGTTTGGTCGCAACGGAAAGCCAACATACACCAATGGCCCGAATGACTCCCCAGAAAAACAGCGGTCAATTCTCGACACTCTCCAAAAACTTGGGCACGGCAATTACGAATTCATTTTAGGTGATGCAGGAGGACCCCAATATTTTTCTGATTACTCCCTCAATGTGGACGACGAAGAACTCGACGACGAGAGTTTTGACGAAGATGATTTTGAGGACGACTTGGAAGATGACGGCAGCGTTCCGACGTTTGATTCCGGTCACACTCCCCCAATTTCTATTGAAATGAAGTCGGATTCGCCCTCCTAACAAACGGTTTCTAAAGCTTCGCAACCGGAATCCACCTTTCGGTTGCGATCCCGTCACGATTGTTGGCCTCGAACAGCATTTTTCGCAAGTCTTCGTAGGTTCGTGGACGAATTATTTGACATCCATGCTGACTGAGGTGTAGACTCGAATGAGTGGCTGGTTCAGCTTCGCACCATCAGCAAAGTATTACTTTACATCCAAGAAACCTTCAACATTCCATGGCTTTTCGAGGAAGAATAGAACGGCTCGAGGACCGCTCCATGTGTGCGGCGGATTGGCAAAATGCTGTCAATCGACTCGATGTTAACGTTTCCGGAGTCGTCGAACCGCTAGATGCCTTGGTTGTTATCAACGACATCAATCGCAATGGAACTCGGGCGCTTGCCGCGAAACCACTGGATTATTCTGGCCCGCTGATGGACGTGAACGGGGACGGCAGTATTGGACCGATCGATGTACTGATGGTGATCAATTCGATGAATAGGGTCGAAGTTGGTTCGATCGCTCCGGCTGTGAAACTCCCGAACCAAGACGGCCAAATGATCGATTTGTCTTCCTTCTTGGGCCAAAGAGCCGTCGTCCTCTATTTTTATCCTAAGGACAACACACCGGGCTGCACGGTCGAGGCCCTGGATTTCAGCAATCGGAAGGCTCAAATCCAATCGTTAGGGGCGGAAGTTTTTGGAGTGAGCTTGGACAGCGTGCAGTCGCACGAAGAATTCGCTGATGGTCATCAGCTAAACTTCGACATCCTGTCCGACAGCGATAAAAAAGTGACAACCGCATACGGAGCACTTACAGAGATTCAGAACACCCCCATCGCCAAGCGCACTACCTTCATTATTGGAACGGACGGTGTCGTCAAGAAGATCTTCACCGAAGTGGATGTTTTGATTCATGGTGAGGAAGTGGTTGCGGCCTTGCAAGCGGGTATCTGATCGCAGACTCGTCTTGATTTGTCGAGCAGGATTTGGTACCCCCACCTGTTATGACTAGCACATCAGGGGCCAAACCGATAACAACGATGCACGATCCCTCGCTCGCAAGCGAGTTAGGGGACCTGAGCCAGCATTTTGCGTCTGCCTCTTTCGCTTCCTTTGCATTGCCCATCAATGCCGCAAGTCTTGGTAAGCAAGAATCGTTGGTCGATCGAAGAAGCCCACTGCCTTTAGACAATGCCTTGGTACAGCAAACCAAGGATCAAATTCGAGTCATCGTTCAATCGATTGCTTCGCTTGCAAATTCCGTGGTGGAGCCTAGGGTTTTTGCGGACAACGCCTTGTCCAAGGTGCTTCAAGCGATGGGTGCGATTGGAGCTGGTCTTTGGCAAAGAATGCCCGACTCGAGTTGGCGTTTGGTATCGGGGGTGAATCTCCCGCAGTTGCTCATCGCGGAAATGGCGAATGACCCAAATCAGCAACACGATCGCGATCCTTCGGACTCTCATCGGCTTATCTTGGATGCTGTTGCAGGCGAACGTCAACCGATCTTAATTCCGCCTGGAGAGGTTTTATTGCAACGTGATCGCCCGAGCAATCCTACTTCCGAACTGTTGATGTACGCTCCTTTGACGACACACGAGAAGCGGAGCGACTTTTGGCTCCAAGTGGTTCAGTCGCCGAGCGGGGGACCTTCAAGCCAGCGCGGTTATCTGCGATTCGTTGCCCAGATGGCGGATCTTTTCGGAGACTACTTTAGAACCTATCGATTACGGATTTTCGAGCGGGATCGGGAGTATTTAACTTTAGCGGAGCGTACTATGGATGAACTATCGACCAGTGTTCATGTAAAACGTGGCTTAGCGCAAATGATGGGATCGATTCGCGATCACGCTCAGGCGGATCATGCGTTTCTTTTGTATCGTCCGAGTCGATTTGGAAGATGGCGGGTGGTTGCCGCATCCGGCCTCATGGAGATAGATCGCCGGGCGACAGGGATTGAGCAGATCGAACGCATCGCCGCCCATTTGAATACTCAGCTTGCAGGAGGCGGAATTCTGGAGAACCAAGCGCACCATGTAGCAGCCAGCGATCGCGATCCAGATTTGTCGCGATTCTTTGTTACGTTTTCGGTTTCGTACACGGGCTGGGCCAAGCCGTTAAAGAGCCATCTTGGAACACCGGCAAACTCAGCATCGCGATCATTGCAACCTAAACAAGATGTTGCGGTGCTTACGATTTGGTCAGGATCTGCAAATCCCCCCGCGAATGTTGGCTCGCAGAGTTCCATGATTGCAAGGCTGGGCCTGTCGGCATTGCAGATACCCTGGTGGAAATCCGCCTTACGGGAAAGCAGCGAGGTTTCCTCCAGCGTGCGTTCAATCGTCAATCCGACCACTTGGCCACGTGTTGCCTATTGGGCGGTCGGTTTGATTCTGATGGGCCTGATCCTTTCGATTCCCGTCCCGATTCGGCTACATGCCACTGCGGTTTTGGTTCCAGCGGAGCAACAACACGTTTATGCACCGTGGGATGCTGTTGTCGAAAAGGTCCTGGTGGATCATGGTCAAGAAGTAAAAGCCGGAACGCCTGTCTTGCAACTCCGTTCGCAAACATTGCAATCCGATTACGACAACATGTTGGCTCAACAGGCACGCAATCAGCAACGCATGTCGGATATTGAATCCAAGTTACTTCGAGAAACCACGTTAACCTCCGCGCAACGCGATGAGTTGGAAGGAGAACGGAAAAGTCTTGTGTCCGTTCAAGCCGTGGAACGAAAGCTGATTCGACGATTCCAATCGCAACTCGACGCCATGTTGATCGTCGCCGAACTTGACGGAACGGTCGCAACGTGGAACGTCAAAAACAATCTGACCGATCGGCCTGTTCGAACCGGCCAATGGTTGATGTCGATTCATCAAGCGGACTCACAATGGATGCTCGAAGCTGTCTTGCCGGAGTACAACGCCCATGAGCTCAAAGAATCGATCGCAGCCAATAACCCGGATCCGACTGCGACCATGACAGGATCCCCTGAGCAAAAGGTTCACATTCGCTTCAACCAAGAGACGCTACCAAGAATCGATTCCGTAGCATCGGGAGTTCCTCTGGAATTCGATTCGCATGCCAACTCTGTTTTAAGACTGCGGTTTGATGTCGACGGTTCTACTCTTCCTGAAAACGTTGCAACGGCAGGAGCGACAGCTCGCGTTTCCATACCGAATGGTAAAGGGCCGCTGGCCTGGGCTTTGGGCAAAGATTTTGTTCGTCGCGCTATCACTCAAATCCGACTGTGGATTTAGGGCTCATTTTCACCGACCATGTCTTTCAAGAAGACGATTTCAAAACAAGTGTACTCGCTAATGAACCTACGACTTACGAAACGATCTGCCTTCTTGGTGACCGTAAGTGCGGTCGTGATGTGCTATCAGATCATGGCGCAAGAAGACTCATCGCGAGGTCAGACTAAGCAATCCTTGCGTCTCGCGGCAACAACAGAGACAGGTTCGCTTGCCGCTACATCGCTTCAAGTGAATAACGATTGGATGACGTTTGAGCGTTGCCCCGTCTTCACTCTTGAGAGTATCGAACTTCCCTCGCAAGAATCGGGGGTCGTTGCCTCCCTGGAAGTGACCGAGAACGATCATGTGGCCGCGAATCAGATCATTGTCAAGCTGGATACCAAAGTTGCGGAACTTGAAAAAGGCGTTGCAGGACTGCAGGCTCAGGTTGCAACCGCGGAGGCAAATGATGAGAGTGAGATCCGATTGGCGGAGGCGTTCATGGAGGAGGCGCAGCTTCAGGTCGACATCTACGAAGAAATGACCTCGAAGGGGAATTCAGGTGAGTTCGATCTGCGTCAAAAACAACTAGCGCTGGCGCAAACGAAAGTTCGGATAACCCAAGCCCGAGCATCGAAACAACAAAAAGACCTTCGAGCCAAGCTCGCTCAAGCCAGTGTCGTTTTAGGGCAACAAAAAGCAGACCGATTGATTCTGAGATCCCCTATTGCTGGAACGGTTGTCAAGATTGACCACCGGCCGGGCGAATGGGTACAAGCGGGGACTGCCTTGGTCAAAATCATCCGATTGGATGAGTTACGGGTGGATTGTTTTGTAGACATCAATCAACGCGATCCTTCGACCCTAGTTAATCAACCTGTTTCGGTCATTTCAAATCGTGGGCAGTCCGAAAATCGATTTGTCGGCAAGATCACTTCGTTTGATCCGGACGTTAGCTCAACCGGCTCGGTTCGAGTGCACGCGACAATCCAGAATCAGAAGAGCGGCGATCAATGGTTGTTGCTGCCGGGCATGACTGTACGAATGCAGCTTGCGAATGTTCGAACGCCATGATTGCCGACCCACCTGATACATTAGGGTACCGGTTGAGACCGGATATTCAATGGAAGGCGATTGTGGATGGTCAGGCTTTAGAAAAGACCTGGATAGCTTCCGATCCGTTGACTCGCAGGCTTTTCCGTTGCGGTGATCATGAATATCAAATTCTGCAATGGATCAACGGATCGGCCACGACCGAACAAATCATTGATCGGTTCCACGATCAATTCCGACCGCGTCGTATTGAGCCTTCTGATCTCAAAATTTTGATAGAGCGATGCGTTGGTGCTGGAATCCTTCGTTCTTCCAATCCACGCAGACTTTTAGGGAGCGATATATCGTTTCAGCTTTTTCCCCATCTCTCGTCCGAAGATGCTGAGGGAACATCTCAGCTGACCTATCCAAGAATTCCTGCAGGCTTGAAACAGAGTACTCCTGCGCAAGCGATTTCTGGTGCGGCCATGGCGTCTGATTTCTTTCGATGGCTTGCGAGCACCATGTCCAAGTGGATGCAATGCCAAGTGCCGTTGGTGAATCCAGATCGATGGCTAGGGCCGATGGCTCGTAGCTCTCATTGGCTCTACTCAAAAACAGCTGTTGCCTTTTGGTTGATGCTGGCGACCATAGCTCTCTGCTTGCTCGTTTTGCAATTCGATCGTTTATTGTCCGAGCTTCCAAGTTGGAACTCGCTTCGTACACCAGGGCTATTGATTGGCTTTGGGATCTTGTTTGTAGCAACTCGACTGATTCACGAATTGGGACATGCCATCGTTTGCAAAAGGCATGGTGTTAGTTGCAAGGAGATGGGGGTTTTGATGTCCTTTGGGATGATGTGCCCCTATGTGGACATCACGGACGCTTGGAAACTACAGGATCGCTATGCGCGCATGAGCATTGCTATCGCGGGAATCTACAATGAGATTCTTGTGGCGTCGTTGGCCGTGTTGGTATGGGTAGGGACATATCCTGGTTGGCTCCACACAACGGCTTTGCAAGTATTGCTTGTCTGCTCCGTCACGACTCTCGTGTTCAACGCGAATCCGCTGATGAAATATGACGGGTACTTTCTGCTTTGCGATTGGCTGAATATTCAGAACTTAAGAGAACGTTCTTTCGAGGCATTCGACGATTTGCTTGGTCAGGCCGGCTCGCGACGTTCGCCATGGAATAGCATAGGCTTGATATTCTACTTTTTCGCATCGTCGATCAATCGTGTTGTCATTTCCGTTTCGGTGGCAGGAATGGTTTATGCCCTCGCTAGGCAATGGCAAGTCGCTGGATTAGGTGTCGGTCTGATCGGCATTTATGCGATTTGTTCGATGATTGTCGGGTTAGCCTCGTGGCCGAGGAATCTTGATGGGAGCAAACCTCTGGGAAAACGGGCGACCGCCTTGGGCTGGATCGCCGTTTGCTTATTGATCGCCTGGATACTTCACGAGCCACTTCCGAACCGAGTCGCTGCCCACGGTTCCTTTGTGTCCGGAAAGCGATATCCGATGTACGCATTAACGCCTGGGCGTTTGGTGGACATGCTTCCGTCCGAGAATTACAGCAACCTGGCCGTTGGGGCCCCGTTGGTCTCGCTCGTGAACGAAGCTTTGGAACGAACCGTTTTGGATTTGGAGGGGAAGTTGGCGAAAATGGAGGCTCAGCTTTCTACTTCGGAACGGGTTGCGTACTTTCAAGACGAAGCGGGTGGAACCATCCCTCTGTTAAAGGCTCAGCGGGAAGTGATTCGTCGTCAGTTGGAACAGAAGAGCCAAGAGTTCGAGCAATTGGTAATTTCAGCCCCGATTGCTGGGCGCTTTGAGCCAGCCACTGCCCCACCGCTTGAAAGTCCGGAGAATCCATCGGACTCGTTGCTGGGGTTGGTATCGTATCGGGTGAATGCCAGTACAAGTCCATGGGCTCGTTCGAAATCGTTAGGCAGGTATGTCGAAAAAGGAACGCTGTTGGGCTGGATGGTCCAAGACAACCAGTCCATCATTGAATGTCGATTAACGGAAGAGCAAGTTGCGGGCATCAAGACAGGTACTGAAGTGCGTGTGGTTTTGACTCAGAACCCGTCCAAGATTTGGCAAGGCCGTATCGCTGAGATAGCCAGCACGGCTCAAAACACGCGTACGGTAACTCAAGCAACTGTACCCAATGCGACGAGCTCCCCTGAAGAAAAGCAACCGATGCTTTATCAAGTGCGAATTCAGCTGAATGAATCAGACCGACTTGAGATGGAAGCTCGACAGTACATATCAGGCTCAGCGGAGATCGTATTCCTGCGGCCGAGCATGTCTTTGTTCGAACTGGCCACGGAGTATTGTTTACGTAACTTTCGCTTGCGTTAACAGAAGCCTGTCGTCACTTATTCTGAAAGAGCTTGAGGCGACTGGGAACTTGAGGCGAATGGCCGTTGTTTAAACAGCGACTGGAGCGGCGATATGCGGATGCGGGTCGTAGTTTTGCAATGAAAAATCATCGAACTCAAATCCTAAAATGCTTGGTCTTGCATGGCTGATAGTCAGCGAAGGAGCAGTTCGGGGCTCACGAGCCAATTGCGTTTTGGCTTGTTCGATGTGGTTGGTGTATAGATGCACGTCACCAAGCGTGTGCACGAAATCGCCAGGCTCCAGTCCTGTTGTTTTGGCCATCATCAGTGTCAACAAAGCGTAGGACGCGATGTTGAAGGGCACTCCGAGAAAGAAATCGGCACTTCGTTGGTAGAGCTGACAGCTCAGCTTGCCGTTGGCGACGTAGAACTGGAAAAGCAGGTGGCATGGCGGTAAAGCCATTTTGGGAACATCAGCTACATTCCAGGCGGAAACGATCAATCGTCTTGAATCGGGGTTGGAGCGAATTTGCTGTTCCACTTGAGTGATTTGATCGACCACACCTCCATCTGGGCATTCCCAAGATCTCCATTGCTTTCCATACACAGGACCTAGTTCCCCTGTTGGACTAGCCCATTCGTCCCAGATGGAAACGCGATTCTCTTTGAGATAGCGTGTGTTCGTTTCTCCTTTGAGAAACCAGAGCAGTTCGTGAATGATGCTTCGAAGATGGAGCTTTTTGGTGGTCAGAAGCGGAAAACCTTGACTCAGATCGAATCGCATCTGAGCCCCAAAGAGACTTAACGTACCCGTCCCGGTCCGGTCTGATTTGGAGATTCCGTCGTCTAGGATTCTCTGCATCAGTTCAAGATAAGGTCTTTCCATTTCGTACGTCACTCTTGTTGCGTGTTCGAAGAATCGATCTTGCGAGCTGTCAGGGTCCAATGGCGATCGCTGGTCATCGTGACGCAAGAAGGGTCCAGGCCCGCTTCAACCGCTAGGCTTTTCACTTCGTCGAGGCTAAGGGCTGCATGCAAGCTGTCTCGAAACATTTGACGAGCCGATTCGGATTCGTGTTTAGCATACTGCTCAACCAAAGCATCTAAGGCTTCTTGATCGTGCGGTCGCACTAGATCTCGCACAAACAGGAGACCGCCTGTTCGAAGCACTCGCAGGGCTTCTGGAAAAAAGGTCTCTAGGGTCGGCAAATGATGCACGAGAGAATTGCTGAAGACGGTATCAAAATAGTCTTTTTGAAAAATCAATTTCTTGGCATCGCCCTGAGCCAGTTGAACGCGATGCATAAGCCCACCCACTTCGAGCCGATATCGAGCGAGTTCAAGCATCTCTCGGGATGCATCCATGGCCATGACCCGAACAACGGGATCGTTGCGACAAAGCTCGATAGGGATCAAAGAGGTCCCGGTTCCGATATCCAAACAGTCTTGGCCTAGCGGTCCGGAAGCGAGTAAATCTTTGACAAACTGTGCGTTGACGCCCGCGTGATCCATGGCATCGTACTCGGATGCTTCGGAATGGCTTTGAACGGTTTCCGCTTCAAGAATTCGATTTAGCAGCATGAGTCGGCAGTCGGGTCGTCCGATCCGCGGCGACGAGGGCCTGGGATTTCTGGACCCGTATGGGTGATTCGATTGTGTTGATCCACGAAGACGACACGGGGTTCAGGGATTCTAAAATCCGGTCCGTTTTCTTGGGAGTATCCAAAGGTGGCAATAATAACAACGTCGCCAGGGCGGACGAGATGGGCAGCTGCGCCGTTGATGCAAACATCGCTCGAACCGTTTTCGCCAAGAATGGCATAGGTTTCAAGTCGAGTGCCACGTGTCACATTCCAAACCGCCACCGCCTCGAAAGGAACGATTCCGGCAGCGAGCAGCAAATCGGGTGGGAGCGTAAGCGAACCTTCGTAGTGGAGGTCCGCTTGAGTGACGGTCGCTCGATGGATTTTGGATCTTAGAAATTTTCGGAACATGGCTAGATTGTGCCTGCCAACAGCCATTCTCGCTAGCCGAACTAGGACTACTTTTTCTTAGCGGCTTTTTTTGCAGTCTTTTTGGTTGCTTGAGCGGCAGCTTTTTTAGGAGCCGCTTTGGTTGCGCTTTTCTTGGAAGCCTTTTTAGGGGCTGCAGCTACCGTAGAGCTCGCCTTGGCAACTTTCTTGCTGGACTTGCCGCCGAAGATACCTTCCCAGCCGGAGGAATACTTTTCGTTTGTACCAACTCGCGTAATTGTCACAGAAACACCTTTTGCTTGAAGACCACAACGTCTTGCTAGAAGACGAAAACACCGACCGCGAAACAAACACGGCTATCGACATCACCCAAATTAGCGGAAGCGGGATTGACTGGTCAATACGTTTTGGTGATTCAAGGCGCATTCGCGATCGATTTGATACGGGATTCTTCCATATCGATCTCGCGTTCGAGTTTTTGGACCAAAGCCTCTTCGATGATCGACTCACGAAACAGTTGATGCAGCCGATGCCGTTGAGCCGCCAAGACGCCAGAGAACGCTTTGTGACAAAGAGTGGATTGATTCCCAAGGATCGATTCATCATCCAGGTTTAATCGCATCAACCAGCTATCGGCATGGCTGCGAAAGTAAGATCGCAGGTATTCAATCTCATTTTGGTTGACGCCGCGAACCGCTTTCTCATCCAGATAGATGTTGGCACAGGCAAGCAACGCCAAACGAGCGTCCAGTTCTTGTTCGGATTGAGAACGACCGCCGCCGCTCAATTGAAGCATGCGGACAAGCCAAGGCAGGGAAACGCCTTGAACGACCAACGTGCCGAGAATCACAACGAACACCACGAACAAAATGAGGGTTCGGAAAGGAAAATCAGCGGGCAAAGCAAGGGCTGCCGCCAGGGATACCACCCCACGCATTCCTGTCCAGCCGATCAAAAGTAGGTGCTTCCACGGTGGGGAGGGGTCCTTCTGACGCAGCCGACTCGATAGAAATCTTGGTAACCATGCAGCTGGAAAAACCCAGACCAAGCGAACCGCAATGGTCACAAACAGGATCGCAATGGCACCAAGACCATCTCTCAAGAACTGCTCACCGGTGGCTAGATTCTGGACCACTTCGCGCATTTCAAGACCGATAAAGATGAATGACAAACCCGTGAGAACAAAAACGACACTTTCCCAAACCGCAGTTGCATGCAGCCTAGTCGCTGCAGAGAACAACCGACCGCTGCTTTGTCGAACCATCAAACCGGCACACACCACAGCCAAGACACCCGAACAATGGATCGCTTCGCAAATCAGGTACGCGGCAAAGGGAGTCAGCAACGTGACCACGGTTTCGATCACAGGTTCATCGAGTCGCTTGTGGATCGCCATCACGGCCCAGCCCACTAAGCAGCCAACAGCAATGCCCCCTACCGCGGCGATGAAGAATTGGGAAACAAAGCCGGATACAAAGAAAGTCTCCCCAGCCGCCACCGCCAAGGCCACGCGATAGGTCACCAAGCCGGCTGCATCGTTGAGTAGACTTTCACCCTCCAGAATCACGGAAATGCGTCTCGGAACCCGAAGACGCTGGGTGATTGCAGTCGCAGCGATCGCATCAGGTGGTGAAACAATGGCACCCAGAGCAAACGCAGCAGCCCAGGGCAAACCTGGAAACAATGCGTGCGCGACCACCCCCACGACGAGTGTAGTGACCAGAACCAGACCGACAGCAAGTAGACCGATCGGTCGAAGATTTTGACGAAAATCATGGATCGGAGTTTGCCATGCCGCGGCGTACAGCAGTGGGGGCAAAAACACCAGGAACACAATCTCAGGTGTCAGTTGAACATGCGGCAAGCCCGGGACAAAGGCGATTGCCGCTCCCACCAACACCATAATCGTCGGGTAGGGAATCGACCATGTTCGTGTCAAAAACGCCAAAAAGGTGACAAGGCACAGTAGTACCAGGACGGTGGAGACTTCCAGCATGCTTTTTGGTGTTTTGTTGGCGAAGTGGAGCTTATGCCCGGACGTCGATACCGCGTTTGGGTACAGCAGCTGCTTGCTCAACTAGTTGAAGGACTGCTTTGCCTTCTTCCTTGGCTGCATTTTGCTGTTTAACAGCAACCGCAGTTGCGATCTCGACTTTAGTGGACTCGGTTTCTCGATGAATGTCGATCGCTTGTTGAACAACTGGGGAAATTTTCATAGTAATTTAAACTCCTACGGCTTCTGAAGATGAATGAATTAACTTGGCGGAACGGGAATTGGGTTCGTGTTCGCAAGTGACAATCAAGTCCATCGCGACCGACCAGCGACCTTCTGAATCCCCTTGAACGATCCAGTGAGGCATAACACAGACAGATTGATGAACGAGTTCGAAACCGCCTTCGCTTTGGCTGACCGTTTCAATTGGGAAACTCCATAAGCCTGACGGACGATTGGCTGTCCATTGCACATTGGCTCCCAGCCATTGATCAATCAATCCGAGATAGTCGGTCGACTCGATGTTGAGGACGGTTCCAAGATGTCCCATCCGCTCGCATCGTGCATCATAAAAGAAACGATCGTCTGCTCCGGAGGGCATGCCAGCGAAGTTGAATTCAACACCAAAATGGAACGGTCTTCCTGGTGGCAGTCCCTCGATAAGGTAAGTGATTTCCAGGGCATGGCTTCCAGCAAACAAAGTGATCCCTTTGGTGATCGTCAGAGGAATGCCCCAGGCATTCCCCTCACGGCAAAGTTGGACTTGAATCTTGCCAGTCCCACGTCGTAACTTTGCGTCGTAAGGCAATGCTGCAAAATCGCCGCGTTCGATGGCGGTCCCTCGCTGAACACCTTCGGGGGTCGCCTCGAGATCAAAGAAATGATCGACCAAGGATTTTCGGGAATAGACATCGTATTGAAGTCGTTTGTCCAGTCCCTCTTGCTTGAAAACAACTCGATCGTGAATGCTAGCCGTTTCATGGGAGGATTGGCTACAGCCCGTCTTCACTTTGGCATGGTATTGTTCTGGGCGACGCTGCATCGTAGCCAACAAATTGTGTTCGATGCCTCGGACGTCCAGTTCGTACAGCATCCCGCCCGTTGCTGGAGCCAAGTATCCGATCAATTGGTCGTTGGCTAATCGAATCTCAGGATACAAGTCTTTGTTGTAGTCTTCCGTAGTTACATCCACCCACTCTCCATGGCGACCATTCGAACGCTCGATCAAATTGTCGGCAGCGATCAGCTCGCGGTAGGTGGCGTTGCGCAAATGCGGAAGATAGATTCCACCGAATGCACCGTGCCAGTAGGGGCAATTGCATTGAGCTCGGTAAAGATGATCTTCAGCCTGTGGCAATAGTGTCTTGTCTCCTGTGCCGCGGCGCGCGAACTCCAGACGGCGGCTAACGTCCAACATGCGACAGTACATCTCATTGGCTTCGGAGTACTTGATTCTAAAGTTCCGCCAGAAGCCTCCTTTCATGAACTGCTTGATTTGAGGCCACCGTGAATCGCTCTCTAGCTCATGTACGACCGAATCGTAAACAGCTTGCCGGTCTACGGGCAAAGCCCATTCGGTCATCTCTCGATAGGAGCAGTCTGGCAAGTAAACCGAACCTGCTGGAGGTGTTTCTGTGATCACTTCAGACGGGGTGGAAGTACGCAGCCAAGTTCTGTTTTCGGTTAGGAGGTCAAAGAACTGACGCAGCCAACCTCGTTGATAAACATGTTCGTGAGTGTTGGGCCAAGTTCCAAATTTTTCTCCGTCGTCACCGAACAGCAACACCGAATCCGGAGCTCGGGCTGCTACTTGACGACAGTACTCGATCGTTTCAGAAGCTGCCGCAAATGGAAGGAGGTACCTGAGTCGTTCACTTCCTGGAAAAACCCTTAAAACGTGACCATCATCTTCGGTCAAAAAATAGTTGGTTAGTTGGGAGTCCATCCATCCCGCAGCGCGAAAGTGAAAGTCATCCAAGATCGTGTATTGCATACCGGCGGGTACGATGTCACGCGTTAGCTGACTTTCCCAAACGCGTTCTGGCATCCACATGCCCGTGACCGCAGTGTCAAATCGAGTCTGAAGCCAACGCGTGTATTTGCTGATTTGACCGATGCGATCGCGGCTTGGCAGCATCGTCAAGATGGGCTCGTAGAATGGACCGCCAACGATCTCAATACGACCGGCTGCAACCAAGGCCTTCACTCGATCCAAGTATTCGGGATGGTGCTCTGCAAGCCACAGCATAAGAGGGCCTGAGGTATGCAATGCAACCTTCAAATGCTCGTAGGGCTCGAAGACATTCAAAAAAGGAAGGTAGCTATCTTGATAAGCTTGTTCGATGACTCCGTCGAAGTTTCCGATGGGTTGATGGTTGTGCAAAACGATGCAAAGACGTACCGAGTTTCCCATGAAATGCATTCCCATCCATCGCGATGTCAGAAACGAAATAAGAGATGAATCCAGTTGTTGCGATTGGATTTCCACAGACCTGTGGGTTGGACCGTGGTCGCGCAACGTGGCTACGAAAGACGTTCATCGGCACAATCCGCACAGATGTTGCAGCCCATTCCCGCTCGACTTGCTTGTCACCCCAGACTACCTATTTTCTCGCGGTGTCGTCGGAATCACGTCGCCGAAAAAGCTAGGTTGCTCTCAATGGCCCGCAGGCGTCCACCTTCCGTCCGTCCCTTACAGAACATCCAGCGCGTGAGTACAGACCTGAAAAAATCAGCTTCTGCGGGGTCTCGCGGCAGCGCGAGCCCACGTGCATTGGCCCTTTCGATAGGGGGAATCTTTGGGTTCTGTTCCCTTCTTGGTTGCGATCTTGATTCTTACCGAGCGCCGCAAATGTTCGAGGCGAATTCGGCGGCAGATCGATTGCCTAAGGAGCAAGTGCATTTCACGAGCGCGAACGCTGAACCCGTTTCACCTCAAGCAGATGATTTCAATGCGTATGCCTTAAACAGTGATACTGCCACTCAGAGTGAACGCAGGGCCCCCCATCCTGCCCTTCCAAAACGAACCTCCCATTCTCGTTTCGATCCCAACGACCCAAGGCCGCCGTTGCTGTACATTGAAACGAATGACTCAACCTTGGCGGGCGTTCCCATCGGTCTTTTCGCAGACCAAACTTTTCTGATGGGAAGCGACGGTAAGATCCGGTTTTTAGAGAACGCGACCATACGACGTCAGGCGGTTCTTCAAGAACGTTTTCAGCCGATGGATCGAAACGATTTGGCGATGGAACTGCGAGCGGAATTTGGCAAGCAATACACGGTCAAACAGGAATCGCCTTACTTGATCGTATCGCAGCCTTACCAAGCCGTTGCATGGGCCAAGCGTTTTCGAAGCATTGTTCATTCGTTTCGACTTTATTGCACTACGCACGGAATTGAGACTCGCCCGATCGAGTTTCCTTTGACCGCAATCATCTTTGGAACACATGCAGAATTTTTGCGATACGCCCACCAGGAATCGGCCAATCTCCCTCCTAATTGCGTCGGATACTATTCGCAGAAGTCGAATCGGATTGTTCTTTTCGAATCACCCATTGGTGACAATTCAGAAACGATTGCCACCATTTGCCATGAAGCCACACACCAACTTGCCTTCAATTCGGGGTTGCACCAAAGGCTTGCATCAACACCTTTATGGCTCGTGGAGGGGTTTGCTACGATGTTTGAATCCCCTGGCCTTGCGGGGCTAACAACGAAAGAAGGTGGTTCGCGCTGGCCTGACTCACGCAAACACGACTGGAAAGCACTTGCGAAAAATCCATCCTCGATTTCACAATTGCTGGACAGTCTGATACGAAACGACTCCAAGTTTGAATCCAACCCGATGGAATCGTATTGTGTTTCTTGGGCGATGGTTGCTTATCTGTCGCAACGACGCTCGAAGGAGTTCACTGAATATCTGCAGTTCAATGCAAAGATGCCACCCTACCAAGACTATTCCGCATCGGATCGACTTCGCGATTTCCGAACCCTTTTTGGCAACGACCCAAAACTCATCACCAAAAGCCTGATCCAGTTCATCGACGGACTTCAGTAAAGTTACTCGTCTAACCCATCGTTTCCTTCGTTCGACTCGATGGCGTCCATGGCGTCGCCCCAAGGCCCTTCGTCTACGATGACTTCGGAGCCGCTGATGAGTTCAATCTCGTTGCCCTCGGAATCAAAGTAAACGGGCTGTTCGTTCGACGATGGTGAGCCAGAATACGGAACAGCGCTGCCCGTAAGTTGGGGGTCGCTAAAGATCGAGCCAACGCGACCGTGCTTCATGTCCATTCGAGGCGTTCTGGAGCCGTACGCGGCGTAGTCATCCAAATAGGGCGAGCAGCACAAACTGCAGCCACTCAGGCTGAGTCCTAGCGTTAAGAAAAACGCAAACAGGGCAAGTTTGGCTGGTTTCATATGCTGTTCCTAAGGCAGGGTACGGTCACTCAAGCACGGCATGGTCAATGCATGCGGCGGAATCGCGAATAACAAAGGGTCTATCGACGAAAAGCGATTCTGGAGGTTAGGTAAAGTTTGCGGTTTAGGAACTATTTTCCTGCGAGGCAAGAGGACCGTTTTACTCAGTTTCTCTGGTCGAGAAGCCGAAGAACTAACATGTATCGGTGAAGTCAAATCCCATCCCGCCCCTGAAGTGATTCCTATCGTGCAATTTTTAGCAAGCAATCAACGCTGGTGGCTCAGTCTCGTTGCTGCCATTTCCGTTTGCTTATGGGCTGCCAACTGGCTTCCTATTCAACGGGTGGAATACAAGTTGACAACGAATATTGCTATCTCGCAACATCGATTGCCCATCCTTCAGGGCTTAGAAGGAAAGAGCTTGGTGTCCGAGAGTTGCTCAGGATTTTCTTTTGAAATCGACGACGTCCAGTGCGCGGCTGTCGATGCGGGCGCAGCTGTCAATTCGGATCTGGTCTCGGCACGTGTCACAATGGTTTTTAATACTCGAAGTCGTGCTGGTCAGTTGGAAATGATGTTGGATCAATTGACGAAGCCTCAAGTGCAATCCGAAGAGTGCAAGCAAATAACAAAGCAGATCCAGAAGGAACGCTGGATTCTTGAGACTGCTTTGCACAGTAAGAAGCTTTACGAATTAGATTTGAAACGAGAAAAAGAATCTCGAGAGGTCTCCACAGATCAGGTGGCCGACACGGCTGATTCAAGTGATTCCAAAGTGGTTTCGAAAACGCCGGGCACTCGATTCCAGCTTTCGTCGTTTGTTTCACATCGTTCCAATCGTTTGGGCGTCGACGATCTTGCTCAGCAACTGGAAACGGCAATTGTCAAACAGTCTCAAAAGGTTCAGGCTCTCGAGATCAGCATCGATCGATTGAAGGCTCAAACCCAAGGCTATCTAAACTTTACCGGCTCTCCCTCGGTCGCCCCGATTGCACATGCGATCCCACCCGTTCGTTTATTCGTGCTTGCATCGATTTGCTTTGCGATTTGGTTTCTGCTTGCCTGGTGGGCGCGACCTTGGGGATTGCATGGTGGGAAAGCCACGAGGATCGGCAAAGTGGTTTCTTTGAATCGATGGATAACCTTGGTGGTAGCAAATAACCAAGCGATTGGAAATCAACCGGCTGGCAAATCCTCTTCACGTAACAGTTCGCTTGCCAGTCCCGTGAAAAAGCAACGGTTTGAAATGGCCGGTATTCCATTCTTAGGAACGGTGCAAGTCACCGTTTGCAAACCAGAGATGCAAGAGGTGCCGGCGGTATCTTTCAAGATGGCCGAAAAGGTGTCGGAACCCACTCTTTTAGCCCTCTCCCAGTCTCACAGCTTCAAGGCGCTTCAGCTCTTGCGACGTTTGGGGGAAGGATCGCTTGTGTTGTGGTTTGCTGTTTTAGTCGCACGCTTGATGTTGGACCCTGCATGGCGAGAACTTGTGTGCGTTGCTCCATTAGCAGCTTTAGCGCGTCTTGTCACGGGAATTCAGTAGATGGTTGACGATTCGAATCCCACACTATTTCAAGGGTCGGTTCATTCCGGGAGTCGGATCCGTCGTTTCCACATGCGTCGCGGCTTAAGCAAGAAACTCCTCATCGGGGCTGTTGGGGCGTTGGTCGCCGCTTCGTTTTCCGTTCTCGGATTACTGTTGTTTATGGATAGCTCCCCAGACGCAACGCAGCAGCTTGACATTGGCCTTCGATTGCTTCGTAAGGGAGATGGTGAATCGTCAGCCCGCATCGCTCGGTCTCTACCTGCCACCGCAATAAAAAAGCGATCGGACATTTCGAAAAAGGAATTCCTTTTGGGGGCACATGCAAGACGCAAGGCGGAAGCGATTCAACAACGTCGAGTGTCGATCGAACACAATGAAGAGGCAGTAAAGCGTCTTTCGAAGAGCCGCGATCTTTCATTTCCTGAAGGCCATGAAGGGCAAGGAAACTATTTGTTAGGTCTAGCACTGTTCGATTTATTACGATGGGAAGAAGCAGAACCCGCGTTGGAGATTGCTGCCGAAAGATGGCCGCAAGGCCGCGTGGATGCTATTGAAAGGTTGGTCGACATTGACCTATCCGAGTCCAATCAGGACCCCGATGTTGCTTTGGAACGAGTGCGACAATGGCGAGCTCTACCTAAGAGCACCTTGAATGAAGATGATCGGGCCAATCTCAAAGAGATGCAGATCCTATATAGCATGAAAGAATACGACAAGGTTATCGCGTTTGACGACTTGATTGCCCCCGATTCGCCTTTAAGAGCACAATGCGAACTGATCGTCGGGCGATGCCTGCATAAACTTGCCATGGAATCGCCCGAGCCAGAGCAAAAAATGAAGCTTCAAAAGGCGACTTCCTATTTCCAACGGGTTCTGGATTACCCAAACATTCCAGTTCACATCCGAAGGCAAAGCAATCTTGAGCTCGGTCGGGTCGTGCGCGACCTGGGTGAAAAGACCAATGCGGTCAGCACGTTTAGTATACTTAGGCTCTCATCACCCTACGAAGCTGAAAGTCTTGTCAGTGGATTGGAAGAAATAGATTGCTTGATTGATCTAGGACGATTCGCTGACGCCGTCGCCACCCTGGAGCATATCACTAAAAATTTTGGCGAGCAGCGATGGTATGAAAATGATTGGATGCCCATCGGTAGTATGCGAAACAAAGTGGTGGCCTCGGGACAACGAATGATTGACCAAAAAGCCTATGCTGAAGCTGCTCGCTTCGCAAACTTACTTCCTCCCTTTTGCGAGGAACAAAGTCGTCTTCAAATCAAAAGCCGACTCTACGACCTCTGGGCGAAGCAACTGAGAAGCCAAGGCGAGACCGATGGAAAAACGGAAGCCTATCATCGAATTGCAGCCATCGCGTTTTCGAAATTAGCAACGAAAATGCTGCGTGCTCCCGATTACAACAATTTACTCCTCAAGGCGATTGAGAATTATCGCTTGGCCGGAGACTTTGAGGAAAGCAATCGGCATCTGGACCTTTACCTTCAGTTCGAACCTCGCGAAAATGTTCCGTTTGGCCTTCTGACTAAAGCAAGAAACTACAACTCCTTAGACCAAGTCGACAAAGCCCTTTCCACTTTGCAAAAGCTTTTAGATACCAACACCAGTACTTCGCTGATACACGACGCAAGGTTGGAAGCAGCAAAGCTTTATGCCACCAAAGATGACTTTACCGCTGCCGAGGAATTGATCGTACAGAATTTGTATTACAGTGATCTAAAACCGGAAAGCTCGGTTTGGCGTGAATCCCTTTTCGAGTTGGGCGAGCTTCTATTCCGAAAAGGGGAAAAACTACAGGCTCAAGCCTTGCATGCAATTCAAGAAAGTCCGAGCCGATCGGTGGAGAATCTGGGGGTTGTAGAACAAAGCTACAACGAACTGGTTCGAGGAATCGCCAGAATCGAAGAAGGGCTCCGACGCTTTGAATCGGACCCAAGACGCTCACGCATGATGTACACGACCGCCAAGGCGTATCAAATGGCAGCAACCTGGCCGGAGCTTCTCTTACGGGAAAACCGATTAGCCAATGAAGACACCATCACGAATTGGAAAAATCAGAACAAGGAATTGTTGGCGAAGTCGCGAGCCATGTTTCGCAAGTTGCGTCAAGAGATCGTTTCTCAACCTAGCGAAGGTGCAAATTCGGAAACGAGCCGCAATTCAGAAAACTTCCTGAGAAATAGTTTTTTTGGCGAAGCTGACCTTTTGTTTGAAGCGGGTGAATATGATGAAGCCATGGTCAGCTACCGCGACGCAGCCAATCGGTTTATCAATGAACCGGAGTCCATTGAAGCCATGATCCAAATCGCAAATTGCCAAAAGCAATTGGGAAAGCCAGCCGATAGCCGACGCACTTTGGAAATGACAAAAGACATTTTGAATCGAATCTCCACCGAAAAAGATGCTAAATTCAAAGCGGTGACCAGTCATGATCGCGAAGGCTGGCAACGCTATATCAACTGGATGAACGAAGAATTGAAAGGCAACTAATCGATGAGTCAACATAGCGCGATTCCCTATCGGAGCGCTGTGGCTACGGGGTTATGTGCCGTTTCAGGAATTTCCGCAGCCCTCATTGCGTGGTTGGCACCAGGCCAACCTGGGGTCGCAATCGCTGCGTGGTTGATTTGCTATTTAGCGGGCGGGCTAAGACCTCTCGCGGAATCGCTTAGCAACCTACTGGAGAAAAAGCTGACCGTTGACACCCTGATGGTGGTCGCCGCTTTGGGGGCTGCAGTGCTAGGTGATTGGCTGGAAGGTGGAGTTCTGCTGTTCTTGTTTTCCTTGAGCGGAACGTTGGAAGCATACGCAACGTACCGCACCAATCGCTCCATTGAATCATTGATTCAACTGAGACCTCAACAGGCCAATCGCATATCGCAAGACGGCTCGGTAGACGAATGGATCGATATTGAATCCCTTCAGTTGCACGACAGAGTGCGAGTACGCCCGGGAGAACGCTTTCCGGTCGACGGAACGATTCTCGACGGGGAGACCTGGATTGACGAATCGACGATCACAGGCGAAAGTGTTCCTGTTCAGAAAGGGGTTCAAGGCGAAGTCTTTTCGGGAACCATGAATGGATCCGGAACGGTCATCGTTGAAATGCAAAGAGTGTTTGCGGACACCACTTTGGAACGTATCGTTCAATTGGTCCACGAGGCGCAATCTCAAAAGACGCCCACCCAACGACTTGTCGAGTCTTGGCAGCAACCTTACGTTTTGGGAGTCTTTGCTTGTTCGGCCTTCGTTCTCTTAGCGACGAGACTAGTGCATACCGATGACTGGTCGGACGCCTTTTATCACGCAATGGTTCTGTTGGTTGCCGCTTCTCCTTGCGCGGTGGTTGTCAGTTCTCCAGCGGTCATGTTATCTGCCATTGCAAAAGCAGGACGTCAGGGAGTCTTGTTCAAGGGAGCCGCTCAACTGGAAAAACTCGGTAAGATCGATGTCCTTGCCATGGACAAAACCGGAACCGTAACTCAAGGGCATCCTGTTGTTCAGCAGGTTTGGTATCCTGATGGATCCGAACCTTCGCGTATCCTTGCGCTGGCTGCTGCGGTTGAAAAGCAAAGCGAGCATCCATTGGCTATCCCCGTTTTGGACTATGTTGCCAATCAAGAGCCCAAGGGACCAGCGTTTGAATTGACCGAGTTCAGTAGTCTGACCAGTCTAGGGGTACACGCGAGGGTGGATGGCGTTTGGGTCGGCGTGGGACGTGAAGCACTATTTCAAGAACGAAATGTTCCGCTTCTGCCTGGCATGGCTGACAACGCCGACCGGATGCGGGCCAATGGTCAAACAGCGATCATCGTTTTGGCAAAGGAAGCGGGCATGGGCTGCGTTATTGGTGTTGCGGATGCAATTCGCCCTGAGGCGGCGTCGACCATCAAAGCCATTAAAGAATTGGGCGTTGGTAAGATTGTGCTGTTGACTGGCGACCATGAGCAAGTTGCCAAAGCCATCGCCCTTCAATTGAACGTGGATGAATACCGAGCAGGATTGATGCCCGATGGGAAAGTCGCCGAACTCCGACGTTTGTCGACCGAAGGCAAGATGATTGCCATGATCGGTGATGGGGTCAACGATGCACCCGCTTTGGCGTCTGCGGATGTCGGAATCGCTATGGGGGGCGGAGGAACCGACGTGGCTCTGGAAACAGCCGATGTCGTATTGATGCGAGACGATCTAAAAGGACTGCCATTTGCCATTTGGATCAGTCGATTAGCGCGACGACGTGTTCAGCAGAATATGGTGTTTGCATTCGGAACCATCGCCGTCCTCGTGCTTGCGTCGTTCTTTCAGTTGCCTCTTTGGCTAGGAGTACTTGGTCACGAAGGAAGCACCGTTCTGGTCGTCTTCAACGGTCTTCGTATCCTTGGGGCTCGTGTTCCGAAAACTTAGATCCGTGCACGTACCCTTTGGGGGGCAATTGCTTGACACCGCCTTTGTCCCGAGACCACAAACCGGTTCGACTTACAAAGTTCCCAATCGGAGTCAGTGTGACGCCGTCGATTTCGGCCGGCAATTGTTTTAGGCCGGAAGCCGGAACCGCCAAAATCAACTCGAAATCTTCTCCATCTCCGAGCGCATGATCGATGGCTGTTTTTCCTGAGCTCTTCGCTGATTGAATAGCAGCTTCGCTGACGGGGATCTTTTCTAAGGACACTTCAGCACCGCATTTACTGGCCACCGCCATGCTCAACAGATCGACTCCGAGTCCGTCGCTGATATCCGTTGCGGCCGATACCAGCCCGAGCTCGCGCAATTGCAAAGCAATATTGAGACGCGGCTCAAACGAAAGGTGTTTGCCCAAAATGCTCCCTCCAAGATGGCCAGTAACCACGATTGCGTCCCCGGCCGAAGCACCGCTTCGCAACCAACCGCCGTCGAGCGGAACTTTACCTAGAGCGGTAAGATTCAAACAAAGTGGTCCATCCCAAACGTTGGTATCCCCTCCTGCGATGGAGACTTGGTATTTTGAAGCCAAGTCATAAACCCCCTCGAAGACTTGGGCGGCAATGTCGCCGGCGTCCTTTCGAGGCAAACAAAGGGATAAAAAGACTGCAACCGGCGTAGCTGCCATGCTTGCAAGGTCGCTCAGATTGACCGCCATCAACTTCCGACCTGCCGCACGGGCACCACATTCCGACAAGATAAAATGCGTTCCGTCGCATAAAGAATCGGTCGTTACCACCAGGTCCTGACGGTTCAAATCAAGCGATTCCGAACCGATAAGAGCACAGTCGTCCCCAATTCCAAGCTTCACTTTGGGAAGTCGGGCCGCACGCTGTTTGGCCCATGCTATAAAACTGTGTTCCATTGAAGCGTTAGAGCTTTCCCGAAAAGTTGATAGAATCCATGTTTATGAATGTGAAAGCAGCTTCCCATCCACGACCGACCGCATTTCGTAACCGACGTAGGCAACGCTTACATCGGCACTTACATGGGCATTGTGCGCTACTATCCCCTAATCAGGCAACCCGTGAAGCCATGGATTATCCCTTGACCTGTTGGGACCGGTGTTTTGGTCGACTCCATTACTTTGGTCGACAAGGGTCCGCTTTGTTTTTGGCCAGAATCGTTTTTCTCGCCGCGTTATCAGGGCTTGCAACCGCCCAGGAACCGCCCACGGGATTTAAAAAAAGTGAACCGTCGCCGGCTGCTCCTTCCACTTCCCAGTTAACGCAGTGGGCACAGGACTTGGGGGATGAGGACTACTCCAAACGCCAATTTGCAACGATCCAACTCTACAATCACCAAGTGGCAGCAATACCGGTTGCAGTCGAAGCTTTGAAGGAAGCGAGCGGAGAAAAAGCAGAAAGGCTGTTGCAATTCTTGTCGAGTATCGCTGCTGACCCGTACAGCGGCGACGGTGCGGTCGCTTTCGAAGCCATTCGTAACGCTACCTACCCAAAGACGACGACCAAAGCGATTCGTGCGCAACGGATTATCGATGCCATCAGTGAAGAGCAACGAGTCGCCGCGATTGAAAAACTGGACGGGCTTGGCTTGCAGATTCGCGGCCGTAGCATTCAAGTGATATCAACGCGTCAGACAATCCCCAATGCATTTGTCATCGACCGCAATTTCATCGGGGATTCGCAAGACTTGGACTGCCTGCGATGGATCACAGGGGTTGAATTTGCTCGCTTAGAAGGGCCTGCCATCACGCGTGAGATTCTAAAGCAAGTACTGACATTGCCGAATCTTCAACGTCTTCAATTGGTGCAAACTTTGCTTCGGAAGGAAGATCTCGAAGAGCTCAACAATGCTCCTGACCTGGAACTTCTTGAGTTGATCTACTCACCCGTGGGTGACGAGGTGGCTGATCTGCTTGGCGAACTACCCATCACCGGCGATATGTATTTGTTCGGGACCCAATTGACCATTTTGGGGCAACAGAAGTTGCGATCCAAGTTCGAAGGCTCGGAACTCATGATCGCTCGCGGTGGCTTTTTGGGTGTTCAATGCCCACCAACATCGGTCATTATCGATGAAGTCGTGCCGGGCGGGGCCGCTCAACTGGCCGAACTTCAATCGGGCGACAAAATTTTGAGCATCAACGGAGTTAAAGTGGTCGTGTTTGAAGACCTTCGAAAAGAGCTTGCGAACTTTGCCGATGGCGAAGAAGTTACCATCGAATATGAAAGACGATTTCAAGGGATTACAGAAAAGAAAGTAACCTTGGGACGACGTCCGGATACCATTCGAGATCGATAGTGCCTGACTCTTCAATTCAATGGTCATCTATGGAGTTGCGAGCGCTTCGAAAAAAAGCCGTCGCTTGGTTCCAAGGGCATGGCCGGGATCTACCCTGGAGAAACACTTCCGATCGCTATGCGATCTGGCTTAGCGAGGTCATGTTGCAACAAACCCAAGTCGCAACCGTGATCCCTTATTACCATCGTTTCCTAGAGCGTTTTCCTACGGTGAGTGATTTGGCGTCAGCCGACTTGGACGAAGTCTATCAACTTTGGGCTGGGCTTGGCTACTATCGCCGAGCTCGTCAATTGCATGCAGCGGCAAAAATGGTTGCCGAACAACACAACGGCACATTCCCTTCCGAGCCGAAGGATGTCCACGAACTGCCTGGCATCGGCAGATACACCGGGAATGCCGTATTGACGTTCGCAGACGATGCAAGACTTCCCATTGTGGAAGCGAATACCCAGCGACTTTATTCCAGATTGCTTCGCTGGAAGAACGACTGCAGCACCCAAGAATCCCAAAAGGTTTTATGGGACTTTGCCAGCCAAGTTTTGCCAAAAGGAGCAGGAAGCGGCCAACTCAATCAAGCTTTGATGGAAATCGGTTCGCAATTGTGCCTTCCCAAAAATCCCCACTGCCTTCTTTGCCCCTTGATAAAACTGTGCCCGACATATGCCCATGGTGAACAAAGCCTGATACCTTCCCCTAAAAAACCGAAGACCTACACCGATCTGGTAGAGACGGCACTCATCATTCGAGATCCCTCAGGTCAATTGCTGGTTCGACGTTGCTCGGCCTCAGAACGATGGGCAGGTCTCTGGGACTTTCCGCGTTTTGATACCACGAAATGCAAAACGCAATCAACCCTCCAAAAGACGATTGCAGAATTTGTCCGAGCTCGCTTCGGTTGCGGTATTCACCTTGGGAAACAAGTCCATCAATTGAAACACGCCGTTACCCGATACCGTATTACCTTGACATGCTTCGAGGCGGAGCTAGACGAAAGTCAGGCGGGATTTTCTGCCCCCGAAATCGAAACGTTATGGGTCGGTCCTTCGCAAATGTCTGGCTTGGCCCTCAACTCTTCCGCAAAACGTCTTTGGAATTGGCTGCAGAAGCAAAGGGAAACCTAACGATTTTTCCTGCTGAGCGAGTATGATATCACGTTCGAAACCAACGGAAGTTTATCCCGTCGAACTTCTCAACTTCCATCTAAAGCCCGATCATGTCCTCGGAAAATCCCACAACCAACGAATCTTTGCCAGCTGAACCCATCGCTGAACCCATCAAGGAGCAGCCAGCCGCAATCCAATTGAAAACTTCTATCTTAGAAGAGACCGAAGAATCCATGGTGGACTGGTTGGGAGAACGAGGGTTTCCAAAGTATCGCGCCAAACAGGTGTTGAGTTGGATTTACCAAAGACGAGTCGATAACTTTCAAGACATGTCCGATCTTCCTAAGTCGTTACGCAACGAATTGGAGGCGGAATTCGCCATTTTCACTTCGAAAACCCAGGAAGCTCAGCATTCCGAAGATGGCACAGAAAAGCTCCTGATTGAATTGGCCGACGGTGGCAGAATCGAATGTGTGCTGTTGCGAGATGGACCGCGACGTTCCATTTGCGTTAGTAGCCAAGTGGGCTGTGCTATGGGGTGCGTCTTCTGTGCGAGCGGTCTTGACGGTGTCGACCGAAACTTGACTCGCGGTGAAATTGTCGAACAAATGCTAAGACTGCAGCGGCTTCTTGACCCAGAAGAACGACTAAGCCATATCGTCATGATGGGAATGGGTGAGCCGTTAGCTAATTTGCCTCGAGTTCTCGAAGCATTGGAAATTGCAAAGGATGGAGAGATTGGCCTTGGCATCAGTCCCCGACGGATCACCATCAGCACCGTGGGATTGCCGCCCGCTATCGATCGGCTCGCCGAATCGAATTCACCCTATCAGTTGGCGATTAGTTTGCATGCCCCTTACGACGAGCTACGAACACGATTGGTACCCGTGAACAACAAAATAGGCATCGTGCCACTCATGGAAGCCGCCGATCGATACTTCAACGCCACCGGTCGCCGCCTCACGTTTGAATACGTTTTGCTGAAAGACCTAAACGATTCTCCTGCGTGCGCGGAGCAACTGGTGAAGCTGTTGCGTCGTAAAACGGCCATGTTGAACGTGATCCCCTACAACCCAGTACCCGGATTGCCGTACGAAACTCCAGCCCCTGAATCGATCCACGAATTTCGTAAAATCCTCATGGAAGGTGGCATTAACGTGATGTTTCGGCAGCGAAAAGGCAACGACATCCAAGCCGCATGTGGACAGCTCCGAAGACTTCGCGAGAAAGAACCTCACCTAGTTTCCTTCCAAAAACAACGGTCAAGCCCCTTGGAATAATGTGTCTCGCAAATTTGCCCACCTTCCATCCTTCTGCCGTTGTGTTATCGTTCTGTTTGGACGTCTAGTGGTTCTCTCCACACTTCAAACAATGTCCACTAGCAAAGCGAATTCCTGCCCCATCCGCCTAGTTTGCAGGAAACCACAATGTTTCCTATTGCACAAATAAAGACATTTAAGCAACCACTAGCCATCCCGAAGGCGACTTTACCGCGCTTTAAAAATTGGCCACAAGATTTTCGCGTGCCAAAATAAACAGTTAACACTAACTTAACATTAGCTTAGCCGTTTCTTAATATTTCGAATCAGAATATGGCCGTCAAGCTCGACCGAGTTGGTTGGGCAATTTGAATCTTTTCGGTCCTTCAGGATGTGAAGTATGTCGCGATTATCTGTTTTTAATAATGTTTGGAAGGGCCAACGATCCCGTCGTGGATTCACGTTGGTTGAGCTCTTGGTAGTTATTGCTATCATCGGCATTTTGGTTGGTCTTTTGTTGCCAGCGGTTCAAGCCGCTCGTGAAGCAGCTCGCCGAATGAGCTGCAGCAACAATGCTAAGCAACTGGGCTTGGCAGTTCACAACTTCGAGAGCGCTTACAAGAAGCTCCCTAACAGCGGTCAATGCGATTCGACCGGTGGAGCTTCCACCGTTTACATGATTCACTCGACTCCAACTCAGTTGTTGCCCTACATCGAGCAAACAGCAGTTTACAACTTGCTTGATCACAACAGCAACCCGATCACTTTGTACGGCGCTACTCCAAGCGGCACTGCATTCGTCACTGGCACTGGCTGCTTGCTCCATGCCAAAGCTACCGGACGAAATTACGACGACCCAGGATTCCCATCCGGTCAAGTTGCTGGAAAGACTAAGATCCCGACTTTCGTTTGCCCATCCGCTCCGATCGGCAATGAGTCTCGTGATCCGGTTCACGGTTACGGCGGGATCGACTACATGGTGGTCGCATTGACCGATATCGATTCCACAACCGCTTCGACTCGTGGAACGCGAGTTCTTCCAACCGGCGCAGCAAACCCTCTTTGGTTGGCAGCTGTAGTCGGTGGCATGTTGAATTGCGATGGCGGTGGATTCGCTCGTGTTCAAGACGGAACAAGCAACACTGTTATGATGATCGAAGATGCTGGCCGGGCTCACCCAAGCGTTGCTTCCTTCGGTGCTTTCTCGACTCGCTTCACACCTGTATCCAGCGCAGCTGACCCGGTCAACATGAGCACCGGAGCTAACGGTCGTCGAGTTTTCGCTTGGGTCGATGCCGACGCTGCAGCGAACGGTGTCTCTGGCCCGAGCAGTGCGATTTTACCGGCTTCAAGAGTTGCAAAGATCAACAATTATGCGTCGCCAGTCGGTGGTCCAGTTGAGTGCCGTTGGTCGGTTAACAATTGCGGTCCTAACGACGAACCATTTGCGTTCCATACCGGCGGAGCTAACGCCACCTTGGGTGACGGTTCCGTGCGATTCATGTCTGCTACCACGGATGCTGTAGTCCTGAAGTTCATGGTTGGTGCCAACGATGGCCAAATTGTTGCTACGGACGAATAGTATTTTAAAGCGTTAGTCAAGGATAAGGAGAAAAACGATGAGATTTTTGGTGTTAGCCCTGCTGACATTGTTCGTGGGTTGTGGCCCAGGGATCCGCGAAATGGCGGCTCCTACCGCAACGAAGGGCAAGGTTACGCTTAAAGGCCAGCCATTCGGCGACGTGAATATTGCTCTTCAACCCTTGGGCGATGGGCATCCTAAGTCGATTCCGGTAGCAGTAGACGGTACCTTCCAAAGTGAACTGTCTCCTGGAAAGTACGTTTTCTCCGTTGTTCAGTCGCCTTCCAAGACGTCGGAACAAGCTTTGAAAAAGGTGGATCCTAAGTACTATGAATCTTCCATGGAACGAACTGTTGTCGTGGCAGCTGGTGAAGATCTTACGATCGCATTGGAATAGTCTTTGGTCTATCGGCTAGAAGAAACGAAAAGGGGGCGAAGTAAAATTCGCCCCCTTTTTTATTGATTCGTGCTAATCAGCCAAGTCCACCCAAAGCGCGTGGCACCGACCCAAGGAGCAATGTCGAGCAGTTGTCCTCAACTGCGCTCAGAACTGCCAACCAGGCCCACTTCCCGATTTCAGTGACTCGAACACGACGTTTCCATCGTGTCTTTTGGAACTCCATCTTGCGGATAGTGCCTTCATCTGGGAACTTGAGATGGGGATTCGTTGCAAGCTCCAGGAACAGTTGGGGACAACTGTTCGACAATGTCGAGCAGTTGTCCTCAACTGCTCAGAACTGCCAACCAGGCCCACTTCCCGATTTCAGTGACTCGAATACGACGTTTCCATCGGGTCTTTTGGAACTCCATCTTGCGGATAGTGCCTTCATCTGGGAACTTGAGATGGGGATTCGTTGCAAGCTCCAGGAACAGT